>NZ_JAFCME010000009.1 GCF_018130065.1 Bradyrhizobium sp. AUGA SZCCT0158 | reverse complement strand
GCTTTCGCCTACCCGACAGCTTGACACCTGCAACGGGTGCCAGGACCACACGGTTTTGCCGTACGCTTATCCACGCCGTCGTCTCAGCGTAAACAATCGTCCACCGCAACCCGTCCAACGTCCGTGACGACGGCCGACGCCCTTCTGACCAGGACGGGATGGCGACATATGTGCACCTGATTTGCCATTCTGTAAAAGCGAAATTTTGCCCGACGGGCCAATTTGTCGCATCGGGGAATGACGAGGCAGGTGTAGGTCGGTGCGTTCATCCGGGCTACGGGGCGCTCTACCGAGCCCGCAGTTTGTAGCAAAGCGTAGCGTGCCCACCATTCAGGCCATCGAAGTAGATGGTGGGCACGGCGCAAGTGCGCCTTTGCCCACTCTACTTGGCTCGCAGTGCGAGAATCTTTTCGGCGGCGCGCAGATGCGGCTTGTCGATCATCTTGCCGTCGATCTTGACGACGCCGGAGGCCGGATTGTCGTTGAAGGCTTTGACGATCTTCTCCGACCAGGCGATCTCTTCGTCCGTCGGCAGGAAGGCGGCGTTGACGACATCGACGTGCTTGGGATGGATCACCGCCTTCGCCAGAAAGCCGTCCTGACGCGCGGCGATCGATTCTTCCCGCAGGGCGTCGAGATCATTGATATCAGTGGCAATGGTATCGATCGCGACGACGCCGGCAGCCGCGGCGCTGATCAGGCAGAGGTCGCGTGCCAGCAAGAACGGCCCATGATATCGGCCCGCGGTCCGGTTGCGTGAGGCGCCAAGGGACGCAGCGAGATCCTCCGCGCCCCACATCATGCCCCACAGCCGAGGGCTCATGTTCTCGAAGTCGAGCAGCTTGAGCACCGCCCGCGCGGTCTCCGTCGCCACCGTCACGATCCGGGTGGTTCCGTGTTCGATGTCAGATGCGGCTTCGAACGCATCGAGGTACAGCGACAGTTTGTTAACATCGGCGGCACCAGCGCATTTCGGCAGCACCACCCCATCAGGCTTGCCCGGGATCACGGCGGCGAGATCGCCCAGCGTCATGCCGGTATCGAGCGCATTGATGCGGACATACATTTTTTGGACGGGGTTCCGCGCAGCGAGCATTTCCCGCACGGTGCGCCGCGCCCCGACCTTCTCGTCCGGCGCGATCGAATCCTCGAGATCGAGGATCAACGCATCGGCCGCGGTCTTCCTGGCATTTTCGAACTTGCGCAGGCTGTCGCCGGGAACGAACAGGAACGATCGCATCAAATCACGCCTTCGGTTTGCAATGCATCAGACCGGTGCGGCGACAACTGGCGACCACCTCCCCGCGCTGATTGGTCATGGTGTGTTCGAACTCGACGATCCCCTGCGTCGGCCGAGACTTGCTGGCGCGCTTGGAGATGATCTTGGTATGGGATTTCAGCGTATCGCCGTGAAACACCGGTTTCGGGAATTTGACGTCGGTCATGCCCAGATTGCCGACCGTCGTGCCCAGCGTCGTGTCATAGACGCTCATGCCGATCATGATGCCGAGCGTATAGAGGCTGTTGAACAGCCGTTGGCCGAACTCGGTATTCTCGGAGAAATGCGCATCGATATGCAGCGGCTGCGGATTCATCGTCAGCAGGCTGAACATCGTATTGTCCATCTCGGTGACGGTCCGGCTGAACTCATGATGAAATTCCCGGCCGACCTCGAACTCCTCGAAATATAGTCCCGCCATCAGCGTCCCTTGTAGTTTGGCGTCCGTTTCTCGACGAACGCATTCAACCCTTCCTGACAATCTTCCGTCGTCGCTACAAGCGCAAAGCTCTCGGCCGTGTTCTCGACCGAACGGCGGAAATCGGCATCGACCGCGCGCATGAAGGAATCGCGGCCAATCTTCATGACGATCGGCGACTTGGCGGCGAGCTTCCGCGCAATATCGCGGGCGCGCTCAAGCGCGGTGCCCTTCGGCACCACTTCACTCAAAAGACCCATGCGGAATGCAGTCGCGGCATCAAAGGGCTCGCCCAGAAACAGCGGACCAAATGCCTGGTGTTTTCCGACCAGCCGGGGCAGCTGCACAAAGTGGATCGCCGGGATCAGCCCGACATCGATCTCCGGATAGCCGAAGGTCGAGGCGTCGCCAGCGATGATCATGTCGCAGGAGATCGCAATCGTCATGCCGCCGGCCCGCACCGCGCCGTCGACCGCGGCAATGGTCGGCTTGCCCATCCGATACTGGGTATCGTTCAGCGCGAAGTACAGCCGCTCGAGGAATTTCTTGGTTTCAATCCCGGGCTTGCCCCTGACGATGTCGAGATCGAGCCCCGCACAGAACACCTTGTGCAGGCTGCCGATGATGACTGATGATACCGACGGATCGTCCTTCGCTTTCTGCAGCGCCGCCAGCAGTGCATCGATCAGCGGCATGCTGAGCGCGTTGACCGGCGGCCGGTCCAGCATGATCTCCGCGATCTTGTCCGAGACGGAGTAGCGAATGAGTTCAGCGCTCATGATGCCGCTTCCTTATTGTCAGGCCTGACGCACCGCGCCGGCTGCGATCAAATCTTCGATGGTGCCACGATCGAGCCCGACCTCGGTCAGGACCGCAACGCTATCCTGTCCGATGTCAGGCGCGGGGCAAAGTGCGTCTTCGGAAAGACTGGCAATACCCGGCGTGCGCGGCGTGTAGACCGGGCCGACGCCGGGGGTATCCTGGCACACCGACGCGTTGGTCGCTTCGACGTGAGGATTGCGCAGCCACTCCCCTGGATTGAGGATGCGTTCGGCAATGATATCGGCCGCATGCAACCGCGACAGCCAGACGTCGGTCGGGCGCGCCAGGAAAACCTCGCGCAGCTGCGAGATCAACGTGTCGGCCGCGTCGGCCCGGCTGGCGAAGTCCGCAAAGCGCGGATCGCTGGCGAGGTCGTCGCGCTCGATGGCGGCACACAGCCGCTTGTATTGCGGTTCGTTGACCAGCGTCACCATCATCCAGCCATCGCTGGTCTGATAGGAACCTGCCGGCACGTTAAGCGCCCGCGGTGCGCCGCCTTCCAGAATATGCTCGGCGACCTTGTGGCCGAGCAGCGCCGCCGTCGACTGGCAGAGATTGACGTCGATCCAGCGGCCGGTGCCGACGGTTGCGCGCGCGAACAGCGTGGTCGCAATCGCCTGGAAGGCGTAGACGCCGGTCACGACGTCGGAAACTGTGGTGCCGACCCGGTGCGGCGTGTTGTCGTTGCCGAGGTTTACTGACACGAGACCGGAGAATGCCTGTGCAACGGAATCAGAGCCCGGCCGTCTTGAGTAGGGTCCGCTCTGCCCGAAAGCACTGACAGACAGATAGATCAGGCCGGGATTGTCTCGCGAGAGCTCCTCGTAACCGATCCCAAGGCGAGCAGCCACGCCGGGGCGAAATCCCTCGATCAGGACGTCGCAATCTTGCGCCAGCTGCCGGGCGATTGCGATCGCGTCCTTGTGCTTCATGTCGAGACAGAGGCTGCGCTTGCCGCGGTTGTAGACCGCCGACAGCGTCGTATGGTTTCCGTAGGTCGTTCCCAGGAAACGCGACCAATCCCCCTCCGGCGGCTCGACCTTGATGACGTCAGCGCCGTAGACGCCGAGCAGCATCGCGCAATAGGGCGACGCGATGCCCTGCCCGAAATCCAGCACGCGCAGACCCCGGTACGGTGCCTCATGCGTCGGCGATAGCGTACGCTTGATAGCCATTTATCCTCCCACAGCCGGACGGACCGAAAGCTACAGCGCCAGATAGCGCTGACGAATGTTTTCGTTGGCTTTCAGCTCTTCGATACCGGATGTGTAGACGATCTGGCCCTTGTCGATAACCGTCGCGTGGCTCGCAAGGCCAAGGCAGAAATGCATGTTCTGCTCGGCGATCAACACCGTGGCGCCGGTGCCGCGGAGCTGCCGCAGCAATTCGCCGATCCTTTGCACGATGATCGGCGCCAGCCCCTCGCTGGGCTCATCCAGCAGCAGCAGCGCCGGATTGCCCATCAGGGTGCGGGCAATCGCCAGCATCTGCTGTTCGCCGCCCGAGAGACGTCCCGCGATCCGGTGCCGCAAGGGCTCCAGCAGCGGAAATACATCGTAGATGCGCCGGATCGACCATTCGTCCTGGCCATCGGGGCCTTTCTTGGCGCCGATCTCCAGATTGTCTTCCACCGTATGCTCGGGGAAAATCTGGCGATCCTCCGGCACGAAGCCGAGGCCGGCGCGGGCGATGTGATGCGGCTTCAGCCCGGATACCGTCCTGCCCCGCAGGGTGACCTTGCCGCGGCGCGCCGGCGCCAGGCCCATGATGGCCTTCATCGTGGTCGACTTACCGGCGCCGTTGCGGCCGAGCAGCGCCATGGTCTCGCCCTGCCGCACCGACAGGCCGACGCCAAACAGGATCTGGCTGCTGCCGTAGAAAACGTCGAGGTCCTCGACCTGCACCACCGGCTGCGCGCTCATATCGCGGCCTCCGCGTGATGTTCGGTGCCGAGATAGGCCTCGATGACGGCCTCGTTGCGACGGACTGCATCGGGCTTGCCGGTGGCGAGAATCCGGCCGTAGCACAGCACCACGATCTCGGGCGCGATCTTGAACACGATATCCATGTCGTGCTCGATGAAGACGACCGTGATCTTCTGTTTCTCCCAGAGCTCCCTGACCTTGTCGATCATGCGCCAGCGCTCTTCGGTGCCCATGCCGGCGGTGGGCTCGTCGAGCAGCAGGACCTTGGGATCGAGCACCAGCGCCAGCGCGATATCGAGCAGCTTCTGGTCGCCATGCGACAGCGTCGCCGCCGTCCGGTTACGTTTGCTGGCAAGCCCCAGCAATTCCATCGCCTGCTCGGCGCGGTCGCGGGTTTCAGCCAGCGGAAATCTTCGATGCATGACGCTGGCACGGCGCTGGTCGGCCCCGACGGCGGCCAGCATCGTCTCCTGCACCGTGAGCGAGGGAAAAATACTCGCAACCTGGAACGCGCGTCCGATGCCGTGGCGCACGATCTCGGGCGGCGAGCGCCCAGCCAGGTCGACGCCATTGAGCAGGATCTGACCGGAATCCGGCTTCAGCGCCCCGGTGATCAGGTTGAAAAAGGTGCTCTTGCCGGCACCATTGGGGCCGATGACAGCGGTCAACGAACCGTCAGCAAAGTCCAGCGTCACGTTGTCGGTCGCCTTGACGCCGCCGAAAGATTTCGAGAGTGCGCGAATTTCCAGCATGGCTAGCCATTCGCCTCCCGAAGTCCGCCATAGGTGCTCCATGATGTACCGGCCAACCAGCCGCAATCGACCGGCAAATTGGCGCCCGTGATCGCGGACGCGGCATCGGAGGCAAGAAAGGCGACCACACGCCCGATTTCGGAAGGATCGACCAGACGGCGCAGCGCGGCATTGGCTGATAGCGCGGAGACATCCCGCTCGCCACGATCAATCGCGTTCTTCAGCGCCGGCGTCAGCGTATAGCCCGGAGAAACCGCGTTCACCCGCACGCCGGAGGGGCCCCACTCCGCGGCGAGGCATTCGGTGGTCGCAATCACGGCCGCCTTGGCCGGGGCGTAGGCATGTAACGGCATCGAGCGCATGCCGGCGATCGAGGCGATGTTGACGATGCTGCCGCGTTTGCGCGCGATCATGCGCCGGGCAAAGGCGAGGCAGGCGACATAGGTGCCGCGCTGGTCGACACGAACGACGTCGTCCCAGGCCGACATAGGCAAATCGTGCGGCCGCACCGGCACCTGGATGATCCCGGCACTGTTGACGAGCACATCGACCGGCCCGCATTCGCGCTCGATCGCTTCGGCACAGGCCTCGACGCTGGTCTCGTCCCCGACATCGGCGAAATAGGCCTTGCCGCCAAATTCCGCGGCGACATCCCCGGCCTTCGCCAAATCGCGATCGACGACCATCACGAGATCGCCGCTTGCGGCGAGCTCCCGCGCGCAAGCCGCGCCAATCCCGCTGGCGCCGCCCGTTACCACGCTGACCCGCGCTTTTGCCGCCGGGCTCATGACGTGCGCTCCCCGGAACGCTCGCGGCGCTGCACGTACCATTCGATCACGAAATCCATCAGGCCTTTGCGCAGGCCGATGGCGAAGAACAGGATCACAATGCCGAGAACGATGCCGTGATACTCGGTCACACGGGTGACGGTATCGTTGAGGATCAGGAACAGCGCGGTGCCGACCATCGGCCCCAGGAATGTGGTCACGCCGCCGAGCATGTTGATGAAGATGCCTTCGCCCGAAATGGTCCAATAGGCGAATTCCGGATAGGCGCCCGACACGAACAGCGCCATGATCATGCCGCCGGTCGAGGCGAACAGCGCCGCGAGCACGAAGATCGTCAGTTTGGCGCGCCAGACGTCGATGCCGATGAAGCTCGCCCGCGTGGCGTTGTCGCGGATCATGCGCAGCGTGTAGCCGAACGGCGACTGCGCGATCTGATGCATCAAAAACAGCCCGATCACCAGCAGCGCGCAGCTGACAATGTACAAATGCAGATGGTTCGACAGATCAATGCCCAGGAATGGCGGCCGGGGAATGCCGCCGCGCAAGCCCTGATCGCCGCCGGTCAGCGACACCCAGGACAGGATAGTCGAATGGATCAGCATCTGGAACGCCAGTGTCACGAAGGCGAAATAGATTTCCTTCAGCCGCACGCAAATCGCGCCAATGACGAGCGCGACGACAAACGTGATCGCCAGCGTTGCCACGAAAGCCACGGGGACGGCGACACCGGTCTTCTGCATCATCAGCCCGAAGCCATAGGCGCCTAGGCCAAAGAACATGCCGTGGCCGAACGACGTCAGGCCGGTGTAACCGACCAGAAGGTTGAGCGATGTCGCGAACAGCCCATAGGCCGCGCAGCGGATCACGAAGTCGAGCAGGAATTTACTGCTGGTGAGCATCGGCAGCAGGGCAAGCACGACAAAGACCGCAAGCGCAATCAGCGCATCCCGGTTGGGGCGCGGCTTTGACTTGGTAACGGAGTTGTCGAGCACCTTGCTCGCCTGTTCGGCCTGCAATTCGGTCACGCGACCTCCTTGCCGAACAAGCCGGTCGGGCGGGAGACCAGCACGATCACCATGAACAGATACATCAGGCCTTCGGTAAACAGGGGAAAGCCGAGCGAGCCAAACGAGCGGATCATGCCGATCAGGAGCGCGCCGATCAGCGCGCCCAGGATCGAGCCCATGCCGCCGATCACGGTGACGATGAAGGATTCGATCAGCACCGAAAATCCCATCCCCGGTGTCAGTGATCGCACGGGTGCGGCGAGCGCGCCGGCCAGTCCCGCCAGCATGCCGCCGAGCGCGAACACGCCGCCATAGATCAGGCCGGTATTGATGCCGAGCGCGGACACCATGCCCGGATTATGCGCCGCGGCGCGGATCACCTTGCCGATCCGGGTACGGGCAAGACCAAGGCCGAGAATGATCGCGGCCACCAGCGCGACGGCGATCAGCAGCAGATAGTATGGCGGCACCACGCCGCCGGCGATGAACAGCGGCGGAATCTGGAACGCCGCCGGCATGCCCATCGACTTGAATTCCGGGCCCCAGATCATCCGTACGACATCGTCAAATATCAGCACGAAGGCGTAGCAGACGAGGACCTGCATCAGCACGTCGCGGCCGTAGACCCGGCTCATGAAGACGCGTTCGAAGATCAGGCCCAGCAGCGCGGTGCCGGCCGCACCGCACAGCATCGCCAGCGCAAAGCTGCCGGTTAGCTGATAGGCCGTCATCGCGAAATAGGCGCCGAACATGTAGAAAGCGCCGTGGCTGAAATTCACCACCTTGAGCACGCCGAAGATCAGCGTCAGCCCGACGGCGACGAGAAACAGCAACATGCCGATGATGAAGCCGCTGGTGGTTTGCGTCACCAGACAGGCGGAGCTGGCGAGGCAGCCGGTGAGTGTATCGAGATCCAAGGAAAATATCCGTTACGGCGTGCCGGAAGATCGGCGCGTGAAATCACCATGGGGCGGTGAACGGAGGCGGCCTGCGCTGCCTCCGTTTCGCAGGTAGATCAGGTGTAACCCTTGCTCTTCTTCCACTCGGCTTCGAGCTCGAGAATGGTCTTCCAGTCGCCCGGCTTGACCTCCGGGACGTAGGGCTCTTGCGGGATCGTCGTGCCCCAGCCGATTGCATAGCCGATCAGGGTCTGGTCCTCGGCCCGCATCGTCACGGTGCCGTCGGCGCCGAACGGCGACTTGATCTTGAGGCCACGCAATGCCTCCGCAAGCTTCTTGCCGTCGGCGGAGTTCGCCTTCTTTGAAGCCTCGGCGAGCAACATGATCGCGGTTGCATTCTCCCACGACCAGTTGGTCGGGTACTCGCCGTATTTCGCCTTGTAGGCATCGCCCCAGGCCGCATTCTCCGCGGTCGCGGGATAGGTCTTGATGTAGCGATTGCCGGAATGAATGCCCTTGGGCAGATTCTTCACCACCGTGAGGGCGGTGTAGTCGGCCATGTTGACGGCGAACACCTCCATCTGGGTGAACAGCGCGTAGATATTGGCCTGATCGATGTAGGAAGTCAGGTCACCGCCCCACAGGCAGGAATACAGCGCCTGCGGCTTGGCCTGCAGGATCTTGGTGACGACCTCGGTGTAATCAGGCTGGAACAATTTTGGCCAGGACTCGCTGATGATCTCGACGTCAGGCGCGAAGCGCTTCAGGTATGTCACGTATTCGCCCGTGGTGTCGCGGCCATAGGCGTAGTCGGGCGAGCACGTCGCCCATTTCTTCAGGCCCTTGGCCTTGGCGATCGCCGCCGCATAACTGCCCCCGACGATCGAGTCATGCACGCCCTGGCGCGCGGTGCGGAACGCATTGGGAATGTGCTGCTTGGGATCGGCGGTCAGCGACGACGTTTCCGAATTGGTGTGGATGCAGAGCACGCCGAGATCGCGCGCGACCTCGTGCACGGCGAACGCGCCCGATGACGCCTCGGCATCGATCAGGAGTTCGCAGCCATCAGTGTTGACCAGTTCGCGCGCCACGCGGGCGGCTTCCTGCGGCTGTCCTTTGGAATCGCGGATCACCATCTCGATCTGCCGTCCGGCGAGGCCGCCGGCGGCGTTGACCTTCTCGACTTCCAGCATCACGCCGTTGCGCGATGACGTTCCGAGTTGCGCCACGCGGCCGGAGAGAATGGTCGGCATGCCGACCTTGATGGTCTTGGCCTGCGCCCGCGCCACCCACGGTGTCGCGAAAGTCACGGCACCGGCGCCCATCAGCGCCAGCGTTGAACGGCGGCTGATGCCCGGTTTGCGGGTTCTCGTCATTATTCCCTCCCTCTTGGGTTTGCGTTCCCAGTTTCCTGCCCAAATCCCAGCCGGGGATCGTGTTGCCCCCGTCCTCACAAGATTTCAGAGCAAAGGGGGTGACGTCAAGCCAAATATGAATTACGAGTCATAATTCATCTAACGGGAGATCAGGCCGGAATCCGGCCTTTTGAGCCGAGAAATGATCAACCTTTCGAGCTTCATCGCGTTTCACGCCAGGCGGACGCCGGGCCGCTGTGCGCTGAAATATCGCGGCGAGGAGATCTCCTACGCCGACTTCCACCGCCGCATTGGCCATGTGGGCGGCTGGCTCGCCGCGCGCGGCATCGGCGCCGGCGATGTCGTCGCGGTGCTGATGAAGAACAGCACGGCGTTTCTCGAACTGGTGTTTGCGACCAGCCACATCGGCGCGGTGTTTCTGCCGATCAACTATCGGCTGTCGGCCGACGAGGTCGGCTACATCGTCGGCAATTCCGGCGCACGCATTCTGATCGCGGACGAAGAGCTGGCCGGCATCGCAGCAGGAAACGTTCCCGTGCTGCTGCTCGATGAGGCCGCGCAATCCGGCATCTCGCGGCTCGCGCCTGACATCGCCCCCGCCCCGGCGCATCCAAGACAACCGCGCGACCTGATGCGGCTGATGTACACGTCAGGCACCACGGACCGGCCCAAGGGCGTGATGCTCACCTATGAGAACATCTATTGGAAGTCGGCGGACCAGACGCTGGTGCTCGGACTGAACGCCGAGACGCGGTTGCTGGTGGTCGGCCCGCTCTACCATGTCGGCGCGCTCGATCTACCGGGGATCGCGGTGCTGTGGCACGGCGGCATGCTTTCCATTCACCGCAACTTCGAACCCGAGCAGGCGCTGGCGGCGATCGAAGCCGAGAAACTGAACGCGGCATGGTTCGCGCCCGTCATGACCACGGCGATCCTCACCTGCCCGACCCGCGACAGCTTTGACGTCTCGAGCCTGCGATGGGCGATCGGCGGCGGCGAGAAGACACCGGAAGCGCGCATCCGCAGCTTCTCCGAATATTTTGTGAACGCCCGCTATATCGACGCCTATGGCCTGACGGAAACCTGCGGCGGCGACACTTTTATGGAGCCCGGCCGTGAGATCGAAAAGATCGGATCGACCGGTCGCGCTATTGCGCATGTCGAGATCGAAATCCGCGACGATGCCGGCCATCGCCTTCCATCCGGCGCGAATGGCGAGATATGCCTGCGCGGACCAAAGGTCACGCAAGGCTACTGGAAAGATCCCGAGAAAACCGCAGCCGCTTTCTTCGGCGACTGGTTCCGCACCGGCGACGTCGGCTATCTCGACGAGGACGGCTTCCTCTACCTCACCGATCGCAAGAAGGACATGATCATCTCCGGCGGCGAGAATATCGCCTCTTCCGAAGTCGAACGCGTGATCTATGAACTGCCGCAGGTGCGCGAATGCGCCGTCATCGGCATGCCGGACGCTCGCTGGGGCGAGAAGCCCGTCGCCATCGTGGTGCTGGGAGAAGGCGCCGCGCTGGAGCTGCCTGCCCTCACCGATCATTGCCGCGCGCGGCTCGCCGGCTTCAAGGTGCCGAAGCAATTGATCATCCGCGACAGCCTGCCGCGTAACCCGTCCGGCAAGGTGCTCAAGCGCGTGCTGCGCGCCGAACTGGAGGCTTCATGACGCAGGCAACGCGAGCCAATTCCGGCAAGGTCACAAAACTCAACCGCGTCGAGCGCAACGCCTGGACCAAGCGCAAGATTTTCGATGCCGCGACCAAGATCGTCGGCAAATACGGCTATGCCGAAGCCTCGGTCGCCCGCATCACCGAGGAAGCCGGCGTCGCGCAGGGCACGTTCTACAATCATTTCGAGAACCGCCAGGAACTGCTGGATCAATTGCTGCCGAAAATCGGCATCGACATGGTGCGCTTCATCCGTGCGCGCACCGGCACGGCACAGACCGCGCAGCAGGAAGTCGAACGCTTCAGCGCCTTCTTCGACTTCATCCGCGAGGTGCCGGAATTCCTGCGCATCCTCAACGAGGCCGAGTTCTTTGCGCCGATCGGCTACCAGAAGCATTTTGATAATATCTCGACGGCCTATGTCCGCATCCTGAAGCGTGCGCGGCTTGCCGGCACCGTTGACAGCTATAGCGACGAGGAATTCGAGGCCATCGTCCAGATATTGATGGGCGCGCGCGGCTACCTCAGCCGGCGCTATTCCTATTCGGACGGCGCGGTCACGGCGGTGCCCGACCATGTCATTTCCGCCTACCAGAAGCTGATGACGCGCGGGCTTTTCAATTCAGCCGGCAAAGGCAACGACCATGAACGCTGAGGGTATCGTTCTCGTCACCGGCGGAAGCCGCGGCATTGGTGCTGCCACCGCCATGCTTTTGGCCGAACAGGGCCAGCGTGTTGTGATCGCTGACATTGCGCCGGAGCCACTGGCCGGCATCAGGACGATCCTGTGGCCTGCCCCGTTCGATGTCGCCAGCGAGAGCGCAGTCGTGAGCGGCATCGCCGATATCGAGGCCGCGCACGGCCCGATTACCGGCCTCGTCAATGCCGCCGGCGTGTTCGGCAAGATGCATCCGGTCGAGCGGGTGCGGATGGATCAATGGGACCGTGAGGTCAATATCGACCTGCGCGGGACATTCTTGGTCGCCCGCAGCGTCGGCGTCAAAATGGCCGAGCGCAGGCATGGCGCCATCGTCAATGTCGCCTCGGTCGCGGGCATGACGTCAGGTCCGATCCACGCCTACACCGCCGCCAAGGCCGGCGTCATTCAGATCTCACAGACGCTTGCCGCCGAGTGGGGCCGTACCGGCGTGCGCGTCAATGCCGTCTCTCCCGGCTTCACCCGCACCGCGGCGCTCGAAGCCGGCATTGCCTCCGGCGCGCTGAACAAGCGCCTGCTCGAAAGCCCGACTGCGATGAACCGGCTGGTCGAGCCGATCGAGGTCGCACAGGCGATTGCGTGGTTGCTGTCACCGATGAGCAGCGGTGTCACCGGCATCAACCTGCCGGTCGACGCCGGCTATATCGCCGGCACCACCTGGGCCGCCTATGGCGGCCTGCGCGAAGCGCCGGACGCGTAACAAGGATACCAGCATGAACATCGAAATGCCCCGCCAGAAACTCGATCTCGCATCAGCCATCGCCGAAGGCGACATCCGCGTGCTGCTGATGGTGCTGGTCCACATGACCGGCGATGAACGCTGGCTGGAGCCGCCGTACAAGCCGCGTCGCGACGTTCGCCTGATCCCCGATCCCGAGGCCGGCTTGCCCCGCGAAGTGCAGGACGAAATTCGCGCGGCTGTCGTGAAGCTGTTCGCCAATGGTGAGCCCAAGCCTGTGATATCGGACCCCGGCGACGAATTGATGCTGAAGATGATGCGCGCGACTCTCGGCGAAAACGTCACGCCGGAATATGCGCCGCTGATGCGCGAGGAAATGGGCTTTATCCCCCGCGACATCAGCTGGAGCAAAGCTCCGGCCGACGACAAACTGGCGCAGCAGCATGTGCTAATTGTCGGCGCCGGCGTCTGCGCCATCGCGCTTGGCGTCGCGCTGGGCCGCCTCGGCATTCCCTACACCATCGTCGAGAAGAACGCGGAACTCGGCGGTACCTGGTATGTCAATCGTTACCCCGGTTGCGGCGTCGATACGCCGAACCACTCCTATTCCTTCTCGTTCGGCGCGAGAAATCCATGGACGCGCTACTTCGCCCAGCGTCAGGAATTGCTCGACTATCTCAAGAAGGTCGCGCTCGAATACGACATTCGAAAACACCTCCGCCTCAACACCGAACTGACGTCTGCGCGCTGGGATGAGAACAAGCGGCGCTGGATTTCGACGCTGAAGACGGCTGACGGAGAGGAGATCTTTGAATCGACGACCCTTGTCAGCGCGATCGGCCAGCTCAACGACCCATCGCCCGCGCATTTCAAGGGCGAGGAAGATTTCAAAGGGCAGACGCTGCATTCAGCGCTATGGTCGGACGAAATCAAGCTCGACGGCAAGCATGTCGCTGTCATCGGGACCGGCGCCACCGCGATGCAACTGGTGCCGTCGATCGCCGACCGGGTGGCATCGCTGACCGTCTATCAACGGACCGCGCAATGGGCGCGGCCGGTCGCAGGCTATTCCGACCCGATCAGCGACGGTGCGCAATGGCTGCTCGCCCACCTGCCGTTCTATGTGCAGTGGTACCGCTTCAACATGTTCTGGCGCTACGGCGACGGCCTGCTGCCGTTCCTGCGCAAGGATCCGAACTGGCCGCATCCCGAGCGCGCCGTAAACAAGGGCAACGACCGCCACCGCGAGGAGTTGACGGATTTTATCCTGTCCGAACTGAAGGACCGTCCCGACCTGATTGAAAAATGCGTGCCAACTTATCCGCCCTACGGCAAGCGCATCCTGCTCGACAACAACTGGTTCAAGACGCTGACAAAACCGAATGTCGAACTGGTCACCGACAGCATCGACCATTTCGCAGCCGACGGCATTGTCGCGTCGGACGGCAAATCGCGCCCCGCCGACATCATCGTAATCTCGACCGGCTTCAAGGTCACCGAGATGGCAGCGCGCCTCAACATCACCGGCCGTGACGGCAAGGACCTCAGGCGGGCCTGGGCCCACGATAATCCGACCGCCTATCTCGGGCTCACCGTGCCTGACTTTCCGAACTTCTTTGTCATGCTCGGCCCGAACTCCGGGCCCGCGCATGGCGGCAGCGTGATCTTCCAGTCGGAGTGCCAGAGCCGCTATATCAGTGCCTGCCTGGTCGAGATGATCGAACGCGACATCGCCGCGATCGATGTTCGCCGCGATGCGCACGATCAGTACATTGAAAAGGTCGACGCCGAACATGAGCAGTTGATCTGGTCTCATCCGGGCATGACGACTTACTATCGCAACAGTCAGGGCCGCGTGTTCTCGGCGATGCCGTGGCGGTTCGTCGATTACTGGGCGATGACTCATGATCCCGACTTCAACCAGTATCACCAGACCAAGGCGTGAGTTCATCGCTTTAATGGCGATCGAGAGCGGAACCATCTTCCATTCGGCGGGCGTATGCACGGGAACCCAAGTGCGATTTTTCGCAGCATAAACTTGACACCTGACGATATCTGCCGCAGCATTTGTCATGCTGCACCTGTCGGGGTGAACGGAGCGTTCGGCTCCCCGCTTCGCAGGAATTGGCGACCGATCATGTGATCGAACTGCAAGCAGCGGATGCGGACATAAGTCCGTCGGCCCACTCTTGGAGAGGAGCATGACGCCACCGGCTCAAGCCAGTGACCT
The DNA here is from genome assembly GCF_018130065.1 of Bradyrhizobium sp. AUGA SZCCT0158. Lineage (GTDB taxonomy): Bacteria > Pseudomonadota > Alphaproteobacteria > Rhizobiales > Xanthobacteraceae > Bradyrhizobium. Next base: position 281,824 of record NZ_JAFCME010000009.1, on the reverse strand, counting down.
TGCTCGACGGCAAGGTCTCGACGCAATTGGGTGAACAGCAGCTGCTAACCCTGTTGCGCCGCTCTAAAAATCCAAACATATCGGCAGGATCGGAGCGCAAAGGCCACGCGCTTCTCGATACTGAAAATGTACTGGTGTGTACCAGAAATCCTTCGCCTATAACGAAGATGTAGGGCCCCGCGATGCCTTAGATGCACCGGGGCCCATTCGTTTGTCTCCCCATTCGTTTGCCTCGATGACACCCTTCAGCAATCAATCACCCTTCAGCAATCAATAAGGTCCCGCAGATTGCTTCCGTCGTCCGGATCGGAAACAATTGCCCGATCGGGACAGGGAACGGCGATGGAGAAACCGCGCGTACGCATCTACACCGACTATAAGAGCCCCTACGCCTTCGTTGCCAACAAGCGGCTGTTCGAGCTCGAGGACGAACACGGCGTCGAGCTGGAATGGTTGCCCTATACGCTACGGGTCGCTGAATTCATGGGCACCGTGGAAGAGCGTACGCCGCATTTCTGGCGCAAGGTGCGTTACGCCTACATGGATGCGCGGCGCTATGCCAATGCGCAGGGCCTCATCATGAAGGGCCCGCGGCGCATCTATGATGCCTTCTATGCCAGCGCCGGCATGCTGTTCGCGCAGCGTCATGGCCTGTTTCGTTCCTACCACGACACGGTGTTCCGGCGCTTCTGGAGCCATGATCTCGAAATCGACGAACTGTCGGATATTGCCGGCGTGATTGCATCCGTTGGCGGTTCGGCCGAGGAATTCAAAGCCTACGTCCACGGTCCGGCTCGGGCCGAACATGACCGCATCATCGGCGAGGCGGAGGAACTCGGCGTGTTCGGCGTACCGACCATGGTGTTCAACGGCGAACTGTTCTGGGGCGGCGACCGCATCGACCTGTTGATCGAGCGCATCAAGAACCCTGACTCGATCGCAGCCGCACTGGGCAGCCGGCACCGGAAATGACCCACCGTCTGTGTTTTCAATCTGTTTACCAAGTTTGGCTAACCTGTCTGGTGGTTGAAACGCCGGAACCGGGGCATGTTCAGAGAAAGCCTCCCGATCGCTTATGATGCGCCTGCCGACCTGAAAAAATGGCCCTCGCTCAGGAATGAGCGGGTCACCAGCAAGACGCCGTATCTCGTTTACAACGGAACATTGGCGGACTGCATCCGGCAATTGATGGCTAAGCCGATCAAGCAGATTTCGCTCTACGACATCGTCACCGAACGCCAGCCGGCATTTGACGGCAATGTGCTTTCACCAGGCGACGCCGCGGAAATCGCGATGCGCAAGGATTTTCCGAAGGACTGAGCTTCTCAAGTGTGATGAGCTTAGGTGGGCACAGGCGGGTGCTAGTCGCTTACTGCAACGAACGGCGATACGAAGTGACACCGCAGCCGGGTCGGAAATGACCGAACCAGACAAATTGAAATAACGCGGGGCAGCAAGTTTAATCTATAGCCGCCAGACCGTAAGAACTTCCATGGTGGAGTTCGAAATGCGGTTAAGGGTCATTCACTTTCTCGGCGCCTTGGTGGTTTGTCCAGGCTTGGTTACCCCGGCCTGGGCCAGTTCCGAATGGATAGTCGCGCGGATGGCCGGCGCGTTGCGCGTGGACGCCACTTGGGACCAAGTCAGATCGCACATGCTGCCTTCGTTCTATGCGAGCAACCCCGGTGATCGCGGGGTCACCGCGGAGGGTATCGACAATCTGCGCAAAATCTCGGTTGCGCAGCGGCGAACGCAGGCCATCACCCAGATTCTGGTTTACGATCTCGACGGCAACGGAAATGTCACGAAAGAAGAAGTCATCACCGCGATGGAGCCCCGGGCGCGGCACATGATAAGCGCCAACGGCGTGCAGCTCGAGCCGAGCCCGCAACAGATTCGCCTTCAGCTCGAAAAACTCGTCAGCGACGCTCTCAAACCGGACGCTGACAGCAACGGCGTCATAACCGCCGCAGAGATTGAGCGCGAAGCGCAAAGACAGGCGGAGCAGGCCAACAATGGTTGGCAGCAAAGCGTCTCGCCCCAATTCGTTCCAATGACGCTGGACACGAACCGAGATGGAGCCGTCTCTCTTGCCGAATACGAGGCGGCGGTACGGGAGCAATTTGACGTCGTCGACCAGGATCGGGACGGTCGCATATCAGCGGGCGAGACCACAAGTTTCGGCAAGCTTCTCAGCGAGGCAAGGCAAGCGACGCAGCGCGCGCGTGAAGCCCAGGCCCGCACCCTGAAACTGGAGGCCGCCACGAAAGAATGCCAGATACCCGCTTCGCCACCCGGCATCAAAATGGTGTTTCTGGGAGCGCATCAAGGCAAGGCCCTATCCAACGCCTGGATAGGAACCCAGAATCGGGTGACGTACGTGACGACCGTTGAGATCGCGCAAGGAAGCGAGCCGATCTATTTGGTGTTGGCGAGCGAACGCGCAATGATTTGGGACATCGTTGGCGCGAATGAGCGCATTGCCGGCGTCGTGGCCCACGCCGAAGCCGTAGTCGGGACCGCCAATGCGAACGGTGATCGAAAGCCCCTCGTCGGGATCATGGGCGTTCCGCGTGAAAGGATACGCTTCACCGCACATCCGGGATGTCTGGTAACGCCGACGGACGCAACCATGAAGGACGGTAGCGCCCAGCAAAGCGCGGCATTGCTGCTGGGACGTGCTCCAGACGAGATCGGCGGCGAGCATAGTGCGGGGAGCTTCCGTATTCCGGCCGCGAGGCATTTCGGCGATCGGCCGGTTCGAAATTCCATCCAATTGCCAAAGGAAGGGTTCGGCGAATTGCTGTGGCGTGAAGTCCGGGAGGTCTACCCTGCCGGACTTGCACAGATCGACATGGACTCGGTGATCTCGGCTCATCCGGTAAAGCGCTACTCCGTTCTGCCCGATCGCGCCGGACTCGCTGAGCTGGTTGACGCTGGCGCGCTTGCGATTATCGGGACGAGCCGCGGCTTCAGGATCAATGGCGGCGACGTCAAGCCGTTCACCGTGCCTGACCGGTTTAGAATATCCGGAAAGCTCAGACTTCCCGCTGGCGCTGCCGGGACATTCATCTTGCCGCGCCGGACACCGCCGCCGGAAGGTGACTTGAACGAGGCCTGCGTTCTGTCAGAGGAGGACATGAAGCCCATCAGCGGATCGCGAACGGGGTGCAGCTAGGAACGACGATCTATCGGTAGGCGGCCTAGCCAACCGTCAAGTGGGGCCAACACCCGGTACGCTCCAGCACGGGCCTTAGCACGGCCCGGTCCCTCGCACTGAGCGCTGCGAATTTGTCGCGCAGCTGTTGCAAACACTTCACCTGATATTTGAATGGCGCCAGCGTATAAGGCAGGCCCCAGACGTTGATCTCCAGCCGATCGAGACCATTTTCAAAAGCCTTCGCGTTGGCGACGAGGAATGGCAGATAGAGTTCGCCGGCGATCCGCAGCAGCGCCTCGGCCATACCGCTGAGTGCCTGTTCGCGCGGATACCAATCACCCTCGACGCCCGAAGCGTCGTCCAGCCGCCGCACCCAATGATCGGTAAAGGGCGCCTTCTCGCGCATGATCCGCATCGGCGTCGGATCGGTCGCCATTTCGCTGAGCTGGCCGAACCAGGCGAAATCGGCAAGCGACGGCCGGCTGCCGAACAGATAGCTGGTCATGCCGACATGCGACTCGAACGCCGCAAGCATTCGCAAGTAGCTTTCCTCGAGCAGCGGCTTGTTCTCCGTAGTCGCACCGAGAATAACCATTCGCGAAATCTGCCGCTGGCGGAACTGCTCGATTTCCTCCGGGCTGCCGGTCGCAGCCTCCGACACCGACCACTCTTCGCCGGCCCAGCGCGAGACATACGCCTGATCCTCCGGATCCCACCATCGATACAGAAACAACGGCTTGACCGCCCATTCGTCGGCGAGATCTTCCAGCAGGTCGCACACGAATGCGACCGCCTTGTCGTCGGGGATGACGGACCGTACCTGATGACGGCGCTCCAGATCGTAGGCCAATGTCGTGGTTTCGCCACGAAACGTGCCGTCAGGATATTGCAGCACCGGGATCAGGTTCGGCCGCAGATGTTCGGTCGCCCTGCGCAGCGCCTTGGTCATGATGACCCAGTCAAAGGGAATCCGGCGATAACGCATCAGCGCGCGCAGCTTGATGGCGTAAGGCGACGCCGTCGATCCGATCAGCCGATAGCGGCCTTCAGTCATGGTACTCCCTCGACCGTCCCAAGCCTGAACGCCGGACAGGCGATACTGGCATCGAGGCGGATTTGCGCCAACCGGCGCATTCGGATTTCGCCCGTCAGACCTGCAATAAACCGGCATGGCTTGCCTTGCGGCGCAGCGAGTTCTGCAGCTATCGTGCGCCTGAATTATCGGGCGCTGCCCGACACCCAGTAAATTCCGCCCAGTGGAGAAACGCCATGAGTCCCCCCGTGAGTTCGCCTGCCATCAAGGTCGTGAGATCGGTTCGCGAGCAGGTCAGTGCGGAGGAATGGCAGGCACGAGTGGATCTGGCAGCCTGTTATCGCCTGACGGCGATGTACGGGATGACCGAGATGGTTGCCAACCACATCTCCTGCCGGGTGCCGGGAACTACGGACCAGTTCCTGATCAACGCATACGGCATGCTGTACGAAGAAATCGACGCTTCCAGCCTGATCAAGGTCGATGTCAACGGCAACACGATTCTTAATGCGTCGGACTACGACGTCAACGTAGCCGGCTTCGTCATTCACAGCGCCATCCATATGGCCAAGCACGACATGGATTGCGTGGCGCATACGCATACACCGGCCGGTATGGCCGTCTCGGCCATGGAATGCGGGCTGCTCCCGCTAACGCAAACTTCAATGCGGTTCCTCCACATCGCCTATCATGATTTTGAGGGCATTGCCGATAACGTCGACGAGCGCGCGCGGCTGGTGCGAGACCTTGGCGATCATGAAGCCATGATCCTGCGCAATCACGGCCTGCTCGTCGTAGGCCGCACCGTTCCGGCAGCCTTCAATGTGTTGTTCCGCCTTGAGCGAGCTTGTCAGGTTCAGGTCATGGCGCTGTCCTGCAATACCAAGCTGGTTTACCCGCCAAAGGACATCCTCGAAGATACATACGAGCGTATGCAGCCGAAGCCAGGCCGGGGTGCGCGCAACGGCGATCTCGCCTGGCCAGCGCTGTTGCGCAAGCTTGATCGTGCCGATCCATCCTATCGCAACTGAGACGTCGTTCCGGCCCATTGAACACCGCACGAACTTTGGGCGGGCGTTGCCTGTAATTTGATCGCACATACCGTCGCTAAATCGCGGATGCTGGTCGTCGATGAGGCGATAGGTGCGTCCCGATGAAGACGTTCATTCGAGTGGTTGAACTGTGGGTACCGGACCGGACCCGCACGCGACTGGAATTTGGCGGCAGTCTTTGCAGCGAGGAGTATTCGGAGTTCAAGGCCGTCAGCGAAAACGCGCTGTTCGCCTACGACGAAGGGTTGCCCGGCAAGGCCTGGGCCTCCGGTCATCCGGTCATTCTTACCAAATTTGCCAACTCCTACTTCAAACGGACCGACGAGGCGATCGAAGCCGGGCTGACCTGTGGCGTGGCGCTGCCGGTGTTCGCCGGTGAATTCCTGATGGCTGTCATGGTGCTGTTCTGCGGCGACGACGAGAAGCACGTCGGCGCCATCGAGCTCTGGCACAATGATGCCGACGTCAGCCACGAAATGGGGCTTGTCGACGGCTATTACGGCACGGCCGACATGTTCGAGTTCAATTCACGGCACACCAGGTTTCCGCGGGGCTTTGGCCTGCCCGGACGGACCTGGAAAGCCGGCATGCCGCTGATCATTAAGGACCTGCACAATTCCAAGCGCTTCCTGCGCTGGGAAGAAGCCTCCGAAATCGGCATCAATTGCGGTGTCGGCATTCCCTACACGACGTCACCTGAAAGAACCTGGGTGATGACGTTCCTGTCCGCGCAGGCGACCCCGATCGCCAAACGTTTTGAAATCTGGGTGCCCAATCCATCGCGATCGGCACTGGTCTTTCATTCCGGCGATTGCAGCAAGAATACCGAGCTTGAATCGATCTACGCGTCAAAGAGCATCGGCAAAGGCGAAGGCAGTATCGGTGGAGCCTGGGCGACGGGCATGCCGGCGATCAACGAGCATCTGAAGGTCGATGAGTCAGTTGCGGCGCAGGCGGCGCGTGCGGCCGGGATGAATCAGATCGTCGTGCTGCCGGTGATCGAGAACGCCCAGCTCAAGGCCGTCCTCGCCTGGTATCTCTGAACGATCGGATCAACGCGCCATAGGCTGGCGCAACGTCCCGAAGAAGTCCCGCACCTCGCGCACAAACAGCTCAGGCTGCTCGAAGGCAGCGAAGTGACCGCCTTTCGGCATTTCGCGCCAGTGCCGGATATCGGTATAGCTTCCTTCCATCCACCGCCGCACCGGTGTGACGATCTCCTTGGGAAACACGGCAACCCCGCTCGGGATCGTGACCTTGTGGAGCGTCCGGCGCTTCGGCCCAAAACTCTCCCAATAGAGGCGCGCCGATGAGGCCGCGGTCGCCGTCACCCAATACAGCATGACATTGTCGAGCAGTTCGTCGCGGCCGAGGATGTTCTCGGGATGCCCGTCGCAATCGGTCCAGGCCCAGAATTTCTCGAGGATCCACGCCGCCTGGCCGCTCGGCGAATCCGTCAGCCCATAGCCCAGGGTTTGCGGCCGGGTCGATTGCTGCTTGGAATAGCCGGAATCCCAGTCGGCATAGTATTTGATGCCCTGCAGCGCCCGCGCTTCCTCCGGCGTCGGCTGTCCGTCCACGTTGGGGCGCGCCGACATCGCCAGCGTGATGTGAATGCCGGCGCAATGTTCGCCATCCTGCGCGCCCAGCGCGGTGGTCACCGCCGAGCCCCAGTCACCGCCTTGCGCGCCATAACGCGCATAGCCAAGACGGTTCATCAGCACCGCCCAGGCGGAGGCAATGCGATCCACGCCCCAACCTGCCGTGGTGGGTTTGGCCGAAAAGCCGAAGCCGGGCAATGACGGGCAAACGACGTGAAACGCGTCGGCGGCATTGCCGCCGTATGCGGTCGGGTTGGTGAGCGGCTCGATCACCTTGTGGAACTCGACCACGGAGCCCGGCCAGCCATGGGTGATGATCAGCGGCATCGCCTGCGGATGCGGCGAGCGGACATGCAGGAAGTGAATGTCGAGCCCGTCGATTTCGGTCGTAAACTGCGTAAAGCGATTGAGGCGTGCCTCGCGGGCGCGCCAGTCGTATTCCTCGGCCCAGTACCGGCAGACGTCCTTGATCCATTTCAACGGCGCGCCCTGGCTCCAGTCGTCGACCAGTTCGGCCTCCGGCCAGCGCGTGTTCCGCAGCCGTGACTTCAGATCATCGAGCACATCGTCGCCGACCGAGATGCGATAGGGTTTGATTTCAGCGCTCATGAAGAATTCTCACAATGCCTGATGGCAAGCTGCAATCACATCCTGCCGACTTCATATGCGTGACATTACGCAGACGCGTCAGCTTGATGCAAATTGACGGGCCGGTCGAGACGTTCCGGAGCGCTGTCGATTGCTCCTCCCTTGACCTTGCGGCCGTTGTGCGGCGCTGGCGCGTCAGGGCGCCAGACGCTGCTTGAAAAACCCCAAAATCTCCTCGCGGGCTGCGATGGTCGGCTGGCCGGCCTCGTCGATCAGGTGAGCGGTCACGACACTGTGCGGCGTCGTGACGTAGCGCTCGAAGAACTCGGGAACATCGGTGTTCGCCGCATTGTCGGGAAGCACCCGGCCGATGAAGCGGTCGCCAAGCGCCTCCTGATAGGCCGCAAAGCGTTGCGCCATGCAAAACTTGTCGCCCTCGAAGCGATAGGCCAGCACGGTCAGATCTTCGCGATCGAGCCGTTCGCGCACCGCCTTGACTTCGTCCGGCGCGATTTCGATGCCGGCTGGATCGTTCAGCGGCAGCGACGGCTGGGACAGGACCGGCGCCAGCATCGACGGCTCCAGCATCATCGTCAGCGCGAAATTTCCGGTAAAACACATCCCGATGGCGCCGACGCCGGGACCGCCGCACTCCCCATGCGCAAATCTCGCCAGCGACCGCAGCCACTTCGTCACCGGGCTTGACTGGTTGGCAGCCAAGGCCCGAAACTCGGCGCTCACGCAGGCGCGTTGAAACACGGCGGTGCCCTCTTCCACGTTGGGAACAGCGCCATCGCGGCCGAACAGTGAAGGCATGTAGACCGTGAACCCGGCGTCGCGAACCCAGCGGGCGAAACGCGCGACGTAAGGGCTGATGCCCGGCATCTCCGTCATCACGATGACCGCAGGACCGCTGCCGGCCACATGTACAGCCTTGCTGACACCGTCGAGTGCAATCTCGCGGCGCTCGAAATCCTCGAGCGGGTCATCCTGCTTCATGGATCGCTTTGGCATTTGGCGTCACTCCCTGCGCGCGCAACGATCGGCGCCGCCGGATTTGACGACGCCGCGTCAGCCTTGATGCCGATCATTGCGATTCGGCGCCGGATTGCCTAGTGTCAAAAATGACATTAATCGGGGATTTTTGGACATGACCAGGGTGACGGTCGTTGAAATCGAGGGCTGCCTGGCTTCCGGCGCCGCCATCACCCATGACGTGATGGCGACGGCCAACCAGATCAGCAGGAAGGCCAGACGCACTTTGGCGTTCGATGTCACGACGGTGCGCTTGGGCCCGCGCCGGAAGCGAGAAAGGCTGCGTGGCGCCGACCTCGTCATTGTCCCGGGTCTTGGCCTCGGAGTTGCGTCAGCGGACGAACTCGACGCGAAACTGAAGAGCCCGGCCTGCCGGCATGCTTGCGACATGCTGATTCAATCGTTCGAAGCCGGCGCCGCGCTCGCCGCGGCGTGCGCAAGTACTTTCCTGCTCGCGGAAACCGGATTGCTGGACGGCCGGCGGGCGACCACGACATGGTGGCTCGGCCCGCTGTTCCGCGAGCGCTATCCGATGGTCGAACTGGCGAGCGACCGGATTGTCGTCGCCGATTGGCCGATTGCGACCGGCGGCGCGGCGATGGCGCAGATGGATTTGATGCTTGCCATCGTCGGCAAGTTTGCCGGACCGAAGCTGGCCAGCGCCTGCGCCAATTATCTGCTGCTGGATGAACGGCGCTCCCAAGTGCCGTTCATGGCGATCAATTATCTGGCGAGCCAGGACCCGAAAATCGCCAGAGCGGAAAAATGGGTGCGGGAAAATATCGCACGCGATTTTGCCATCGACGAACTCGCCGAGGCCGTCGCACTCGCGCCGCGCACCTTTGCCCGGCGCATCGCGGCGACCTGCGGCGTTTCGCCCATTCAGTTCATTCAACGCATCCGCCTTGAGACCGCAAGAACCCTGCTTGAGACCACGCGCCTGTCGGTCGAACAAATTTCCCGGCAGGTAGGCTATGCGGAGCCGTCCACCCTTCGCCGCCTGATCCGGCGCGACACCAAACGTTCACCCGGGCATTTCCGGCCTGCGGCCTGAATCATCGCCCGCGGGGATTCCTTGCGATCGTCCTGCCGATAAGTTCGGCGCCGGCATCGATTTCGGTTTCATTCCAGGCGGCGAATCCAAGGAACAGCCCGTGCTCGGCGGCCTTTCCAGTGAAGTGACGGGAAAGCGGCCGCGCCGTAATGCCAACCTTGGCCAGATCGGCCACGAGACGGCAGTCATCCGATCCCGGTTCCAGCCGGGCGAGAAGTTGCATGCCGCCGGCCGGCGGCGTGACCGTGAGCTTGCTTCCGGCCGCTGAAGCCAGCGCATGTGTCAGCCGGTCACGGCGGCCGCGATAGATGCGGGTCATCCGGCGAATATGGGCTGCGAAATCGCCGTCGCCGATAAACTCCGCCAGCGCGAGCTGCACCGCACCCATCACCATCTGGCCGGTATGCCGCTGCATCCTCTCGAATGTCTCAACGAGGCCGTCGGGCACGATCGCGTAGCCCACGCGGATATCCGGCAGCATCGGTTTCGAGAAGGTCCCGACATAGAAGACGTTGCTGGCCGTATCGATACCCTGCAACGCAACCACCGGCCGACCGTCGAAATGAAACTCGCTGTCATAGTCGTCCTCGATAACAGCCGCGCCCGCTTCCGCGGCGAATGCCAGCAGTTCCTGCCGCCTCTTGATCGGCATCAGCCTGCCCGTCGGGTATTGATGCGAGGGTGTGCAGAAAATCAGCCGCGGACGATCGTTGCGCCCTGCCAGGCGCAATCCGCTCCGATCCAGCGTCATTCCCTTGACCCGCGCACCGGTCGCCTCAAGCGCCACGCGCGCGCCGCCATATCCCGGGCTTTCGATCCACGCCAGATCGCCCTCATTGAGTATGACCCGCGAGATCAATTCGATGGCCGCCTGGGCCGACGATGTAATGATCAACCTTCGCGCGTCGGCCTTGACGCCGCGATGCTCCACGAGATGACTGAGCAACGCCGCGCGAAGAGCCGGATGGTTGGCCCTGATTCCCGCCGCATGCCTGCTGCGGGCCGCACGGCGCAGGCAGCGCGCCCACACCTCGTGTGGAAACTCGCGGGCATCGGCGAGCCCCGGAGCAAATGGCCGCGGGCTGCCTCCTTCGTTCGTGAAGTGCCAGTCCGACCGGCTGACCTGCCTGGCCCAACGGGAGACCCGCATGAAGCCGGAAGGCTCATGATCCGGAGACTGATCAGCGGAGACAAGCTGCATCTTCTCGACCGCCGCGACCACCGGCCGGCGTCCGCGTGCGACCACGATGTAGCCTTCCACCGCCAGCTGATCGATGACGGTGGAGATCGTGTTTCGCGAGACCCCGAAATCTTCCGCCAGCACCCGGCTGGACGGCAGCCGGTATCCTCGCGGCAAGGCGCCCGACAGGATTGCGGCGCGCAGGCGATCGTAGATCTGACGTGTCAGGCTGCCGCCATCCTGCGGGACGAACTTCAGATCGATCGTTCCGGAGAGCAGGCTGGACAAAACTGGCTCCATAATTTTCTTGAAAATGGACCTATCAATCGTGCCAGTCAAGGTTATGGTTTGTGCGGCCCAACCCGCCAACAGGGATCATCATGCAGACCCATCTGTCGCGCCGCGGCGCATTCCTGCTGTTCGCGGTGATCGTGATCGCCTGGGGCCTGAACTGGACGATTACCAAGACCCTCGTGCAGAGCGTCACGCCGCTGTGGATCACGGCAATTCGTTGCGCCATCGCCACCGTGGCCCTCGCGATGCTTCTGTTCGCGCGGGGCGAGATGATCGTGCCGCGTCGCGGCGATCTACCTGTGATCTTCGTCAATTCGATATTTCACATGGTGGCATTTTCAGCGCTGGTCGCATTCGGGCTGCAATACGCCGCGGTCGGCCGTTCAATCGTCCTTGGCTACACGACCCCGCTTTGGGTGATGCCTGCCGCCTGGCTGTTCCTCGGCGAGAGAATGACGCCATCGCGTTCACTGGGAATGGCCGTTGGCCTCGCCGGCCTCGCCCTCATGTTCAATCCACTCGCCTACAATTGGGTCGACGCCAACACCCTGGCCGGCAGCGGCTGCATCCTGCTGGCTGCCCTGTGCTGGGCAGTCAGCATCGTCTATGTGCGCGCGCACCGCTGGATTTCCACGCCCTTCCAGCTCGGGTTCTGGCAAACGCTGCTCGCCACGCTGGTGGTCTCCGTGCTGGCGTTTCTAAAGGACGGTGTTCCGCATCTGGAATGGAATGCGCAGCTGGTTGGGCTGTTTCTCTTCAGCGGGATCATCGGAACGGCATTGGCCTATTGGGCGATGGCGACGGTCAACCGCAGCTTGCCCGCCGTCGTCACATCGCTCGGGCTTCTCGCGACCCCCGTCGTCGGGGTCGCGAGCTCTGCGCTTATTCTCGGCGAGGCAATCCATATCGATCTGGTGGTCGCTATGCTGCTGATCTTGGGAGGGATCGCCATCGGAACGATTCCGCGCCGGGAAGCGCTGCCAGCGTAAACAGCTGGGCGCCACTCGTCGTAGTATCGAAGGCTGATGCGCTGCATCGTCGTTCTCTTGCGCTTGAGGGACATCAGCAACGCGTGGTTGACATTCACGTTGATCCTGCAACGATATCCGTCGTGGCCACAAGATCCTGCAAAAGCAGGACTCACGCAGGGCAAGAGGAAACGCATGAAGCCATTCTGTCGTCGCGCACTTCTTGTCGCCTTCAGCGCCTTCCTGTTTGGTGGCCCGGCCGCGGCACAGGATTATCCATCCCGGCCCGTCAAGATCGTCGTGCCCTTTCCTGCCGGCGGCTCCAACGACATCATCGCCCGCATCGTGGCACAAAAACTTGGTGAGCGGACCAGCCAGACATTCCTGATCGAAAATCGCGCCGGTGCCGGCGGAAATATCGGCGCGGATGCGGTCGCGACTTCGGAGCCGGACGGTCACACGCTGCTGCTGACGGCGCCGCCGCCGCTCACCATCAACGCGGCGCTCTACAAGAGCCTGCCTTACGATCCGGCAAAGGCGTTCGCTCCGGTGGCGCTGGTCGCCTCGGTGCCGATCGTGCTTATGGTGCATCCGTCGGTCGAAGCCAGGAACGTCGGGGAACTCATAGCGCTCGCCAAGGCAAAGCCGGGCACCATCAACTTCGGATCCTCGGGCAACGGCTCCACCAATCATCTTGCGGGCGAATTGCTGAAGAGCATGACCGGCATCAATATCGTTCACCTCCCCTATCGCGGTGCTGCACCCGCCATGAACGATCTGATCGCGGGGCACATCCCCATGATGTTCGACAACATCCCGGCAGTGCTGCCGCAGGTTCAGGCCAAGACCATCAGGGCGATTGCGGTGGCCGGCGCCACACGCGCGAGCGCCCTTCCCGACGTGCCGACGGTCGCAGAATCCGGCGTGCCCGGCTTCGAGGCCTCCGCCTGGTTCGGGCTGGTGGCACCGGCGAAAACGCCCGCGCCGGTGCTTGCGAAGCTGCAGAGCGAGGTCGACGCAATCCTGAAGATGCCCGACGTGCAGAAGCGCTTCACCGAACTCGGTGCCGAGACGGCTGATATTTCGGGCGCGGCGTTCGGACAATTCCTCACCGACGAAACGACGAAATGGACAAAAATCATCCAGTCATCGGGCGCGACGGTGAACTAAAGCGTTTTCCAGCGAAGTGGACATCGGTTCGCGTTAAGAAGACGCGTCAAATCAAAAATCTGGCGTGTAACACATGCTCATGGGACTACGCCGAGCGCCGTCAGTTCGGCGTTGGCGGCCTCCCACTCGTGGAAACTGCGCGGACAATCGCTGGCCGCCAGACGGAAAAGGCGGGTTGCTTCGTCTTTCATCCCCTTCGTCAGCGAGAGCTCGCCACTGTAAAAATTCGCCTCGCAGACCTGCCCCCTCTTCCTGCTGGCGTCACGATGGTCTGCGGCAGCAAGTGCGGCAGCGGGCGTTATCTGGCCCATGAACAATCTGATGATAGGCGCCGGCCAGACGTTCATGTCGATCCGGGAACTGGTTTGCGCCAGGCGGCTCGGGAGATTGTTTCGCTGACTGGCGATCTCGACCCACAGGGCCAGATAGGCATCGTCCGGTGCATGCGCACTTGCCTAGTCAAGATCGGCCAGCGCCTTTTCGGCCGAGCCAGTAAAAAGATACGAACGCCCGCGAGCAAAGTAGGGCAAGGAGGATTTCGGATCGAGCCGGATCGCCTCATTGTAGTCGGCGATGGCGCGCTCGAGGTCGCCCTTGGCGCGATAAGCGAAACCTCGACTGTTGAAGACGTCGGCATCCTCGGGATTGATCCGGATCGCCTCACTGTAGTCGGCGATGGCGCGGTCGAGGTCGCCCTTTTCGAGATACGCGCCACCTCTGTTTTCGAAGGCCATGGCGGATTTGGGATCGAGCCGGATCGCCGCGTCGAAGTCGGTGATAGCGCGGTCGTTGTCGCCCTTGGCGCTGAAGGCGATACCTCGACCGAGGAAGGCCTTGGCGTGCTTGGGTTCGAGCCGGATCGCCTCATTGTAATCGGCAACGGCGCGATCGTTATCGCCCTTGTCGTGGTAGGCGCTGCCTCTATTTTGGAAGGCCCTGGCGAATTTGGGATCAAGCCGGATCGTCTCATTGTAATCAGCGATAGCGCGGTCATTGTCGCCTTGGTCGCTGTAGGCGTTGCCTCGATTGTTGAAGGCCATGACAAATTTGGGATCGAGCCGGATCGCCTCGTTGAAGTCGGCGATGGCGCGGTCGTTGTCGCCCTGTTCGTTGTAAGCGGCACCTCGATTGTTGAAGGCCATGGCCAATTTAGGATCGAGCCGGATCGCCTCATTCAAGTCGGCGATGGCGCGGTGGTTGTCGCCCCTGGCGCGATAGGCGACAGCGCGATTGTTGTAGTAAGCCGCCAGATCGCGCCCTTTCGGTTTCCCCGACTTGATGCTCCGGCTACAGGCCGTGATCGTAGCCTCGGGATCTTGCACAGAATCGCACTGGTCAGCGGCGGCTGAATAACCGAGGAATATCGTAGCGGCAAAAAGCGCGCTCCAGAATCTTCAATCCGTGGGCCTCATGCCATTTCCCTGAGCGAACTTTGAAATCCTGAGATATGTGTCGGTACTTGGCGTTCCGGTTCACATTCAACTGGATTTGGCATCTCGGCAGTATGTCCGGTTATCGGTTAATCCCGGAAGTCAGTGTTCAAGCCCGCCGCAATCCAGATTTGGCCGCGCTGATGAGTCCACGGCCTATGGCCACCGAAACGGTCTCCTAAACCCCGAGATAGGCGCGCTGAACGTAATCGCTCTTGGCGAGTTCCGCGCCAGGACCGCTCAGCGCAATCCGCCCGTTCTCCAGCACATAGGCGTAGTGGCAGAGCCGGAGCGCAAGGTTGGCATTCTGCTCGACCAGCACGATCGACAGTCCCTGCTCCCTGTTGATCGTCTCGATCAGGCGTCCGATCTCCTGCACCATGATGGGCGCGAGCCCGAGCGACGGCTCGTCCAGCAACAGCACCTTCGGCGCCGCCATCAGCGCCCGGGCAATCGCCAGCATCTGCTGCTCGCCGCCGGACAGCAGGCCTGCCATCTGGTCGCGACGCTGCCTGAGTTTTGGGAAGAAGCCGAACATCCGTTCGACGGAGGCGTGCAGGCTGCCGCCTTGCGGCTGCAGGTAGCCGCCGACGAGCAGATTGTCGTGGACGGTCATCCGCGGGAACACCCGCCGTCCCTCCGGCGACAACGCGATGCCCTGCGAGACGATGTCGGGCGGCGACATCTTGTCGATTCGCACGTCGCCGAAGCTGATCTCGCCCTGGCTCGGTGACCGCAATCCCATAATCGCCCGTAGCGTGCTGGTCTTGCCGGCACCGTTGCTGCCCACGAGTGAAACGATTTGGGCCGGCGCGACATCCAGGCTGATGCCAGAGATGGCAACCCGATGGCCGTATTCGACGTGAATGTCACGTACCTGAAGTGCTTTGCTCACGCTGCTTCCTCGGCGCCGAGATAGGCCTGTATCACGCTGCGATTGGCCCGGATTTCCGCAGGAACTCCCTCGGCGATCTTTACGCCATGATCCAGCACGACAAGCCGGTCGCACAGCCCCATCACCAGCCGCATGTGGTGCTCGACCAGCAGCACCGAGATGTTCTCGGTCTTGTGCAGCTCCTTGATCAACCGGCCGAAATCGGCGGCTTCTTCCGGATTCAATCCCGCCACCGGCTCATCGAGCATCAGCAGCTTGGGACGCGCGGCCAGCGCGATGGCAACACCGAGCCGACGCTGACCACCATAGGACAGTTCTCCAGCGCGGCGCTGGCGGAACTGAAGCAGCGACAGGCGTTCAAGCAGAAGCTCGCACCGCCTTCGGGTCGCCGACAGCGCCGCACGTGCGGCGCGGGTGTTGAGAATCGAACCCAGCATCGAGACCGGCGTGGTCGCGAACGCACCACGCATGACATTCTCGATGACCGTGGCTTCGGGAAAGATCGTCGTGGCCTGAAATGTCCGCACCAATCCTTCGCTGACGATCGCGCTCGGCTTCTTGCCGACAATGCTGCGCTGCTCGAAGCGGATGGCACCCGCCGACGGCGACATCACCCCGCTGACCACATTAAAGCAGGTTGTTTTTCCGGCGCCGTTGGGGCCGATCAATCCGACAATCTCGCCAGCATTGATCGAGAACGAAACGTCCTTCAGCGCATTCAGGCCGCCGAACCGCCGGCTGATCGCATCCACTTCCAGTAATGCAGCGCTCATTTCGGCGTCTCCGTCTCCGAGCCCTTGCTGAAGAAGGATCGTCCGATCGAGACGAGACCGTTCGGGATGAACAGCAACACGCAGAGCAGTATCACGCCATAGATGATGTGCTGTGCGCCGACGAAGCCGCGGAGCAGCTCCGGCAGAGGCGTCAGGAACAGCGCGCCAAGGACGCCGCCGATCATCGTGTGACGCCCGCCGACGACGAGCATGGTGATGTACGCGATCGAGTCGTTGAACGTGAAACTGTCCGGCGACAGAAAGCGGATATAGTGGACCATCGCCGCACCGGCTGCCCCGGCGATGCCGCTGCCTAGCGCAAAGGCCACGATCTGGTAATGGCTCACATCGATGCCGCTCGATTCGGCGAGGCGCACGTTCTCCGCGATGGAACGGAACGCCCGGCCGTATTGCGAGCGCATCAGCGCCCAGACGAAGGTCACGACGATAATGAAGGCAGCGAGCGCGAAATAGTAGAAGCGCAGGCGCGTCGAGAGCGGAAGGCCGAAAATGGATATGGCGGGAATCCCAAGCAGCCCGTTGGCGCCGTGGGTGACGCTTTCCCAATTCAGCACGATCAGCGTGAAGACCTGCCCGGCCAGAAACGTGACCAGCACAAAATAGACGCCGCGCAGCCGAAGCAATATCTTGCCGAGCAGCACCGCCGCCAATCCCGTCACAAGCCCGGCCAGCACGATGCCGAGGATAGGCGGAAGCTTGAAGCTCAGCGCTGCCAGGGCCGAGACGTAGGCGCCGGCAGCCACGAACGCCGCGTGTCCGAGCGATATCTGCCCGACCGACGCAATCAGGCCCAGGCTGACCGCGAAGATCGAATTGAGCAGCATCAGGTTCGCCAGATGGATGTAGAACTGGTTTGTCGTGAGCTGCGGCAGGACGAGAGCCGCCGCGAGCACAACGACCAGCGCGATACCTGGCAGCAAACGACGGCGCGGCGCGAGGTGCGGCTCATCGCGGCCCATCGTGGCGGTGGATGATCCCTCCAAGTCAGGCCTCCCTTTGTCCCAAAAGGCCGGCGGGCCGAACCAGCAAGATCAGAATCACCAGCAGAAGCTGCAGGATGTCCGACACCAGCGACCCGAAGATCGTGGCGGTGAAGCTCTCGATCATGCCGAGCAGAAGGCCGCCGACCACCGCCCCCGGGACCGAGCCGAGACCGCCGAGAATGACGACCACGAAGGCCTTGAGCATCGGCGTGAGGCCGACAAAGGGCGAGACCGAGAAGACCGGCCCCATCAACGCCCCGGCCAGCGCCGCGAGCGCGACGCTCATGCCGAAGGCCAGCGGATAGATGTAGTTGACGCGGATGCCCTGGATCAGCGCGGTCTCGGTATCCTGGGCGACCGCCCGCATCGCCCGCCCGAGCCGGGTTCGCTGCATGAAAAGCCAGAACGCGGTAAAGATCAGCGCGGCCGCGGCGATGACGACAAGCCGCGACCATGGAAAGCTGAACGGACCGATCGCCAGCGTGCCCGTGACGATATCGGGCATCGCCCGCGGCTGAGGCCCCCACAGCGACACGGCGCCATTCTGAATGATCACCGAGATCGCAAGCGTCGCGATCATCCCCGACATCTCATCCGAACGAAACGGCTGGATCAGCGTCCGCTCGACCAGCATGCCGAGAATGCCGATCGTCAGCGCCGCGATCAAAAGGCAGACGACGAACGGGATCTCCCAATAGACGTAGGTGAAGAATCCCGTAAAGGCGCCGAGCATATAGAATTCGCCATGCGCGAAATTGACCACGCGCATGATCCCGAACACCAGCGTGAAACCGACCGCCATCAGCATGTACATCGCGCCGATGACGAGACCGTTCAGCACAGCCTGCGCAAGAAGTATCGAATAGTCCAAACCCGTTCTCCCGCGTCAAGCGGCGTCAATTTTCCAGGAGATGCCTGCAACGCTCATTCGCAGACCTTGGGCGTGCACTTGGCCACGACCTGCGCGGCACCACCCTTGAGGAGCGCCACGTAGAATGGCGCGTCGAGCTGCTGGTTCGACTTCCACTGCGCTTCGCCGATCCAGTTCACCTTGCCGAGCACGGTTTCGAACTCCTTCAGGCCACGCAACGCTTCGCGCACCTTGTCGCTATTCGTCACCGTTCCCGACTTCTGCATCGCGGCGAACACCATCTGCACATTGGCGTAGAAGAACGGGCTGAAGGCGTTCAACGGCGTCTTGTACTTTGTCTCGAAGCGCTTGGTGTATTCCTGGATCGCCGGGGATTCCGTATTGATCGGCTGATGGACGTAGACGTTCTCGGTGGCATCCTTGCCAGCAACCTTCAGGATATCAGCGGTGGCGTCGCCGCCGGTCCGGATGATCGGCCCCTTGAAGCCAAGTTCACGAAGCTGCTTGACCAGCAATCCCGCGGTCTGCGGCGCGTTGCCGTTGAGTTCAAAGGCATCGATGCCCTTCGCCAGCACGCGCGTCAGCAACGGCACGAAATCGACGCGCTCGCGCTCGAAGAACTCCTTGGCGACGAACTTGGCACCGACCGCCTCATAGGCAGCTTCGTTGGCGGCTCCAACCTGCTGACCGGATTCGTCGTTCGGGAACAAGCCGCCGATCTTCTTGGCGCCCAGCTTCTGCACCACCCACTTGATTTGCGGATCGGAGAACACGTCCGACGGGATCACCGGACGGAAGCTGTACTTGTATTCGGCCGACAGCGCCTTCGGGGTGAAGGCCATCGTCATCGTGATGACCTTGTTTTCGGTGCTGACGGGAAGAAGGGCGAGCGCCGGCGCCGATCCGAGCGGCCCGACCACGAACTTGATGCTGTCGTCGAACACCATGCGGTTGAACGCGGTCAGCGCGTCCGCCGCCTTGTAATGGTCGTCATAGGCGACGATCTCGACCTTGTACTTCTTGCCGGCGACTTCCAGTCCGCCCTTGCTGTTGACGTCTTCGGCGGCGAGTTCGGCCGCGCCCTGCATCGCCATCCCCCACGCGGTTCCGGCGCCGGAAAGCGTCGCCAGAACGCCGAGCTTCAACGTCTGCGCAGACGCCGAGTATGAGGAAACAGCGCAAGCCGTCGAAAGGAGCGCGACCTTCAGAAACCCACGCATGGCTACCTCCCTGATGTCGGGGAGCAGCTCGCTGCCAACCCCTCTCGATTTTCTGTTTCGTCCGCGGCCCTTGTCGGGCGACGGGATGGCGGAACCTATCTTAGGGAATTGACTAAAGTCAACTGTTGACAGTTTAAGGTTCATGCAGGAAACATTCCTGCCGCCCCGTTCGGGCCACGACGCAAGCGGGCATGACGGATATGATCAGGAACGAAACAGAACAGGCGGGAGCCAAATGACATATCTGGTCGCCAATGACCTGCCGACGCTGGCCGCCGGCGATCGCTTTCGGAAGCTATTGCAGCGTCCCGGCATCCTGCAGATTCCCGGAGCCCATTGCGGCCTCGCCGCGTTGCAGGCCAAGGCCGCGCAGTTTGAAGCGCTGTATCTGTCGGGAGCGGCGATGTCCGCGTCGATGGGGCTTCCGGACCTCGGCATCCTCACGATCGACGACGTCTGCTTCTTCGTCCGGCAGGTTTCCCGCGCGTCGCAACTTCCCGTGCTGGTGGATGGCGATACCGGCTTTGGCGAAGCGCTGAACGTGATGAACATGGTGCGTGCGTTCGAAGACGCCGGTGCTGCCGCCGTCCAGATCGAGGATCAGATCCTGCCGAAGAAGTGCGGCCATCTCAACGACAAGAAGCTGATCGCGCCCGAGGATATGGCGGCCAAAATCGCCGCCGCCGCCAGGGCGCGGCGGCATCTCTACATCGTGGCCCGCACCGATGCGGCCGCGGACGAAGGGCTCGACAGCGCCATCAACCGGGCCCGGCTGTATGTCGAAGCCGGCGCCGACGCGATCTTCCCCGAGGCGCTGCATGACCCGGAAGCGTTCCGCAAATTTGCCGAAACCATCAAGGTGCCGCTGTTGGCCAATATGACCGAGTTTGGACGAACGCCGTTCATGACGGCGTCCGAGTTCGAGGCGCTCGGCTACAAGATGGTGATCTGGCCGGTCAGCGCGCTTCGCGTGGCCGCCAAGGCGCAGGCCGAACTGTATGACGGCATCCGTAAAGACGGCGGCACCCACCGCCTGATCGATCGCATGCAAACGCGGGCCGAACTATACGCGACCATCGGCTATCACGAATACGAGGCCCTCGATTCATCGATCATCACATCGATCACACCCGAGGGAATGCCGCAAAAGCAAACCGGCCGATGAAAGCTGCGGCTGGCCCTTCACCGTGAGGCTATCTGCGCGACTGAACCGCGGCCTTGCTCTTGCCTGTCCACGCCGCACCCGCCTTGGGCTTCCGGACGGGCGGCGCGACTTCTTGCCGGGCGGCCGCTTCCCTCATCTGCTCCTCGACATACTGGCGGGCGTTGCTGATGTGCAGCCGCATCTTGCGTTCGGCCTCCACCGGATCCCGCCGCATCAGCGCCGCGACGATGTCCTTGTGCTCGCGCAGAGCCTGCTTGGCCCGCCCCGGTTTTGTACTTGATTTGTAGCGGTAGACCCGAAGCAGATAATAGAGGTCCTCGCACAGCATCTGGACCAGCCGCGCATTGCGGCTGCCCTTGACGATGCGGAAGTGGAAATCGAAGTCCTTCGACTCCTGATAATAGCCGGTGCCTTCCTGGACGCTCTTCTGCTGCTGGTGCTGATCCAGCAGCTCGGAAAGCGCCTCCAGCTCATCGTCCGTCATATGCTGGGCCGCGAGCCCGCATGCCATTCCTTCCAGCGCTTCGCGAACCTGCAGCACTTCATACAGATCGCTCGGCGACAGGCTTGCGACGCGGACGCCGATGTTGGGTGTCCGCTGCAGCAGCTTTCGACCTTCGAGCCGGCGGATGGCTTCGCGCAATGGACCGCGGCTGACGCCGAGCGACGCGGCCAGCGCCTGCTCGCTGATCTTGCTGCCCGGCTGCAGGTCCCCGCTCATGATCGCCGCCTCGATCCGCTCGGCGAGCGCATCCACCAGCGACTGGGCAGAGACCTTGTTGCTCAAGATGCCGTTCATGAAAGCCTTTCGATAGCGCTCCAGTGGGAGCCCGCACAGACACGAGCCGGCTCGCTCCTCGGCCAAGCCCTTCTTACTAGTATGTCCCTTCGTGAACGACAATCAATCGTGGAAACCTGCGTTCCCGCAACTGTATACAACTAAGCGATGGCCGTTCGATAAACCACATTGCCTTCGAACAGGCGACGGGCGCTGCGGTAGACCGCGCCATAGTCCGCCTTTACCGCGCCGGAGCCGGCAGGCGAAACGCCGGCGTCGACCAGCGTGACGCCCGATGGATGCGCGATACGAATGGGCCCGTTCGCCTTGCACAGTTCGGCCGGAATGCTTCCGGGAATGCGCGACGCCACCGCAAGGCAAATCGCTCCCGTAATCGGCGTGGCGCGATGCGGCAGCCCGACCGAGATCATCCGCACCCAGATGTCGGCATCTTCAGCCGCGAGCTCGCGCCCCGACAGCGTTCGTCCGGATCTCGGGCCCGTCACCATCGCGACTTTGGGAATACCGGTCATACGCCGCGCCTGATCGAGATCCGGCGCAATCCCCATTTTGACCGATGCCGCACAGCGGATCGCTTCCATGCGCTGCAGGAAGGCGGCATCATTGTCGAGCACGTCGGGCAGCTCGTCGCCGGATTTTCCGGCCGCGCTTGCCGCAACAAAGACGCAGGGGTTGGCGGCGTCGACGCAGGACGCCTTCACGCTTTCCCCGCCGTCGATGTCGAGATCATCAACCGCGTTTCCGGTCGGCAGCAATGCGCCGGTCCGCGCCCCGCCGGGCTCGAGGAACTCCAGCCGGATCGGCGCCGCCTTCCCGGCGATGCCATCGATCTCGATGTCGCCGGTGGCGGCCAGCGAACCATTCTCGACCGGAAAGCGCGCAACGATGATCTTCGAGGTATTGGTGTTGTGAATGCGGACCGTGGCTTCGCCATTGGCTGGTGCCGTCACCAGCCCTTCGTCGAGCGCGAACGGCCCAACGGCCGAGGACATGTTGCCGCAATTGGCGCCGTAGTCGACAAAAGTGTCGCGCACGCCGATCTGCGCAAAGGTGTAATCGACATCGGCGTCGGTGCGGCTCGGCGGGCCGATGATGCAGATCTTCGACAGCGACGAGATGCCGCCGCCCATGCCGTCGAGTTGC
This sequence comes from Bradyrhizobium sp. AUGA SZCCT0158, assembly GCF_018130065.1. GTDB lineage: Bacteria > Pseudomonadota > Alphaproteobacteria > Rhizobiales > Xanthobacteraceae > Bradyrhizobium. The sequence continues at coordinate 259,389 of NZ_JAFCME010000009.1, read as the reverse complement.
CGGCCATTGGGATCCGGCGAGCCCATCACTTCAAGGAAAATCGGGTCCCAAGCCTTCGGGTCATGAGGCAGATCGTCCCTTCGGAACATCACCGCCTTGGAAGTGCCGCCCCGCATGAACACCGCACGAAGTCGAGCATTTGCCATGGCCGATCCCTGTCCTTATTTCAGCGGCTCGGCATCCAGACGGATGATGTCTGCCGGACCGCCCGGCTGCGCCGGATAGCGTTGTAGCACGAGCGGGTCATGGCCGGGCACGATGTGCGTCAGCGACGACGCCAGCCGGCGCATCGCGTCATAACCTTCCAGCGTCTCGCTGACGTCGACCACCACCGGGAACGGCCGGTACTGTTCGAAATTCGCGTAATAATGTGAAGCGTCGGAGGCGAGCACTACCCATCCGCGGCGGGTTCGGACCCGCACGAACTGCAGCCCGCGCGAATGTCCGCCGACCAGATGCACCGTGACACCGTCGGCGATCTCGCTCGTGCCATTGTGGAACCTGACGCGGCCCTGGAACAGTTTGCGCACCATCGCGGTGACATCGTCAGCCTCAAACGGGTGACGCAGACTGGAATGGCACATGCACCGGCCGGTGCAGTATTCCATTTCGCGATCCTGGATGTGATAGCGCGCGTTCGGAAAGATCTCGTGATTTCCCGCGTGGTCGTAATGCATATGGGTCAGCACGACATCCTTGACACCCGCAAGATCGACGCCCGCAACCTTCAGGCCTTCCGCAACCGGGCGCGTTATCTGGCGCGCGCGCCGTTTGGCCATGTCGGCGTCAAATCCGGTATCGACGATGATGGTCTGGCCGTCGCCCTTCAGCACCCAGACGAAGAAATCCATCGGCATCGGTCCGTCATGCGCATCGCCGCCGAGGAAATTTTCGGATGTGCGCCGTTCGGCATTATGGGCGTAACGGACCGCGAGAATCTCGTATTCCGACATGCGTTCCCCTCAGCTCGCCGGCGTGTCCTGCGCCTTGCGCCATTCCAGCAGCCGGCGGATGCCCTCCTCGATGGAAACCTCGGGCTTCCAGCCCAGCATCTTCTCGGCCTTGGCGATGCTGAAATCGAGCTGCTTGGTCACACTTGATCGCACGCTCGAAGGTGCCGATTTGTAGACGGGCTTGAGATCGCTGCCGGTGAACTTCAGCAACAGCGCCACCACCCGGTTGAGATCGGTCGCAACACCCGACGCGACGGTAAAGCTCTCAGCCGTGATGTCGGACGCCATCGCCATCACATTGGCGCGGGCGACGTCGGCAACGTGAACGTAGTCATGCACCTCACTGCCGTCGTCCGGAATGACTGGCGGCTCGCCGCGCATGATGCGGTCGTAGTTCTCCATGATGTAGAGCGCGTTGACGCCGCGATAGTGCTGGCGCTCGCCGTAAACCGTCGCGTATCTCAGCGCGATCCCCTGGATGCCGTGCTTGGCGCTGTAGAGACGGCAGAGATTTTCGCCGATCAGCTTGGTGCACGCGTACAGCGCTGTCGCGGGCTGGAACGTGGCGAGCTGCGCCGGGGCTGACTCGTCGACCAAGCCTGGCGCCGGATCGCCGTACACGGCGATCGACGACGAGAACACCACCTTCTTGACGTTGCGATAGCGGCACGCCTCGAAGATGTTGACCTGCCCCTCGACATTGACCGCAAGCCCAAGGCTCGGATTCTGGCTGAGCGGCAGCGTCAGGAAGCCGGCGATTGCGAACACGCCATCGCAGCCCTCGAAGGCATCATACAGCTCGTTGATGCGCAGGATATCGCCGCGCACGAGCTTGACGCGAGCATCGCCCAGCAGCGACCTGACGGTGTCCGGACTGCCCAGCGCGTAGTTGTCGAGCAGCACGACTTCCCGCGCGCCCTGGCTCAGCAATTGTTCCGCGACATGCGATCCGATCAGGCTGGCGCCGCCGGTCACGACAAATTTTCCTTGGGCGATCTTCATGGACGCTCACACATCGCGGCAAACTGCACAGGCTGTCTCAAGTTTCGCTCCCGTTGATCATCTGTTGAACCGATGTAGGCCGGTGGCGCGCGCATCGCAGCGGTGGCCGGCCGAATTGCACGGACGCTACCGCCCTCGCCTCAAACTGTCTACAGTTTTCATCATGCGACATTGGTGCACGCCGTTGCACCGCCTGCGGGGCTACGCCGTCGCCTTGGCACCGGCGCCTCTGTATAGAGTCGAGCGATGAGTCTGCTTCAGCGATAGCTCGGCACGACCTCGCAACAAAAGAATCGGGAGAAACGACATGTCTGAGAAGGTCGCGGTCATCGGAATGGGGCAGATGGGATCGGGGATGGCGGGACGACTGAGGGAATCCAACCTCGACGTCGTCGGCTATGACGTCAACGCCGATCAGCGCGCGCGCCTCGCGAAGGACGGCTTTCGGATGGCATCGAGCATCGCGGAAGCGCTCGAGGGCCGCGACATCGTGCTAACCAGCTTGCCCGATCCGAAAGCGGTGACGGAAGCCTGGCTCGGCGCCGACGGCATTGTCGCCCATGCCGCCAAGGGCACCCTGTGCATCGAGCTGAGCACAATCGATCCGCAGACGATGCGGCAGGCCGCCGAGGCAGCCGCCGCCAAGGGAATCGCCGTGGTCGATTGTCCGGTCAGCGGCAGCCCCAACGAGGCTCGCGCCGGCAAGCTGATCTTGATCGCCGGCGGCGAGCGAGCCGATGTGACCCGCGCCGAGCCGATTCTCAAGCTGCTCGGCAACGACTGGAAGTACACCGGCCCGGCCGGAACCGCGAAGGTCGTCAAGATCGTCAACAACATGATGTCGATGGGCAACGTCCTGGTCGCGGCGGAAGCCTTTGCGCTCGGCGTCGCCGCAGGCGTCGAGCCGGACAAGCTTTATGACGTTCTGTCGGTCAGCGGCGGTCGCTCGCATCACTTCACCAAGCGCTTTCCGAACGCGATCAAGGGTGATTTCTCGCCGGGATTCAAGATGGAGCTGGGCGAGAAGGACCTTGCACTTGCGGTCGAACTCGGGCGCATGACGAAGATGCCGACGCCGTCGGCCTCCGCGACGCGCGAACTTTATGCGCTTGCCCTGGCCGAGGGCTTTCGTGGCCAGGATATCGTGGCGCTGCTGAAGATGTATCAGAACTGGGCGAAGCCGGCCTGATAGCGTTCGTTGGAAGCCTCGCTCAGGGCACCCAGGTCGTCTCCGGCGCTTCCTGCGCGCCACGCGGCGCGAAGACGACCTTCTTTGCCGACGCCTTGTGCAATTCGCTGACTTCGAGCAGCCGCGTGACCTGCGCGATCTCGGTGACTTTTTCGAGCGTTTCAAGCCGCTCGAACAGCGGCGCGATCTGCTCACGAGGAAGGCTTCGCGCCGCGCAATCGTTGAACTTGTCCCACAATTCGCTGCTGCTCATCGGATTGTCGCCGCCACGACCGACAAGATTGTCGACGCGCCGCGAGAGGCGGGTGCCGTCCTTGAGCGTCACGATGACCTCTGCGCCCCATTGGTCCTCGGCATCGTCGGCCATATCAGGGTGCGGGCTTGCGGTCGTGAGATCCAGAAGCCGCGTGATCTCCGGATCGAAATGCGCGTCGCCCTCGAAGTCCTTCAGCCGAAGCACGCCATAGCGAAGCGCCCGCGCGACAGCATACTGGACGCTGAATTTGGCTTGCAGCGATGTCTGCGGGTGCGGATTGTTGGTATGGCGCAGGCGCCGGCCATGCGGCCGCACTTCGATGCTGCTGATGTCCGCGGCTTTGACCTTGTCCTCGCGCCGCAGTTGGAGCGCCATCGCAATGGCGGGATGCGTGCTGCCGCAGCACGGGAATTGCTTCAGCGCGATCGATTTCGCCTCGATCTCCCACGGCGCGCCCCAGTTCTCAAAGAGCTTATCGGGGTCAAACGTGCCGGGCCCGTTGAAGACGTTGAGGAAGCCTTGTTGATGCTCGAACACGTCGGTGGCGGCGTCAAATCCTCCCTCCGCCAGCAGAGCCGCAAGCAGGCCATTGCGGCAGCACTGACCGATGTGGAGGGGCTTTGTCATGGTGCCGAAATTGGCCTTGAGGCCGCTTGCGAGCGAGGCCGCAATGCACAGCGCCATCGTCGTCCTGGCATGATCAAGCTTCATGAGATGGCATGCGGCCGCCACGGCACCGAAAATGCCGAGCGTCGCCGTCGGATGCCAGCCCTTGTCGTAGTGATGAAAATTGACGGCGCGCGCGAGCCGGATCTCGACCTCAACGCCGATCACGTAGGCGGCAATGAGGTCTTCACCGCTGCCGCCGCGCTCTTCGGCGAGCGTGAACAGCGTCGATACCAGCGGCACCGAATGATGGCCGCCCATGATGCCGCTGAAATCATCAAAGTCGAGCGCGTGGGACGCCGTGCCGTTGATCAGCGTGGCATCGAGTGCGCTGGTGCGCCGGGCCGAGCCGAATATCAGCGCGGGTCCGGGCGCCGTCGCGATGCCCGGGGTCTTGAGGAGGATCTGCGTGCAGGGTTCCGGATAGCCGGCCAGGGTCACGCCGATCGCATCGAGGATGCAGGCTCTTGCCGACGCGACCGCCCCCTTTGTGAGCTGACGCTTCTCGAAGGCCAACACCCGCTCGGCCAGATGCTGGAGCAGCGTGGTTCCGGACGAAGCATGCTCTGCCGAACTTGCCTTCGACGATGCAACAGACGCGTCACTCATGTCGGTTCTCCCGTGCAGACTTCAGTCCGCCGCCGCGCTGCGCCCTGCGATCCGCCCGAACGTCGCGCCTGACACCAGACCGGTGCCGGCCGGATAATTGTCGTAGAACAGGCCGCCGACCATTTCGCCGCAGCAGAACAGACCCTTGATCGGCCGCCAGTCGGTGCCGATCACCTGTGCCGTCTCATTCACCTTCAGTCCGCCGAACGTGAAGGTGATGCCGCCGGTGGCGCTGTAGGCGTAGAACGGCGGTTTTGCGATTCGAAGCGCCCAGTTGGTTTTCTCCAACGCGAGCCCCTTGCTGGAAAGGCCATCCTTCTTGGTCGGATCGAAGCCGTCGTCCATCTCGCGGGCGCAGGCATTATATTCATCGAGCGTCTTCAGCGCCTGATCCCTGTCGTCGAAGTCGAGTTTTTCGATGAGATCTTCCAGCGTGTTGGCGGTGATCGGCTTGCTGGTCTGGTAGCGCGGCTCCAGCAGGTGGACGACTCTGGAATCGAAGATCTGCCAGGCCTTGGCGCCGGGTTCGGCGAGGATCGCGCGGCCGAACTTGGCGTAGGTGAAGAGCGCACCGTCCTCGCCTTCATCGACGAAGCGCCGGCCCTTGCGGTTCAGCATGACGCCATAGACATAGCTCAGCCGGTTGCTGCGATCGGTGAGTTCGCGGGGTGCAAACTCACCCCAATCCGCGCTGATCGGCGTGGCGTGGCAGCCGCTCCATTGTCCCCACGGCATCGCGCCGATGTTCATCGCTATCCGCAAACCGTCGCCCTGATTGTGCGGCGTGCCCCGCACTTTCGCCGCACCGACCAGCGGACCGATATGCTGGGTGCGCATCTGCACGTTGGCTTCGAATCCACCGCAGCCGAGGATCACCGACCTGGCATTCAGGACCGAGACGCCGTCGTCATCACGCACCTTGACGCCGTTGATCCTGCCATCGTCGCCGACCAGCAATTCGGTCGCCGCAGTTCCATAGCGAATTTCGATGCCGAGCTGCTCGGCGGTCGAGAACCAGCTCCGCGACAGGCCGACGCCTTCGTGTTCGGCGCGCACGACCAGGCCGCGCGCCCACACCATGACGTTGTCCTTCTTGACCGCGGAAAGCGTGATCGCCGGCTCCATCTTGATGCCGCCGACCTTCTTCATCCATTTCACGGTGTCGAACGAGTTGTGGACGAGCAGCTTCGACAATACCGGATCGGTCCGTCCGCTGGTGACGCGCATCAGGTCGCCGTGAAAATCCTCCTTCGAGTACGGCGATACGCCGTCATAGAAGTTCTCATATTCATCCTCGACGTCGGGGAGCAGTTCGCCGATTTCCCGGGGATCGTCGAAGGCAAAGCGCAGCACGCCGCCGCTCCAATGCGTGTTGCCGCCACGCATTTCCCGCGGTGCCTTCTCGATCACAACGACGCGCTCGGCACCGTTCTCCTTGGCGGACACCGCGGCAGCCAGAGCGGCGTTGCCCGCGCCAACAACGATGACGTCATACTTGTTCATTACTCAACTCCTGTGGGATTGACCTGGTGTGGATCGCAGCAAGGCGGCGATTGCGGCGCGCACCTCGCGTCTTGTTCGGAATTATTTTTTGTCGGGTGTTTCTCTCCGGCTATCGATCCGATGTTGCGATCCGGCGCGGGCGGCTTCGGCCATCGCGCTGAGACGCAGCTCGTAGCCGCGGCGCACGTGACGGCGGGCCAGATCTTCGGCGGCAGCCTCGTCGCGCCGCGCGATGGCGGTAACGATCGCCTGGTGCTCTGCCAATGCTTCCGCGATACGGCCGGGTGCCGCGAAGGTGGTGCGGCCCAGCAGTACGACAGAGTCATGCAGGTCCTGCAGACTCTTGATCAGGAACCGATTGTGAGCGGCGCGGTAGATTTGCTCGTGAAAGAGAGTGTTTTCCCGGGCGTGTAGTTTCGGGTCATCAGGCAACTGACGATGCGAATCCAGCATCGCCTGCAGCATGTGGATTTCGGTCGCGTCGGCAAAGCGTGCAGCCAGTGCCGCGGCAGTACCTTCAAGCCGTTCACGCACGTCGTAGAGCTCGGCCACCGCGCGCAGGTCGTGTTGCGCGACCGACAGCCCGCCGCCCGGCGCATGGACCAGCATGCCGTCGGATTGCAGGCGGCGCATCGCCTCGCGAATGGGCGTACGGCTGACCTTGAGCCAGGCGCAGAGCTCCAGCTCGAGGACACGTTGGCCGGCCTCGAGTTGGCCTTCCTGAATCGCATTGCGGATGGCCCGATAGGCATGCTCGGCGAGCCCGCCCGCGGCCCGCGATGACGCGGGGCCGGGCCAGATCACAAGCGTGTCGTCCTCAGCAGGGTTGGAAATCGCGGCCTCCCAAAAGCCAGATCGGGACTTTCCGCTATGTATAACTATGTATACAAAGATATGCAAAGGAAATTTTAGGAGTGAAATGCCCACGGGGCAGCGGGGACTCGCCTGCGGAGCCCAGTATTTTGCCTTTGGCCGCACCGGGCCGCGAAGTCCGCACCCGCCGGGCGGACCGACATAACCGCCCGATGCAGTTCACGGTGTCGCTGACCCGCCGTTTCACGGACTTGCTGCCGGCATGGCCGGCGGATGAACCTGTCTCGCTGGATCGGTGCCGCTATTATTGCGGGCCCGGTGGCCTTGCCGTTGCGACGGCTGACGTCCCGCCCCGATGGCAGCGCCAGCCAAATCGAAGCTCCATGCGGCCCGGTGACAGTGACCGGTCAGGGTGCCAACGCTGCACGTGTCAACGGCATGGCACTGCACCTGCTGGGTTCGAGCTGATGTGGAATCCGCACAACCACGCCCGCTCCCGGCGGCCGCGGATTCTGCTCGCTGGCGGCAAAGCGCGGACTTCTCACGCGGCAGCAGCGCAGCGCCTTAAGCCGTGTCGGCGCTTTGTGACGTCCGTCACGGTGAAGCTAACGCGCAAACCTATTCTGGCAATCACAGAATAAAGGGGACACGCATGAACGCCGCTCGCTCACAGGCGTACCTGAATGGAATTGAGAAGATTGGTTGTCGTATCGATGAATTGCAGTGCCTGCTGCGTTTTGCTGAAGGCCAGCGGGAAGCGCGAACAGCGGTCCGACAATTGAACCAATCGTTTTCGTTCCTCGGCAAGGATCGTATTTGTCTTTTCGATCGCGAATTTGACGACGCCCTTCACCGGGCTGTTTTCGCCGAAGTCGGTGATCTCCTTTTCAATGGTGATGAGATATTCGTAACTCGAAAGCTCCTCGGAGATCTGAAGCAGTTCCCGGATTGTCGACGTGATGCAATCGGCGTCACCAGTGGAAATATCGGGTCGCTTGGCGGTCTGAACGAGATCACCCATCAAGTTCTGGAATAACGGCTTTATGGCTTCGACCTTTTTGAAATCGCTTTCGCTGAGGACGCCGCTGCTGGATACGTTCGGCGCCAGCAGGAGCATCGCGACGCCGAGGGCGAGCGGCCGCACCCATTCGCGACGCAGGCGGGTCATGGATTGCCCATTGGGAACGCAAGCGGGCTTCTTGCCGCCCCGCACCACTCTGCCAATCATTTTCCAGACGGCGGTTACGCCCATTGGATCAGCCTCGGACCTGGTCGCCAAGCATAGTTCGCGATTGCATGCGCTGCTAGGGCGGACCGAACCTGGCCTGCGTCATTTTTGCACGACGAACGCGCGTTCCGGCGCGGGTAGGCAGGCCCGTTTGGTTGTTCCGCATCGGCTTTTGTGTATTATCCGCCCCGAGAGGAACAGAGCTGTGCGTGATGAGAAAAATCAGCGACTGCTCGCGGCTGGGGAGGCCGTCCCCGGTTTGGTTACGGACCCGGGAAAATGACCGATCTCTCGCAGCGGACATTTCGCGCCGTCGCGCTGCAGCGCGCCGCATCGCCCGAACAGCTTGATCATCTCGTCCGCATTACCAGACCGTTCGACTGGATGCTGGTATTTGCCATTTGCATCGCCCTTATCGCAGCCGTCACATGGGGCATTGTCGGCCGCGTCCCTACCCGTGCTGAAGGCCAGGGCATTCTGATCAGCGGTGGCGGCCGCGTCGTCGAGGCGTCTTCTGCCGCCTCCGGCCGGTTGGCAACCATCAGCGTCATGGTCGGTGACCGCGTCACCCAGGGGCAACCGATCGCGGAGATCGTTCAGACCGACATCCAGCAACGCCACCAGGCTGCCGTCGAGGTGTTCCGCGAGAAGGAACGCCAGCACGCTGACCTGATCGACAAAACCAAGCGCGAGCTTGCGTCGAAGGCACAGAATTTTGCGAAGCTGGAAGCCGCGTTCAACCAGGTCATCAAGGCGACCACGCAGCGCATCGACTATCTGACGAACGATGTAAAAACCCTCGAGGATTTGATGGCGAAGGGATTGACGACGCGGCGCACGCTTGAGGAGCGGCGCCGGGACCTCACCGACGCCCAGCAACGAAAAGAAGATACGTTCAATGAAATCCTGAAGCTCCGGACGACACAGACCGATCTGGAAACCCAGCGCGAACGCGAGACCCAGACATCCGAGTTTGCCCTCAATGACGCTCGCCGGCAGATGGACTCCGCCGCGGGGCTGCTGACCCAGAATACCAGGATCGTCAGCCCGGTGGATGGCCGCGTGCTCGAAATCAAGGTCTCCGCGGGCGCCGTGCTTGCGGTCGGCGCACCTGTCGTCGCGATCGAAAGCGAAGGCCAGAAGCTGGAAGCCCTGATCTATATTCCCGCCGAGCGCGGCAAGAACGTCAAGCTAGGAATGCCGGTCCGCATCGAGCCAAGCACGGTCAAGCGCGAGGAATTCGGGACCATGGTCGGCACTGTCGTGACGATCTCGGATTTCCCGATGACGCCGCAGGGCATGGCAGCCGTCCTCCACAACGACAATCTGGTTACCCGGTTTTCAAAGGAAGGAGCCGCCTACGCCGCAACCGTCAGCCTGGAGCAGGACCCCGAAACCGTGAGCGGATACCGCTGGGCGGTTGGACAAGGGCCGCCGATCCGCCTAACCAGCGGAACGCTGACGCGCGCGGAAATCACCACTCGGCGGCAACGCCCGCTCGATCTGGTGGTGCCCCTCTTGAGGCGGTTGACCGGAATTGATGGATAGCGCCCCGCCGCAGCAACCGCTTCCGCCGCAGTTCCGGCCGCCTTCCCTCTGGCACCGGTTTCGAAGGCTGTTTTGGCGCAGGAACGTCAAGAAGACGCCGACCATTCTTCAGATGGAAGCCGTTGAGTGCGGCGCGGCGGCGCTGGCGATGGTGCTCGCGCACCACGGCGCGTGGATTCCACTGGAGCAGCTTCGCGTTTCGTGCGGCGTCTCGCGCGACGGCAGCAAGGCGAGCAACATCGTCCGGGCAGCGCGCACCTTTGGTTTCGACGCCAAGGGTTTTCGCAAGGAGCCCACGACGCTGCACGAACTGCCGATGCCCTGCATCATCCATTGGAATTTCAATCATTTCGTGGTGCTCGAGGGGATCGACGGCAACGACGTTTACATCAATGATCCCGCCACCGGACGCCGGCGCACCGACATGGCCGAGCTCGATCTCGCCTTCACCGGCGTTGCGCTCACCATGGAGCCGACGGCCGAATTCCAGCGATCGGGCAGCAAGCCGCAAGGCTTGCGATTGCTGCTGCGCGAGTTGCGCTCCTCGAAGACCCCCGTCGGCCTGCTGGTGCTCGTCAGCCTCGCGCTGGTGGTTCCCGCCATCGTCGCTGCCGGCTTTTCGAAGATTTTCATCGACAACATCCTGATCCAGCGCACCAGCAGCTGGTTCATTCCGCTCTTGATCGGCATGGCCTTGACCGCGATCATCCGCGCGCTGCTGACGCTGGTGCGCCAATCGCTGCTGCTGCGGCTGCAGACCAAGCTTTCGGTCGTCATGGTGAGCCGCTTTCTCTGGCATGTCATGGCGCTGCCGGTCGAGTTCTTCACCCAGCGTCACGCCGGCGATATCTCCAACCGCGTGGGCGCCAACGAGCAGATCGGCCGCCTGCTCTCGAGCGGTGTCGCGTCGAATGCGCTCAATCTGACGTCGATCGTCTTCTTCGCCGCGGCGATGGCCATCTACGATCTCCCGCTGGCCATCATTGGCGTGAGCATGACGCTGGCGAATGTGCTGGCGTTGAAGTTCATCGGAGGACGTCGCGAAGACCTCAGCCGCAGCCTCGCGCTGGAGCAAGGCAAGCTCGTCGGCTCCACCGTCAGCGCGGTGCGCAGCATCGAAACCCTCAAGGCCAGCGGTCTGGAGGACGAGGCGTTCGGCCAATGGGCCGGCATCCAGGCCAAGGCATTGAACGCCGAGCAGGAACTCGGTGCCTCTTCGATCTATCTTGATATGCTGCCGACGTTGTTCACGGGACTGACCGTGGCGGCGATTCTCGGCGTTGGCGGCCTGCGCGTCATCGAGGGATCGCTGACCCTTGGGGGCCTCGTGGCCTTCCAGTCCCTGATGGCAAGCTTCTCCGAACCGGTGACCGAACTCGTCAATTATTTCAGCAACGTGCAGACCATCAAGGGCGGGCTGGAGCGCCTGGAAGACGTCTACAATTATCCGCTCGGAAAGTCGGACAAGCCAGCGATCGCGCCCGAGCGCTTTCCGCCAAAACTGACCGGCCGGGTCGAGCTCAGCAATATCAAATTCGGCTACTCGATCCTGGAGCCGCCGCTGCTGGATGACATCTCGATCGACATCCATCCGGGTTCGCGGGTGGCCCTTGTCGGCGCCTCGGGAAGCGGAAAATCGACCCTCGGAAAGCTGATTTGCGGTCTCTACAGACCCTGGGCGGGCGAGGTTCGTGTCGACGGATGGAGTTTGCCGGAGATCCCGCCGCAGGTATTCGCTAATTCGATCACCTATGTCGACCAAGACATCTTCCTGTTCGAGGGTACGGCACGCGAAAACCTTACGCTGTGGGACTCGACCATCACCGAGGCCGATCTCTCGCAGGCATTGAAGGATGCCGTGATCCACGAAGACATCGCGACGCGGACGGGAAACTACGACTGCTATATCAACGAGGGCGGCACCAATTTCAGCGGCGGCCAGCGTCAGCGGATCGAGATCGCGCGGGCGCTGGTTTCCAATCCGTCGATTCTTGTCCTGGATGAGGCCACCGGCGCGCTCGATCCGATCACCGAAAAGATCATCGATGACAATCTGCGGCGGCGCGGCTGCACCTGCATCATCATTGCGCACCGCCTCAGCACCATCCGTGACTGCGACGAGATCATTGTGCTGCAGCAGGGCAAGATCGTCGAGCGGGGCACCCACGAACAACTGATGGGCGTTCAGGGCACGTACGCAAAACTAGTGGCGCAGGAATGAGTGAATCTCTCCTCCAGCAGGCCCACGCGATGGCCAATCAGGAAGCGACCGCCCATACGGCGGGCCATATCGCATTCGATGGACGGCATCCAAAGCTGCTCGATCACCGCGGCTACGCGCTCAAGATCACCGCAGGGCATGTCGATGTCTTCGCGGTGCGGCTTGTCGAAGGCAGTACCGACGGCGCCCGACACCATCTGTTTCGGGCCGAGACCGGCGAGATCATTCTCGATCTGCAGGAAGGCTTCAACCGGTCGGATCCGCAAATTCAAGTGCTCGCGGTCGGAAGCCCCGGCACCGAAGCGCAGCTCGTGCCGCGCATGGACGTTCAGTCCCTCGATCCGATCACCACCTGGATCAGGCGGCTTGCGCGGCTGATCGCCGGACCCAACCCGAGCTGGGACATGCTCGAAGTCGCGAGCGATGGCGCGGCCGAGATCCCGCCGGATGAACGGCGCCGCGGTCCTGCACGCAGCATGGTCTGGGTCTCCCTGCAAGCCGGGACGGCGAAGCCGATGGGGCTTGAACCGTCCATTGCCGCTGATGGAGCGCCGCTGCCGCTGACATCAGGCATGTGGATCGAGGCGGGTCAATCGGGCTGCAGCGCGCTCGGCAGCGAGGCGACGCCGGAAGCTGATCAATTGTGGCGCGCCGTCGACCAGTTCCATCTCAGCGTGGCCAGCTGCATCAGGGAATATCTGGCCCGCGACGTCGAGCGGGAGGCACGGCGCCTCGTGCTTCGTACCGAATTGATCACAACGCAGACCGCGGAATCCTTTGAACGCCTTTCCGACGTCGTCGTGCAGCGCTCCACCCACACCGAGATGGCGACCGACTCGGCGGATCCTTTGTTCAACGCCTGCCGGATCGTCGTGGAGGCGATCAAGATGCCGTTCTCCGTCCCGCCCCGCTCCGTCCTGGCCCAACCCGGGTTCAATGGCGCCGTCGAGATCGCACGCGCGGCACGCTTACGCGTGCGCCGGACGCTGTTGCGGGGCGAGTGGTGGACCGAGGACGCGGGGCCGCTGGTCGCATGGCACGGCGAGGCGCGAAATCCGGTCGCACTCATTCGCCGCGGAAACCGCCGCTATGTGATGCTCGACACAACAACGGGAACGCGGCGGCCCGTCGATCGGTCGGTTGCAATGGAACTGGCGCCGGAGGCCGTCTCGTTCTACCCGGCGCTTCCGGCTCGCCCGCTTCGGTTCCGCGACTTGTTGACTTTCGCATTCCGGCACTCCACCGGAAGCTTCCTTCGTATCGCAATTGCGATCGTCGCGATCGGCTTGTTGTCGCTGGTGACGCCGCTCATCACCAACGTCCTGATCAATTCGGTGATCCCCCGCAGCGAGCTTGATCAGCTCACGTTCTGCGCCCTCGCCCTCGCCGTCACGGCCATCGCCATCGCCAGCATCCAGACGATGGAGGGGCTGGCGATGCTGAAAGTCGAAGGCTTGATGGATTGGCGGCTGCAGGCCGCGGTGATCGACCGGGTACTCAGGCTGCCGACGTCGCTGTTTCGTGAGTACACGGTCGGCGATTTCGTCGACCGATCGATGGGCATCGACGCGGCGCGCCGGGTCTTCACCGGGCGCGCGCTACGCAGCATGCTGATGGGCGTGTTCGCCTGGTTCAGCATCGGCCTGATGCTTTACTATGATGTCAAATTGGGATTGATCGCACTGTTGCTGACGCTGATCCGCGCGCTGCTGATCATCGCCACCAGCGCGCTGCGTCTTTATTACGAGAACAAGTATTTTACCCAGCAGGGCAAGATCGACGGCTTCGTGCTGCAACTGATCACCGGCATCGGAAAGCTGCGCGTCGCCGACGCGACTGCGCGCGCGCTCGCCGTGTGGTCGAAGCAATTCGCCGCGCAGAAGCGCAATTTCATCTCGTCGCAGAAGGTCTCCAATGCCCTCGGCGTTTTCGAGACGGCGTATCCGCTGATCGCCACCCTCATCATCTTCGCGGCGGCGACATATCTGCAGAGCAAGCTGCTGCTGGATGTCGGCGGCTTCCTGGCGTTTTTCTCCGCGTTCGGGCAGTCGATGGCGTCGATCGGCGCCTGGGCATCCGGCATCAGCGAATCCCTGATCGCCATCCCCAGCATCACCCGCCTTCGGCCCTTGATTTCGGGGGCGGCCGAACTGTCGGACGAACGGAAATCCCCCGGCGAACTGTCCGGAACGATCGAGCTGTCACGCGTGACCTTCCGCTACACGCAAGGAGGTCCGCCCGTGCTCGAGAATGTCTCGCTCCGAATCGCGCAAGGCGAATACGTCGCCATCGTCGGTCCGTCAGGCAGCGGCAAGTCTTCGCTGTTCCGGCTGCTGCTGGGGTTCGAGAAGCCGGAGTCCGGTACGGTATTTCTGGACGGCAAGGCCATCGACACGCTCGACATCAGCGCGGTGCGCCGCCAGCTCGGCGTCGTGCTGCAAAACGGCAAGCTGGCAACCGGCAGCCTCTACGACAATATTTGCGGCGGCGTCCAGCTGCCGCTCGACCAGGCCTGGGAAGCGGCGCGGCTCGCCGGCCTGGAGGACGACATCAAGGCGATGCCGATGGGCATGAACACCGTGGTCGCCGAAGGCGTCAATACGCTGTCCGGCGGCCAGCGGCAGCGGATCATGATCGCCCGCGCGGTCGCGCGCCGGCCGCGTGTTCTGCTGTTTGACGAGGCGACGAGCGCGCTCGACAATCAGTCGCAGGCGATCGTCAGCAACTCGCTCGGCAACCTCAATGTGACCCGGATCGTCATTGCGCACCGGCTCTCTACTGTCCGCCAGGCGGATCGCATCATCGTGCTGGTCGACGGCAAGGTGGTGCAGACCGGAAGCTATGATGAGCTCAGCAATACACCTGGAATGTTTGCGTCCTTCGCCAAGCGCCAACTGCTTTAGTGATATGAATCACCCGGCGCGAACGTCGTTTCGCAGCGTGATGCCAATCACGGCGCCAGGCCGGCGCGGGTCTTAATCTCCTGACCATAGACGAAGCGGATTCTCCCTTCGCTAGAAACAGGAGGCGACCATGAACCACGAACTTCTCAATGACAAAGAGCTTTCCATCGTTAGCGGCGGCAAACCTGCCGGGCACGGCAGCGGCACCGGTGGCGGCACCGGCGGCGGCGGCGGCAACGGCACCGGTGGCGGCGACGGCCTCGGCTGGCTCCGTAACCTCATCCGCAACATCTTCCCCTTCTAAACGCTGAAGGTCTGACACCACGGAAGAGACCGCCTCAGCAGGCGGTCTCTTTTGTCTTATACGGTCGTTGCAGTGCCGCATTCCCCTTTTGCTGCGCAGCAGCGCGCGGCCATGACCGCCTGTCCGGACCCGCGCTCGGCCATCGACAGTTGCCGCAGCAAGCGACGGACCCTGATATTGCTCGCAGTCTCGCCCCTTCGGCGATAGCATCGCAGCATCGCAGTGGAAGTCGCCGATGAGTAAGCCAGGACCGGTATTTGCGTGGGGGAGGCTGTCGGAGGATCTCGCGTTGTTCAAGGCGCTCACGCCGGAGCAGCGATTCAAGACCTTTGATGCCATGGTCCGGCAAGATCTCGTCCGCGGCGAAATGCTGGTGGCGCAGGGGGACCCTGCCGACTCACTCTATATCGTTTTGCACGGTGCCCTCGCGGTACGCCGAACCGGCGACTCTCTCCCCATCGCCGAACTCCGCGCCGGCGAATTGGTCGGTGAAATCGGGTTCTTCGCCAACCTTGCCCGTACCGCCAATGTGATCGCCATCCGCGATACCAGCGTGCTCGTGCTGACGCGGGCCGCCTACCACAGCCTCGCGGAGAGCACGCCGGCGATTGCCGAGGCGCTGCTTGCAGCGCTCGCGCTTCGGTTTGCAAAGCGAACGGAACAGATTCCAACGACCCGCACCTCGCCGATGGCGCGCACGGTGGCGCTGATCGATGGTGGTTTTGAGCCGATTCCAGCCGACTTTTATCGGCGCATGCGCGAGACCCTCGCTAGGACCAACGCCCAGGTCGTCGATCCGGCCCGCGTCAGCTCGATGTTTCCCGGCCGCGAGCTGGATGCCCCCGAAGTCACCGACTGGCTCAACAAGCTCGAGCAGGTTTCGCCGCTCGTGATTTATCTCGGCAGCGGTGAGGTGCCGGCCTGGACGCGGAAGGCGATCCGGCAGGCGGACATGGTGGTGCTGGCATGTCGCGGAGATGCGCCTGCGGAAAGCCTGACAGATATCGAAACCTTCGCCTGCCAGGTGCATCCGGTGTCGGCCCGCCGGATCGTGCGTATCCATGACCGGCGCAGCGGCGAAGTCAGCGGCACCACGGCGTGGCTCGCGCGCCTGCCCTGCTTCATGCACCACCACGTCGCGCTCGAGGATCAGCTCGACATCGACAGCCTGATCCGCTTTCTGTCCGGGCGTGCGATTGGATTCGTGGCCGCGGGAGGCGGAAGCTTCGGATTCGCCCATGCCGGCATCTACAAGGCGTTTCGCGAGCGCGGCGTGATGTTCGATATCTTTGTCGGCACCAGCGTCGGCTCCGCCATGGCCGCCGGCTTCGCCAAGAACTTCGAGGCTGACCGTCTCGAACGCGGCGCCCACGAGATCTTCGTGAAGAGCCGCAGCTTCCGCCGCCCGACCTGGCCGCGATACGCTCTGCTGGATCACAAGGCGTTCGATCGCGCGCTCGCCGAACAGTACGGGGCGGAGTGCAGGATCGAGGACTGCTGGCGGCCGTTCGCGGCGGTCGCAACCAACCTTTCGACGCACTGCCTCGAGCTGATCCAGTCGGGGTTGCTCTGGCAGGCGGTGCGCGCATCGAGCGCCATACCCGGGCTGTTGCCGCCCTTCTACACCAGGGACGGCGCGATGCTGGTCGACGGATGCCTGATCGATAACGTCCCGCTGGATCCGATGCATCAACTCAAGAGCGGCCCCAATCTGGTCGTGCATTTCGGCGAACCCGAGGTCGAGACGTTTGACGTCGACTACGCGGCGTTGCCCGGCCGGCTGGAACTGGCTGCCGCGATGCTGGTGCCGTTCCGCAAGAAGCTGCTTCCGGCGGCGCCCAACGCGGTCAACGTGCTGTGGCGCAGTCTCGTCGCCCATCAGCGCTATGATACGATCCCGGCCGCACCGACCGATCACGTCATGCGGCCACCAATTCCGGCCGGAGTCGGCGTAACCGAATTCGAACGCCACACCGAGATTTTCGACTCAGCCTATCTCTGGGCGCGGGAGCGCATCACAGTGCTCGAAGCGGAGGGCAATTCCGCTATTGCCGCCATTCTAGGAAGCGGTGCGCTGACCAGGCTGTGAGCGCTACATCTGTCTTAAGTCGACAGCACGGCCCGCAACTCCGCGGCCAGCAGGCGCGGAACGGGGTCGCCGGGACACTCCGCAGCCAAGCCTTCAAACAACTGCGCCGCGCCGGTCTTATCGCCTTCGATCAATCGATACGCCGCAATATATCGTTCGCGCCAATCCGCCGAGGCCTCCGGCGGCCAGGGTTCAAAAACCTCGACGGGCACGTCAAGGCCGCGCAGTGACGCGACACCGAGCGGCCTGAACAGGGTTGTCGTGCAGCGCGCGGCCGCGAATGGCCCGACACAGATGGTCGATCCATAACGCTTGTTGAGCGCCTCCAGGCGCGCCGCCGAATTGATGGAATCGCCGTGGGCAGTGTAGTCGAGCTTTGACCTGATCCCGATATCGCCGACAATGGCTTCACCGGTTTCGATTCCGATACGCGTGCGGCCAAAGCCGATGTGAGACGGTTCGATCCGGGACTGGAATCCCTTCGCCCATATCCGGATCTCCTCGGCGCAGTCGAGCGCGCGTTGCGGATGATCTTTGAGATCGAGCGGCGCGTTGAAGAACGCGTGGACGGAGTCGCCGACGATCTTATCGACCATCCCGCCATGCTTCATCACAATGGCCGCCATCCCTTCAATATATTCGTCGAGCACCGCGACAAGCTGTTCGGGTCCTGCGCGATGCGTCATCGCGGTAAAGTCCTCGATGTCGGTCCACAGCGCGGTGATCTCGCGCTTCTCACCGCTCAACTTCAGGAGGCCCGGATTCTCAGCGATCCGCTTCACAACCGCCGGCGCCAGATGTTGCTCGAATCGGCTCCGGATGCGTGCTTCGCGACGGGCCACCAGCGCGTAAGAGCTGACGGAGGATGTCATGAAGACGAACAGCCCTCCGATGGACGGCATCACAGGATCGATCAACCGATCCCCGAGCAGAGACGCGAGGATCGCCCCCGACCAGAGAACCGCCAAAGCGGTCAGGCCGACAAAGGCACCCAACACCGGCGACAAAGCGGACGCCGCGACCACGGCGATCAATCCCATGATCAGGGTCAGAGCAAAGCCTAACGGAACCGCTTGTGGCGCCCGGCGCGCGTACATCTGCTGGATGGCATCGGCCTGAATCTCGACCGACGGGACAAGCGGATCAGTTGCCGTTTCGCGCAATCCGCCAAGCTCCGGCGCCGACCCGCCGATCAATACAATAGCGCCGGCAAGCCGCGCGCGATGCATGGCGTTGTTGCTCACGACGTCAGCAGCGGAGATCGTGCGCGCCTCCCGTTTGCGGATGTCGGCGCCGGCCAGTCGCAGCAGGCCGTCGCCGGGCAACGGCACGTCGAGATCGCCGACGATGATCCGCTGCGGGTTGGCATCGACGGAATAGGCCGGCGAGCGCTCAAACAGCCGGATCGCTTCCAGCGCCAGGCCCGGTCGCGTCGCTTCGCCGGCGCCGACGAGGAGCGGCACGCGCCTGATCCTGCCATCCGCGTCTCCGGGCAACGAAAGCGCGCCAAGCCCTTTCGCCGCGTCGACCAGCGGCGATACCGGGCCGAGGCCGCCGGTCATGCGCCAGAGACCGTCCAGCACGACCGGACGGCGTGCGAGAACCGGCACCCCTGGGACGCCGTCGACCTTGTCGGCATCGAGAACAAATCCGAGCGCCACCGGAACGCCCTTCATCGCCGCGGCGAGATGCTTGTCACCGTCGAGAAGACCGCCGGCGAGCGCGCTGATATCCTGATTGCCGGTGAGAGAGCCGAGCTGTCGCGCCAACGCGGCTGGAGAGCGGGTGTCCGCCTGTGTAAAGAGGACATCGATTCCAACGACGGCCGGCTTGCCACTGGCCACCGCTTCGACGAGGCGCGCCATCGTCTCGCGCGGCCACGGCCACGGCCCCAAAATGTCAAGCGTGCGCCGATCGATATCGACAACGACGACCGGAACAGCGCTTGCTGTCTCCTGCGGCTTCGATCGGCGGATCTGCCGGTCGGCCGCAAGCACCACATCGAATGCCCTTTCACGAGATACGTTCCGCCATTCCCTCGGCATCAACAATATGGCGGCGAGGAACAGCGCGAGCGCTAGAATGCCGGCAATCAGACCCGAATGAGTCTTGCCAAGCTGGCTAAGCATGAGACCCGTCAACTTCGGCGAGCTTGAGCGGATCGCAGAAGATTCGGTCCAGCGTGCGGCCAATGGCGCCGACTTCCTCCAGCTTGCCCAGTGCCTCGTTGATCTTGGGACGACTGGCGCCGAGTAGCAAGGCGAGTTCGCCCTGTGACATGCCGAGATCAAGCGGCAGCCGCTTTCCCGGCACGGGCTTGCGGTCGCCGATCGCGACCAGGAAGAAGCGCGCCAGCCGGACATGCATCGGATGGAGCGCGATCGACTCAAGTTGTCCGCTGGTGTCCCGCAGTCGGCTGCAGAGAAACGATATCAGCCGCTCGGACAGCACCGGCCGCGCGGTCCAAAGCTTGCGAAAATCCTCCTTGTCGAGCCGGTAGGTCGTCACCGCCGTGAGGGCGGTAGCGTCGGCGCTCCTTGTGCCGCCATCAAGCGCCGCAATTTCACCGAGCAGTTCGCCCACTGTCGCATGACGAAAGCTCAATTCGCGACCATCCTCGGTGGCGATCGCCAGTCGCACACGTCCTTCCGCGACGAGGTAAAGGCCCGTCGCGCGCTCGCCGCGCGTAAACAGCGCCTGTCCCTTTTTGAATTTGGCTTCGCGAAACGACGGAATGCAGGCCTCGAGATCCTCGAGAGCCAGGCCCTTGAAGAGTTCGGTTTTCGACAGAAGAGAAACGAGAGTATCTTTGCTGGACATTTGTCGCCTGAATGAAAGGCCTCGGTTTGCAATGATTTGACGTCAGACCGGAAAATCTCTTCGCGTCTTCAGGATCTCCATCGTGAAGTTTTCCTGCATGCCGTGCGAAATTGATCAGACAAGCTAACTGACGCTGTCCAAAGCGCCGCGAATCCGCTCCGTGCCCCACTTGGTGGCCGCGGAGGGTTTCGAACCCGGAGTGGCCAGGTTTGTCCCCTCTCCCGCCTGTAGCACGACCTCGCTCCCGCCTCCGGAAACAGTGACTGTGCCGTGATCGACAAACACGCCAAAAACGCCGTTGCTCGGTCCGGCAAAGAATTTTGTGCCACGGACGGCAATGAGGCCGTAGGAACTCCTGATCTTCATTGCGACGGGCCGGCTTCCACTCGGCCGGTCAAAAAGCAACGGACCGGACTGCAGCGAGATTTCGCCTCCGGTGGTCGAAAGAAACTGGTCAATGACCAGTTGCGCCTTTTCGCCGAGCTTGATCGTCGTGTCCTCGCCCATCAACATCGTCAGGCGGGAGGATGGCCCCGTCCCGACGCGATCTC
Source organism: Bradyrhizobium sp. AUGA SZCCT0158 (assembly GCF_018130065.1). Classification (GTDB taxonomy): domain Bacteria; phylum Pseudomonadota; class Alphaproteobacteria; order Rhizobiales; family Xanthobacteraceae; genus Bradyrhizobium. The sequence goes on along the minus strand of NZ_JAFCME010000009.1, from coordinate 238,734 downwards.
CGACAAAAAGCGAGGATGCTTTCTGCAAAGGCCGCTGCTGGTTGCTCGCATCGACAAACGCTTCGCCCTTGATCTCTTCAACGCGGCCGGCAGGATCGGCGGCGCGCACTGGCGAACTGAGGGCTGCTGACGCAAGCAGCGTGCCGACGAAGCCCAAGAGCTCTCGTCGATCGAACGGATGCCCGAAATATCGCCGCGATCCCTGAAGCATGAAACGCATCGTACAATCCGCTCTATTGCGGGATTGATGCTAGCGGAGCAGCCAAGTGCAGGCAACCGGAAGCCAACAATGGCAGGCCTCCAGTGTGATCTCACTACCGAACCGCCGATCAGCTCAAGTGCAAATCGTAAACCAAATGGATGACACGCGGCCGCCACCGATGTTCTCGAGCCCGCATCGAGCGCGTTTGGATGCTGTCACGACAAATCGCTGCGACAAATTGCAGCGCTGGCTTCCTCAAGTCTGAACTCTCTCTGCCGCATGCGGGAGAGAGACGCCGAACCACCTCAAGGCTCTCGGGTCTTCACAATTGCCAGGTCCGCAGCTCACTTCACTCCCATATAGTTCCTTATTTTCCAACGTGTTATCAGGCATGCAACCACTCGAATGCTTGCTGTCTTGAGCTGTTCCCCAGGGAACAGCGGGGTAAAGCGCCGTCCCCTATGCTCTGCCGCCGACGTGAGGCTAGCGATAACCGCTGCCGGTCGGACGAGATGGAGAAAGTCATGATCACCCGGCCCAGCAACACCCACAGCCAACTCGGCGACAACGAACCCAATGCCGTCGTCGGCGGTCACCGCAAGTTTCGCTATAAAACGATGTACGGCCGCACCTATGCCATCGGCTACGTCAACGGCCGCACCCTGATGGTAAGGGTCGACTGATTAGCCAGAGGATACGGCCATCATCACCGTATCCTTGCAGGTTGATGATTTGCTTGATGCGGACGAAAGAGAATGGGACAGCAATTCGCTGTCCCATCCTTTGCGCGGTTTGATGGACACTCTCAGTGACGTCTTCCGCGAGGCCTCAGCGATCTCGACGATGCCGCCTCGGCAGCTTATGCGTCGAGCCCTTCCGGGGGGCGATGTCGCGAACCGTCATGCGCGTTCGAGCAAGGCGGCAAGGCGCGGATCGCTGTACTTGCTGGCGGCTCCAGCGCGGCGCAGGTCCTCTGCATACATCTCCAGCATGGCACGGATGACGGCAGGGTGCTTTGGCGCCACGTTGGTCGTTTGCTTTGGATCGGAGCGCAGATCATAGAGTTCGACCGGCTCGCTCGGCGTAGCGTAGAGCAGCGACCAGCCTTTCGTGGTGATGGTGACAGGTTGCCATTCGACCACCGTCCGCATCAGATCGTCGACCACTTCGACCGTCTCGCCGGGATTGGCGAGCGGCAGGGCCGTCAGCACGTGATCGCGCCCTTCGAAGGGCTGACCGCGGACCGCAGGAAGCAGCGAGAGTCCCTGCATCTCCGCCTGGCGCGGCAGGCCGGCCATGTCGCAGATCGTGGGAGCGAGGTCGAGCGCGCAGGTCAGCTTGCTGGTTCGTCCGGGCTTTGCGCCCGGCACATGGATCAGCAGCGGCACCCTGGCGATTTCCTCGTAGAGCGGCGAACGCATCCACGTCGCTTCGCCGGGCGCCCTGCGGACCATCTTGCCCATCAACCCATGCTCTCCCAGCAGAAAGCCGTGGTCCGAGACGAAGATGATGGCGGTGGAGTCCTCGATGCCGAGATAGACGAGTTGGTCGAGCAGATGCCCGATCCAGCGATCGACCAGTTCGAGTTCGCCGCTGTAGAGCGCGCGCGCCACCGCGATGTCGCGATCGGTCATGCCGTGCTTCTTGCAGTCGCCATAGGGCGGGTGCACGCGTTCGCCGGCATAGTCGGGAAGATAGTGTCTGACGTAATAGGCGGGCGGGTCCCACGGTTCATGCGGATCCCAGGTGTCGACCAGCGCAAAGAACTTATCCTGGTAGATTTCCTCCAGGCACTTAGCTGCCTGCACCATGGTGATCGGTGCCGGGCAATCCATCTCGCCGGTGCGCGGATCGGGCTTCACCTTGCCGGTGATCGGCCATTGCGGAAGCTTGCCTTCGCCCTGGCGCTTGGTCTTGTTGGGTGCGGTGTAGGAGCTGTAATGCGGCGTTCCCAGAAGCTGGGATTTCATGTCGTAGAAGAAGTTGAAGCCGCGATCATATGAATAGCCGTTGACCTGGTAGAACGGCGTGTCCACCACGCCGAGCGTCGTGTAACCCGCTTCGGTCAATGAGGTCGCAATCGAGCGATCGGCGCGTGGCAGCGCGCCCCAGCCGACGCCGGCAAAGGCAGGCTTGCCGGTGAGATAGTCGTAGCGCGCAGGCACTGTCGGAAAGCTCGACGCATAATAGCGATCGAAGACCATCGAGCGCGCGGCGAGCCGATCAAGATTGGGAGTTCGGACGTGGCCCCCGTTGTAGCCGAGCATGTCCCAGCGGACAGTGTCGGATACGATCATCAAAATGCGTTGCACCACGCAAACCTCCCATTTTCTGCATTCTTTTTTAGTAATATATCACATATCACATAACGGCGGTCAGCTGTAATATGTCACACGTTACATTTACTCACCCGCGAGTTTCGGGTAGTGACAGCCATGGATCTTCGACAAATCGGCGCATCGAGCCTGGTGTCCGGGCCCAGCCTGCGGGAGCAAGCCAGGCAGGTGATCCGTGGACTGATCATCACAGGACAGATGCAACCCGATCAGCTCTATTCCGTCCCGCGTCTCGCGATCGATCTCGGCGTCTCGGCGACACCCGTCCGCGAAGCTCTGCTCGATCTCGCGCGCGAAGGCCTGCTTGAGCCCGTGCGAAATCGCGGCTTTCGCGTGGTCTCGCTGTCGCCTGGCGAACTCAACGATATCTTCGCGATCCGCGTGCTGCTGGAAGTGCCTGTTGTCGCCGAGATCGCGCGGGCCCGCCTCACACCCGCGCAGACAGAGCATCTGCGCGAACTTGCCGAAGCCACGAAGCGCGCCGCTGATGACGGCAATCTCATTGAGTTCCTGGAGACCGATCGCCAATTCCACATTGGCCTCATCGCCACACTCGGCAACAAGCCCCTCGCCGACCTGGTCGAGACGCTACGCGATCGCGTTCGGCTTCACGGCTTCAAGAATGGATCGACCCGCGAGCATATCGCGCAGTCGGCCAGCGAGCATTTCCAGTTGCTCGACGCGCTGTCGAAGCAGGATGAGGCCGGCGCTGTTGCGGTGATGCGCCGCCACCTCGAACGTTCGCGGCATGTCTGGGGCGAAGGCGATCGCAAGCCGCACACCTGAAGGTCAGACCTGGATCGAGGTCAGCTTCTTCAGGCACCGCAGCGCGAACGACGATCGGCTGTGGCGGATGCCCGGAATGCGATAGAGCTTTTCTCGCAAGAAGCGTTCGTAGCCGGCCGTACTCTCGACGGCGACCTTGACCAGATAGTCATAATCTCCTGTCGTGAGATAGGCCTCGATCACTTCGGGCAAACCAGCGAGCAATTCTCCGAACCGCTCCAGCACCTCCTCATCGTGACGGTCGAGCGTGATTTCGATGATCACTGTTTCCGGCAGACCGAGCTTCTCCTGATTGAGGAGCGCAACATAGCCGTCGATGTAACCCTGCTTCTCCAGTCGTTTGAGTCTGTTCCAGCATGGCGTCGTGGATAGCCCGACCTTGTCGGCCAACTCCGCCGTCGTGAGCCGTGCATCGGCTTGCATCGCCCGCAAGATGCGCCGGTCGGTCTCGTCAAGGCGCAGTGAGTCTTTCCGCCGCGTCGCTTTCATGACCGAGAACTCTATTCTGGGTATTGGTTCATTTCCGAGGATAATTATATCGGTATATTGCCAAATTTCCAGACGAAAGGAAGCCTCTTCTCAGGAAACACGGATACAACTTCTCCAAATTTGAAGGGGATGCCGTGTTCATTCTGGAGCTGCACGCAAGCGATCTACATGCCGCGCTCGGTCGCCTTCTCGACCAGGTGCGCGTCGCCGACCTTCGGCTGGCGGCCGTCGATGCCCGCCAGGAAGCCGGCGAATACAAGATCCAGGCTTCCATCGACGTCCGTGACCGCCAGGCCGTCGAAAGGCTCGCCCGCCGCGTCGGCGCGATCATCGGCGTTGCCGCGATCGAGGTGAGAGGCGGACGTCAGCACGCGATACTGGCGGCCGCCCCATGATCTCACCCGATCAGGCGCGCAATGGTCGCCGCAACAGCTTCCGACAGGTCCGCTAACCGTCCCTCGCGAGGCGGCTATTCCCAAGACCAGGCGGAGAAGTCATTTTCGAATTGCGGGACTTCCTTCCACACACCCTTCAGCTTCTTGCTCGCAATGGTGATCCATTGCGGCTGGAACAGGAAGCCGGCAACCGCATCGGTAGCCAGCATGCGCTGCGCGTCGCCGAGCAATTTGGCGCGTTCGGCCTCGGCCGGTGTCGCCTTGATCTGCTGGTAGAGCGCGTTGAAGGCCTCGTTGTTATAGCCGAGATAATAGTCAGGCTCGGTTATCTTCACGAGATCGAACGGCTCGACATGCGAGACGATGGTGAGATCGAAATTGTGCGGGCCGTTGCCGGCAAACACCTGTGACAGCCACTGCGCCCATTCGACGTTCTCGATCTTGGCTGTTATGCCGACTTTGGCGAGCTGGGCCGCGAGGATTTCCCCGCCGTTGCGCGCATATGATGGCGGTGGCAGCTTGAGGCTGAGCTCCAGCGGCGTTTTGACTCCCGCTTCTGCCAGCAGCTTCTTGGCCTTTTCCGGGTCGTATGGATTGATGCCGGTCGTGTCGACATAGCCGAGCGATCCCGGCGTATAAAAGCTGCCGATCGGCGTGCCAAAGCCATCGACGGCGCCGTCGATCATCGCCTTGCGATCGATGGCCGCGAGAATGGCGCGGCGGACCCGCACATCGTCGAGCGGCTTCCTCTTCTGGTTGATGCCGACGATGGTCTTGGCCCTAGAGCCGCCAATCAGGACATTGAAGCGCGGATCGGCCTTGAATTGCGCCACGCTGCGCGCCACCGCGCCGCGCGGAAACACGTCGATGTCGCCCGACAGCAGCGCCGCGACCTGCGCGGCGGGATCGCCGATGAAGCGGATGGTCACCTTGGAAAGCTTGATCGCGGCGGCGTTGCGATAATCTGGCCATTTGTTCAGGGTGATCGACGATCCCTTGGCCCAGGCACCGAGCGTATAGGGTCCGGTGCCGACTGGCTGCGTTGCATTGGTCGGCGCGCTCTTCGGCTCGACGATCGAGCCGCCGGCCTGACCGATCAGGAACGGCAGGTTCGGTTCGGAATATTTGAGCACGACCACGATCGTCTCCGCGTCGGGCGCGGTGACCGACTCAAACCCCTGATACAGGCTCTTGTCCTTGTTGGTGCTGGTCGGCGCCGCGTTGCGATCGTAGGAGAACTTTACCGCAGCGGAATCGAACGGCTCGCCGTTGTGGAATTTGATGCCCTTGCGGAGCTTGAACGTATAGGTCTTCAGGTCTTCCGACGCCTTCCAACTCTCGGCGAGCAAGGGCGATACCGAACCGTCCTCGTTGATCTTGGTCAACGTCTCATAGAGGTTATAGAGCGTGACCTCGGCAATGGCGGCCGCGGCTGCGTTGGTGGGATCGAGCCCCGGCGGCTCCAGCGTCATGCCCATGACGACGCTGTCCTTCTTGCCCTGCGCCAGGCTCGGCAGCGGCGCGACGGCGAACGCGGCCACAACTGCAAAAATGGCTAACTTTCTGAACATCGCTTGCTCCCCTGACATATCGCGCGACCAGATTAAGCCAGTCCCGCATAAAAGGCTAACTCTCCTCCGACGCTACCGGAGGCAATGCCATGACAGTCTCGGCGCGATGGCACGCGGCTGATTGCAACGGACCCACCTTGCGCAGCGCAGGCGCGACCTCGCGACAGTACTGGTCGGCGAGCGCACAGCGTGACGCGTAGGGACATCCCGTTGCGCCCACCGAATGCGAGGCGATCACCTGCGCACCGCGACGCCGGCGCACACCGCCGGCCCGGGCGCGCGGCACCGCCTCGAGCAGCGCCCGCGTGTAGGGATGGGCGCAATGCGCGAACAGATCCTCAGGGCTCCCCTGCTCGACGATCCGACCGAGATACATCACTGCGATCTCGTCGCAGAGATAATCCACCACCGCCAGATCGTGGCTGATCAGGACGTAGCTCAACCCGAACTGATCCTGCAGGTCTTGCAGGAGATTGAGCACCTGCGCCTGCACGGAGACGTCGAGCGCGCTGACCGGCTCGTCGGCGACGATCAGTTTTGGCTGGGTGATCAGCGCGCGCGCGATCGCGATCCGCTGGCGCTGGCCGCCGGAGAATTCATGCGGGAACTTGTCCATATCGGCCTCGCGCAGTCCGACCTGCCGCAGCACGTCGGCAACGCGCTGACGCAGCGTGGCGCGATCCATGCGTCCGAGCGCGGTCAAGGGCTCCGCGACGATGCGCGCAATGGTCTGTCGCGGGTCCAGCGAGCCGTAGGGATCCTGAAACACCATCTGAAAATCACGCCGGGCGCGGCGTAACTCGTCAGCCGGCAGCCGGTTCAGGTCGCGGCCCATGAGCGAAACCGAACCCGACGATGGCCGCTCCAGCGCCATCACCAGCCTCGCGAAGGTCGACTTGCCCGATCCGGACTCGCCGACCACACCGAGGCTTCGGCCCGCCGTTACCTGTGCGGTGACACCGTTGAGCGCATGCACCTGTCCGGCCGGCTTGAACACGCTTTCGCGCGGCAAGATGTAGCGCTGCGCCAGATCTTTCACATCGAGCAGCGGCAGTTCGGCGGACGATGACACCTGGTCCAGCATGGTCATGCGCCCAAAACTCCAACCGCTTCGGCCATGGAAACATCCGTCCTGAGACAGCGCACGCCGTGGCCGGCGCCGACGTCCACCGCGGCCGGCGGCGCCACGCGGCAACGATCCTCGACGATCGCGCAGCGGTCGGCGAAAGTGCAACCGGAGGGCAGATCGGCCAGCTCGGGCACGGTGCCGGCGATAGTCTTCAGCCGGGTGCCCTTGCGCGCACCAAGGCGCGGGCGAGCGCGAAACAGACCCTGCGTATAGGGATGTCCCATGCGCGTGAACACCGCTTCCGTCGCGCCGCTTTCGACGACGGTGCCGCCATACATTACCATCATCCGCTGCACATTCTCGGCGATGACGCCGAGATCGTGCGAGATCAGAATCATCGACATGCCGCGCTCGGCAACGATATCCGCGATCAGGTCGAGGATCTGTCCCTGGATGGTGACATCGAGCGCCGTGGTCGGTTCATCGGCGATCAGCACGTCGGGCTGGCAGGCCAGCGCCATGGCAATGGTAACGCGCTGCCGCTGCCCTCCGGAGAACTGGTGCGGATAGGCATCGACGCGTTTCGCCGCATCGGGCAGCCCGACACGATCGAGCAAGGCGATGGCCTGCTTGCGCGCCTCTCCCGCCGAACAATTGGTGTGGCGCCGCAATGGTTCGGCCACCTGGCGGCCGATCGTGTGCATCGGATTGAGCGCGGTCATCGGCTCCTGGAAGATCATGCTGATGCGATTACCACGCAGCTTGCAGTAATGCGCATCCGGCAGACCCACCAATTCGCTACCGTCGAGGCGGATGCTGCCGCTGATGACGGCGCTGTCGGGCAGCAGGCCCATCAGCGCCAGCGCGGTGACGGATTTGCCGCATCCGGATTCGCCGACGAGGCCCAGGGTCTCGCCGCGCCTCAGCGAGAAACTGACGCCGCGAACGGCCTGCGCGGGGCCGCGGCTGGTGTTGAGCCGCACGCCGAGGTCGCTGACTTCGATCAAAGGCGCGTTGGCGGACACGGTCATGCTCAACGCTCCCGCGCCAGCCGGGGATCGAGCAGATCGCGCAATCCGTCTCCGAACAAATTGAGTCCAAGCACAGCGATGGCGATCGCCGCGCCCGGATAGACCGCGAGCATCGGCGACTGGAACAGCAGCGTCTGGGCATCGTTCAGCATGCGACCCCAGGACGGTTGCGGCGGCTGCGTGCCAAGCCCGAGATAGGACAACGCCGCTTCGGCCAGGATTGCGAGTGCGAACTGGATCGTCGCCTGAACGATCAGGATCGGCAGGACGTTGGGCAGCACGTGCTCGATCGTGATGCGGAAGCCGCCTTTGCCGCAGGCGCGCGCGGCCAGCACGAACTCCCGCGCCCAGATCGCATTGGCCGATCCACGGGTCAACCGGACGAGAGTCGGAATCTGAAAGATGCCGATGGCGACGATCGAGGTCACCATGCCCGGGCCGAAGACCGCCGCCAGCATGATGGCCGAGAGCACCGCGGGAAACGCAAAGGTGAAGTCGCTCATCCGCATGATGATCTCTTCGGTCCAGCCCTTGCGCGCGGCGGCGATCAGTCCAAGACACACCCCGAAAGTGAGGCCGATCCCGACGGCGATGATGCCGACCATGATGGTGGAACGGGCGCCCACCAGCAGCAGCGAGACGATATCGCGGCCGAGCACGTCGGTGCCGAGCCAATGCGCGGCCGACGGTGGTCGCAGCTTGGAGGCCACGTCGATTTCATAGGCGGACCACGGCGTCCAGACCAGCGACAGTAAAGCGGCACAGAGCACCATCAGGCTGAGCGTGCCCCCCGTGACAAAGCTGCGGTGGCGCAGCGCGCGGCGCCAGAAGCCGCTCGCAAGCCGCGGACGCGCGGTGGTGGCCCCAACCTCGACTGAGGCGCTCAGCGGGGTGCTCATAGGCTGTGTACCTTGATGCGCGGATCGATGAAGGCATAGAGCACATCGACCACAAAGTTGACGATGACGACCACAGCCGCCAGCAGCATCACGCAGTTGCGCACCACGATCAGGTCGCGATTGGCGATCGACTGGAAGATCAGCCGGCCGAGACCCGGCAGATAGAACACGTTCTCGATCACGATCGTCCCGGCCAGCAGGTTGGCGAACTGAAGGCCCATGATCGTCATCACCGGGATCATCGCATTGCGCAGCACGTGCTGCCACAAGACGTCGCGCTTGCTCAAACCCTTGGCGCGTGCGGTGCGCACGAAATCCTCACGCAGCACCTCGAGCACCGCCGAACGCGTGACCCGTGCGAGGATCGCCGCCTGCACCACCGATAGCGAGATCGCAGGCAGCAGCAGCGACTTGATCCCGGCAATGATGCTTTCGTCCCAGCCGGCAAATCCGCCGGCCGAAAGCCATTGCAGCTTCACCGAGAACAGCAGGATCAGCAGGATGGCGAACCAGAAATTGGGAAGCGCGATGCCGAACTGGGTCAGCGACATCACGCCCACATCGCCGAGTTTGTTGTGATTTGCCGCCGTATAGATTCCAGCAGCCAGGGCCAGCACGACCGTCATCGACATGGACATGACGGCCAACGGAATGGTCAGCGTGAGGCGCTCCGCAATCAGGCCGGCGACAGGGGTGCCATAGGCATAGCTGTTGCCCAGATCGCCGGTCAGCATCCCCTTGATCCAATGGACGTACCGATAGTACAGCGGCTGATCCAGTCCGAGCTTGACCGTCAGCGCCCGGACGGCGTCAGGCGAGGCATCCGCGCCCATCAGCATCTGCGCCGCGTTACCGGGCAAGGCATCCAGAACGAAGAAGATAATGAGCGACGCGCCGACCAGCGTCGCCATCAGCGTCAGAAAGCGGCGGAAAAGGAAGACGCTCAAGTCTCGATCCCCTCGTTGGCGGCCGGTCCCTTGTCAGCGATCAGGGTGATGGCGGCTGCATTTTCGCTTAGCCGTCCAGGCCCGGCCACCGGCCAAGAAGATCTTGCGAGCCCTCAAACAACGCGCTGACGCGCAGCAGTTCGATGTCTCCCCGGAATTTGCCGACGAGTTGAATGCCGATCGGCAGGCCGTCCGCATCAAAGCCACAGGGCAGACTGACCGCCGGATGACCGGTCATGTTGAACGGCATCGTCCAAGGAAACCAGCTTGGCCGAACGTCGCTCAACACTCGCCCGTCGATTTCGATCGTGCCGAACAGGTCCTGATCGATCGGAAGCGCGGTGCGGGTGATGGTTGGCATCGCGAGAATATCGACCCTCTGCAACAAACTCTGAATCCGCCGGAACAGAGCCGTACGGTCAAACATCGCCTGCTGATAGTCAACACCGCTTACCTTCGTGGCCAGCGCCAGTTGCTTTTTGAAGGTTTCGCTCAGCACGTCGCCATGATCGGCCGCGAGCTTCTCGAATCGCGTGCGCCAGGCGGTGTGATTGATGGCCCGCCAGATCGGCTCTACCTCAAATCCGTCCGCGGACATTTCTTCGACCTCGGCCCCAAGGGCTTCCAGCCTGACAAGCGCGTACTTGAATGCTTTAGCGACGTCGGCCGCAACCGGCCGGCCTGAAGGCGCAAGGCAGAATGCAATCTTGCGCCCGCGCAGATCTCCGTTTGGAGCCGATCCCTCGACGAAATTCCATTGCGGGAATCCTATCGACCACGGATCGGAAGCATCTTCTCCCGACATTGCCTGCATCATCAGGGCTGTGTCCGCGACGGTGCGTGTCATCGGGGTCACGTAGGTCTGGTTGCCAAAGGCGTCCTGCACCTGGCTGTGGGGAATGACACCGTTGCTTTGCTTCAGCCCGACAACGCCATTGCAGGCCGCCGGAATCCGCGTCGAGCCGCCGCCATCCGTCGCGATCGCCAGAGGCGCGATGCCGCTGGCCACGGCAACCGACGCTCCCCCGCTTGAGCCACCGCTCGAGCGCGCGGCACTCCAGGCATTGCGCGTACGGCCGAACAACGGCGAATCCGTCAGGCACTTGGTGCCGAACTCCGGCGTCGTGGTTTTGCCTATGAGGATGGCACCCGCTGCCCGCATGCGCGCCACGGCGACCGCATCATGATCAGGAACGTTATCCTTGTAGGGGACCGCTCCGAACGTCGTTCGCACCCCCCTGGTGTTAACCAGATCCTTCACGGTGAACGGAACGCCGTGAAGAACGCCCGGCGGCTCCCCGGCCATGACCGCACGCTCCGCCTTGCTTGCCTCGGCCATCGCCTCGTCGCCGCAGAGCGTGATGAAACAGTTCAACTCGGGCTGCATTCGCTCGGCGCGGGCAAGAACGGCACGTGTAATTTCAACCGGTGAAACGTCCTTGCGGACGATCCGTGCGCGGAGTTCAGTCGCAGGCAGGAAGCACAGTTCATCACTCATCGCGCCAAGGCCCCGGGATCGAGTTGACGCGAAGATGACATTCGCATTGACTTCAGGTCCAATACCATCGGACAACGGAGCCATACGATTTCGGTATGGCACAAGATTTCGGTATGCCAATAACGGACCTCCGCCGTCTCCGCTACTTCGTTGCCGTTGCAGAAGAACGCAGCGTGGGTCGGGCAGCCGTCCGCCTTCGCATGGCGCAGCCGCCATTGTCGGTTCAGATCCGCAAACTGGAATCGGAAGTAGGAACTTCGCTGTTTCGTCGGGACACCCGCGGAATGGAGCTGACGGCGTCCGGTCGGGCCTTGCTGTCGCGCGCGCGTGAAGCGCTGGCCCTGACGGCTGAAGGTTTCGAGGCAGCCAGGGCGGTGGCGGCGGGACGCCGGGGGAGATTGTCAGTCGGGTACATGTTCGCGCTCGCCCACGCCGTGTTGCCCAAGCTCGTTCCGGAACTCCGAAGGTCGCTTCCGAAGGTCGACCTCGAATTCATAGAACTGAGCGCGTCGACGCGGGAGGCGCGGTTGCTGGACCACAGCGTGACTGTCGCACTGTGCATGCCTGCAATTCGTCACAGCGAAATTGAGGCCTCCACGATCGGAACGCAGCGATTGATGCTGGCCATGCCGGCCGGTTCGCCGCTGGCACGCTCCGCGGCCGTACCGGTGAAAAGACTTGAGGGCCGCCCGCTGATCAGCCTGCCCGGGGCCGCTGAAGATCCCGCGACCTCTGTTGTGACGTCGCTGCTGAGGCGGCATCAGGTCGGCATGCCGGTTGCGAACCGGGTCGAAACGGTCCACTCGGCTCTCAGCATGGTCCTCGCCGGGGAAGGCCTGGCGATCCTTCCAGCCTGCGCCGAACTCGGATGTCCAACGGGTGTCGTGTTCAGGCCTTTCCTGGATGCCGACGACGCTATTGATGTCGCGGTTTGCTGGCGCCGGGATTCTCTCAATCCGTTAGTCCGGAATTTCCTGAAGTGCGCCGAAAAGGTGATCCGCCAAGTTTGAGCCGATCGATATTATCGCGCGTTCGCGCTCTTGCCAGCCGGCTGGCGACGAGGATTTTTGTCGGAAGATTCTCCGGGACAATCCGGCCGCTCTGCAGTTTCAGGCAGGCCTAGGCCGATGCCTGGACAGCGACGTTCCTGCCAGATACCGAAGCGCCTGCTATGGCGCCGTGCCCAAGGCGATCCAAATCGCAACAGCGATGCACCAGACAATAGCCGCGTATGGCAGAGCAATACGCATTTTGCCTCCGCTCGAAAACGCACGAAACCAACGGGTGAACAATATTGGAATAACGTTCGTTCGTACCGCCCTGATTGAGGTCGATAGCCGCGCGGCGGCCGGCACACAGCCCGCGCTGATCATGAACTGCACGAATCGCACCTAAGACTGTCGCCAGACGACGCGCCAAGTCTACCATCCAATGGGGGTACCCCTTAAAAAACGCTTCTGCGCCAAGGAAGTGTTCTGGTTGCGCCGCATCCAGCCGAATATCGTCGTGTGTCAGAATAGCTCTGCACTGATTCGATGCAGCCTGGACTGTCCCATGAAGTCCAACCTATCGATTGGCGTTCGTGTTCGAATGAGCGCTCTTGGTGCATCACGCTGCGCGCGCCTTGCCAACAAGACGGGCACGATTGTTGGAGGGAGCGTCTACGTGAATAGCGTCAGCGTCTTGTTCGATGGAAATAAATCGCCGACCACCATTCATCGCGAATACGTTGAAGTAGTGCCACCAGCCCTGGACACAACACGAGACAGCCTGGCAAAGCCGCACTGAAAGCGAGAATTTCGTCTCACCCGATTGGGTTAGAGCGCGCCACCAATACCGATGAGGCTATCGTCTCATGCGAAAATGGCCAGCCGTGCGGACGACATGTTCGATCCATCGACGTCGCCGATGACTTAGTACTTCCAGGTCACCTTTATTGATTGGACCGGCACGGATTTCCCTCAGCCTGTCCCACCTTCCATCAATCGGAAGAGATGGGCTGCGCCGGCTTGTCCTCAGGGGTACCCGCGCGATCGCTCTGCGAAATTGCGAGCGCCGCAAGCACCGTCCGGTTACTGATCTCGAGCTTCTGAAAAATGTGATGAAGATGCACCTTGATGGTGCCGTCGGTAATACTCAGGCGCCGACCAATTTCCTTGTTCGATAATCCTTCGGACACCAAGCGCATGATCTGGCGCTCACGATCCGTCAACGTTGTCAGCGCATTCTCAGCGACCGCGCTTTGCTCCCGAGTTATCGTTTGCTCAGGCGAAAGCAGTGGCAACAGCCGCTGACCTGTCGCAACCTCGCGCAAGGCCTGCATCAGAGCTTCGGACTCCGTATCCTTCGAAATGACGCTGTAGCCTTCGGCCGCAGCTGCCATAACCAGTTCGCAGTCCTCATCAGATGCGGTGAAAAACACCAGTCGCGTGGAAAGATTCTCGGAATTGATGACGGAGAGAATTTCCGACTCGGTCACGCCAGGAATTGAAACGCCAAGAATTGCGATGTCCGGCCTGAACTTCCGCAGCGCCTCGATGCAACTCGCACCGTCACTGCAACTCGCAACAATGTTGAAGTCGCCGTCGGCGCCAAGCAGGCGGCTCAACCCCTGCAGAACGATCGGATGCCGGTCTGCGATCACTACGCTGGTACAACGCATCGGGCGGTCCTCAGCCTGTCCTCCCAATAACTTAAACCCCACTCGCCCCTGCTTGTTTCACTGCTAGCCTAAACGAGTTCGAGACAAATTTCCAACAATGCACGGCATTTGATGCCGCAACGCAAAACGAGGTTAACCTGCGTCCTGTCTGCCTGTCAGTGTCTCAAAAGATGTAACCCCTTCGCAGTGCTTCCGTAGAAGTACGGATCGGTTTCGAGTCACGCGTTACTCGCTTTCGCATTTCATCATTTGAAGCTCTCGCGCCAGTGCATCTGTACTTGGCGACACCGTCAGCAGCGCAAAAGTTTCACAACGCTTGATTAGCGTCGCGCTATCAACTCGCTCAGAGAATGCGGCAGAAGGGGTCGTTAGCCATTATGAACGACATCCATCTGCCCGAGCGGGCACTATAACCAAAGGTATATAGGGATACGGAGAATTCGAATCTAACATTCGTAAAGACTTTACTAACGCGGATCCCTCGAAACCTGCCAAGCCGATATCCCTGCGAACGTAGGAAAGCAAGCATCACAGATTCGGGGCCTTTCAAATCCGCCAACAAAAAACCCCTTTGAACGAAGGAGCAAGACGACCGGAGAAGAAGTCCGACTGAAGTACGAGCCAATCATTTAGTTCAAAACAATTGCGTTTGGCGGGAGAGTAAAATGCGGAGGCAAAAATCTTTTACAACGGTTCTCGTTGGCAAGAGCATCTTAGTTAGGGAAGGAATTGCCAGAATCCTACGCGCAGCAAATTGTCGCACATCCGCCTCGGTATCGTGCGCTGATGATTTGCCGCCCGGCAAACTCCAACCACATCAATTGCTATTTCTCATTGTCCACACCGGTGACGATTTCAGCGTCGCCCTCGAACAGATCGAAATCTTGCGACAGAGGTATCCGGGCGGCCGCTTTGCAATCGTGGCCGATCACTATCGGCTGGATGAACTGGTTTCGGCATTTCGGGCCGGCGCCAATGGCTTTTTCGTCGACGTAATGAGGTGTGACGTATTCATCAAATCCGTCGAGTTGGTGATGATGGGTGAAACATTTTTTCCGCCGGCATTCCTGTCATTGTTCCTCGATTCCAAAGGCAACCATCTGCCTGAGGCGACGCCGAGCGACGAAAGCGGCGAGGCAATCCTCGTTACAAGCGAGGACACAATCGCGCCGCAGCTTTCCCCTCGGGAGAAGTCGATCCTGCGCGGCCTGATCGAAGGCGAGTCCAACAAATCCATAGCGCGAAAAATCGACATCGCCGAGGCGACCGTGAAGGTCCACGTCAAGGCAATCCTGCGCAAGATCCGGGTCCAGAACCGGACGCAAGCGGCGATTTGGGGGATGAACAATCGGGCAAGCAGCTTTCAGCCCTCAATCGCAAGTGTGAGCGAGCGACACCCGAACACCATCGCGGCGATCTCCGAAATCAAGCAAATCGGGGGGCCGGCGCCAGTGGAAGTGCTTAACCACGAGACAAATCAAGCCGAGGTAGCGCGTTACGACGGCCTGATCCGCAAGGACATCAACCCAAGGACTGTTGGCGCAGCGCGGTTTGGTAAATAGCCGGCGATCGCGGCGGGATTTGAAAGTCAGTGCCGCCGCGGTTTGCATGCGTTGCGTGCGCAATAGCGAGGCGTGCCGCCACGACGTCTTCGCGTTGCGCGATGTCCGGCTGCCGACATCGAGATCGAGCCAGAATGGCACGCGAAAGGCCGCGGCGAAATCTCGCGGGCGCTGACGGGCAGGCGGCCCAAGCTGGCGGCCTATCTCGATCTGCACGAAGTCCTGCAATGTCACACGGACACATCGGCACCGAGGACGCTGCAGACGATCCGGCTCGTGTGCGACCACCGGGAGCCGTCGATGCCGACCTAGGTCGGGTAGCGTCCCTGCGTCTTGGCCAGGCGAAGGGCGGCGACGACAGTCGTATCCGTCGACGGTCGGGAATGCCGCTCGTTGCACGCCCTTGACCGGACCCACACGTCGCTGCGTTCAGACCGCGACGGTGCTCCCCGCCCCTTCTTGCGACGAAGCCTTCGAAGACGGGCTTGGCCGGCCCCGGGAAGCCTCGCGAGAAGCGGACGGCATCAAGACCGTACCGATGAACGCGGCGGGCCTGGCTGGGGCTCAGGGGCGCGCACACCGCTGACCGGGCACACCTGCTTCTCGATGATCTCGGCGGATGATCGGATCGTCGATGATGCGCTGGGATCATGCTGGCTGGAGCTGCGATCGCTCCATCAGACGATCCCTGAGGTTATCGTAACGACACAAACCGCATTGATGTGCGGCAGAGCGTCACGGTGCGTCCTGGTGTCAGGATGGCGGTGGCGCGCGCTTGCGCCGGTCCTAGTGCGCGAGGGCGCCTCGTCGCCGCTTGGATCGGTCCGGCGGGTTCTCGAATTTGAACTGCGCGACCTGTCGCCAAAGCTGCACCTCGTGGCCGTTCACCAACTGCTTGGCGCGCTCTTTCGCGGCATCGTCGTCAGCGCAGTCAAAGTTGACCACAGCCACCAACCGGCCGTGTTCGTCCGAAACGTAGACACGATAATGCGGCATCGTTTGTCCCTACCGTCACCGTTTTATCTGCAAGTTACGCTGCCAGGTATGGAGATTTCGGGTCTTAACGGGCTACCTCTGATGGGCGGCGTGCGCGCTGCCGCAACTCGTCCTCAAGCCCGCTCATGCGGTCGGACCATGCGGTGCTTGCTCACCCCCCTGGAGCGGACGCTCGGGCGGTGCCGGTCGGCATGCCTGGACCGCTCCTGGACGTTAAGCTCGATACCACGATAGCCGTTGGGGTTCTGCAATTGCCAACGCCAATGGTCCGCGCACATTTGCTCCAACGATCGCGCCGATTTCCAACCCAACTCCTCCTTCACAAACGTGGGGTCGGCGTAACAGATGGCGACATCCCCTGCCCGGCGCGCGCCGATTTCATACCGAATCGACCTGCCGCTCACCGCCTCAAATGTTCGAATGACTTCCAGAACGCTGCTGCCGCTGCCCGTTCCAAGGTTGACCGTGAGCACCCCGGGCCGTTTCAGGTGGCGCAAGACACTGAGGTGTCCGGATGCAAGATCGACGACATGGATGAAGTCGCGGATACCGGTGCCGTCCGGAGTGTCATAGTCGTTTCCCCAAACGAGCAGCTTTTCTCGCTTTCCAATCGCCACTTGCGCCACAAACGGCAACAGGTTGCTCGGAACGCCCAGCGGGTCTTCTCCGATGAGTCCGCTTTCGTGCGCGCCAACCGGATTGAAGTAACGCAGGATACCAATCCGCCACTCGTCGTCGGAGCCGTAAAGATCCCTCAGCATTTCCTCGATAAAGAACTTCGTGCGGCCGTACGGATTTGTCGGTCCGAGCGGGTGCTTCTCGTCGAGCGGCAGATAGCTGGGTATGCCGTAAACGGTTGCGGACGAACTGAAGACGAGCGACTTCACGTTTGCCCGTTTCATGGCCGACACGAGCCGCATCGTTCCCAAGACGTTGTTCTCGTAATACGTCATTGGCCGAACGTTGGAATCGCCCACGGCTTTCAGCCCCGCAAGGTGAATGACCGCAGTCACCCCGCAGGAACGAAGTATTTCGTAGATGGCCTCTTCATTCCGGATGTCAGCGTGCCGGAAGACGAGCGACCGCCCGCAGATGGATTGCACCCGTTGGAGAGAGGCCTTGTTGCTGTTGGAGAGATTGTCGACTGCGACGACGTCATGCCCGGCCTCCATCAAGGCGATACAGACATGAGACCCTATGTAGCCAGCGCCGCCTGTCAGCAAGATCATTTCGGCCACTTTCCGTATTGGTCCAACCGGCTTCCGTGCAATGCCTGCCTGGGCGCCGGCTACGCTCTCCAGACCCGGACCGCGATAACTATTTCTGCGAGAAAAGCTTCGGCAGCCGCGCCAAGGCGTGTCGTGGCGTAGACGAACGCCGTTGCCGCAACCCTCGTCACCTCCTCCCGACGCGCAGCGAATCGTTCCCAGTCGCGTCGACCCGGCCTATCGCTGACGGGATACTTGAACTGCTCAGGCTTCGGGGAGAAGCGTCAGGCCGGTCATGATATCGCAAGGTGACCTCGACTGCGTCACCCGGCGCCAACTCGGTATCTTCGCTTGCGATGATCCGTTCCGGGCCCTTGTCGCCTTTTCTAATGATGGCAATCTCCGTTTGGTTACCGCTTCCGCGCGCGAGTTGTGATCGCACCATCGAAGTGTACTGAAGCTTCTCGCCGACGCTCTGCAACTTCTCGCGAATCTGGTTGAGCTTTACGCTGGTGTCTTGCAGCTCACGGAGCAGATCGAGCCTGCGCTGATCGTCAAGCCTTGCCAGCCTTCTGGTGAGCTCGTCCTGTTGCTTCTTGGCCTGCAGCAGTTGCGCAGAGGTCTGCAGCTTCCGGGTTGACGACAGCAAGACCGCGCGACGCGCATCCGTAACGCGAGGGCTGGTCAAGGACCCCCTGCCGTAGAGATCGGACGCCTTTTGCAGTTCTTCGAGGTCTGTGTGAAGTCCCTCTTCCTCTTTCTTCTGCTGCTCTGAGAGCACGCGGATCTCGTCGTCTCCCCGTCGGACGCCGCCCTGTAGGAACGTCTTTTCCTGCTGAAAGTCACTCTGCTTCGTTTTCAGATATTCCGTTTCTGCATTGACTATTTCCGAGATCGCCGATCGAGCTATCGGCACGTCCGTCAGAATGCCTGGATTGAGCTGCGTCGCCTCTCCAAGCTCATTCTTGATGCGCCACATACGCGCCTGTTCTTTGGCGAGTTCTGTCCAAAGCGATCCGTACTCGCTTCTCAAATCCGCCGACTCGAGATACGGATTGTTCATTCTAATTCGCATGATGTCGTAGCCGCCTGCCACAGCAACGAGTTGGCGCGCGGTGATGGACGGACGGTAAGGGTACTCGCCCGGCTTCGACACGTCCCCATTTACGTATATCGGTCTGTATTCCGCCACCATCGTTGTGACTTGATCTGCGTCTATCACGATGACGGCCTCGCGCTGTCGAAACACCTTGCTCGCGAGTGCGGCACCAATCTTGTCCCGGGCCTGCGGCAAGGGCAGGCCGGCCACTGGAAGCATTCCGACCAGTGGTAACGAAATATTCCCGTCCATTTGGACGGCAGCACGATGCCGCAGCTCCGGAACACCCGCCACCGAGACCTCCAGCACGTCTCCGATGCTTACCCGATATTCGGCCTTTGCTTGAGGAACGAAAATCGTGAGGCCAACGGCCACCAGGCCCCATTTGATGCTGCGGCCCAGGATGCTGCCGAAGACATCGATATGGAAATCATTGCGCAGTCCGGCATTCGGCATGGTAGCAATTCCCTGCTTGGACGTGGTCTATGGTTGAAGTTCTTCAAAGCTCCTGATGGAAGGCAGCGCGCCTGCATCGCTATCGTCCGAGCGACCGTCCAGATAAGCGATCCGCACGACTTGCCGTTCTTTTGCTCTCCACATTGGCGCTGTGCCGCTCAGTGTCTCCCTCGCCGTTCGATTGATCAGTGCTGAGCATTGCGAGCGGATTTCTTTCCGGCAATTTTAATCCCGCGTTGCCGCAGCTCAATCGACCATCGTGGTTACCCCTCCCTACCCATTTATTGCCAGTTCGAAGCGGCGACTCCGATGCTACTGATTTGGCCAGGGGGACGGAATGGCTGGGTGGCAGATTGCGATGAGTTACGCCTCCTTTACCAATTTGCCGGCCTCTACACGTTCGGTCGGCGTCGGCAGGACACTTCCGGCACGCGTCGGCAAGAACCGATTAGCTGCCCTGTTGGCATTGGCAGCAAGTACCGAATTCCTGCTCATAACTGTAGCGGCCTATTTCGCCGCCATCCTTTATCATCGACTGATCCTGGGGCAGGTCCTGGTCTCGCCGGATCCCGCCAAGTACATTCAGGAATCCCTTCTGATTGCTACCTTGGAGCTGCTCGTTTCCATTGCGCTCGGCCAGTACTCCCGGATCCTGACGCAGCCCCGCCACATGTTCCTATGGAGTGGCGCAAGCAGCGTCTTCCTCGCATTCTCCTTCTTCCTTTCGACGATATTCGTTCTGAAGATCTCCGAAGAGTACTCACGTGCCACTGTCATCGCCCAGGCCGTGAGCGTCCTCCTTGCGGTACTCGGCACACGGGCAATATGGTTCTCACTACTGCAGCCAGCCATTGCAGCGGGACTGATCGACGCCAGGCGCATCGTTCTAATTGGAGACCAGGGTCACTGCCTGCAGTTCTCCGTTCGAGCGATGGGCACCGGAATTCGCACCATCCACTCGTTCGACTTTCCGACGGTTCGCACCGACGCCTCCGTACCGGCGCTTCCCGACGCGGCCCAAGCGCTACTTGATGCGCGCCAGCTTGTCGCAAACTGCCGGCCCCTCCGAGCAGACGACATTGTGATTTTACCTTCGGAAGCGGACGTTCCGTCTGCTCTCGCGCTTGCCAGCGCCCTGTCAGACCTCCCGGTTGACGTTCACGTCCTTCCGGTTGGATCCATCGATCTCATGGCCGTGTCGCGGATCACTCAGTTCGGTGACATGGTGACGATGCGGATCTTCCAGTGTCCCCTCGATCCTTTCAACCGGGCAATAAAGCGAGCATTCGACGTCGTCGCTGCAATCGCCGGGCTGATTATGGTTAGCCCCCTCTTCGTCATCGTTGCGCTCGCAATCAAGCTCGATTCCCGTGGGCCGGTTTTCTTTCGCCAGACACGGCACGGCTACAACAACGAACCGATTCGCGTGCTGAAATTCAGATCGATGACCGTGATGGAGGATGGCGACAGTTTCAGCCCTGTCACCAGACACGATCCACGGGTGACTCGTCTGGGACGCCTCTTGCGCCAAACCAATGTCGACGAGCTTCCGCAGTTGTTCAATGTTCTGGCTGGTGACATGTCGCTGGTCGGGCCTCGCCCACATGCGACCGCGCAGAACGAGGTGTTCGTCGAGCTGATTTCGTCATTTTCCCGTCGGCATAACGTCAAGCCGGGCATTACCGGCTGGGCTCAAGTCAACGGGTACCGTGGCGAGACTGATACCCTCGAGAAGATGCAGCGCCGTGTGGAGCACGATCTCTACTACATCGACAACTGGTCACTCCTTCTCGATCTCAAAATCCTACTCATGACCTTCTTTTCCAGAAAGGTGTATTGGAACGCCTACTAAGCGACTCCGGCTGCCGCATCTTCCGTCAGCTGACTTCTTATTTGGTAGTTCGCACAGCGCAACTGGCTTGGGTATCCGTGGTATCCCATTTTGCGCCCGTTGTGCGGAACCGCGGTAATACAACTAGCAGGGCTGGGAAGTGAAAATGCTGCAGAATTTTAGAACTGATAGCTCCGCAAATCAGGACACTATGCTGCCTGAGTCTCGTTCGCCTATCGAACCCCTGCTGGAAGGGTTTTCCTTCATACGCCGGCACCTCGCGCTCATGTTCCTGGCGTGTCTTGCAACGGTTAGCGCGGCTCTACTCTACCTCGCTATTGCAGTACCGACGTATACCGCCACCGCGAAACTCGTCGTGGATGCGAAAGCGACTCCAGGAGACACAGCATCCGCGTCAACGATGGTGGAAGGTCAGATCGCAGTCATAAAGTCTGAGGGTCTCGCACGCACCGTGATACGGAAGCTCGGCCTAGCAGACGATCCGGAATTTGCCAGGGGCGGCCTGCGCAGCACGATCAAGTCGACATTCCGGATGCTCGGCTTGAGTAAACCGGACACGGAATCCAGCGCGATGCGGCGCGCTCTCGAATCGTTCGATCGCAAGCTTTCGGCCAAGCGCGTCGGCACTACGTACATTGTCGAGATTGCCTTCGATTCCGTCGACCCTGAGCGCGCGGCCCAGATCCTGAACACCGTTGCGGAGATGCATATTGCGGCGCAAATGGACGCAAAGATCAAATCCTCTTTGCGAAGTGAGAAATGGGTCAGGGATCAGATAAAAGAATTAAGCAGCCAAGCGTCAGCCGCCCAAAACGCTCTGGCGAATTACCGTAAGAACAAGAGCAACAGCGCCGATCCTGCAGAGCCCGCCGATCCGGGAACATCCCCATCGCAATTGACGGCGAAAACGCAAGGCGACCTCTCCGAACTTGAAGCCACCGCGGAATCCACCGCAAAGGCTTATGATAATTTTCTTCGTGTGCTGCGTTACATGGAAGCGCAACAGCAATCCTCGCCGACGCTACAAGTGTACCTGCTGATCGAAGCGGCCCCTCCCATGGACGCCAGCTCGCCGAAAGCGGCAATCGTCCTTGGAATATCGATCGTGGGAGGCGTGCTTCTTGGTGTCGCTATCGGAATGCTGCGCGATCTGTCGGATCGAGGCTTCCTCCGCACCAGTGGGGACGGCACCGTTCCCGTGGTGGTCCTTCAGCAAGGTGAAGGGGCGCTGGCCAAACAGAACTATACACCCGCGGCCTTGTCGACGCTTCGACGCCAGAACCCGAGGGAGGAGCCCGGCGGGGTAGCGGAGCACGGCGGAATCAGGCGTGGCCTGGACGCGTGATCGAGTCCCGAGGATGACGACGTCACGGCCGGGCTCGGGCACAGCGGTGGTTCAAGGCGGCGATGCTTCAGCCGGCCTCCCTTCGGCACGAGCCGGAAGGGGTAGTCCAAAAGGGTCGCGGCTCGATGCGGCAGCACGAATATACTCGGTGGGACGTCCTCGATATAACAAACTCATTGTTGATTTTTTTTATCGTCGGCGCCAGCCGTAGATGTTCACAACGGCAGATATCCTGGACTCCTGCTCCTCCTCATCGAGTGGAGCCGCCCAGGGATTGGCTTGGTAGAGCACGCCCTCGGCGCAGCACGAAGCGTATATAGCAAGAAGCGTACATGGCAGTTTGCTTTGTGCAGTATTCAATGAAGTGAATCGAGGGCCTTGGATGCTTGGATCCCTCTTTGGGAAGTCTGTACTGGCCTTCGCTTATCGTTGCTCTGGCGCAGTGGTCACGTTCGCCTTTGGCGTCTGTTTTGCCAGGATGATGAGCATCGAGGAGTATGGCGCCCTCATGTCGCTGATGACCTTCGGGTTGATCGCCTCGACGATTGGCCTCGTCGGTCAGCAACTTCTTGTGGTTCGGGAATTACCAAGTCTCGCGGCCCGGCAGGACTATCCGGCGATCGGCTCGATCGTCTCAAGCCGGGTTCGTGTGATGTGCGTGGGCAGTATTGCTGCGACCGTGATCGCGCTCCTGATATTCGCCGTCGCTCACGGCCGGGGAGGAATATTCGGACGCTGGGAGTATTCCGCGAGCTTGCTTCTGATACTGCCATTGGCATTGATCGAAATGCAGAGCTCGGTCGGTCGCGCGCTCGGCTCCGTCTACCTCGCACTCGTGCCGAAGGACGTGTTGTGGCGATTGCTCATCATACTTTTGGGCGGAGCTCTCTTCGTAACGTATGGCCATCCGCTGAAGGCGGCAGATGTTCTCGTGATCGCAACCGGCGTCCTGATCCTGCTGATCGCCATTCCGGAAGCTTACCTGCGACATCTCGCCGACGGCCATAATAGACTGTTCACCAGGACTGCGAGGCGATCGAAGGAGAGCATTGCCGACACCCTCTCCACTTCAGCACCGTTCTGGGTGACCAGCGTAGCCCTCGTCCTGTTCGTCGCAATCGACATCGTCATCGTCTCGGTTATGGTTGGCCCGGAATCCGCCGGGTATTACTACGCCGCCAATCGAATTGCGCTCCTTCTCGATTTCTTCCTGGCGACCTTCTGCGTTCCGGCTGCACCTCTCATCGCGCGCCTGTTCGACGAGGGACGTCGCACGGAGATCACACGCGTCATGTCGGGTGCGACACTGGCTGCCTTTATCGCAGTCCTTGTATGCGTCGTGGCATTGGCACTGGTCGGCGACCTCGTGCTGATGGTGTTCGGACAGAGTTTCGTTCGCGCTCACGGCGTCCTGATGGTCCTGTCGATCGGTATGCTGGCGTGTACATACTTCGGCGTGGGCAGCATCGCATTGAACATGACGGGGCACCAGCGGGCCGCGATGTACATCATGGTCATAACTTCCGCATTGGGCGTCGTGGCCATGGTCGGCGCAACCTGGAAGTTCGGGATTTGGGGAACAGCGGTCGTTGTCGGCATCGCCTGGGTGGCGAACAGGGCATCGATGGCGGCCTACATCTATGCGAAGGAAGGGATCGATCTCACCGCCACCACGGCGCTGCTCACTGTCCTGAAACGCACAAAACGGGTGCCCGCATGAAGGCGAACCGGGACGCATTCGATCACGAGATTTTGCGAAGCCGGCTTTCGATTGGGCCGGTGAGGCTTCGCACCGCTGGTGCAGGGAAATGATGGATGAACGGTGGCTAACCGAGGTCTTGTAGAGACAGATGTTCAGCAAATTTCACAGGCAAACGGCGTCGCGGCTCACTGTCGTGGTGGTCACCCCCCTTGGTGAAGGAGGGAAGGGTGGCATCGATCGCATGATGGATTCGGTCCGATACGAGTTTCGCGAGCACCCGCGTGCCAATGTTGATCTTCGGTTTGTGGCCAGCCGCGGAGCTAATATTTATCTGTCACCCGTCGTGTTAGCCTGGGCTCTTCTAAGAATAATCTTCCTGCAAGCGTCGCAGGGGATCGATGTCATTCATATCAACCTTGCTGCAAATGCAAGCGCATACCGGAAGTTTATCGTTGCGGCAGTCGCGTCAGCGTTGCGCATTCCCTACATCGTCCATCTTCATTCAGGTGAATTCGATCACTTCTGGAACTCGTGCAATGGATTTGCGCGCCGTCGGATAGAAACTCTCTTTTCCAAAGCCGAATTCGTAATCGTTCTCGGTCAGGTATGGTCCGATTTGGTCGTTACAAATTTGCCGGAACTGGCAGACCGCATAATCATTATGCCCAATTCGACCAGGAAGCAGCGTCATAACTTTCACTCCGATGGTCCGGTCAAAATCCTGTTTCTCGGCCGCCTTAGTCCAGCCAAGGGAATTGGGGAGCTCCTTGATTCGTTCGAGATAATTCGGCATCGCAATGACTGGCAAGCAACACTCGCTGGTGATGGAGCAGTAACAGAGACCCGTATTCTGGTCGAACGCCTTGGGCTTGCCGAACGCGTGAGAATACCTGGATGGCTCGATGACGGCGGTGTAACGGCTGAACTACAGGTGGCTGATATTCTTGTCTTGCCGTCCTGGGTCGAGAACCTGCCAATGTGCGTGGTGGAAGCTTTCGCTCATGGACTAGCCGTTGTGTGCACTCCCGTCGGTGCCTTGCCAGAGATTGTGGAGCACGAAAGGACGGGTCTTTTGGTCCCTGTGAAGAACGCCCCGGCCCTGGCGCAGGCATTGGAGCGGCTTCTAACTGATCCCGCGCTTCGTGCCCGGCTCGGGATTCAAGCGCGCGCCCAGCATGCCATCCAGTTTGAGATCGGCGCCTACGTCGATAAACTCGTAGGCGTGTGGCAGGGAGCTTCACGGGCGGAAAGGCGCCGCGCCGACCCTTCAAGCTCGATGACCGCCGGCGCCCGGTGATCGCCAGCACGATTATTGGGTTGACCCACATGCGCCCTGGCGCGGGTTCCGATTGATGAGATCGTATCGGGGCAGATCATGCCGAACAGACAGGCGCGCTTCTCATAGCGTTAACCGGCGAGTTGACGCGGCCGCGTTGTATGCGGGTCCCGACCACCTTCAGGAGTACCCACAATTGGTAGCTACTCAGCGACCGGTGAACTCGTCGATGTGTTTTTATTCTCAACGCTATTGCCTACACTTGCTCAATGAGGTCGGCACCTCCAGGACGGCCGCAACAGGAGGAGAGGTAACGGGTGGATTCGATCCCGAGTAGCTGTCATCGGCACCGGGCATCACACACCCGCTGAGTGGGTCCTAATGAACCAGATTCTGAAAGACTGTCTGTACTACGGCGCCAGTCGAGTTGTAGAACTGCCCTTCTTACGCGCACGCTTCGCGGCTCGAGCAGCTATCATTCTATTTCATGAGATACAGCGGGATTGCCAGTCGGAGTTGATGACCGGAACATCCGCTTCGCTTTTCGAGTACTCACTCAGTTGGCTGCAGCGCGAAGGATGGTCAATCGTCAGCCTGGATGAGTGTCTTGAAAAGCTGGCAAGGAACGATCAATCGCGCCGATATGCTGTTCTGACTTTCGACGACGGCTATCGCGATAATGTCTCGGTGGCGCTTCCAATCCTCGAGCGGCATAATGCGCCGTTCATGATGTACGTGCCCACTGGCGCCCCAACGCGAACGATGCATTCGTGGTGGCTCGGTTTACGAAAACTGTTCCTCTCGAGCGACAAGGTTACAATCGACGCATTGGGCCGGCATTTTCAATGTTCTGATGTTCGAAGCAAGGCATCGGCATTGGCCGAGGTGTGCCAATGGGTTCACCAGGATTACCGGCGCAGTGCAATGCTCGCGCCGACGTTTCAAGAGAATGGGATTTCGCTAGCGGCATTGAATGACGAGTATTTCCTGGACGAACGCGAGCTTGGCATTCTTGCGCGTCATCCGCTTGCGTCGATCGGCGGCCATACGACCTCACATGCAGCCCTTGCCACCCTGGACGAGCCCTCAGCGCGGGCCGACCTGGCCGATAACCGCGGCTATCTTGAAAATCTGCTTCAACTACCGATTCGGCACCTTGCATATCCGTATGGCGGTCCCACGGCGTGCGGTCCTCGTGAAGAGCGCCTGGCGAACGACGTCGGTTTTCAAACTGCGGTAACAACGCGACAAGGGCGATTGTACGATCACAAGCTGAATCAATTCGCACTTCCCAGAATTGGATTTAGCAGTCGTTCAGGCTTCACGGCTCGAATGAGCGGCATCATCGAAGCGATGCAGGCGCCATGACCTTGCCCTCACAGACTTCATGCAATTTGACGCTTGATGTTGCCCACGACAGGATGACGCACGGCCGATTTTCGGACGAGCAGATCATCGGGATTGGTTATCGACGTTTTCGGATTCGCAGAGGCGTACACTAGCAGGTTCAGGATGGCCCGATGAAATTGCTCTCAGCATGAACAAGTTTAATGGATCAGCATTTCTCTCACGGACAGTCAGTTCGCTAAAGCTTGGCTTGATCGCCCGCATCTGTCTAGGCTTGAGTCCGCTTTTTCTTGTCCTTGGACCGGCGTCAACCACCGACGCCCCCCGGCTTCTTTTCAAGTCGGGTTTCGAGGGGAGCCTGCAGTTGGGTGAACCTTATGATTGTGAAACATCATGTTGGCAGGACATCAAGGGTTCTGATTCAGCGACCGGCTATAGCTGGCCACCTGAGATTTGGCAGGGCGGCGCAAAGCTTCAACTTCTCGCCGACACGCCCGTTACGCCAGACACGGTCGGCACGTATGTCTTTAATGAACTCCAAAGAGCCGTGGGGCCTCACGGTCGGCCAACCTCGGTGCTGTATAGTGAGATACGGAAGCGCGGCGGCAGTGCAACACAAACCCCGTATCTTGTCACGCCCTCCACTACCGCTTTGCAAGGCGACCTTTACGTGAGCTACTGGATCAAACTTCAGCCTGACCTTCTGGAAAGACTTGGGCCAAACAATTGGTGGGTGCTCTTCGCATGGAAGACCAATGCACAGCAGAGGCTTATTACCTATATCTACACCGACCGTATGAATAAGCCTTACTGGTATCTGAAAACGGACGATCTTTCGGGTAGTCCGACCAAGGAGTTCTGGAAAGTTGCAAACCACACCGTTCCGGTGCCGATCGGGGAATGGTTCAAGTTCGAATTTTTTTGGCACCGGAGTCCTCAACGCGACGGTCGCGCATGGCAAGCCATCAATGGACAGGTCGTGTTCGATCGCCTCGGACCATTGCTTGGCGGAAACGATCCCATAGACCGGATTATGCTAACGCAGGTCTATGCTGGTGGAACTCTGCCATTGTATCAGTGGGTCGACGACATCGAAATATGGGATGGATTTCCCTGCGGAGACGGCGCGCCCTGTGGGACCAAGGCGGCTGCCCCCCAATGACGGATGCATGGTGAAATGTGGCGGCGGACCAAGCGCGTCGTCGCAGCCGCCGCATCAAGGTTTACTATGGCTCAGCGGCACATGTCACATCAACGACAGCATCGAACTCATCCACGTGCCGGCAAACCGCGCTGCCTGATCACCTCATCATCCACGATCCCTGACAGCTGCTTTTTTCCGGCCATGAAAAGCACGAACAACAGATTGGACTGATGGAATATCACACCATTCGTGAAGAAGAGCACGAGGAACAACGCAACGCAGGGCATCCTGTATTCAGGATCCAGGCGCGACAGGATCACATACCATGCATAGAGGACGGCTGTTGTGCCGGCGAGTCCGTAACAAACCATCAAATTAAGAAGGTCGTTATGAGCAGACAACGGGAAGGATCCATATAGCCAGATCGCGCCACGCCCGAACAGCAACTCCAACAACGATGACTTTTCCAGCATTTGACCATAGTAGAGCCAAATTTCGTCGCGCCCGCTCGTCAAGTTAGTGGTGTCCTGCTCAAGGAAATCTCGATCTCGATAGAGAAGTCGTTGGAGGAATGCATCCAGCAGTTCGGAGTTCGACAGAAGAAAGGCGATACAGGCGCCCGAAACCACAAGCGTCACCAGAAACGCTCGCAAGTTGAATGAGCTGTATTTCTTGATCAAGAATGCCAGAAGGAAACCCAGGAGAGCGGATCGGACGTTGAAAGCGGTTAGCAAGATCAATGCAACGATCGGAAGACCGATCCATTGATTGATGATCAGAATTGAAAACTTGGCTATCGTCTGGGCGACGACGTGGAAAGGTTGCTCATTGAGGCTGGTCAACAGATCTGCGTCGAGCCCGCCCTCGCGCAGAAAGAAAAAGATCAATAGCCCGCACAACACGGGTGTACCAAATACCAAAGCCCGCCTGCGTAGAGCGACAAAGATTGACGGCTCGCAGCGCGACAGGAACAGCAGGAACATGATAGGCAACAGGACTGTTATGGAAAAGTAGAGTTGTGGGGTCGCTGCGCCAGGTATCCAGAGCAGGTTGACGATCACCAGCCAGAAGACGGCAAGGAAAATAGCCATGTCCCCGCGAGTGGTCCCCGATAGAGCAATCTTTATGGCCGTCAGCCCTAGCGCCACGACGACATAAAGAGCCACCACCACTGTTCCCTTATCATCGGGACTAAGAATATCGGTAGCGCACCTAAACATAAGGAAGAAGAACAGCGCGTTTACGAACATCCGCGGGTGCTCCCTAGGGGTCACAACTTTCAAGTCCTGGTTATCTTTTATGGTATGAGTTTTTGCTTGGCATTGCTACCGTTTTGCGTCGTATAGGAGCCTCAACAACGTTGCCTTCGAACGCAGCCGGATTGCTGCTTACTCTGCGGACTCGCTCCGATCATTCAGCGAGGAGACCGCGTCCTCATATTGTTGATCGTGCTGTACGATAATCAACCGATTTAGACCCACGCCGTCACGTCTGGAAACACGCCACGCATGGGACGGGTTGCCACGAAGGGGTAATCAGAAAGGGTTTTAGCCGCCCGGCGATTTACGGATTAGAGTTGCATTGCATTATTCAGGTGATCCTTTTGCCTTCCCGGAATCTGGCGCGTCGAATGGGATGCTTCACGAAACGTTCCGCTGGAGGCCATAGCCGACGCCTGATCGCGTAAAGGGGTTTGTCAGCATGTCCGGAATCGCCATGGCGGAACACGATATAGATCCAGTCTACCGTACACGGGAGGCTAACAAGAGCGTGGCTCTTGTCGATGTCATAAAAGACGAAATCCGTATGCCAATAGATGACATACTCGTTGTCGGTTGCGGATCAGGGCGTGAAGCAGGTCTTCTTGCGCGATTACTTAAGTCCAGGACAGTGGGAATCGATATCGGAGGTGAGTTCTCGTTCGATCGTGTTGGATCCGCGCCGGCAAGACTAATCGAAATGGACGCCAGGGAGCTCCAGTTCCCCGATGGTACTTTTGATTTTGTTTTCTCATTCCATGCGCTAGAGCATATTCCTCATCCCGAGAAGGCCCTCGCAGAGATGGCTCGTGTTCTGCGATCCGGTGGAACCTATCTAATCGGCACCCCAAACAAGCATCGGCTGATCGGCTACATGGGCTCACCAACCTCGATAAAGGACAAGATCCTATGGAATTTCGCCGATTTCAAGAAACGCTTGAAAGGAGAGTGGAGCAATGAAGCCGGCGCTCATGCAGGTTTCACGCAACAAGAGCTCTTCGACCTGTGTTCTGCGGCGTTTGGCAGCAATCCTATCTCTGTCTCTGGTCAGTACTATTCGAGGCTTTACGGAAGACTTGCAACTGGGTTGAGCTTGACTGGAATGCATTCAGTCATTTTCCCATGTGTCTACGTTATGGGGAAAAAGGCCTGAGAATCCGATAGAGTCCGCTTACTGACCATGGGCGGGTGATACGGCGGAGTGTAAGGCTGCTCATAGCTGCCAAACTTCGACCGCTTGATCCCTGGCATGCTTCTGCGCTTGGGCGTCCTTTTTCTTTTCCTTGGTCAGCGCCGTCCAAGGTATGCCGCCACGTTATGCATCGCCGCCCACGGTTTTCTGATCTCCGAAAGGGAGACGATTCCCCTCACGACCTCGTCGGCCCGCGTTCGTCAAAGGAATTGCGTTTCCCAAAATCAAAAGCCCTGCGGCGCTCCCGATCAGAACCGAGCGTCACATGCCGAGTTCGATCGCTGCAATGCGGCGGCGCCTCTCGAGCGTATTGATGAGGCGGCTACGTAGATATCCGTGCTGCGCAATCCAAATCGAGGTCCTGCGCCTCATGAATTGTGACGCAGTAAGATTAGGCCAAACATAAGAAATTCCTAACTTAGCGGTCATCGACCCCCTCGGTCACCGATAGCCGACAATCCAAATCTTATCGTGGTTCGAAGGTTGCAAGAATCGCCAACTCTGGCGCTTCCGACAAGGGTGATCGTAGGTACGACTACATCGTAGGATGGGGAATACCAGCCGAGTAAAGGGTCCTTCGTTTCAGAAACTGCCCGCCATTTCATCAATTCCGGCAAAAGAATCTCGGCTTGTTCTCCCCCATTCTCACCAGACCAGGAAAGCTGAACTGTGTTGCCAGCGAGAACGCATCCGATGGCCGGATGCAAGTGAAACATCAGTCGAAGCGGCACATCACCAGAACCGGAGATCTGATCATCAATAATCAACTCGCGACGTCCACGGTTGAGCTCAACACGCCGGCTGTGCGTTATTCCGAAACGTCGCTGGTAGCCATCATGTTTTCCTTCAGCAGTCGCAACGGGCAGCATCTCCTCCAGACCGCTCGCTTCAAGTAGGAGCGCCTGAGCCGCCTTCGTCCATAGGAACGGTCCACCGCTCTCCGATTGATCTGCGCCGCACACCTCGAGCGTATTGTGCGCTGCAGTCGACCGGAAATACTGTCTCCAAAACTTAGAGGCATTGTAACTAAATGTACCGGGATCGACCAAGATAGGCTGACCACCGCAGCGCAGCTCAATCGCCAGGGCATCCGCATGACCGTGGGCAGCAATTGAGAGGTAGCCGAGCGGCCCAGTGTCAAAGACACAGTAAATCTCATTCGAAGTGTTGCTCTCAGAGCGCAAGATCACGAGTCCCGCATCAGGCGCGAGCGAATTTCTGCTCTGGTGAAGTTGGCGCGTGAGTCCTCCCGGCGGTTTCACAATGCCATCCCACAACCACGACCGCAACGGCTGCTCGTTCAGACGCGGCCACCAGGCAGCTCGCCCAAACCACGCCGCACCGAGTTGGAGCAGATCGATCCATTGGCTGAAACCTGGAGCATCCAACAAAAGACCTTGCGCGTCGTCGCTGTCGCCCTGTCGAGGAGGACGACCTGTATGATCCGTAAAATCGGCTAGTCGAAAAAGAATATCCGCCGCTAAATTCCAGGCGGCAGGCGGCCAAGGATCGTCGCTCAACCGCCCTTCAATTAAGCAAAGCACTAGCGCTTCCAGCACATAAGCGTTGTAGCCACTGCCCAGCTCACGATTGATGCCGCTCTCGAAGGTCTGACTCCGGAACTCCCTCAGCAAGATAGTCCGAGCCTTCGTGCGCCAAACCGCGCTTTCCGAAAACCAAGGCATACTGCACGCCGCCAGATAAAGCCCAGTCGCCTCATAGATTAAATGGTTGTTGGCTGACGATCCCAAGCTCAAGCGGCGGACCAGTAACCATTGATGCTGGTAAACACATTCGACGAAGGCTTTGTCATTCTCAAAATTGCACTTCGCATATTCCCAATCCGCAAGTAGTCTGCGTGTCCAAACGAATGCTATCAGCCTCATACCAAGCTCGATCCCGCTGGACCAGTGTACGCCGTTGAGAAACGGGTTGGCCGTTCGCCACGAACTAATCTGATTCGCAGCGGCCTCGGCGTAAGGAATGCTACCTGTTAACCAATAGGCCATCGCGAGCATAGTAGTGTGGTGATGCCGAGATAGCTCCCACACATACTTCGTTTCGAAGCCAACTCCCTCCCCGTGTATTCGAATGTCAAACGCATATGCCTTCCGGGGAAGTGTCACTTGGCTTTTCGGATCAAGATGCCAATCGACGTTTGGTGTTACATCCTCCCGCTCGACGGAAAACGTAGACCAGCGTCCTTCTAGGAGTGCATCTGCGGACATTATTAGAGCGTCGCGCGACGCCCCCGGCGCCCCCAGCGCTATCGAGCGATTGAGCGTACCCTGGAACTGCAGCTTGTCAGCTACTGTGTTTGGCCGCGGCGTAGTACCGCGTGCATAGAAACGATGTCGCCAGTACTCCTGCGCGACCCAATCTCTAACCCGGGCGCAAATCTCACCCGGACCCATTGCTCGCAGACGTCGAAAGTACCAAGTAGCACTCATGTGAGGCGCCAATCAGCCAATGCCCTTAAGATGGTCAGCAGCGCCGAGCATACCAGTAACAAGCACGCTCTTCCAAACAGTAAGGACGTGCATCGACAACTTACCCGGGCATGGGCCAGATCATTCCGGCTGACCCCACGAGGAGTTACCCGCAAAGGCATTCGGAATTGAGCGCTCTCCCACAAGCGTTGGTCGGGATGGCGAGGCGGCTCACCAATTGGAGGTCGGGAAACTCCACGCCAAGATCGGACAATTGACGGTCGAGCGAGATTTCTTAGCCAGGAGGTCCGGAAGATGAGCGCGCCGGATCGCCGAGGATGCTTCAGCGCGATCATGAGAGTCTATCGATCCGCCGGCAATGCCAACTGCTGCGCGGCGCGATCGAGCATATATCGGCCGCCGCGGCCGGCCAATGACAACGACGTTGAGCTGATGCGGCGGATCGACCATCTGTTCACGGCATGGCCGTTCCCGGGCTCGCGGCGGATGATGGCGATGCTCAATGGGGAAGGTGGTCGCATCAATCGCAAGCGCGTGCACTCCATTACTCAGGTCGCAAAGGACCTCGGCGAAGACTGGCTGCGGAACGTCGCCAACGAAATGGAGATCGAGGATGGCGTCATCCGGGTCTACGGCGTCGGAGAAGATGGCGTCCAGGCGTTTACCGACTTCGGAATTGCCGCTATTTCAAGGGGCATGCCGCGATGAGGATCATGTTGTTTGCACGGCTCGGCGAAAGAAGAGACGCTAAGAAGCGATTGAGTCGATCTGCACCACCGAAATAAGAAAATTCAACCGGCGTAAAGCCACCAACTTCTAGATATTGTTCCAAATCAGCGAGGGTTACGAAATGCTGGAGATACTTGATATATTCCGGCCGACCAGTAATGCCATGCACCCCACGAACGAGTTTGCGTGAAATGGAATCTCGATTAGACATAGAAAAAATCAGCGTGCCCTGGTGTTTGAGCAGACCGCGCGCAAAGGCCAGCGCATCTGGCACAGAGTCCATATACTCGATGGCGCTTGATGAAATCACAATATCAGCCTGGGGCAAAGTCACCTGGCCCGGTATAGGTAACCTGCTCTGCCGGAATTCGATCCGGTCAGAGACTCCACGCGCAGCGGCATTCTTACGCGCAACAGCGAGCATGCCCTCTGCTCCGTCGATGGCAATAACACGCTTAGCATATTGAGCGAGCAGGGAAGTGATAGCGCCGCTGCCGCAGCCGAGATCGTAAGCCAAATCGACTCCAGAAGCGTATTTGGCTAGATACGCTTTCCAAATGTTCAGACGCTCCAACCGGTTGGAGTCATAGGAATAACTCTGATCGAACTCGATTGCGATCTTTGTGTGAAAATCGAGGGCGTCAACCGGTCTCTGTTTGACGCTTCTCCCTCTAAGTGCATCCATTCGAGTCCCCTTCGCAACTGCCAAAGCGGGCTGAAATTGCATCACAGCTCAGCCAGTTTACGTGACCAAACGGCAAGAGAGACGCCCGCGTCGAACGCTCGAACCGCTTGATCCTGAAGCTGCTTCTTCCACGCATAAATCTGGTTCACATGTACCTGTAGCGCCGCTGGCGGCCTGCTAAACGTCTTAGATTGAATGCTTTCTCATATGCTCCCAGGAGGTTTGCCGTCTCGTGGTCCCAGGCGAGCTCGTCATGGATCCTCTTCTGGCCGAATGCGCCCATACGGTCACGCCGCATCGGATCATCTACAAGCTCCAATACCTTGTCGCCGAAGTCCGCCGTATCCGTATTCCGCGCATATAAGGATGCCTCTCCGGCCGAGACGCGTCCTTCGGTGAGGTCAAACTGGACAATAGGCTTGCCCAGCGCCATGTACTCCATGATCTTGTTCATCGTTGATTTGTCGTTCATCGCGTTGGGGCGGTCCGGATTCACGCAGACGTCTGCTGTCGAGAGTATTGTGAACAGGGTTGCGTCATCAACACGGCCGGTGAACGTGACCAGATCGTCCAGCTTATGGGCCGTTGCTAGTTTCTTGACTTCCTCCAGCTCCGGCCCGCTCCCGACAATGACGAACTGGACGTCGTCGCGGTTTCGTCTCCTGCGGATGTGCGTGATTGCTTCCAGCAGCAGATCGATTCCCTCTTGTTTTCCAATGACACCTACGTACGCGACAAGGAACTTCCGCCCTTTCTTCCAGACCGGGTCTGGCCGAAGCGACCGAACGCGCGAAAGGCTTGGACCGGAGCGCACCACGAATACGCGATCTGGGTTCATTCGCCCTCGCTCGATGGCGATGGTGCGATATGACTGGTTTGTCGCTATTGATACGTCAGACAATGCGAATGTAATGCGTTCAAGCAGAACCATAACCCGCCAGAGAAAGCCACGTTGTCCGAATTTTGCTTCATAAAGTTCCGGGTTGATATCGTGCTGATCGAAGATGAAAGACTTTCCAAATAGAAACTTGTGAAATGCACCCACCAGGAAAATGAGATCCGGCGGATTGCAAGCGTGGACGACATCAAACCCGCGCGTGGTGAGAACTTTCAAACTCAGCACGAACTCCCAGAACAATGCCGCGCTGTACTCGGCGAGATAGCCCAGGACCCCGCGTCCTTCTCTCGGCAACCAGTGACGATAGACGGCGATTCCGTCGATAACTTCAAACGAGGCGGTCGCGCCCGGTCCCTTGGGACAAATTATGGATACTTCATAGCCATGCCGCGACAATGTGCTGGCCTCCGACCACACCCGGCGGTCGAACGGCACCGGCAGATTTTCGACGATGATAAGCACCCGGCGGCGGACCGAACCATCGATCCCGGGTTGCGCGGCCGGCGCGGCGTCGACAAAATCCGCAGAAGTGGCATTCGAACCGGCCAGTTTGTGGAGTTCGCGGTTGACGCCAGCCGACTTAAGAGAGTGCGCTAGACCCGCTTGATCAGGGCGGCTTGCACCGCGACCGTCACGAAAGAGTGTTAACATCGATGACCCGCCTGGTGCGTAACGCCATTT
Organism: Bradyrhizobium sp. AUGA SZCCT0158; assembly: GCF_018130065.1. Lineage (GTDB taxonomy): Bacteria > Pseudomonadota > Alphaproteobacteria > Rhizobiales > Xanthobacteraceae > Bradyrhizobium. The sequence goes on along the minus strand of NZ_JAFCME010000009.1, from coordinate 202,968 downwards.
GCTTCGCCCATCCTCTGGTGTCGATGACCAGGTCGAACAGCTCCGACTCGGCGACCGACTTTGAGACCAGCAGTTTGCGGAGTGCGGGCAAATTCGAGAACGCATAGCCGAGATTCTGGCCCAACAATTTGGACGGCTCGACGTGAGGATCGTAGATCGACAAGCCGATATGCGACTGAAGGAATTTGCGCGCCAGGTCGATATTGGGACTCTCGCGAAGATCGTCGCTGTTGTCCTTGAAGGCGAGCCCCAGCATGAGCACCTGTCCGCCGGCCCGGACTGTTTTCACGCAGCTCTCAAACAGAAAATTCTTGTGCGCGTCATTCGACCTCAAAAGCGAATCCACAAGGTGCGTATGCGCCCCAACATCGCTTGCGATGTATTGGAGTGCGCGAACATCCTTCGGCAGGCATGAGCCGCCGAATGCGCCACCCGGCCTCAAATAATATGGCGAGATGTTGAGCTTCGTGTCGGCGACGAAGATGTTGTGGACGGTGGCTGCGCTGATATTGAGCTTATCGCAAACGCGACCAACTTCGTTGGCAAACGCAACCTTTAATGCGTGAAACGTGTTGTCGACGAATTTCGTCATCTCTGCCGCGCGATAAGTCGTATAGAAGACGGGCGCCTTGATTTTTGCGTTCAACTCGTCAAGAGCTGAGCACCTTCCCCCGTCCTTCGTCCCAATCACGATCTTCGGCGGATTGACGAAGTCCTGGATCGCTACCGATTCACGCAGAAACTCGGGATTGTAGACCAGCTCGACCAGATCCATCCTGTCTTTCAACGCTTCCTCGAAGATCGGGAGCACCAGCTCCTCGATCGTGCCGGGTCGCATCGTCGAGCGAAATACGACCGTCAACGTCGTCGTTCGAGCGGGCCCGACCAGCTCCGCGAGCTGATGGGAAACCTCGACAATAAAGCTCATATTGTGAGACCCGTCCGGCGCACTGGGCGTTCCCACACAGACTATGGCCATGTCGCAACTGTCGAGATGCGGGCTCGCATCCTTCGTCGCGAGCAGCAAACCTTTCCTGATCGCACGAGCCACAAGCTCATCGAGACCGGGCTCCGTGATCGGCGACTTACCGGCATTGACGATCGCCACTTTTTCATCGCTGACGTCAACACCAATGACTTCGTGGCCATCCCTCGAGAGGCAGGCGGCCGCCGTCATGCCAACATAACCAAGTCCGAACACTGCAATTTTCATCCCGCTACAATAGCCTTGGAGCCTGCCAGGCAAGTGTAAGCAGAAGGATTGTTACCTGGGGCTGAGTGGGTACCCAATTGTGAGTACGGTGGCGCTATAATTTCAAGTTGCCGTTGTTATGGAATGCAAGCAGAGCGGGCCGCAACCAACCACAGCCGTAATTGCTGCGGCTCGGCCTCGAGGGCGCGGTACCGGACACTCGACCTTCTCCAGGAATAGAGCCCGCCGGAGAACGCCTTGAGCTCTCTTCCGAACGCCTTGCGGCCGACGGCGCCTGCGGGTCAGCCGAGATGCTGGGTTGGTTGGTAAGCGAGCTGGCGATCGAGCCGCACATTCCGGTGTTCGATAGATTGGCCCCCTGCCGACGGGGCTCGCGCGAAGACTTCGCCTACGCTCAACGGCCCGACACTTACATCTGCCCAGCCGGCAAGGAGCTGACCTCGACCGACACTCTCGGGAATGATGCGACAACACTGCTTGTCGCGCAGCAAACCCAACTGCGACGCCCGCGAAATTCTCCGTTGCTCTCAGAAGATGCCAAGCCCGCGTTCGACCCGCGAAACCGCACGAGAAATCGCGCGCGATATCGCCAGAATCTATGCCGATGTGACGTCGCGAACGGGAGAAGAATCGAGATGCTGTTCGCACATCTGAAGCGCCGTCGCTTTCGACCTCCCGCAACGCTGACGACGAGGCAATCTGAAGGAAGAATCGTGGGAGTGCCTTGAATCGACCCGATATGGGGACGTATTAGGCCGACATACATGGGTATAAATCATACTTTGAAAGTTTTTTCGCCATTTTTGCTTATTAACCAGCCAACCAGCAGTCGGGGGGGCGAAATCCCACTGCTTTGAAATATCCTCGCGGTTCGAGGCGCAATGCTTTGAAAGTGCTCGCGGTGCTAGGCGCTGCGAGCAGCGGTATGTCGTGCACCATCGTGATGCACGGCAGTGAAATACCCTCGCGGTTCGAGGCTGCAATGCTTTGAAATGTGCTCGCGGTGCCAGGCGCTGCGAGCAGCGGTATGTCGTGTGCCTTCGTGATGCACGGCAGTGGAATACCCCTCTTCAACGTCAAAAGGATAACGGAATGGCTTCCGCACCTGTAATCAAGTCGATCTCTCCCGATACCCTCACTGCGGGTGATAGAATCACCAGCGACAATGAGCTAACGGTGGCTGGGACGGCTGGAGCAAACAGCACGATACGCGTATTCGACGGCACGACGCTTCTCGGCACCACCACGGCGAACAGCAGCGGCGCGTGGTCCTTTGCAACCAGGCCATTGTCGGATGGCGTTCACAGCTTCACCGCGACGAGTGCGGATGCAACCGGCACAAGTCCGGCGTCGGCGGCCCTCAGCGCGACGATCGTGCCGAACATCAACTCGTTCTCGGGTGCCTCTGGTTCCAGCGTAACGGTCGATGGGATGAGAGCGGGCGTCCAGAACGCGAACGAGTCATGGAGCCTGACATCGCCCGATTCCCACACGCTGCGATTCTCGCTCCGCTCCGGGGATAATTGGAGCACTTCGAGTTGGAACGACCTTACCCAAAACAGGGGTGCGGAGCGTTCCGAGATCAGGATGGTGCCGGAGTATGCACAGGGCACCCAGATCAACGTGGATTACCAGCTTACGGTACAACCGGGCGCGGCGAATACGGCATCGTGGTTGCTCCTCGGCCAGTTTCACCAGCATCCCGCGGACGGTCCGGTTCCCTTCGCTGTCGAGATGGTCGGCGAGCGTATGCGGATCACGGTGCGCTATCAGGAGCCGGGCCAGTCGGGCACAACGTCAAAGGCGGTCTATACGGATCCAAACCCCATTCAGCGGGGTCACTCCTATGACATGAACATTCAGGTCAACTTCGACAACAACGGAAATGGCTATCTCAATGTTTGGAGAGATGGCGTCCAGATCGTCGATTATAACGGCTCGATTGGATACGGGAGCGGGCAATCGTACTATTGGAAGGAAGGCATCTACCGTTCGCCGGCCGCGGAAACGATGACGGTGGATTACAGCAATTTGCACATCACGACCGGCTCGGCGCCGGTCCCCACCGTACCGACGACGCCGACGACGCCGACCACGCCCACCAACCCCACCAACCCGGTAAACCTCGCGCCGACAGTGACGCAGGCGTCCGCTTCACCGGGGACGGGAATCGAGCATGTCGGCGATACCATCACCTTGACGCTCGGCTTCAGCGAGGCCGTGACCGTCACCGGTACGCCTACGCTGTCGCTCAATGATGGCGGCAAGGCCACCTATGTGGGTGGGACGGGCACGAGCACGCTCACCTTCAAAACGACTGTCGCGGCGACCGACCGCGATACCTCGGCGCTTGCCATCACCGGCGTCGATTTGACCGGCGCGAGCATCAAGGATGCATCCGGCCTGGCGGCGAACCTTTCGGGCGCGTTGAAGACCTTCACCGGTCTCCAGATCGATGTCGATCCGATCTCACCGACGAACCCGACCTCGCCGACGAACCCGACATCACCGACGTCTCCATCCTCGGTCGCGCCGGTCCTCGCCGTCGCGGATCACACCCTCACGGTGGCCGGCAGGGGCGGTACGGTCGACCTGGGCGTGAAGGTGTCAACGACCGATCCCAACGACAGTGTGACCGTGAACATCAGGGGATTGGCGTCGTACGAGACGATCACCGACGGCCTCGGTCACACGTTCAGTGGCAGAAACATCACCTTGACGAAGGCACAGGTTGACAGCGGACTGACGCTGCACAACTACTACCGAGGCTCGCGTGATCCGGTCGACACAATCACGTTGACGGCAACCGCCAAGGATCCGGTCACCGGCGCCGTTACGACATCCGCGACGCAGAGGATGACCCTGTCGGATGCGCCGTCTTGGACCACCACGACGCCGCAGACCCCCACGGTAATGGCGCCTTCGACCTCTACCCCAGTCGTCAGCACGGTGACGGCACCGCAGCCGATCTCCGTGACGAATGCTCCTCCGGGGATTGCCACGGCCACAGCACCTGCGACCACCACGACCGCAGCGTCTTCGACGAGCCCGGGTTCGGCGTTGCTTAGCCGCATCGGCGACTTTGCCGCCGGCGGAGTTGCGACCTCTGCGCCGCAGATGATCAACGTGACCGATCTATCGCCTGCGACCAGCACTCCCGCAGGATCCCTGGCAAACCAGGGCTTTGCGCTGCTGAACCAGTATATGGCCGCCAACACCGGCCGGGTCGATCCCGGTCAGATTGTGGCGGCTACATCGAATGGCACCACTTTGGGTCAGGTTTCGTTCCTCACCAGACCACCTGCCTGATCGGCTTCCGCACCCGGGCGCTCGTCGCCCGGGTGCGCCACCATCGAAATTTGGGAATGCATGAGAAGGAACATCGGAAGCGGTCGGTAGCCGCGAAGGATTGAGTAGAACAACATGGCGATCCAGAATGGAAATGCCCACGCCGCAGATCTGGGGTTTCGAGCCTTGGCTCTGTTCCTGCGGATTCATGGCGTAGACGCTGCGCCCGACCAGCTCCGCGATCGATGCGGAAGCAACGCATTCGGCATCGGCGCAATGCTGCGCTGTGCACGCGAGTTTGGCGTCAATCTCGGTTCGCGGACGACGCATTGGAAGCGACTTGCGGGCATCCAGCTGCCTGGAATCGCATCGCTGCATGACGGCGGATTTTTGCTTCTCGGAAAGGTCGACGACAGGGGTGCGCTTGTGCTGCATCCGACCTGGTCAAATCCCCGGGTGATGACGCGCGCGGAATTCGAAGAAATCTGGGACGGTCGTTTGATCCTGCCCGGACCTCAGACCGTCGCTAATCGGGTCCTTCATGCACTCGCCGGCATCAGCACCCGCGGCGTTGACCTTGCACGCCGTGCAGGGGACGTCCTGGTGCGTGCCCTCGGGCCTTTGATGCGTCCTGGCGATGCCTTGATGAAAGCCCGCGATTCCTTGATGCGCGGACGTTTCGCCGCTCGAGGCGATATTGCTTCCCCGCCGGTAAACACCGAACTCGCGGTGGCGAGTACCGAATCCGACAATGCCGATGAATCGGCGCTCATTGCGCTGACGATATTGCTGCGTAGCCATGGTATCGCGGCCGACCCGGGTCAAATCCGCCATCGGGTAGGCGCGGCGCGCGTAGGTGTTACCGAAATCCTGCGTTGTGCCAAGGATTTCGGGCTCAAGGCACGGGTACAGAGGACGAGCTGGAGTCGGCTTGCGGTTACCCCGCTGCCGGGAATCGCCGTGCTGCGCGACGGCGGATTTCTGATCCTCGGCAAAGTGATCGACGACAATCTCCTCGTTCAACGCCCGTTGTCGCCCCGACCCGAAACCATGACGCAGGCCGAACTGGAGGCCATCTGGGACGGCGAGATCATCCTGATGGCCCGGCGCGCGAGCCTGACGGACCTCTCCCGACGCTTCGACATCGGCTGGTTTGTCGGCGCAGTCCACAAGTATCGCAGCCTGCTCAGCGAGGTGCTGGTCGCCTCGTTCTTCATTCAGATCTTTGCCGTCGTCTCACCGCTGTTCTTCCAGGTGGTCATCGACAAGGTGCTCGTGCATCGAAGCATGAGCACGCTCGACGTGCTGATCATTGGCCTGGTCGCCCTCACCGTCTTCGAGGCCATTCTCGAAACGCTGCGCGTCTATCTGTTCGCGCACACGACAAACCGTATCGACGTTGAGCTCGGCGCCCGGCTGTTTCGTCACCTGATGGCGCTGCCGATCGCCTATTTCCAGACCCGCCGCGTCGGCGATTCGGTGGCACGTGTCCGCGAGCTCGAGAATATCCGCCAGTTCCTGACGAGCTCGGCGCTTACGCTGGTCATCGATCTGCTGTTCACGGTCGTTTTCCTTGCGGTAATGTTCTACTACTCGACGACGTTGACGCTGATCGTCCTGGCGTCCTTCCCGTTCTACATCGGGATCTCCGCGGGCGTTGCGCCGCTGTTTCGCCGGCGCCTCGATGAGAAGTTCAATCGAGGTTCCGAGAATCAGGCCTTCCTGGTCGAGAGCGTGACGGGCGTCGAAACCCTGAAGGCCATGGCCGTCGAACCGCAGATGCAACGCCGCTGGGAGGAGCAACTCGCCGGCTATGTGGCCGCAAGCTTCCGCGTGCTCAGCCTGAACAATACGGCGAGCCAGGCAGTCCAGATGATCAACAAGCTGGTCATCGCCGCAATCCTTTACTTCGGCGCCAGGCTGGTGATCGGCGGGGAGCTGACGGTCGGCGAGCTCGTCGCGTTCAACATGCTGGCCGCGCGCGTCAGCACGCCGGTGCTGCGGCTCGCACAGATCTGGCAGGATTTCCATCAGGCCCGGCTGTCGATCGATCGCCTCGGCGACATCCTCAACACCATACCTGAGCCGAGCTTCAATCCCGGCCGCGCCGCGCTGCCGGCGATTCGGGGCAAGGTCACATTCGAGCACGCGACCTTCCGCTACCGCATCGACGGCCCCGAGGTGCTGCACAACGTCTCCTTCAGCGTCGAACCCGGCCAGGTCGTCGGCATCGTGGGCTCCTCGGGCTCGGGCAAGAGCACCATCACCAAGCTGATCCAGCGCCTCTATGTGCCGGAGAGCGGACGCGTGCTGGTCGACGGCGTCGATCTCGCGATGGTCGATCTGAGCTGGCTGCGACGACAGATAGGCGTCGTGCTGCAGGAGAACGTGCTCTTCAACCGCTCGGTTCGCGAGAACATCGCGCTCGCCGATCCGTCCATGCCGATGGATCGGGTCATCGAGGCGGCATCGCTCGCCGGCGCTCACGACTTCATCCTTGAGCTGCCCGAGGGCTACGACACCGTGGTGGGCGAACGCGGCAGCAGTCTGTCCGGCGGGCAGCGCCAGCGCATCGCGATCGCGCGCGCACTTATCACCGATCCGCGCATCCTCATTTTCGACGAGGCGACAAGTGCGCTGGACTACGAAAGCGAGCGCGCCATCCAGCAGAACATGAAACAAATCTCTGCCGGACGGACCGTCTTCGTCATCGCGCACCGGCTCTCTACCGTGCGCAATGCGAACCGGATCATCACGATCGAGCATGGTCGGATTGTTGAGGACGGCAGCCATGATGAGCTGATCCGCACCAACGGTCGTTACGCGAACCTTCATTATTTGCAGGCTGGTATCCATGACGTCCGCTAACCGAAACGTCGTTGCATTTCCGAGAGCCGAAGTTCGCCGGCGCGAGAACGAAATTGCGTTCCTGCCGGCGGCTCTCGAAATCACCGAATCGCCCCCCTCGCCGATCGGGCGTGCGATCGGGGCGAGTATCATCGCACTCTTCTGCGTCGCGCTGGCTTGGGCGTCGCTCGGCAGCGTCGATATCGTCGCCACCGCGACAGGCAAGATCGTGCCGGGTGGGCGCACAAAGCTGATCCAGCCGTTCGAAACGGGCGTTGTCCGCGCCATCCAGGTGCGCGACGGACAGCGCGTCAAGGCCGGCGACGTCCTGATCGAGCTCGACCCGACGATGACGGAAGCCGACCAGGAGCGCCAAAAGAGCGATCTCCTTGCGGCCGAGCTCGAAGTCGCGCGGCTGCGCGCGGCGCTGGCGGCGGATCCTCTCGCCGCCTTCCGGCCGCCGCAGAACGCAAGCGCTGCCGAGGTCGAAATGCATCGCCAGTTCCTGATCAGCCAGCGCGCCGAACAGAACGCGAAGCTCGCGGAGATCGAGCGCCAGCTGGGTCAGAAGGAAGCGGAACGGGCGACCACGTCGGCGAGCGCAGCGAAGCTGCAGGCGACGATACCCGTGCTGCAGGAACGCGTCGACATCCGCAAAGGCCTCGTCGAGAAGGCATTGGCCTCGAAGGTCATCTACCTTTCGGAGTACCAGGACCTGGTCGGCCTTCAGCAGGACCTCGTCTTGCAGCAAAGTCGACTGCTCGAAACCGACGCGGCCACCGCGCTCCTGAAGGAAACCAGGGAAAGGACCGCAGCGGAGTATCGTCGCACGACCTATGACGCACTCGCGAAGGCCGAGCAGAAGGCTGCGAACGCCGCGCAGGAGGTGGTCAAGGCGGATCGACGTACGAAACTACAGCGCCTGACCGCACCGGTCGACGGTATCGTGCAGCAACTTGCCGTTCATACGGTGGGAGGCGTGGTGACCCCGGCGCAGGCGCTGGCTGTGGTGGTTCCGAGCGACAGCCAGCTTGAGATCGAGGCCATGCTCTCCAATCGCGACATTGGCTTTGTTCATCCAGGACTGAAGGCCGAGATCAAGGTCGACACCTTCAACTTCACGCGTTATGGGCTCCTTCATGGCGACGTGATCAGCGTGTCGTCGGATGCCATCACGCGCGACAGGCCGCAGAGCGGTTCGAGTGACCGGGGATCGGGTACAGCGCAGAGCAGCAGTGAGCCGAAAGGTCAGGAACTGGAATATGCCGCGCGCATTTCGCTCGACCGTCCGGAGATGCAGGTGGAGGACAAGCTCGTCAAGCTCGGCCCCGGAATGGCGGTGACGGTCGAAATCAAGACTGGCACGCGCAGGATCATCAGCTACCTTCTGTCGCCACTAGCGCGATACAAGCAGGAGTCGCTGCGAGAGCGGTAGACAGACACCATCGATGAGCCTTGCGGGCAACAATTGCCCGTAAGGCGCTGCCCGCTTTTGAACCAAGTGCGTGCCGGGAGATGCCGGCCGGGGAGACGGTTGCGCGGCTGGCGCCGGTCGATTGGCGTATGCGCTAGCGACGCAGCGCCTCCAGCCGCGCTTTCGCCTCCTGGATTCCTGCGGCGTCGGCCGTTGCATAGAGGCCCTGCGCCTTGCTCGCATCGCCGCGCGTGCCCTGAGTTTTCCATTTCGCAAGGATCAATGGGTCGTAGGTTTCTGCCAGCGCGAAGCTCGCCTGGGCGCTGCCCATCTCGACGGCGCGCTCGAGTACAAGCCGCGCCGCGCCTATATCGCCCTGCCGGAGCAGCGCGGCCGCGCGCGCAACCAACCCTGTCGCCACCGCGGCTTGTTCGGGATCGAGCTGAGCATCGCCACGCGCGGGCGCCGCTGGTGCCCGCTCGGCACGCGCCGCCACAAGATCCTGCTGCAGCCACGCGGGCAGCTCGCGCTCCTGTGCCGATTTGCGATGCAACGACGCGCCGTTTGCAGCCGCCTCTCTGACTTCCGCCGCTTCGTCTCCAGCTTTGCGGGCCTGCGCCCTGTACGCATAGATCGCGCTCCGCGTCATCGAGAGGTCTGCTGGCAAATCGGCCGTTTCGTGCTCTTTTTGCATCGATCGCCTCGACTCCGCGGCACTGGCTACCGTCCCCTGCTTCCGCCGCGAAGCCTCCTCGCCTGCCTTTGCCGCCAGCGCGGTCTGGGTCTCGATATCGCGGCGCGCTGCCGCGATATCCTGCTCCAGCCGCGCGGACCGCTCGCGCTCCTGTTGCAGGGCCTTTTGCAGCTCCGCCACACCGCTCTCGGCCGCGGCTTTCAGCCGGGAAGCTTCCGCGCCTGCTTTCGCCGCCAGCGCGGTCTGGGCTTCGACCTCGCGCCGCGCCGCTGCAAGTTCCTGCTCCAGCCGCACGGATCGCTCACGCTCCTGTTGCCGGGACTTCTGCAGCTCCGCCGCACCGCTCTCCCCAGCCGCTTTCAGCCGGGAAGTTTCCTCACCCGCCTTCGTCGCCAGTGCGGTCTGGGTCTCGACCTCGCGCCGCGCCGCTACAAGCTCCTGCTCCAGCCGCGTGGATCGCTCACGCTCCTGTTGCCGGGCCTTCTGCAGTTCCGCCGCGCCGCTCTCCCTTTCCTGTTTCAGCCGGGAAGTTTCCTCGCTTGCCTTCGTCGCCAGCGCGGTCTGGGTCTCGACATCACGCCGCGCCGCTGCAAGCTCCTGCTCCAGCCGCGTGGATCGCTCTCGCTCCTGTTGCCGGGCCTTCTGCAGCTCCGCCGCGCCGCTCTCCCTTTCCTGTTTCAGCCGGAACGCTTCCTCACCCGCTTTCGCCGCCAGCGCCGCCTGGGCCTCGACGTCACGTCGGGCCACCGCCAGATCCTGCTCCAGACGTGAGAACCGCTCGCGCTCGTCCGGAGCGGCCTTGCCGGTCGACGGCGCGCCGTTTGCAGCTGCTTGCCTGAGTTCCGCCGCTTCGTCTCCAGCTTTGCGGGCCTGCGCCTCGTATGCATAGATCGCGCTCCGCGTCAGGGAGAGGTCTTGTGCCAGCGCGTCGGCCCTTGCGCGCGACTGCTTCAGTTCGGCAGCTCCCGCTTCCGCCGCCTGCTTCCGCCGCAAAACCTCCTCGCTAGCCTTTGCCGCCAGCGCGGCCTGGGTCTCAACATCACCCCGCGATGCCGCAAGGTCCCGCTCCAGCCGGGCGGACCGCTCGCGCTCCTGGTGCAGGGACTTCTGCAGCTCCGCCGCGCCGCTCTCCTCCGCTGCTTTCAGCCGGGAAGTTTCCTCACCCGCTTTCGTCGCCAGCGCGGTCTGAGTCTCGACCTCATGCCGCACCGTCGCCAGATCCTGCTCCAGCCGTGCGGACCGCTCGCGTTCCTGTTGCAGGGACTTCTGCAGCTCCGCAGCGATGCTCTCCCCCGCCTGTTTCGACCGGGACGCTTCCTCGCCTGCCTTTGCAGCCAGTGCGGTCTGGGTCCCGACATCGCGTCGCGCCGCCGCGAGGTCCTGCTCCAGCCGCTCCGCCAGCTCGCGCGCCTGTTGCAGGGAGTTCTGCAACTCCGCCGCACCGCCTGGCGCAGCCTGCCTCATGCGCGCGGTTTCTTCGACCGCTTTGGCCGCTAGCGCGCTCTGGGTTTCGACGTCCCTTCGCGCTGCCGCAAGACTCTGCTCCAGCCACTCGGCCCGATCGCGCCCCTGCTCGAGACGTTGCAGCAACTCGATATCGCGCCTTGCATTGGTGAGTTCGCGCGACAGGGACTCCGCCCAGTGAAGTTCCTGTTCCGGAGACTGCCTTGTGTCGCCGATCGTCGCTTGGACAACCTGCACCGATCTGTCGTTGCCGGCTCGGCTCGGCGGCAAGGCAACTGACAAGGCAACTGAATCGCCATCACCTTCCGTTCCAACAGAATCGAGATTGCGGGCAACCGTCACGTGCTGCGCATCCGCCAACGGTTGCTCTCGATCGGAGCAAGCCTGCGTTTCCGACGCCCAAGTGATTGCGAGCATGGCGGCGGCCATCCACAGCGGCGCGGATCGTCCGGGCGCAGGCAGCTGCCTCCCTGTCCTTTGCATTGTCTTCTGCGCAAACGGCGTCGTGTCCGAATTGTTGCGCGACGCGCTAGCGATATCGGAGACGGTATTTGATCCGTCACTGAGAATAACCGTGCGGCCCATCTGCAATCACCCGTCGCTTGGCGATGCGACCTGTTCAGGTCGCGCTATTATGCGCTCCGCCGCCACGCAAATCCTATGATTCGCATGGCGGACCCCCACCCCTTTCGGGTTAGGGTTTTACATAGGACCAGCCCTTCTCCTGCAGTTCCATCACGCGCACGACGCCTGACTTCACCACCTCTGCCTGACGAACAATCGGGATGCTCTTGTTCTCGGCTTTGTGCATTCGTTCCTGAGTATTGCCGCAGGCCTTGAACGATACCTCCGGCGTGCTCAGCGCCATCTCCTCGATACGGGCCTTTACCGGCGAGGTGTCATCGCGCAGCATATGCAGGCCGGGCCCGAACGTGACCACCTCGATCTTCACCTTCTCGCCGGCATCCTTGTAGTATTGCGCGACGTTCGTGGCGTTGTTGAGCGCGAGATTCATGGCGGCGGGGTCGTTCGTGTTCACCTGCAAAATCAAACGGTGCGCTTTGGAGTCGGCAAGCCGAGCGTTGGCGGCGAGAGGGGATCGCGCGGCAAGGGAGGATCGTGCCTTCTTTTGTTTGGTTGCTTTGCTATGTGTGGTGGCCTTTGCCGCAAAGCGCTGATGGTGCGTAGCGGGCTCCGTCGTTGTCGGCACCCAGTACCGTCCGCCTTGCTCTGCCGCAGCGAATGGCGCGGCGAACAGTACCGTTGCGGCTGCCATGGTGATTACCCGCGCAATATACTGAAACATGCTCATTATGCCTCTCCTATCGATACACGTCATTGGACTGCTCATCCGTTGGGTTTCGTGGCTGGATGAGGCCACCTGCACACTGTGGCGATCTTCGCACGCACCGCCTCCAACCCGCCTAGCGAGAACACTGCATCCAGAGCAGTCCCCATCCGGGATGTAAGGTGAATACTGAGGCTCCCGCTGTCTGGAAGGGACTGCAGCAACCGAACAACGTCGCCCCCGAACGCGACTCCGACTCCGGACATCGGCACGGCTGCCGCGATCTGCAGCCCCTGACCGTCGTTGACGCGATAGGAAATCGCATAATCGTTGCCGCGACCGGGAACGCCGGGCCCGGCGACCACCAGTTCGCTCCGCCCGCCGCGGCAGCGGATCGAAAGCTTGACGCCGGATTCGCCGGCAGCATCGCGTGACGATGTTGTGGCGGTAGCGACCGGTGAATAATCGACGGGTGAGATCGTCACGCTAATGATCCAGTTGTTTCCCTGGTTCGCCTGACGAGGCGCGGCGGTCCGCGGCGCCCTCTCGGGGCACTCCAGGCCTGCTGCGCGTTCCGCCGGGGAACAATCGTGAACCTGCGCTGTCGGATGATCTTGTGTCCCCTGCGCCAAAGCAGTGCCGCTTGCGAGCGTGATTCCAGCCACGAACAGACCGGCCGCGCGTCTCATTGCGATGCATGCGCAGCACGCGGCCCACGATCGAGCCATGCCTGCGCCGCAGGGAAGCGCGCAAGACCAGGAACGGTAGCCGCGAGATTGATCGATTTCCACTTCTGGTCGAAGCCAGGCTGCTGCAACTTTTCAATCCGGGAGAACAGATGGTCCACGAAGCGCGCCAACCGCTCGTAGCGGTTCGATTTGGCTGGAAAATTGAAGGCGACGAGCGCGGTCGGCACCGCAATCGTCGTTACGCGTTCGCCCGGCTTGATCAGATTTGGGTATTCTGCGGCATCGAGCGCAGCGGGAAGATAATAGTCCTCGAACTTGCGGTCATAGGGGACAGGCAGGAACTTGAAACCTGACTCCCAACGGCCGCGCACGAAAGCATCCACCGGCTTCGAGGTAATGAAGACGACCGCGGCCATCTCGCCCTTGCGCATCTGCTCGAGCGCGATCTGATGCGGGATGAAGGTCTTTTCCACGTCGAGGCCAAGACGACTGAAGATCAATGGTCCCGAATAGGCCGCAGCGGTGCCTTGGGTATTGAAGTTCACCTTCTTGCCGACGAGATCGTTCAGGCTCTGAATCTCGGGACGAACGAAGATATGAAGTTCGGACGGAAACAGGTTCAGCACATAGGCCAGCCGCTGCTGAATATCGGGCACCTGGCTCTTGTATTCCTCAAGTACGTCGGAGTTGATGATGGCGGCATCGATGCCGCGCAAATAAAGCAGTGAGTTCACGTTTTCCGTGGCTCCGCGCGTCACGATCGGAAGAACGTGCAGTTTGTCACCATCATCCACGACGCGGGCGACTTCGGCCGCCAGGCGAATGGGCGCGCCCTCGAGAAGACCTCCGGCGAGGCCAACCGTCCAGGCGTTCATCGTCACTTGCGGCTTCTGCGGCGGTGCCTCACGTCGCAATTGCCGAGCAGCAGGTTGCGTCTGTGCATCCACGTCGGACGGTTGAACGATCATGAGCAGCGGGGCCAGCGCCGCCCGCACAAGCAGCTTGCGCAGCGCAGCCTTTGCGTTCCGCGCCCCAACTGCAATCACCTGTCCCATGGTGATATCCTTTCTAATCCGTCAGCAGTTTTATGCACTTCGCCCATGCATCCTATTCCCTGCATGAAGGAACCACACCTACCCCTTCGGACTAAGCCGCGGAGCCCTCATTACGTGAACAGATGGAACGGTACGAATTCCCTCTCGCGAATCCTGTTTTCACTACGCAGCTGATATCCGTAGGTAACCCTTCAGAGGTACACCTAGCGGGGAACGATCAGCATCATTAGCCGCTCGCGGCCTGAGGACCGCCGATAAACAGCCTACCGGCGCTCCGATGCATCAGCGCGCGCAGCGGCGAGGGATCGATCGAGTGTTTGGCGCACATCAGATCGAACTTCGAGCACTACGGGGCCCTTGGCCGACATTGCTTCCGCGACGACCTCGGCTGCCTGCGCCGCGTTCGTGATCGTGTAGCCCTGCGCGCCGAATGCGCGGGCAAGGGCCGCAAAGTCGGGGTTGGACAGGTCCGTACCGCAAGGACGCTGCGGAAACGCTTTCTCCTGATACGAGCGGATGGTGCCGTACGATTGGTTGTTGGAGATCACAATCTTGATATTGAGCCGGCGGGCAACGGCTGTTGCCAGCTCATTCCCGGTCATCAGGAAGCCGCCGTCTCCGCAGAACGCGATCACCTGATTGTTCGGATAACGAAGGCTCGCGCTCAATGCAGAAGGAACACCACTGCCCATCGCGCCGCAGGCGGAGCCAAGCAGGCGGGCCGACGGCTGGAAGCGGAATATGCGGTGTACCCAAGCGGCGAAGTTGCCGGAGTCGGTCGTCACGATACCATCTGCCGGGAAGCGTTTGGCGATGGCCGCAACAGCATGCCCGAAGACATCGGCGCTGGGGATGCCCGGCTCGGGCCATGCGTGCACCGCCTCTCGCGTTTTCGCCACGGCTTCAATCCACCCACCGCGCTCGCGCGACACGACCGGTACGTCGAGCCAGGATTTCAAGAACGGATGCGCCGACGCGACGATTGGAAGATCCGTATGGAAGTGGGTCCCGATCGCATTCGGATCGGGATAGACGTGAACCAGAGGCTGAGACGGCGGCGATTGTCGCGGAAACCGAAAGCCCATGGAAGACAGGTCGCCGAGCCGTGTTCCGATCGCAACGATCAGATCCGCTTGCTCAAAGAGCGCAACGTGCGCTGGCGACGTGAAGAAGCCAAGCTGTCCAATCCAGAGCCGGTGATCGTTCGGAAACAGATCCTGCATCTTGTTGGTGGCCGCGACCGGTACATTCCAGCGCTCGCTCAGCGCGAACAAGTCCTTACGAAATTCCGCCGTTCGACACTCTCCTCCGACCAGCAGGATCGGTCGCTCCGCCTTGCCAAGCAGGACGGTCGCCTGCTCCACGGCGGCTCGACTGGGCTCGGCTCGCGCGACGCCGTGAACCCTGGCGGAGAGCGGACCCGCCTCCATCTCGAGAACGTCTTCAGGAAGCTCGATCACCACCGGCCCGGGCGTGCCGCCAAGCGCCACGGAAAATGCGCGCGCCAGCATCTCGGGCACCTGGGCCGCCGAATCGATTCTGGTGGACCACTTGATAAGGCCACCGAACGCCCGCCCGGTGTCGATCTCCTGCACTGCGTCGCGATTCAGCTCAGACGTACCGACCTGACCAACGAGCAATACGAGGGGTATGGCCTCCTGGGAAGCTACATGCAGACCAAGCACCGCGTTGGATGCGCCCGGCCCGCGGCTTACCATCACCACGCCGGCCCGGCCGGTAAGCTTGGCGTCGGCAACTGCGGCAAGACTGGCGCTTCCCTCGTGGCGGCAAGTCACGAGATCGATCTCGTCGCGTTCGTACAGAGCGTCAAGGAGCGCAAGAAAGCTTTCGCCGGGTACGCTAAATGCCCGGTCGACGCCGTGCGCGATCAGAGAATCGACGAGTAGATCGGCAACTCGAAAAGCCATGCGACTTGATCTCGGTTGAAAGGTCATCATCACGCCGCAAGCTTTACCGCGTGCGCAAATTCCCAGTACAGTTTCCGTGCACGCGTATAGAACGGCCCGGGCGTAAGCTGCCGGTCGTCAATCCGAATTACGGGCGCAACCTTGGCAAAATTGCCGGACGAGAAGATCTCGTCCGCGGCAAGGAAATCGGCATAGCGCAGCGTGGCCTCCACCACGGTGACGCCCGAACCGCGCAGGAGTTCGACCACCCGCTGCCGGGTGATGCCGTTCAGGAAGGTGCCGTTCGCCGCCGGCGTGTACACTACACCGTCTTTCGCCATGAACACGTTGGCATTGCCGAACTCCGCGACGTTGCCCAGCATGTCCAGCATCAGGCAGTTCTGGAAGCCGCGCGAGGCGGCCTCGATCAGCGCGCGCGAACAGTTCGGGTAGAGACAGGCGGCCTTGGCATCGACCGGCGCGCATTCGGCGGTCGGTCTGCGGAACGGCGACAGCGTGATCGCGTTGCCGACCGGCTTTGGTAGCGGCGCTTCGTAGATGCAAAGACACCAGTCCATCGTTTCCGGATCGAACAGCACGCCGCCGCCCACGCCATTCTGCGGCCAATACATCGGGCGGACGTAGAGTTCGGCATTGGGCGGGAAGCGCTTGATGCCTTCGCGCGCCAGACCCATCCACGTGTCGAGATCGACGATCGGCTTGAGCCCGAAGTTGAGCGCGGATTGATTGACGCGGGCGCAATGGCGGTCGAGATCGGGCGTAACGCCTTCGAAGGCGCGTGCGCCATCGAACACGGTCGAGCCGAGCCAAAGCCCATGGGTGCGTGGCCCCATGATCGGCACATTGCCCTCGTGCCACTGGCCTTGGTAGAATGTCCATGTCTGCGAATGGCTGACGGACTTGCTGTTGGGAATCATGACGGCTCTCCATTGGCAGCAGAGTTACGG
Organism: Bradyrhizobium sp. AUGA SZCCT0158; assembly: GCF_018130065.1. Classification (GTDB taxonomy): domain Bacteria; phylum Pseudomonadota; class Alphaproteobacteria; order Rhizobiales; family Xanthobacteraceae; genus Bradyrhizobium. The sequence continues at coordinate 186,141 of NZ_JAFCME010000009.1, read as the reverse complement.
TCCATAGATCACCAGCTCGGTATCCGACAGATCGGCAAGCCGGGGGCACCGCGGACCCTTGAAGTATTTGCGGCCGCGCTCTCCCCTGTAGAAGCCGACCAGATCCTTCATGCGGCCGTTGGCGTCGAGGGCGACCAGGATCCGGCCGCGCCGGAGCAGGAAGCGGCCGATGGCGCCGGCGCAGGCGACATAGTCGGCCACATCGGGGCAATAGATCAGCCGCATCGCTGGCAGGGGGATCCCGCGTTTGCGCATCGGCTGCAGGACGAAGGGGTAGCCGCGGCCGTCGCCCGCGCGGCACACCAGGCTTAGGCAGCCGTACGAGGCGTGCCGCGCAAGCAGCGCGACGTCGGCGTCGGACAATCCGTCGACCGCATGTGCGCCCTTCTGAACGACTTCGACGCGCATGCTCTTCGGACGCGACAGCGCCGGAAAGGAGAAGAACAAGCCGCCGCAATAGGGACGGAATCCCTGGGCCTCAATGGTCCGCCAGGTCGAGAAGGCCGGACTGATGTTGACGTAGGTGACGCGCTTGTGGCGCTGCGCGACGCTGGTCAGCATCGGCGCGTAGTTGCGGAAGGCAGGTTCCACATACCAGCTGGAGAGGTTGCAGCGGATCGAGGTTCCGCCGTCATCGTCCCGCTCAGTGTAGATCAGCAGCAGAACGCCGACGGGCATCCCTTCATGGTCGAGCATGTACCCGAAGCGGGGGAAACCATCGGGTACCTCGCGCACGGAAGCGCGCCGGAGCCCGTCCATCCAGTAGTCGCGCGAACGGCGGGCAAAGCCACGCGTCAGAAGATCGGCGATGGCAACAAGATCGGCCGGTCCTATCTCGCGGCATCGGATCACGGTCCGAACTCCATCATGCAATCCGCTCCCGCTTCTTCGTCGGCAGGTCGGCGATCGAGAGCCCGGCTAGCAGATCGCGGCCGTTGCTCCGGTTCTCCATGTTGCCCGCACGCACCCATGATCTACGCCGCGGCAGGCCTGGGCCTCGTTCGATAACTTCCGTTGAAGGCAAACGGCTTTGAGCGTCCAGCTCGCTGCGAGGCCATGTACAGCAGCCAGTTGCGGTAAATGCGCCTGGCCGGCTGATGCCAGGCGTTTCTCAGATCCTTCGCCAGTTGGTCGACTGGGAAATCGGCGAAAAGCTCCGGACTTCTGTCGGAAAGGGCTTTCCGCCGGAAGGCCGTCAGAATCTCTTCCGCCTCCGAGGCGAAATAGCCGCTCGGTATCGTCGGACAGACCTCGCTCTCGCTCCGGAGGAAACGACCCATGTCCCTTCTGAACTCAGCCAACAGGCTATGGGTGTCGTACTCCGGATGGCCCTGGAAATTGACGAAGAGACTCTTCCTCTGTTGCTTGACGAAGCAGTCGACGCCGGCCTCTGCCGACTTGGTGAGAACGGAATATCCGCAGCTCTCGACAGCCCTCTCCTGCACCTCGTTCCACCGGGCGTGCGGTGTTCTGAAGGTCGCCGGAACATTGCGCATCAAGGGATGATCTCTCGTCTTCGTTTGAGCGAAGACGCCGATGCATTTCGCAGGCAGCTTGTGGCGCTCCACACCATCCAGGTGCAGGACGGCACCATGGACGGCCAGACAGGAAAACACCGAAGAGACGGTGCTCTCCCTGGCCCAGTCGATGATTTGGACGAAGCTGGACCAGTATGGTTCTTCCGGCAGGTTGGCGGCTCTTGGTTCGGCGCCGGTCACGATCACTCCGTCCAGGCTCCTGTTCAGCAGATCGTCGGTGCCACGGTAGTAGCGACGCACGTAATCGCGCCCCCAGTCCGAACGGGGCGTCGTCTCCATCGTGTAGAAATGCAGCCTGACCAGGAGCTCTCCGGCCGCCGCGCCGAGCAGGTCGAACAGCTGGCGCTCGGTGGACATCAAGGCGGCATCCGACATGTTGTTGATCAGCCCGATGTCGAGGCATTCCTTCCGGTTTCCGGGGGACTCAGCGCCGCTTCCGTTCCGCGCTCTTGAGAAAAGGTGGTGTTCGTACGAGTCTATATTTACAAGGACGGGCATCTGAATGCCTTCATGGTTGACCTGCACTCAATCTGCGGCACGGAGCGCCTGATCGAGGTCGGCGATGATGTCGTCGGCGTGCTCGATCCCAACGCTCAGCCTGATCATCTCGGGCCGCACGCCGGCCCGTTCCTGCTCTTCGGGCGACATCTGCCGGTGGGTGGTCGATGCCGGGTGGCAGGCAAGCGATTTCGCGTCCCCGATGTTGACCAGCCGCTTGAACAGTTTCAGCGCATCGTAGAACCGCTTGCCGGCCTCGAACCCTCCAGCCACGCCGAAGGTCAGCAGCGAACACGCGCGGCCGCCCAAATATTTCTGCGTCAGCGCGTGATAGGGACTATCGTCAAAGCCTGCGTAGTTGACCCATCCGACGCGGCGGTCGTCGCGCAGAAACCGCGCGACCTTCTCGCCATTCTCGACGTGCCGCTCGATCCGCACCGCGACGCTCTCGATGCCCTGGAGCAGCAGGAAGGCGTTAAAGGGTGCCAGGATGGAGCCGGTGGTCCGCTGCGAGACGGCGCGGCAGCGGGCGATGTAGGCGGCGGCCCCGTAGCGCTCGGTGAAGACCATCCCGTGGTAGGATTTCTCCGGCTCGTTCAGCATGGGAAAGCGCCGGCGATGCTTCGCCCATGGGAACCTGCCGCTATCGACGATGATTCCGCCGAGCGTGGTGCCGTGCCCGCCCATGAACTTCGTCAGCGACTCGACCACGATGTCCGCACCGTATTCGATCGGCCTGAGCAGGATCGGGGTAGGAACCGTGTTGTCGACGATCAGCGGCACGCCATGCCTGTGGGCGACCTCGGCGATCGCTTCGATGTCGCAAACGTTTCCGGCCGGATTTCCCACGCTCTCGCAGAACACCGCACGCGTATCGTCGTCGATCAGTTTCTCCATGCTCGCCGGACTGTCGTCTTCCGAGAACCGGACCGTGATGCCCTGCCTCGGCAGGATGTGCGCGAACAGCGTATGCGTGGTGCCGTAGAGCTGCGGGACCGAGACGATGTTGCTGCCCATATCCGCGATGTTGACCACCGCATAGTTCACCGCGGCCTGGCCACACGCCACGCTCATCGCCTCGACGCCTCCTTCCAGGGCGGCAACGCGCTTCTCCAACACCGCGTTGGTCGGATTGCCGATCCGGGTGTAGCGAAAGCCGTCCACTTCGAGGTTGAAGAGCGCGGCGCCATGGTCGGCGCTGTCGAAGGCATACGAGGCGGTCTGATAGATCGGCACAGCGACGGCTTTGGTGGTCGGATCGTTGTCGAAGCCGCCGTGTACGGCGAGGGTCTCTCTTTTCATAGAGGTTGGCCCTTCGGCTCTTCTGTCGCGGGCTACCTCGGGAGTTCGTTGGTGCATTTCAGTTCCTCGAATGCCGACGTCGGCTACCGGTCGTTCCGCGGGAAGCCGAGCAGATCCCGCACCGCGGTCGGCCACCTTGCGACGGACTTGCCGTGGGTATGGAACATGGCCACGGCGAGACGATCCATTCCGAAGGCCACGCAACCAGTATGGGCCGGCTCACCGGTCGCGTCCGTAATGCCCCAGGTGGTGCCGAAGTGATCGCGGTGATAGTTGAAGCTCATGCATGCAGTCGGTTGCTCCTCGGAGCGCAGAGGCACCAGCAACTCGAATTTCAGCGACTGCTGCTTTTGGCTCACCGCCATCATCTGGCCGACCCGGCCGAAGAACGGATCGCTGGCATAGTCGACCCTGAAGGTCAGTCCGAGATCGCGGGCGATCTCCTGAGCGCGCACCATCCAACGCTCGCGGAACGCCGAGACGTGGTCGGGGCTGCCGATGCAGACGTATTCGCGCATCCTGAACGACTGCAGCCGGTCGAGATGGCGCGAGGGTTCGCGACGGAAGCAATCTGCGGCCACGTCGAAGCATAAGCCGCCCGCCGGCAGGGGGCCCCGGCTCGCCGCGATCGGATAGACCGGATAGCAGGCGGCCGGCGACAGCACGAGGTCGGCCGGTGAAAGTGACATGGTCCAGTCGCCGCCAGCATCGAAACGGCTGACCGCCGCGTCGATCTCACTGTCCGTGCCGTGCAGGCCGCAGACACACCCGAGCAGGTTCGGAAAGCTCTTCAGATAACCCGACTTCTCAAGCTGCGTGCGGCTCATGACGGGAGGAAAGCGCATCACCTCGGTGTCCGGTTCGCGGTGCCGCGTGATCAGCGCCGCGAGCCGCTCCACGACGTCTTCATAGAGCGCAGTGCGGGCGTAGACACCCGGAGAGCCCATCTTGTGGAACAGCACGTCGGCAAGATGGTCCAGCGGATCAGCCTCAGCCTGAGTGGGTTCCGCCGGTGCAGCAAACATGGCTACGTTCATATCAACCCCATTTCCTAGAGAAAAAAATCAATCGCGCAGTGACGCCGGGACAGCGCTCATCAGAGTGGCGCTCCCCATGCTGGCAAGGATGCGATCGTTGTTGATCATGATCGGAGCCGACAGCACGTCGCGGAGATGGCGGCCGACACTGACGTCGGTGTCGTTGCGATAGCCGGACAGGCCGCACCCGCGCATCGCATGCATGACGACCGTGACCGCGAGTTCCGAGGCCTCCACCTTGAGAAGGTTGATCGAGGACTGGAAGTCGATGGACGAAAGCGCGCGCTCGTCCTGTTCGCGGGCCGCAAAGGAGTCGAGGTTCGCGGCGATGATGGCGCGCAGTTTCGTCAGAGTCATCTTGGCGGCGGTAAAATGCGGCGCGCCGGGAGGCAAGTTGCCGCCGGCCCCGCGGGCGGCCTTGCGGATGAAGAGCTGCGCCCGGTCCACCGCCGCAGCCGCGATTCCCGCCCAGACCGACGACCAGCATAGGTGCGCGACGGGCGTCATGGTCTGCGCATGGACCTTTTCGTATGCCACGGGGAATATCTGTTCCGCGGAGCCCTTGAAGCTCAGCTTGAAGCCGGCGCTGCAGGTGCCACGCATGCCGAGCGTCTCCCATGCGAGAGTTTGCTCCAGCGTGTAGTCGTCACGTGTGATGGCCAACAGTACCTGATCGGATCCGGTGGCGTCGTCGGAGCGGCGGGCGATGGTTACGATGCCGTCCGCCTCGGCGCCGTAGGAAATCACCGTCGCGTCGCGCACCAGCGAGATCTCGGCGCCCTCGCGCTCCACCGCAGCCGAGCTGAAGCGTATGTTTCCACCGTTCTGGCCTTCCGTGGTCGAAGACGCCAGGAGCATTTGTTCGGCCGCCACGCGGCGCATGAGCCGTTCGTGCCAGCTGCTGCCCGCGCCGTGACGGACCAGACAGGCGATCTTGGTCTGATGCATCGCGAAGATCATCCCGGCCGAAGCGCAGGCGCGTCCGAGCGCGTAGCACATGTCGGCCACCTCGGAAATCGACGCGCCGTCGCCGCCGAACTCGATCGGGATCTGGGCGCCTAGAAGTCTTTCCGCGCGCGCCGCGTCAATCGCCTTCTGCGGGAAGCGCGCCTCGCGGTCGACCGCTTCGGCTTCCGACGCCGCAGCCTCCGCGACGGCGGCAGCCCGCTGCTGGAACGAGGCGCGATCGGGAGAGAATGGTACTCGGCTGCTTTCCCGGGCGAGGCTGCGGAACTGGACTTCCTGCACATTCATGGCCCAACGGCTCCCATTTGTTTGATGGTCGGAGACCCGAACCGGGTCGAGATGAATTCCGCGCGAGTTCGACGGCGGCAATCTAACCGACCGCAGTTGCGGAGTCGGCGGCGCAAAGGTGGATGTTACCGAGAACGTGCTCCCAAGCGGGGTACCCCCGAAGTGGAGCTACTGACCTGAGCTGCAGTCAGGTATCGTCACGTCCATCATGATCTGCCCCGTCACGCGATGAGTGGAGCTGAAATGCAAGACTTTGCCGCAAACGTCCAAGAGCGTGTTCTTTCCGTCGTCAGGAACGTTCTCGCGCAGAACGCTATCATCGCGGATGTCCACCCGGAATCCCGGCTGGTGGATATCGGACTGGACTCGATGGATATGGTCGCGCTGATGCTCAAGGTCGAAGCCGAGTTCGATCTCACCCTTCCCCAGCCCGAGATCACGCCCGAGAATTTCCAATCGGTGAAGACGCTGGAGGTTATGATCCTTAACCAACTCGGACCCGCGACGGGATAAGGGAGTTGGACAGAGATGCGTCTTGTGCGATCGAGCGAAACCTCATCGACAGTGATCGCAAGATCGCGCGCGGTCCGGTGCGCCTCGTCGCTCCTTCCGCCGCAGCTCTACCGCCTCGCGACCTGGTCGGCGCGAACAACGATCGAAATCATCTGGGTCAGATCATGAAAGCAGGCGCAGCTCAGCGGGCGACTGAAAGCGGTGACTCGCGACACAGACCGTCTGCCACCAAAGCCTGGCTGAAGGCCATCGAACTGACCTCGCGGATCGAGGCCGAGCCGCAACGGCTGTTCGCCGACGTCGTGGAAGAATGGGCGAAACGGCAACCCGAACGCCCTGCACTGCTCTCCGACCGCCAATCCTTCACCTACGGGGAACTCAGCGCCCGGATCAGCCAATATGCGCGTTGGGCGCGGAGCCTGGGCGTCCGCGCCGGCGACACCGTCTGTCTGCTGATGCCGAACCGGCCGGAGTACGTTGCCTGCTGGCTCGGCATCAGCAGCGTTGGCGGTACGGTGGCGCTAATCAACACCCGGCTGGTCGGCCGGTCCCTTGCCCACTGCATCGACGTTGCCCGTGCCGACCACATCATTCTTGCCGCCGATTGCATGAATGCGTTCGAAGCCGCACGTCCGCACCTTGATCGCGTGCCCCAGATCTGGAGACTGGGTCCCGGCAGCGCTGGCGCCGATCTGGATGCGGCGCTTGCCGGCACGGATCCACGCCCGCTATCCTCCGTCGAGCGCGGCGACGTCACGATCAATGAACGCGCCCTGCTGATCTACACCTCCGGCACCACGGGATTGCCAAAGGCGGTAAACGTCAGTCATCGCCGCATCCTCAGTTGGGGAGGATGGTTTGCCGGGCTGACAGACGCTTCCATCCACGACCGCCTTTACGATTGCCTGCCGCTCCATCATTCGGTGGGCGGTGTCGTCGCGCCTTGCAGCATGCTTCGCGCCGGCGGTTCAGTCGTGATCGCCGAGAAGTTCTCCGCGGAAGACTTCTGGGACGACATCATGTATTTCGACTGCACCGTCTTCCAGTATATCGGTGAACTCTGCCGCTACCTTCTGAACGCACCGGCGTCCGGGCTAGAGGTCGGACACGGGCTGCGGCTGGCCGTCGGCAATGGATTGCGCGGCGACATCTGGGAGGCGTTCGCGAAGCGGTTCGCGATTCCGCAGGTCCTGGAATTCTACGCCGCGACGGAAGGTAATTTTTCGCTATTCAACTTCGAAGGAAAACCCGGCGCGATCGGCCGTATCCCGCCGCTGCTGGCGCATCGCTTTCCCGCCTCGATCGTGAAGGTCGATGCCGACAGCGGCAGCCCGGTCCGCGGCGACGACGGGCTCTGCATCGCCTGCACCCACGGTGAGGTCGGCGAGGCAATCGGGCGCATCGGCACCGCAGATCGGGGCGGCGGACCTTTCGAAGGCTATACGGAGCCGGCCGAGACCGAGAAGAAGATTCTCCGCGACGTGTTTGCGGAAGGCGATGCCTGGTTCCGGACGGGCGATCTGATGCTTCGTGATCAGCAGGGCTACTTCTATTTCGTCGACCGGGTCGGCGACACCTTCCGTTGGAAGGGCGAGAACGTCGCGACCAGCGAGGTGAACGACGCGATCATGGACTGCCCCGGCGTTGTTGACGCCTCAACCTACGGGGCCGCCGTCCCCGGCGCCGACGGACGCGCCGGCATGGCGGCTTTGGTCGTGGACCAGCATTTCGATCTTGGGATCTTCGCGGAACAGCTGTCGCGCCGGCTCCCGGTCTATGCCCTTCCGGTCTTCGTCAGGTTCTGCGCGGAGCTCGACGCCACCGAGACCTTCAAGAGGAACAAGCAGCGGTTGATCCGGGAGGGATTCGATCCTTCGGTCGTGAACGACCGGCTGTTCCTGCGCGATCCGGCGACCGGCGCCTATCGTTCGATCGACCGGGCCGTCTACGCGCGCGTCGTGGAGGGCGGAATCAGGTTTTAGCATCGGCTCGAAGAGCCGCTTTTTGAAGAGGTGAGGTGTTCATGTCGGTAAAGTTGAGGATTTTCTCGGCGATGCAGCAGATCGCTGAAGAGCAAAAGGTCACCCTTCCGCAGCTCCGGGATGATCTGGCGCTGCAGGACACAGGGTTCGATTCTTTGGCGTTCGCGATCCTGGTCGCGCGGCTGGAGGACGATCTCGGCATCGATCCGTTCACCATCGCGGAGGACGCCGCCTTCCCGTCGACCGTCGGCGAGTTCATCAGAGCATACGAGAATGTCCCAGCCTGACGTCCTAGCACTGCGCGAATATCTCGGCCCGGAGCTGAAGGGCCGCACGATTTCCGATGCCCGGCACGTCATATCGCTGACCGACATTCTCGGGCACAGCTGTCTGATCGGCAGATATCGCGAGCTGTCCGGCCGCTCGGTGATGCTTGCGACGTCGGGACAGCTGCAGTCTGCGCTCGCGATGATCGAGCTCGACGGCATCGCCCGCCGCATGCTTCTGTGCCCGCCCGACCTCGATCCGGATCACATCGAGGCCTTGCTTGCGGATGCCGAGATCGACGCCATCGTGACCGACAGGCCGCTGCACCGATGCGATGACGGCGCGTACCTGGTCGTCGGCGCCGGTCTGCCTGAACGGCCGGGTGCGGGATGGAAGACCGAGCGCGCGACCGAGTGGCTGATGCTGACCTCCGGCACATCCGGGCCGCCCAAGATCGTCGGCCATACGCTCGACGGGCTGGCCGGCGCAATCATCGCCGACGGAGCTGCGCGCTATCAGAACGCGACCTGGGCGACGTTCTACGACATCCGTCGCTACGGCGGCCTGCAGATCTTCCTGCGCGCGGTGATCGGCGGCGGATCGATGGTGCTGTCGGAGCCCAGGGAAGCCATCGTCGATCACGTGGCACGGCTGCGCGCGGGCGGCGTCACCCATATTTCCGGGACACCGTCGCACTGGCGCAAGCTCCTGATGAGCAGCGCGGTCGCGGACTTCTCGCCACGCTATGTCCGCCTGTCCGGCGAAATCGCCGACCAGGCGGTGCTCGACGGCCTCGCCCGGGCGTTTCCGCAGGCATCGATCGGCCATGCCTATGCCTCGACCGAGGCCGGCGTTGGTTTCGCGGTCAACGACGGGCGCGAGGGTTTTCCTGCCGACCTGATCGGACGGAACCGCGACGGCGTCGAGATGAAGGTCGTCGACGGTTCGCTTCGGATCCGCTCTCACCGCACGGCACGCTCCTATGTCGGCACCGGCGCGCCGCAGCTCACCGACGCCGAGGGCTTCGTCGACACCGGTGACCTGGTCGAACTGCGCGACGAGCGCTACTATTTTGTCGGCCGGCGCACCGGCATCATCAACATCGGCGGGCTGAAGGTCCATCCCGAGGAGGTCGAGACCGTGATCAATCGACACGAGTGCGTGCGAATGTCGCGCGCCCGGTCGCGCAGGAGCCCGATCACTGGCGCCATCGTGGTCGCCGACATCGTCCTCGCCGACGGCACCGACGCTGGTCGCCACGAGACGATCCGTACGGAGATTCTCAGCCGGTGCAACGACGCGCTGGCAGCATACAAGGTGCCTGCGGTGATCCGCTTCGTCGAGCGGCTCGACCTGACGGCAGCCGGCAAACTGACGCGCGCCGATGCATAACGTCCTCGTCACTGGCGGCAGTCGCGGCATCGGGCTTGCGATTGCACGCAGGCTTGCCGCATCCGGCGACTACAATGTGGTCGCGGTCGCGCGCCGCCAGAGCGAGGAGCTGGGACAGGCCATCCGCGAGGCGGGAGCGGACCGACTGCACTTCAGGGCGTTCGACCTCGGCCAGACCGACAAGATTCCCACCTTCGTGAAGGAGCTGCGCGACGCCTTCGGCGCGATCTACGGTCTCGTCAACAATGCCGGGATCAGCAGCGAAGGGCTGCTGGCCAACACGCGCAATTCGGAGATCGAGGCGTTGATCCGTCTGAACGTGCTGTCGCCGATCGTTCTGACCAAATACGTGGTGCGCCATATGATGGCCGACGGCGCCGGGCGCATCGTCAACATCTCCTCCATCATCGCCTCTACCGGCTACAACGGCTTGTCCGTCTACGGCGCGTCCAAGGCAGCGGCCGGCGGATTCACCCGTTCGCTGTCCCGCGAGGTCGGCAAGCTCGGCATCACCGTGAACGCGATCGCGCCCGGCTTCGTCGACACCGAACTGACCAAATCCCTGGACGACGACGGCCGCCGGCGGATCGCCGGCCGCAGCGCGTTGCGCCGCCTGCCCGAGGCCGACGACATCGCTTCCATGGTCGAGTATCTCCTGGGCGAAGGCGGCCGGAACATCACCGGCACTGTGCTGACGGTGGACGCCGGCAACACCGCCTAGAGCATTATCGGTTCTGATTGAATCAGAACCGAAGCTCTAGACTCTTGTTTTGACGCGCTTTCTTCACGCGAACCGGTATCCACTTCGCTCGAAAACGCTCTAGACGTCGCCGGCCCTCACGTCCGCCTACCCTGACATGCCGGGGAAGCAGCGGCTGAAAACCTCCCGAACAGCGATCAGACTGCCAAGCTGGCTCTCCAGCTCCTGCACGCGCTTTTCGCCGGCTATCATCTGCGACTCGTATTCCTTGATCATGGACGCGTCCCTGGCATCCCGGGTCAGATATTCCTCGTAGTCCGTGCCCGCGGCAAAGGAAGCCAGATCGCGGGCCGCATCTACTCGCCCGCGCAACGCGTCCCTCTCCTTCTGAACTGACGCAACCGCAGCGCTAATCGCGGCCGAAATCGAACCGAACCGTTCGCTATCGGTCCGAGCATCGCGCTCGGCGGAACGAACCTTGAAACCTCGAAGCATAGCCAGCCTCCTTGTCGCACCAGCTTCGTCGCATCATCGACCCTTTTCGCCGGGCGCCAGCTCGCATTCTAGCTTCATCTCGAGTTTCGACACGGCGCCTGAGCTGCCTCTTTGGAGGTAACCCGCGTTGAGCGACCACTCTTCGTTCTTTTTGGGGTAATCTAATCCATCCGCCTCGCGAGAATTGGCAATCTGCAACTCGCGTGGCCGGGACGCTGTTGAGCCGTGCCTACTTATTCAATCCGCTGAGGTGATCGATGCCGCTTGCGCTTATTGAAACCGGCCATTTGAACGTGGATCTCAAGCCGTCGCCGATCGAGCCATCCTGGATCCTTGAAGGCAATCCGGAAGCCCGCTCGCATGTGCTGTCGACCAGCGCGGACGGCGCTGCCACAACCGTGATCTGGTCCTGCACCGAGGGCAAATTCAACTGGTACTACGATGTCGACGAGACCATCGTGATCCAGGAAGGATCGATCGTGCTTGAGAGCAAGGGCATGCCACCGAAACGTTACGGCGTCGGTGACGTGATCGTTTTCCACAACGGTGCCCACGCCAAATGGCATGTCGAGGGCTATGTGAAGAAGGTCGCCGTCTTCCGCCAGACCAGTCCGTTCCCGCTCGGTCTGGCCGTTCGCGCCATCAACAAGCTGAAGCGGACGCTCGCCCCCGTCCATTGACTTCCTGACTGCTGATCCGACATGCGGAGCATTCAGATATTGCTCGGCCGCGACCGCGCAAACGGTTCGCGGGCTGCGGCTATCTGGCCAAGTTCTTGAAGGGCTTGGTGGGCGCACCAGGGCTCGAACCTGGGACCCGATGATTAAGAGTCATCTGCTCTACCAACTGAGCTATGCGCCCGGACTTGGTCCGGAAAAGCCCATGCAAGAGGGCGTCGTTTAGCAAAGCGATTCCCCGATGTCCAGCAAACTGGAGCGAGTTTTCCCGGCCTTTGGCGCGGGCCCGGAAAGGCAAAAAGCCGCTGGATTTCAGCGGCTTCCGCCCCTAGAGCCTTTTCCGTTCCGATGGAATCGGAACAGGGCTCTAGATTCTTGTTTTGACGCGTTTTCTTGACGCGAACCGGTGTCCACTTCGCTGGAAAACGCTCTAGCCGGGCCGAACTCGGCAAACCTGTGCTCAGAGCCGCTCCGGGCCCCCTCGGTCCGGCCCGTCATCCCGGTCGTAGCGGTTGCGGTTGTAGCCGCGATCCCGGCCGCCATCGTCGCGATCCCGCTCAAAACGCTCCATGCGGCGTTCCCGCCAGCCCTCGCCACGGCCATGAAACCGGTCCATTCCGGTCAGCACGGCCAGGCGGCGCTTCTGGCCGTCATCCAGCGTCTTGTACAGCGGATCGGCCGCATCAGCGATTTTCTTCATGGCGGCCGCCGAAGTCGCCATGTTGTCGGCGCGCTCGCGCAGGCGCGCCACCGGATCATCCGGCTTCTGCGGGCTCGAATCGTCCCGCCGCGCATCCATTCGCGCATTGGCGCGGTCGATCCGCAGTTTGGCGAATTCCCGCACCGCGGTTTCCACCGCTGGCCAGAGCTTTTCCTGGTCGGCGGTCAGCTTGAGCCCGGCATGCACGGCGGCGATCCGCGCGTCGGCAAACGCCGCCCGGTCTTCCGGGTTCATCCGCATATGCCCGTAGCCCCAATGACGGTGCTGGGCATAGACCGCCGTCGAACCGGCGATGGCGAGCACCGCGACCGCGGCGATGGTGAACTTCCTCATGCTGACCTCCGTTGAAAGGTTGCATGAAGATGAGCCGGCCACTGCCGGCAATCAACTTAACGATAGGCAAGAGTGCCTTCCCTTACCAAGATGTAATGTCGCGCCGCCAAACCTTCCTGAACTAAAGCATCCCGAGCGTCCGCGGCAGCCAGAGCGACAATTCCGGGATGTAGGTGATGAGGCCGAGGAAAACCAGGAGCGTGACCAGCCATGGCAGCACCGCGATCGACAATTCGGTAATGCCCATCTTGGCGATGCCGGAGGCCACGTAGAGATTGAGACCCACCGGCGGATGGCACATGCCGATTTCCATGTTGACCACGATCATGATGCCGAAATGCACCGGATGGATGCCGAGCTTGACCGCGATCGGATAGAGGATCGGCGCCATGATCAACACGATCGAAGACGGCTCCATCACGTTGCCGGCCAAAAGCAGCAGCAGGTTCACCACCAGCAGGAAGGTGATCCAGGTGATGCCACTGTTCGTGATCCAGTTCGACATCGCCTGCGGGATCTGCTCGCTCGTCATCAGGAACGAGAACAGCACCGCGTTGGTGACGATGTAGAGGATCATCGCGCTCATGTTGGCGGAGACGAGCAGGACTTTTGGCACGTCCTTCCACCTCAGGTCCTTGTAGATGAACATCTCGATCAGGAAGGCATAAACCGCGCTCATCGCCGCGGCTTCGGTCGGCGTGAACCAGCCGAGATAGATGCCGCCGAGAACCACGACTATCAGGGAGACGCCCCAGAACGAGTCCACAAACGCCTTGAACGCCTCGCCCCACGAAGCCTTCTCGACCCGCGGAATGTTGTTCTTCCACGCGCGATACCACGTGGTCCCCGACAGCATGATCGCCAGGATCACGCCCGGCACCATGCCGGCCATGAACAACTGCCCGACCGAGGCAGAGGCGACTTTCTCGCCATTCGGGCCAAAGTAAACCGCCCCGCTCGTCGCCACCGCATAGATCACCATGATGATCGACGGCGGAATCAGATTGCCGAGCGCGCCGCCGGTGACGATGACGCCGGCGGCAAAGCGCTTGGGATAGCCGACCGACAGCATCGCCGGCAGCATGATCGAGCCGATGGCGACGACGGTTGCGGGCGAAGACCCCGACACCGCCGAGAACAGCGCGGCTGCCATGGTGGCGGCGATGCCGAGCCCTCCGGGCCAATGGCCGATCATCGTTCTGGCAAAAGCGATCATGCGTCTGGCGACGCCGCCATGGGTCAGAAAGTTGCCGGCCAGGATGAAGAACGGGATCGCCATGATCTCGAACTTCTCGATGCCGGTGAAAAGCTTCAGCGCCACGGACTCGATCGGCACCGAGGTCATGAAGAACAGGAACGTCAGCACGGTCAGGCCGAGCGCAATCGAGATCGGCATACCCGTCAGCATCAGGGCGACGAGCAGCCCGAAGATCATCAGCGTGATCATCGGGCGATCCCCCCAGCGCCGACACCGGGCGCATCGATCTCCACGCCCTCGACCTGGGTTTCGTCGTGATGCGGCAGATGCCCGGTATGCCAGAAATTACTGGCCACCTGCAGGAAGCGGAAGCACATCAAATAGGAGCCGAGCGGAACGCAGAGATAGGTGATCCAGCTCGGAATCTCCATGTCGGCCGTCACCTGGTCGGTGTGGTAGAGCCCCCAGACAAATTTCGCACCCATGGAGCCAACGACGAACGTAAACAGCGCACCGCACAGCAGACTGAATATGACGGTGACTTTGCGCTTATTCGGACCGAGCTTGTTGACCAGCACGTCGACGCCGACATGGATGCCGGTGCGCACGCCATAGGCGGCACCGAACTTCGCCATCCACACGAACATAATGATGCAGAGCTCCTGCGCCCATGCGAGGTTGATGGGAAACAGGTACGGGTAGAGAAGAGGAATGCCGACCAGATAGCGATGCATCACCGCGATGAAGATGATCACCGTGGCGGCCGCGATCAGGAATGTGATCAGCAGTTCCTCGAGCCGGTCGAGGATGCGTAGAAACATCAAGTCCCCCAATTATCGAAGCTCGTCATGCCCGGGCTTAGCCGTTCGAAGAACGGCGTCGCTTCCGCTCGCCTATGTCCCGGCCATCCACGTCTTTCACGCTGCTAAGCGAATAAGACGTGGATGCCCGGCACAAGGCCGGGCATGACGGATAACGATTTATTCACCCCTCCCACGAGCTTAAAAAACTCGCGGCATCCCTCTATCGCCTAGTTGGTCGCGCCCCTGGTCTCCTTCAGGAACTCGTCGATCAGCCCTTGGCCGACGCGGCCGGCGACATCCTTGTAGATCGACTCCATCGCCTTGCGCATCGCAGCGTCCTGCTCCGGCGTCAGCGTGACGATCTCCGCCTTGCCGCTCTTCTTGATGTCGGCGAGCGCTTCGTCGTTTTCCTTCTGCGACTGGCCGTTGCCGTAAGCGGTGGCTTCCTTCATGGCCTTGTCGAGCTGGCCACGAACATCATCCGGCAGGCCGTCCCAGAACTTCTTGTTCACCACCACGATATAGCCGATGTAACCGTGATTGGTGACGGTGATATGCTTCTGCACCTCGTGCATCTTCTGGGTGTAGATGTTCGACCAGGAGTTTTCCTGGCCGTCGACGACGCCGGTCTGCAGCGCCTGATAGACTTCAGAGAACGCCATCACCTGCGGGATCACGCCCAGCGCACGCATCTGCGCCTCGATCACTTTCGAGGACTGGATGCGGAATTTGAGGCCCTTGTAGTCGGCCGGCGTGATCAGCTTCTTGTTGGCGCTCATCTGCTTGAAGCCGTTGTCCCAGTAGGCGAGACCGGTCATTCCCTTGGCATCGAGCAGCTTCAGCAGCTTTGCGCCGAGCGGACCGTCGGTGACCTTGCGCAGCGTCTTCAGGTCGGGGAGGATGTACGGCAGATCGAACACCTCGAATTCCTTGACGCCGATCGGCCCGAACTTGGCGCTTGATGGCGCCAGCATCTGCACCGCGCCGAGCTGCAGCGCCTCCAGCTCTTCCTTGTCCTTGTAGAGCTGCGAATTCGGGTAGACCTCGACCTTGACCTTGCCGCCCGTGTACTTCTCGGCCAGTTCCTTGAATTTCTCCGACGCCAGCCCCTTCGGCGTGTTCGGCGCCACGACATGGCTGAGCTTGATGACGATCGGCGACTGCGCCGAAGCCGGACCCACCAGGGCCAAAGCTGCAATGGATGCCGCAGCCAAAATCAATCTCTTCATGTTTCCTCCCACGTAATTTTTTGCGGAGCGCGAGTACCCGGCCCCGAAGCTTGTATGCCACCGAACCAATACAGAGAAGCCGGGCGAAACGCCATTGCCCGTTAGCAGGGTCCGGTCTTCAAGGTTTGCTGCATCGCAAAATGCGACATCCTGTCCAATTACGGTGGTTGGCCAAGGGGGCGGCTTTCGCAGGGGCATGGTTCCGCACCCTCGCGACGCGATGCGCCCGAGTTGTGCTTGAAATCGCGCCCTCTTAATCAAAGGGCGCAGGGAATGCCGGATGCGCGCTGCACCCGCGGTCTCATGTGCGATTGTGCTAAAGGAGCTGCACATGAGCATACAGGGCAGCGGAGAGCATCCGACATTCCCTGCGCAATGGCTTTACGGCTTATGACGCACTCTCCCCGGTGAGACGGCCTCTATTGCCACCGTCGCCCCTCGGAAGCGTTGGCTTCCTCAGAGCTTGACGCCGTTACGGGCGCCAGGACCACACGCTTTCGCCGTACGCTTCAGCCGCGACCGTCAATCGCAACATCAGCGTCCACCGCGACCCGCCCCTCGTTGTGACGATGGCCAACGCCCTCTGAGTGGGACGGGATGAGTGAGAATGTGCCGGTGATTTGGGTCGAAGGGAAGAGAGATATTTTTGATTTACAGAAATTTTTGGCTTGACATGATTTCTATAAATCAGAACTGATTTGCCCGTCGTGTTGTTTTGTCGCAGCCCGGTCGCAAGATTGCGCTTGCGCGCGAGGCGACGCAGTTGGCGTTTTGCAATTGGGCCGGAAGAGAATTGCGACAGTCGCGTAGGGCGGGTTCGCTTTAACCCGCCATCTCGCAATCAAAGCGGCGGGTTAAAGAGAACCCGCCCTACGAAGCGCGCTACGCTTTCTGCGGCGAGATTCAGGGGAGCCATCATTGCGGCGACGCTTTTCCTCATGGGAGTGAATGACATGTCAAACCACGCAATCAGTTTCGAGAGCACCGGGATCGGTGTTGCGCCCGAGGGCTGGACGGCGCCCCTTACAGGATCAGGTGATCCGAAATGGACGGTCGAGAGCGATGACACGGCAACGTCAAAATCGAAGGTGCTCAAGCAATCCGGCCGGGCCACCTATCCGCTGCTGCTGAAGAACGACACCAGCATCAGGACGGTTTTGTCGAGATAAAATTCAAGGCCATCGCGGGATCGCAGGATCGCGCCGCCGGCATTGTGTGGCGGGCGAAGGACGCGAACAATTACTGCGTGACCCGGGCCAATGCGCTTGAGGACAATGTCATTCTCTACAAAACCGTCAACGGTGTTCGAAGCCCACTCGACATTGTCGGCCGCAAGGGAGGCTACGGCTCTAACGTCAAGGTTCCGGCCGACACCGGCATAGCTTGCGCATCGACTTCAGAGGCTCGCGCTTCAGCGTGTCTTTCAACGGCAAGTTTGTTGGAGGTCGAGGTCCTGTCAGATTTTATTCCGCAGTCCGGCATCCCCTCAACGTGGCGCGACAGTCGATAACGATGGGCTAGATTCCAGTCTACCGAAGTGCGGGCGAAGGCGTTTAGTCGCCGTTCGCCCGCGCACGGCACGACTGATGCGGTTAACCCATCAACGACGATACGTTTCGCAAGGCGGTGTTGATACTGGTTCTCCTGGCCGGCGTGTCACTGATCGCTTCGGCGTCGGGGCTGATGCCGGTCTCCCAAAGTCGAAACTGAGCGAGACCTTCCGTGGACGATCAAACGATACTTCACCTCCATCCGGAAACGACAAGGCGATCGATCCGAAGTCGGTCACGGCTGGGCCCGCCGCTGGACTGATGGGAATAGATGCGTCCGTGCCGGACGTCAGCGAACGTGATCCGTCAAAATCGGCAACTGGCGTCGAACTTCCAGTATAGGGAAAAACGCGGATCCCCCGTTAAGGCCCTCGCCTCTAGTTGCCGAACAGCGCCACGCGCGACGTGTCGTCACCACCAAAGGCCATGATCCGGCCTTCTTCGTGCTCTCGCGGCTCCAGCCGCTGTTTGGCGCGGGCGGCCTCGCGCTTTAATTTGCGTTCGGCGTAGCGCTTGCGGCGTTCACGCGCGTCGGCTTCGGCCTTCTTCGCGTTCGGCTTCTCAACGCGTTTTTCCGGTTGCGCTGCCTGCACCGGCTCGGGTGCCGAGTCCACCACTGCAACCTGTTGCGATGTCTGTTGCGGCGGCTGCGGCGGCTGGGCCGCCTCTGCCGTGGTAGGCAGAATGACCCTGACGGGGGACGGCAGTTCCGCGGTCGTCCGTGCCTGGTAGCCGGAGTGGTCCTTGAGCGCCGAGTTAGCCATCAGGAGTCCGCTGCCAAAGCCAACTCCCAGGATGACAAAAGTAGTTCCCACCCCTGCGAAAAAAATGCGCGCGCTCGATGCCATGACCGTGTCTCCGAGAATGCACGTCAACACAGTGATCGCAAGATATGTTCCGGGTCGGGAAAAATAGGTAGCCGGCGTTTGCCTGGCCGCCGCAATCCCTACTCACTCGCGCGCTTGAGGTTTGCGCCTCGTTTGAGAGTGCTGATGCAGTGTCCGAAAAAACGTGTCGTTGCGATGATTAGCAGCGCTGCCGAACATTATAAAAAGCCCTGCCGAGCGGGTGCTCGGCAGGGCTCACGCAGAGAAGTCGACGGACGGCAAGCGGGGACCTTGGTGGCCCATCGAAGGTCTGCGAGCGTGTTACCGTCGGCACTAACGTCCCGGATTACCACTTGTTCCCGGCAAGATTCAAGTGTCGCCTTAGTCGCCGTCCGCCTTTGAACCTGATAGCGATCATCGATGGTTCGCGAACGTAGGCTATGCCGACAGCCGTCGGTCCAACGGCCCGCAGTGGGTGCGCTCAATTTTGCCTGACGGGCTGAAACGAAAGTGCGCCCGCACCAGACTGGCTTTGTTGTTCCGATAATCAACCCAAATGCCGTCTTCCGTCACCGTGAGATCGTCGAGGGTAAAGGCAGTCGGGAGCTGGTTTTGCAGTTTGCCGGACCAGTAAGCCGACAACGGCTCTCGCCCGGTCAGGCGCACACCCTCGCAATCGCATTCAAGAATGGCGCACTCCTCGTAAAGATCGAGCAACGCGTTGAGGTCACGTGATCGACATGCGTCGAGCCAGTCAATAACAACGGCCAGCGGATCGAAATCATCAGGGGCACGCGACATAACGGTCCCATCATAAACAGTCTGCCGCCCCCGGGCGCTGAATAGGCAGTTCATTATGAATGCACCTTGAACGGCCCAAGTCTCGCACCCCGTAAAAATACGGTGGCGCCCCACTCCTCATGCGAAGGCTTCACCAGGCTGCGAAGGTCGTCGTGTTTGTGCGTGCGCGCATGCAGGAGAAGCGATGACTGGCCCATGCCGCTCGGCCAAAGGCGGACTGCGCCCAACGCAAGGCTTGTTCCCCAGGGAACAGCGCGGGGCGGCAGACGCGGGCATGGTCCGGCTCACCGATGAAACGGAGCGATGATCGCCCCGGTCGGGCACGACGGAGCAAACCGATGACCAGCAATACCGGACTTCTGAACGACGCCGAGCTTGCGACCGCTTCAGGTGGCGTCACTTCCCTGATTGGCACCAGCACCATTGCGCATCCGCACATTCCCCGGAATCACGACCTGCTGACGCCGCAGCAGATCGCGAAGCTGCTTTCGTTCAACGGCGGCTTCAGCCCCCCGATCCCCCGCAGCTGATTTCGGCAAGCCGAGCGCTGAGTTGCCTGATCTCGCCTCCCCTGACCAGGGAGGCGAGGTCTTCGCCGCGGCCTGAGCCCGGCTTCGCTGCTGCAGCATGGCGGGCTGACAGTCCGGCAACGGCCAGGCCACGGTCAATTCTGCCATCGCCCTGGCCTAGGTCAGTGCCGGTCGCAATGACGTCGTGCTGCGACCGTTGGTCCGCGAAATCAAGTTTGACCGCCGCGCCGCCGTGGAACAGACTGTGCGTCTTGGTCACTTTTAAATGGGAGGCGGACTTGAAGAAACTCGTTACGGCGGCAGCCATTTCGTTCTTTGCCCTTGGATCGTCATTGGCGTTGGCTCAGACCGCGCCGCCAATGATCGCAAAAGACTCCAGCAAGACCGGCGCGACTCCGCCCAATGCAGGCGCCAGTGCGTCCATTGCGGTTGATCCAAAAGCCAAGAAACCGACTCCTATGTCAGGCCCTGATTACCAGCACAAAGCAGGCGCCGCTCCGCCCAACGCGGGCGCCAGTGCGTCCGTCGCGGTTGATCCAAAAGCCAAGAAGCCGGTTCCCATGTCAGGCCCTGATTACCAGCACAAAGCAGGCGCCGCTCCGCCCAACGCAGGCGCCAGTGCGCCGATCGCGTCCGCGCCCGCGGCCAAAGGGAAGAAGTAGGGCCAGAGCGGTTTTTGTGCGTCTGAAGGCCCCGTCCCCACGGGGCCTTCTTCGTTTGCCGTGAGGTGCTCGCTGCGGCGCCAGTCCAGCTTTCCGGCGGCCAGAACGGACATCCGTTTGCTGGGCGTGGACCGGCGAACTGGGCCGCGAAATGTCTTTTCTCTGGTGCAAGCGTCGTTGGCCTATGACGAGACGTGCGCCAGTCCGCTCCAGTCGAAGGTGATGCCATGGCCTGGCCGCGCCGGCGCCAGTGCCATGCCCTGTTCGAGGACGAGCGGTTGCTCGATGTAGCGGTCGAGCCCGAAGCCGTGGGCCTCGAGATAGGAGCGGTTTGAGCAGGCTGCGAGCAGGTGGACGGTAATGTCGTGTGCGCCGTGGCTGGTCACCGGAAGATTGAACGCTTCGGCGAGCCGCGCGATCTTCATAAAGACTGTGACGCCACCGCAATTGGTGACATCGGGCTCGGGATACGACACCGCACCGGCCGCGATATAGTTCTTGAACTCCCACAGCGAGCGCAGGTTTTCGCCCGCCGCGATCGGCACGCCGCCGGCGGCCATGATGCGGGCGTGACCGGCAACATCATCGGGAATGATCGGCTCCTCAAGCCAGGTCAGGTCGCAGGATTGCAGGGCGCGCGCGGCGCGGATCGCCTCCTCGACCGTCCATTTCATGTTGGCATCCGCCATCAGCGGAAAGCCGCCTCCAAGATGCTTGCGCATCGCCTGCACGCGCGTGACATCGGAAGCGAGATCGGGCCGGCCGACCTTCATCTTGACGGCGCGAAAACCCTTGGCGAGATTGTCGTCGGTTTGCCGCAGCAGCGCCTCCACGGAAAGATCGAGGTCGATGCCGCCGGCGTAACAGGGCACGCGCGCGTCGAAGCCGCCGAGCAGACGAAACAGCGGCACGTTGGCGCGGCGCGCCTTGAGGTCCCACAGCGCGATATCGAGCGCGGAGAGCGCGAGCACGGGCGGCCCGCCGCGGCCGCCATAGTGCAATGCCCACCAGACATGATGCCAGATCGCTTCCGTGTCATCAGCTTCGCGGCCCTCGATCAGTCCGGGAATTTCCCGCCGCAGCGTATCGGCAACCGCGCCGCCATTGCGGCCGACCGTGTAGGTATAGCCGACACCTTCGGCCCCGTCGGAATCGCGGACACGGCACGTGATCAATTCGAAGGCGTTGATTTGGCCGTGCGTGCTGTCGGAGAGGCTAACGGTCAGCGGGATCCGATAGAGCCCGGTGTCGATCGTCCTGATAAGCGCCATGGTCCGCCCTTTTTGGTATCCTAGGCTGACGCCGTTAGCAGGGCAATTGCTTCAACAATTTACATCGGATGGGTGCTCTCCGGAAGGAACGGTCGTGATCGGCGGCCTGGTTCACCTTGGTCGCATGCTCCCCCAAGGTGTGAATGTCTGCCTGGCAAGTTCGCGGTAGAGCTCGCAAATCTTTTGCGTCTCGGCAACAAACGTCAAATAGGCCTGCCTTGCAAATTCGGTCTGAATCTCAATTGCCTTGTCGAACGACCGCGCGCCGATGAGCTTCTCGACGAGCAACCCGCTCTCCTGAAGCGACATCCTGGTGTAGTCCCGGTACGCATTCGCGATGGTTTGAATACTGACTGGGTTCTCTTCAATACTGACTGGGTCCTCGTTCGCAGGAAGAACTGCGATAATCGAGGGCACATCCGCCTGTTCAACTTCGCCGATGACGGCCGCAGGCGCGGCTGTGTCGTCCGTGGAAACCTCAGGTGACACCATTTCCGTGGAAACCTCAGGTAACGCCATCGCCATGGAAACCTCAGGTGACGCCACCATTGGGCCGATCTGAGCTTCATTCTGCGGATCAAGATTCGGACTTGGCTGTTGTCCTGACTTCCGGCTCTGCTGGTCCGTCTTCCGGCTGCGCTGGCGGGGCTTACCGCCGGATTTGCCCTGGTGCGTCGTCGACATTGTTGAACTCCACTAAATTCCGCTGTCGAAATCAGACCAGACATCAAGACTTCGCCATGTTTGCGATGGAATCGCGGTTCTGGCTTGTCCCTTGGGCGGCTTTGGTGTGGTAGCGGAAAATTTGAACGGAACGCGGAACGCGGAACGCGGGACGCTTGCGCGGAGCAAGGTTCCTTGTCAGGCATCGAGGAGGACGGCCGCTCTTGGCGCAAACGGGCATGCTGGAAGCTCGACGTCCGGCAGCTTCTATCAGCGGACGTCACCGGGCTCATTCCGCTTCCTTCATCCAGCGCACAATCCCGGGCCAA
This sequence comes from Bradyrhizobium sp. AUGA SZCCT0158, assembly GCF_018130065.1. Classification (GTDB taxonomy): domain Bacteria; phylum Pseudomonadota; class Alphaproteobacteria; order Rhizobiales; family Xanthobacteraceae; genus Bradyrhizobium. The sequence continues at coordinate 163,569 of NZ_JAFCME010000009.1, read as the reverse complement.
TACTCCTCAAGCGTGCGCCTCCCCATGAACAGACTTAGATGGCCGCACGGAGCGATCGCGTGGCGCAGAGATTGCGCCGGCGTTCCGACCAGTCGTTGCACTGCAAGCAATTGTTCCGGGGCGACCACGTCGTCGGCGCTTCCGGCCAGAAGATACATCGGAAGCAGCAGCCGCGAGAGGTCGATATCCTTTCCCAGGGCGACGAAGTTTCCGCTGGCGAGCGCGTTGCATTTGTACAGTTTCTCGACAACTTCGAGATAGTATTTTCCGGGAACGTCGATCGTCCAGGAATTCCAGTTCTTGAAGATGGCTTCTAATCGGGTGAATTCCGGCGAGCCGATCGGGTGCACACTCTGCAGAGCGTTTCTGATATCGTTCGGGTCAGTCTCGTTCCCCCAGAACGGCGCGACCTTGCGGCCGATAACGAGACCATCGCCTGACTTGACCAGGCTCTCAAACACGAACCGCGGGGTCGCCTCGGCGATAACAGACAAACCGGATTGCTGCGCGGCAATATCAATCGGCGCGCCGGCCATCACAAGCTTGCGTACCTTGGCCGGGAAGCGCCCCGCATAGACCAGGGATAACCAGCCGCCCTGGCAAAGCCCCACGAGATCGACCAGACCGCCGAGATGATCGACAAGGACATTGAGATCGGCAAGATATTCGTCGATCCCGAGAAATCGCATGTCAGCGCTGGCAGAGCGCCAATCGGCCATGAACAGACGTTCAATTCCGGCGCCATGAAGGGCATCAACGAGACTGTGGCCGGCTGCGAGGTCGGCGATCGCGGCTCCATGCAGCGCGAGCGGTGGGCACAGCAGGGCGGGAACGCCGCTTCCCCCCACAGTAAAGTCACGCAGCCGGACGCTGTGCAGATCCAGCGCGATGGTGCTTGGCGTGGCTCCTTCCGGCTCCTGCGCAGGACCGGCGCCGCCAGCATCGGCGGAGAATCCAAGAAGCTGCGCCGCGACGGACGAGGCGGTTTCAGCGGCCGATGCAGCGACGATCGCAGGCCAGAAGAACGCCGCATAAGGGAATTGATCGCCTGGATACCGATCCATTTGACAGATGTCCCGTGCGCCCCCACGCGACAACCTAGCACTTTTCGCTGGGCCATCGAGCCGGGAAATGGCGCGACCGGGCTCACGTTGCAAGCCATCAAGAACGCGTCACGAATGCCACGATCGCGAGGAGTTCATCTCACCGCTTGAACAAAGAAAAAGACCGGTGGGCATTACGCCGAAATTGCCTTGCGATCGTACGCCCGCAATTGCGGTGCAGCAGGCCATTCATTAGACGCCAGGTACAAAAAAGCTTACGGTCTTGACCGGCGATCGGCGCTGCCGTTCGCTGCAAAACAACATGCGGGAGGGACCGATGGCTTCGATGATTATCCATCACAGAGTCCGTGACTACGCAGCATGGCGTCCGGGCTATGACGCCCACGAATCGAGCCGAACCGCGGCTGGAGTCACTAACTGCCGCGTCTACCGCAACACGGAAGACGCTAACGACCTTGTCATCGTAGGCAACGTATCGGACCTGGCCAAGGCGCGCGCCTGGACGGCAAGTGATGATTTGAAGGCTGCGATGCAAAAGGCCGGTGTGGAGGGTGCGCCGACAATTCATTTCATCGACTGATCCTTGATCGGCTGATACTCTCGATAAGGCGACATCGGCGGGCGGTTAACCCTGTCGGCAAACATCGTGCGCGTGGGTGAGGTTCCTGCGCGGACCGCCGCCAGATTGCCCCATTAGATCGGAGAATTTGCACCGGCACTATAACGGCCGGAGAAGCATCATGTTGAGAATGGTGTTGTTGGGCCTCCTCATCCCATTGGGGATAGGAGCACTTGCGGCGATGGAACTCAGAACTCCGCCGCGTACTGCAACAGCGGTCGTTCAGCCCCTTGCCGAAACAGCCGTCGACATTGCCGATTCACATGGTGCGTTGGCGAAGGCCGACAAGCTGGAAGTTAACTATGCGAAAACCGAGACGCCAGCGCAGCCTGCTCTGGTCAACGAACCCATTCCTCCTTCGCCGCCCGCGGAAGCCACCATTGTACGGCCTTCGGAGGCCCCGAAGATTAACCGCCACCGGCACGATCCCAAAGCAAAGAAGGTCACTACCGCTGCCCTTCCCAAGCCGAAGCCAAAGAGCATCGATATCAGGCGAACCACCGATATCAGGCGAACTGCCAATTCCGAGCGTTCAAAAGCGGCCGCCAGCGAGCCCCTGCACTGTCGGCTGAGCGCATTTGGTGGCTTGCGCAAGGCCTTGAATACAGCCGGCTGCGAAATCTAGTTCAGCGAGCCGCGATCCCCGCGGCGCCGGCGATCAGTTCGAAGGATCGCAGCCGCTTGGCGTGATCGTAGACATCGGACACGATCATGAGTTCGTCGGCTCCGGTTTCCGCAACCAGCGCATCGATGCCGGCGCGAACCGTCTCGGGCGAGCCGATGATGGAGCGTGCGAGCATGCCCATCGCCTGCTTCTTTTCCGCCGGCGACCAATAGCTCTCGATGTCGTCGATCGGAGGTTGGCTGAGGCCGCGCGCGCCGCGGAAGATGTTGGTGAACGACATCTGCTGCGTCGTCGCCAGCCGGCGCGCTTCGTCATCGCTGTCGGCGGCGATGATGTTGACGCCGACCATCGCGTAGGGACGGTCGAGTTGCTCGGACGGTTTGAAGCGGCTGCGGTAGATCTGCAGCGCCGGGATCAGGAGCTCGGGTGCAAAGTGCGAGGCGAAGGCATAGGGAAGCCCGAGTTCACCCGCCAGCATCGCGCCGAAATTGCTCGATCCCAGAATCCACAGCGGCACTTCCGTGCCAGCCGCCGGCACCGCCCGGATGCGTTGATTGGGACCCGCGGGCGCCAGGAAGGCCTGGACCTCCAGAACGTCCTGCGGGAAGTTTTCGGCGGCTTCAGGCGTGCGGCGCAAGGCGCGCAGCGTGAGCTGGTCGGTGCCGGGAGCGCGGCCCAGCCCAAGGTCGATGCGGCCGGGAAACAGCCGCGCCAGCGTGCCGAACTGCTCGGCGATGACGTAGGGCGCATGGTTCGGGAGCATGATCCCGCCCGCGCCGACCCGGATGGTCTTCGTTCCCGCTGCGATATGACCGATCACGACCGAGGTCGCGGCGCTCGCGATGCCGGCCATGTTGTGATGCTCCGCCACCCAGATGCGGCGATAGCCCCAGGCCTCGGCATGAACCGCGACATCGCGGGCATTATAGAGCGCGCCCCGCGCATCGGTCTCTTCGGTGACGCGGACGAGATCGAGGATAGACAGTGCGGTCATGAAAACTCCCGAACGAAACCACTTGAAATGACGCCGCCCGAGCTACGAGGCCGCATGCTTGCTAGTCCGAAACGGCAGGCTTCATCCGATTCTTAGCTCCCATATGGATACTGTCGCCGTGTGGGTCAATTGCTGAAATCGAATGGCGACCAACCGATAGCGCCGGGCGCGTCGCTGCGCCGACGACCGCTATGGCGCAAATGCCGTGGCAGCGAAATTCTTCCGTGTCGGGAAACGGGTGGTTGGAACATCGGTCGTGCAATAGGTCAGAGGACGATGACACGCGGCAAGAGTTTGAACGCGACTCTGACTCTGAAGGCCGCGGCGTACGTTTCACTTACGACCTGTGAGCACACAATGGAGAAGGAATTACGAATGTCGAAGGAAGAGGAAAATAAAGCTATTGTTGGCCGCTGGTTCAAGGAGTTCTGGGGCAACCCCTGGAATCCCGACATCGTCGACGAACTCGCTGCGCCTGACATGCTGTTGCAGTATTCGCTGCATGAACCGCGTCGGGGTCGCAAGGACGTGAAGGAATTCATGACTGGATTCCGCGATGCGTTTCCAGATCTCGGCTTTGGGGGCACTGCGGACTTGATCGCGGAAGGTGATTACGTCGTCGGTCGTTGGGAAGGCGGCGGAACACACACGGGGTCCGCTTTCGACGATTTCATCATCGGATCACTGCCGGCGGCTTCCGGCCGGAAAATGCGCTTCAGCGGAATAACGGTGCTCCGCGTCGAGAATGGCAAGATCGCAGAAGAGGTCGGCCTGGACGATGGCGTGACCGCGCTGCAGCAGCTCAATATCTTGCGCGCGGCCTGATCAATCGTGATGGCCGTCTCCGACAATGTTGGCAGCAGCCATCCGGAAACGAGTTGGACCGGGTAGTCCCCGGTTCGGCTCGCTGCTGGGAAGCTGTGAGATCAAAAACAAGCAGGACAAGTTCCATGAGCATGAGTCGCAAGGAATTAACGTTCGCCTCCGGTCGGGACACATGCGCTGCGTGGTTTTACCCCGCGGCGGCGGATGAAGGGTTGAGACCTGTTATCGTCATGGCCCACGGATTGACCGGCACACGCCGAGATCGGCTTGGTGCGTTCGCCGAAAGGTTTGCCGCCGCCGGTATCGCGGCACTCGTTTTCGATCATCGAGGCTTTGGCGACAGCACGGGTGAGCCGGACCTGTTCGAGCCGTCCCTGCAGTTGGAAGACTGGCGCGCTGCCATTGCGTTTGCTCGTTCGCTGCCCGATATCGATGCCGGACGCGTGGCGACGTTTGGCTCCTCGTTGGGCGGCGGCAACGCGCTCGCCGCGGCAGCGGAGGACCGCAGGGTGGCCGCGGCTATCAGCCAGGTCCCATATCTCGACAGGGATTCTCAGACTTACATCAAACCTCAGCATGTCGTAGAGGCAATGATAGCTGCAGCGGCCGAAGGTGGTTATTTGGCTGCTGTTGGTCAGCCCGATGAGGCGGCATTCATCAGCGCGCCCGGATCTGAGGTCGGTTGGCGCCGCGTTGTCGCAATCGGCGAGGAATCTCGATGGCGGAACCGCGTCTCCGCGGCCTGGCTGCTCGGTCCTCCATATAGTCCCATCCGACATGCCGCCACGCTGCACTGTCCCTGGCTGGTTTGCGTCGCTGCGGACGATCAGGTTGCCAAGCCGGGACCTGCAGTTGAGGCCGCGCGCCAAGCCCCGAAAGGTGAGCTCCGCATCTATCCAGGTGTCGATCACTTCGACATCTACGACGGGCCGGCTCACGAGGCAGTGGTCGCGGACGAGATCGAGTTTCTTCACCGCCACCTTCTAGGCCGAAGCCTCTGCGGAACAACCAAAGCAGCTTCGGAACTGGCGCGGGTCCATCTACCCACGTTAGCCTCGGGTGACAGTCGCGTTGGAGAAGATATTGCGACAGCACGAAAGTAGCGTCGGCAAACTGCATGGCCGCGAACCAGGGCTCCTTTCGGCGGCTCTGAGATGGGTCAATAGCAATCATCCCGGAACGGCGCGCTGCTGGCGCAAAGCAGCCGCCCAGCAAATGCGGTGCTATTGATTCCGGCCGGACGCGACGACATCGCGATACAGGGCGGCGTAGCGGCTCGCCCGCTTGCGCCATGATACATCCGTCGACAAGCCATTGTATTGCAACCTTCGCCAGGCTTGCTGGTCGTGCCAGAGGAGACTGGCTCGTTGCAGGGCGCCAGCGAGGGCTTCAGCCGTGACGGGCCCAAACTTCAAGCCGGTTGCAGCGCCACCGGCCTCACTTACGTCAATGACGGTATCCGCAAGGCCGCCGACCTGCGATACGATCGGGACAGCGCCATATCGCAGGGCGCAAAGCTGGGTCAGGCCGCATGGTTCGAAGCGTGACGGCACGACGAGGGCGTCGGCGCCGGCTTGAACGAGATGGGCGAGCGCTTCGTCGTAGCCGATCAGAACCGCGATCCGGCCCGGGTGCGCCGTTGCGGCGGTCTGATAAGCATGCTGGAGACCCGCCTCTCCGCTCCCGAGCAGGACGAGTTGCATTCCTTCACCGAGGATGGTCGGCAGGTTCTCGAGGAGGATATCCAGTCCCTTTTGCCAGGACAGCCGGCTCACCACGCCGAGCAGCAGGGCGTTTGGCGATGGATCAAGAGCAAACCGGCGCTGCAGGGCCAGTTTGTTCGCCGCACGGGAATCCAGCTCGGTCGCGCTGAAACGCGCGGCGATGTCGGGGTCGGTTTCCGGATTCCAGACCGACATATCGATGCCGTTGAGGATGCCGCTCAGAACCTGTGACCGTTCGCGCAGCAACCCACCGAGCCCCATACCTCCCTCATCTGTCTGAATCTCGCGCGCATAGGTCGGCGAAACCGTCGTGATGCGATCGGAGAATTGCAGGCCCGCCTTCAGGAAGCTGATCTCACCATAATATTCGACGCCGTGCATCGAGAAAGATTCCGGCGGCAAGCCGAACGCACCGAGCATGTGATGCGGAAACTTGCCCTGGTAGGCCAGATTGTGGACCGTCATCACGGTGGCGGGCCGGCGCTGATGGGTAAGGTGCAAATAGGCAGGCGCGAGGCCGGCCTGCCAGTCATGAGCATGCACCACATCAGGCACGAACGACGGAATGGCGCCCTGGCCGATTTCGGCGGCCATCTTCGAAAGCGCGGCAAAACGCACGCCGTTATCAGGCCAGTCCTTGCCATCAGGGGTGACGTAGGGGTTGCCGGGCCGTGCAAAGAGATGCGGCGCGTCGAGCACGAGCAAATTGAGGTTGCCATGCACGCGACCGAGCAGGCGGGCCGGTCCGCCAAAAAATTCCGGCACATGGAGGAACTCCTCGGCGACCGTCAGCCCCTTGATGACATCGGGATATCCCGGCACCAGGGTCCGCGTTTCGATGCCATGCGCTTGGAGCGCAGCCGGGAGCGCGCCGACGACGTCGGCAAGACCTCCTGTCTTGACGATCGGATAGATTTCAGAGGCGACCGCGAGGACGCGAAGCTCGCTCATGCATCGAGCCTGTCGATCATCGGCTGCGTGATCAGCGTGATACCCTGCGCCGTGGTTCGAAACCGTTTCGCATCGAATTCGGGATCTTCGCCGACCACGAGACCTTCCGGGATGCGAACGCCTCGATCGATCACGACATTCTTCAATCGCGCATGCCGGCCGACGTTCACGTAAGGCATGACGACGGCATTTTCCATGTTTGCATAGGAATTGACGTGCACGCCGGTGAACAGCAGCGAGCGGCGCAATGCGGCGCCGGAGATGATGCATCCTCCTGAGACCAGCGAAGTCACCGCCTGTCCGCGCCGGTCGTCCTCATCGTGAACGAATTTGGCGGGAGGCGTGATCTCGGCATGGGTCCAGATCGGCCATGCGCGGTCGAAAAGATCCAGCTCCGGGACGACGTCGGTGAGATCGATGTTGGCGGCCCAGTAAGCGTCGACGGTCCCGACATCCCGCCAATAAGCGCGCGGATCATCGCCGGACCTGACGCAGGAGGTAGAGAATTGGTGCGCCACCGCCCGGCCGTGCTTGACGAGGTAGGGTATCACGTCCTTGCCGAAATCGTGGCTCGAATTCGGGTCGTTGGCGTCACGCCGCAACTCGTCGAACAGGAATTTCGAATCGAATACATAGATCCCCATGCTGGCCAATGACGTGTCAGGCTTGCCGGGCATCGCCGGCGGATCGGCCGGCTTCTCGAGAAAGGATTTCACGATGCCCTCGTCGTCCACGTGTATGATCCCGAAGCCGCTCGACTCCGCGCGCGGCATCTCGAGACAACCGATGGTGACGTCGGCACGTTGCTCGACATGCTGCTTCAGCATGCGCTCATAGTCCATCTTGTAGATGTGATCTCCGGCGAGCAGCACGATGAATTTGGCATCGTGCGACTCGATGATGTCGATGTTCTGATAAACCGCGTCCGCCGTTCCGAGGTACCAGTTGGTCTCCGAGACGCGCTGGCTCGCCGGCAGGATATCGAAACTCTCGTTGCGCTCCGGACGAAAGAAGTTCCAGCCCATCTGCAGGTGCCGGATCAGGCTGTGCGCCTTGTATTGGGTTGCAACCGCGATCCGGCGAATTCCGGAGTTCACCGCGTTGGAGAGGGCAAAATCGATGATGCGCGATTTTCCGCCGAAATAGACCGCGGGTTTGGCGCGCTTGTCGGTCAGCTCCAGGAGCCGGCTTCCACGACCGCCCGCAAGAACGAAGGCGAGCGCATGGCGTGAAAGCGGTTCGTTGACGATGGCCATTTTTGTCCTCCCTGTGAACCACAACGCATGCCCCCGACACCTTCTCTTGTCCGGAAGGCAGGGTCGAGGGCCATGGGACTGATAGTAGCGGGACGATTGGTTGATCGGAAAGTGGTATGTAAAACGGCCGAGTTCTGAAGTTTGTTCCTTCGACGGCAGTCGGAGGTTCGCCGTTCCACCGGGCCGAACGGTTGCTGCTGGCGCAAAGCGGGCATTCGACGATTGGGCGGCGTCGGCTAAGTGCCGATAATGGAAATTGTCCAATTCATTCGATGACCTTGTCCGTTCGGGCTAGAATGGTGTCGGGAATGGTTAGGCCAAGCGCCGCGGCCGTTTTTACATTTAGAGCAAATTCAAAGACAACAGGCTGTTCTACGGGAAGTTCTGCCGGGTTGGCTCCTTTGAAGATCTTGTCGACGTAATGCGCCACCTTGCGATAAACCGGCTTTAAATCGGGGCCGTAGCTCGCTAGTCCACCCAAATCAACAAAAGTGCTGAGTTGATAAAATGCCGGTAGTCTTGCTTTGGCGGCTAACGAAACAATCTTCGGCCGGGTTGGATCGGCAAGGACAAACAGAGCGTCGCAGTTTTCCTGCCGCATCCTGTCAAACGCCTGTTCGAGATCGTCAGGCGTGGGTGCCATCACTCGAACGACGGTAAGGTCAAACGTTTTCGCAGCAGCTTCCACTAACTCGTATTGCTGCGGGTGGGTCGGATTGGTAGACATTAGCACCGCAATACGCTTGGCGGACGGCAGTATGCTGTGGAGGAGTTCAACCGACTTGCCGACGGCGTCGCCAAACATGTTGGCCATACCGGTAATGTTTCCTCCAGGATGAGCCAAGCTCTTGATGAAGCCTGAGCGAACCGGATCAGTGGCAGGGGCCATTACAATGGGAATGGTCGAGGTGGCGCGCTGGGCAGCAGCTATGGTTGGGGTTGCGACAGCAACAATAACATCCGGCCGGCGCGTAACCAGCTCGGTTACCAATGAAGGCAAGCGTTCAGCTTTCCCCTCTCCATTCCTACTATCGATGACAAGGTTCTTGTCCTCAATGTAGCCAAGCGCCCGCATCTCCGCGCGGAAAGCGTCAAATAGCGCACGGGCAGCGGGATGATCCAAAGTTTCCGGATGAAGGTATGCGATACGCCACACCTTGCCAGCCGGTTGCTGCGCAAGCGCTATGCCCGGCCACAAAGCAGCCGCACGCACAACCAAGGTGACGAACTCCCGGCGTCGCATGGCGCCTCCGAGGGACACGCACGATCCGATGCGCGGACCTTAACACGTCGCGAGCGGACGGACAGATACCCGGAACAACAATGTTCGTGGAAGCCGACGTCCGTTGTGGGTCAAAAAACCGCCCCAGAGGAACGTCAGCTGCTGGCGCCCAGCGGGCATTCGAACCCATCAAGAAGCTCGGCGCGCCGCGCGATAAAAAGAAAAAGGCCGGCGGGCATTACGCCGCCGACCTTGTCTTGCAACTGCCGGCTCGGGGGTCCGGTTCCGTTGCTTGCATTCCGTCGTGCTGGATTGGTAGCGCGACGCGTCGGCAGGCACCATTGCACGCAGGTATGGCTCGGCCGTCCCGAGGTAGCCTTCCGCTACACAGTTGGGATGGAGCCGGCTATCCCTTGGTTTAGGGCACATATCGTGCGACCGGACTGACATCGTCATTTCCGGCGGGGTCGCCTCGCCGCTGGTTCTGGAATAACCGCTCCCGGCGCCGAGCGGCCGTCCGGCGCTGACCCGTTACGGGCCGCCCGCCTTCAACACTTCGAACACCGCGGCCGTATCCTGATCGCCCAATCCCATCGCCATGGCCTGTGTGTAAACCGGTAGCGTCATTGCAAAGAGCGGCGTTTCGCAGCCGACCTCGCTGGCGAACTCCGCGATGATGGCCATGTCCTTTTTCCAGGTCGAGATTCGCATCGTTGCCGGTTCATAGAGGCGGCTTGCCATCATCGGGGCCCGCATCTGAAACATCCGCGAACCGCCCGCGCCGGGGGCGATCATCTCGATCACCTGATTCAAATCGAGGCCGGCCCGTTCTGCGAGCAGCATCGCTTCCGCCGAGGCGACGTTGTGAATGGCGACCAGATGATTGGCGACGAACTTCATCCGGCTGCCATTGCCATATTCCCCGAGATCGGCACTTTGCTTGGCAAAGTCGGCAAACAGGCCGCCACAGCGCGCGATCGCGGCTTTATCGCCGCTCGCATAGACGACGAGGTCCCGGACCGCGGCCTGGGCGCCGGTGCCGCTGAGCGGACAGTCGAGCGCGATATGACCTGCAGGCTCGAGAATTTGCTTGAAGCGCACCTTGTCGGCGATGGTGAACGTACTGAGTTCTACAACGATGCGCTCACCTATCGCACACGCGGCGATTTCCGCAGCAACCGCATGGGCAGCCCCGGCGTTGGGCAGGCTCGTCATGATCGTCGAGGCGCGGGCGGCGACGGCGCTGGTGCCATCGACGATATCAACGCCGGCAAGCGCAAGCTCGCTCCTGCGCGCCGGCTCGGTGTCGAATCCGGCGACAACCCAGCCGCGCGCGACGAGGTTGCGGGCGATGGCGCCCCCCATTATGCCCAGTCCAATGATACCCACTGTCCGATCTGTCACGTGACCTCCAGCCTGTTGACTCCTGAGAATAACCAACTCGCCCGACGATTCCCGGCCAACCGCGGCAAATCATATCATTGGCGTTGCTTCGCGGTCCGGTGCAAATCCGGACTTCCCCTCGGACGGCCGATTTCGCCAGTTGAGCGATGCCCGAAATACTGACTTGTTGCCAGTGGTGCTGGACGCTACCTTCGATTGCTCGATTTTTTCGATTATCCTATTTTATCCTGGAAGCTCACATGATCTGCCCGGGTTGCCAGCACGAAAACAGCGCGCAAGCGAAGTTCTGCGAGGAATGCGCTTTGGCCCTGGCTCCTGTCTGTACGAGCTGCGGCAACCAGCTTTCGCCCACGGCCAAGTTCTGCTCGCATTGCGGTCACCCCACGGGCCGGAGCGTGCCGACGTTTTTGTCTTCGCGCTCCCTGGCGCTGAGACCGCCGACCCCGCGCCACCTCGCCGAAAGAATCCTCACGGCCAGAGCCGAAGTCGAGGGCGAGCGCAAGCAGGTCAGCGTGCTGTTCGCTGACATCACGGGGTCATTGGAGCTGATATACGGCCGCGATCCCGAGAGTGCGCAGGCGATCCTCAATCCCGTGCTCGAGCAGATGATTGAAGCCGTCCACTACTATGAGGGGACGGTCAACAGGCTTTTGGGTGACGGGATCATGGCGATCTTCGGCGCGCCATTGGCGCACGAGGATCATGCCGTGCGCGCTTGCTACGCTGCGCTGATGATACAGGAATCTGCCGCCGAACTGGCGGACCGTGCCGAACGGCCGCTCAAAATTCGCGTCGGGATCAACTCGGGGGAAATTGTCGTCTGTGCCATCAGTAAAGATCTCGACATGGAATACACCGTCGTTGGCGAGACCGCGCATCTGGCGGCTCGCATGGAGCAGATGGCCCGGCCCGGCTCGATCCTGACGACAACGCAAACTATCCGCCTGGCGGAAGGATACATCACCGCGCGGTCTCTCGGTCCGATGCCGATCAAAGGACTTGCCGAGCCCGAGGAGGTCTATGAACTCGTTGGCGCCGGCCCCGCGCGCACCCGTTTGCAGGCGGCAACCATTCGGGGCCTAACCCAGTTCGTTGGCCGCGAGACTGAACTGGATCAGCTCCGCCGTGCCCAGCAGCCAGTGGCCACCGGGGCGGGCCAATTGGTCGCTGTTATCGGAGAGGCCGGCGTCGGCAAATCGCGTCTGCTTCATGAGTTCACTCACTCGCATCGGCTGCTTGGCTGGCTGGTGCTTGAGACCACAGCGATCTCGCTCGGACGAGGAACGAGCTACCTGCCCGTGGTCGCGCTTCTCAAGAGCTATTTTGCGATCCAGGACCGGGACGAGCAGCACGAAATACGCCGCAAGGTCGTCGAGAAAACAATCGCGCTCGACGAAGGGCTTGAACCGGCGCTTCCGGCGCTATTGGCGCTGCTCGACATACCCGTCGATGACGCCGGCTGGCTCACGCTCGATCCGGCTCAGCGCCGGCGTCGCTATCTTGATGCCGTAAGAGGCCTGATACTGCAGGCAGCCCGCAAGCAGCCGGTTCTGCTGATCTTCGAGGACCTTCATTGGGTGGACAACGAAACGCAAGCATTGCTCGACGCCCTGGCGGGCGCTCTCGGCTCGGCCCGGCTGCTGCTGCTGGTCACCTATCGTCCCGGCTACCAGGATGTCTGGGGCTCGAGGCCAAACTACCGCCAGGTCAGGTTAAGCGCGCTGCCGACCCATGACACCCATGATCTGCTGGAGGTGCTGCTTGGCCGGGATCCCGAGCTTGATCCGCTCAAGCAGCTTCTCATGGGACGCGGCGGCAATCCGTTTTTTCTCGAGGAAACTGTCCGTGCCCTGGTGGAAACGCAGGCCTTGTCGGGAGAACGAGGTCATTATCGGCTGATGCGCCCGATCGGAAATATTCAGGTGCCACCCACGGTACAAGCCATCCTGGCGGCGCGCATCGATCGGCTTCTCCCCGGCGACAAAAATCTGCTGCAGATCGCTTCCGTCGTGGGCCGGGAGATTCCGCTGGCGGTGCTTCGACCGATGGCCGATTTTACCGAAGATGCACTCGAGCATGCGCTCGAACATTTGCAGACGGCCGAGTTTCTCTTTGAGACCGGACTTTACCCGGACGTTGAATACTCATTCACCCATGCGCTCACGCACGAAGTGACCTACAATGGACTGCTGCGGGCACGGCGGAGCTCGCTCCATGCGCGACTGGTCAATGCGATAGAGACATTGTACCGGGACCGGCTCGGCGAACACATCGAGCGTCTGGCGCAGCATGCCGTTCGTGGTGAGCTGCTGGAGAAGGCTGTTCGATACCTCCGGCAGGCCGGACAGAAAGCGCTGTCGCGTTCGGCGCTCGAGAACGGACGGGTCTGGTTCGAACAGGCCCTCTCCATCCTCGAGAAAGTGCCCGAAACCAGGGAGAATATCGAACTTTCCATCGATATCCGGTTTGATCTGCGCAACTCGCTTCACCCGCTGGGCCACCTCGAGCGATGCCTGGATCACCTTCAGAAGGTGCAGGTGCAGGCCACACAGCTCGGCGACAAGCGAAGGCTTGGTCAGGCCTCATCGTTCCTGTGTCAGTATTACCGCCTGATGGGGGAGCTCGATCCCGCCACCGAGGCCGGCGAACGCGCCATGGCGATCGCGGAAGAGCTCGACGAACTGCCGCTGCGGATGGTGGTGAGCGGACATTTTGCGGCCCTGTGTGCCGCCAGGGGAAATCACCGTCGCGCAGCAGAGATACTGGACGCGGCCGTTGAGCGCCTTCGCGGTGACATTGCCACCGAGATGATGGGCACCACGGGAGTTCTTGGCGTATTCATGCGCGGATATCTTGCGTGCTCGCTCGCCGAACTCGGCGAGTTCGAGCGCGCTGCGTTTTTCGCCAAGGAGGCCGTCGAAATCGCCGAAAGCGCGAACCAGGTCTACAGCCTTGCCTTTTCCTATTACTGCAAGGGCACCGTTCTGGCGCTGCAGGGCAACGTGGCGCAAAGCATCGCGGTGCTCGAGCAGGCCCTCAATCTCGGCCGCTCGTGGACGCTTCCCCTGGTGCTACCGCTCATCGGCCTAGCGCTCGGGCACGCTTATTGCCTGGCGGATCGCGCGGACGAGGCGATCGCGCTGCTGGAGGAAACCGAACGCGACGGAAACACCATGCATCGCCTCGGCGGCCACGCCATGATTCTGGTTCGCCTGGGCGAAGCCTATCTCCAGGGCGCCCGCACGGCCGACGCAGAGCGAACCGCCCGGCGAGCGCTCCTGATTGCGCGCAAACAGGGAGAGTACGGTTATGAAGCCTACGCGCTTCGGCTGCTTGCCGAGCTTGGACTGAGTGACCCCTCCCCCCTCGACGAGAGCGAAACCAATTTTCACGAGGCCCTCCGAAAGGCCGAGGCGTTCGATCTGCGCCCCCTGGCGGCTCAATGTCACCTCGGGCTCGGAAAGCGCTACAGATCGGCCGGCCAGAGCGGAAGCGCCGAGCAGCACCTCAATGCGGCCGCAGCCCTGTTCCAGCAACTTGGCATGCAATTCTGGCTGGAGCAGACGCAGTCGCAGCTTGCTTCATTGTCCTAATCCAGGTCGAACAGAAGAGCCGGAAAAGGCAGACGCCATATCCAGCGCAAAACCCCCTTACGAGGGATTTGTTGATGGTTCGGTAATCTTCTGCATTCAAGATTCGGGCAGTTAGTTGCGTTGGAGTACTGACCTTGGAAAATTTTGATGAGCTGCGCGATCTCGCAGCGGACGTTCGCACATTCATTGAAAATTCAAGAGATCCAGCCGCCGCATTGAGGGATGTGGTCGCGGCCTATGATGTCGTTTTGGGTATCTTCCCCTCGGAAGAGGGAATGGGCCTGCACGTCGTCAAGGGCAGCAGTTTGCTCGACCGCCTCGCCACCCTTCAGTCGAATGCCCTCTATAGTCACACCGCTATTGCCCTGCATAGCCGGGAACAGGCGGTAAAGCTTCAAGCGCTGGTGGCTTAACGGCGCCCTCTGACATCGTTCAAACTGATTTTGACCTGCGCCGCATCGTAGCGATCCGGCGCTTGGCAGCCTTGGCTTCCGGGGCTGCAACTTCCAGGGCGGTGACCTCCAGTCCGCAAGCGCTGGCCAGCGCTCGCAGCTCGAGTTGAAGGGCCTCGAGCTCATGGCTGTCGAGGCCTCCATCGATTGCGAGCGCGGTGACGACCGGATCCCGGATCTCGGGAGACTTACTTCCTGGAGGCTTTCTTTTTCTTGGCAGCTCTCTTCTTGGCTCTTGCTTCCCTTGCAAGACGGTCCTTTTTTGCGGCCGCGGTCGCTTTCCACTTTTTCTCAAAATCCTTCACTCCGGCGACGAACTGACGAAGCATCGCCTTCCCTTCGGCGCTCTTCGGCGTGACCGCCACCCGAATATAGGTACGGCCTGTGGTGCTTATCTTCTTGTTGACTTGAATGTACGCCATCCGCTCTTGCCCCTTCCCGTTGTTTTCAGGCGGCCCCGATCCGAGGCGGCCCCTTGCCAAGTACTTCGAACGTTATCAGCGAATTGGGAGGCGTGGAAGATGCGCGGCGCGCTGTCGAGGTCTCGCATCATGTACCAGTCCGGCGAGGCCTCGTAGCTGTCTTCGATTTTGACCTTCAGGCCTCGCGCCAGCTGAACGAAGGTCCTCGCCATGTTGTGCTTTCCGACCATATCGAAAATGTTGGTCGAAGACGTAAACCGGCCGACGCCGATTTCCGTGATGCAGGGAATGCCGCGCACATCTTCCTTGAGATCCACGCTGAAAACGCCGGACGCCCTTGCATCAAGCAGCTTGATGGCCCGCACGCAGGTGTCCACGACTTTCGGTTCGAAGACCGTCTTTGCCAGCCCCGCCACCGAGGAGACCCGCGACGGCTGACTGCCCATGCCAAGATAGGAAAGCCGTTCGTAGGTCTTGATGAGCACCAGCTCGCCGTCCCTCCAGACGCTCTGGCAGCCGAAATCCCGCCCCGGCAAAAACTCCGACAGCAAGAACGCTGCGACCGGCACGCCGCGCATCTCCTTCCAGTATCTGATCCAGCTCCGTGCCTGCTCGGCGGTCTGGACCGGCAGTGCGCCGAGTGCGCCGGCCCCGCTCCGGACGCGGCACCATAATGGCCTGCCGCCCTTGAGCTGCTGGAAGATTTTGCTGACGTTGTTCAGGTCCCGCACCGGATAGGTTTCGGGAGCGTCGATGCCGTTGCGGCGCAACAGTGAAACGAGACGGTACTTGTCGCGGGAAACACCCAAAACGGCTTCGCTTGGCAGAAACAGATATTCGCCCAGCGTCTTCCGGGCGCGCGACAGGCTCTCAACATCGTAATCAACGGTTGGAATAATGAGATGCAGGCGTTCGGTCTTCATGATCCAGCGCAGCACCTCGCTCCATTCCGGGTGATCGGCGGGCGGGACGAGGTAATTCCTGTCGGCGTCCGATTTCTTCAGGGCGAACTGGTCGTCGTTGCAGCCAACGATAAAGGAAGGGCCGGCGCCGGCCCGCATGCTGCGGACCAAATTATTGCTCGAACCGTTACCCGCGCTCGTAAACAGCAATCGCGCAGCCACCAACTTCTCCCGTATCGCCTAAATTATGATTTCGCCTGAAAGGAAGCTAACGATGAACCTCACGAGGGTATGCAACAAACCCTGCTGAAGCAACCAGGCATGGGCCGTATCCCACAGCGACAGGCATTCGCGAAGCTCGCAATGCGGCACGGTGGTCAAGCCTGTGAAACCGCACAGGAGGCATCATTGTTGGACCGCCTGATGGAACGCATTGGAGGGAACCGAAGTTGTCAATCAAACGTGCGGGAGAACCTCTCATGTCCTACCGAAGCAAGCGCGAACTCCGTATTGTTCTCTTCGGCCTCGCCTCCGCTGCGAGCCTCGCCGTCTCTCCGGTGATGGCCGGAAGTCAGTCATCGAATTCCTCATCCAACTGCTCAAACGGCCGCTGCAGCCGCGTCGACACGCTGGTGATTGAGGACGGCCGCGGCCGCAGCCGCGGATGGCAGCGTACCGAGGCCTGGGAGGAGCGGCGGAGCCGCTCGATCCGTGTCCGACCGCCGTACCGCTACCGCGACGACTGATATCGAGACTGCAGTCTACACGGTGACGCCCCTGCCCTGCGGCGAATATCTAGCGCTGTTATCGCACGGCTGGTGCCACGTCGATCACGCCCAGATCCACCAGGGTCCGGTGAAACCGTCGTTTCCGTTCCGACGAAGATGCGAAGTAGGCGCCGCCGCACTGTTCAAGCAGGCTCGCGCGCGTCGCGAAGATCTCATCCAGCGGCAGACCGGCATGCTGCAAGGCCACGGTGCCGAGAAAGGCGATATCCAGGTCCGGGCCGCGTCCACGCGGAATTCGATCAGGGAAGTCATTCAAGGTTTCCATGGCGTAGAACGTGCGGAACTGCCGCCTCGCGTCCGGGCCGAGCTTGAGTTTTTTCTCGATCCGCCGGGTCATGACGGGCTGATGATCGCCATAGTGCACAATGAGTGTCGGACGCCTGGGAAAACGGGAGGAAAGCTCGGACTTGAGTTTATTCCAGGTCACGGCGGTCTCGACCAGCCGCGCGTAATACTCGGCATAATGTGCATCGGGAAGGCTCGCGGCGGCAAACGCCCGCTCGCCTTCATAGCGCCCGGGGGCAACCAGGTTTCGGTTGTGCGGGCCGTGATTGAAGTTGGTCAGCGCGTATAGAAAGCGAGGTGAGGCATCGTCGGCAATGCCGTTCATATGCGCATTGAGCGCGGCGTCCAGAAACAGCGCATCGGAATTCGTGGTTTCGAAACGATCGACGTCGAAGGGCGGTTCAAAATCATCCGTGAAGAGACGCTCGTTGATCCCTATTGAACGGTAGAACCTGTCATAGCTGAGAAAGCTGCGGCGGCAGCTCGAAGTCAGCATTGTTCTGTATCCGAGCGCCGAGAGCGTCCCTGGAAGACTGCTGTGGAAGCGGCCGGCCCCGCGCTTGAAGAGAAAATAGGCGTTCGAACCGAAGCTCGCGCTTGAAAGGCCCGTCAGCAGGCTGAATTCCGATTGCCACGATCCTCCGCCGAAAATATCCACGTTGAGGCTGCCATGGAGTCCGTCTTCCGGTGACAGAAACGATTCGACAATCGGCTCAACCGGGAGACCAAACAGGCGCGGATCGAAGATCGACTCGTGCTGGATCACGATGATGTCGGGATAGTCGAGGCTGCGCGCCGGTACGGCCGCCATCAGCGGCAGCGGGTCTTTGGCGATATCGCTCAGCGCGAGCCCGCCGGACGGCCGCCAGGAAAGCGGGTTGAGCAGCGAAGCGATGAAGCTGGAAAGAAAACAGCGGCGGAGCGCCGCATTGCGCTGGAAAGGTACCGGCCCGCCGCTTGCTTGGTAGGCTGCCACCAGGCCAATACAAGCCATGCCGAAAAACAGGATTTGGAGTTCAAACGCTACTGGCGGTCCGCGCACATAGATCAGGGTCGCGACCGCGGCCAGCATGAGCGTGATGCTTCCGGCCAGCGCAGCCGACAGTGCGAGTGGATACTGCACCAATAAAAATGGAACTGTTCCCGCAAAAGCCAGCGGCAGATCGGTTGCAATGAGTTTGATCCCGCTGTGATCATGTTTGACTCTCGACGCTCCGAAAATTGCCGCCGCCGCGATGGATGACAACAGGATCGCGCGTTCCAGATCGCTAACGACAAACAGCAGCATTGCGGTGCACAAACACAGCCCGGCCGCAGCCAATGCAAGGTGCTCAAGGCTGCGTTCCGCAAACCAAAGAACGGCGAGAGCGATCAGGATGATCAGGGCCAACGACATCTCGACAAGATGCCAGAGGAATGAATCGACGTCCACGATGGCGAAAGCGTGCATTCGCGAAGGACCTTGAAATCTGCTAGGGGTCATCAAGATGGAGCAGACATGACCGACCCCTTCGCCATCAATCGCCGGAACTGGGATGAGCGCACCGCCATTCATGCACGCGATACCAACGGTGAATACATGCTCGACCGGTTTCGGGCGGGCGCGGACGCGCTGAGTGCGATTGAAGTGGCGGAACTCGGTGACATCAGGGGAAAGCGCGTCCTGCACCTGCAGTGCCACATCGGCCGCGACACGCTGTGCCTGGTGCGGCGCGGCGCAATAGCGACCGGGCTGGATTTTTCTCCAGCCGCACTGGATGTGGCGCGGCGCCTCTCCGATGAGACCGGGCTGAAGGCGGACTTCGTCGAGGGGACCGTCGATCAGGCCCCTGTCCTGACGCCGGGCCCATTCGATCTCGTCTTCACCACCTGGGGCACCATTTGCTGGCTGCCCGATATGAAGAAATGGGCAGAGACCATTGCGTCCGTGCTGGCGCCGGGTGGCGAGCTCTATTTCGCGGACGCGCATCCAACCTTCACGGTGATGGAAGAATTCGACGGCAGGCTTGTTCCCACCTACGATTTTCAAACGCCTGCCGACCGGCCGCTGCAGTTCGCAAACGAGACCACCTACACCGGCGATCCCACGATCATGTCGCATCGATCGACCCGCGAGTGGATCCACTCGCTCTCGGCCGTGCTCGGCGGCCTGATCGATGCCGGACTGACGATTACGATGTTCAGGGAGCACGAAGTGTTGCCCTGGCGCGGTCTGCCAAGCCTGGTACCGGCATCGGAAAGGCTGTGGCGGCTTGCCGATGGCGTGCCGCGGATGCCGTTGTCGTATTCGGTCAGGGCTAAAAAGGGTTCGTGAAAATCGGCGCCGCGAGGCATCCAGCCTCAGGCGCTCCTGGCTTCAGGCGCTCTTACATCAAGAGCTCCTGTATCAGGCGCTTCTGGCATCAGGCCAAGCGACGACTTGTCCTGACATCACCAGCCGATCGCGCCCTCCATTCTTGGCCGAATAGAGCGCCCGATCCGCTGCGGCAATCAGGGCCGCGTGCTCGGTCATGCTCTGGGCCGGGACATTCGTCGCACCGCCGAGACTGACCGTAATGAGTTTGGAAGGCGGGTTGAGCGCGTGCAGCATGCCGAGTTCGAGAAGCGCTTCACGCACCCTTTCGCCGACCTGCATGCAGCCTTCCGAATCGGTGTTGGGCAGGAGCAGCACGAACTCTTCGCCGCCGTAGCGGGCTGCCAGATCTGCCGGCCTGCGAATTTGCGCGTCCAGGATCCGCGCCAGCGCGCGCAGGCAGGCGTCTCCGGCCTGGTGACCATAGTGATCATTGAATTTCTTGAAATGGTCGACGTCGATCAACAATAGCGATAACGGCGTGCCATCGCGCTTGGCGCGCGCCCATTCCTCCGACAGGCGTTCGTCGAAATGGCGGCGATTGGCCAGTCCTGTCAATCCATCGGAGGTGGCAAGCGCCTCTAGCTTGTGCTGCAAATCCTGTTGCTCGGTCATGTCGCGCGAGATTGCGACCACGCCGTCGATCTTGTCGGTCTCAGTCGCGCGAGTGACGCGCAGGGCGGTCTCGACCCAGATCTCATTCTTTTCGCGGTGACGGACGCGGTAGATGAGCCGCGCCTCTTCGGCCTCGCCGTTTTTCAATGCCGCGATGGCCTGCTCAACCCGCGGCCGGTCCTCGGCGTTGATCGCCGCAAGGGCCGGCGCTCCCAGCAACTTGGCGGGGTCGTGGCCGAAAACGCGGGCGCATGACGGCGAAACGTAGAGAATCCGCTCATCCAGCCCGACACGCATCACCACATCGCTGCACTGTTCGGCGAGCAGGCGAAAATCCGCCTCCTTGGCCACAAGGGCTGCCGCCATGCGTTGCCGCTGCAGCAGGTAACGCACAAAGGCAAAGCCGGTCAGCGCGATCACCAAAGTAAGGCCTGCGACGACAGCCAGACGTATGAACGATTGCTCGCGCCATGGCGCCAGCACATCGTCTCGCGCCTTGGTCGCCAGAACCATGATGGGATATCGGCTGCTCAGCTGGTAGAAGCTCAAGCGCTCAAGGCCGTCCAGCGGCGATTTAAAGTAATAGACGCTGGCACTGGGGCGGTCTTTCAGAGTCCGGAACAACGGCGCCTTGGACATATCGCGTCCGACATTGCTGCCGTCTTCGTCACGGCTGCGCGCCAGCATGATGCCATCGGCATTCAACAGCGACACCGAGCCGTTCGGCCCGATGTCAAATCGCCGGTAGAATTGCGTGAAATAGGCCACGTCGATGCTGGTCAACACCACGCCGGCAAAACTGCCATCGGGGTGATTAAAGCGGCGGGACAGGGTGATGATCCACTGCCCTCCCGAACGGCTCTTGACCGGCCGGCCAACCAGCGTCCCGCGGTCGGTGGAGGCACGATGTTGTTGGAAATAGTCGCGATCGCCGTTGTTGAGACCGGCGAGATTGACGTCTTCGGTGGTTGCGAGCCAGCGACCGGTTTCGTCATAGACGAAGATGCCGCGGATACGCTGCCGGTTGTACTTGCGCGATTGAAGAAACGTCCGGATCTTTTCGACCGCTGCGGGGCTGGTTCCGCCGGTCTCCATGCGGTCGGTCATTCCGGCGAGGATGGTGTCAGCCAGATCAAAACTATCTTCGGCATGCTGCGTCAGCGAGCGGGCAAGATTGGCCATGTCCACTTCGGCGTTCTTCAGGTCGACCTGGCGGGATTCCCATTCGCGCCAGCCGCTTAACGCAAGAATTGCTACGCAAGCCAACGCCACAAATCCCGCCGCCCACAACGGGAGATGTGTTTTGCCAAGTTCCCGGCGGCTGCTGGTCATCTGAGACTGCTCCGATCCGAGCAAACTTCCATGGAGGGCTTAACGCCGCGTTGCCTCTACAACAGCAACGGCGGAATGGGTGAGTGTTTCGCCCTCGTGCTGTATCGGATGTTAAGAAATGCGATCGTACTTCATTAACCATGGAGGTTGCTTTGGGCACGGCCCGCAGCAAAGCTGCCCCAGCGGGAGCGTCCGCCCCGGCGCCAAGCGGGCATCATGCGAGGCGCACAGCTACGCCGCGTTCAAGGCCTGCGCGATATCGGCGATCAGATCGGATGGGTGCTCGATGCCGATCGACAACCGGATCGTGGACTCGAGCACGCCGATTTTCTGGCGGATGTCGGCGGGAACGCCGGAATGGGTCATGCTCGCCGGCAGGCTGGCCAGCGACTCGGTGCCGCCGAGACTGACCGCCAGCTTGAAGATCTGCAGCGCGTTGAGGAATTTGAAGGCGGCGGCCTGGCCGCCGACGATGTCGAACGAAAACGTCGAGCCCGCGCCGGTGCATTGCCCCGCGAAAAGACGCCCGGCCGGCGAGTTCGCATCGTGATGGCCGAGGTAATGGACATGCGCCACCTTGGCGTGGTCGCGCAGAAAATCCGCCACCAGCCGTGCGTTTGCGTCGGCTTTTTCCATGCGGATGCTCAAGGTCTCGAGCGACCTGGAAAGCATCCAGCAGGAATGCGGGTCGAGCTGGGTGCCGATCGCGCCGCGCAGCGCCTTGATGTCCTTCATCAGGGCTTTCGAGCCGAGCGCCGCGCCCGCGATCAGGTCGGAATGGCCGCCGATATATTTGGTCAGCGAGTACAGTGACAGATCCGCGCCGTGTTCGATCGGCCGCTGAAACACCGGCCCGAGCAGCGTATTGTCGCACGCGACGATCGGCGTGTGATCCTGCGCCTCGCCAATGTTCTCGGCGACGCGGCGGACCATCGCGATATCGACCAGGCCGTTGGTGGGGTTGGCCGGGGTCTCGATGAAGATCATCGAAACCCGTCCCTTGCGCATGGCGTCCTCCGCCGCCAGCTGCACCGCGGCTTCGTCGATGCCGTCGGCAAAACCCACCGAGCTGATCGAGAGGCCCGCAAGCGTTTTCGTGAACAGGGTTTCTGTGCCTCCATAGAGCGGTTGCGAGTGCAAAATGACGTCACCGGGGCGGACGAAGGCGAGGATCGCCGTCGAAATCGCCGACATGCCGGACGAGAACAGCGCGCATTTCTCGGTGCGCTCATAGACCGCAAGCCTGTCCTCGACGATCTCGCTGTTGGGATGATTGAACCGCGAATAGACCAGGCCGGCGCCCATCCCCTCGGGCGGCTCGCGCCGGCCCGACACGAAATCGAAGAAATCCTGACCGTCTTCGGCGGTCCGAAACACGAAGGTCGAGGTCAGGAACACCGGCGGCTTGACGGCGCCTTCCGACAATTGCGGATCGTAGCCGTAGTTCAGCATCAAGGTTTCCGGATGCAGCATGTGGTTGCCGATGTGGGTCTTGGATGGAAACGGTTTCACCATGGCCTGCCTCGCTGGCTGCATTCAGAAACGTTCCCCTTTGTGGGGGGTCGTCGGCAAGCGCCGGTAGTATTGGATATGACGGCATCCAACGACTCGGGTCACCGATCCGAGGAGCAGCCTAGCAACATCCGGAGCTGAATTCACTGCGTTCGCAGGCAAGGCGATCATTGCGCCCGTGCGAGCTACTGTCGCAGCTGGGCCGGCAAAACCGGCGCGAGGCAAGGAGTATCGTTCATCTCAGCCTGGTCAGCGCTCGGACCGCATATACGGGCTGCGCTCAGTCACATGCTTGAGTTCCGGCGCAGCGTCGATCGCCTGAGTCACGTGCTGCGCTACATTGGTTCGCTTCGTGCTGGCCGGATTGCCCACGAACGCCCACATGATCACGCCAATTGCGAGCGTCGCGCCGCTTATCACCCCGATGTCTCGCTTCATTGCGATCTCCCGTTTTGTTTTCGGGTGCGCGCAAATCAAGCCAGCGGCTCGTGGTCGAAGTATGGCTAATGCAAGATTGGCCGGCCTATCGCGGCAATGTGATGGCTGAACCGCGGCAGCGCTCAGCTCTTGGTTGGCGTGGCCGCATCCGCAGACAATTTGCCGAGCATGGCGGTGAGTTCGTCATCAGCGCTGATGATCGTCTTGTTGCGGTCTCCCTCGCCCGGTGCAGGATCCACTGCAGTTGGCGGCTCGGCGGGTACGCCAATAGCTTCCTGTTTGGCCGGTTCGACCGGCGAGGCCGCGGAATCGGGCGATTTTTCGGAAAGCTTTAATGTCGCCTCCGGCAATAACTTCGGCGGCCGATCCGGCCGACGGGCCGCCGTTGAGGCACCAACCGGATTGGGCGGCCTGTCGTCGACAGCCAGCCTGCCATTGCCACGCGGCGCAGCACTCTTGCTCGCTCTTCCGATGATGCCCTCAACGATGGCGGGAAGGCGCTGCTTGTCGACGTCAGCCATGTATTCGCTGGCTAACTCGTCCACATATTGCTGGCCGTAGTCGGCCAACACGGAGGTTATCCGCGCGAGATCGGCATCGCTTTCAACTAGCTGGCGCCATGCCTGCCTGTCATAGGAAACCGCCGGTGGGCTTATCGGCTTCAGGGGTTCGTGAGAGACGACCGGTTCAGGAACCGGTGGCTGCGCCATTCGCTCATCGGCTGGCGCGCGGCTTAACGTTGCGACACTCACCCGCCGTCGCTTGTTCTCTGCCACCAGGAGTGACAGCAGGCCGACGCCCATCAGCAGGAACCCAACCGTCGCCCATACCAGCGTGACGCAAAGCAGAGCCCCGGCAATCAGCAATATCCACCCGGCAACGCGCACTAACAGGACCTTTTCCGCGACAAGGGCCAAATTCAGTTGCTAAACACGAGCGCTAATTCTCAACACTTCCGGCAAGCTGCGCAACACAAGATTACCGCCACATCCGTGACGGCCGGCCGGCGCTTTCGTTCGCCGATCCAGCCGTCGCGGGCACGCTCAGTTCTGCTACGCGCCGGTGACGCGCCAGATCACGTCGCCGACATCGTCCGCCATCAGGAGCGACCGGCCGTCGGGACCGACCACCACCCCGACCGGTCGTCCATAGGATTCCTTCTCGTCGGGTGCGAGGAAGCCGGACAGAATATCCCGCGCCGGCCCTGACGGACGCCCGTTCTCGAACGGCACAAAAACGAGCTTGTAACCGCTCAGCGTGCTGCGGTTCCAGGAGCCGTGCTGGCCGATCGCCATGCCATCGGGAAAACCCGGCAGCGTGCCTGCGGGCACCCAGCAAAGACCGAGCGACGCGGTGTGCCCGCCGAGCGCATAGTCCGGCGTGATCGCCTTGGCGACCATGGCCGGATCCTGCGGCACCCGATCGTCCACCGTCTGGCCCCAGTAGCAATAGGGCCAGCCGTAGAAGCCGCCATCGCGCACCGAGGTCAGATAATCCGGAGGGGTCTCGTCGCCGAGGCCATCGCGCTCGTTGACCACAGTCCAGAGCACGCCGGTCTGCGGTTCCCAGGCCATGCCGACCGCATTGCGCAGGCCGCCGGCAAAGATGCGGCTGGTGCCGCCGGCGAGATCGAGCTCATGGATCGCGGCACGGCCTTCTTCCACTTCCATGCCGTTGTCGGCAATGTTGGTGAGCGAGCCGACACCGGCGTAAAGCTTCTTGCCATCCGGGCTCGGCAGCAGGCTCCGCGTCCAATGCCCGCCCGGCTTGAAGGTGACGAGTTTGCGACCTGTTGCCGTAATCCTATCGGCGTTCGCCACATAGGGGAACGCCACGACGCCGTCAGTGTTGCCGACATAAAAGGTGTCGCCGACCAGCGCCATGCCGAACGGCTGGTTCAGCCCTTCCATGAAAACCCCGCGCTTCTCGGCGACGCCATCGCCATCCGCGTCGCGGAGCAGCGTGATGCGGTTCGCGCTTTCGCCAAGCGCCGCGGCCCGCCGCATCGTCGCCTGCATCGCATAGCCGAACACGTTTCTGACCGGACCTGCGACCTGGTTAGATTCCGCAATCAGGACGTCGCCGTTGGGCATCATGTTGATCCAGCGCGGATGTTTCAGGCCGGTCGCAAATGCATTGACCTTGAGCCCCGGTGCTGCCGTCGGCTTCTGCCCGTCATCCCAGCCCCTCGCCGACGGCATCTTGAGCGTTGGAATGGCGCCCTGCGGCTTCGCCTCCGGCACCACGGGCGCGCTGCCCCAGGCAGGCTTCGGTGCGTCGCCCTGCAATTTGCGCCAAAACAAGGCAGCCCCGCCGATCAGCGCGACGATGCGCGCAAAAATTGCAGAAAAACTCATGCTATTCCCCTTTGGATCGCGCGCACACTAGAACAAGATCGGTTCTGATCAAATCAGAACCGATCTTGCTCTAAATTCCTGTTTTGACGCGTTTTCTTGACGCGAACCGGTATCCACCTCGCTCGAAAACGCTATAGCCGACGTCTCCGCGCGTTGAAACCTCGTGCGCTGAACTGCAAGTCTGGATTGCGTCGAAAAAGCAGATCGTGAAAGTCAGCTTGATGCTGTAAAAGCCGATCCGCTGTCAAAGCTCAATCTGCGGAGGGTCACGCTCGGCGAGGAACCCGCGAATCATGAACGGGATTTATCGATGAGCGTCGGACTGATCGCCCTTCTCGACGATATCGCGGCGATCGCAAAGGTGGCAGCGGCTTCCCTCGACGATGTGGTCAGCCAGGCCGCCAGGGCGGGGGTAAAGGCGGCCGGTGTCGTCATCGACGATACCGCGGTGACGCCAGGTTACGTTATCGGATTCGCAGCCAAGCGCGAACTGCCGATCGTGGGCAAGATCGCGGCGGGATCGCTTCGCAACAAGCTCCTGATCCTGCTCCCCGCTGCGCTGGCGCTCAGCTACTTCCTGCCTTCGGCGATCACGCCGCTGCTGATGTTTGGCGGCGCCTATCTCTGCTACGAAGGCGTTGAAAAACTGTACGAAGCCGTCATGCCCCATCATGCGCACCAGCATGAGGCCGAGCTCGGCACGGTGGCGTTGCAGGCGCAGACGCTCGAGGACCAGAAAGTCGCGAGCGCCATCAAGACCGACTTCATCCTTTCGGCGGAGATCATGGCGATTACACTGGCGGCCCTGCCCGCTGGCAGCATCCTGAAGCAGGCCATCGTGCTGGCGGTTGTCGCAATCGGGATCACCGTCGCGGTGTATGGCGTGGTAGCGCTGATCGTGAAGGCCGACGACGCCGGTGTGGCGCTGGCGCAGAACGACAATGCCTCGGCCATTGGCAGTATCAGCCGCGGTCTGGGACATGCCCTCGTCCGGGGCATGCCCGTCTTCCTGATATTTCTCAGTGCGGTCGGCACCGCAGCCATGATCTGGGTCGGCGGCGGCATCATCTTGCACGGTATCGAGGCGTACGGACCGCCTTCGATCGGTCATGCCGTCCACGCCGCCACCGACGCTGCGGCCCACGCCCTGCCGGCGGTCGCCGGTTTGCTCAAATGGATCGTCGAGGCGGCCATCTCAGGCGTGATCGGACTGGTGGTCGGCGCGGCGTCAATCCCGGTCATCGGATATGCCGTGGCGCCCGCGTGGAAACAAGT
Source organism: Bradyrhizobium sp. AUGA SZCCT0158 (assembly GCF_018130065.1). Lineage (GTDB taxonomy): Bacteria > Pseudomonadota > Alphaproteobacteria > Rhizobiales > Xanthobacteraceae > Bradyrhizobium. The sequence continues at coordinate 136,561 of NZ_JAFCME010000009.1, read as the reverse complement.
GAAGCGGCTTCTGCCGGGCTGACAGCACGCGCTTCGGGTCTGGTGGCCGAAAACTAATCGGTCTTGACCGTCTCCTGCGCGGGGTTTGCGGCAACCGCCGGTCCACCGCCGAGCAGCCTTGCGAGGCTGCGGGCGCGCCTTGTGTCGATGCTGACATAGGCGGTCATGCCGGCGCGCAGCGGCGGCTCGCCTGATCGTGCAACCAGCTGCAGCCGCACCGGCAGGCGCTGCACGACCTTGACCCAATTGCCCGAGGCATTCTGCGCCGGCAAGATCGCGAACTCCGCGCCGGTCGCCGGGCTGATGCTTTCCACTACCGCGTCCCAGGTGACGTCGGGATGCATATCCAGCACGACCTTGGCCTTCTGCCCCACCGTCACATAGGTCAGGTCAGTTTCCTTGAAATTCGCCTCCAGCCAAGGCCTGCGGTCGGTGACCAGCGCGAACAGCGGCGACTGCGCCTTGACCTGCTCGCCGAGCTGCAGCTTGAAATTGACCACCACGCCCGCCTTCGGCGCCTTGATCTCGGTATAGGCAAGGTCGAGCGCGGCACGATCGCGCACCGCCAGTTTTTCGCGCACGGCGGCGAACGCATCGGTCGGCCGGTCGGGCTTGCCGCCGAGGGCGGCCTCGACGCGCGCGATGCGCTGGTGCAGCACCGCGACGCGATCTTCGCCTTCCTGCTCTTCGCTGTTGGTCTGCTCGACCTTCGCGGTCGAGGCGACGCCACGTCCGGACAGTTCACGCTGGCGTCTGGCCAGCGTCTGGAGATACGACAGCTTGTTCTCCGCCTCCTTTGTCTCGGCCCGGATCTCGCGCAGGCTGGCCTTGAGCTGCTCGACGGCGGCGCGCGCGGAATCGATCTCCGCTTCGGCCTTGGCGAGCGCCAATTGGTAGGGCGTCGGATCGAGGCGAAGCAGCACGTCGCCGGCGGCGACGGCCGAATGATCGCGGATCCGCAACTCGGTGATGCGCCCCTGAACCTCGCTGGCGATCTGGGCGATGTCAGCCTTGACGAACGCGTTCTCGGTCGAGATGTGGCGGCCGCCCTGCAGCCAGAACGCCAGCGCGCCCACCAGGACCAACAGGGGCACGCCGACCAGTGCCAATCGCTTCATCCGCTTGGTCATGGCGCGGCCCTGCCGTTGAGCCGGCCGGTCGTCAATGAAACTCGCTTTCGCGGGGCGGTCGCCAACTCACCCTCACCCTCGCCGTTGTCCGTCGACACCAGGGTTTTCTTGATGCGCTGCAACAAAGTCATCAGCTGTTTGCGTTCGGGCCCGGCGAGATCGGCGAGCCCGGCATCGACCGTATCCTCGGCGATGCGCCAGATCCGCTTGTGGACCCGCTCGGCCTCCTTGGTCAGATACACGCGCTTGACGCGGCGGTCGTCCGCTTGCGTGCGGCGCTCTACCCACCCATTGGCCACCAGCCGGTCGATCATGCGGCCGGCGGTGGCCTTCTCGACCTCCATCATCTCGGCCAGTTCGGAATGCGAGGCGCCGGGGCGCCGGTGCAGGCGGGTCAACACCAGCCATTGCGCCCGCGTGATGCCGAGGCGACGCACGCGGCGATCGAACTCGGTCCGCAACAGGCGGGCAACGTCCGAAATCACAACCCCAATATATTCGTCGGTATTCGGCATGGCGCTGTTGTAGCCGCCCTGAAATTAGTAAGCTAGGTTAGTATTTGACATCAGCTGCCGCAAGGGACATCACCCTGAGTTCCACCAGCATGGAAGTCGAGGACCCCGCCGGGACCCTGTCCACGGCGCAGCGATATTTGACGCTGATGACGGTCGTGCTCGGCTCTTCGCTGTACGGCACGGCGTTGCTGACGACGTCGACCATCCTGCCGCAGATGCAGGGCGCGCTGTCGGCGACCCAGGACGAGGTCGCCTGGGTGATGACCTTCAACATCCTGGCGACCGCTGTCGTGACGCCGATGACCGGCTGGCTGGTGTCCCGCTTCGGCAGCAGGCGCGTGATGGTGTGGTCGGTCGGATGGTTCACGCTGGCGACGTTGCTCTGCGGCATGGCGCAATCGCTAGAGGGGCTGGTGCTGTGGCGCATCCTGCAGGGCGGCGCCGGGGCGCCGCTGGTACCGCTGTCGCAGTCGATCCTGTTCGCGACCTTCCCGCGCCACCAGCACTCCATGGTGATGTCGATCTTCGGCATGGCGGTCGCGGTCGCGCCGGTGTTCGGCCCGGTGTATGGCGGCTATCTCGCCGAGGCGCATAGCTGGCGCTGGTCGTTCTACATGCTGGTGCCGATCGGGATTGCGGCCACGGTCGGCATGGCCTGGACGCTGCCTTCAGACAACCAGTTGACCAAGGTCCGCTTCGACTGGACCGGTTTCATCGCGCTGGCAACGGCGCTGGCGGCCATTCAGCTGGTGCTCGCGCGCGGCGCACGGCTGGACTGGTTCGACTCGACCGAGATCGTGGTCGAATGCCTGATTGCGGGCATCGCGTTCTATGTTTTCCTCATTCACAGCCTTGGCGCCCGCAATCCGTTCGTGAACCTGAAACTCCTGACCGACCGCAATTATGCGATCGGGCTGGCGCTGGTGACGATCTACGGCATGCTGAACTTCACGCCGATGGTGTTGCTGCCGCCGCTGCTGCAGCAGCAGGCCGGTTATCCCGACGCCCTGGTCGGACAGGTGATCGGATCGCGCGGCCTCGGAATGCTGGTCGGCTTCATGATGGCCGGCTTGATGAACCGGCTCGATCCGCGTCTCACGATGGCCTTCGGCTTTGGCCTGCAGACCGTGGCCGGGCTATGGATGCTGACCTTCGACCTCAACGTCACAATGGAGATCCTGGTCATCAACAGCATGATCCAGGGCTTTGCCGTCGGCGTCGTCTGGGTGCCGATCACGGCGGTGGCGTTCGGCACGCTGGACGCCAGGCATTACGCGGAAGCGTCCGCCATCTTCCATTTGCTGCGCAATATCGGATCGAGCTTCTTCATCTCGCTGTCGATCGCCGAAATCGTGCGCACGTCAGGGGCCAACTACAGCCGGATGACCGAGATGATCTCACCCTATAACCGGGCGTTGACGACACCGGGCCTGACCGGAGGCTGGAACTTCGACACCGTGCCGGGTCTTGCCAGGATGGCAAAAGAGATCGGCCGCCAGTCGATGATGATCGGCTATCTGAACGCGTTCACGATGTACACGGTGACGTCGGGCCTCGCGGTTTTGTTCGTCCTGATGGTGCGGGGCCGCAAGACGGTTTGAGAGGCGGCTGATGCGATGCGACATCACCGGGTTCTTACGGACGCCGGCAGTCGCGTTTCCGTGATATGTGTTTCGGGGACCGGCCCTGATGAAATAATTCTCCTCATCAATGAAGCCATTTTAGTGATCTGACGAACACTTCCTGAAATAATTGTCAGGTATACTGGCCCGTTACTGAAGAAGCGAATTTCACCAGATTAGCGGTGGCATCCTCAATGAAGTGGAGCACGCCATGCTTTCAGAAAAATTCTTTCTCCTGTTGGAAACCCTCCGGAGCGAGGCCGAGCGGAGCCCGACCTATTCGGACGGCAGCACAAGGGTGATCAGCACCTCGCCGCACGTCCCGGTCCAGCTGCCTGCCGCCAGCCGGAAGTAGAGCGGGCTTCAACAAGTCGCGCTTTCGTGACGCCCAAATGCACGACGCCGCACCCTGTTGGGTACGACGTCGCTTCGCGGCAACCGGACGAACCAATCAACCCACGTTCTTCGGACCGATCGGGAAGTCACCCTTCGGGCCCGGCTTCGGGTCGAGCGTTCCATCCACGATGCAGTAGCCGATTCCCAATGCAACGCCCAAGGCGATGAAGGGAAACCAGCCGCCGCTGACCTGGTCCAGCTTGGCATCCGACAACGGCGCAAGGCCGTCGGCGTTCAGAGTTGCTTGCGTGTTGGCCATGATTGTCTCCTTCAATAGGCCGTCCACTCCCCGACGCCCATCCAAGGGATCGTCGAGGGTCGGCATCGAGGCTGGTCAAAACCGGATGTTTGCGCTGTGATTGGAGTCACGGTAGCAGCGCGCCACTGGCGCTCAACCCGAGCACCCAACGCAAAAACGCGGCGCCAAAGGCGCCGCGTTTGGTTTTTCATCGTCATTCCGGGGCGATGCGAAGCATCGAACCTCAGGTGCGCAATTGCGCACCGGGGAATCTCGAGATTCCGGGTTCGCTTCGCGCCCGGAATGACGGCGCAATTAGCGCCGTCAGCTCGCCACGGCCGACGACGGCATGTCGCGCTCGCGCTTCATGACGATCTTGTTGAGCGCGCCGAGATAGGCTTTTGCCGAAGCCACCAGCGTATCCGGATCTGACCCCTTCGAGGTCATCGAGCGGCCTTCATGGGCGAGCCGAACGGAAACCTCGGCTTGCGCGTCGGTGCCCTCGGTGACGGCGTGGACCTGGTACAGCTCGAGCTTGGCCTCGTGCGGCACCAGCGCCTTAATGCAGTTGAACACCGCATCGACCGGACCGTTGCCTTCGGCTTCCTCGATCTTGATCTGGCCGCCGATGTCGAGCTTCATGGTGGCGCGCTGCGGCCCATGGGTGCCCGCGATGACCGTCAGCGACGTCAGCTTGATGCGGTCATGCGAGTTGGCGATTTCCTGGTCGACCAGCGCCTCGATGTCCTCGTCGTAGATGTCCTTCTTGCGGTCGGCCAGCGCCTTCATGCGCACGAACGCGTCTTCCAGCTGGTTGGCGCCGAGCTTGTAGCCCATCTCTTCCAGCTTGTGCACGAAGGCATGACGTCCGGAATGCTTGCCGAGCACCAGCGACGACTTCTTCAGACCGATCATCTCGGGGCGCATGATCTCGTAGGTCGAGGCGTCCTTCAGCACGCCGTCCTGATGGATGCCGCTTTCATGGGCGAACGCGTTACGGCCGACGATCGCCTTGTTGTACTGCACCGGGAACGAGGTCGCCGCCGACACCAGTTTCGAGGCCCGCGTCAGCATTGTGGTATCGATCTTGTTCCACCACGGAAACACGTCGTTGCGGACGTTCATCGCCATCACGACTTCTTCCAGCGCGGCGTTGCCGGCCCGCTCGCCGATGCCGTTGACGGTGCATTCGATCTGGCGCGCGCCGCCGGCGATGCCGGCCAGCGAATTCGCCACGGCCATGCCGAGGTCGTTGTGGCAGTGCACGGAGAAGACCGCCTTGTCGGAATTCGGCACCCGCTCGATCAGCGTGCGCATGAAGCGGGTGTATTCCTCGGGCGTGGTGTAGCCGACGGTATCGGGAATATTGACCGTGGTGGCGCCGGCCTTGATCACAGCCTCGACGATGCGGCAGAGATAGTCCATCTCGCTGCGGGTGGCATCCTCGGCCGACCATTCGACGTCGTCGATCTGGTTGCGGGCGCGGGTGACGTTGGCGATCGAGAGCTCCATCACCTGCTCGGGCGTCATGTTCAGCTTGACGCGCATGTGCAGCGGCGAGGTCGCGATCACGGTATGGACGCGGCCGCGGCGAGCGAATTTCACCGCTTCGGCGCAGCGGTCGATGTCCTTTGGATTGGCGCGCGACAGACCGGCGATGACCGAGTTCTTGGAGCGGCGGGCGATCTCGCTGACGGCCTGGAAATCGCCTTCGGAGGTGATCGGAAAACCGGCCTCGATGACGTCGACGCCCATGTCATCGAGCATCTCGGCGATCTCGATCTTTTCCTCGAATGTCATGGTGGCGCCGGGGCACTGCTCGCCGTCGCGCAAGGTGGTGTCGAATACGATTACGCGGTCCTTCTCGGACTTATTGGCTGTGGTCATCTGCAACTTCCTTTGGGTGGTGCGCCGTTTTTTGGGCGCCGAAGGGTTCCTTGGTCTCACGCAACCCCTGAGTGCCCAGGCGCAACCGCCCAGACGGCCCTCAGGGGCCGATAAGAAGCAGAAGCCCGCCAATAAGGAGGGTGGGCAAGGACGCAGCCGGAATCGCGGGAGCACGAACGGCCGAGGCCGCTCCACCCTGAACTCCAACATTTTCGCTGCGAATCAGCATTGCCAGACCCTTGAGGAGACGAAATCCTTAGCCAAAACCATTGACAGTTCGTTGCCGGGACCACGTTCCATGGCCGTTCTAGACGAGAAATATGGCCGGCCGCAATGCCAAAAGATGGTCAGGATGGGTGACCTAACGGGGCAAAAGCGCGGCAGGGTAAATGGCGTCCTGCCGTCAGCCTCCCCGGACACGCAGCCGTGAGGTGTAGGCTCCCCCCTTCCCCGTCGTCGCGCCGGGTTGAAAGCCAGGCCGCGCGAACCATCTCTTGCCAGGGTGGAGATTTGTAAAATGGAGCGGCGCATGAGCCCTCGGTTTCTCCTGCTGACCTTGCTGGCGGCCTTTGGCCTTGCGGTTCTGTTTGCAACGCTCACAACGGTCCGGCAGCTGCACATCCAAACGTCCGCGATCACGCAACCGCAGCATCGGGGTTGAGCGGAGCGGATACGCGTTACGCTGATGTCACATTTGTTCCACCATCCCTGAGCGCTTAAAGCCGCATGGTGATGCGTGGATGCCGACTGTATGACCGGTGATCGGTTCATGGACGAGGCGCGCATTTGGACAGGTTTCAGATCGGCAGTCACTTTCTTGCGCTGGCCGCCGCCTTCGCGCTCGCGGCGCCGATCGGCTGGGATCGCGAGAAGCGCGCGCGCAGCGCCGGCTTAAGGACCTTTCCGCTCGTCGCTTTGGCCAGTTGCGGCTTCGTGCAGGCCAGCGAAAACCTGCTCGTGCACTCCCCCGACGGCATGGCGAAAGTCATCGAAGGGCTGATTACCGGCATCGGCTTCATCGGTGGCGGCGCGATTCTCAAACAGGGCAGTTCCGTTCACGGCACCGCGACCGCGGCAAGCCTGTGGGCGACCGGCGCGATCGGCGTTTCCGTCGGGCTCGGCAGTTATGACGTCGCCGTCACGGTTGCCATTTTTACCTTCCTGACGTTGCGCCTCCTGACGCTCGTCAAGGACGAGAGCGATGAAGGCGAAGGCGGCAAGCCCGATCGGACCTAACAGCTAACAGTGCTTTGTTGCGTTAGCCGCTGCCTCAACTTTTGCGTAAAGCCGGATTATGGACGTAAGCTGCCGGGTACCGATCCGACGGGAGGCTGTCTCATGCCAAAGAAGGGGGTTACGGGCCATGACGAGTGGGTAGTGACCCAGGCACTCGCCACGGCCCTGGTCGCGCTCGAACAGCTTCCGGAGAAGATTCAGCCGCGACCCCATATGGAGGATCTTCGCAAACTCCTGATTGCCGGTTGCGCCCCCGGTAGCGAGGGTCTGCATCTGGCTCAGGCGAAGTGCCGGTTGTTCCCACAAACCGACCCGGAGACGATCTACCGGGAGTATGGCCTGGAGGGCGGTCGGGATTGAGGGTCAGTAGGATGGGTAGAGCGGCGCGAAACCCATCCTACTTCTTCGCAACCTTCGCCCCGCCATTGCCTTCCGCCAGCAGCGCCTCACGCACCTGCTTGAACTCGCTGCGGTCGGCCTTGTCGACCTCGGGGAAACGCAAATCCAGCCTGTCGAGCGCGCTGACGATGGTCGAGCCGATCACGACGCGGGCGAACCATTTGTGGTCGGCCGGCACCACATGCCATGGCGCGTGGCGCGCCGATGTGTGACGGATCATATCCTGGTAGGCGGCGTGGTACTTTGCCCACAGCTTGCGCTCGGCAATATCGGCCACCGAGAACTTCCAGTTCTTGGCAGGCTCCTCGAGCCGGGCGAGAAAGCGCTCGCGCTGCTCTTCCTTGGAGATGTTGAGGAAGAACTTCAGAATCACCGTGCCGTTGCGCGCGAGGTAACGCTCCATGGCCGAGATATCCTCGAACCGTTCGCGCCAGATGTTCTTGGTCACCAGCTTCTTCGGAATCTTCTGCTTGCCGAGAATCTCGGTGTGCACGCGCACCACCAGGCATTCCTCGTAATAGGAGCGGTTGAAGATGCCGATCCGGCCACGCTCGGGCAGCGCGATCATGCTGCGCCAGAGAAAATCGTGGTCGAGCTCCTTGGTCGATGGCTGCTTGAACGACGTGACCTCGCAGCCCTGCGGGTTGATGCCGTCGAACACGCTCTTGATCGCCGAGTCCTTGCCGGCGGCGTCCATGCCCTGAAACACCAGCAGGAGCGACCAATTGTCCTGCGCGTAAAGCTTTTCCTGAAACTCGCTCAGCCGCTTGCGATTGGCTTCGATGATGCTCTCGCCCTTTTCCTTGTCGAGACCGCCCTTCTCTCTGGTCTTGTGCGACTTCAGGTGAAACTCGTTTGTTCCGTCAATGCGGAACGGGGCAACGAAAGGCCTTAAGGCATCGCTCAGCGGCTGCTGGGGTTTCGTGCTCATGAGGCTGCGGGCTTCGCCACGGGTTTCGTCACGGCTTTCCTGGGTTGCGTCCTGAAACGATCGATGACGCTACCAAGAATGCCCTTGGGAAGGAATATGATGAACAGCACCAGCAGCACGCCGTAGACCAGATTGTCCCAGCCCACCGCCTTGGTCCCGAACCAGATGCGCAGAAATTCGGCAAGCAGGATCGTGATGATGGCGCCGACCGTCGGCCCGAACGACACGTAGACGCCGCCGACGATGACGGCGAACACCATCTGCAGCGACACCGCAATGCCGCTGACCGTGTCGGGCGAGATGAACATCTGGTACTGGCAGTACAGCGCGCCCGCCAGCGCCGTCATCAGCGCGCTGATGATGGTGATCTTGAGCTTTTCGAAGGTGACGTTGACGCCGGCGGCGGCCGCCGCGTCCTCATCGTCCGAGATCGCCTCCATGGCGTAGCGGCTCATGCTGCGGTCGACCCATTGCCAGATCAAAAGCCCGACCACCCAGACGAACAGCGCGATCAGATACCACGTCGTCTTGTCGTCAAACTGCAGCGCCAGCAACTGGCTGCCCTTGGTGCGGTTCGGCGTGTAGCCGAGCGAGCCGCCGGTGTAGTCGCGCGTCGCGGTGATGACCTGCAGCACGATGCCGGACAGCGCCAGCGTCACCAGCACGAAATAATGCCCGGTGATGCGGAAGCGGAAGCAGGGATAGGCGACGATGACCGCGAGCACGCCAGCCGCGACCATGCTGAGCGGGATGCCGATCCACGGCGAGACGCCGAGATGGTTCCAGAGCAGCGCCGTGACATAGGCGCCGACGCCCATGAAGCCGCCATGGCCGAGCGACACCAGGCCGAAGCGGCCCATGATCGACCACGAGGTGTAGGCGAACGACCAGATCAGGATCAGCACCAGGATGTGCAGATGATAGGGGTCGCGATAGACGAAGGGCAGCGCAATCAGCGCCGCCAGCCCGACGGCCCAGGTGATGGTTCGTGTGTTCACGAGCGCCTCGCGAAAAGCCCGGCGGGCCGGATGAACATCATGACGATGAAGAAGGCGAAGGCGAGCACATAGCCCCATTCGAGGTCGGAGAACAGGCCGCCGAGCGAAATGATCTCGGCGAACACGAACGCGGCGATGAAGCCGCCCACAAAGTTGCCGAGCCCGCCGAGCACGCAGATCAGGAAGGTGATCGGCCCGAACGACAGGCCGACAAAGGGATGCACGTCGTATTGCAGCACCAACAGGCAGGCAGCCAGCCCCGCCAGCGCGCCGCCCAGCGCCGAGGTGACGAGGTAGATGCGCTTGGTGTCGACGCCCATCAGCGACATGATCTGGCGGTCCTGCGAGATGGCGCGGATCGCGGTGCCGGTATAGGTGCGGGTCATGAAGAAATAGACGCTGACCATGCCGATCAGGGCTGCCGCAAACGACAACAGCCGCGAATAGCTGAAGTGCATCTCGCCGAGCGCCAGCACCGGCAGGCGGATGCCGAGATTGCGGAAGTCGATGCCGAAGGCGACGGTGGCAAAGCTCTGCAGGATGAACAGCACGCCGCCGGTGGCGAGCAACTGGTTGATCGGCGGCGCGGTGAGCAGCGGCGCGATCACGATGTAGTGCAATGCTGCTCCCAGCAGCGCCACCAGCAGGATGGTCAGCGGCGCCGCCGCCCAGTACGGCAGGCCGTAGAACTGGACCAGATAGTACATGCCGTACATGCCGATCATGACCAGCTCGGCATAGCAGATCCAGGTCACGTCGATGACGCCGAAGATCAAATTGAGCCCGAGCGCCAATAGCGCCAGCACCCCGCCGAGCAGGATGCCGTTGACCACGGCCTCCAGCAGATAGATGTCGAAGATATCAAGAAATCCCTGCATCGCTTTGCCCGTCCTAAACGCCGAGATATGCCTGCTTGATGGTGTCGTTGTTCATCATCTCCGCCGAGGTGCCGGATGCGCGGATGCTACCGGCCTCGAGCAGATAGGCGCGGTCGACCACCTTTAGCACCTGCTGCACGTTCTGCTCGACGATCAACACCGTCAACCCGCTGGCGCGGATCCGCTTCACCAGTTCGAACACCTGCTGAACCACGACCGGCGCCAGACCCGCCGACGGCTCGTCGAGCAGCAGCAGTTTCGGGTTCGACATCAGCGCGCGGCCGATCGCGCACATCTGCTGTTCGCCGCCCGACATGGTACCCGCCATCTGGCTGCGGCGTTCCTTCATGCGCGGAAACAGGTCGAACACGAATTCCAGCCGCTCGGCATATTTGGCGCGGGCGCCCTCCATGTAGGCGCCCATCTTCAGATTGTCGTCGACCGTGAGCCGCGGAAACAGCCGGCGGTTTTCCGGCACATGGGCGATGCCGAGGCTGACGATGCGATGCGCCGGCGTCGCCAGCACGTCGGTGCCTTCCATCGAGATCGAACCTCTGGTGGGCCGGATCAGGCCGGAAATCACCCGCATCAGCGTGGTCTTGCCGGCGCCGTTAGGGCCGATCACGCCGACCGCCTCGCCCGCCTTGACGTCGAGGCTGACGCCGAACAACGCCTGGAAAGTGCCGTAACCCGCATCGACCGATTTCAATTCGAGCATGCCTAGTCCCCTGCCCGCCGGCGCGCTTCCCCGGCCGCGGCCAGAGTCGAATCCGCATCGGTGCCGAGATAGACCTCGATCACGCGGGGATCGCTCGACACCGCACTCGGCAAGCCTTCGGAAATCTTCTCGCCATGATCGAGCACCATGACGCGATCCACCACCCGCATCAACACGCCCATGATGTGCTCGACCCATATGATGGTGATGCCGAGTTCGTCGCGGATCTTGCGCAGCATGTCCGCCGCAGCATCCATCTCTTTCTCGTCGAGGCCGCCGAGGCTTTCGTCGGCGAGCAGAAGTTTCGGTCCGGTCGCCAGCGCTTTCGCAAGCTCGAGCTTCTTCAGGCCGGCGGCCCCGAGGCCGTCGACAGTGGCATGGCGATCGGTGGTCAGGCCGACCATATGAAGCGCCTTTTCGGCAGCCTCATTGGCCTTGGCGCGGCTGTGGCGGCCCTGGCCGTAGTAACCGGCCAGCGCCACGTTTTCGAAGATGCTGAGCCGGTGAAACGGCCGCGGGATCTGGAAGGTGCGGCCGATGCCACGGTTGATGATGCGATGCGGCGCGACGCCCGCGATCTCCGCGCCGTCGAACAGAATCGAGCCGGCGGTCGGGACCAGCGTGCCCGACAGCATGTTGAAGATCGTGCTCTTGCCGGAACCGTTCGGCCCGATCAGGCCGAGAATCTCGCCCTGCTCGACCCGGAACGACACGTTGTTGACCGCGGTGAAGCCGCCGAAGCGCTTCACCAACCCGTTCACCGTCAGCACCCCAGATACTCCGCTAACCTACTGGCTGCTGAACGTGGTGCCCTTCGGCAGGGGCAACACGGCCTCGCGTTGCGCCTGGCTCTTCGGCCACACCACATACGACTTGTCGTCGACATACTGGATCACCACCGGGAACGAGCGCTCGTTCTGGCCCGCCATCTGCTGGCCCTCGCCGTAGAACTTGACGCCGAAGCCGAGCATGGTGCCGCCTTCCGGCAAATCGACTTCGAGCGAGGCCTTACGCAACGCCTCGGGATCGACGCCGCCATATTTCTTGATCGCGCGCGGCAGCACCTCGGTCATGAAGACGTAGGTGTTGGACGCGGCCATGCCGACATGGGCGGAACGGATGGCGACACCGGGCTTGGCCTTGTCGAACTCCTCGCCCACCATCTTGATGATCGGCGGCAGCTTCGGATCCATCGACTTCTGGTTGGCAAGCCAGATCGAGATCGGGTCGGTGTTGAAGACGTAATTGACGTCGCCGCCGAGCCCTTCCTTCAGCTTCTCGTAGACGCCATAGCCCGCGCCATGACCGACCAGCGCGCCGAACTTCAGGCCCTGCTCGCGCGCCTGGCGCAGCAGCAGCGTGATGTCCGGGTTGTAGCCGGTGTGGAAGATCACGTCGGGCCGGCCGCGCTTCAGCTTGGTGACGAGCGCGGAAAGATCCGGCGCGGTGGCAGCATAGCCCTCCTTCAGGACGACGTTGAAGCCGGCCTTTCTGGCGCCCGCCTCGTTGCCCTTCGACACATCGACGCCATAGGCGCCGTCCTCATGGATGATCGCAACCCGCAGGTCTTTCGGCTCCTTGCCGAATTTCTCCTTGGAGTTCTGGGCGATGAAATCCATCGTCATCAGGCCGAACTGATCGCCGCTGGCCTGCGGACGGAAGACGTATTTGAAGTTCTTGTCGGCAAGCACCGCCGAGGAAATGCAGGTGGTGATCCACATGAACTTCTTCAGCTGCTCGACACGGGCGGCCACCGGCACGCACTGCGCCGACGAGAAGAAGCCGAGCAGCATGTCGACCTTTTCCTGCTCGACGAGGCGGATCGCCTCGTTGATGGCGACATCGGGCTTGCTCTGCGCGTCGGCGTAAACCGCCTCGATCTTGTAGCCTTCGACGCCGGTCTTGCTGAAATGGTCCAGCATGATCTTGGCGCCGGTGTATTGCAGCTCGGAACCGCCGCCGGCGAGCGGGCCGGTCAGGTCGTAGATCACGCCGATCTTGATCTTCTTTTCCTGGGCCTCGGCGCCAACCGCCATTCCCAGCACCGCGATTGCGGCGGACAGCCCGACAAACAGGCGCGCAACCTTATGCCCCGGCATCAAATCCTCCCTATATATGGTGCGATGCACCTTTTTGTTTTTTGTCTTGTCTTTTTCGCCATCACACGGGTAGCGCCGCGTGATGTCAAGGCAATAACCGAGGTTACACTGTCGCGGCACCTCGGCACTCATACCAACTGCAACGCAACCGATGCGCGCAACCCCACAATCATCGGATGTTAAACATCGGATGATTGCTAGCATACATCACCCATGCTAGCAAATCGCAAATCCTCTAAGTCAAAAGGAGAAGGAGGTGACCAAGCGGGGGATCGCCGACAAGCGTGTCAAGCCGGGGCGCATTCGCAACGTGTTGACGACACTCGGCCGCGAAATTGCGCAGGATCGCATTCCGGTCGGAGCGGCCCTGCCGCCGGAGCCGGATCTCGAAACCCGCTTCGGCGTCGGGCGCGGCGTGGTGCGGGAGGCCATCAAGACGCTCGCCGCAAAAGGACTGGTCAGCGTCCGCCCCCGGCATGGCACCCACGTGCTGCCGCGCAGTGAATGGAGCCTGCTCGACCGCGACGTCTTGAGCTGGCTGGTCGGCAAGGACGAGCCGGGCCGCGATCTTCTGCTGGCAATCCAGGAAGTCCGCTCGATCATCGAGCCGGCGGCCGCCGCGCTCGCCGCCGAGCGCGCCACCAAGAACGACCGCTGGCGGATCAATGCGGCCTTGGCCGCGATGGAAACCGCGCAGGACCAGGCCAGCACCATCGCCGCGGACAAGGCGTTTCATCTCGCGATCCTCGACGCCACCCACAACCCGGTGCTGCAGGGCTTTCGCGGCGCCATCGACACCATCCTGAGCACGGTCTTCATTGTCGCGATAGGCAGCGCCGGCTGGTTCCGGGACAATCTGCCTAATCATGCCGCGGCCGCACGCGCGATCGAGAGCGGCGATGCCGAGAAGGCGCGGATCGCGATGGAGCGGGTGCTTGGCTACACCAAATTCAAACTGTCGAACCGCAAGACGGCAACCGCCGCCGAACGACGATTGGCCGGCACGGGCGCAAGCACGCCGACGAAAACAGCGATCGTCAAGAAGGCGGGCGCCAACAAAAAGCGAAAACGCCATGTGTCGTAACACGAAGCGCTCGACCCCTATCCCAGTTACGCCGTAAACTGCGCCTCGATGAACTCCGTCACGAAGCGTGGCATCGCGTCGGTGAGATCGCGCGTTCCGCGCACCAGATGAATGGCCGACAATTCAGGCGATTGCTGCAAGGCGAGATTGGCCTCGATCCGGCTGCGCAATGCCTCGCCCGACATATCGACGTGCAACAGCCGGATCATTGCCAGCGCCGGGCCGGTGTAGACGCAATGCCAATCCGGATCGCTCCTGTATTCCCCCGGCCCAAGGCCGGTTTCTTCCTCGAGCTCGCGCGCCACGCTGCCGGATATGTCGAGCGCGCCATCCCTGACGTCGTCGAGGTCGGGCGTGCCTGACGGAAAATAGATTCGTCCGGCGTTGGAGGTGTGCTGGCCCATCTCGCCGAGCACGAACGCGCCGTCGGCGCAGCGCAGCGCGCCCATCCCAAAACCGTTGAACACGTCCCGGTCCGGAAAGCCCCAGTCACGCCAGGCCAGGAAGCTCGCGAAATCAGTCTCGAAATAGCCGGCCGTGAGGTGACTGCCGGCAAAGACCGGATGGCGCCCGAGCAGCACACGCCCGTTCCACAGTTGCGGAGTGTCGCGCTGCGCCTCTGCAAAATGCGCATCGATCTCCGCCCGCCGCGCGGCGGCGAACGGCCAGGACCAGGATTCGACCGGCAGATCGAGCGAGGTAACGCGATGAATGACCGGTGCCGTCGTGCCATTCATCGCCAGATCACTTCCAGCATTGCGTCACGCACGACTTCACGTGTTATTTGGTGCTCGATCCCGTCGTCTTCTTGACCTGATCGACATATTTGTTGGTGTAGGTCTTGGTGACGTCGATGTTGGCTTTTGCCACCTCGGGCGAGCCCTCGCTGAACACCGCCAGCACCGCATCCGCGCCCTTCGGGTCCATCTTGCCGTTCAACGAATACATCGGGATCGTGTTCTTCAGCGCCGCCAGATACAGCTCCTTGTTCTTGCCGACGATTTCTTCCGGCATTTTCGCCATGATCTCTTCCGGCGAATGGGAGTGAATCCAGGCCAGCGTGTTGACGATCGCCGTGGTCAAAGCCTGCACTTCCTTCTCGTGGGATTTGATCCATGCCGCCGTTGTGTAGAGCGAGCCGCCCGGATATTCGCCGCCGAACACTGCGAGCGTATCCTTTTGCGTACGGGTGTCGCTGAGGATCTTGAGGTCGGGATAGCTGCCCTGCAGCACCGTGACCGACGGATCCAGCATCACGGCCGCGTCGATCTGACCCTGCTGCATCGCCGCGACGGCGGTGGCGCCAAGGCCGACGCCGATGACAGAGGCGCTGGTCGGATCGAGGCCGTTCTTCTTGAGCAGATATTTCAGGAAGAAGTCGGTCGAGGACCCCGGCGCGCTGACGCCGACCTTCTTGCCGGCGAGATCCTTGATCGAGTTGATTTCCTTGTTGTGCGAGGGCGACACGACAAGCACCAGCCCCGGATAGCGGTCATAGACCACGAACGACACCAGTTCCTGCTTCTTGGCCGCCAGATTGACGCAATGGTCGAAATAGCCGGACACCACGTCGGCGCTGCCGCCGAGCACGGCCTTGAGTGCATCCGAGCCGCCCTTGAGATCGACCAGCTCGACGGCAAGGCCGGCCTTCTCGTATTCACCGAGCTGCCTGGCCAGCACCGTCGGCAAATAGCACAGGCAGGAGCCGCCGCCGATCGCGATGGTGACCTTGCTTTGCGCTGCGGCAAAGCCTGAGGTCAGCACCAGCGCCAGCAGCGCCCCGGCCAGCCGGCCAACAATTTTCTTCATGGTTTCCTCCGATGGGTTGCCGACAGGATAATGCAGTGCACAGGCCTTGAGAAGGCGGCTTTGGCGACAATGCGAGGCCATTATTGCAATGCTGTGCCGCTCGCTGCGATTTATTCCATCGCAGATGCGTGGTTTTTCGTCGCGCTGGCGAATACCGCCGTCGCGGCGTAGCATCGCCTGACAAGAAAATACAACCGGGGAGGACTACCCATGAATCGCATCGCCATCACCTTGTCGATCGCCACCGCCTTTGCCACCGGCTGCGGCGTCACGCATCTGCTGCGCCCTGCCCTTGCCGCCGAAAACATCACTGCGCAGGTCATCTCGACCGGCGATCTCGAAGGGGACAAGCTGTCTCCTCTCAACGCCGGCGGCATGCGCAACAAAATGCTGGTCTCCGCGGATGGCGTGACCATCGCGATCCAGGATGGCAGCCCGCCGAAGCATCTGCATGCCAACGCCAACGAGATTCAGTTCATCCTCGAAGGCACCGGAACGATCTGGCTTGGCGACAAGGAAGTAACGGTGAAGCCTGGCGACCTCGTCGTCATCCCCAAAGGCACCCCGCATGGCGGCACCAAGCCTGTCGGCCGCACCATCAAGGCGATCGCGATCAAGACCCCGCCGCAGGCGCCCGACGATACGAAGATTCTGAACTGACGGTATCACCGTCGTCCCGGCGAACGCCGGACCCATAGCCACCGACTTTCGTTTGGCGGAAGGCGTCAGCCAGATGTCCCTCAATCGAGAGATCACGCGGTATGGGGCCCCCGATGCGCAATTGCGCATCTGAGCCCAAGGCCGGGACGACGAGAGAGACCCTACCCCGGCGCCTCAACCGACCTGCTCGACCCGCGCTGGAGCACGATCACCGCTGCGATCAGCTGTAGCGCGATGCAGAGCGCAGTCGGCGTCTCGTACCCACCGCTCCAGCTCTGAACGACGCCGAGAAAGGCGGGCCCCAATGAGCCAACGGTTCCGCTGATCGCATTCGACAGCCCCATGACGACGACAAAGCTCGCCGCACTGAACTCGCGGTGCATGATGAGCGGCGGCAGTGTGATGAGATTGCCGACCGAAAAGCCGAATACTGCGCAGGCAGCCAGTACGATCGGAATCGCATCGAAATGCAGGATGCTCAGGAGTGCCGCCGCCTGACTGACGATCGAGATAGCGGTGACGCGCCGCGGATCGAACCGGTCGACGACCATGCCGAGGCCAAAGCGGCCGGCGATCGCCGTGAATGTCATCACCGAAACCGCCAGACCGGCATTGGCGCGGCCGATCTTCGGCTCGAGCATGGCGATCTGGTGCACGATAAATCCGATCTGGGCCACGAGCGCCAGTGCAAACGGGATCGAGATGGTCCAGAACGCGACGCGGCGGACAAGCGTTGCGCGCGAAATATCACTCGGGACAGAAGGCATTTCGGCACGCAGCGGATCAGCCGGACCTCCGGCCGATGGCGGGCCTATAAAGGCGAGCGTGACAGGTACGAGAACGGCGACCATGACCGCTGTTCCGGTCAGCATCGCGGCGGCAAAGCCGAACCGTTCGATCAAATATACCAGTGAGGGCGTCACGATGACGCCGCTAAAACTGGCGCCCGTGAAGGCCAGGCTGATCGCGAGACCGCGGCGGCGGACGAACCAGAGGCTTACGATGGTCGCGCTCACGATCGTCCCCATCCCGATCCATCCAAGCGACATCAGGGCGAAAGCGATATAGAGCTGCCACGGCGCGGCCGCGAACGCGAGCAGCGTCGTCGACGTCGCCAGCGCGGCAATTCCGAGCAAGACCAGCCGCCTGGCACCCAGCCGGGACACGAGTTCGTTGGTAAAGGTCGCGAATATGTTGGCAAGCAGGAGCGACAGCGTGCTCGCGCCCGAGATCAGGGCCGCCGGCCAGCCGTTCAGACGCTGCAGTTCGGCCAGATAGACGCCATGACCGTAAAGGCCAAAGCCGAACAGAAACAGCGCCATGAGGAAACACGCGAGCACGACACGCCAACCGGCATAGCGCAGCAAGGTCTCATCGGATTGGCCTGCGTCCTGTGCGGGGATCATTTGCTTTCGGGCGGTCGCGCCGATCAAGCCGCGCATGGGGCGGCGCGGCTTGATCATGCGTCAGTTTGCTCGCCGAAGGCGAGTAACAATTTAAGCAGACGTCTGTAACAAGGCCGCGGCCTCCGACGGCGTCGATCAATCCCGCGCCACGGGCGCCGGCCGCCATACCAGGAGCCGTCGCTCGACCAGCGTCACGCCGAAATCGATCACGATCACGAAGGCCGACAGCACGAACATGCCGGCGAAGACAGCGCCGACGTCGAACACGCCCTCGGCCTGCTGGATCAGATAGCCGAGGCCGGCCGCCGATCCCAGATACTCGCCGACAACGGCGCCGACCACCGCGAAACCGACCGCGGTATGCAGCGAGGAAAACATCCACGACAGCGCCGAGGGCCAGTACACATGCCGCGTCAACTGCCGTTCGCTCATGCCGAGCATGCGGCCGTTATCGAGCACGGTGGTGCTGACCTCCTTGACGCCCTGATAGACGTTGAAGAACACGATAAAGAACACCAACGTCACGCCGAGCGCGACCTTGGACCAGATGCCGAGCCCGAGCCACAGCGCGAAGATCGGCGCCAGCACCACGCGCGGCAACGCGTTCATCATCTTGACATAGGGATCGAACACCGCGGCGACGCGGGGCTGGCGTGCGAACCAGAATCCGACCAGCACGCCGCCGACCGAACCGATCACGAAGGCCAGGACCGACTCCCACAGCGTGATCATCAGATGCTTCCAGATCACGCCGGTCGCGAACCATTTGTATATCTGGCTGGCGACATCGACCGGGGTCGAGAAGAAAAACGGCGGCAGCAACATGCGGCCGAACACCGGCACGGTGGCAAAGAACTGCCACAGCGAGAGCGCGACCACGGCGACCATCAATTGCCAGAACAGCAGCGTCAGGCGGGACATCAGGAGGCCTCCGCCGCTTGCGAAGACTGCGCGTAACCCTTCATCACTTCATCCTTCAGCACGCTCCAGATTTCCCGGTGCAACTCGTGGAACTGTTTCTCCATCCGCACTTCCGAGATGTCGCGCGGGCGCGGCAGGGTCACCTTCCAGTCGCCGATGATGCGCGCGCCGGGTCCCGCCGACATGATCACCACGCGGTCGGCCAGCGCGATCGCCTCTTCGAGATCGTGGGTCACGAACAACACCGCCTTGCGGTCGGCGGTCCATAGTTCCAGCAAGAGATTGCCCATGATCTGGCGGGTTTGGGCATCGAGCGGCCCGAACGGCTCGTCCATCAGCAGGATCTTGGGATCCCGGATCAGCACCTGCGCGAGCCCGACGCGCTTGCGCTGCCCGCCGGACAGCATATGAGGATAGCGGTTGCCGAACGCGCCGAGCCCGACCGACGTCAACCAGCCCTGGGCGCGCTCCAGCGCCATCGCCCGCGGCGCGCCCTTGATCTCGAGGCCAATGGCGACATTGTCGATCGCGGTCTTCCAGGGAAACAGCGCATCGGCCTGAAACAGATAACCGGCGTCCCGATTGAGCCCGGTGAGCGGCTGGTCGAAAATCCGCACCGCGCCCGCGGCCGGCTTCAACAGGCCGGCAGCGACGTTGAGCAGCGTCGATTTCCCACATCCGGTGGGACCTACGATGGCGACGAACTCGCCATGCGCGACCGAAAGCCGGGCCTTTTCCACGGCCGTATAGACCCGTGCGTCGGCCAGGCGGAATGCCACCGTCGCCTCATCAAGCGCGACCGCCGTAGGCTGTACCGTATCCACTCCGTCCCCTCCCCAATTTGGGTCATGCCTTAGCGGTTACGAACGATAAGTTCAACGCGGTACCGCAACGTGGTAATGGAGCTTATTGCCATTGCTAGAGGCCGGGCCGCCACCCCGATCACGACCCGTTTTGCCGGCTTGACCGGTCTGCTTTGGTGAGCACCAATCGACAGACCCATCGCCATGCAACGAATTTGGGTATCTACTGATCTGTTCGGAATTCATACCGGAGACGTTCAATGAAGCGGGGGTTTCACCTCGTCGGATCGGCGCTACTGCTGGTCATCACGTGGGCCGTGATCTTTGAGATTGGGTTTCGGCTGCAGCAATATTTCGGTCCCCTGTACGATCTCGAAATGGCCAGCGTCAATTTGAACTGGCAATCCGACGTGGTGAACCATCAGCCCACACCGCAAGACCAGAATCTGTGCATCTACGGCGACTCGACCGGCTTCAGCTACAAGCGATCGTTTGACGCGAACGGCATCCGGATCACCGCCGATACGGCACAGCAGGCCGAGTGCGAAAACCCGGTTTCGGTCCTGTTCCTCGGCGATTCCTTTATGGAAGGCTACGACGACAAGAACACGCTGCCGTATCACGTTGCAAAATACTTCAAGACAGAGCGCGGTACCTGCCTGAAGACTTACAATGCCGGATATACTTCGTATTCCCCGGCCATCTTCGTGCCGCAGGCCAAGAAGCTGCTGCCGGTGCTGCGTCCCGATTATATCGTGGTCGACGTGGACGAAACCGATCTGTACGACGACTTCGCCCGGTACCGCGGACTGATTGTCCGCAACGAACGCGGACAAAATGTCGGCGTCAAGGCTTCACCCATTGGACGCGAATGCAGTGTCGGCCTGATGGAGGCCCGCAAGCATCCCTTGTACCTGATGCGGTTTGCGGCGAGGCTTTGGCATTCCTTTGTCCATATGCCGGCGGTGGTCGAGAAGAACCGATCGGACTTCACCCTGTTTTCCTATTCCCAGGACCAGGACAGCGATCTCGAACGAAAATATGCAGCGCCGCTCGCAAGTTTCAGGACCAATCTGCAGGAGCTGGCTGAGGTGCTGAAGGATTACACTGGGGACGGCAGCCGCGTGCTGTTCATCTCTCATCCGCATCTCCAGCACCTCAGACCCGACGCCAAGGGCCGCCTGTGGAACAATCTCGTCAGCTCTTCGGTACAAAAGATTTGCGTCGCCAACAGCTTTCTTTTCTTCAATGCCACCGACGCACTGAAGAAGCGGTCCGGATCGCGCCCCGACCGCTTCTATTGGGGAGGTAACGATATGCATTTCAGTCATGAGGGACTGGCGGAATATTCCGCTGCCGTCGCAGCGTTTATGGCCTCGGCGATGATCCCGAAGGACTGACCGCGTCACCTCACGGGCCTGCCGGCCGACGGGCCATCGAATGGCGTTACCGCGTGCCGGCGGCAGAAAAAGGTTGGCACCCGGCTCACGATTGGCCGATTGTTCGGCTAGCGCCGTTTCCCTTGCAGAGAACCCACGCCGAATGCCCGCCGCGTCCCTCATCTCCTACGCCCATGTCGGCAAGACCTTCGACGGTGGCCGGGGCGCGGGCCGCGTGGTGGCGGTCGACGACGTCTCGCTCGATGTCGCCGAGGGTGAGTTCCTCGCCGTTGTCGGCGGCTCCGGGTCAGGCAAGACCACGCTGCTGCGGCTGGCCAACCGGCTGATCGACGCCGAAGAGGGCCACATCACGGTGGAAGGCCAAGACGTCCGCAATCTCGACCCGATCGGTCTGCGCCGGCGGATCGGCTACGTGTTCCAGAGCGGCGGACTGTTTCCGCATCTATCCGTCGCCGGCAATATCGGCATCACGCCAAAGCTGCTCGGCTGGCCTGCGGACGAAATCGCGGCGCGGGTCGACGAATTGGTCGATCTGGTGCGGCTCGACCGCGCGCAGCATCGCGACCGGCTGCCGCATGAATTGTCCGGCGGCCAGCGCCAGCGCGTCGGCGTGGCGCGGGCCCTTGCGGCGAAACCGCGCATCGTGCTGATGGACGAACCGTTCGGCGCGCTCGATCCCCTCACCCGGGACGCGCTCGGCGACGATTATCGCGAATTGCACCGCAGGCTCGGGCTGACCACGGTCATGATCACCCATGACATGACCGAGGCCATTCTGCTCGCCGACCGCATCGCTATCATGCGCGGCGGACGGCTTCTGGCCCAAGGCACGCCCGCCGAACTCTCTGATAGCGGCGACGCTTACGTCGGCGAGTTGCTGCGCACGCCGCGGCGGCAGGCGGAACGGCTCGGCGCGCTGCTGCCGCGGGATGGCGCGGCATGAACCTGTTCGCCGATCCGCGCTGGAGCGAGGCGCTCGGGCATCTGCCCGATTATCTCGGCAACCATGTCCGCGTCAGCTTGACCGCGCTGGCGTTGGGGCTCGCGGTCAGCCTGCCCCTCGCGATTGCGGCACGCAATCGTCGAGCACTGCGCGGCGCGCTGCTCGGGCTTGCCAGCATCGTGCAGACCGTGCCGGGGCTGGCGCTGCTGGCGCTGTTCTATCCGTTGCTGCTGGCGCTCGCGGCGGTGTCGCTGTCGTGGTTCGGATTTGGATTTTCCGCCTTCGGCTTCCTCCCCGCCGTGCTGGCGCTGGCGCTGTATTCGATGCTGCCGGTGCTGCGCAACACCATCACCGGCCTGCAGGGCGTCGATGCCGCGATCCTCGAAGCCGCACAGGGCGTCGGCATGACGCCGCGGCAGTCGCTGTTCACGGTGGAACTGCCGCTGGCATTGCCGGTCATGATGGCGGGCATCCGCACCGCGGCGGTCTGGGTGATCGGCACCGCGACGCTGTCGACGCCGATCGGCCAGACCAGCCTCGGCAACTACATCTTCGCGGGGTTGCAGACCCAGAACTGGGTGTTCGTGCTGTTCGGCTGCCTGTCGGCCGCAGTGCTCGCGCTGACCGTCGATCAATTGCTGGCGCTGATCGAGAACGGCTTGCGCAACCGGAGCCGCGTGCGCGCCATGCTTGGCGGCGCCGGCATCGCGGTGCTGGTCGCGGCGACGCTGGTGCCCGCCATGACGCGCTCGCAAACCAACTATGTCATCGGCGCCAAGACCTTTGCCGAACAGTATGTTCTGTCGGCGCTGATGGCGCAGCGGCTGAGGGCCGCCGGTCTCTCCGCCAGTTCGCGCGAAGGCCTCGGCTCGAACGTGATCTTCGGGGCGCTGGCCGCCAACGATATCGACCTCTATGTCGATTATTCCGGCACGCTGTGGGCCAATCAGTTCCAGCGCAGCGATATCAGGCCGCGCCAGGAGGTGCTCGACGAGCTAAAGACCATGCTCGCCAAGCAGAACATCACGCTGCTCGGCGAACTCGGTTTTGAGAACGCCTATGCGCTGGTGATGCCGCGCAAGCGGGCCGAGCAACTCGGCATCCGCAGCATCGCCGATCTGGCGCCGCACGCGGCCGGAATGTCGATGGCCGCGGACTACGAGTTCTTTTCAAGGCCGGAATGGGCCGGGCTGAAAAAGGCCTATGGGCTGTCGTTCCGCGCGCAGCGGCAGATGCAGCCGGACTTCATGTATGCGGCGGCAGCTTCCGGCGAAGTCGATGTAATCGCGGGTTACACCAGCGACGGACTGATCGCGAAATACGATCTGGTGGTGCTCGCCGATCCCAGGCACGCGATCCCGCCTTATGATGCGATGGTGCTGCTTGCCCCCAAGCGCGTCGGCGATGCGGCGTTGCGGGCAGCGCTGCAGCCGCTGCTCGGCAAGATCGATATCGCCGTGATGCGCGAGGCCAATCTGCGCGCCTCGGGCAACGACGCGACTTCATCGCCCGATGCGGTGGCGAAGTGGCTGTGGGAGAAGATCGGGACGAAATAGGTGACCTGCGCTAAGGTGTTCCGGCTCACATGGAACCGCGACTTGAATTTTTCGCGCTCGCTCGTACTGCCTGCCGTGGGTATCGCTGCGATGTCGGTACTGATATCCGGAACGACCGTTGCCACCGCAGCATCCCTACCCGCGCGCGTCACCTTTGCTAGCGCCGACGGGCGGACGACGCTGGTTGGTTATGTCTTCAGGCCGGAAGGGTCGCATGCGGCGCGCATGCCGGCGGTGGTGATGATGCATGGCCGCACCGGCGTCTATTCCTCGGCCGCCAACGGCAAATACGACGCCTCGACGCTTTCCAAACGCAACCAGCAATGGGGACACATCTGGGCCCGGCAAGGCTATCTCTCCATCCTGGTCGATGGTTTTGGTCCTCGCGGCTATCCAACCGGTTTTCCCCGTTTCAGCTACGATTCCCGGCCGGATGAATTGAATGAAATCACCATTCGCCCGCTCGACGCCTATGGCGCACTGGCTTACCTGCGGACACGCAACGATGTGATCGCCGATCGGGTCGCGCTGCAGGGCTGGTCCAACGGCGGCAGCGCCACACTCGCCACGATGTCAGCATCCGCGCCGGGTATCACAGCGCCGACGCCCGCAACCGGCTTCCGGGCCGCCCTGGCATTCTACCCCGGCTGCGGCCTGAAAGGGCAGTTCGCCGACGGCATCAAACCCTACGCGCCGGTGCGCGTGTTGCATGGATCGGCCGATGAGGAAGTCTCGCCGCGGCGCTGCGCCGATTTCGTCGCCAAGAGCCGCGCGATCGGCGGCGACATCCAGTTCCAGCTCTATCCCGATGCGGCGCATGGTTTCGACGATCCCAGTCCCTCGCGCCAGAGCGACGCCGCCAATGCGTCCGCGACCCGCGACGCGATCGCGCGCGCGATTGCGTTCTTTGCAGCCGTATTGAAGCCTTAGTCAGGAGAATGTCTCAAATGACCGTTGTATCGACCGACCCAAGACAGTGGAACGTAGGCCTCGTCGGCTATGGCGAGGTGGGTCGCATTCTCGCCGAGGACCTGCGCAAACAGGACGTGAAGGTCGCGGCCTACGATATCAAGCTGCGCAGCGATCAGACAGGCTCCGCCTTGCGCGATCATGCTTTCGCGCATGGCGTCGCGCTTGCGGCCTCCCATGCCGATCTCGCCGCGACTGCCGATTTCATCGTTTCCGCCGTCACCGCGAGCCAGGCTGTCCCGGTCGCACAGGCTTGCGCGCCGGCCGTGAGGCAGGACGTCTGGTTCCTCGATTTCAATTCGGCATCGCCGGGCGCCAAGCAGCGCGCCGCCGGCCTGATCGACGGCAAGGGCGGCCGCTATGTCGAAGGCGCCGTGATGACCTCGATCCCGCCGTACCGCATCAAGGTGCCCTTGCTGCTCGGCGGCGCCGGTGCCGAGGCGCTCGCGCCGTTGCTGGTGCAACTCGGCTTCGACGCCAAGGTGGCAAGCCGGGAATTGGGCGTCGCTTCGGCGGTCAAGATGTGCCGCAGCGTGATGATCAAGGGCCTGGAAGCGATGGTGATCGAGAGTTTTACCACCGCGCGCGCCTATGGCGTCGAGGACGCGGTGCTGGCGTCGCTCACAGAGACCTTTCCCGGCATCGACTGGGAAAAACAGGGCGCCTA
The DNA here is from genome assembly GCF_018130065.1 of Bradyrhizobium sp. AUGA SZCCT0158. GTDB lineage: Bacteria > Pseudomonadota > Alphaproteobacteria > Rhizobiales > Xanthobacteraceae > Bradyrhizobium. The sequence goes on along the minus strand of NZ_JAFCME010000009.1, from coordinate 111,296 downwards.
TTTCTTCCAGCGCGTGATCGAGCATGGCCGCCGCCGAAGCGAGGAGGTTCGCGAGGTGGCTGAAACCGTGCGCGAGGCCGGGCTCACGCCATGGTCGGCGGAAGGCACCGCGGAACGCCAGGCCTTTATCGCCGATCTCGCCGACGAAGGCCTGTTCGGCGCGAAAGGCACGGACGCGTTTGCCCGGAGCGCCGACTGGCGCGTGGAAGCCGACCGGATCCTTGCCGCCGTGAAGAAGAAATGAACAGCGCTGCCACGAACGTGAGAAGTTTCGCCAGGGTCTCCGTGCCCCCGGACGCAGCGCAGCGCGCTTGCGGTGCGCTGCAGAGCCGGGGCCCACATTCTAATCGCGCCTATCGCCATGGGTCCCGGCTCTGCGGAGCAGCGTAAAGAACGCTGCACCGCGTCCGGGACACGGAGCGTTCAGATTACAGCCCCCGCACCAGGCCGGCGTCGATCAGGAGGCGGTTGAAGCGCCTGGCTTCGGCGCCGTCCTTGCAGGCGTAGAACACGCCCTTGCAGCGCAGCATGATGCTCTTCTGCTCCCTGAACGACGGATCGAGCGGAACGCCGGCCGCGTCCTGGATGACGAGCGGAATGTAGGCGGCATCGAGGGTTGCGAGGGCCGACGACAGATCCGGCGGCTGGAAGTTGATTCCATCCAGCGCATAGTAGGTCGAGAAGTAGCGCGGATCCGCGCTCATCAGACGTTGCCCCAGCAGTTTCCGGTCGATGCCGGGCTCGAGCAGTTTCTGCGAGATTGCCGGTTGATGATCGCCGAAGCGCAGCACCAGGAACGACTGGTCCGGATAGTCGCGCGCCAGCCGTTCGGTGAAATCGCGGTAGTCCTTTGCCGTCATGCTCTGGCGGCGAATATACTCGTCGATCTCCGGCGTATTTCCCGGCGGCTTCCAGTCCGGCGTCAGATCGGGCCGGTAGACGCTGGTCCAGGGAAAATGATTGGCCGTGAGATACACGAACATGAAGACCGGCGACTGCGACGCTTGCTCGTCAGCAAACGCCTTCAAGGCCTGATCGAAGTAGAACTTGTCGGGCTGCATGTCCTCATCGACGCCCATGTCGGCCATGTCGATAAAGCGCTCGACGCCGACACCCTTCTGGAACGCCCGCGCGCTGAGGAAGTCGCCATAGGTCGGATAGAGCGAGACGGTCTTGTAACCGCAGCGCTGCAGCGCTTGCGGCAGGCCACGCTCGATGCGGTTCGCGGTGATCCTCGTGACGTAGAACTTCAGATCGCCGAACGATTTCGCCGACATGCCGGTCAGCACATTGAACTCGGTGTACCAGGTCGGGCCGCCCGTCGCCTCCGCGATCATGGTCCGTCGCTTGCCGTCAGCGGACTTGAAGTAGTCGGAATAGCCTGGCGGAACCTTGACGCCGGGTGCTGCGGTGATGTCGAAACTCGACTCGTCGAGCAGCATGATGATGTGCGGGCGCTTGGCAGTGGTATCGCATTTTTCGTCTGGCGGCAGCGCCGGCCGGGCTGTGGCGTGCGCTCCCGGGGCCAGGCCAAGCGAACCGCTCGCCGGCGGATCGGCCTCGATCCATCCGGTCGAGGCCAGCCGCGACACCGCGACCACGCCCGAGCGCGCGAGGTTGGAAATATGATTGATGCCCTGGAACGGCTCCCAGGGCTGCTCGGGCGCAGCGACCGATATCGCCGACATCGACACGGTCGTGGCGGCAAGAACCGCCAGCACCGGGCCGCGAGCTGCACGAAGCGGATCGGCGCGCCAGATCGCCCACAGCAGTGGAACGGCAATCACCGCCGCCACGATCAGCTGCGTCCGCAGCTGTGGAAACACCGAGAGCAGGAACGAAAGCGTATCGCGATCGACGATCAGGAAATCGAGGAAGGTCAGAGATAGCTGCAGAATGTCGAACTTGAAGCGCGACAGCACGATCAGCAGCACCACCAAAACCAGCGCCAGCGCCGCGGCGACGCCGGGCCGCCGCAGCACCAGCAGCAACAGGCAATTCACAAAAACCCACGCCAGCAGCGCGAGCGTGATCCCAACGAATCCGTATTCCGTGCTGAACAGGACAGCCAGGGCCGCCAGATGCAACGCGGCCACCACGCCGACGCCGGCATAGAACCAGACCCCGCGCGATGCCGTATCGCCGGTCCGGCTTGCTGCAGGTTTGGCGGAGGCTGGAATGCTGCCCTCCCTTGTTGCTAGAGGTTTTTCACGTAACCGGCGTCGATCAGGAGCCGGTTGAAGCGTCGGGCTTCCGCGCCGCCCTTGCAAGCATAGAACACGCCCTTGCAGCGCAGCATGATGCTCTTCTGCTCCGAAAAGGAGGGATCGAGCGGGATGCCGGCGGCCTCCTGGACCACCAGCGGCAGATAGGCCGCGTCGACGGTCTCCATCACCGCAGGGCTCTTGACCGGTTCGAAGTTGATGGCATCGATCGCATAATAGGTGGTGAAATAGCGTGGATCGTAACTCTCGAATTTCTTGCCGGCGGCGGTCTCGTCAATCCCGGGATCGAGAACGTGCGACGAGAATTCGGGCTGATGGTCGCCATAGCGCACGATCAGGAATGGCTGCGCCGGGAATTTCTTCTTCAAGCCGGCGACGAACGCCGAATAGTCGTTGGCGCTCATGGTCTGCCGCCGCACATATTCATCGACCGCGGGCGCGTTGCCGGGCTTCGACCAGGATGGCGTCAGGTCCGCACGAAACGGCGTCTCCCATGGGAAATGATTGGCGGCGAGATAGACGAAAATGAACTGCGGGTTCAATGCTGCGTTCTGCGACAGCAGGTTCAGCGCCTTGTCATAGAAGAAGCTGTCGGGCTCGATGCCCTTGGCGCCGAGATCGCGTGCATCGTAGAATTTCTGGATGCCGGTGGTGGTGTGGAAGCCGCGGGCGCTCATGAACGCGCCGTGGGCGGGATAGAGCGAGGTCGTGCTATAACCGCAGCGGCGCAGCGCCAGCGGCAAGCCGCGCTCGACGCGACCCGCTGCGATGCGGGTCACGAAGTAGGAAAAGCGGCCGAACGAGCGCGACGAAAGCCCGGCCAGCACATTGTATTCGGTGAACCAGCTCGCCCCGCCGCTGCTTTCGGCCACAAACTTGCGCGCCTTGCCGTCGAAGGAGTCGAAATGGCTGCCGTAGCCCGCCGGAACCTTGACGCCCTGTGCCTGGCGAATGTCGAAGCTCGACTCATCATGGACCATGATGATGTGCGGCCGCCGCCCCGCCGGGGCGCATGAATCCACCAGCGGCAGCTTGAGGCGACCGGCGGCGACGGCATCGGACTCCATGAAGCCGTAGTTGACGAAATCCGAGACCGCGGTAACTCCGGAACGGGCGAATTTGGACAGATAGCCGTCGGGATAGTAGCCGCGCCAGGCATCGTCCGGCCAGGCAAAGGCGTATCCGGTGAGCGCGGCAAGGCAGGCGAGCATTCCCGCCAGCGCCGGCAACCGGCGAATCCGGAACGGATCGAGCCACCACAGCGCATACATCAGCGGGATCGTCACAAGGCCCGCCGAGATCACCGACCAGCGCAGGTTCGGAAAGATCGTAAACAGGAATGCCGCACTGTCGCGATCGATCACCATCAGATCGACGAAGTTCGCGGTCATTTGCACCACGTCGTGCTTGAGGCGCGACAGCAGCACCAGCACCACCACCAGAGTCAGCGACAGCGCGCCCGACAGCGCGGGCCGGCGCAGCAGGGCGATGAACAGCAAGTTCAGGATGCCCCAGGACAGTGCGAAGCACAGGCGCGAGCCGAAATCGGCCTCTGTCTGCAGCATGATCGCCAGCGCGGCCATATGCGGTGCGGCGACGGCCGACAGCCGCCAAATGCCGATCGCGGCAATGCCGGCGGTAACCGCAGCGGTGGCAGAGGAACCTGGGTTTGGCGCGGGCGCCATGGGCGGGACGCAACACTACCCGGCGCAATGCAAATGCCTTGGCTGGCGACGGCCAGGAGACGCACGACGCAGCCGGAACCTGGATCGTGTCATGAAAACGTAGTGTAAACGTCATGAACACGCAATGAATTTGCCGTTGCGACACAAAGCTTTAGTGAATCGTCGGCCTCGCCACTGACTTCAGGCCAGCTCCTACCAAAGGCGGAGGACCGTCACGGGCGAAACCTGATTTTCGTGACTTTTTGGTCAGATATCAGACAGACAACCGTTTCTGGACGGCGGTATTTTTGGGCATGCCGAGGACCAGAGCTGATCCAGAGCTATTCCCGATCCACCGTCCGCGCTGCCCTGACTGCCAAACGCGGATGGTAACGGTTGCCGTGTCGGCGGGACCGGAAGGTTTCGAGCATCGAAATTATCAATGCCCGAAATGCGCCCACGCCGAAACCAGGATCGAGGCGATCGACCCGCTGGATACGACGGCCGTGGATGGGACAGTTCGCGAGCCGGGACGGTTGCCCCCGCAGGAAGCCGCGCCAGGCCCGGTCTTCGATAATCCGACCAAAACCCAGCCGAAGCGTTAGATCCATGGCCAGACCGATCAAGAATCCCCGCCCCAAGCTCGATCTCGAAACCGAAGCGCTGGCAGCGCTTGAAGCAGCCCGCACCATGGCCCCCGGCCCGGAGCGCACCGAGGCGATGAAACGCGCCGGCATTCTGCAAAACGCCGTGGACATGCGGGGCATGCTGTTTGCGAAGCGGGGCCGGCCACCGAAGACCTGAGCCAAGCCAGACCGTCAGCCACAGAAAACGTCAGCCCGCCCCGAGGAAAAACAGGATCGCGAAGAATATCGAGACGGCGATCACGATGGTCCACGCCGAGGCGCCCGCGACCCGGATCGCGATCTCCGTCAAGCTCAGGTCTTCATCAAACCGGCGGCCGGACATTGGTCGTCAGCCGCACGACGGCTTCCGATTTCAGCGGGTCGGCAACCGTCATGGTCTCGATCGCGTTGCATTTCGGGCATTCGAAAGTCCGCTCCTCCGACCCGTCAGGCAGAGGCGCTAATCGGGCCAGCATCATCCGGGTGAGGCACCTGCCGCAGCACGGGCGTTCGATCGAGGAAAGGGGGACGTCCGGCATTTTGGACATGATCCTTCCTTCATGCATATCTCGCCGGCTGAGTTTGATAGGGCCCTGCTCGTCCCGGCGCGCCAAGCGGCATCCTAAGGTTCCCGAGCCCGTTGTAATCCTGTCCGGATCGTTCGCCGAATGAGCTCGGGCGTCTGTCCGCTATCCGACATAGTGGGATTATTTCCTTACTATGTCCGGTAGTTGACGTACCGTCCGGCAATTATCGGGTATCCCGCGAAGGCACCGATAGCTGAGAGTAGTTCGCGCTCCCGCCTGTCAGCAGGAGCGCATTTCATGAACAATCAATTGCTCAGCCTTTTCCCGCCGTCCGACATGAAACTTCTCGGTCCGCATTTGAAGGCCGCACAATTCGACCAGCACCGGGTGTTGTTCGAGGCGAACCAGCGAATCCGCCATGTCTACTTTCCGACCAGCGCCGTGGTGTCGCTCGTGATCACGCTTTCGACCGGCGAAATGGTCGAAGCGGCCATGATCGGCAAGGACGGTGTGGTGGGTGCTTCCGCAGCGCTTGACGGGAAGATCGCGGTGAGCCGCGGCATCATTCAGCTCAGCGGTGAAATTGTCGTATGCGACATCGAAGCCCTGAAATCGGTCGCCATGCAAAGCCCAAAACTGCTTGCCCTGCTCATGCGGCACGAACAAACGGTCTACGCCTAGGCCCAGCAATCCGCGGCATGTTTTGCCACGCACCAGGTGGAAGCGCGGTTCTGCCGCTGGTTGCTGCGCGCGAGAGATTTGTCCGATAGTGACTACCTGCCGTTCACGCAGGAATATCTCGGTGAGATGCTGGGTGTCAGACGAACGAGTGTGACCGCGGTGGCCAGGACATTGCAGGAGACGGGTCTGATCAAATATGCCCGCGGCAAGATCCAGATCGTGGATGCAGTAGCACTGCAGGCGAGTGCCTGCGAATGCTACGGTTCGGTCAAGACGCATTACGAAAGGCTGCTCGGGCCTCTCAAGAAGTAACCGGCGGACTGATGCGTTGCGGATGCCGCTCTATTGGTTGCATGGCTTCAGCGTCTTGACCGCGGTTTCCGCCTCGGCTCGCGTTTTGTAGATCGTGTCGCTGGCCACCGTGATGTTGGGTGTATCGGTGCGAGGGGTCTTGTCGACCACCGTGCAGGTCTTCGTCAGCGAGTTCAGCACGACGTAGAATGCGGGGGCGTTTCGCGCCGGCTGGGCGAGACCGGCACCGTTTAGGGTCAGCACGAAGATCGCGCAGAACAGGCTTCGTTTCATGGCAGTCTCCGTTAGCCGCTTCCGAGACGAACAAGGCTCAGGACGAGCACCAGCAGAATCGCGCCGATAAGCCCGCCAAAGAAGATCCACTTTCTCAGCGGCGTATTGAGGATCACCTCGGCGCCCCGCGCCTTGTCGGCGGGATAGGATTCTTTTGGCGGTGGTGCGGGTTGCGCAGGACCTTCTCTGACCACGGGCGTCCTCCCGGTTCAGGATGCAGTCTTTAAATTGTGCAGCAGCGAACGGTGGCGGAACGCCTTGCCGCGCCTTGTCAACGCGCGGCGAGATTGCCGGTTCCGGCTTCCTGAGGGACGCGCGGCGGAAAGCTCCTCAAACGCATCAAGCGGATTTGCTGGGAACTTTGGCGATTCCTTCGATGAAGAGATCGAGGATAGCTTCGGCGGTTCGCTCGGCATCCGCGCCGGCGACGCCCCAGCGCGGAAAATGACCGTCGATATTCATCCGGGCGAAGCCATAGACCAGCGCCCGGCCGGCGATCTGCACCTGTTTCAGGTCCGCCGAGCGCAATTGCCCCTGTGCAAACGCCTCCGCCAGCGTGCGTTCGGCAAGGTCGATCAGTTCGGCATTGTCCTGCGAGACGCCGGCCGTCTTGTCATGATCAAAAAAACGGCGGCTGGAAATGATCTCGAAATGGGTCGGGTTCTTCATCGCCCAGCGCAGGTAAGCAAGCCCCAGGCAGCGGAACCGGCCCAAAGGATTGTTGGCCGGTGCCTCGGCCAGCGCCGCTTCGATCTCGGCCCGGAACCTGCGCTGCGCCTCCTCGGCGACCGCGTTCATGAGGGCGTCGCGGCTGGGAAAATGCCGGAACGGCGCCCCCGGCGACACCCCGGCGCGGCGGGCGGCCTCGCGGACACTGACCGCGTCAGGACCGCCCTCGCCGACCAGTTGCAGCGCGGCGTCGATCAGGACCCGGCGCAGATCGCCATGATGATAGGGCTTTGGCGCCGGCGCGCGCGCCGCGGGGCGGCGCGGCCTAGCCGGCAGTTTGGCGGACGGAGGCTTGGCCGAGGAACGCATCGTCTCTCCTAACATCACCCCCTTGTGAATGTAAGCATCGATTACACGGATTGACGATGCGTGACGCGCATATGTAACTGGTGATTACATTTACCTGCAGCGGAGCGCGCGATGTCGGAAAGTCGTCAAAACTGGTTCGAGGGCTGGCGGCTGTTTGCCGTGCTGGCGCTGACCCTGCTCGCGCTTAGCGTCTGGATTGCCGGCATGCGGCAATTCGAGGTCGATGGCGTGCGCATGGTGATCCGCTTCACGGCGCGGACCTCGCTGCTGTTCTTTTGTCTCGCCTTCAGCGCCGCCGCGCTGGCGCGGCTCTGGCCCAATGCCTGGACGCGATGGCAGCGCCGCAACCGCCGTTACCTCGGCGTGACCTTCGCTGCCTCGCACGGCATTCATGCGATTGCGATCGCCGCCTTCGCAATGATGGATCCCGCGGGCTATGCGGCCGCGACCTCGCCCGCCTCCTACATTTTCGGTGGCATCGGCTATGCCGTCATCATCGCGATGACGGCAACGTCATTCGATCGGTCAGCCAAGGCCCTCGGCGCGAGCGCCTGGCGCAGGCTGCATCTGATCGGCGGTTATTATCTGCTGTTTCAGTTCGCGGTCTCGTTCGGCAAGCGAATTCCCGACATGCCGCTATACGCGCTGTTCCTGATCCCGCTGCTGGCGGTGTTTGCCTTGCGGATGATCAGCATGGCCGCAGCGCGAACGCCGCGCACGCAGGCGGGATGACGGCCGCACCGCCTGCGCGCTTGTACGGCGATATCAGATCAGATGAAACGTGCGGCCCAATCGGCGATGAATCGTGATCACGGCGCGATCGACGTCGCTGATCAGGCTGTCGCCGAGCGCGACGCTCGGGATTTCCCAGTTGCGGCCGCCGCGGACGCCCGGCACCGGTTGAAGACCGGTGATGCGCGCCGTTTCGCATCCCGGTTGATCGCCAAGCGCCTCGTTGACGAGTTCGGTCAGTTCCGCGTTGGTCTTGCCGATTGTTTCTGTCACCGCGTCGTCATGCCTGCGGCGTCAGGCCGAGGCGCCTGGCGATGATCTTGTCGACGGTACGCTTGGGCAGCAGCGCCGCCGCCAGCACCTGAAGCGGATCGGGCACGATCGAATAGCGGACCTTGGGATTTGGCAGCGTCAGCGCGTCGAAGATCTTCGCGGCGATTTTCTCCGCGGGCAATCCGATCGAACCAAGCTGCAGCATGTAGGCGCGGACCTTCTGCAACGATGGAAAGAACGGCGAGTTCTTGTAGCCGGATATGTCGACTTCCTCGGCCTTGCTCCAGATCGGCGTTTTTACCGCGCCGGGCGCGATGATGATGACGTCGATCCCGAACAGCATCAATTCGCGGCGCAGGCTCTCCGACAGTCCCTCGATCGCGTGCTTGGAGGCGGCATAGGCCGACGTCATCGGGGCGCCATTTTTCCCCGAGACCGAGGAGATCATGACGACGCGCCCCTTTGGTCCCTTCAGTGCCGGATCGGCGCCGAGCAGCGGGCCGAACGCCTGCGTCGCGATAACCGGCCCGATCACATTGACCTCCATCTGGCGGCGGAATTCGTCGGCCGCGAGTTCAAGCACGGGACCCGCCACCGCGATGCCGGCATTGTTGACGAGGCCCGCGAGCGTTTCGCCATTCAATTGGGTGCGCACCTCGCGCGCGGCGGCCAGCACCGCGGCCTCGTCGGTGACGTCGAACCGAAGCGGCGCGAAACTGTCGCCGAACTCAGCCCTGAGGCGGTCCGCGTCGGCCTGCTTGCGCACACTGCCGAACACGCGAAAGCCACGATCGAGCAGCAGTTTCGCGGCAGCCCAGCCGATCCCGGTGGATGCACCGGTAATGACGACGGATCTCATGATTGTCTCCCCTCCGTGAGGCGGGGTTGATGTAATCCGGATCGAGAGAAGTGCAATGCGCGGCGGCGGCGGCCAAAATTCCCGTCACGACGGGGTGCGTGCGCTCCGTTCTTGCAGGAGGGGTTGAGGAACGCAGTCCGGCAGCGTTAACAGAATTCATCGTGAAAAAATCCTTAGCGCCGCGCGCGCATGGACCGCCTGCTCGACGGCGGACCAGGGCTTGATGGCCTGTTGTCGGAGCGCTTCGCCTGCGGGTTTTTCCGCAGAGGCCTGGGGAGGATAGCCGCCGGTGAAAACACCGGAAACGGCGCAAATCATGCGAATGTCGGCGGTTAGGCGCTGATCACGGCGCAATATAACGGCATGCAGCGTCGCGTGCGTGGTAAAGCAATCGGGAATGCAAAGCGGACAATGTTCTGCGGCGAATTCGCGACAATGGTTGCGAATTTCGCAATTGCCTGTTTTCAGTGCTGTCGTTCCGCATTTCTACGGGCTTTCGCCTTAACGCTCGCGAAAGACCGCGCTCGCCATTGTGCGTGCTGAAGTTGAAACAACAAACAGGCCGCCACAATGGCGCAACAGCCGGCTCACTCGATTATCGCCGAACTCGAAGATGCCGTAAGGGGTGGATCGCCAGCCCGGCGCGTCGAAACCCTGCGTCAGGTCACCGATCTCTTCCTCAATGACGGCGAACGCCTCAGCGAAGACCAGGTCAAGGTGTTTGACGACGTGCTCTGCCTCTTGATCGCTCGCGTCGAGACACGGGCGAGAACCGAGCTCAGCAAGCGGCTGGCACCGCTCGACTATGCGCCGTTCGAGGTCATTCAATACCTCGCATGGGACGATGAAATCGCGGTCGCCGGCGAGGTGCTCACCCATTCCAGCCGCATCAGCGTCGAAGCGCTGGTCGAGATCGCCAGCAGCAAGGGGCAGGACCATCTGCTCGCAATTTCGGCGCGCGACAATTTGCCGGAGGCTGTCACCGACGTGATCGTCGATCGCGGCCAAACCAAGGTCATTCGCAGGCTGGCGAAGAACGCAACCGCGCGGTTCTCCGAAGCCGGCTATTCCGGCATGGTGGCCCATTCCGAATCTGACGACGAACTGGTCGAGATCCTCGGCCTGCGCCTCGATCTTCCCGTCAAGTTCCTGCGCGACCTGCTGCGCCGCGCCAAGGACGCCGTTCGCACCCGGCTGTTGGCCCTTGCGCCCCCCGCACTCCAGGAAGAGATCCGGCGGGTGATCGAAGACATCGTGCGCGAGGGACCTCCGTCCGGACGCGACTTCCGCGTGGCCGAAGAACTGGTCAGGCTGATGATGGAATTGAAAGAGCTGGACGACGCGGCGGTCTATGGTTTCGCCGAGAGCAAAAAATTCGACGAGGTCATGGTCTCGCTCGCGGTCCTCAACGACGTGCCGGCCGAAATGATGGCCCGCCTGATCGAAGGGCCCCGCTCCGACCTCATCCTGATTCCCTGCCGGTCAGCCCGGCTGAACTGGCCGACGGTCGAGAGCATCCTGCGCAACCGCCCGGTGAAGCTGAAGATCGACGAACAGACGTTGGCCGTTGCCGAGCGGGACTACAGGAAACTGTCGATGGAAACCGCCCAGCGCACCGTGCGCTTCTGGCAGTTGCACAACCGGATCGAGAAGCAGCCGCACGATGCCCAATCTGGTGCGGCGCGTGCCCGAGGCGACGCCGGTCTGTAGGGTGGGCAAAGGCGCTCTTGCGCCGTGCCCACCATCTAAACCGAAATCCTAATGGTGGGCACGCTTCGCTTTGCCCACCCTACGATCCCATGAATGAAAAAGGGCCGCGCAATGCGCGGCCCGATTCCATTCCGATCCAACAGATCGATCAGTTCTTCGTCTTGTCGACCAGCGCGCCCTTCTTGATCCACGGCATCATGTCGCGGAGCTTGGCGCCGACTTCCTCGATCGGATGCTCGGCGAGCTTGGCGCGGGTGGCCTTGAACGAGGTCTGGTTGACCTTGTTCTCCAGCATCCAGTCGCGGGCGAACTTGCCGCCCTGGATGTCGGCGAGGACGCGCTTCATCTCGGCCTTGGTTTCGGCGGTCACGATGCGCGGGCCGGTGACGTATTCGCCGTATTCGGCGGTGTTGGAGATCGAGTAGTTCATGTTGGCGATGCCGCCTTCATAGATCAGGTCGACGATCAGCTTCACTTCGTGCAGGCACTCGAAATAGGCCATCTCCGGCGCGTAGCCGGCTTCCACCAGCGTTTCGTAGCCGCCCTTGATCAGTTCGACCAGGCCGCCGCAGAGCACCACCTGCTCACCGAACAGATCGGTCTCGCACTCTTCCTTGAACGTGGTCTCGATGATGCCGGCGCGACCGCCGCCGATCGCCGACGCGTAGCTGAGGCCGAGGTCATGGGCATTGCCGGAAACGTCCTTTGAAATCGCGATCAGGCAGGGCACGCCGCCGCCGCGTTGATATTCCGAGCGCACGGTATGGCCGGGGCCCTTCGGCGCGATCATCAGCACGTCGAGATCGGCGCGCGGGTCGAGCAGGTTGAAATGCACGTTGAGGCCGTGCGCGAACACCAGCGCCGCACCCTTCTTCATGTTGTCGTGCAGATGCTCGCGGTAGATATCGCCCTGCAGTTCGTCGGGGGTGAGCATCATGACGAGGTCGGCCCATTTGGCGGCTTCGGCGACTTCCATCACCTTGAAGCCGGCGGCCTCCGCCTTCTTGGCCGAAGCCGAGCCCTTGCGCAGCGCAATGGCCACTTCCTTGACGCCGGAATCCTTCAGGTTCAGCGCATGGGCGTGGCCCTGGCTGCCGTAGCCGACGATGACGACTTTCTTGCCCTTGATCAGGTTCAGGTCGGCATCACGATCGTAGTAAACTCGCATAGTCGTTTCCTCATCGGTGGCCAGAATGGGCCGGTTAATCAGGCATTTGGGTTAAGATGGAGCGCCGGTCGCCCGCGAATTTCCGGCGTTGTCTAGAGCATTTTCCGCTTCAGGGGAAACCCGTTTCTGCATGGCGCGGTGCGGCATCATGCGTCCATGAAGACCGGGTAGAGCGAGGCCAGCAGCAGCAACGCCATCACGATATTGAAGGCCCGCACGGCCCTCGGCGAGGTCAGGACCGGCCGCAGCGCGCTGCCGAACAGGGCCCAGGCGGTGCACGAAAGCACCCCCAGCAACAGGCTCAGGACGACCTGGATCGCGATGTTCCAGGGATAGGCCGCGATCGCCGCATAGGCCGTGATGGTGCCGATCACCATGACCCAGCCCTTGGCGTTGACCCATTGGAACATGGCCGCGCCCCAGAAGGTCATCGGCCCGCGGCGGTTGTCCTGGTCGGCCGAAACCGGACCGGACATCGCGATCGCGGCGGCAAGATAGATCAGGTAAACGACGCCGGCATATTTCAGGATCGTCTGCAGCACCGGATAGGCGATGAAAATGGTGCCAAGGCCAAGCCCGACCGCGCCGACCATGAAGGCAAAGCCGACCGTGATCCCGGCGATATGCGGGATGGTCGGGCGGAACCCGTAAGTCAGCCCCGAGGAAAGCAGCATGATGTTGTTCGGGCCCGGCGTGAAGAACATCACGGTGGCGAACAGCACGAAGGCGATCAGCAGCGAATGTGACATGGTGGCCTCACGCGATCTTTGGCAGAACTGTTTTTGATGAGGTTTGCGAACGTTTCGCCAGCAGCATGATGGCGATGCCGCCGACCACGGTGATCATGCCGGCAAGCCGCAGCGGCCCAAAGGTTTCGCCGAACACGACACTGGAAGCGGCGGATCCCACGAACGGCACCAGCAGCGCGAACGGCACCACCTGTGCTGCGGGATAATCGCGCAGCAGCCGGCCCCACAGCCAGTAGGCGACGCTGGTGGAGATCAGGCCGAGCGCCAGCACGCAGACGAGTCCGGTCAGCGACATGTGCGAGAGCGCCTGCCAGGTCGGCTGCGGTCCGTTGCTGACCAACGTCAGCGCGGACAGCGGAATGGCGGCGGCGAGGCACAGCCACGCGAACAGGTCGAACATCCGCACATCCTGCGCCCGCCGCAGCAGCAGATTGCCGGCCGCAAAGCTGAGCGGCGAGATCGTCAGAATGGCGAACGCCGCGATGCTGAAATCATAGCCGACGGTGCCGCAGATCATCAAAAGACCAAGCGTGGCGATCGCGATGCCGATGGTCTGCGTGCGTGACGGCAGTTCGCTGAACAGCAGCGCCGCAAAGCCGATGGTGAACAGCGCCTGGCTTTGCACGATCACGCTGGACAAGCCGACCGGCACGCCATCGGCGATGGCAAACGCCTGGGACAGGAACTGGCCGAGAAACAGCGTAAAACTGATCGCGATCAACAATGGCCAGGACACATCGGGCTTCTTCACGAACAGGCACGGCAGCGCGGCGATCGCAAAGCGCAGCGTCGTCATCAGCTCCGGCGAAAATTCGTTGAGCGCGATCCGGCTTGCGACAAAGGCAAGCCCCCAGATCACCGCTACCAGGACGGCGATGCAGACATCAGCCGGTTTCATTTTTTTCTAGCTCTGTTGGTGGTCCGGCTTCGGTTTGCGCAAAAGATACGTGCCGTGCAGCGGCGCGTGGTAATCGACCGATTCCAGCGTGAAGCCGACATCGGTCAGCAGGCGTTCGATCACCCAGCCGAAGGTCGAATATTCATCGCGCATATGGGTGACCACGCTCTCGCGCTCGAAATCGTGGTTCTTGATCGAGAAATCCGCCCACGCCTCGACGTCGCGATCGACGCCGTCGGGCATGCTGACAAAGACGATGTCGCGCAGGTAGAAATTCGCGCCGGGCTTCAGCGCGGCATGGATCCGCGCCAGCGCCACCGCCTTCCAGAAATCCGGCAGATGATGCAGCGTGAACTCGCTGACGATCAGGTCGTAGGAATTCGGCTGGTAGGCGAAGCTCAACATGCCCGCCGGCTGGGTACGGACCGCGACCTTGCGGTCGCGCGCCTGGATGTTGGCGAGCGCCAGCATCGCCGGCGAGATGTCGATGGCATCGACCTCGGCGCCCATCAGCGCCGCTTCGACGGCCAATACGCCGTTGCCGCAGCCGATATCGGCCACCCGCCAGCCGCTTTGGACGCCAAGCATGGTCAGCGCCGCGCGGGCGCGGATGTCGCTGTCGTCATGCCGGTCGTAGATCGAGGCGACCGCGGAATCGAGCCCGAGTTGCCGCCGTTGATTGTAATACCAGTCGCGCGCCAGCATGGTTCACATCCCCTCAGGCCCGCGTCCGATCGCGGCAACGCCGGTGCGCGACACTTCGACAAGGCCGATCGGTCGCATCAGGTCGATGAATTGACTGACCTTGGCGGAATTGCCGGTGATCTCGAACACGAAGCTTTCGGTGGTCGCGTCGATCACGCGGGCGCGGAACGCGTCAGCCAGCCGCAGCGCCTCGACGCGGTTGTCGCCGCCGCCGCGCACCTTGACCATGGCGAGCTCGCGCTCGATCGAGCGGCCGGTCAGCGTCATGTCGACGACGCGATAGACCGGAACCATGCGGTCGAGCTGGTGCTTGATCTGCTCGATCACCATCGGCGTGCCCGTCGTGACAATGGTGATGCGGGAGAGATGTTTCTGGCTCTCGGTCTCGGAGACGGTGAGGCTTTCGATGTTGTAGCCGCGGCCGGAGAACAGCCCGATCACGCGCGCGAGCACGCCCGGCTCGTTCTGCACGAGCACCGAGAGCGTGTGCGACTCGGTCGGATCGTGGCGCTCTTCGAGGAAGTAGGCGGATGCGGGCTGGTTCATTGTCGTTCCCAAATCTTGGCTACGCCAGTGCCTTGGCGGCGGTGACATTTTCGTTGCGGGCGACCCATTTCCAGAACAGATCGAAATCGATATTGCCGCCGGACAGGATCAGCCCGACCCGCTTGCCGCGGAGCTTCGGTTTCTCCTGCAGGGCTGCAGCAAGCGCGGCAGCGCCGGCGCCCTCGGCGAGATTGTGGGTATCGGTCCAGTAGGCCCGCACCGCATCGGCGATTTCGTCGTCGGTCACCTGCACGATGTGCGAGGCGCCGTCGCGAATGATCGCCAGCGCCTCGGCGTCGGGGACGCGGGTCGCCATGCCGTCAGCCAGCGTGTTGCTGCTGTTGGTCTTCACCACGGTGCCGGCAGCGAACGACAGCGCATAGGACGGCGCCTCCGTCGACTGCACGCCGACGATGTCAGTCTTCAGCCCGAGCAGATCACGCGCCAGGATGCAGCCGCAGATGCCGGAGCCCTGCCCGATCGGCACATAGAGGACATCGATATCATCAGCGGCGCGCAGCAATTCCAGCGCGTAGGTGGCAACGCCCATCACGAGGTCGCGGTGGAACGACGGCACCAGCTCGAGACCCTCGCGTTCGGCGTGACGCTCGCATTCTTCGCGGGCGGACTGAAAATCCTCGCCATGCTCGACGAGGTTGGCGCCGAGAGCGCGCATCGACTGGTTTTTCTCGAGCGAATTGCCATGCGGCACATAGATCGTCGCCGGCACGCCGAAACGGCGCGCGGCGAAGGCGAGACTCTGGCCGTGATTGCCGCGGGTCGCCGAGATAATTCCTGACGTCTGCGCCCGCTCGCGTTGCAGCCGCTCGACATAGACCAGCCCGCCCCGCACCTTGAAGGCGCCGATCGGGGTGTGGTTCTCGTGCTTGACGACCACGTCAGCCCCGAGCCGCTGCGCCAGCAGCGGCCACGCATGCGCCGGCGTCGGCGGCATCGCTGCCCCGACGATCCTGTGCGCGCGCTCGAGTTGCCCCAGATCAAACATCGCCGTCACACCAGCGCCTTGCCGCCGGCGAAGGCGGCCGCGGTCGCTTCGTCGGTCGCTTCCGCCGGCAACAGCATTTCATTGTGCGCCTTGCCGGACGGAATCATCGGGAAGCAATTTTCCAGCGCCGCGACGCGGCAATCGAACAGCACCGGGCGCTTGATTGAGATCATTTCCTTGAGCGCACCGTCGAGATCGCCGGGCTTGATCGCCTGCAGGCCGACGCAGCCGAACGCGTCCGCGAGCTTGACGAAATCCGGCAGCGCCTCCGAATAGGAATGCGACAGCCGGTTGCCGTGCAGCAGCTGCTGCCACTGCCTCACCATGCCCATGTACTGGTTGTTCAGAATGAAGATCTTGATCGGCAGTTCAAACTGTACCGCCGTCGACATCTCCTGCATCGTCATCTGCACCGAGGCATCGCCCGCGATATCGATCACGAGGCTGTCGGGATGCGCGACCTGGACGCCGAGCGCGGCCGGCAGCCCGTAGCCCATGGTGCCGAGGCCGCCCGAGGTCATCCAGCGGTGCGGCTCCTCGAAGCCGAAGAACTGCGCCGCCCACATCTGGTGCTGACCGACTTCGGTCGTGATGTAGGTGTCGTGCCCGCGCGTCGCCTCGAACAGCCGCTCGATGGCGTACTGCGGCAGGATGACTTCGCTGTTCTTCCGGTAGGCGAGCGAATTGCGCGCCCGCCATACGGCGATCTCCTGCCACCACGCCTTGATATCAGGTTTTTTCGCTTCCGCCTTGAACACCTGCAACAGGTCGCCGAGCACGTTGCCGCAGTCGCCGATGATCGGCACGTCGACATGGATGTTCTTGTTGATCGAGGACGGATCGATGTCGATGTGGATCTTCTTCGAGCCCGGCGAGAACGCGTCGGTGCGGCCGGTGATGCGGTCGTCGAAGCGCGCGCCGACGCACAGCATGACGTCGCAATCATGCATCGCCATGTTGGATTCATAGGTACCGTGCATGCCGAGCATGCCGAGCCAATTCTTGCCGGTCGCGGGATAGGCGCCGAGCCCCATCAGGGTCGACGTGATCGGAAAGCCGGTGACTTCGACCAGTTCGCGCAGCAATTTCGAGGCTTCGCGTCCGGAATTGATGACGCCACCGCCGCTATAGATCACCGGGCGCCTTGCGCCGGCGAGCAGCGCCACGGCCTTGCGGATCTGCGTCGCATCACCCTTGACCCGCGGCGTGTAGGAAACATGCACGTCGGACTTGCGCGGCGGATGATAGGTGCCGGTCGCGAACTGCACGTCCTTTGGCACGTCGACCACGACGGGACCGGGACGGCCGGTCGTGGCGACGTAGAACGCCTCGTGCAGCACTTTCGCGAGATCGTTGACGTCGCGCACCAGCCAATTGTGCTTGGTGCAGGGCCGCGTGATCCCGACGGTGTCGCATTCCTGGAACGCATCATTGCCGATCAAATGCGTCGGCACCTGCCCGGTGATGCAGACCAGCGGAATCGAATCCATCAGCGCGTCCGTCAGCGGCGTCACCATATTGGTGGCGCCGGGGCCGGAAGTCACCAGCACGACGCCCGGCTTGCCGGTCGAGCGCGCATAGCCTTCGGCGGCGTGTCCGGCGCCCTGCTCGTGCCGCACCAGGATGTGCTCGACCTCGCTCTGCTGGAAGATCTCGTCATAGATCGGAAGCACCGCACCGCCGGGATAGCCGAACAAATGCTGGACGCCATGATCGATGAGCGCGCGCACGATCATCGCGGCACCGGTCATCTGGTTCGGATCGTGGCTCTTGTCGGTCATGACGTTTTCCTTGGCTTGCTCCGGATGCGCAGTGTCTGCGCGGCTTCGTCGGCTTGGATTTGGGAAATAAAAAAGGGCCCCAGAGGCCCTATGCACACCGCCTGCAACTGGATGGCCTCAGCCATCCCGGGCGGTGCGCCAGGGTACGACTACGATAAGGAGTTTGGTAATAATATTACGCATCAGACGGCCCAGACTTCCCGAAGATTACGCGGGTTATAGCGACCGGACCCTGGAAGTCAAGGGAAGGACGCATTCAGCCCGATTAAGGCAGTGTAACGGGGTTCCGGCTGTTCGGCGAGTGCGAATTTGCTGTTCCCTGCCATGCAAACCACTCCTCGTCATCCAGGTCTTGCCTCCTTGCGGCAAAGACGTGGATGGCCGGGACAAGCCCGGGCATGACGGCCTAGACAGGGATCTGGTCCACCCACCCCCGCGCCGCCCCTGGCGCCACCCACTCAAATTCCGGCAATTGGTGCCGGAACCAGGTGAACTGCCGCTTGGCGTAGTGGCGGGTGTCGGCGCGGCCGGTCTCGGCGGCCTCCGCTTGGCTGATCTCGCCCTTCAAATGCCGGATCAGCGCCGGCACGCCATGGGCCTTCATCGCCGGCAGCAGCGGGTCGAGGTGTCGGGCGGCGAGCGCGGCCACCTCCTCCAATGCACCTGCTGCCAGCATCGCATCGAACCGCGCGTCGATCCGGGCATAGAGCTGGTCGCGCTCGGGCGCCAGAAATAGCGCGTGAAATTCGCCTTGCGGCAGCAGCGGCGGCAGACCTTCGCGGTGCCAGTCGGTCAGCGCGCGGCCGGTCGCCTCGACCACCTCGAGCGCCCGCGCGACGCGGGCGCGGTCGCGCGGTTTCAGGCGTTCCGCCGTTACCGGATCGCGCTGCGCCAGTTCGGCGTGCAGCGCCTCGACGCCATCGCGCTCCAGCCGCGCGCGCACGCTGTCACGCACTTCGGCCGGGATTGGCGGCACCGCCGACAGGCCGCGCGTCAGCGCCTTGAAATAGAGGCCGGAACCGCCGACGAAGATCGGCAGCCGTTTTGCGGATTGTGCTTCCGACAGCATCTTGGCGGCGTCCGCGACCCACGCGCCGGCGGAAAAATTCACGGCGGCATCAACATGGCCATAGAGCCAATGCGGCGCCTGCGCCTCTTCGGCGGGCGTCGGGCGGGCCGTGATGACACGGAGATCGCGATAGACCTGCATGGAATCGGTGTTGATGACGACGCCGCCGGTTTTTTGCGCCAGCTCAAGGGCCAGCGCCGACTTGCCGCTGGCGGTCGGCCCTGCGATAAGCACGGCCTTATTCCCCAAACGCGAATTCGCCTGCATGTCCCTCGTCGCCACGCTCATCTGCAATCCCGTCAACCCCGCGCTCGACTCCACCATCGTCGACGGCGCGCTGGCCGTCCTGCCCTCGCCCGGCACGGCTCAATGGCTGTTCGACGAAGTCGCGGTCGATATCCCCTTCACGGGCAGCGAGGATATCAAGGCGATCGAAGCGCGCCTGCGCCGGGCGCGCGGCGACCTGCCGATCGACATTGTGGTGCAGCCTGCCGCCTTCCGGCGCAAGAAGCTTTTTCTCGCCGACATGGATTCCACCATGATCGGCCAGGAATGCATCGACGAACTGGCCGATTTTGCCGGACTGAAGGCGCACGTCGCCGCGATTACCGAGCGCGCGATGCGCGGCGAGATCGAGTTCGAGCCGGCGCTGCGCGAGCGCGTCGCGCTGCTGAAAGACATGCCGGTCGGCGTGGTCGATGAAGTGCTGAAAAAGCGCATCACGGCGACGCCGGGCGGCCGCGAACTGGTCATGACCATGCGCGCCAACGGCGCCTACACCTGCCTGATCTCGGGCGGCTTTACGCTGTTCACCCATGCGGTCGCCGCGATGATCGGATTCCAGGAAAACCGCGCCAACGAATTGAAGGTATCGGGCGGCAAGCTCACGGGCGAAGTCATCGAGCCGATCCTGGGCCGCGCCACCAAACTCGCGACGCTGGTCGAACTCACCGAGTCCTTTGATCTCGACGACATCGACACGCTGGTGACCGGCGACGGCGCCAACGATCTCGGCATGATCGAGGCCGCCGGCCTCGGCGTCGCCTATCACGCCAAGCCGGCGGTGGCGGCGGCCGCCGCGGCCCGGATCGATCACGGCGATCTCACGGCATTGCTGTATGCGCAGGGCTATCGGCGCGATGAATTCGTGACGGCGTGAACCACCGACGCACCTGGACACAAAGCATTTAATTGCTTGTTCGTGACGACACGCTCGCGCTGGTGCGGCGGCTCGACACAAAATCGCGAAAACAACCCCATGCAAAGTAAGAATGGGGCTGCCCTAGTGCGCGTACAGGCCTTCGACGATCGGCAATCGCGCGGCCCGCAGGGCCGGAAACAGTCCGCCGATCAGGCCCACGATCAGCGCCAGCCCAACCCCCTCGGCGATCAGCCGGGGACTGAGCTTGAAGTCGAACACCACCTGGGTGAAGTTCCCGCCAAGGGTGGACGCCGTGACGCCGTCGAAAATCAGATAAGTGGCGGCGGCGCCGAGCAAGCCGCCTATGACGGCGAGCACCAGCGATTCGGCGAGCGTCCCGACGAACGCAGGAAAACCACCGAAGCCGATGGCGCGCAGCGTTGCGATTTCCGTCGCGCGGCTGGCAACCGACGAATACATCGTGTTGAGCGCGCCGGCGACCGCGCCCAGCGCCATCGCGATCGCCAGCGGCCAGCCAAGTTTCTGAATCAAATCGGAGGTCTGCGAGGCCTGTTCCGCGAAGTAAGCTGCTTCGGATTTGACATCGAGCTTCAGCCGCGGATCGTTGTCGCTATAGGTTTTGAGCTCATTGAGGGCGGCCGGCCCGGTGAGGCGCGCGCGCACGATCTGGACGATATTGTTGCGATTGAACAGGCTCTGCACCACGTTGAGATCGGCCCAAATCTCGGATTCGAACACGCTGCCGCCGGCGTCGAACACGCCGACCACGGTCCAGCGCGTGGCGCCGAAAGCCACGGTGCTGCCGAGGTCGAATCCCTCGAATTCCCGCAGCAGGGCCTTGCCGACCACCACCTCGTTGCTGCCCCGGTTGAACATGCGGCCTGCGGTGACGGTGATGCCGTTGCGCAGCGCGGCGCCCTGTTCCCCGATCCCGCGCAGCGGCAAGTTGGCCTTGGTCCCGGTCGAGCGTTTGATGCCGTCGACCACCAGATAGAGCTCCGGCGAGATCAGGGGCTTGCCGTCGCTGCCGCGCGCGATGCCGGGACCGTCCTCGATCAGCCGTACCTGATCGCGGCTCACGGTACTGTTGATTTCGGCCTGCGAGCCGGCCCGCAGCACGATTGCGATGTCATCGGCTCCGGATCCCGCGATGGTGCGCTGGAACCCGTTGGCCATCGCCAGGAACGCGAGCAGGACGATCACCACCAACGCGATCGCGATCACCGTCGAGAGCGAGAGCCAGCGCCGCTGCGCTATGCTCCTGAGGTTGATGGCTGTGACGGCGGCCACCTGAAGCCAGAGCGAACGCATGTCTATCCCCGTCCAAGCGCGGTTGCAATTTTGAGCCGCATGGCGTTGAGCGCCGGAATGATCCCCGTGATCAGCCCGAGCGCAATCATCAACGCCAGGCCCTGCATGATGATGGTCGGCGACACGGCAAAAGCGGGCGCGATGTTGGAGAGGCTCGAGCGCAGGGCCATGGCGATCAGCGCCGCAATCGCCAGCCCGGGAATTCCGCCGAGCAGCGCCAGCAATACGGATTCGCCGAGCACCATCCCAAGGATCCGCGGGCCCGAAAAGCCGAGCGTCTTCAGCACGCCGATCTCGCGGGTGCGCTCCCGGATCGACAGCGCCATGGTATTGCCGACGATCATCAGGATGGTGACGAAGGCGGCACCCACAACCAGCAATACGATCAGCGCGATGTTGCCGAACTGGGCCGCGAACGCCTTGCCGAAGGCCTTTTCGGTGTCGGTCGAGGTCTCGGCGGTAGAATTGGCGAACATCGCGTCGATCGTCTTTGCTACGCGAGGGTTGCTTTCGGGAGAGGTGGTCTGAAGGATCATCCAGCCGATGGTGTCCTTGCCGAACGAGCGGGTCTCGTCGAAGTAGGCGTATTGAAACAGCAGGAAGTTGGTGTCGACGTGCTCGGCCTTGCCCTTGACGATGCCGGCAATGGTGAGATCCCAGGTATGCCCGCCGCTCTTCTGGCTGAAAATATTGCTCGCAACGGGGATGCGATCGCCGATCTTCCAGCCCCACTTCTGCGCCAGGCTTTCGCCGACCACCGCGCTGCCGCGATCTCGCATGAAGGCTTGAAGCTGTTCGGGCGGAACTTCGAATTCGCTGCGGTACACGTCGAAATAGGTGCTCGGCTCGATCGCCAGCGACATCAGGAAATTCTTCGGGTCCTGATAGTAGCCGCCGAACCAGTTGGCGAAGGTCACCTGCCGCACGCCTTCCACCGCCCGCACCCGATTATAGTAGGCGATCGGCAGCGGCTGGGTGAAGTTGATCTTGTTGACGGTGATCATGCGGTCCGCGGCGGCGGCATCTTCGCCGGCGGTGAAGGCGCGGTAGAATCCAGCGAGCACGCCGAAGATCATGAAGGCGATCAGGATCGACACGATCATCAGGCTGGCGCGCAATTTGCGGCGGAACAGGTTTTTCCGGACCAGGTCGAAGTCGTTCACGCGGCGAGCTCCCGTTCGACGAAGCGGCCCTTGTCGAGATGCAGGACGCGCTTGGCATAGTTGGCCGCCGCCGGATCGTGCGTTACCATCACGATGGTCTTGCCGAGTTCGCCATTCAGCAATTGCAGGATTGAAAGGATCTCGTCGGCGGATTGCCGGTCGAGGTCGCCGGTCGGTTCGTCGCACAGCAACAGGTTTGGATCCGAGACAATCGCGCGTGCAATCGCCACGCGCTGCTGCTGGCCGCCCGACATTTCGCGCGGACGATGCTTGACCCGATCGGCGAGTCCAACCACGGACAGTGCGGTGTGAACGCGCGCGGCGCGATCCTTGCGGTTCAACCTGGTGAGCAACAACGGCAGTTCAACGTTCTGCGCCGCGGTCAGCATCGGCATCAGATTGTAGAATTGGAAGATGAAGCCGATATTGGCGGCCCTCCAGGCGGCGAGTTCACCTTCGGAGAGACCATCGATGCGCTGGTCCGCAACCGAAATTTCGCCGGCGTCGACGCGATCGATACCCCCGAGCAAATTTAGCAGCGTCGTCTTGCCCGAACCGGACGGTCCCATGACGGCGATGAAGTCGCCGCGCGGAATCGCAAGATCGAGATGGTCGAAGATCGAGATTGTTTCCTTGCCCTTGGTGAAACGCTTGGCTACGCCGGTAAGACGAACCATCGGATGCTCGGCTGTCACGCTTTTCTCCTCTCAAGGTTTCCGGCCGGAAGCTAGTTCGCGGCGGTGGTCTTGGTGGCGTCCTTCACATCGGCCAGGAAATTCACTTTCACCGCCATGTCGGGCAGGATGCGCGGATCCTTCTTGTCGAAGCGGATTCGAACCTTCACCGTGGCCTTCTCGCGGTTCGCCGTCGGCACTATGGCAATCACCGAGGCGGGAATCGTCCAGTCCGGATACGCATCCAGCATCGCGTTCACGGCGCCTCCGGCGACGACCCGGCCGATGAAGGCCTCATTGACGTCGACTTCGATCTCGATTGAATCCATGTCGACGATGGTGCAGATGCCGGTCCGCGTGTAGCCACCCACCGACATCGGCGAAATCATCTCGCCGGGCTGTGCGCTGCGGTCGATGACGACACCGGCGAAAGGCGCCCTGATCTGATGCTTGTCGAGCATCGAGGCGCTGCGCCTGGCGTCGATCTTGGCGGTCTCGAATTGCGACTGCGCCTGGCGCATTTGCGCGTTGAGCACGCCGACCCGGGCCTGCGCCTTGGTCAGATCGGCCTCGGTCGCAAAATTCTTCTGCGAGAGTGTTTGCACGCGCGTCATGATCCGGGTCGCGTCCTCCAGATCGGCGGCGATCGCGGCGATCGCCGCATTGGCCGTCTCGGCGCGCGAGCGGGCCAGCTCATAGTCCCGTTCAGCAAGCACGCTGTCGAGCCGCGCGACGACCTGCCCCTCGGTCACTGTCATGCCTTCGTCGATGAACACTTCGACCACCTTGCCGGTGATCTCGGCGGCAACGGTCGCCTTGCGGCGCGCCACCACATAGCCGGAGGCCGCCAGGCTGCCGGTCGCCTTGCTATTCGTTGGCGGCTGCTGTGGCGCCTGCGCTTGTGCGACGGGCTGCTGTGCGGTGCGCGATGCGCCCTCTTTGGTCGGGTCCTGCCTGTGGAACTCGAATGCGGCAAAGGCGGCGAATCCGACGACGCAGATGATAATCACCAATGAGATCGGCAACCAACGGCTGCCCGATCGCTCCGCCTTGCCGGCGCTGCGATCGATCGTAAGCGATCTCAGCAGTTTGCTCTTGTCTTCGGTCATTGTTCATTTTCATCCACCTGCTCGCTGCCGTTCCCGCGCGGTCGGCATCGTTCTCGCGCTAGTGGTCTCGCTCACAGCCGGTCTACGCGTCGCGTCATCTTTTGGGGCGGGCCCGCTTTCGGCGAGGCGGCAAACCCAGCTCGGTTGTAAATCCCGTTCAGCTCTCGCGAGCGCCAGGCGGCGCCCGTTCTTTCGACGAGGCGAATAGCGTGAATTTAAAGCTTAATGGCAACGGAAGCAATTGCTGGAACACCAAGAGTTGCATGTGGCCAGATGCTGCCATTTTTGGTATGCGGCGGTTCATCCAATAGCGATCGCCACTTTGCCGAAATGCGCGCCGCGCTCCATAAGGGCGAGCGCAAAGATCTTATCGATTGCCGGTTCCATGCGATTGGCCGAGATGGCGTCCACCATGCCTTGATGTCCTCGACCGATCCGTCGCCGGTTCTTCTTCAGCGCGGTCTGGCGTTTGGCCTTTGCGGATGCCATGTATCCGCAACAGAAAATCAGTAGGCGATGCAGCCGTTCGGTGACCGAGCGCGTCCCCAGCATCTGCGCCACCGCCAGTCGGGCGTTGAGGTGATCCCGCCGTTTTCCGAGATGCGGATCGTCGGCCATGGCCCCCGTCCAAGGAAGCAATTAATCGACATTGGACACGGGTAGGCGCGACGTGACGCAGGGTGCTTGCGCACGCCTGCCACGGGGTCGGGTCATCGCTTGATCGGATTTGGCTTGATTGGATTTGCTGTCAGGCGGCCGGTCGAGACACCGCCCGCCAACACAGCCGGCCCAAGAAAGGCCGGCGAACGGCAGCGAAAAGCGCCGCCGGTTCCAAGCTTCCTACTGAACGAGCAGCGGCACGAAGCGCAGTTCGCCTTCGCCGTTGGCAACCATCAGCAGGACCGACTTACGCCCGTCCTTCTTGATCTGATCGACCCGCTTCTTGACGTCGGCGGTGTTCGTCACCGCCTCCTGCGCCACTTCGACGATGACGTCGCCGGCGGACAGCCGCTTCTCGGCGGCATCGGACGCGTTGTCGACGCCGGTGATGACCACGCCCTTGACGCTGTCCTTGATCTTGTACTTGCCGCGCAGATCCTTGCTCAGCGCGGCCAGGTCGAGACCGAGCACCTTCTGCGTGACCGGCTTCTCGGCGGCAGGCTCGTCCTTCGACTTGGCGGCGGCCTGCTGCACCTTCTCGTTATCCTCGAGCCGGCCGAGCGTCACCTTCTTGGTTTCCTCCGCGCCCTTGCGGATGACGACGACTTCGACTTCCTTGCCGACCGCGGTGTCGGCGACCACCCGCGACAGGTCCTTCGGATCCTTGACGTCCTTGCCGTCGAACTTGACCACGACGTCGCCGGGCTCGATCCCGGCGGGCTTGGCCGGGCCCTTGTCGTCGATGCCGGCGACCAGCGCGCCGCGCGCCGGCTTGATGTTGAGGCTTTCGGCGATCTCGTCGGTGACCTGCTGGATGCGTACGCCGAGCCAGCCGCGGCGCAGCTCGCCGAATTCCCGGAGCTGATTGACCACGCCGATCACGGTCTTCGAAGGTACTGCAAAGCCGAGGCCGATCGAACCGCCGGTCGGCGAGATGATCAGCGTGTTGACGCCGACCACTTCGCCCTCGAGGTTGAACAGCGGACCGCCGGAATTGCCGCGGTTGATGGAGGCGTCGGTCTGGATGTAGCTGTCGTAGGGCCCCTGGCTGATATCGCGGTTGCGCGCCGAGACGATGCCGGCCGTCACCGAGCCGCCGAGGCTGAAGGGATTGCCGATCGCAATCACCCATTCGCCGAGACGCAGTTTGTCGGACTCGCCGAACTTGACCGCGACCAGCGGCTTCACCGGCTTGAATTTCAGCACCGCGATATCGGTCTTCTTATCGACACCGACCAGTTCGGCCCTGATCTTGGTGCCGTCGTTCATGATGATGTTGATCTCGTCGGCATCCGCGATGACGTGATTATTGGTGACGACGACGCCAGCGGTATCGATGATGAAACCGGAGCCGAGCGAATTGGTCTTGCGCGGCTGCATCTCGCTTCGCTCGCCGCCCTTGGGAGCGCCGCCGCGCCGGTTCTTGAAGAAGTCGTCGAAGAATTCCTCGAACGGCGAACCCGGCGGCAATTGCGGCGTGGCCTGCCGGTCGCCGCCACCACCACCACCCTTGGCCTCGACGTTCTGCGAGGTCGAGATATTGACGACGGCGTCGATCACCTTTTCAGCGATGTCGGCGATGCCGTCCGGGCCCCGCGCAAAAGCCGGCGCTGAAGCCAGAGCGCCGGCGGCGCCGAGTGAAATCGCAGCCCCCATCATGCGCAGGCGACGGCTCAAAGCGGGTCTGGCTCCGGTCATGTCAGCTTCTCTCCAGCGGGTCGATTTGGGGTCCACAGTGCGCCCGAACGGGTCTGAGGCGCAAGCATTTGAACCGGGCATTTCGGCGAAAAACCGGCCATCGGCGGCTCACGATTTCGTTGATTCCGCAGACGATTTGCCAAGGTCGGCACAGCCGGCGCTAGCGGCGAACCAGCCAGATCAGGAGCAGGCCCACGACCGCCGATCCGATGCCCACCACGCGCAGAATGTTGTCCGGCGTCGTCATCGCGCTCTTCATCGCCCGGCGCATCCAGGCCGGGCTTGCCGCGAACATCAGGCCTTCCAGCACAAACAGGATTCCCAGGCCGATGAGGAAGTCGGCAAACGCTATGGACCTCATCGGATGGCAACCTCCCGCTGAACGCAGTTCTTGCTTTTGTCGCAGGCGAAGCGGGGTCCGCTTCGCCTGATATGGTGTTGGCCGGCCGAGAGCTATTGCTTCGGCGTGGCTGGCGCGGGGGCGGCTGGCGGGTGGCCGGCCGAATTGGCGAAGAAGCGGAAGAACTCCGAATCCGGCCGCAACAGGAAGCGGGTGTCGTTGCTGCGAAGCCCGGTCTCATAGGCCGACATCGAGCGGTAGAAGGCGAAGAAGTCGGGATCCTTGCCATAGGCCTCGGCGAACAGCCGGTTGCGCTCGGCGTCGCCGGCACCACGCGTCTGTTCGGACGTCGAATTGGCTTCCGCGATGATGACGGTCGCCTCACGATCGGCCTTCGACCTGATCTCCTGCGCCTTCTGTCCGCCCTGGGCGCGGAACTCGGCGGCCTCGCGCGCGCGCTCGGTCTGCATGCGCTGATAGACCGCCTGGCTGTTCTGCTCCGGCAGATCGGCGCGGCGGATTCGCACGTCGACCACCTGGATGCCGTAACCGTCGGCTTCCTTGTCGAGTTGTTCGCGAATACGCAGCATCAGGGCTTCGCGCTCGTCGCGCACCACCGTGATGAAGGAGACCTCGCCCAGCACGCGGCGCAGCGCCGCGTTCAGCAACGTGGTGAGCTGGACGTTGGCGGCCTGGATCGAGCCGATGCTCTGATAGAAGCGCAGCGCGTTCTTGATGCGGTAGCGGGCGAAGGCGTCGACCACCAGCCGCTTCTGGTCCGAAGCGATCACTTCCTGCGACGGATTTTCCAGATCGAGGATGCGCTTGTCGATCGAGATGACGGTGTCGATGAACGGCGCCTTGAAGTTCAGGCCCGGTTCGGTGACGACGCGGATCGGTTCACCGAGCCGCACCACCAGCACTTGCTGGGTCTGGTCGACGGTGAAGACGGAGCTGTAGCCGAAGATGACGACGACGAACAGCGAGATCAGGAGGACAATGCCTGTGACGGGAGACCTCATCGGTTGCCTCCCTGCTGCTGCTGACCGGTGGCGGGCGGCGTCGGCGTTCGCCGCGGCGACAACTCGTTGAGCGGCAGATACGGCACCATGTTCTGTCCATTCGGGCCGCCGTCATAGACGAGCTTCTCGGCATTGGCGAGGATACGTTCCATTGTCTCCAGGTAAATCCGCTGCCGCGTCACGTCTTTCGCCTTGTTGTATTCGTCATAGACCTTCAGGAAGCGCGCGCTCTGGCCCTTGGCCTCGGCGACCGCCTGTTCCTTGTAACCTTCGGCGACCTGCAGGATCTGTGCGGCGCGGCCGCGAGCGTCCGGAACGACGCGGTTGGCGTAAGTCTGCGCTTCGTTCTGCAGACGCTCGAGGTCGGCGCGGGCGGCCTGCACGTCGCGGAACGCGTCGATCACCTGCGCGGGCGGATCGACCTTCTGCATCTGTACCTGTGTGATCTGGACGCCCGAACCGTAATTGTCGAGCGTCTTCTGCATCAGCTCCTGCACGCCGGCTTCCGTGGTGGTGCGGGCACCGGTCAGGATCGGCTGGATGTTGGAACGGCCGATCACTTCGCGCATCGCGCTTTCGGCGACCGCCTTCACGGTGCCTTCGGGGTTCTGGATGTTGAAGAGGAAATTGCCGACGCCGTCCGGCTTGATCCGCCACAGCACCGTGAAATCGACGTCGACGATGTTCTCGTCGCCGGTCAGCATCAGGCTTTCTTCCGGCACGTCGCGCATGGTGCGGCCGCGCCCGCTCGGATCGCTGATCAGCGTCATGCCGATCGAGATAGTGGAAACGCGCAGCGCCTTCGGCAGCAGCACGGTCTCGATCGGATACGGCAGATGGTAGTTCAGGCCGGGCTGCACGGTCTTGATGTGCTTGCCGAAGCGCAGGATCACGCCGAGTTCTTCCGACTGAACGCGGAAGAAGCCCGACAGGAACCAGATCGCCAGCGCGCCGATCAGAACCAGTGCGATGCCCATGCCGCTGAAATGGCCGCCGGGCAGAAGATTCTGCAGCTTGTCCTGGCCGCGGCGCAGAAGGTCCTCGAGATCGGGCGGGCGTGGTCCAACCGATTGAGGTCCGTTGCCCCACGGTCCCTTCGGACCCGAGCCCCACGGGCCCCCGCCTTGATTCTTCCACGGCATATTAAAGTCTCCTCCGCGGGCCCGGGTCCGCCTGATTGGGCAAAATGCCCGGCCTCGCATGTCCGACCGGCTTTATAGGGGACCGCCCGGGCCCTTACAACGCAAGCTTATGATCTGAAACAGCTATGATTGGGGCCATAATTGTCAATGCAAACATTGGCTAGCGAGGTTAATGCGACAATTGACGCGTGCCGCGCCGACGAAATGTCACATAGGAGAACTCGGCGCTGTCGTCGGGTCCGGCCGGATTCCGCACGCGCGCGACCTCTTCCCAGTCCGAAGCCGCAATTGCGGCGAAACGCGTGTCGCCGTCGGGCCGGGCATGCACCTCGGTGATTTCCAGCCGATCGGCACGATCGATCCAATGCGCGTAGATTTCCGCGCCGCCGATGATCGCGATCTCAGTGGCGAAACGTCGCAGCGCATCGCCGGTGGCGATCGCCTCGGCGTCGGCAAGGGAAGTGGTGACCACGGCGCCCTCCGCGCGGTAGGCGGCATCGCGCGTCACCACGATGTTGGTCCGCCCTGGGAGTGGCCGGCGCGGAAACGACTGGAAGGTCTTGCGGCCCATCACGATCGGCTTTCCCATCGTCATCGCCTTTAACCGCTGCATGTCGGATTTCAGCCGCCACGGGATGGCGCCATCGGCGCCGATCACGCCGTTCTCGGCGACCGCGACCACGAGGACGATCTCCATCAGCGCGCGCCCCGCGCCAGCGCCGTCAGCGCCGGACCGCTCACCCGGCATACCGTCCACTCGTCCATCATGACTGCACCCAGCGATTTGTAGAATTCGATCGACGGCGTATTCCAGTCCAGTACCGACCATTGCAAGCGCGACCAGCCGTTGGCCACACATTGCTTCGCAAGCTGCGACAGCAGCGCGTTGCCGATGCCTTTGCCGCGCTGCGCCGGCCGGACGAACAGATCCTCAAGATAGATGCCGGACCGGCCGCTGAACGTTGAGAAATTGACGAACCAGACCGCGAAGCCGGCCGGCTCCCCCTCCCATTCCGCAATCTCGCAAAACAGCCGCGGATGGCTGCCGAACAGCGCGGCGTCGATGTCAGCTTCGGTGGCCTCGACCTCGTGAAGCAGCTTTTCGTACTCGGCGAGTTCGCGAACCAGGGACAAGACAAGCCCGGCTTCATCGGGACGTGCGCGGCGGATAGCAAGGGCCATTCAATCGCTCACACCGCGACCGCAGCCTTGATATGCGGGTGCGGATCGTAGCCTTCGAGCACGAAGTCCTCGTAACGGAACGCGAAGATGTCCTTGACGTCAGGATTGATCTTCATGACCGGCAGCGGCCGCGTCGGGCGCGTCAGTTGCAGCCGCGCCTGTTCGAGATGATTGGAATACAGATGCGCATCGCCGAGCGAGTGCACGAAATCTCCCGCCTTCAATCCCGTCACCTGCGCCACCATCATCGTCAGCAATGCGTAGGACGCGATGTTGAAGGGCACGCCGAGGAAGACGTCGGCGGAGCGCTGATAGAGCTGGCACGACAGCTTGCCATTGGCGACATAGAACTGGAACAGGCAGTGACAGGGCGGCAGCGCCATCTTGTCGACGTCGGCCGGATTCCACGCGCTCACGATCAGGCGCCGCGAATCCGGGTTGCGCTTGATCATGTCGATGAGATTGGAAATCTGGTCGATGCGGCGGCCGTCGGGCGCCGGCCATGATCGCCATTGCGAACCATAGACCG
Source organism: Bradyrhizobium sp. AUGA SZCCT0158 (assembly GCF_018130065.1). Classification (GTDB taxonomy): domain Bacteria; phylum Pseudomonadota; class Alphaproteobacteria; order Rhizobiales; family Xanthobacteraceae; genus Bradyrhizobium. Next base: position 80,462 of record NZ_JAFCME010000009.1, on the reverse strand, counting down.
GGCCGAGATCGCCATTGGCGTCGGCCCATTCGTCCCAGATCGAAACGCCGTTATCCTTGAGGTATTTGATGTTGGTGTCGCCGGCCAGAAACCACAGCAATTCGTGCACGATCGCCTTCAGCGGCAGCCGCTTGGTGGTCAGCATCGGAAACCCGGCGCTCAAGTTGAAGCGCATCTGATGACCGAAGATCGACAGCGTACCGGTGCCGGTGCGGTCGTGCTTCTCCGCGCCGTCGCTGAGGATCCGTTCGAGCAGGTCGTGGTACTGATTCATGGCACTTCTTGGCGTCGGTTTCGCAAGCTTTTGGGAAGGCGAATTTAGCGGCCTGAAGCGGCAATCGACAGCGCCGATTCGGCGACGCCCCGATTATACCCGGAAAAATGATGCGCCTTCCGTGAAACAACAAGGGGCGGAACCTGCGTTCCGCCCCTCACCTATCTACTTGATCGGATTGATCAACCTGCCGGCTTGAGAACCGGCGTCCACTTCGCGATTTCGCTCTTCACCAGCGCGGCCAGCGCTTCCGGCGTGCGATCCTTGGGGCCCGGGATCACGCTGCCGAGCTCAAGCAGGCGCTTTTTGACGGTCTCGTCGTCGAGTGCCTTGACGATCGCCTCGTTCAGCTTGGCGACGATCGGGGCCGGCGTTCCCTTCGGCGCGAAAATCGCATTCCACGCCTGGGCCTGGAAGGCCGGCAGGCCGGCCTCCGTGGTGGTCGGAACATCGGGCAGCGACGGATTGCGCTCGGCGGTCGCAATCGCATAGGCCTTGATGGTGCCGCCATTGATCTGCGGCACGGCGTTGACGATCTGGTCGCACATGTAGTCGACCTGTCCGGCCACCAGCGCGTTCATCGCAGGCCCGGTGCCGTTGAAGGGCACGCCGACCGGCTTGACCCCCAGCACCGAGTTCAGCAGTTCGCACGACACGTTCGAGACCGAGCCCACGCCGGCATGCGCCGCATTGATCTTGGTTTCGTTCGCCTTGACGTAGGTGATGAATTCCTTGAGGTCCTTGGGCGCGAAATCCTTGCGCGCCAGGATCAGGATCGGCGTGCCGGCGAGCAGCCCGACCGGCTCGAAATCCTTCTCGGGATGATAGGCGAGTTTGGGATAGAGCGGAACCGACGCCGCATGCGTGCCCATATGCCCGGTGATCAGCGTATAGCCGTCATTGGCGGCCTTCGACGCGCGGGTCGTGGCGGTGGTGCCGCCGGCGCCGACCACGTTCTCGATGATGATGGCCTGGCCGAGCGTCTGGGCCATATGGCCGGTGACGATGCGCGCGATCACGTCGGTCGGACCGCCCGCCGCAAACGGCACGATCATGGTGATGCTACGCGTCGGATAGTTTTGCGCCTGGGCCGGCGCGGCAAGCGCGACCAGCCCGGCAAGGATGGCCAGGCAACCACCCGCCACAGAGCGACGACCATATAGTTTCATCTAAGTCTCCCAGCTAAAGCCGTTGAAGCAAATGCCGGCCCGATCGGCCGGCATTTCCATTTCACGAAATAACGCGCGAAGTCGAGTCGACTTCGGGCTGTGGCGAGCCGACGCAGGTCAGTTCTCGGACTCCACGAACACCTCGTCGCGCTTCTTTCGTAGCGAAGGCAGCACCGCCAGCACCAGCAGGGCTGCAGCGATAGCCATCAACAGCGCCGATAGCGGACGCGTCAGGAACACTGACCAGTCACCGCGCGAGATCAGAAGCGCCCGGCGCAGGTTCTCTTCCATCAGCGGTCCGAGCACCATCCCGAGCAGCAGCGGCGCCGGCTCGAAATCGTGCTTGATCAGCCAGTATCCGACCAGCCCGAATGCGCCGGCGAGCATGACGTCCGTCGGAGCATTGTTCACCGAATAGATGCCGATCGAGCAGAAGACCACGATCGAGGGGAACATCAGCCGATAGGGCACACGCAACAGCCGCACCCAGATCCCGACCATCGGCAGGTTGATGATCAGCAGCATCAGATTGCCGACCCACATTGAAGCGATCATGCCCCAGACGAGGTCGGGTTGCTTCTGCATCACCTGCGGTCCCGGCACGATGCCGTGAATGGTCATCGCGCCGACCATCAGCGCCATGACGGCGTTCGGCGGAATGCCGAGCGTCAACAGCGGGATGAACGAGGTCTGCGCCGCCGCGTTGTTGGCGCTTTCCGGCGCCGCCACGCCTTCGATCGCGCCGCGGCCGAACCGCGATGGGGTCTTGGACAGCTTCTTTTCCATCGTATAGGCCGCGAACGATGCGATTGTCGCACCGCCGCCCGGCAGAATTCCGAGCATCGATCCCAGAACCGTGCCACGCCCGATCGCAGGTGCAGAAGCAATCAGGTCTTTCTTGGTCGGCATCAGGCCGGTCACCTTCTGCTGCACCAGCTGGCGGTCGGTTTCACCGCCCGCATCGAGATTGCGGATGATTTCGGCGAAGCCGAACAGGCCCATCGCGACGGTGGCAAAGCCTAATCCGTCCGCGAGTTCGGGGATGTTGAAGGCCATCCGCGACGCACCGGTCTCGATGTCGGACCCGACCATCGACAGCAGCAAGCCGAACACGATCATCGCGATCGCCTTCAGCACCGAGCCCTTGGCGAGTACCACCGCGAAGATCAGGCCGAGCACCATCAGCGAGAAATATTCGGCGGGCCCGAACGCCAACGCGATTTTGGTCAGCGGCGCGCCAAGCAGCGCGATCAGAACGGTCGCGACGCAGCCCGCAAAGAACGAGCCGATCGCCGCGATCGCCAGTGCCGGACCTGCCCGGCCCTGCTTGGCCATCTGAAAACCGTCGAGCGCGGTCACCACGGAGCCCGCCTCGCCCGGAATGTTGACCAGGATCGAGGTGGTCGAACCGCCATATTGCGCACCGTAGTAGATGCCGGCGAGCATGATCAGCGCGCCGACCGGCGGCAGGCCGAAGGTGATCGGCAGCAGCATGGCGACCGTGGCGATGGTGCCGATGCCCGGCAGCACGCCGACCAGCGTTCCGACCAATGCACCGATCAGGCAGAGCAGAATGTTGACGGGAATGGGAATGGATACGCCGCCAAGAAAAGCGGGGGTCCACTGCACCAGCTGGAATACGACGCCGAAGCCGAGACCAAGGTTTGAAAAAATGTCACCCATCACACCCTCACCGGATCATAAATTTGGGCAGCATCTGCAAGGGCAGACCAAGCGCGTAGGGAAACAACAGGCTGCAGAACGCCGTCAGGCACACGGCGACGATGATGGTTTCCGTCCATTTCGTTTCCGGCGTCCCCAGCGCTGAAATCAGGAAGCTCGAGAACGCCGTGACGATCAGGCCCATCGGGCGGATCAGGAACGCAAAGGACAGGATCGCCAGCGATACAAAGAGCGGGCCCCGCCAATGGTATTTCGCCAGGTGCGCGCCCTCGGTGACGATGCCGACGAGCATCACCGCAACGCCGAGGCCAAGCAACAGAAAGGCGAACATGCGCGGCGCTGTCCCGGCTCCGAACGAGAACCCCCGCATGCCCTGCAGATCGCTCGACGCCCACAGGGCGAACACCGCGATCGCCACCAGCGCGAGTCCGCCGATAAAGTCCTGCGGACCGCGAATCCATTTCGGCAAGATGGAATTGACCGGCGCGTGGCTCGGCGTATCACTCATCGATATCTCTCCCCCCGACAGGGCTTCCCGCCCGTTCTGATTGGATGGCGTTTCTGATTGGATGGCGTTTGTGCACAGTCCCAGGGTCTTGCCTAGCGATTTTCCTCAGATAACGCCAGCAAAACCCAAAGCACCTCCGGCCAGCAATATCCAGACCGGATTGAGCCGCGTCGCAAATGCCAGAACCGCGGCGGCTGCCGTAATCAGGCCGGCCACCCAGCTAAGGTCCGAACTCAGCGCCAAAATCAGGCCACTGGCGCCCATCAGGCCGATCGAAAGCGGAACAAGGGCCGCCTGGATAATGGCGGGCCAGCGGGATTGGCTCGACCGCTGCAAAAGGCGGCTCACATAATAGGCAAGGACGGCGGTCGGGCCGCACATCGCCAGCGTCGCCGCCAGCGCACCGCCCACCCCGGCGACGGAGTAGCCGATCAGGGTCACGATCAGCACGTTCGGCCCGGGCGAGAGCTGGGAGATGGCGAAGATGTCGGCGAATTGCTTGTCATTCATCCAGTGGTGAACGTCGACCGCGATCCGGTGCATCTCGGGTATGGCCGAATTCGCGCCGCCAACCGCAAACAGCGACATCAATCCGAAAGTCCAAACGAGCGTCGAAATCGGATTGCCCTCCGAATTCATGCGGCCACCCGCTGGCGCAGAAAATAGGTAATGCCGAGGCTGAGCGGGACCGCCACCAGCAGCACCGTCTGCAGCGGCAGCCGCAGCACGCCGATGGCAATGAATACCGCAAGCAGGATCACGAGCCCGACCATGTCGCGCTTTTTGATCAAGGGCATCATCATTTTGAAGACGACCGCGATCAGAAGCCCGACCGCCGCGCAGGAAACGCCGGCCAGGATCCGCCGCAGCGCGTCGATCTCGCCGTAGCGCGCGTACAGCGCCGCGAGGATCGTGGCGATCACCATGGGCGGACCGACCAGCCCGGCAAAGGCCGCGATGCCGCCGGCAATGCCACGAAAGCGCGAGCCGAACACGACCGACAGGTTGACGATATTGGGCCCCGGCAGAAAATGGCACAGCGCGAAGGTCTCATTGAATTCTTCCGCCGTCATCCAGCGGTGCTGGTCGACGATACCGCGCCGAGCCCAGACCAGCACCCCGCCGAAGCCGGCCAGCGACATTTTGGCGAACGCCACAAACAGCTCGAGCAGACCGGGCTGGTTTGGCGGGTGCGATGCAGGAAGATCCGGCGCCGTGACAGGGGCCGGCGGGGATTCCGAAGCCGGGGATTTCATGGTCCAAAACCTAGAACGGCGGCACCGCCAGGGCCAATCCCAATTCGGCCGGTTCCCGCGCTTTCCACGCCTATCCCGGCACTATTTTTCTCAGCCTTTGCCCCCTATATTAGGGGTGCCGGTTCGCCGGCTATGGAAATAAATTGCCGTCGCAATAAACCATTCGGACCCGGGGGCAGTACCCGGCGCCTCCACCCAAGCCCACCCCCTTGAAGGCGGGTTTCGGCGGGGGCGAAACAGGATCGACGAGGGCGTAAAGGGCGTGTTTTTTCTCGGTATGGTTCCGCCGTTATCGGGCTATGCAATAGTTGCAAACGACAACTATGCTCCGGTTGCTCAGGCTGCGTAACGCAGTTTGAAAAACCAAGTCTAAAGTCCTAGTGGGTTAAGCTCCGCTAGGCGGGGTTCGGAGGCACCTGGCAACAGAAGCCTCCACTTTTATTTGCTCCCGCTTTTCCTGCGAGATTTCTTGTGAGTTTTCTCGCCAGTTTTCTTGCCGGTTTTCCTGCCGGTTTTCCTGCCGGTTTTCTTGCGATTTGCCGCTCGGCGGAACGCTGCTGCCGGAAATTCGATCGATGACGCCTGCTGACCTGCGGCCGCCGCCGGGGTAGCATGGGTCAAATGGCGAGTCGGGCGACCGGCAGCGCCACCCTTCTCAACCTGACAGGACCACCATGGCGACCGACCACATCCGTTATGACGTGCTGGCGCGTGACGCGCTGCGCGGGGTGCTGCGCCGCGTGCTGACCGACGCCGCCGAGCACGGCCTGCCCGGCGAGCATCATTTCTTCATCACCTTCCTGTCCACCGCCGACGGCGTCAAACTGTCGCCGCGGCTGCTGGCGCAATATCCGGAAGAGATGACCATCATCCTGCAGCACCAGTTCTGGGATCTGGTGGTGAGCGAGGATCGCTTCGAGGTCGGCCTGTCGTTCGGCGGCATTCCCGAGCGGCTGGTGGTTCCGTTCGCGGCGATCAAGAGCTTCCTCGATCCTTCGGTGAAGTTCGGGCTGCAATTCGAGCCGTCCGACGAGGCCGCCGAAACGCCCACTGCCAATCTGCCCACCGTTCCCGCAGCTACCAGCCTGCCCGTTCCTGCACCGGCGACAGCCGCCGAAAGCAAGGATGAGAGCAAGGATGATCCGGCCAAGCCAAGCGAGGGCGCGGAAGTGGTGCGGCTGGATCGTTTCCGCAAGAAATAACTGGAGACAATCTACGCGCGGGAAAATCCGCGGCGCGCTAGAATGACCGTTCCGCATCCAAGCGTAACGGAATTCATTGATGGCCCGACGAGCGACACCCAAGCGATCCAAGTCCACCCGCAGCGAAACCGACAGTTTCGGGCCCATCGACGTTCCCGCCGATCGCTATTGGGGCGCGCAGACCGAGCGCTCGCGGCAGAATTTTCGTATCGGCCATGACCGCATGCCGACCGCGCTGGTCCATGCGCTCGGCATCGTCAAGCTCGCCGCCGCGCAGACCAACCGCGACCTCGGCCTGCTCGACGCGCGCCGCGCCACCGCCATCTCCCGCGCCGCGCGCGAGGTGATCGAGGGCAAGCTCGACGACCATTTTCCTCTGGTGGTCTGGCAAACCGGTTCCGGTACCCAGACCAACATGAATCTCAACGAGGTGATCGGCAACCGCGCCAACCAGATGCTCGGCGGCGAACTCGGCGCCAAGAAGCCGGTTCATCCCAACGATCACGTCAATATGAGCCAGTCGTCGAATGATTCATTCCCGACCGCGATGCATATCGCCGCCGCCGGGCGCATTATTGACGATCTGATCCCGGCCCTGAGCGAATTGCATCGCGAACTGCGCAGGAAGGAAAAGGCGTTCGCTGGGATCGTCAAGATCGGCCGAACCCATACCCAGGATGCGACGCCGCTGACGCTGGGTCAGGAATTTTCCGGCTACGCCGCACAGGTGGAAAGCGGCATCGCACGGCTGCGCGTGGCGGTGAAGGATCTGTATCCGCTGGCGCAAGGCGGCACCGCTGTCGGCACCGGCCTCAACTCGAAACCGAAATTCGCAAGGACATTCGCAAAACACGTCGCCAAGATCACGAAACTGCCGTTCACGAGTGCCGCCAACAAGTTTGAGGCGCTGGCTTCCAACGACGCCTATGTGCTGGTGCACGGCGCGATCAACTCGGTGGCAACCGGCCTGTTCAAGATCGCCAACGATATTCGCTTTCTGGGATCGGGCCCGCGCTCCGGCCTCGGCGAATTGATCCTGCCCGAAAACGAACCGGGTTCGTCGATCATGCCGGGCAAGGTCAACCCGACCCAATGCGAAGCGCTGACGATGGTTTGCTGCCAGGTGTTCGGCAACCAGACCGCCGTGACCGTCGCCGGCAGCCAGGGCCATTTCGAGCTGAACGTGTACAAGCCCGTGCTGGCATATTGTATGTTGAATTCCATCCAATTGTTGTCGGACGTGGTTCGCTCCTTCACCGAGCATTGCGTGGTGGGAATACGCGCCGACGAAAAGCGCATCCGCGATCTGATGGAGCGTTCACTGATGCTGGTGACGGCGCTCGCGCCCAAGATCGGTTACGACAACGCCGCCAAGGTCGCCAAATCGGCGCATGCGCGCGGAACCACGTTGAAAGAAGAGGCTGTGCGGCTTGGGTTCGTTACTGCGGCCGAGTTCGATCGCCTGGTCCAGCCCGACAAGATGACACACCCGGGCTAATGGTCGCGCGCCCCCGGTAAACTACGGACGTGCAGGACTTGATATAGATCATAACTCCAAAGAATGAGTTTGCTCATCTATCGCCATCTCGCGGACACATGGTACGAGCACAAAATATTTGGTTTTCGCAGAGCGAAACTTATTTATTGATGCTATCAGAGAGCGCTACACGGGGATTCTGATGACGATCGATTTTGCACGCGCGCGGCGTGATCACGTTTGCATACGTAACGGATTTTCACACCTTCAAGTCGCCGGATGATGGAGGCGAGCATGGGGGACGTGGTCAACCTGAAGCGCTTCAAGAAGCGCAACGAGCGCGAAGCCTCGGCCAAGCAGGCCGACGCCAACCGCGCGCGGTTCGGCCGTACCAAATCCGAACGCGCGCTCGACGAGCAGGCGAAGGATCGCGCCGGGAACTTGCTGGATCAACATCGCATCGACGGCGGAGACGCATCATGAAGTCGCCGGTCGTCAAGCGCTCGATCGTGGTCGCCGGCCACAAGACCAGCGTCAGCCTCGAAGAGGCGTTCTGGAACGGCATGAAGGAAATCTCGGGCCTGCGGAACATGACGCTGTCCGAACTGGTCGGCGAGATCGACAGCAATCGCCAGCAGGGCAATTTGTCCTCGGCGATACGTCTGTTCGTGCTGGACTATTTCCGCACCCGCGCGATGCCGGCGGCCGCAGCTGCGCCTGAGGCCAGACCGCAGAGCTAGAACGCATGTCGTCGGGCTCAAACTAGCCGCAGGCGTTCCTCGCAAGGGAATTCGCCCGCGGCGATCGTCTCGCACACATTAATAGACGAGGCTCGAACCGGGCGGCTTCTCAAGCGCGGCCGCGAGCGAACGATACTCCGTGCAGTCGGTGCCGCAGATCGCAGCGATCCGGCTCAGATGATATTGCGCAGAATCACGGTTGCCCTGCTCGATCTGCCATAGGCCGTAGTACTGCCACGTCAGCACGTGGTTCGGATCCGCCTTGAGCGCGCGCTCGTACCAGGCTTGCGACAGTTTGTAGTCGCCGAGCTTGCGATAGGAGTAGCCGATCAGATTGGCCACCTTGGGATGGTCGTCGTGGCCAAGCGCCTTCAACTGCTCGATGGCGCCGGCATACTCGTTGCGGTCATAGATCGTCGCATAGGCCGCACGATACCCCTGGATAAAGGCGGGGTCGCCGAGGCTGGTTTCCTTGGCTTTCTTCTTGGCCTTTTGGGTGCTGCTTCTGGCGGGCCGCGGCGCCGACCTGGTTTCCGGCGCTGGGGTCGTTGCCATCGGTGAATCGGCGCCGCCGCCACCTCCGGCGGCAAAGGCTGGAACCGGCGGTGACGCAACGGCCAGCGCCATCAAGGGCATTGCCAGTGTTACTAACCTGATCACGGATTTGACCACGCGCACCTCCTGCTCTCGAGGGTAGAAATTCCTCCAGCCGTATCCATCAACCCCGCCTTGCACCGTACATTCCCCGACTTCGTCAGAGCCTCCTCACAAATCGGAGAGACCGGCGAGGACGCCCTTGCCTTCGGGCCGGCAAGTTTCTAGGAAATGCCGATCCAGCCACACGGACACATGGAGAGAGCAATGGACATCGCAATGCACACCGCGCCGCGATCCCTGTTCATTTCGGAAGCTCTTCATGCCCGCCTTTCTCATTCTGGATTCGATTTCCCTCAATACACCTGACGGCCGGCCACTGTTCGACGGACTGACGCTTGCGCTTGGGCGCGAGCGAACGGGGCTCGTCGGCCGCAACGGTTCCGGCAAATCCACACTGCTGCGCCTGATCGCAGGCGAGAGCGAACCTGCCGGCGGATCCGTGCAACGCATCGGCTCGATCGGCATGCTCGCGCAGCTGGCGGATGACCGGCAGACGGTCGCGCAAGCGCTCGGTGTTGCCGGCGACCTCGCCCGCCTGCGCCGTCTCGAACGCGGCGAGGGCTCGCTCGACGATGCCGCGGATGCCGACTGGACGCTGGAAGCCAGATTGCAGACCGCACTGGTCGAAACCGCCCTGCCCGCGATGCCGCTGGATCGTGCGATCGCCTCGCTAAGCGGTGGCGAACGAACGCGCGTCGCGCTGGCGCGCCTCTTGATCGAGGCGCCGGACTTGTTGTTGCTCGATGAGCCCACCAACAATCTCGACGCCGATGGACGGCAAGCGGTGGCGCAACTGCTCGAACGCTGGCAGGGCGGCGCACTCGTCGCCAGCCACGACCGCGCGCTGCTGGATCGCGTCGACCGCATCGTCGAACTGACGCCGGTCGGCATTACCGTGTTTGGCGGCGCGTGGTCCACCTTCGCCGAGGCGCGCGATACCGCCCGGGCACGCGCGGGAGCCGAGCTCGAGCGCGCGTCGGACGCGCTGCGCGACACCGAACGCTCTGTACAGAAGGCGCGCGAGAAGAAGGCACGCCGCGACAGCGTCGGTCGCGCCTACGCACGCTCGGGCAGCCAGGCAAGGATAATGTTGGGTGCCCAAAAGCAGATCGCGGAAGCGAGCAGCGCCCGCGAGGGTCGTCTTGCCGATCGCCTGCTCGGCGACCGCACCGACGCGCTGGAAGAAGCCCGCGCCAAAGTGGAAGTCCTGACACCGCTTTCGATCGACCTGCCCAAGACCAACCTGCCCGGCGGGCGCGAACTCATCGCCTTCAGGGATGTAACGATGTCCTTTGAGGACCGCCGTTTGTTCGGCCCCCTGTCGTTCGAGGTCCGAGGGCCTGAGCGGATCGCGATCCGCGGCGCCAACGGCTCCGGCAAGACCACGCTGTTCCACCTGATCACGGGAGAACTGAAACCTGCGAGCGGTGAGATCCGCCGCCTGACCGATCGCATCGCCGTGCTCGACCAGCATGTCGGGCTGCTCGATCCGGCTTCATCGATCCTCGACAATCTCCGCCGCCTCAATCCGGAGCTGACCGCGAATGAAGCGCATGCCGCCCTCGCCCGCTTTGCCTTCCGCAACCGCGCGGCGCTGCAAATCGCCGGCACCCTGTCCGGCGGCGAGCGGCTGCGCGCGGGAATGGCCTGCGTGTTTGCAAGACCTCAACCGCCCTTCATGCTGCTGCTGGATGAGCCGACCAATCACCTCGATCTCACCTCGATCGAGGAACTGGAAGCTGCGTTGAAGGGCTTCGACGGCGCGCTGATCGTGATCAGCCACGATCAGGCGTTCTTGCAGTCGTTCGGGATCCAGCGCGAGATCGTGCTCTAGATTCTTGTTTGACGCGTTTTCTGCCGCAGATAAGTCTACGCAATCTGCGCAAACAGATTGCTATGCGAACCGGTAGCCACTTCGCTTGAAAACGCTTTGGTTAGTTATTCTGCAGCGCCGGCCGCTGCGGAGGCGGATTGGCGACCTGCGGTGTCAGCGACAGCGGCGGCCTCGGCCTCGGCTTGGCTACCGGCGCAGCACCGGGCGCCGGCCTGACTTCGATCGGCGGCGGCAGCGGTGCAAGCTGCGGCTGGCTCGCCAGCGGCGCCGGCGGATTTGGCGCGGGCGCTGTCGCAATCGGTGCCGGTGGGCGCGGCGGTGTGGCGGCCTTTGGCTTGGCTGCCGGCGGCCGCCGCGGATCGCGGCCGGGCACCGGCACTGGCGACAGCGCCTCGCTCGGCGACGCCGCTTCCGGCGTTAATGGCACCGCCGCATCCGGCGGCAACGATATCGGGGCCGGCATCGGCGGCGGCGGTTCGCCACGCTCGATCGCATCCAGCCTTCGTGTTTCGTGATCAATCGTCCGTACCGCCAGCCAGGACGACAACGCCGTCACGTCGACGCTGCGACTGAGCGCATCGGGCGTGCCCACGGCAAACAATTGAATTTCGGGGCGGCCGGTCGCAGGCCCCACCATCGTCAGCGCCAGCGCGGCGCGGATGTCGGCCTGATCGGCCGGAATGTCATAGCCGCCGGAGACGGTGGCGCGCACACCATTGGCGTCGAGCGTGGTGGCGCCGACGCGCAGCCGGCCATCCCGGATGTTGAACGGGATTTGCGCCGAGCCGACCGCCAGCGCGCCGGCCAGCAGCGCCGGTTCGACGATTTGCTTGAGCCGCGCATCGTCCTTGGCCTGGCCGCCATCGCTGGCGCGAACCGCCACCTCAAAGGCGCGCGGGTCGAGCCCGGCAATCCTTGCGGATTCCAGCGTCACGGTTCCGCTGCCGGAGAGTGCGCCGGTCAGCGCCGCCGCGCTGCGGCCCTGGCTTGCCAACGCCATCTGCAGCGACGCACGGCCCGCGGGCATCGAGAGATTGCGATAGCGCAGCGCCGTGCCATCGACGCTACTGAGCTGCACGCTCGCGTTCAGCGCAATGCCATTTGGGCCCTGCCTGGCATCGATCGTGGTCGTGGCCTCGCCACCGCCGATCTTGCCCTTGATGGAATCGAAGGTCAGCGACTGGCCGTCGCTTTTCACAATCCCGCTCACCGGCTGCAATTCGCTGCCGCCCGGCAGCAAGCCACGCAATGCCTGGAATGCGACCTTGCCGCGCCAGCCCTTGACCAGCCCCGCGGTCAGCGGCTCCGCCGCATCGTGTCCGGCAGCCCCCATCGCCAACGAAAAGGCCGGCGCCAGCGCGATTTGGTCGAGACCGATTTCGCCTTCGATATTTTTTTCCTCGCCCAGGGTAACCGCGACGTGTCCGCGCAGCCGTGAACCGGCAATGCTGCTGTCGAGATCGTCGAACGTGAGCTTGTTGCCTGCGAGCGACACGCGCGAGGACAGGCCGATATTCTGTGCCAGCGTGTCCGTCGGCTTGAGGTCGAGCAACGGTCCGAAATCGGCGCTGCGAACTTTCAGGGAGAAACTGCCCTTGGCCTCCTGCGCCCATGGCTCCGCCGTACCGTCGGCATCGGCGTCCAGACCCTTTCCGGAGATCTTCGCCTTGAGCCGCAGCGATCCACCCCATGCCCCCGTCGCCGAGCCTTCGAATTGCGCCGGGCCGTCGCCGGCGGTCATCGTGCGATCCAGTCCCAGCAGCGCCAGCAAGGCACGGCCCTGCCCCGACGACATCTTCGACTCGATGCCGATTTCGCTGCGCCCCAGCGCCTGCAGATCGATGCCCTGGATCGCCGTCACGGCCGGCTTTGCGGTGATCGTGGTGATCCCCTTGAGCTGCGGCGCCTCGATGTCGATCACCGCGCGCGCGTTCGCATGATCGGCCTGCCCCCCGCTCTTGTTGAGTTCGAGCGCGAGTTTGACGCGCGCTGGCCCCGGGCTCGCCCCCATCGCGTTGAGCCGCGCAGCCAGCGACGGCGCAAACGGCGCCACCAACGCGGTGATCTGGCCAAACGACGACGCCGTCGAATGAAGCTCCAGCTTGCCTATCGACGCGAAGCGATCGAAACGGCCGACGCCTTCCAACGCGACCTTGTCAGGCTGACCAATATTCAATTGGTCGAGCGAAAACGCCTTCGGTCCATAACCAAGCCTGGCCACCAGCGGCCGCAACTCCTGGCCGGCGGAAATAGCGCGGCCGATATCCAGTGACAGCCGCCCTTCGTCCGGCCATTCGGCCTGCGGGCCGGCCAGCGAACGCGCCAATGCCGTGGCCGCATCAAGGTCGAGGCGCTCGGCCTTCAACTCTGCCGTGATCTTCGAGCCGCTGCTTGGCTGCCGGTGTGACACCGCGATACGGCCTTCGACGGCGCCGCCATCGATCTCGGCCTTCATCGCATCGATGGCAAATCCATCAGGCGCGATGGTGACGTCGCCGCGCAGCCGCAACGGCTTCTGGCTGCGAAAGCCGATGTCGCCGCGGCCCTGCAGCCAGGTCATCAGCGCGTCGGGATCCGACGATTCGACGTTGAGCGCGGCCTTGAACTGATCCGGCGCCGCGCCTTTGGCGATCGCCTCACTCAGCGAGACCCGCGTCGTACCCGGCGCGCGAAACTCCAGCTTGCGTACGCTCCAGGATTTCGCATCGCCATGCAGTTCGGCCGCGATGTCCTGCAACGGACGGCCGCCCAGCATCACCTGTTCGGAGGCCAATCCGATCTGCGCCGCGATCGGGACTTGCGGAAGGCCCGACATCAGCGTGCGCACCGCCGGCAACACACGGACCGGCTCAGTGGCGGTAACGTCCTTGCTGTCCTTGGCGAAGAATCTGTCGGCATCGAGCTGGCGCGCGGCGAGCGAAGCCCGCAGCAACGGCGCGGCGCCGAAGCGCAGGTCGCCATTGCCCGCCAGTTTCAGCGCGCGCTCGTCCGCGCCATACGTCACTTCGAGCGCATCAAGCCGTGCGGTTGAGTAATCGGCCTTGACGCGGGAGCTGACACGCCAGGATGGCGGCGACGTGTCGAAGTCGTCTGCCTTTGGGCGCGGCGGACTCGCCAATACCATTGTGCCCTCGAAGCGCGGCGCCCGCGCCTCGAAAAACAATAGACCGTCGAGATCGGCCGAAAGCGTCTTCGGACCGGGATCGATATTCAAATGCACACGGGTGCCGTTGCCGTCGGCGGTCTGGCCGGAAGAAACTCGAAACGGATAGCGCGTGCCCAACAGCACGAAATTGCCGTCGCCACGGATCGAGCCCGCCAGCGAACGCACATCGCCGGAAAAGGCGATGTCGTTCAGTTCGAGGGTGCTGCGGCTGGCGGCGTCGTGCAGCGCGATCCGGCCGGTGAGATTGAGCCGATCGATCGCCAGCGAGCCCGGATTGAGTGTTCCGGTCGAGGCCGGCCAGTCGATCCGGCCCTTTGGATCGAGCCCGAGATCGAGCGACATGCCGTTGATGGAAAGTTCGGTGGCGCGCACTTCGCCGCGCATCAGCGAACCCAGGCTGAATTCGACGTCGAGCTTGTCGGCGCGCACCTTGCCGAGGTCGTTGGCGCCGCCGACCGTTACCGCCCGCAGCTGCAACGACGGTGCCGGCAACAGCCGCGCGTCGAGCTTGCCGCCGACGCGCACCGGCGCGCCGATGATCCGGCTCGCCTCGGCCTCGAATTGCGGCCGGAATTGATTCCAGTCGATGAAATACGGCCCGACAAGCGCGGCCACCAGCGCAATGATAAAGGCGATTGCCAGGCCGAGCAGCGTCGTCTGCACGGTGTCTCCCCATGAACCGCTCCAGCACAGACCGCGCCACGCGAACTCAGGGCCGGAGCAGCCCAATATATAGAGAGAAGTATGGCGAAGTCACAGCGGCATCAGCGCCATAGCCCCGCCGGTTCCGATTTATTCAGAACCTGAGGCCTCGTTGATGTCGAGGCGATATGGTTACCAGCTCGCCGGCAGATGCTTCAGGCCCCGGAGCACGAAGGTCGGCCGCCATTCCGGGTTCACCGCGTCATCCAGCCGCAGGTCGGGAATCCGGCGCAGCAGCGTGGAAAGCGCGATCTCAGCCTCGATGCGCGCCAACTGGGCGCCGAGACAAAAGTGGATGCCCCCGCCAAAGGACAGCGGCTTCACATTGGGTCTGGTAATATCGAGACGCTCGGGATGATCGGGATAGACCGCCGGATCGTGGTTGGCCGAGCCGAGCAGGCACAGCACGGTCTCGCCTTTCGGAATCCGCTTGCCGCCGAGGTCGTCGATGTCTTCCAGCGCCACCCGGCCGGTCAGCTGCACGGAGGAATCGTAGCGCAGGAACTCCTCGACCGCATTGGTCATGAGCTCGGGCCTGGCCTTGAGCAGCGCCAATTGGTCCGGATTGCGATGCAGCGCCAGCAGGCCGTTGCCGATCAGGTTGACGGTCGTCTCATGGCCGGCGCCAAACAGCAGGATGATGTTGGCCGTCAGCTCCTCATTGGAGAGCTTGTGACCGTCTTCCTCCGCCTGCACCAGCTGCGTGGTCAGATCGTTGCCGGGGTTCTTTCGCCGCAACTCGAACAATTGCTGGAAATACATCTCGGAAATCATCGTGCCTTCGTTGGCCTGCTTGATCTCCTCCGGCGACAACGGCACGGGATCGAGAATGCGGCCACCCGCACGCGCCCTGGTGTAAAACGCCTCGCGATGCTCTTCGGGAATGCCGAGCATGTCGCAGATGACGGTCACCGGCAGGCGGAAGGCGAAATCCTCGATCAGGTCCATCTTCCCTTGCGGGATGATCCGGTCGAGCGTCTCGTCGACGATTTGCTGGATGCGCGGACGCATGTCCTCGACCCGGCGCGCGGTGAAAGCCTGCACCACCAGCCCGCGCAGGCGGGTATGGTCGGGTGGATCCTGCTGCAGCATCATCAGGCCCAGGCTGCGAAAGGCCGGCTCCTCCATGATGTTGGGCCCATAGCGCCGGATGGTGCGTTCGACATGCTGCTTGCCAAAGCGCTTGTCGCGGATCACCAGGCTGGCTTCGGCGTGCCGGCTGGCGACATAAAGGCCGAGCGGCGTCAGATGCACGGGATCGGTGGCGCGCATCCGCGCGTAGTGCGGATAGGGATTGCGGATGAATTCCGGTGACAACGGATTGAAAAGCGGTTCGCTCGTCGCAGCCTGAACGTGCTCGTTCATGATGACCTCGATTGGTTTCCACACCGCAGTTTTTATTAGTCTATCAGCACATCGCATGCTCTGATGCCGGCTCTTCCATCCGGGTCTCTGCAACTCGATACACTGTTGTATTGAGTTGCATTCTCACCTAAATTGCGCCGATGTCAAGGTTGCGAACCAGACCGACAAGGGACGATACCCGCGACAAGCTGTTCGAGGCGGCGGCGCGGGTGTTCGAGGAACAAGGTATCGGTGGCGCCAGCATCGAAACCATTGCCGCCGCGGCCGGCTTCTCGCGCGGCGCATTCTATTCGAATTTCACGAGCAAGGACGAGTTGATCATCGCCATGCTCGAGAATCACGTCGAGCAATCGATTCTGCGCCTTCACGATCTGCTGGCGAAACACAAAAGCCTGCCGGATTTCATCGACGCGCTGAAGACCATGGACCGCAGCCAGCAGGATCCGCTCGGCCGCTCGCCATTGCTGCACATGGAGATGATCCTGTTCGTGGCGCGCGCCGAAAAGCGCCGGCCCGAACTCGCCAAGCGGCTGCGCGCGCGCCGAAAATTGATCGCCGACATTGTCGAGACCACGGCGAAGAACAGCGGCAAGGATTCGGTGCTCGATCCGGCATGGTGGGGGGCTATCGTTCTGGCGATGGAAGACGGCTTCCGCCTGCATCGGCTGATCGATCCGGATACCACGCCCTCAGACAGCTTTCTGCGCGCAATCAGCGATCTGGAACGCGTGATCGGCGTGGCGTCCAAGTAAATATTCTAACCGTCGCCTTGCATCTTATGCAGCTGACCCGCGACGGCGCGGATCTTGCGCGGTGAGGCCTGCCAGATCGCGAACGCCGACAAGGCGCTCACGGCGACGCCGATCGCAAAGGCCAGCGTGTAGCTGCCGTAGCGGTCGAACAAAAACCCGGTCGCCCACGGGCCGGCCGCGCCGCCGGCCAGCGCCGCCAGCATGATGGTGCCGAAAATGCTGCCATATTGCTTGCCCTGGAAGATTTCGAGCACCACCGCGCCCATCACAGAGGTCAGGCCGTAGCCGAGCACGCCCTGGGTCACGATCATCAGATAAACCAGCGGCAACACAGGCGCGAATTTCAGCCCGATCAGCGCCGCAAAGCAGATCGCAAAACCCAGGCAGCTGATCGCCCAGATCCATTCACGTCCGACCCGGTCGGAGAGATGCCCGAGCCAGATCTGGCCGGGAATGCCGAGCAGGCTGACCACGCCGAGCGCCCAGACCGCGACGTTGGCCGAGAATCCGATATCGAGCAGGAACTTGGTCTGGTGCACCTGCACCGCGTACCAGACGTACAGGCCGCAGAAATAGCCGAGGCAGATCCACCAGAATCGCGCGGTGCGCAGCGCACGCCGCAAGGTCCAGTCGGTAGCGGCCCAGACCGGATCGACGATGTTCGAGATCGGCTTTGCTGAAGTCGCCGTCGGCGCGGCATCACCATCCGGCAGTAGCCCGATATCTTCGGGGCGCATCCGCAGCAACAGATTGATCGGCGCCAACACGACGAGGACGACAATGCCCATCGCGGTGCAGGCGGTGCGCCAGCCGGTCTGCTCGATCATATGCTGCACCCAGGGCAGCAAGGTCACCGAACCGATCCCGACGCCGGCAAACGCCAGCCCCATCGCGAGGCCACGGCGGCGAATGAACCAGTTCGGTACGAACAGCGATTGGCCGGAATAGCCGAGACACACGCTTCCCGCGCCGACCAGCACGCCGATGGTGAGATAGAGATGCCAGGGCTGCGTCGTCAGCGGCGCCAGCAGCAGGCCCGCGCCCATCAAGGCGACGCCGAGTTCCATCACCGCGCGCGGGCCGTGGCGGTCCATCAAGCGGCCGATCAATGGGCTGACGCCGCCGGAGACCACGAAGCCGAACGAGAAGGCGCCCGCGGTGACGCCGCGTTCCCAGCCGAATTCGGAGATGATCGGCGGAAAGAACAACGAGAACGCGGTCCGCGCATTGACGCCGATCGCCATGGTGACGAACGTCACCGCGACGATCATCCAGCCGTAAAAGAAGGGAAGGCGCATTGGCATGTCATTCCGGGGCGCACGAAGTGCGAGCCCGGAATCTCGAGATTCCGGGTCTGGTCCTTCGGACCATCCCGGAATGACGGGGTCAAGAGCTTTTGAAACTATACAAGCGCCAGCTCGTCTGGTCAGCCATGAATGCTGCAGGGCATCAAGGACGTCGCGTCCAGCTGATGGCATTCACGGCGCCGACCGGAATCTCGCTTGCGATGATCTTCTCGACCTGCCGCACCGTTTCCAGCGATTGGTACTCGATCGCCGGCGGCGTCAGGCCGCCGATATGCGGCGTCGCGATCACGTTCGGCAGCTTTGCCAGTTCCGGCGTCGGCATCTGGTCCAGGGCCCGGCCGACATCCATCGCCGCGCCAGCGATGCGGTTCTCGTGCAGGGCCGCGGTCAGCGCCGCCTCGTCGACGAGATTGCCGCGCGACAGATTGATGAAGAACGCATGCGGCTGCATCCGCGCCAGCGCCGCCTGCCCGATCAGATTTTCCGTCGCCTCATTGGCGACTGCGAGGCAGACGACAAAGTCCGAACGCGCTAGCAGATCGTCGAGCGGCAGATGCCGGATGTCAGGCTCGCTCACACTCGCAAAGGGATCGGCGACCAAAACTTCCATGCCCAGCACTTTGGCAATCCCGGCAAGGTAGCGGCCGATGCTGCCATATCCGATAATGCCGATGCGGCTGCCGGCCAGTTGTCGGCCCATCATCACTTTGGGCTTCCGCCCGGCATGATAGTCGGCGCTGGCACGCGAGACGCCGCGCGATAGGTCGACCATGAATCCGAGCGCAAGTTCGGCGACCGACTGGACGAAACCGGGTCCGGCCCGGGTAACCAGCACGCCCGCGCGCGAAGCCTGCTCGACGTCGATGTTGCGAATGTCGACGGCGCAGCGAACGAAGGCGCGCAGCTTTGGCAGCCGCGCAAATATCTCGCCGGGTCCGGCGGTGAGCCGGTCGGCGACGATAATCTCGACGTCACGTGCGGCGTCGATCAGGCCGAACGCATCCAGCGCGTCGTTGCCCTCGTGCAATTGCACCTGCGCGATCGCCTGCAATCCGCTCAGGCTGCGCTCGCCGTAATATTGCGCCCTCGCTTGCGGCGGATGGGTGAGCAGGACTTTCAAATCAACATCTCCGCCTGTTAGCACCTACTTGGATTTGGCGACTGAAGTGCCGTCCCAATCCTGGTCGCTCGGATTCTCGAGTTGCTCCCTGCAGCGCGCGATCATCACCGATGCCGCCGCATCATCCTTGACCTTCTTCACCTCTTCGAACGCCGTGATCGCGGCCGTGAATTCGCGCGCCCGCCAGCATGCGAGGCCGGCTTCATAGGCCCTCACCCAGTCGATCGCACCGCCGGCCTCGTCCGCCATCGCAAGCAATTCGTAGATTTGCAAGCCCCCGGCGCGGCCGTAGACCGCGAGGCGATCGAGTTCGCGCACCACGATGCGGTCGCCCGCGAGACGCCGCGTTTCGGGACCGATGATGATGGTCGAGCCGTAGACCTTGTTGGTGCCCTCGAGCCGGCTCGCGATGTTCACGGCGTCGCCGATCACGGTGTAGTTCAGCCGCACTTCGGACCCGATATTGCCGACCAGCATGTCACCGGAATTAATGCCGATGCGGATTTTGACCGGCTGGCCATGGTCGTCGACCAGACCGACCTCGGTCATCGCGCGCTGGCAGGCCAGAGCCGCACGGCAGCAATCGACGGCGTGTTCGGGGTTCGGCGCCGGCGCACCCCAGAACGCCATCACGGCATCGCCGATGAATTTGTCGATGGTGCCGCCCTGCGCCTGGATCTGCACCGAGACGGAATCGAAATAACGCGACAGCAGCGGGATGATGCGGTCGCCGAGCCGCTCCGAGATGCCGGTGAAGCCGGCGAGGTCGATGAACATCACGCTCATCGGCCGCACCGCGCCGCCGAGGCGCGCGCCGTTACCGTCGCTGATCAGCCGCTTCACGAGATCCGCGGGAATGTATTTTCGGAACGCCGCCAGCCCCTGCGCCATGTCGCCGATGGCGCCGGACAGGTTCTCGATCTCGGTCAGCCGCGACGGATGCCGCTCGACCTTGTCCAGATCGAAGCGCTCGACATGCCTGATCTCGCCCACCACCTTGATCAGCGGCGCCGCGATCAGGCGCTGGGCGAGCCATGCCGACAGCAGCCCGGCGATCACGATCAGGATCGCAAGTCCGATCAGCAGGTTCCGGATCGTCATCTGTACCGGCCCCAGAAATTCCGACTCCGGCACCACTGTCACCAGCGACCAGCCCGGAAACGAGATCGGCGTCAGCACCGCCTGATAGACCTTGCCGTCCCGCGTCACCTGGCGCTTCAGCGGCTCGCCCTCGCCGGGATTGTAGGCGGTGCCGGCCTTCTTCATCGCGTCCACCGCGACCGCAAACAGCGGATGGCCGGTCTTCAGCGGCGTCACTTCGCTGGCATCCGGATCGGGCGCCGCGACCACGCCGCCCTCGCGATCGAGGATGAAGGCGCCGGCCGATTTGCCGACCGTCAGCTGCGACAGGAAATTCGAGACCCGCGTCAGTTCGATGATGATGGCGATGACGCCGGCGGGTCCTTGATCGATCTGGATCGGCGCCGCGAAGGCGGCCGCCAGACGTTCGCCGTTGGGATGCTTGGTCAGCGTCGACCAGTTTTCGTCGTTGGAGCTGGCTACCTCGCGGAACCATTCCTGATCGGTGACGGAATAATTGGTGTCCTCGACGCGGCTGGACTTGAGCAGCGTGTCGCCACCTCCGAATTCATAACGGTTAATCTTCGCCTTTCGATCGCCCGCGATCTCGATCATCTCGATGACGCCATTGCCAAGCTTGTGCCCGCCAAAGAACGTTCCGTCCGGCCATCCGAACGCTACCCAGGAAATGGTCGGTTGCGACCGCAACTGCGATCGGATGACGACCTCGCGCATCTCGGCGTCGCGCGCCTCGAACACTTTTCCGAGCAACAGGGTGCGCACCGCCGACATCGACGATCGCGCTTCCGAGGTGATCGATTGCAGTTCGTCGCCGACCGCGGAGACGATCTGGTCGTTGATGGTGTCGGCAAGGGTCTGGCTGACCTGCTGGGCGGTGCGCCACCACAACAGGTGCACGCCGACGGCGCTGACGACGATCGAAGTCAGCACGAGGGCCGAGATGGCGTTGCGAATGCCGATGCGCATTGCGGGGTCCTGGTTCGCGGGATCGGTTACCGCAATACGGAATGATACTAGCGTCTGTTTCACCGGCGAGGCTATCCCGGCGCCTTCCATATGCCTTGTCATACCCTTGGACACGGCTCTGTGACCAGAGTTGAGCCGGAAGCCGACGAAACTTACCGATTGCCTGTTCCGTACAAGCCAAGACGGCGCTATGCCTTGCGGCAGTTCTCGAAGGTCATGCAATGCACGATGTTTCCATCCCGGCGGCCCTGATTGCCGGACTTGTCAGCTTCCTGTCGCCCTGCGTGCTGCCGCTGGTGCCTCCGTATCTGATCTACCTGACCGGCGCGACCATCGAGCAGGTCAACAATGACGGGGCGACGAAGGCCTCGAAACGCGCGGTGATGGCCGCGGCGCTGATGTTCGTGCTCGGCTTTACCACCGTGTTCGTGGCGCTCGGTGCCAGCGCTTCGTTCGTCGGCGGCCTGATCCGGGCCTGGTCGGCGGAGCTCTCGATTCTCGCCGGCATCGTCATCATCATCATGGGCCTGCACTTCCTGGGGCTGACCCGCATCGGGCTGTTGATGCGCGAGGGACGGCTGACCGCGCCGAAGCCGGTCGGGCTGTGGGGCGCCTATGTCATGGGGCTTGCGTTTGCGTTCGGCTGGACCCCCTGCATCGGGCCGATCCTGGCGGCGATCCTGTCGATCGCGGCCGCCGAAGCCACGGTGACGAAGGGCGCGGGCCTGCTCGCGGTCTACTCCCTCGGGCTTGGAATTCCGTTCCTGCTGGCCGCCTTCATGATCGAACAATTCTCCGAGCTGTTCGCGCGGATGAAGCGGCATCTCACCACCGTCGAGCGCGCCATGGGTGTGTTGATGGTCATTACCGGCATCGGTTTCCTGACCGGCGCCGTTACCAGCGCCAGCATCTGGCTGCTGGAAACGTTTCCCGCACTGCAAAATTTCGGCTAACGCCCCGTAACAAACGGGCTATCCGTTGCGAAACTCCTGCCATGACCAAATTGCCGCCCTGCGCGGCCGCAGCGTTTTCGTGCGCACTTGATTTGAGAGGCCGCCGGTGCGGCCTCGCGTCACGATAATAATCGGAGGGGGCCCGCATGAATTTTATCGTCAATCTTCTCATCCTGTTGCCGGCGCAGATCGGCTCATACTTCTCCTGGGCCGGCCCGCTGATCATGCGGCTGGTCGTCGGCTACACCTTCATGCTGGCCGGCTGGGGCAAGCTCACCAATTTGCCGCAGGTCACCGAGAATTTTATCGGCTGGGGCATCCCGTTTCCGACAATCCTCACCCCTTTCGTATCGGGCGTCGAGTGCTTTGGTGGCGCCATGCTGATCCTCGGCCTGTTCACCCGGATCCCCGCCGCGATGCTGGCGGTGGTCATGCTGGTCGCGATCAAGTCGGCCAAATGGGATGACGTCGATTCGCTGCAAACGCTGCTCGGCTTCGAGGAAATGACCTACTTCGCCGCCTTCACGTGGCTCGCCATCGCAGGCCCTGGTGCCGCGTCCCTCGATCGGCTGCTGATGAAATCTGCCGGGTACAACAAAGTGCCGGCCTGAGCATCGGCAGCCCCCGCGCCCTCACAATGCCGTGACATCGCGGATGAGTCTGAGCCCGGATTTTGGCGCGCGCGTAGCTGTCGAGACACCAGCGCTTCCGGGAGCCGCCATGAAACTCGTCCGCCTCGCCGCCTTCGCCATTGCCGCGCTCGCGGCCGGTTCCGCCCACGCATCCGATGGCGTCAAATGGAGCGAATGGAGCGATGACCTGTTCACCCGCGCCGCCGCCGAAAAGCGCTTTGTGATTCTCGATCTCGAGGCCGTGTGGTGCCACTGGTGCCACGTCATGGAAAAGACCACCTATGCCGATCCGGAGGTCAAAGGCCTGCTGGCGTCGAAATATCTGCCTGTACGTGTCGACCAGGACGCCAATCCGGATCTGTCGAGCCGCTATGGCGATTGGGGCTGGCCGGCGACCATCGTGTTTGGACCCGACGGCACCGAGATCGCCAAGCTCCGGGGCTATATCGAGCCGGAACGGATGCGGGCGCTGCTCAAGGCCATCATCGACGATCCCTCACCCGGGCCTTCAGTCGGCGAGGCCTTTGAAGTCAAACCTTCAGCATCGGCCTTCCTCAGCAAGCAGCAGCGCGCGGACCTAACCAAGATTGTCGACGAGTCCTACGACGAAAAGCTCGGCGGTTGGGGCGAGAACCAGAAATTCATCGACGCCGACAGCCTGGATCTTGCGATCACCCGTGCAGAGACCGGCGATGCCCTTGCGATCAAGCGCGCGCGACAGACGCTGGACGCTGCAATCGCACTGATCGATCCGGTGTGGGGCGGCGTGTATCAATATTCCGAAGCGGGCTCCTGGACCCATCCGCATTTCGAAAAGATCATGTCGTTCCAGGCGCAGTATCTGCGGCAATACAGCCAGGCCTATGCGCTGTGGAAGGACCCGAAATATCTCAAGGCGGCCCGCGATATCGAGCGCTATCTTGCGGCCTTTCTCTCGGGTCCCGAGGGCGCCTTCTATGTCAGCCAGGATGCCGATCTAGATCACGACACCGACGGCCACAAATATTATGCGCTAGGCGATGCCGGGCGCCGCAAACTCGGCATGCCACGCATCGACAAGAATCTGTATGCGCGCGAGAACGGCTGGGCGATCTCGGCTCTCGCCGCCTATTACAGCGTCACCAACGACGTAAAAGCGCTGGCGATTGCCGAGCGTGCTGCGAAATGGGTCAACGCCAACCGCGCGCTGCCGGGCGGTGGGTTCCGCCATGGCGAGAAGGATCGCGGCGGACCCTTCCTCGGCGACACGCTGGCGATGGGCCAGGCATTCCTCGATCTCTATGCCGCCACCGGCAACCGTGACTGGCTCACCTCCGCGGCCAAAGCCGGCGATTTCGTCGCGACTTTTCGCGACGAGGCCGGTGGCTTCGTAACGTCGAGGAAAGCGGAAGGCAAAACGGGCGTATTGGCAAAACCGGCAAAACTGCTTGATGACCAGGTGCAGGTGGCGCGCTTCATGAACCTGCTCAACCGCTACTACGGCGACGAAACCTATCGCGAGCACGCCTCACATGCGATGCGCTATGCGAGCAGCGCCTCGGCCGAGATGATGCGCCCGTTGCCCGGCGTGCTGCTCGCCGACGAAGAACTCGCGATCGAGCCGACCCATATGACGATCGTCGGCCACAAGGATGCGCCCCGCGCGCAGGCCCTGCATACCCTCGCACGGGCGCTGCCGGCCCGCTACAAGCGCCTGGAGTGGCTCGACCTGCGCGAGGGCAAGCTGCCCAATCCCGACGTCGAATACCCCGATCTCGGCGAGCCCGCGGCGTTCGCCTGCAGCAACCGGATCTGCTCGTTCCCCTCGTTCAATGCCGAAGAGCTGCAGGCCACGGTGAAACAGATGGCAAAGTTGAAACCTTCGCGCGCCGCGATGAACTAGGCGCCGTTCATAAGACGGGCGATGCGCGCCCGCAGCCCCGCGACCCATCCCGCCAAGCGGGAAGCGCCCCTCTGTGACCGGCATCACAGCGCCTCCACCCGCTTCAAGCGACAAACGGCCAACAGGAATGAACCGGTGTTGGTCGTCATGGCTTTCTCAACATATGCTTGCTGGTCGAATGTGGCGCGCGGCTCGCTTGCAGCGATGCTGCTGGCCGTTTCGCTGTTTGCGGCCGGCCCTGCCGGCGCCGAGATTATCAGGAAGGAAGACACGCTGCGCGGGATCACGATGACGCGCGAAGAGTGCGCCGCGAAACCGCAGACCTTCTGGCTCAACGTCTACAGCCAGGATTTCTGTGTCCGGTATTATCTTTCCACCGCCGGAGGCCAGGGCTCGCGCCCGGTCATCATTCTGAACGGCGATCACAACGGTCCGGTTGATCCGACCCGTTGGACCTGGGCAGATCCGTCCAAGGCCAGTGACGTCAACACCGACAAACTCGTCGCTATCGCCGACCATTTTTCGAAGATGGCGAAGACCACCGCGATCTATCTTGGTCGTATCGGCGTCGAAGGCACCTCCGGCACCCATCTATCACGCAAGACCCTCGTCGAGCTGCACCTGATGGACATGGCGCTCGAGGCGCTCCGGCAACGCTACCAGTTCGAAGGCTTCCATCTGTTCGGGGAGTCCGGCGGAGGCCGGCTGGTGTTCGGCCTCGCGCAAATGCGGCGCGACGTCGCCTGCCTGATTTCCGGCTCGGGACAGATCGTGACCCGGGGTCCCGCACGGCCCGGCGATCCTGCCAGGACTTATTTCGACATCACGGGCAAGGTGCAATGGCTCGCGCAGAACCGCGCCCTGCGCATGATGGTCATTAGCGACCCGTATGACCAGCAGGTGCCGACAGCCGCTCAGCAGACCCCCATGGTACAGACCCTGAGACAGGCCGGGCACGTGGTCCCCCACCTCCTCGTCGAAGCCACCGACCCGAAGCGTCACGCGGTGCTCGACTATGGCGCGATCGCGATGGGCGGCTGCGTGCTCGGCCGGCACGACGACGAAATCGCGCGGGCAATAGGCACGCTCATACGCCGCAACGCCGAGACCAACCGGCGTCTGCAAGACGAAGCCCGTGCCAAGTCCCCGCCGCAGACGGCTTCCGACACGATCGCGCGCCAGCCGGGACGCTCGTGACATGAAAGCGACGCAGCGGCCCCGATCAGCAACGGGACAGTCTCGAAACACGGAGCGCGCGATGCGGGTTCTCGCCAGTGTCCTTCTCACCGCCGTCACGATCATCCTGGCGCCGGCAGGCGCGCAGGCCGAAGCGCAGCAGCGCATCTGCCTGGACAACGCCACCCCGCCCGCCCCGAGGGCTGCGGCCTGCTCATTCGTCATCACGAATGCGCCGCCCGCCGAGGCCAGGGAACTTGCCCGTGTCTATCTCATCCGCGGCAATGCCAATCTGGCTCTCGGCGTCTACGACCGGGCGGTGGCGGATTTCGACGCGGCGACGAAAGCCCACCCGACCGCCCATGGCCCGTTCAACAGCCGCGGTGTCGCGTTCCTGCGCCAGAAGCAGCTCGATCGCGCCATCACGGAGTTCGATTCTGCGATCCGGCTCAATCCCAACGATCCCCTTGCCTTCACCAACCGCGGCGACGCCTACCGGGACAAGGGCCGCATCGACCGCGCGATGCAGGACTACGACGCCGCGATCGTGATCAATCCAAAGTGGGTCAATGCTTACTTCGGCCGGGCAGCGGCGTTGCAGCAGAAGGCCGGCTCCGATTTCGACGCCTTCGTCAACGAGGGCCGCTTCGAAGAGCTGGCCATCGCGGAATACGGCAAGGTGCTGCAGATCGCGCCGCGACACGCCGGCGCCCTCAGCAACCGCGGCCAGCTACATCATATCTTGCGCAGATACGACCTTGCCATCGCCGACTTCACGCAAGCAATCGAGATCAATCCCGCAAATCCTGCCTTTCTGCGCAACCGCGCGCTGACCTACCGAATGATGCGGCGGTTCGACCTTGCGATCGCGGACTATCGCAACGCGCTCGCGATGACGCAGGATGCCGACGGGCGCAAGCTGATCGGAGAACTGCTGGCTCAGCTCGGCGCCGCCGTCTGAGGCCGTGGCTACACGCCGGCGTCTTACGGAGCACACGCTCGCGCAGCAGCCAACACTCCCGTTGTGCAACGCAACCGGTCATTGAAGCTTCCCGATTATCCCGCGCGGACGGCATCTGTTGCCATTCTGCAGCGCAACCAAATACTCCCATGCATCGGGCTTAGACATGGACGGGTCGTCCAAATCCAAAAAAAGAAAAATTTCTTTCGAAACTCTGTAACCAAATCGCCCGATGCCCCGTAGCTGGTTTCGGATGAGCACTCAAATCGCGGAGGCTAACGGCTTTCGCGAGCCGCCGCGATCTGATTGGCATCCGCTGCTCCCTTAGCGTTGTGCGGGTCGATGATATCAAGGTCATCGAACGCTCACGGCGTCCTATTATCGTCAAGCAATCATCGAGGAGAACGTCATGAAGTTGAATACGAAATCCGGTGCGACGCTCGCGGCCGCCGCTGCCACTTTGTTCCTCGCCGGCGCGGTTGTGTCGACCGGGTCGACATCTGCAAACGCCGCCGCCGGCAAGTGCATGGTCGGCAACGCCTGCAAGGGCCAGAGCGCCTGCAAGGGCGGCTCGAGCGCCTGCAAGGGCCAGAATGCCTGCAAGGGTCAGGGCTTCTCGATGACCACCGAGAAGGCGTGCACCGCCATGGGCGGCAAGTTCGTCAAGGCCTGATCGTCCCGAATTGACGCGAAAAGGGCCCGGCGTCGTGCCGGGCCTTCACGGTTCATTCCAGCCCGGGAATGTTTCACTTAAGCCCGCCGATCATTGAAATAAATTTCGCTCGCCGTGTAACCAAGCCAAATCCGCCGCGTATCTATCCCCGGGTACCATCTGTCGGTCCTGATGTCAGTGGCTTGCGGGTGGTGCACCTTCACACTTCTATCTCGAGGAGACGTCCATGAAGATGACTTCCAAGTCCGGCGCCACGATTGCCGCCGCTGCAGCCACGCTGTTCCTGGCTGGCGCGACGATGTCGACCGTCACCTACGCCGCCGGCGAAGGCAAATGCGTCGGCGCCAACGCCTGCAAGGGCCAGAGCGCCTGCAAGAGCGGCGCGAGCGCCTGCAAGGGTCAGAACGCCTGCAAGGGTCAGGGCTTTTCGGCCATGACCAAGGAGAAGTGCGACGCCGCCAAGGGCAAGTATTCGCCCGCCTGATCGAGGCTATCCGGAAAGGGGGGCGCCGGTGTATGCCGGGCCCCCTTTCCATGATAATTTGAGGCAATACCCATCGCCCGATCGCGATGCGCGAAGCGGAGACGACATGAACGTCGCGAGCAGATTGCCCAACTCCCCGGCGGCGCTTGGGCGTCCGTTGCAGTCGGATAAGCCACCCTTCCTTGGCTTCGGGCTCGGCCTGCGCGCGCAACACTACGACGAGATCCTGAGCGGAAACCCGCCGATCGACTGGTTCGAAGTCATCAGCGAAAACTACATGCTGCCCGGCGGCCAGCCGCTGCGCGTACTTGACCGGATTTGCGAACGCTATCCCGTCGTGATGCACGGCGTGTCGCTGTCGATCGCATCGACCGCGCCGCCGAATTTCGAATATCTGCAGGGCCTGAAAGATCTCGCTGTGCGAGTCGAGCCAAAATGGATCTCCGACCATTTGTGCTGGACCGGCGTCCACGGCAAGAACCTGCACGATCTGTTGCCGATCCCCTACACCAATGAGGCGCTCGACCACGTCGTCAGCCGCGTGCAGTTGGTGCAGGATTTCCTCGGCCGCGCCATCGTGCTCGAGAACGTCTCGACCTATGTCCAGTTCAACAATTCCGAAATGACGGAATGGGAATTCCTCGCCGAATTGTCGCGCCGTTCCGGTTGCTGGCTGCTGTTCGACATCAACAACGTCTATGTCAGCGCCTTCAACCACGGCTATGACCCCATGACCTTCCTGAACGGGATTCCAGCGGACCGCGTCGTGCAGTTCCACATGGCCGGCCACAGCCACATGGGCACCCACATCATCGACACCCATGATCATCCCGTCTGCGAAGACGTCTGGGATCTCTATGTCGCGGCCATCAAGCGCTTCGGCCGGGTCTCGACCATGATCGAGCGCGACGCCAACATCCCGCCGCTCGACGAACTGCTCGTGGAAGTGAACCGCACCCGCGAGATCGCGGAGAAGGTCTTAGCCCAATTGGACAAGAACTTGGGCAAGCAGGCGAGATGAGCGACTTCGCGCGGCAACAGGCGGATTTCCAGCGCGGCATCCTGACCGGCGACGACACGGTGCTCACCGAAATCCTCGACAGCCCCCGCGAGAAACGCGAGACGCTGTACGGCGTCTATCGCTACGCCTACGGCTCGCGGCTGGTGGAGGCGCTTCGTAACGACCACGCGTTGCTGCATTCGTATCTCGGCGATGAGGCGTTCGACGAGATGGGCCATGCCTATGTCAAGGCGCGCCCCTCAGAACATCCGAACCTGCGCTGGTTTTCGCAAGGCCTGCCGGAGTTTTTGAGATCGGCAGAACCCTATTGCAACCATCCTGTTCTTGCTGATCTCGCAGCGCTGGAGAAAGCGCTCAACGACGCCTTCGACGCCGCGGAAGGCCCGGTGCTTGAACTGACCGCCATGGCTTCGTTTGCGCCGGAGCAATGGAACGATCTCAAGTTCCAGCCGCACCTCAGCGCGACCAGGCTCGATTTGTCGACCAACGCCTCCGCGGTCTGGCTGGCGCTCAAGAATGACGAGACGCCGCCGGATGCGGCCAAGCTGGAAGAACCGGCGCGCATCCTGGTCTGGCGCCAGGACACCACGCCAATGTTCCGCGAACTTGCCCCTGAAGAAGCGATGATGTGGGACGAGGCCGCGAGCGGCATTCCGTTCGGCGTGCTCTGCGAGATGTTGGCTACCTATGACGATCCCGATGGCGCGGCGGCACGCGGCGCGGGCTATCTGCATGGCTGGATTACTTCGGGCAACCTGACGGCGGTTTCCACCTGATAACAGAGGCCCGAGACATGGGCACCGATACCGATCACCATTTTATCGAGCGTATGACATGGGACGAAGTCGCGCGGCACATCGCTAATGGTGCTGCGGCGATACTGCCCGTTGGCGCGGCCGCCAAGGAGCATGGTTTCCACCTCCCTCTCAATACCGACCGCATCCAAGCCGAATGGCTTGCGAGCCAACTCGCCGAACGGATCGACGCACTGATCTGGCCGACGCTGGCTTACGGATACTATCCCGCCTTCGTCGCCTATGCGGGCAGCTGCAGTCTTTCGAGCGCGACCTTCGAAGCCGTCGTGCATGAGATCGCGGAAGGCATTCTCGGCAGCGGGTGCCGAAAGCTGTTCGTTCTCAACACCGGGATCAGTACGCTGGCACCGGTCGAGCGCGCTTTGGCGCGGCTTGATGCCGGCAAGGTCACGCATCTGCGCATCCATGAAGGCCCGCGCTATCGCCAGGCCGCCGAACGGCTGGCCGAACAGAGCCATGGCAGCCACGCCGACGAACTCGAGACGTCATTGATGCTGGCGCTGGTGCCACACCTCGTCGATATGGCACGCGCCGAGCCGAGCCCGGCCATCGGAAAGGAGGCGCCCGGCCCGCTGACACCGGTGGATACGAACTCGCCGAATTACAGCCGCTCGGGCAGCTATGGCGACCCGACCTTGGCGACGTCGGCCAAGGGCGAAATCCTGCTCGCCACGATGCTCGACGATCTCAGGGAAAAGGTCGCGGCGTTCGTGACAGACCGAACCGTCGCGCAGCAGCGGCCCGGCACGACCAGAAGCGTGTCGTGATGAAAACCCTCGGCGGCATCGGCTGGATCGTGTTGACCGCCGTCCTCACCGCCATGCCGGCGAGCCTGATTTCGTTCCGCGCCGATGCGCAGTCGGACTATATGCGCGGCGACCGGATGCCGTATGACGCGTTCGACCGGATGCCCAAGACCGACCTCGAAATCGAAGGCGGCACCATCCATGTCGGCTTCGCGCCCGGCGAGATGGCGCTGCCGAGAGAAAAGGTGCTCGACTGGGTCCGGATGTCGGCGAAGGCCGTCGCCACCTATTATGGCCGGTTTCCCGTCGAACAACTGCGGCTGCTGCTGGTGCCGGTCGACGGCGCCCGCATTCGCGGCGGCACGACGTGGGGCTATCGCGGCGCCGCGATCCGCATTCCGCTCGGCCGCGATTCCACCGAGGAGGTTTTGCGGCGCGACTGGGTGATGGTGCACGAGATGGTGCACACCGCCCTGCCCGATCTGAACCATCGCCACACGTGGCTGTCGGAAGGTCTTGCCGTCTATATCGAGCCGGTGGCGCGGGTGCAGGCCGGCGACCTCACGGCAGCGGAAATCTGGCAGGCAATGATGCGCGACATGCCGAAGGGCCTGCCGCAGGCCGGCGATCAGGGCCTCGACAACACCGACACCTGGGGCCGGCGATATTGGGGCGGCGCGATGTTCTGCCTGCTTGCGGACATCGAAATCCGCAAGCGAACGAATAATCGCCTCGGCCTGCAGGACGCCATGCGCGGCGTCCTCGCCGCGGGCGGCAATCATGAAAAGGATTGGTCGCTCGATCGTCTTCTCTCCACCGCCGACAAGGCCGTCGGCGTCGACGTGCTGACGACGCTTCATGGCGAGATGGGTTCAAAGCCCGTGACGCCCGATCTCGCGGGCCTGTGGCGCGACCTCGGCCTGAAGCCGCAGGGCGAAAGCCTCGAGTTCGACGACGCTGCGCCGCTGGCGGCGATCCGCAAAGCGATCACTGCGCCGCGCGCGAAATAGCGCTGCGGCTACGCCGTGCCCAGCGAGGGATGCTGCTTCAGCACGTCGTCACTGATCGATTTGGACTGGATGGCGCGAAACAGCGTTCGCGCGGTCGTGGTGTGATTGGCTTGGAGGCAGAGTTCGAGGATCTGCCGCACGGCGGTGTCTCGCAACAGACCATCGGAAATCTTCATGGCAATTTGCATAGCGGCTTTCGCCGCGCGCTCATAACGTTCGATTTCGGACTTGATTTTCGAACGGTCGGCAGCACCGCTGATCTTTTCCGCACTGCTGGCCGCAGAACGGCAGATTTCCCGTATCTTGTTCGCAGCCTGGAGATCTCCGATCGGCCCCTCGATGGGCTCGTCCCAGATATCCTTGGGTGCGGGAACGTCCTTTTTGAACCATTGCATGGAATCAGCAGCCAGCGCGTTTGCAAGACAAACAATGCGATCGTGCGATCAGCGGCCGCATTCTCATCCGGGAAAATCAATCGATGGTGACATTCCGGCAACAGAGGTTTGCAAATCCGGATCGTTGCTCTTGGCGTGCGGCCGGCCTCCATGAGCTCGGGCGGCCATCTACGAAATGCCCATGGCCTCCGCCGTGACCTCCACGCTTGCCGATCGCTACACTCGAAGGTAGGGCCGCCCAGACGCCGACAGGGAGCAAAAGTTCCACTCGCGAAGCGGGGAGTGCACGGGCCTTCGGGGAATTCGCGGGAGAATTGTGCCCGGCCCTAAACCGTCGGCACGATCTTCCCCGGGTTGAAGATGTTTTGCGGATCGAGCGCCTTCTTCAGCGCGCGCATGGCGTCGATCGCCTCATCACCGAGTTCGGCCTTCAGGTATTTCTGCTTGCCCTGCCCGATGCCGTGTTCGCCGGTGCAGGTGCCGCCCATCGCCTGCGCGCGTTCGACCAGGCGGTGCATGAAATCCTCGCCGCGGGCCATCTCGTCGGCATTGTCGACGTCGCAGACCAGCGAGCAGTGGAAATTGCCGTCGCCGACATGGCCGACGATTGGCGACAGCAGGTTGAGCCGCTTCAGATCTTCTTCAGTCTCGGTGACGCAATCGGCCAGCCGCGAAATCGGCACGCACACATCCGTCGCAACCACGCCGGCGCCGGGACGCAGCGCCTTCACCGACCAATAGGCGTCGTGCCGCGCCTGCCAGAGTTTGGTGCGGTCCTCCGGCTTGGTGGTCCAGGTGAAATCGCCGCCGCCGCATTCACCAGCGATCTCCTTGAAATTCTTCGACTGCTCCGCGACCTCATTGGCGCTGCCGTGGAATTCCAGCAGCAACAAGGGCGTCTCCGGCAGGGTCAATTTCGAATAGGAATTGCAGGCGCGCACCTGCTCGGCGTTGAGCAGCTCGATGCGCGCGACGGGAATGCCGGTTTGAATTGCAAGGATCGTCGCCTGGCAGGCACCGCGCACCGTCTCGAACGAACAGGCGGCGGCCGCGATCGTCTCCGGAATGCCGCGCAGCTTGATGGTGAGTTCGGAGATGATGCCGAGCGTGCCCTCGGCGCCGACAAACAGATGCGTCAGGTCGTAACCGGCGGAGGATTTCTTGGCCCGCGTGCCCGTGGTGATGATCTCGCCGTCGCCGCGCACGACCTTCAGCGCCAGCACGTTGTCGCGCATGGTGCCGTAACGCACCGCGTTGGTGCCGGAGGCGCGGGTCGAGGCCATGCCGCCGAGCGAGGCGTCGGCACCGGGATCGATCGGAAAGAACACGCCCTGGTCGCGCAGATGCTCGTTCAGCGCCTTGCGGGTCACGCCGGGCTGGATCACGCAATCAAGGTCGTCGGCATGGACTGCCAGCACCTTGTTCATGTCGTGCAGATCGATGCAGATGCCGCCGGCCGGCGCGTTGACCTGCCCCTCCAGCGAAGTGCCGGTGCCGAACGCGATGACGGGAACGGTATGCTTGGCGCAGATCCGGACCACATCCTGGATATCGGCGGTTTCCTGCGCCATCACCACGGCATCGGGCGGCTGGGTCGGCAGCCAGGTGGTGGTATGGGCATGCTGTTCGCGCACCGCATGCGAGGTGATCAGCCGGTTACCGAACCGCGCCGCCAGCGCCTCAACGGCGCTTGCCAGCGCCAGCGGTTCCGGCCGCTTCTCATTGCCCGATATCGTCATCGCCACGCAAAATTCCTCCCGGCTTTGAGCGGACCGTGGCAAAGGATATATGAGGGGTCAAGAGAGATCGGCCAAGGGATGGATGATGACGTCAGCTTCAGCCGCCAAAAACAAACTATCCGATATGCCCCTGCCTTCAGCACCGTTCCTGTCGTCGGTGATGCAGATCGAGCCGCAATGGATCGATTACAACGGCCATCTCAACATGGCCTATTACAACGTGATGATGGACCGCGCGATCGACCAGATGTGGCTGCATCTCGGGATCGGCCCCGGCTATTTGAAAGAGCGCCACGGCTCGACCTTCACCGCCGAATGCCATGTGCGGTATTTGCGCGAGATTCACCTCGGCGATCCCGTGCAGGTTACGGTCTATCTGCTCGCGGCCGACGAGAAGCGCATTCACACCTTTGAAGAGCTGCGCCACGCCACCGAGGGCTGGATCTCCGCGACTTCGGAGAACATGACCATTCACATCGACATGAACACGCGCAAGGCCGCGCCGTTTCCGCCCGATATCCGCGCCCGCATCCAGGCGGTGGTGGATAGCCATGCGGCCGTTCCACGTCCTGAGGGCACCGGCCGGAAGGTGGCGATGCCCTCGAAATAGCTTTTGCTATTATGCAGGCGTCATCCTGTCAGGACGACGGAGCGCTAAACCTGTCCCCGTCCGCGCACGAGGCCAACCACCGCCGAGACCAGGAACAGGATGATGGCGATGAAGAAGATCGCCTTGGCAATTTCGACGGAGGCGCCGGCGATGCCGCCGAAGCCCAAAATACCCGCGATCAATGCGACGACCAGAAACGTAACGACCCAGCTCAGCATGACACCACCTCTGTTTGGTTGCGATCGGCGCGGCTAAGAGGATCGCGCCTGCTCATGCCAAAACAATCCGCCCCGGCAGCGATGGTTCCTGGGTGCGAAACCGGGAATATTTGCCAGCAATGCGGAACAAAATCGCGGCGCCTGCGAAATAAGGCGCAGGGATAACGCCGGATTAAACCTGTCAAAACAGCCGGACAGGCCCTATATGGCGCTTAATCCCTGCTAAGAAGGCTCCCCTTCACCGCCTCACGGTGCCATCGTGGGGACAAGACGATTCGCATGACAGAGCCGAGCAAGCTGCCCCATCACGGCGTTCCCGAGCACCAGCCCGCAGCTGGCGGCATCGCCGCGCGTGCGCGCGCCACGGCGGCCCCGCAATATCTCAGCGGGCTCAATCCGGAGCAGCGCGACGCCGTCGTGACGCTGGACGGCCCGGTGCTGGTATTGGCCGGCGCCGGCACCGGCAAGACGCGCGTGCTGACCACCCGCATCGCCCATATCCTGAGCCAGGGCCGGGCGCGGCCGCACGAAATCCTCTCCGTGACCTTCACCAACAAGGCCGCGCGCGAGATGAAGCTGCGGCTCGGCCAGATGCTCGGCCAGGCCGTCGAGGGTATGCCGTGGCTTGGTACCTTCCACTCGATCGGCGGACGCATCCTGCGCTACCACGCCGAACTGGTGCAGCTGAAATCCAATTTCACCGTGCTCGACGTCGACGACCAGGTCCGCCTGCTCAAGCAGTTGCTGCAGGCCGAGAACATTGACGACAAGCGCTGGCCGGCGCGAATGCTGGCCGGGCTGATCGACGGCTGGAAGAACCGCGGCCTGACGCCGGCGCAGGTGCCTGCGGGCGAAGCCGCGGTGTTCGGCAATGGCAAGGGCGGCAAGCTCTACGCCAGCTATCAGGAGCGGCTGAAGATCCTCAACGCCGCCGATTTCGGCGATCTGCTGCTGGAGAACATCCGCCTGTTCCGCGAGCACCCCGATGTGCTCCGGCAATACCAGACCCGTTTCAAGTTCATCCTGGTCGACGAATATCAGGACACCAATGTCGCGCAATATCTGTGGCTGCGGCTGCTGTCGCAGGCGCCGGGTAAACCGGGCGTGCCGTTGTCTTCCGTCATCCCCGGCGCACCTGCCACCTCCGTTATTCCGGCAACCACCTCCTCCGTCATTCCGGGGCGCGTCGAAGACGCAAACCCGGAATCTCGAAGTGAAGAGGACTCATCTCGGGATTCCGGGTTCGCGCCTGTCGGCGCGCCCCGGAATGACGAGGGGACTGCCCTGCCCGCGATGGCCGCGCCGAAAAACATCTGCTGCGTCGGCGACGACGACCAATCGATCTATGGCTGGCGCGGTGCCGAGGTCGACAACATCCTGCGCTTCGAGCACGATTTTCCCGGCGCCAAGGTTATCAGGCTCGAACGCAATTACCGCTCCACCGGTCATATCCTCGCCGCCGCCTCGCATCTGATCGCGCATAATGAAGGCCGGCTCGGCAAGACGCTGCGCACCGAGGATGTCGACGGCGAGAAGGTAACCGTAACCGGGTCCTGGGATTCCGAAGAGGAAGCCCGCGCCATCGGCGAGGAGATCGAGGAACTGCAGCGCGCCGGCGACAACCTCAACGAGGTCGCGATCCTGGTGCGGGCCTCGTTCCAGATGCGCGAGTTCGAAGATCGCTTCGTCACCCTCGGCCTGCCCTATCGCGTGATCGGCGGTCCAAGGTTTTACGAGCGCGCCGAGATCCGCGACGCGCTGGCGTATTTGCGCGTGATCAATTCGCCGGCCGACGATCTCGCCTTCGAGCGCATCGTCAATGTGCCCAAGCGCGGGCTCGGCGATGCCACCGTACAGATGCTGCACGATCACGCCCGCAAGCGCCGCATTCCGCTGTTCGAGGCCGCCCGCGCCGTGGTCGAGACCGATGAGCTGAAGCCGAAGGCGCGCGGCTCCTTGCGCGATCTCATCCTGCATTTCGACCGCTGGCGCGCCCAGCGCGAGGTGACCGCGCATACGGAGCTCGCCGAAATCGTGCTCGACGAGAGCGGCTACACCGAGATGTGGCAGAAGGACCGCTCCGCGGATGCCGCCGGACGGCTCGATAACCTCAAGGAGCTGGTGCGCTCGATGGAGGAGTTCGAGAACCTGCAGGGTTTCCTCGAACACATCTCGCTGGTGATGGACCGCGACGGCGGCGCCGAGGACGAGGCCGTCTCGCTGATGACGCTGCATTCGGCCAAAGGCCTCGAATTCGACAACGTGTTCCTGCCCGGCTGGGAGGAAGGCCTGTTTCCGAGCCAGCGCACGCTCGACGAACAGGGCCGCGCCGGCCTCGAAGAAGAGCGTCGCCTCGCCCATGTCGGGCTGACCCGCGCCCGCCGCCGCGCCAAACTATACTTCGCCACCAACCGCCGCATTCACGGCACCTGGTCGACCACGATCCCGTCGCGCTTCCTCGACGAATTGCCGGCGGACAATGTCGAGATCACGGAATCCAAGGGCGGCTCGGGCTGGGGCGGCAGCGGCGGCTACGGCGCCTCCCGCTTCGACAACGTCGAATCCTTCGGCTCCAGCTACACCACGCCGGGCTGGCAGCGCGCGCAGGCCAATCGCGCCCGCAACAACCAGGGCGGCCGTCACGGCCGCGACGGATTTGAGGAAAGCCAGTCGCCGTTTTCAGATTTGCGCGGCGAAACTGCCAGCGGCTTCTCGCGCACCAAGCGCGGGCCGATGGTGATCGAGGGCGAACTGGTCGCTAAATCCACCGGCACCGTTTCGGAATTCTCGCTCGACGACCGCGTCTTCCACCAGAAATTCGGGTACGGCAACGTCGTGAAGATCGACGGCAACAAGCTCACCATCGCCTTCGAGAAGGCCGGCGAGAAGAAGGTGGTCGATAGTTTCGTGGAACGGGTGTGAAAGACGATCCTTTCCCTTCTCCACTTGTGGGAGAGGAGAGGATTGCCGCCGGTGGCCCGCAAGAGCAAAAGCGACATGCGGGGAACCAGCAGAAAGATCCCGGATATCGCTTCGCTCATCCGGGCTACGACTCCGCTGAAACCCGTTCAAATGCAAACGCTTACCTAC
Source organism: Bradyrhizobium sp. AUGA SZCCT0158 (assembly GCF_018130065.1). GTDB lineage: Bacteria > Pseudomonadota > Alphaproteobacteria > Rhizobiales > Xanthobacteraceae > Bradyrhizobium. Next base: position 42,778 of record NZ_JAFCME010000009.1, on the reverse strand, counting down.
CCGCAACTGCGAGTAGAGCTTTCAGATTTCGCGCGCCTGCCCACTTCGTGTGACGCGCATCCTGATCATCCCCCGACGACACTCGGACCGGATAGCGCACCGCACAAGTATTGGTCGCCGACCGCCCATCAGCACGAAACGAAGACCTTGCGCTCGATAGGCCGCGAGTGATCAACTCTCGAACCGGAATGCTCCTGCACGGTTGGAGAAAACATGATGTTCAAGAAGATTGCGATCGTGGCTGGTTTGGGACTGGCGCTATCAGTCACGGCGGAGGCCCAGACACCGCGCAAGGGCGGCACCATTCGGATGACGGCGCCCTATGGCTCGAGTTTCACCAGCATGGACATTCATACGACGCAGCGCGCCCAGGACGAGATCGTCGCCAAGGGCCTGCATCGGTCGCTCTACATTTGGGACTCCGCCGAGGGTAAGCCGGTTCCTGAGCTTGCCAAGGAGGCCATCGTCTCGGGCGGCGGTCTTGTTTATACCTTCAAGTTGCGCGACGACGCTTATTTCCACCATGGTCGCAAGATGACGGCCGACGACGTGATCTGGAGCTACAACCGCATCATGGACGGCGCCAAGGCCTATCCCGGCGCGCGTTTTGTCCGAATGATCGAGGGCGCCTCCGAGGTCGAGAAGGGCAAAGCCAAGGAAATCTCCGGTCTGAAGAAAATCGACGACTTCACGCTCGAAATGAAGCTGACCGAGAAGGTCGATCCAGGTTTCTACTTCTTCACCGCGCTGACTTCGATCTATCCGGCCGACGAGGGCGCCAAGGACAGCTTCATCCAGAAGCCGATCGGCCTTGGGCCGTTCAAGTTTGTCGAGCACGTGCCGGGATCGCGCGTCGTGCTGGAGCGGTTTGACAAGTTCTACAAGCCCGGCAAGCCGTACGCTGACAAAATGATCGTGTCGATCATGGGCGAAGCCGCGGCGCGCGATGTCGCGTTCCGCAACAAGGAAATCGACACCTCGGTGCTCGGGCCCGCGCAGTACGTCGCCTATCAGGCCGACCCCGCCCTCAAGGGTACCATCGTCGAAGTCGCCGAGGTCTTCACGCGCTACATGGGCATCAATCCTTCGTTCAAACCGTTCTCCGACAAGCGGGTGCGGCAGGCCATCAACCATGCGATCGATGCCGATCTGATCATCAGCAAGCTGGTCAAGAACAAGGCCTATCGCGCCACCAGCTGGCTGCCGCTGACCTCCCCCGCCTACGACAAGACCATGAAGCCCTACGCCTTCGATCCCGCGAAAGCAAAGCAGTTGCTCGCGGACGCGGGCTATCCCACCGGCTTTGAATTCGAATGGACGGCGAGCCAGAATGAAAGCTGGGGCCTGCCGATCGTCGAGGCCATCATCCCGATGCTGGACCGGGTGGGCATCAAGGTGAAGGTCAAGCAGGTCGAGACCGCGGTGCTGGCGGAGGTCGCTCGCAAGGGCGAATTCCAGGCCTTCATCTATTCCCAGGCCACCGGCCCGGACCCTCAGGCCGCGCTGAAATGCTTCCACTCGTCGACGCCGCAATCGGCCTGCAACTACACGGCTTTCAAGAACGCGGATTTCGACAAGCTGCTCGATGAGGCCGGGCAGACCGACGACGCCGCCAAGCGCGTCCAGCTGATGCAGAAGGCCAATGCCCTGCTTTATGACGAAGCGCCGGTCTGGTTCTTCAACTACAACAAGGCGGTCATGGCGGTACAGCCGTGGCTGAAGGGGATCCAGTTGAACGCGACCGAACTGACGCACCAGAACGTCGAAGACCTCTGGGTCGCCGAGACCTCGCCCGCCAAGTGACTTGACCTACAAGTGAACTACAAGTGACACGCGCTCTCGCCCTCCCACCATCGTAAAAACGCAAAAAACGATAGAGGGAGGGAGGAACAGGTCTGATGCTTTCGTTCGCGATCCGTCGAATCCTGCAAACCGTTCCGACCGTGCTGGCCGTCGTGCTGGTGATCTTTGTGCTGTTCAGCGTCGTACCGGGCAGCATCATATCGAGCATGAACGATGACGGCCGCGGCCCGACGGACCCGGCGGTGGTGGAGCGCATGAAGAAGCAGCTCGGCCTTGACGATCCCGTCTACATCCGCTTCAGCTCCTACATTGCCAAGCTCGCGACCGGTGATTTCGGGACGTCGTTCCGGACCCGCGAGCCGGTCACGACCATGCTCGCCAAACGAATGTGGCCGACGCTGCAATTGATCTTCGCGTCCATGACGTTTGCGATCGTAATCGGCGTACCGCTGGGGTTCATCGCGGCGCTGCGGCCGGGCAGCTTCGTCGACACGCTCTCGATGGTCCTGGCGGTGTCGGGCCTTTCAATGGCCAAATTCTGGCTCGGGCTGCTGCTGATGTACCTGTTTGCGTTGAAACTCGGCTGGCTGCCGAGTTTCGGCTATGGCGATGGCGGGCTCAAATATCTGATCCTGCCTGCCGTGACCCTCGGCGTCTCGCCGATGGCGCTGCTGGCGCGAACGACGCGCGCCGCGGTTCTCGAGATCATGACTGCGGATTTTGTCCGTACCGCGCGCTCGAAGGGCATGAGCGAGACCCGGGTGGTGAAATGGCATGTGATGCGCAATGCGCTCGTCCTCATTCTCACCACGATCGGCCTGCAATTCGGCGCGTTGATGGGACAGGCGGTCGTTGTCGAGAAACTGTTCTCCTGGCCGGGCATCGGCTCGCTGCTGGTCGACAGTGTGCTGCAGCGCGACCTTCCTGCCGTCCAGGGCTCCATCCTCGTGGTGGTACTGTTCTTTCTGACCATCAATACGATGATCGACCTGCTCTATGCCGTGATCGATCCCAGGATCAGATACGCATGAGGTTAGGGGCCAATCTCGTTATCGGCGGGGCATTGTTCGCGCTTGCGATCTTCGTCGGCCTGCTCGCGCCCTGGCTGGCGCATACCGATCCCGTCATGGATGCCAACCTCTTGAATGCCGAGGAGCCACCGAGCTGGATCTGGTGGTTCGGCACCGATGCGCAGGGCCGCGACATTTATTCCCGCGTCGTGCACGGCGCGCGCATCTCGCTGACGGTCGGCATCGTCTCGCAGCTCGTCAACAGCGTCATCGGCGTGACACTGGGCCTGACGGCGGGCTATTGGGGCGGCTGGTGGGACGATTTCGTCAATGGGCTGACCAATCTCATGCTCGCGATCCCGTCGCTGATCTTTGCGCTGGCCATCATGGCGGTCCTTGGACCCGGCCTGACCAGCCTGCTCATCGCGCTCGGCTTGACCAACTGGTCCTTCACCTGCCGGATCGCACGGGCGTCGACGCTGTCGCTCAAGAGCCAGGGCTATGTGCAGGCCGCAAAAGTGCTCGGCTACGGCGATTTGCGCATCATGATCACCCAGCTACTGCCGAACATGGTCGGCCCGATCATCGTCATCGGCACGCTGGGCATGGGCGGCGCAATACTGGCCGAAGCCGCCCTTTCGTTCCTCGGCCTCGGGGTCCGCCCGCCCTATCCAAGCTGGGGCAGCATGCTCTCGGAAGCCCGCGACCAGATCACGACGGCCCCGTGGCTGTCGATCTTCCCCGGCCTCGCCATCTTCCTGACGGTGCTCGGTCTCAATCTGCTCGGCGACGGCTTGCGTGACGTTCTCGATCCGCAGTCGCGGAGCCGGCGCACATGACGGGGCCCCCTCTGCTCGAAGTCGAGGATCTGCGCATCGATCTCAACTATCGATCCAGCCAGGTTGCGGCGGTCGAGGGCGTTTCGTTCCGCATCGACCGTGGCGAGACTTTTGGACTCGTCGGTGAATCCGGCTGCGGCAAGAGTATTACCGCGCTCGCCTTGATCGGCCTGTTGCGCCAGCCGCTTTCGATCGGCGCCGGCGCCATCCGATTTGACGGCCGGGAAATCCAGAGCCTTTCGGCGGCCGAGCAACGCGCACTGCGCGGCAACCGCATCGCCATGATCTTCCAGGAGCCGATGACGGCGCTCAATCCGGTCTCGCCCGTGGGCCGGCAGATCGCCGAGATGTTCGTGCTGCATCAGGGCAAGGACTGGCGGGAAGCCAACCGGCTGGCGGTGGAAGCGCTGGCGAGCGTCCGCGTCCCCGCACCCGAACGACGGGTGAAGGATTATCCGCACCAGCTTTCGGGCGGCATGCGCCAGCGCGTGATGATCGCCATCGCCCTCGCATGCGGGCCGGATCTTCTGATCGCCGACGAGCCGACCACCGCGCTCGACGTCACCGTACAGGCGGAGATCATCGAGCTGATGCGCAATCTATGCGCCGAGCGAGGCACCGCCATCTTGATGATCAGCCATGATCTCGGCCTGGTCGCCAATGTGTGCCGCCGCGTCGCCGTCATGTATGCCGGCCGCATCGTCGAGGAGCGCGGCTCGGACGACATCTTCCGCGCCAGCGCGCATCCCTACACGCAAGGCCTGGTCGACTCGCTTCCGCGGCTCGGGAGCCGCGCGGCGCTTGGCCGGACACGGCTGACGGAGATTGCGGGCGTCGTGCCGGCGATCACGGATTTCCCGGACGGCTGCCGGTTCAATCCACGCTGCGCGCGGGCGACCGACGTTTGCCGGACCACCGAGCCGGCGACGACGTTGCTCGGTGCGGGCGGGCTGGTCAGGTGCCATCACCATGCATGAACCGGCGGTAAGACCCGGCGACGATGTCATCCTCAGCGTAGAGGATCTCGCGGTCCATTTTCCCGTTGGTGGCGGCTTGCTGGGCGGCGGCCGGCGGCTGCTCCGTGCGGTCGACGGCGTCGATCTCGAACTGAAGCGCGGCGAGTGCCTCGGTCTTGTCGGCGAATCCGGATGCGGCAAGTCGACTTTGGCGCTTTCGATACTGGGCCTGCAGGCACCGACGCGGGGCCGCATCGTGCTGGACGGACAGGTCGTAACGGGAGGGCGATCGGGCGATCGAAAGGCGCTGGCCCGTATCGTGCAAATCGTGTTTCAGGATCCCTATGCCTCGCTCAATCCGCGCCAGACCGTTCGCCGCACGCTGGAAGACCCGCTGCGCCTGCACGGCGTGACGGCCAAGAGCGAGGTCGACGACCGTGTCGCGGCGATGCTCCGGCATGTCGGCCTGCGGCCCGAACAAGCCGGCCGCTACCCGCATGAATTCTCGGGCGGCCAGCGTCAGCGCATCGGCATCGCCCGCGCGCTGATCCTCAATCCCAGGATTGTCATCTGTGACGAACCCGTATCGGCGCTGGATGTCTCGATCCGCGCCCAGATCATCAATCTGCTGCTGGAACTGAAGGAAACGCTCGGCCTCTCCTACATCATGATCAGCCACGACCTCGGCGTGGTCGAGCACATGAGCGACCGGGTCGCCGTCATGTATCTCGGCCGCATTGTGGAGAGCGGCCACTGGCGCGAGATCTTCGAACGGCCGGCGCACCCGTATACGCAGACCCTGATATCCGCCATTCCCGATCCGCTGCGCCGCGCGCCGCTTGCTACGATACCGGGTGAGCTTCCCAATCCGCTCAATCCGCCGGACGGCTGTGCGTTCAGTCCGCGCTGTCGTTACGCCGAAGCCGTGTGTCGTCGCGAGCCCCGGCCATCGCTCGAAACGCGCCCCGACGGACACGCGGTCCGCTGCTGGCGAGCCGACGAGATTGCCGGTGAGACGGCGCTGGCCGCGACGGAAAACTGAAATACCCAGGACGGTGAGCACGTGACGCTATGAGTCCAAAAACGGGACTTTACCGGAAAACCAGCCATGTCGGTTATTTGCCAGCAACGGACTCGTGCACCGCAGCGGATGGCACAATCATTCGACACACCCTCGCAGCCAACCCCGCTGGCGCGTCGATCAGCCTTGCGGATCGATGAGCACTCCCGGGTTGAGCATGCCTTGCGGATCGAGTTCTCTTTTTGCTGCCCTAAACGCGGCCGCGAAAAGTCCCGGGCGCTGCCGATCGTACCAGGGCCGATGATCACGGCCAACAGCGTGATGATGCGTGATAGTACCACCCGCCTCAATCAGCGCATCGCTGGCCGCATTCTTGATCGCCTGCCACTGCTCCAGAAGAGCACCGTGGCGGCCGAGTGCGTGGAAGGAGAAATACGGTGCGGGCCCGTCCGGATAGACATGGGTGAAGCGGCATGTGACCTCGCCTTTTACGCCAGTCGCCTGGAGGATCGCACGCTCCGTCGCCGCCTTCACTTCATCGTGGAAACTTTCGAACCGATCCCAGGTGATAGCGGTCTCAAAGGTGTCATTGATGAGACCGGCCGGCGTCAGAAACTCGCGCGCATAGGGCATACGAATGAATGCATTGCGCCAGATTCCTGCCGTGCCTTCGAGATGTGCATCGCCGGCCTTTGCGACCTCCGGCGTCCCGCCATGGTCGGCGCAGCATTCGAGCGCGCGTGCCATCCAGGCGTCCGGTGAATGGTCGCCGGATTCAAAGCCCAGCACCATGATCGCGACGCTGCCATCGGCGGCGCCGGTGTTGAATGCCTCTTGCGCGTCAAGGATGCGGCAGTTCGATGGATAGAGGCCGGCCTGTGCGACGGCGCGCAGCGCGCGCGCCGCACCGAAGAACGAATGGAAACGAACCGATGCGCCGGCACGGAATTTCGGGCGTGGCTGCAATCGCATCCAGGCGCGCGAAATCACCCCGAGCGTGCCTTCCGAGCCGATGAACATGCGGTCGGGGCTCGGTCCGGCACCCGATCCCGGCAAGCGGCGCGTTTCCAGCACGCCGCGCGGGGTTACGACGCGCAGGCTTTCGACGAAATCGTCAATATGCGTGTAGAGACTAGCGAAATGGCCGCCCGATCGCGTCGCGATCCACCCGCCAAGGGTTGAATATTCGAAACTCTGTGGAAAATGCCGTAACGTGAGCCCATGCGGCTTAAGCTGGCTCTCCAGGGATGGACCATAGGCACCACCTTCGATCAGTGCGGCGCGCGATATCTGATCCACCTCGATAACCTTACCGAGATTACGGAGGTCAAGAGTGATCGCTGCCTTATAGCGAAGCCCGTCGACTCGCGACTCGACACCGCCGCAGACACTCGACCCGCCCCCGAATGGCGTAAGCGAGGCGCTGGCACCACCGGCCCAATCCATCACAGCGGAAATCTCTGCTTCGTTGCGTGGATAGGCGACCACGTCGGGCGCGCTGTCGTAGTCGCCGAGCATGGCTCGCACGTAGTCTGGATAGGATTTGCCCTACGCGTGCGCGACGCGATCGTAGCGTTCGCTCGTGCAGAAAGCGGCAAGCGAGGCCGGCGGCGCCACGCGCGGCGCGCGTAGCGCCAGGTCCTCGAGACGCGGGACAGCTTTTGTCTCGAATGCATCGCGTGCAAATTTTGCGCGGTAACGGCCGAGCACAAAGGCCTGCTCCTCAGCAGTCATGCCTTCGTCTTCGCGGCCCCAACCGTAATGTTTTAGCCTCGCATCGCTCATGGCTTCCTCGTTCTGTTTTCAACTGTGAGTTTGGAGTTAGCCGCCATACCGGCTCTTAATCATGTGAACGCGTAAAGGGCACAAAGCGCACGAGAGCGACGGCGCGCGTTGTCGTCTTGTCGGGGGCAATTTTTTCGACGACCGTGAGGTGCTGAGTGGTGTAAGCGGGCCCGACCGGCATGACGAGCCGACCACCCACTTTAAGCTGCTCAATCAGCGGCGGTGGTGGCTGCCCGAGCGCGGCGGTCACGACGATGGCGTCAAACGGACCGCATTCGGGCCAGCCACCATAACCGTCGCCAAGCCTGACGCTTACGTTTTCATACGCGAGGTTTCTCAGTGTTTTCGCAGCCGTCTCGGCCAATGCCGGGATAATCTCGATTGTGCAGACCTTTCGCGCCAGGTGCGCAAGGATGGCGGCCTGATAGCCCGAGCCCGTACCGACTTCGAGCACGACATAATCCGGAGCGATGCGGGCTAACTCAGTCATCAAGGTGACGACGAACGGCTGCGATATGGTCTGGCCGAGGCCGATCGGAAGCGGCCTGTCTGCGTATGCGATGGAGCAAGATCGCTCAGGGATGAACAGATGGCGTTTCGTTTGCCCCATGGCCTCGAGGACCCTCTCCGACAGGGCCTGCTGTCCCAAACCACTGGCGTAGGACCGGGCGTGGGCCCGGATGGTTTCGACCATGGCGGCGCGTTCGCGGACACATTCGGTGTCCTGTGCGGTCGCTTCCCGCGCGACGGCAACCATGGAAAGCACGAGCAGCAGCAAGTTCTTCATGATGGTGCGGTCTCCAGTCGGTCCACGATTCGCGTCGACCGCTTGAGGGCAACGAGTGGATTCGACCCATCAGCCGCGAAAACACGGCGTCCAGCGACTGACCGTAATTCGGCAAGCCCTGATACCATGACTGCATTTGGCCGGTAAGTTGACTTCTCCGCACACATCGCCGCGGAAATGCGCGCAAAGCAACGTCGCTTGTTGCGATCAAGTATGACAGAGGACCTGACCGAACTAACGCCCCTCATCGGATTCAAGGTCCGCAAGCGCGGTGCAGCCCAATAGGCGATTCGTCACAGCTGGTCGCGTCCGGTAAGTTCGCTCGTGAAGAGATCTTCAGCGGCCGGCTCAGATCCAGTGAGAGGTCATCGAATGAAACGGCGCGAGTTCATTGGAACCATTGGTACGGTCGCTCTGCTTCCGTTGATGGCACGGGCGCAACAATCGAAGAAAGTATACCGGATCGCGATATTGCATCCATCGCACCCGGTAGCTGAGCTGACCGAAGTCAGCAGTTTCCGGTACTGGCGCGAATTCTTCCAGGAGCTTCGCCGGCACGGCTATGTCGAGGGACAGAATCTGACAATCGAGCGCTATTCCGGCGAAGGGCGTGTCGAGAGCTACCCTAAACTCGCCCGTGATGTCTCAACTCGCAGTCTCGATCTGATTTTTGCGATCACGGTGTGGATGGTGGCCCCTCTCAAAGATTCGACCCGCACCACCCCGATCGTTGCGATGACCAGCGATCCGGTCGATCTGGGCCTTGTCTCAAGCATGGCACGGCCGGGTGGCAATATCACAGGTGTCAGCGTCGATGCCGGACTGGAGATTTGGGGCAAGAGGCTTCAGCTTTTCCGGGAGGTCGCCCCAGCAATATCGAAGCTGGGAATTCTGGCTTTGCGACGAAACCCCGAAGGAGCTGCAATGCAGGCGACGGCGGAGAAAGCAGGCATCAGTGTAGTGGGCTCCTCTTTTCTCGATAGTGGGAGCGAGCCAGAATATCGTCGTGTCTTCGCCCTCATGTCACAGGAAGGCGCCGACGCGCTCTTTGTCGATGGCAGTCCGGAACACATTACGAAGCGACAACTAATCGGCGAGCTGGCTGAGAAGTACCGGCTGCCGGCCATTTATCCATTTCGTTCATTTGTGGAGGCCGGCGGGCTCATGGCCTATGGCATCGACTTTCTGGAGATTTTTCGCCAAGTCGCCCGTACGATTGATCAAATCCTCAAGGGTGCGCAACCCGGTGATATTCCGTTCCAACAACCTACGAAATTCGAACTCGTCATTAACCGCAAGGCTGCGACCAACATTGGGTTGATGCTTCCAGAGCCGTTGCTCGCTCGCGCCGACGAAGTAATCGAGTAAGCGGATTGTGACTTTCGTTGTTCGTCAGAATAATCGGGCTCGAACGTCCGCTTTTCGGCAACGATGCTGATCGAGGGCGAACTGGCCCGCCAAATCCACCGGCACGGTTCGGAGTTCTCGGGACGATCGCGTGTTTCATCAGAAATTCGGCTACGGCACGCCGTGGAGATCGACGGCAACAAGCTCACCATCGCGTTCGGAATCCGGCGCGTTGCAACGCGCCGACTCAAGAAAAGAGCGCCTCACATGCCGCGGCTGGCAAATACCTTTTGGCAGCTCGAGCTCAGCTTGGCCCTGTTCTGTTGCAGGCATGTTTGAACCGCTCCATCATCGCCCAATTGCTTTCGGCAAAAGCGCTGTGCATCTCGTGTGCAGGCCTGCTGTTCTTGCGGTGTACCCTTGTGACCCTGTGCAAAAGACAGCGAGGTCTCGGTCAGCAGAATGACCAGAACCAGGACGATTGAACGCATAACGATGCTCCCTATGTTGACCGGAATAAACGTTGCTCCCGGTCTGCGGTTCCTCGATCGACATAGCCCCGTGGCAGCGCCGGCCTTTGATCCGATCCGCCGGGATGAAACATATTCTCGGGAAAAAGTGGCAACTTTTGTCGCCCGATCGAATTGAATGTAAGCGCGACAGATTTTGGAGTTCGAAATGGACGACGATTTTCCGCTGAAGACTGCTGTCGATCGAGCCTGGACAGTGCACTTGGCCACGCACGATGATGTGGACGCGGCCGATCCGCGTCGTTGCTCGCTTGAGAGGTACCTGAGCGGAAAATGGCAGGCTGGTGAAAGCGATCCCGAAGAACTGACATGCTCCGGCCTTTCGTATCTGGATCGCCTGGGATCCGAGAGTTGGTGATGGCAAGCTTTGCAAAGGCCCTGACCGGCCTCGCAATACAAAGCGCGCGACCGGATTGGACGCTGGCCGCCATTGCAAGTCTCATGGCAGCCGGCGTCGCGACGTCGCTTCGATATGCGTTTGGATAAGGGTCTGACCGATGGCGGATACGCGCGGCTTGAGATTCATCGGACTTGCCTTCGCAATCGTGGCCCTGGCCGTCACTGCAACAGCGGCGGTGGTTGCGACCGCTGAGGCCGAGCGGCTCGACGTGCAATCGACCCGCCAACCGTAAAAAGTCCTGCGCCGATTTTGAGTTTCGTCCGGTCTTGAGTTTCGTCAGGCTTGCGCGCCGCCAGCCTGCGTCGCAAAGCCGCAATGGCGGTCATAGACCGATTGCCGCGCTCGCGCGTTGAGCGTGACGGGCGACTAACGAGCTGCCAGGTAGCGACGATCATGCTTGCACCCAGCCTTCGCCTTTCAGCATTTCTTCTCGGCGTTTCGATGGTCGCGGCGAGCGTCGGCTCATCCGCGGCTCAGGAGAAAAGGCATGGTCCGCCTGCGGGCGCGGGCGGGCCCGCGGGTCCGCCGCCCGGCATGGCGCGGCCTGCCGCCCCGCCACCCGCCATGGCCCGTCCTGCCGCCCCGCCACCCGCCATGGCGCGGCCCGCCGCCCCGCCACCCGCCATGGCGCGGCCCGCCCCACCTCCTGCAATGGCCCGCCCTGCACCGCCGCCTGCCATGGCGCGGCCCGCCGCGCCGGCAATGCGTCCGGCTCCGCCGCAACAGCGTCCGGCCATGGCGCCGCGTCCGGCGCCGCAGATCGCGGCGCCACCGCGCCCGGCCGCTCCGAGGATCGCGGCACCACCGCGCCCAAGCGCACCAGCTGCCGCGGCTCCATCCCGGCAGGATCGGATCGGCCAGCGCGAGCAGCGCATTCAGCCGCCACAGCAGGCGATTCAGGAGCGGCAGCGCGACGGGCTTTCGCCCCGCAACGCGCCGCGCCAGGAGCGCATCGACCGGCTGCAGCAGCGCGTGCAGGACCTGAAATCTCAACAACCGCAAGACCAGCGCGCCCAGCGCGCCCAGCAACGCTTGCTGCAGACGGAACAGCGGCAGCTCCAGCGCGAGGAGCGACTGCAGCGGCTCCAGCAAACCGCGCAGGAACGGCAGCGCGACACGCTCAACCGGGAGAGCGCGCAACGCGAGCAGCGCATCGACCGCTTGCAGAAGCGCGTGCAGGAGCTGCAGGCGCGCCAGCCGGATGGCGTGCGGGCGCAACGCGTGCAGCAACGATTGCTGCAAACCGAACAGCGGCAGCTCCAGCGCGAGCAGCGCCTCCAGCAACGTGATGTGGCGCGCCGGCAGGAATTGGGAATGCCGCCGCCTTCCGGCAGGCAGGCCGAGACCGTCGGTGCAGCCGTGCAGGCCGCCGCCCGCGGGCGGTTTGCCGAACGCTTCCGCAGCAATCCTGATCCGCAGGTCCAGGCGGCGCTCGAGGGCGGGCGGCATGGCTGGGCTCCCCGCCACGCCTGGAAGCGCGGCCTGCGCGCGGCATTCGTGCCGTGGGCCGGCCACGTGTTCTGGCCCTATGCCTATTCCGACATTTTCGAATACACGTTCTGGCCCTCCGGCTACGACGTCGGTTATTGGGCCTACGCCTATGATGACTTCGTCGATACCGTGTTCTGGGGCGCGGACAGTCCGTATTCCGCCTACGCCAGGCTCAGCCCGACCGGGCGCCAGGAGAGCGACGGCGTGATCGGCGGCTCCCGGCCGCGCGACAGCTCGGGCATGAGCCAACAGGCTCTCAGGCAACTGTGCGAAGCGCCTGAAAAGGGCATCACCGCATGGCCGATTGCTTCAATCGAGGAAGCGGTGCGGCCGACGTCCGAGCAGCGCGCATTGCTCGACGAGTTGAAGGACGCAGCTGCAATGGCCGCTGCCGCGTTCAAGGAATCCTGCGGCGATCAGTATGCGATGACTCCGCCCGGCCGCTTGCGGTCGATGACGAACCGCATCAGCGCCACGCTCGAGGCGGTGCGGACCGTGCGGCCGGCCCTGGAGAAATTCTATGGCGCGCTCAGTGACGAGCAACAGGCTCGCTTCAACGCGCTCGGTCCTGATATCGGCGATCGTTCGAAACCGCAGCCGCAGCAGGAAGCAAACGCGCAGGATACTTGCGGCGAGCCGAAGCCCAGCCTGACCAACCTGCCGATCGAACGGATCGAGACGGTGATACGTCCGGCGGGCAAGCAAAAGGAAGCGCTCGACCGCCTGCGCGACGCGACGGAGAAGGCCGTTCAGACGCTGCAGGCGGCTTGTCCGGTGGACGTGCCGCTCACGCCGGTCGGACGCCTGGAGGCGATGGAGAAGCGGCTCGAGGCCATGCTGCAGTCAGCCAAGCTGGTGCAGCCGGCGCTCGACGATTTCTATGCCACGCTGGCCAGCGAGCAGAAGGCGCGCTTCAACACGCTGGGACGGTTCGCGGGCCGCTGATTGCAAGCGATCGATCGCCGAAATTGTGTGCCAATGATCGACATTGTTGTGTCAACAGCGTCACTCTGAGACGCCGCAAAGCAGTGCGATGAGCGTTCATCTTAAATAGTTACCGTAAATCTTAAATCGAGTTTGCTCCCGCTCCAAAAGACCATATCGACCGAAGCGCGATAGCTGAGGGTTCGATATGTCGGAAGCAAGTTATGACCTCATCAGGTCCCGGGCAGCACCTTTCAATTGGCGGATCGCCGCGATTGCAGCCTTCACGGTCCTGGTCGTGGCAGTTGCGGCCATGGTCCACGTCGTTCCCTACGGCCGCGCGGTGTGGGATTTCGTCTTCATCCTCGATGGCGCCTATCGCATCGGCCACGGCCAAATTCCGCACGTCGATTTTTCTTCGCCGATCGGCGCGCTCACGCTTTATCTGACCCATTTTGCCGAACGCCTGTTTCCCGGCGGGCAGCCGTTCATCGGCCTGCACGCGCTGGCGTGGCTGATGGTGGTGCCGCCGTTCGCCGTCATCGCGTCGCGCATTCAATCGCCCTGGGGTTTTGCCGCCAGCTTCGCGGTTCTCGCCGTGGTGGTTCTCGTGCCCTACACGCTCGACTCCACCATGCTCTCCGAGATCAGCTATTTTGCCACCTATAACCGTTTCGCCACCGCGATCCTGTTCCTGGCGGCATTGTGGTATGTGCTGCCAAAGGCCCGTGGCGACGGCGTGTTGCTGGGTTACCTGCTGACCGCCCTGATCTTCATCAAGATCACCGCCGCTATCGCAATGCTCGGCCTCGTCGTTACGGCCGTGCTGCTCGGTCGCGCGCGAGCCGCCGCGCTGTTCGCCATGCTGTTCGTTGCCGCAGCGTTGGCGGGACTGGTCGAACTGGCGACCGGAGGGCTCGTCTCCGGCTACCTGCACGACATCGTCTCGATGAGTGCTTTGAACCGGGGCGGCGCCGCTTTCCGGCTCGCCGCCTCCGCGGCTCGCAATTGGCTGCCGCTTGTGGTCACGATCACGATCGTCGTGCTCGCGGCCCGCGAACTCGATTTCACCGCGGCGGTTCGGCGTCCGCTCAATTTCGTGCGCGACACCCTCGCCCGCGAAGCCTTCGTCGTGGACGCAGCGCTGCTGGTCGCGGTCGCACTGGCCGCGGAGAGTCAGAACACCGGCGGCGTCGGCTTGATGGCCGCCGCGGCCGTCCTTTTCCACCCGAGCCTGCGCACGACCCGTGGCTGGCGTCTGATCGCCGCGGCGGTCCTCGGCGCGACGCTGGTGCTGCCAGTGGCCGATGTCGTCGAAAAGCGCGTCGTTTCGACCTTTGTAAGGGAAAAGCAGGGCACGACCGACCACGGCTTTGCGACGTTCCTTCCGGGCATGCGCGTACCAACAGCCACCCTCGCCGGCTCCCGGCTGATGACGCGCCTGCAATCCGAATGGCTGCCTTTCCTCGACGAGACCGCCAACAACGGCTTCGATCTCGACGGCGATCCCGGCAGCACCAGCCCGGCCACGCGCGCGGCATGGGCCATCAGCGTTGCCGAGGCCGGCGCGAACTTCCAGCGGCTTGGCTACGCGACCAAGGCGCAGCGCTATACGACCATCGATTTCGCCGAATCCTTTCCGCGGCTTCTCGGCCTGACACCCGCGCGCGGCACCACGCTGGCGATGGATTTCCGCCGAACCGTGCCGGCCTTCTCCGTAGCCGACGCGTCAGCCTATCTGGCGGACGCGGACGGTGTGTTCTTCCGCACCTGCATTCTCCCGGGCGCGACCGACACCAATCCTGCGACCTTCCGCACCGTGCTGGAACGGGAGTTCACGCGACACAGGCTGCATCCCTGCTGGGATTTCTACAGCCGTACCCGCTGAAAGGGCCCGCATGTCTACCTTACCCCTGCCGCTTGCACTCTCCGATTCGCCACTCTCCGATCCGCGCGAGGCACCGCAACCGCGGCCGCTGATCCTCGATCTCGATGGCACGCTGGTCCGCGCGGACATGCTGCTCGAGACCGTGCTCGCGCTGCTTCGAGCCGCGCCGTGGCGGTTGTTCGAGATCGGCCTGTGGATGCTGCGTGGCCGCGCCTATCTCAAGCGTCGTCTCGCCGAAGAGACGAACATCGAACCGGAAGTTCTGCCGTTCAATGAAGAACTGCTCGCCTACGCGGCCGATATCGCGGCGAGCGGACGGCCGGTCTATGTCGCCACCGCCGCCGACGCCAAGGTCGCGGAAAAGGTTGTGCGGCGGATTGCTTTCATTCGCGGCGTCATCGGCAGCGACGGCTTGCGCAACCTGAAGGGCGAAGCGAAGGCACAGGTTCTCGCTGAACGATTTCCTGATGGATTCGACTATGCCGGCGATGCCCGCGCCGATATTCCGATCTGGCGCCGCGCCAACAATGCCATCGTCGTCGAAGCGGCAAGTTCGGTAGAGCACGCCGCCGCCAGCGTCGCGACCGTCGCCAGGGTGTTCCCGCGGCCGTCCCGGATCCGTGCATTGGTGCGCAGCATGCGCCCGCACCAATGGGCGAAGAACGCGCTGGTTTTCGTGCCGCTCATCCTCGCCGGACTGGTCTCCCACGTCGACGCGGTCTACGCGACGACATGCGCGTTCCTTGCGCTCGGTCTGGTCGCCTCATCCACCTATCTCGTCAACGACATCTGGGACCTGACGGATGACCGCAGCCACTGGTCGAAGCGAAACCGGCCGCTGGCGAGCGGACGCCTGCCGCTGGCAACGGCGATCGCCGCCGTTCCGATCGGACTGTTCGCCGGCATCGCCGTGGCGGCGCTGGCCGGGCCGGCCACCGTTGCCGTCGTGCTGCTGTATCTGGCCGTAACCCTGCTCTATTCGTTCGCGCTGAAGCGCATCCCCATTCTCGACGGTTTTGTTCTCGCCGGATTGTTCACGCTGCGCCTCGGCGCGGGCATCGTGGCGTCAGGGGCGCCGCCGTCGCCCTGGCTCTTGGTGTTCGCGATGTTCCTGTTCGCCTCGCTCAGCTTCGCCAAACGCCACACCGAGGTCGCCCGCGTCATCGAGCGCGGCGGAACCGAAGTCCGCGGCCGCGGCTACAAATCCATCGACTTGCCGCTCATCATGGGCATCGGCATGGCGACGGGGGTGGCCGCCGTGCTCATCATGGTGCTCTACATCATCAACGACGCCTTCCGGCAGAGTTTTTATGGCAACACCGCCTGGCTCTGGGCCTTTCCGGCCATCCTGTTCCTGTTCGTCTGCCGGATCTGGCTGAAATGCGGACGCAGCGAGTTGCACGACGACCCCGTGGCGTTTGCCGTCACCGATCGGCCGAGCCTGGCGCTCGGCGGTGCCCTGATGGTGTGCTTCGGACTGGCTTGGTCGGGCGTGTTCGGCTGATACCGCCACTTGCGCAGGACGCGCGGAGGTTCCGCGTTGGCGCCCCGCAAAATAACCAAAAAAAGCCGCAGGACGGTGTCGGATTCGGCCGACCCCGTTCGTCGTTTCGCCGGGCCGATCAGGCCGGCTGGATACCGCAAGCGGCAGCCAAGCGAACCGAAAGGATGTGAAATGGCCAAGAAGATTGCGAAAAACACGATTTGCGTCTGGTACGACAAGGACGCCGAGGCGGCCGCCCGCTTCTACGCCGAAGTCTTTCCCGACAGCGCCGTGCACGCCGTCCACCGTGCCCCCGGTGACTACCCGTCCGGCAAAAAGGGCGACGTGCTGACGGTCGATTTCACGGTTGCCGGCGTCTCCTGTATCGGCCTCAACGGCGGCCCTGCGTTCAAGCAGACCGAAGCATTCTCGTTTATGATCACCACCGAAAACCAGGAAGAGACCGATCGCTACTGGAACGCCATCGTCGGCAATGGCGGCCAGGAGAGTGCGTGCGGCTGGTGCAAGGACAAATGGGGCGTCTCCTGGCAGATCACGCCGCGCGTGCTGCTGGAGGCGATGGCGGCCGGCGGCGCTGAAGCCAAGCGCGCCTTCGATGCCATGATGACCATGAAGAAAATTGACGTCGCCGCGATCGAGGCCGCGCGGCGCGGCTGATGTTCCCGGGATAGCCCTGGCTTGGCGCGGCTCAGTCGTCGCGCCTGCCCACCTAACCAATGCTGCCGGCAAACCGCTCGGCAAACCGCTGACGTCGAAATGCTTCCGCTACGAAATCGACGAAGAGGCGCGTCTTGGCCGGCATCAAGGTGCGGCTGACATAGTAGACCGAGATTGCGCCCGCGTCGGCATACCATTGCGGCACCAGCCGCACGAGCGCGCCGCTCTCCAGATGCCGCAGCGCGTGTGCCACCACGATCTGCGTGACGCCCATGCCGAGCACCGCAGCCTGGCACATCGCCTCCGGATCGTCGAACGTGATGGTGGGCTTGAGAGGGACCGTCATCTCGTCGCCCGCTGCGTTGCGCATCGGGCGCTCACGAACACGCCGGGTTTTTGAGGAGCGCATGACAATGCCATCAAGCGCGGCGAGTCCCGACGGATCGGCGGGCGGGGTCCTTCCCTTCATGTAAGACGGCGAGGCCACCGCGATGATGTGAGCGGGCGCAAGGACCCGCGATACCAGACCAGGCGCGAGATCGATCCCGCCGCCGATCGCAGCATCGAAGCCTTCAGCAATCAAATCGACTTGCCGGTTCTCGAACTGCCAGTCGGCGCGAACGCGCGGATAATTTTTCAGGAACTCCGGCAGCAGCGGCAGGATGTATTCGACGCCAAACGTCATGCCCATGCTGACCCTGAGCACGCCGGCCGGTTCGCCGCGGTCCGTTGCGACGCTCGCAATCGACGCCTGCAGCTCGTCGAGATTGTTTCGGATGGCGTGGAGGAAGCGCTCGCCGGCCTCGGTCAGCGTGAGCTTGCGCGTGCTGCGCTGAAAGAGACGAATTCCGAGATTCCGCTCCAGCATTGCAACGTTGCGGCTCACCGCGGCCGGGGTGAGCGACAGGCGCCGCGCGGCAGCGGAAAATCCGCCTGTTTCGGCGCTTCCACGAAGGATTCGAGATTTGCCAGCGTTTCCATACGACACTTTCAAGCAATCATTGAAAGTAAGTATAGCAATTACCGGCTAATCACGCAGCAATAAAAGTGGCGGTATGGGCTTCCGAAGCGGGGGTACGGCACCGCGCTCGCCCGGGAGCCCCAGCTTCCCGGTCAGCGGCAGGCGCCGGAGCACCGAAGGCAAAACCCATTTGGAGCAAGTCATGACCACCAACGACATCAGCGAAGCCGCCAAGGCCGTCATCCGCCGCAACACCGAAGAGGTCCAGGGCGGCGGGAATTTCGAAGTGTTCGAAGAACTGTTCGCCGACGATTTTCTTGATCACACGCCGCAGCCGGGACGCACGCCCGATAAGGACGGTGCGCGGCAGCTCTACAAAATTCTTCGGGCCGCGTTTCCCGACTTTCACGCCGACATCCATTGGCAGATTGCCGATGGAGATCGTGTGACGACCTACAAGACCTATCACGGGACGCACCAGGGAGACTTCCTTGGCGTGGCGGCGACGGGCCGCAAGATTCAATTCGAGACCGTCGACGTCATGCGTGTGCGTGACGGCAAGATCACCGATCACTGGGCGTGGCCAATCTTTTCTCGCTCATGCAGCAACTCGGCGCGTGGCCGCCCGCAACGGCGGCTCGCTCCTGATCCTGTTCGTCCATCACATACGACCCTGACAGGAACATTCCATGTCAATTGGCATCATCGGTTCAGGCGCCATCGGCGCAGCCTTTGCGCGGGTGCTGGCTCGGACAGGCACCGAGGCGACAATCTCCAACAGCCGCGGCCCGGAGTCGCTGAGTGAACTCGTCCGGGAAGTTGGACCATCGATCAAGGCCGGATCACGCGAGGAAGCCGCACGCGCCGACATCGTCTTCGTTGCTGTCAACTGGACGAAGTTGTCGGCGGCGCTGGCGGGTCTGCCGGAATGGTCCGGGCGCATTCTCATCGACGCCAACAATCCGATCGAGGCACCCTTGTTCAAGCCGGTTGACCTCCACGGCCGGGTATCGAGCGAGTTGGTCGCCGACCTCGTACCCGGAGCACGCGTCGTCAAGGCGTTCAATCATCTCCGTGCAGAAGTGCTCGCCGCGGACCCGCGATCGGGCGGAGGACGGCGCGTGCTGTTTTATTCCGGCAACGACGGCGCCGCGAAGGCGGAGGTGGCAGCGCTCATCGAGAGGATCGGCTTCGTCGGAATCGATCTTGGATCGCTAGCGGTCGGCGGCAAGCTTGCGCAATTTCCAGGCGGTCCATTGCCAAATCAAGATCTCATCAAGATCGCCTGAAAGTCCGCTATTCGCCAGGCGTCCTGACGCGGACAAAGGTAATCGACGCCGAACCGGCGCGCCCCAGGCGGGTCATTCTCCCGGTCCGTGTCAGGCGTGACGCCGGTGAACAACAACAGGCCGCCCATCGGCGCCTCGCCCATGCCATGACAAGGGAAGAATAGCAGGCTCGCTTCACCGAACCGAGCCTGCAGCTTTCTGGCGACCGGACCTTACTTCTTCATTCCGTCTTTCGACATCGCATCCTTCGACATGCCGTCGTGCTTCTTCATCGCGTCCTTGGACATCGCATCGTCCTTTTTCATGCCGTCCTTGGACATCGCATCTTTCGCCATCCCGTCCTTGCCCATCTTGTCCTGCGCGTAGGCCGCGGGCGCGGAGGCAAGCCCGACCGAGAGAGCGAGAGCGGAAATCGAGAGCAAGGTGCGCAGATTCTTGGTTGTCATGTTCAGTACCCTTTGTTGTGCGTGTTAGCGGTGAGCCGCTGTTTCGATTACGTTGATCGATCGGCCTTCGTTACGAATGACGATCGAACGGTGGTGAACAAATCGCTGTGATCAATCAGCCATCATTGCCGGCATCATTGGCGTCTCTCCTCTGTTAGATGGAAGTTTGAGTTGTGTGGTCATCATCGCCGCGATCGCGAGCGACGCTCCGACGCCCACGACGCAGGCGCTCCAGCCAAAACGGTCGAACAGCTGGCCGAGCACGGCGCTACCCGCCATGCCGCCGAAGAAGTAACAGGCGAGATAGGTCCCACTGGCGACGCCGCGGTTGTCCTGCGCGGCCTGACCGACGAAACCCGTCGCCGCGGCCTGCGCAAAGAAAGTGCCGACGCCGACCAGCACCATGCCGGCGAGTACGTACGGAAGATGCGATGACAACATCATGGGCAGGCCGACTGCGGCGAGCGCGAGCGCACCAGAGATCACCTGCCGGGAGCCAAACCGTGCGACGGCTCTTCCGGCAAACGGCGTCGTGATCACGGAGGGTGCAAAGACGAGATAGACGAGCCCGAGGTCCATTCGTCCGAGCGACAGCGGCTCGCGGACCAGAACGAAGTTGACGAAAGTGAAGGTGCCGATGAAAGCGAACAGGATGCAGAATCCGATCGCGTAGGCGGCGCGCAGCGACGGGTTGCGCCAATGGGCGATGCTTGCCTCGAACGGAGACAGCGCCGCCGGCATCGCATGCATCGGCCTGGCGCGCGACACCGTGAAATACACCAGCGCCGCACCGGCCAGATTGAGCAGTGCGAAGAAATAGAAATTCGACGCCAGCCCGAACGTATCGACCAGCGCGGCCGACAACAACCGGCCGATCAGATTGCTGGCGACATTGCCGGCGATATAGGCCGCGAACGCGCCGCCGGCGTCCATCGAGCTGCATTGCTCGCCGAGATAGGCCAGCGTCAAGGCAAAGGCCGACGCCATGCAAAGTCCCTGCAACACACGCAGGATGGTGAACGCGGTAAGATCGGGTGCGCCCGCCAGCAGCGTCGTGGGAACCGCGAGCAGAACGAGGCTCACGAGGATGCCGAACCGACGGTCGATATACCGGCTAAGGGAGCCGACCACGATACTTGCGACTGCCATGCCCAGGGTGCTGGCATTGACCGCAACACCCATCGCGGCCGGGGTTACATCATAATGCTTCGTCAGGGAGGGCAGGATGGCCTGTGTCGCGAACAGGTCGACCACGGTGAGAAAGGCCGTGAGGCCGATGACGAGCGAGCGCAGCACCACGCCCGGCGAGGGGTCGCGCATGTTTATGGCGTGCATTTTCATTGGCACGGAGGTATCGGCCATGGCGCGTCTCGCTGGGTGATGGAAGGGATGTGACGCCTGGGCGTGCGGGGCAACACGGGGGATCCTAGGACGTCACATCGGCAACGGGCGCCGGAAGCGCGCGTTACATCCGGTTACATGTGGTGGTCATGCGGATCCTTGCGAACGTCGCCGACATAGAGAATGACCGTCTCTTTGCCGAGATTCTTCCACCAGTGCGACACGCCGGCGACTTCGGGTCTGATCTCGCCGGCCTTGTGCACGATCGGTTCGGCGCAGTTGCTGGCGTATTCGACGATTTCGCCCTGCTGCACGAAGATCAGCGCCGGACGGTCGTCATGGCTGTGCCACGGCACGATGCCGCCGGGCTCGATCGTCAGCTTGCGGAAGCGCAGTTCGCGATCCCTGATGTTGGCCGGCTGTTTCTCGAGGTTGATCGCGCCGAGCGTGACGTCGGTGACGCCGACCGCCTTGTGGTCGACCTTGTCGCGGACATTGGCCTGCATCTTGCCGGCAGGACATTCGCCGGCGAAAGCCGCCGGTGCGGTCGCGAGCGAGCCCGCGAAAATGCCGGCAAGCGCGAGGCCGTGCCAGCGCGTGCGGGATGTGACGTTGGATGTGGACATGTCGTTGTCTCCTCGTTTGCCTTTACGTTGCCTTTACGTTGCCTGGGGCCCGGATGATCTGGCCGGCTACGTCACGACATTCGTTGAAACCACTTGAGGAATGAAATGCCGGTTGGCTCTCGACTCGATAGCGCGGCGCTATGCGTGCCCGGCTCGATACGCCGCGGCTATCAAACCCATTGGGCGACGGCATTTCATACGCGGGGCAATCCACCCTCTGATGGGTCAGCGCCACCCCTTGCGGGCAGCCCGCGCTGGAAAATAGTATCAAGTCAAACCGACCGGCCGGAGTACGACATGACCCAGCTTTCGCCTGCCAACGCCGAACGCCTCCGGCAGGCCTTTCAGCGCTGCCGCGACATGGAGGGTTCGCTCGGTAACCGATTGCAAGCCTATGCCGCCGCCGGTCGCGATTTCTTTCCTGCCTACAGCGAGGCGGTCGATCGTCTGGTCGCGCGAATCCACGAGAACGGCGGCGGCGAGAACGCGCCGCAGCCGGGCGAGGTGATGCCGCCGTTCATGCTGCCGGACGAGACCGGCCGGCTTGTCAGCCTGACATCGCTGATCGGCAACGGGCCGGTCATCGTCATGTTCTATCGCGGCCATTGGTGTCCCTACTGCCGGCTGAACGTGATGGCGATCATGCAGGCTCAGGACGAGATCAGCGCGCTGGGCGGACAGATTGTCGCGATTATGCCGGAAACGCAGAAGTACGCCGAGCGCTTCAAATCCGAGGCCGGCGCCCCCTTCCCGGTGCTGACCGACCTCGACAACGGCTATGCATTGTCGCTCAATCTTGCGATCTGGCTTGGAACGGAGATCCAGCAACTGCTCTCCTATCTGGACCTGTCGGATTTTCACGGCAATGACGGCTGCATGCTGCCGATTCCCGCGACCTTCGTGGTCGGCCGCGACGGGCTGGTGAAGGCCCGCTTCGTCGATCCCGATTTCCGCAAGCGAATGGAGATCGACGAACTGCTGGTTGCGGTTCGAACCGCCAGCGAGGATCGCTAAGACATCGCTAAGCTTAGGCGATCCTGCTCAGGAATTGCTGCCAGTCCGAACCGCGCAGCATCCTCATGACGGCGGACGCGACCGCCGTGCGCTCACGCCCGGCGACACCATAGAGATGAACCGTGCGGCGCGATTCCAGTCCCTCGACCGGAGCGCGTTTCAAGGTGGTTGGAAGCGAAGCGGTGTGAGGAACCACGGCGACGCCGATATCGGCTTCCAGGAGTTCAATCAGGTCGCGCTCCGACGAAATCTCGTGGTTGCGATCAACCGCAACCCCATGCTCGCGAAGCGACCGGCTTAGCGAAGCGGAATGTTCGCAGTAATTTCGCGACAACCATTGCTCTGCCCGCAGGTCGTTGAAACTGATTGTGTCGCGCTCCGCCAGCGGATGCCGCCGGCTGACGACAAGATCGAAATCCTCGGTGAACAGCGGCCAGGTATCCAGCCGGTCCCAGTCGCCGCCGAGTTCGGCAGCGATGCCGAGTTCGGCGTCGCCCTTCTTCAGATACTCGCCTACTTCCTCGCTGTTGCCGCGCAAGAAACGAAATTCGAGTTGGCTGAACTGCCGCCTGATCTGGTCGAGAAACGGCACCAGAATCGACAAATCGACCGAGTGGCTGAGCGCAATCCGAAGCGCCCCGATTTCACCGCTCTTGAACGACGACGCCAGCATGCGCGCGCCGCTGGCGGCGTCATAGCATTGCTGTAGCAGCGGGTGCATCCGCAGGCCGAGCTCGGTCAATTGCGCGGCCGGCCGTTCCCGGCGGAACAGGTCGCCGCCCAATTCGGCCTCGAGCTGCTTGATCGCCCGCGTCAGCGATGGCTGTGTGACGTTGCACTCGTCAGCGGCGCGTGTGAAATTCAGCGTCCGCGTGACGGCGAGGAAGTATCGTACCTGATGCATTTCCATGATCGTGCTGCCGCGATCTATCTGGCACGCAGACTAGCCGATCAAGGCTCCTAATGACACTCAAACCGCGATAGCGGGAGCCTATGGTGTAGGAAGCCAAAGGGCATTTCAAAACACGGCGCCCATCCTGCAGGTTTCAGCCCATCAGGCCGCAGGAAAGGGACCGTCATGAACATTCAGGTAAAGGCGCGGGATACCAAGGCCACGCGGCCGCTCGCCGGGAAGGTCTCGCTGGTCACGGGGTCAACCAGCGGTATTGGCCTCGGGATAGCGCGGGCACTCGCCGAGGCCGGATCTGAGGTGATGCTGAACGGTCTGGGGGTCGCCTCGGAGCTCGCCAGGACCAAAGACCAGATCGAGGCGGATTTTGGCGTCCAGGTCAGCTATTCCGCCGCCGACATGACGAGGCCGGAGGCGATCGCCGAGATGATCGCGGCTGTCATCGCCGGGCACGGCCGGCTCGATGTGCTCGTCAACAATGCCGGTATCCAACATGTCGCGCCAATCGACCGGTTTCCGGTCGAGAAATGGGACACGATCCTGTCGATCAATCTGTCATCCGCGTTTCACGCCATTCGGCTCGCCCTGCCGGCGATGCGCCAGAACAGGTTCGGTCGCATCATCAACATCGCCTCCGCCCATGGACTGGTCGGATCACCCTTCAAGGCGGCCTATGTCGCCGCCAAGCATGGCATCGTCGGGCTGACCAAGGTCGCCGCGCTGGAGACCTCCGAAGAAGGCATCACATGCAACGCGATCTGTCCGGGTTACGTCTATACGCCGCTGGTTGAAGCGCAGATCGACGGCCAGGCCAGGGCGCACGGCATCTCCCGCGATCAGGTAATCCATGACGTGCTGCTGGCACAGCAACCAAACAAGCGCTTCGCGACAGTCGAGGAGTTGGGTGCGTTGGCCGTCTTCCTCGCCAGCGACGCCGCGGCATCGATCACCGGCATCGCGCTGCCGGTTGATGGCGGCTGGACCGCGCACTGACGTGCCGAACATAACCAAGCAAAGGAGCGTGACATGAACGACGTCCGGGACGGTTTCTCAACGCTGAAGTCGCTCGCGAAATCCGAGCCGGGCCAGGTCGTGCTGGTGTTGCAGGGCGGCGGCGCGCTAGGCTCCTATCAGGCCGGCGTCTATCAGGCGCTGCACGAAGCCGGCATCGAGCCGGACTGGATCATCGGGACCTCGATCGGCGCCATCAATGCCGGCCTGATCGCGGGCAATTCACCGCAGAAGCGGTTGCCGCGGCTGCGCGAATTCTGGAAGGAGATGGAGCAGAACACGCTCTGGCCTCTTCGCGACATCTTTCCGGGCTTCAACGAAAAGCTGTCCTATTGGTCGACCGTGACCCATGGCATTCCCGGCTTCTTCAGGCCGAACCCGCTGGCGCATGCCGGCGACCTCTATCCGCTCGGAGCCGATCAGGCCGGCTATTACTCGACCGCGCCGCTGGAGCGCACGCTGACCGAACTGGTCGATTTCGACCTCGTCAATCAGTGCAGGCCGCGGCTGACGGTCGGCGCGGCGCATGTCCGCACCAGCCAGATGCGTTATTTCGACAGCCGCGATGGCAAGCTCGGCGTCAAGCACATCATGGCGTCCGGCGCGTTGCCTCCGGCGTTCCCGGCCGTTCGCATCGACGGTGAGTTATATTGGGACGGCGGCATTCTATCGAACACGCCGACGGAGGCCGTGTTCGACGACAACCCGCGCCGGAATTCCCTGATCTTCGCCGTACACCTCTGGAATCCGACAGGCAGCGAGCCGACCACGATGGCGGAGGTGTTGAATCGGCACAAGGACGTGCAGTATTCCAGCCGCATCGCCAGCCACGTCGCGCGCCAGCAGCAGGCGCATCGGCTGCGCCACGTCATCAATCAGCTCGCCGCGCGCCTGCCGGAGTCCGAGCGCAACAGCGAAGCGGTGAAGGAACTGGCGAGCTATGGTTGCCCGACCCGGATGCATGTGGTGCGGCTGCTCGCTCCGCAGCTCGCCCGCGAAGACCACACCAAGGACATCGACTTCAGCCCATCCGGCATCCTGCAACGCTGGGACGCCGGCTATCGCCACACAAGGGCGGTGCTCGAACACAAGCCGTGGATCGGCGAATTCGATCCGCTGTCGGGCGTTGTCCTGCACGAGCAGACCTGTTGGCGGAGGCGGCCGAGTGACGGCCTGACACCGAATTTTCGTTGTCAGGCGTGACGCCGGCTGAATAACAACAGGCCACCCATCGTCGCGAACAGCCCACCTGTTACCTTGTTGATCCAGCGCATGTGCCAGCTGGAGCGCAGGACGGGCGCGATCGCGGAAACGCCGAAGGCGCACATCGCCAGCACGCTGAATTCGCATGCGATGAAGGTAAGGGTGAGGATGGAATATTGCGCGGCGAACGGCTCGGCCGGGTTGAGGAACTGCGGGAAGAACGCGGTGAAGAACAGGATGGCCTTGGGATTGCTCGACCCGACCAGGAGGCCCCTGACATAGTGCGTGCGCAAGCGCCGGCCGCTGTCCGCCGGAGCGCTCTTGATATCGACGGCTTCCGCGGTGTTGCCGAACGTCTTGATGCCGAGCCAAATGAGATAGATCGCCCCGATCACCTTGACCACGGTGAAGGCAAGCTCCGATGCCGCGAGCAATGCACCGAGGCCCAGCGCCGAAAGCGCCATGACGCCGAGGACGGCGCTGATGCTGCCAGCCGCGGCCGCCAGCGCGCCTGACTTGCCTTCGTTCAGGGCCGTCGTCATGCAGGTGAGCATGGTTGGGCCGGGTGACAGCACCAACACGGCCACGGCGGCCAGGTACAGCAAATAGGTCGTCAAGGTCATTATTCGCATCCATATGCGTAGTGAGGTCCAAGCGTGCGTAGTGAGGTCAAGCGACACCCTGTCGGGTGTGCCAGCCGGTGATGGCTATGACGGAGGCAGGCCCATTTCATTAGCAGTTGGGTAGCCGCCCACCCAGCCTCTACTTGCACCAAAAGCGACGCGAATTACCCTGAGGGCCCGCTCCCCGTTCGGAATGTGAACAATTTCGACCAGCGCAGCGGAAAATTGCTCCCTGCCCGCATTTCGAAAATGAATCGCCCATTTCTGAACCGGCCGGCGGGCGACAATTGTATTTTGGCGAGCCTTTGGAACTTTTCGGAACTTCTGCCATTGCAGATTTGCTGATGGTGCGAACCCCAAGGAGTGTTTGCAATGGCAACCCAAATCGTTATGGACCACACCGGCGATACCCGCCATGAATTTGATGCGAACGACGCGAAGGCGTTGCTTGAAGCGGAAAGGCGCTTCGAACAGCTCACAGGCGCCGGCTTCACAGCGGCAATCAGAACTTCCTCTGGCGATCCGACGATAACCCGCAGGTTCGATCCGAAAGCCGAAGAAACCCTGTTTTATCCAAGGCTGGTCGGCGGTTAGCGTCTCATGTTGCAGACAACGCTACGTAACGCGGTCCGTAACATCAGGCAATTGCTGGCGGATAGCGCGAACCGCTGGCAATTGCTGCGGGCTCAATATCGGGAATTGGGCTGCCCTCAAAGGGAGGTGCGCGGCATAAGGTTGCTGCAAGCATGGCTATCGCCTGAACAACTGGTTCAGTTCAACAAATACGGGTATTTCGAGGTCACGGGCTGCCAAAGCGGCAAGCGATACCGGATCTGTTATGGCACCGCGACAAATATTCATGAACTAGACCAATATGGGCGCCCGAAAGCCGGTTGGTGTTTTGTGCCAAACCAGCCACTGGTGCCCGGCGACGTCATGCTGGCACAGAAAATTGCTTTGGAAACCGACGAGTGGGCTGCGCTGGCGGTGGCTAAATCGTTCAGGCCGACGTGGCATTGAACAGATTTGCCCCAAGTCCTTGGCCTAAGTCCTCCTTGGCCTAAGTCCTTGGCCCACGGTCCACTGCGCCGCGACAGGAGAAGCGCCAGCGATCCTGATGCGGCGCGGCGCGGGCTGCGCCGCTGCACAGCGGCGCATGATGTGCACTGCGATCGAGCTTTGTCACGATTGTGGCAGCCTTGCCCATATCAAGGCCGCGCCGACCGATGTGGCTGGGCGAACGGAAAATGGATGCAAGCAGACTGTTTACCAACTCGATCAAGGACGTGAAAACCACCTTCCCTAAGCCGTCCGAAACGAATCCGTCCTAGGCTGCCTCCAACAAGAAAGAGGCAGCAAATGTTCACGATCATCAGGGCGCTCGTCATCGCGGTATGCGCGTATGCCGGTTCATCGGTAGCAGGCAGTCAATTCCCGGACCTGCCGAACTCCCATCAAATCTACACCGAGTAGATCACAGAAGTTTGTGATCGAACTCGGCAACAGCAATTCCGGCAGTAACCACGTTCAGTTACGGACTGTCAGGAATTACGGCGTTTGCTCTCCGTCAGGTTCTGTGGCGGAGATGGTTATGCCTCTCGGACGATACATTGCCTGGGTCGGCGCATCGTTGCTTGTGTTGCTGTTCGTGGCCAACTGGTTCTTTCCGCAACCTTTGGCGGAGCCGGCCGGTGACGAAGTTAACAGGCCGGTCATCCGGATCGCTTCTCTGCAGCAGCCGCCGGAACGGATCGTCATCGACACCAACCTTCCGACGATCGTTCCGCCGCCAGCGCCGGCCGCCGAAGCCATACCGGACGCGCCGCCCCCGCAAGCACAATCATACGCGCCGATAACTTCTCATGCGTCGGTTACCGGCGTGGAAAAAACCAAGCCAAAGGCCACGAAGAGGCTGGTGAAGGAGGCTGCAGCCAGACAGCCGTCGTCGCCCCATACGCAAACCAACACGCCTGTGGCCCCGAGTAGCAGCCCGGCACCGGCCGCACCGCCTACCAGGTTGTCGTTCGCGAATATCATTTCCGGGCAGCTGGTGAGAGAGCTGTTCAACCTTCATTGAGCCTCAGCGCAGCGACACCATCGCCGTGCCCCCATGCCGAGCACACGGGCCCGCCCCCGGCGCCTCTAAGTTCCCAAGATGAACGCGGTGATCTACGCCGGGCAACGGCTGGATCATTGCCACGGCCAATGGATCGATCGCGCGTCTACTCGCGCCTCCGCGTATTAACCCTGTTGTCAGACTTACTTCGCCGCTGCTGCGCGCAAGTCAATTCTGCCGCTAACCCGCCGCATTGGACCTTAGAAATCGTTCTGCGACGTTGGGCAGATTATTTCCCCGGCTCGGGGCAAGCATCTTCGTCCTGGAACAGTAGATCATGATGAGGGCAGGTCTCATCGTTGTTGGCCTCAGCGCACTGACCATCATGGAGCTGGGGACACCGCGACGCACGAAGACAAGTGCGCCAGATCGGTTCGAGCAAGTGACCATCGACGTCAGCGTAACAGGCGACACCCTGGAGACGGCTGACCGGCGCGAGATCCACCGTTTGCAGCATGAAGCACCGGTTCAGCCGATCTCATCGGTCGAACCAACACCGCCGCCGGCTACGACGGCGGCCTTAACTCCAGAAACCAATCCGGGCACCGTTGGGAGCGCTGCAGGCGGCAAGAAGCACGTTGCCGGAAAGTTGCGACCTCGACCCAAATACACGGAGCCTGACAGACCCAGGCCTCAATCCACAAATCCCAACAAGGCGGCAAGGATGGCCCGGCCGAAACCGATCGGCGAGGCCAGGCCGTGTCGTCCGAACGCTTTCGATGGTCTGCTGCAAGCATTGAACTTGTCTTCCCGATGCCAGACCTAGCGCAATGGCCTTCGTTCAATGTCGTGTTGGCCGGCGCCGAACCGGCCGACCTCGCTCCTACGCCAACGAGGGTAGCGCGTGTGGACGAAATCAGGCCGCCGCGCCCGGACGAGCGGGGCGCTCCTGACAGATCGCGAGATTCGTTCAACTTGGCAATCATCGCCATCTTGTTAGCGGTGGCGATTGCGTTGGCCGCAGTCGCAGGCCCCTACATTTTTCGCAGTGCGCATTCAAACCGGCAGACAATCGAGTCAATCGACGTCAAGGCTCTGGTGGAACGCATCATCAAGGTCGAATCGGCGGGAATTGCGACTAAGAAGAACAAGCTTTCCAGCGCCACAGGGGCTGGTCAGTTTCTCGATGACACATGGCTCGAAGCCATCCGAAAGCATCGCCGCGATCTGATCAAGGGCCGCAGCGACAAAGAACTGCTGGAGCTGCGGCAGGACGTCGAGCTTACGCGGGAGATCATTGCGCGGCTGCTCGAGCAATATGCCAGGACACTGAATAAACGCGGTCTGCCCCTCACCTCCGGTTCGCTTTATCTGGCCTATTTTGCCGGACCGGCTGGCGCCGTGGCTCTGCTGTCCGGCGCCGAACATGCCGACGCCGCGTCCGTCATGGCCGCCGCTGACGCGACCGGTCGAACCACGCGCCAGAAACTTGTCAGGGCTAACCCGTTCCTCGCGGTACTGACGGTACGCGATCTCAAGAACTGGGCCGATCACAAGATGCGCGGCATCTAGATCGCTTTCCCGATAGCTCCGGCCGCTCTTGGACCCCCGCCGAAAAGTGCTTACCATCGGGTGAAACCATCGAGCGCGGGGCCGGCCATGAAGCGACGCGAGTTCATCCGGCTGGTCGGCGGCGTGGCGGCCTCTTGGCCGCTGGCAGCGCGGGCACAGCAGCGCATTCCGATCGTGGGCTTTGTCGGATTTGCCAATGCCGACGTCGACGACGTGACGGTCGGCGCTTTTCGCAAGGCGCTGGTTGGGCTCGGCCACGTCGAAGGACGCACCATCATCGTCAATGCGCGCAGCGCCAACGGCGACGTCGCGCGAGGGCACGCCATGATCGACGAGCTGGTGGCGCTGCCGGTGAATGTGTTTCTTTCGCCGGGCCAGGCCGCGGCGCGGGCCATCGTGCGCAAGACGAATATTCCCGTGGTCGCGGTGGCATTGCCGGCGGTGCAGAGCGACCCCGAACTGTTCCAGAGTCTGGCCCGGCCCGGCGGCACCGTGACCGGCTTCTCGGCGTTCGGCGAGGAGATTTCGGCCAAGCGCATCGAAATGCTGAAGGAGATCCTGCCCGGCCTGAAGAAACTCGGCGTGATGCACAACGCCACCGATCCCACCTTCAGCGCCTGGGGCTCGCAGACCATGGCGGATGCAAGGAGCGCCGGTATCGAGCCGGTACGCCTCGGGCTCAGTGCGCCGTCCGCCGTGCAACTCACCGAGCAGATCAAGAAGCTCGCCGACGACGGCGGCACAGCCATGATCGTCATCCGCGATTTCCTGACGGTGGCCATGATGGCGGACATCTGCCGGATCGCGGCAGACCTGCGCATTGCCGTGATCGGCGAACATGCCGAAATCGCGCGGGCCGGCGCGCTTTTCAGCTATGGCGCCGATCTCGCCGACCTGTTCCGTCGCGCTGCAAGCTATGTCGACAACATTCTCAAGGGCCAGAAGCCGGCGGAGATGCCGATCCAGTTGCCGACGAGGTTCGAGCTGATCGTCAACGTCAGGGTTGCCCGGACGCTCGGGCTCACATTCCCGCCGACAATCCTTGTGCTCGCGGATCAGCTGATCGAGTGAAGCCCAACAGCGTCTCGCCGAGGCCCATCCAGGCCCATTGCCCGGGAGGGGGCCCGAAAGGTCAATTGCGCTGCCATGATGCGGTGGTTACGGCAAAGTGTTACGGCAAAGGGATGAAAGTCGTATAGTACAGCCATTCTTGCCAGATGAGCCAGGGGAGGAAATCCATGCGGAAGTCTCCATTCGGTATCGCCGTCGCGGCTCTTATGCTTTCAACGTCTCAGCCGCTGGTCGCCGCGCAAGACGACGTCGATCAGCAGCTCGGCAACGTGAACTTCAAAACATCCTGCAACGATGTTGCGCAGCGCCGCTTCGATCGCGCGATGCGATATCAGCACTCGTTCTGGTACACCAACGCCAAGGAGATCTTCGAGGAGGCCATCAAGGCTGATCCGTCATGCGCCATGGCCTATTGGGGCATCGCGCTCACGATGATGGACAATCCGCACGCCGCAATTCCGCGGCCGAATCTTGCGCCCGGCCTCGCCGCGATCACCAAAGCGAAGGAGATCGGGGCCAAGACCGAGCGCGAACGCGACTACATCGATGCGATGATGGTGATGTATGCGGACCACGAAACGATCCCCCATGCCCAGCGCATGCGCGCGCTGCGCGACAAGCAGGCCGACATCGCGGCGAAATATCCAGACGATGACGAGGCTCAGATTGCCTACGCCATCACGCTCAACACGTCGGCGGATTTGAAGGACAAGACCTACGCGCAGCAGTCCAAGGGCGCCGCAATCCTGGAGCCGATGTCGATACGGCTGCCGCAGCATCCGGGCGTGACGCACTATTTGATCCACCTCTACGACTATCCGGCGACCGCGCAAAAAGGCCTCGACGCCGCCAACCGCTACGCCAAGATCGCGCCGGCCGCGCCGCACGCCCAGCACATGCCGTCGCATATCTACACCCGCGTCGGCTATTGGAAGGAATCGATCGCCTCCAACGCCGCCTCCGTGAAAGCCGCGAAGTCCGAGAAGTCCGTGGGCAACTACCTGCACGCGCAGGATTACATGGTTTATGCCCATCTTCAGCTCGCCCAGGACCAGCAGGCGCGCGCCGTCATAGACGACATGATCAAGGAGACCGACTTCAAGGCGACGGTCGCGGCCGCCGACTACGCGCTGGCGGCCTCGCCAGCCCGCTATGCGATCGACCGCGGCGACTGGGACGCGGCCTCGCAACTATCGGTCAGGCCGAGCGGCCTGAACTACGCGATGGCGATCTCGCATTTCGCGCGCGCAATCGGCGCGGCGCGCTCCGGCAAGCCGGAAGCGGCCAAGGCCGACGTCCAGAAGCTCGCGGAATTGCGCGATAAATTGCGCGACGCCAAGGATAATTACTGGTCGCAGATCGTCGACATCCAGCATCAGGTCGCCGTTGCCTGGGTGCTTCACTCGGAGGGCAAATACGACGAGGCTCTCAAGGCCATGAGTGCGGCAGCGGACGCCGAGGACCTGACCGAGAAACATGTGGTGACGCCAGGTCCGCTGGCACCGGCGCGCGAGCTCTATGGCTTCATGCTGCTCGATCGCGGCATGGCCAAGGAGGCGCTTGTGGCATTCGAGGCCACCAAGGCCAAGGAGCCGAACCGCTTCCAGGGCTACGCCGGGGCTGCCAAGGCGGCCGACACGCTCGGTGACAAGGCGGCGGCGCGGCAGAACTATCAGCAGCTCATGGCGCTCGCGGCGAACGCCGACACGGAGCGGCGCGAGGTAGCGGCGGCAAAGACCTATCTCGCCGGCAACTAGCGAGCAGAACGGTGGTGCAATGAAAAGGGTAGCTATCGCCGTCGCAGCAGCCTCGCTGGGGTGCGTACTCGCGGCGGCGTTGGCGTGGTCCGGTCTGCCACGGCACGCCGCCGCAACTGCGACCGCGCCGGTATGGACCGAGGTGGCCTGGCCATTCCCCATCGATCAGTGGGGCAAGGGAAAGGCGTTCCGCTGCAAGGCGGCTGACTGCGGCGCCGAGGTGAGCCTCTATCTGCGTGCCAAGATCGGGTTCTGCAATTGCACGACCGGCGTCGCCGATGATGAAGATCTGGACCGCATGGGCGATCTTGTTCTCGTCGGCGACGTTGCGCCGCTCGGTGCCGGTCGTCCGGTCAGCATTGCGTGGATGAAAGGCCGCAGCCGCGCCTACGCGCTCAACGCCCGCAATCCGCCCGGCAAAACCGCGATATCGGTCGTCTTCAACGAACGCTGCGACATGATCGCCGCAACCGCCGTGCTCGGCCACGACCGGCCGGCGGCGACCGAGCCCAGCGTGATCGAGTTTCTCAACGGCGATAGGGTGATGCGCTGGGCCGAGGTCACGCTTGGCCTTTGATGCGAGATAGTACGTAGGATGGGTTGAGCCCTTCGCGAAACCCATCTTTTCTTCGCGGACAGCAAATGATGGGTTTCGCGAAGAGCTCAACCCATCCTACATGCTGCGGGACTGGTCCCAGCTTAGTCGCGAGTCATTGCGATCAGCTTGAAGTCCTTGTCGAGCTTGATGTCGTACTGCCCATCCCTGCATTTGGCGTCATCGACTTCAAAATAGCTGCTGGCCTCGGTTTCCTTTTCCATCTTGCCGCCCGTGCAGCCAAGGCCTTCCAGGACAGCCTTGATTTTCTCGGCCTCGGCCGGTGTCACGGGGGTGTCAGCAAGCGCAAAGGTGCTGCTTGCAAGTGCAGCAGCGAACGCCGTCACGAACAGCTTCATCGGTGCGTTCTCCAGTTGAGAAAACGAAACCAGCCTGACCCAGGTTAGTTCCAAAAACAAGCGCGCCGCGAGGAACCCACATGCGCGCCCGGGAGCTCGCTCACGATGCTGCCGGCGTGTTATCGTCCAAAAAAATGAACCTGAAAGGAAGCAAGTAATGCGCGGACGGCGTGTAGTGATGGATTCGCTGGTGTCGAATGGCGTGAGCCACATCTTCGGCAATCCCGGGACGACAGAAACGCCGTTGCTGGACAGTCTGGTGAGCTATCCGCAGATCGAATATGTCATGTCCCTCCATGAGGGCGTGGCGGTCGGCGCGGCGAGTTTCCATGCGCAGGCCACCGGCCGCGCTTCGGTTGCCAATCTCCACGTAGCTCCCGGCCTCGGCAATGCCATCGGCGCGATCTACGGCGCGCTCAAGGCCAATTCGCCTGTCGTCGTGACCGCCGGCCAGCAGGATACGCGCATGCGGCTGGCCAACCCGGTGCTGGGCCACGACCTCGTCGCCATGGCGGCGCCGGTCACCAAATGGAGCGTGCAGGTGGAGCGTGCGGATGAACTCGCGCCCGTGCTGCGCCGCGCCTTCAAGGTTGCGACCGATGCACCCAGGGGACCGGTCTTCGTCTCGCTTCCGATCAACGTGCTGGAGCAGGAAACCGACGTCGAGGCGATCGCACCAGATAAATTGTGGCGTTCGTCACAACCGGACCCTGCCGGGATCGAGGAATTCGCCTCGCTTCTTTTGAAATCAGGGCGGCCCACCATCGTTGCCGGCGATGACGTCGCCCGATCAGGGGCCTCCCAAGCGCTCGTCGCACTGGCGGAGGCGATCGGTGCGCCGGTATGGTTCGAGGGGTTGCGCGCCCATGCGCCGTTTCCGACCGGCCATCCGAACTACCGCCAATCGCTCCCGGCCGACGCCGCGCAGGTTCGCAAAGCCTTGTCGGATGCCGATCTCGTCTTGCTGCTGGGAGGTCCGTTCTTCGAGGACATCTGGTATGCGGAAGGCAGCCATTTCCCTGATGGCGCCGTCGTCGTCCAGATCGAGGAATCGCCCGAGCGCCTGGCGTTCAATCACCGCCTCGACGGCGGCATCATCGGCGACATGGCGGCCAGCATCGCCTCGCTGGCAAGGATTGTGAGCGCGCGGCAAAGCGCCGAATTCAAGCTCGCCGCAGCGCGCCGCAATCAGGCGCTGGCCGAGTTGAGCGCCCGCGATCGGGAGGCGCACCGGGCGCGGCTGGAGAAAGCCTGGAACCGCGAGCCGAGTTCGATGGCGCGGGTGACGGCCGAACTCCGGCGCGGCCTGCCTGACAATGTCGTCATCGTGGATGAAAGCATCACCGCCAGTCTCGACCTGGCGCGGTCGTTCGATTATCGCGGCTTCGGTGATTATTTCGGCGGGCGCGGCGGCGGCATTGGTCAGGGATTTTCCGGTGCGATCGGGGTGAAGGTCGCGATGCCGGATCGCCCGGTGGTCGCCGTCTCCGGCGACGGCTCGGCGATGTACAGCATTCAGGCGCTATGGACCGCGGCACACCACAAGCTGGCGATCGTGTTTGTCATTCTTTCAAACCGGCAATATCGCATCCTCAAGCACAATGTGGACGTCTGGCGTCAAAACTTCGAGGCGGGCACGCAGCATCCCTATCAGCAGATGGACCTGACGGGACCGGACCTCGATTTTGTGCATCTGGCGGCCGGCATGGGCGTCGAAGGCGTCAGGGTCGAAAAGGCCGGTGACATTGCCGCGGTCATGGAGCGAGCTGTGGCGGGAAATCGGCCTTATCTGGTCGAGATCGCCATCGAAGGAAAGCGCTAGCGCACGGCCGGCGGCTTCTGCACCGTCGGCGCGGCGGCAGCCAGAATATCCGCCCTTACACCGCTCCGCGGCGGATAGATCCGCTGCCGGTTGATGATTTGCTTGGTCGCCTTGGCGGCGGCGCCGGAGGCATGAAGCTGGCAATCCCATCCGACGGTATGCAGCGCGCCCCAGGCGCCGAGATCGAGCACGGTGACATACCAATCGATGTCAAGGGCAAGCATCGGCTGCCCAAGCAGATCTGCGACAACGTTGTTTCCGGCAAAGCGGCCCATCGGCCTCGCGAACTGGCAGGACATCACGGTGGCATGTTCGCCATCCACGACGCAGGAAGCCACATCGCCGGCGGCAAAGATGTTTGCCGCACCGGTGAGGCGCATGAACTGATCCACATGGAGGCGGCCAAGCCGATCGCGCTCGACATCAATCGTTTGAGCCACCGGGCTTGCCCTCATTCCCCCGCACCACACCACCGTCCGCGTCGGGATGACTTCGCCGGAGCTCAGCGTGACGGTATTCGCATCGATCGCCCTGACCCTTGCGTTGAGCCGCGTTTCCACACCGAGCGCCGCCAGCGCTTCACTGACGATCGGGCGCGCTTGTTCTCCGAGCGTCACGCCAATCACCGGATTGGGATCGACGAGAATAATGCGCCGCTCGCCGGTGAGACCTGCCTTCTCAAGCTTGCCCGGCATCTCGGTGGCGACTTCGATGCCGGTAAAGCCCGCGCCGACGATGACCACCGTGGCACGGCCTTCGGCACTCGCCTGCCCGCCCAACGCGGCGAGATGCGCCTCGAGCCGGACGGCCGCCGCATAACTATCCACATCGAAGCCACAGGCCGCCAGCCCCGGTATCGCGGGGCGCGCGAGCTGGCTGCCGAGCGTCAGCACCAGCCGGTCGTAGTCGATGGTCTCGCTGCCGCTATTCGTGGTGACGCTCACCTGCTGCCGGGCGGGATCGACCGCCCGCACCTCGGCAACCCGGTGTTCGACGCCAACCGGGTCGAGCAATTCGGCAAGCGGTATCGCCGCTTCGTCGATGTCGACCTCGTAATTGCGAACCCTGACGTTGTGGTAGGGGTTGCGGTCGACGACCAGTATCTCGACATCCGCCGCCGGCGCACCGATCTCGTCGCGCTTGCGCGCAGCACCCAGAGCGGCCCACAGCCCCGCAAATCCAGCACCAAGAACAACAATGCGCGGCATGTGATTCTCCCGGACGTTCGGCGGGAGCTAATCGCGTGAGAGAAGCGGAATCAAGGGCCAAAACTCGTAGGGTGGGTTAGCGCAGCGTAACCCACCATCTTCGTTCACCAGGCGGTAGGTTACGTGGAATATATCATCGGACGCGCATTCGCGCGACCTCTCTCCGTCATTGCGAGCGTAGCGAAGCAATCCATATTGCTTCAAGCCGAGGCATGGATTGCTCCGCGGAGCCTGTCATCGGGCCGCGCTTTGCGCGGACCCGTTGGGATCAATCCACCCTACGAGTTGAAGCACAAGCTTTGCCGCGCATCCTGAGCGGGGCCCTTACCCGGGCGCGCGTTCCACTGCGTGACGTAGCCAGACCATTCCGCCATCAAGCGCCTCGCAGTGAGTCAACCGCAACGCCTGCCCGGCACCGGGACGGTCGCCCTCCGGCCCGCTGTAATCGACAATGCTTTGCGTGCCGGCAACGCCATCTACCGCGGGAAAGATCAGTGTGCTGAACTCGTCGATAAGCCCGTGCTTGAGGAATGCACCATTGATCTTGCCACCGCCTTCGAGCAGCAGCTTCCTGGCGCCGAAAAGCGAGGCCAGCTGCTCCATCGCCCGTGACAGCTCATCGCCTTTTTCGCCAGCGAAGACATATGAAACACCATCTTCACGAAGTTCGGCGAGGTAGGCGTCGGAGACCTGCTCACCGAGTACCGCAACGACGTGGTCGCCGCCGACATTGTCCTTGCCGTAGTGGACATGGCCCGATGGGTCGATAGCGACGGCGAGCTTGCGGCCATGGCGTTCGGCGATATGCGCTTCACGCGGCACCTTCGACGCTTCGGCAATGCTCCGTTCGGCTCCCTTGGCCATTTCACCCATGGTTTTGCGGCCAACGATCCATCCATCAGCCTCGAAGCGTTCATGCATCTTTTCGTGGTACGCGCGCAGAACATCCCACGAAATGCCCGGCGCCGCCCGGGTGAATCGGCTGGGATGCAGGCGTCCATCAATCGACGTGCTCATGTGGCAGATGATGTAGGGTCGCATGAATCGCTTTCTTGTTGAAGGGTACCAACGCCGAGATAGACATAGCCGGTATGTTCGCGCTCCCATCGAGCCTCGCAGGGCCGCTTCTATTGCGCACGCTCAATCCGAACAGTGACGGATCCGGGTCGGTCGAACATCGAAACGTCGCCGGCCACTTGTCCAAGGATGATGATCCCGGGCTGAGGAACCTGACCATCGCTATAGTAGATGACGAAGTGATCCGAAGTCCAAAGCCCAAGCGTCCCCTTGGAGAACCGTGTTTGGCGCACCGACTCCTGTAGGGGCGCAGGCAGATTGCCGGTCTTCTCCTGGCGCAAATGATCGCGCATCTGGATCGTAACCGGCAACATGCGGACGAGCGATCTGGCAGCGTCGTTGTCGGCCAGATCGGCAGTGACTTTGCCCCACTCAGAGGAAATCAGAATGCGCTCCTTTGCCATGAGAGGTCCTGTCAGTCCGAGGATGGCGACGATCGTTGCCAGGGTCGCCACGATCATGGGGTGTGCTCTTGTGATCATCGGCGGCTCCTCCGTTTGGTTGGCGCTTCCCCGGCCACGAGATACCGATCGAAGAACGCCTGAAGCTTCTCCCACGGATTACGTTTCACGGGGACACAAAGATCAACGTGCCTGGCACCGCTATTTTCCGTATTGCGCATCACTCACCTTTTCCATCCAATCGACATTCTTGCCGTTGAGAGCTTCCTGAACCGCGATATGCGTCATAGCGGTGTTGGGCGTCGCGCCATGCCAGTGTTTCTCACCGGGCGGAAACCACACCACGTCACCTGGCCGGACTTCCTCGATCGGGCTGCCCTCGATTTGCACCCAGCCGAGACCGGCCGTGATGATGAGGGTTTGGCCGAGCGGATGCGTATGCCATGCGGTACGCGCGCCGGGCTCGAACGTTACGCTACCGGCGTTCAAGCGCATCGGATCACCGACTTGAAAGACCGGTTCGACGCGGACCGAACCGCTGAAGTAATCCTGCGCCCCTCTTGTCGATGGGCGCGAACCATTGCGTTCAATCCTCATTGCCGTTTTCCCTTCCATCGATTGCTGCATTGGCTGCTGAGCAAGGGCGGGCGGATACCCGACCAGCACTGCCAACCCGCCGACGAGGCGAAGCAGATGCCTGCGCGTTAACTCCAAGCCGGTTGAATCCCGTTCCATTTGCTCATCCCCGCTCAGCCACGCGAATACGCGTCGTTTCGTCCACGGATATAAGCCGTGCGTGTCTTTCGACTAGCCGCTATAATCCGAAAGGACTTATGATGAGGAGCGATAAATGCAGCGCGGCTACCTCGATGACCTTCTCGCCTTCTCGGTCGTTGGCAGGGAACGCAGCTTCACGAGGGCCGCCTTGCAGTTGGGCGTGTCGCAATCCTCTCTCAGCCACACCATCCGCGAGCTTGAGGCGCGCCTTGGCGTGCGGCTTCTTACCCGCACCACCCGCAGTGTAGCCCCGACAGAGGCAGGTGAGCGCCTGCTGAAAAGCATTGGTCCCCGCTTCGAAGAGATCGACGCCGAGCTCTCAGCGGTGCGTGAGTTGCGTGAAAAGCCGGCTGGCACCATCCGAATCACCGCGACGGAATATGCCGCCGACGCGATCCTGTTGCCAAAACTCGCTTCGCTTCTACCGAAGTATCCCGACATCAAAGTCGAGATCGTTGTTGACTACGGCTTAAGCAATATCGTTGCCGATGGTTACGATGCTGGCGTACGAAGCGGCGAGCAGGTTGCCAAGGACATGATCGCGGTGCGCATCGGGCCGGATTTGCGCATGGCGGTCGTCGGAACGCCGTCTTACTTCCGCAAGCGGCCCGAGCCGAAGAAACCGCAGGATCTCATCAGCCACAATTGCATCAATCTGCGTCTTCCTTCACATGGCGGGTTGTACGCATGGGAGTTTGAGAAAGGCGGCCGGGAGCTGAAGGTGCGCGTGGACGGCCAAATGACCTGCAACGGCGCAATCCAAA
Organism: Bradyrhizobium sp. AUGA SZCCT0158; assembly: GCF_018130065.1. Classification (GTDB taxonomy): domain Bacteria; phylum Pseudomonadota; class Alphaproteobacteria; order Rhizobiales; family Xanthobacteraceae; genus Bradyrhizobium. The sequence goes on along the minus strand of NZ_JAFCME010000009.1, from coordinate 2,953 downwards.
CGCTGAATGCCGCTCTGGCGGGGCACGGCCTGGCCTACATTCCCGAAGAGATGGCGGAGGCGTATCTGGCGAACCGCCGCCTGAAGCGCGTCCTTGGCGATTGGTGCCAACCATATTCGGGTTATCACCTGTTCTATCCCAGCCGCCGACAGTCGTCCGCAGCGTTCAACCTTGTAGTGGATGCGTTACGGCACCGAAGCTGAGTCGCAAGCCATCGCCTGTTACTTCGCCTGGCTGCCGAGCACGACCGGGTCCACCGGGATCAACTTCAGCGATTTGACCATCTTCTCGACGGTCGCCTTGTACTTCAGGAAGTGAGGTGCTTGCAGGTGAGCAAGATAAGCTTCGCGGTCCCGGTAAATCTCGAACACCGTGATCTGGCTGGGATTATCCTTGTTGGATACCGAATAGAGAACAAGCACACCCGGCTCCAGCCGGATGGCGGCTTCGATCTGTTCGGCCACGGCAGATTTGTAGCTATCGAGCTGGGCCGGATCGACGACGATTTCGGCGATCTGGATATGTTGCTTTGATTTTTCCTCACTCATGGCGGACGCTCCCGACAGCACCAACAGCAGGGCCGTCACACCAAAGATCAGGGATTGCTTGACGCTCATTGTTCACCCCTCCCACACGCTTCACTCATGACCGTTTGATGGTGGCACTTATCGCGCCTCGCACAGAGAGAGCTTCCACTCCCGCCTTGACCTTGCCAATAACGATCAGGCCGGGCGCCGGAATGCGTTCTCCATCATGGCGATAGAAGATCGCCACGTCCGGCCCGGGAGGCCAATAGCCAATGGTCCCCACCGCGTAATCATGTGTGCGCTTGCCTCGTTCGGAAATCGCCCTTGGCAACGCTGCAAACTTCTCGCGCCGGAAAAGATCGTTCATGGAAAGCGTGAGCGGCAACAGGGATGCGAAATCCCGCGCCGCGTCGCTGTCGGCCAGGGTTGCCTCAATCGACGTGTCGCCAATGATGATGCGCACGCAGGCTTCTGCGCTTGTATCTTTGCTCATCGCACCTCCGGCGCACCCTCAACGATATAGACACGGGATTTCGCCGATTGAAGACGGATCGGCCTGATCGCACGATAGGCCGGCGAGTCATACCAGGCTTGTGCCAGTGCCATGCTGTCGAAGGCGATCATGACAATGCGTTTGGGCTGATCGCCTTCCAGGGACGCGGTTTGTCCGCCGCGCACGATATAGCGGCCAGTAAACGGCGCAAACGTCGCTTCTACCTGCTGGCTGTAGGGTTTGATGCCTTCGGGATCGCTGAGCTCGAATTCGGAAATGTAAAAGGCAGGTCGCTTGGGCTGGCTTTGCGTTTGAGCAAAGACCGCTCCGAATGTGCCGATCGCTACGGAAGCGACGGCCGCAAGCAGCGCAGTTGTTCTCGTTGTCATGTCAGCTCTCTTGCAACGCGTCAGCGCGCTCGCTTTTCAAACACGTCCTTGGCCACCGGCATCGCAGAGAACACGTTGGGCCAGCCCGCATAAAAGGCGAGATGCGTCATGGCTTCTGCGATCTCGGCCTGTGTCAGCCCGTTGTTCATCCCTATGGTGACGTGGCCGGTGAGCTGGGCGACCTGTCCGGAGGCAACCAGCGAGCTGATCGTGACAAGGCTCCGGTCGCGCGGCGCAAGCCCCGGCCGCAGCCACAGATCGCGGAAGAGGACATCGGTGGTGTACTGCGTAACACCCGGGAAGACCGCGCCATAAAGCTCGCCAACGCGTTTCGCGCGATCCGCTTCGGCAGCTTCGTTGAGGGCAAGTAGTTTTGGCATTGCCGGGGAAAGCTGCTCTGTTGCGATTTTCCGAACGGCAAACACTTCCCTGGCGACCGCGACCGCCTGCATCGCGTTGCCCCAGCCCGCGTAGAATGCCAGATGGGTCACGATTTCGGAGATTTCAGATGGCTTGACGCCGTTATCGAGCGCGAAGCTGAGATACTCCGGCATCTCGGTGGTTTGATTGCGCGCAATCAGTGCGGCAAGCGTTGCGATACTGCGATCACGGACGCTGAGGCCGGGACGCTTCCACAAATCGCCGAATAGCGTTTCCTGCCGGTATTTTTCAAGCGCAGGCGCTACAGACGCCACATCAGCACGCGCTTTGGTCGGGTCAGCTACTGCCATGGATGACGCAAATAAGGACAGTGACGCAAGTGTCATGGCAAGAACCTTCATATGATCTCCTGTGGTTGTCGGGATTTCGTGCGTTCACGCACGTTGAATTACGAAGAAGCATGGCGGCGGCCCGCCGCGCAGAGAACAACCATCGCGCGAGCGGTGATGGCTGTGTGATGAAGCATGGACCCAATCTAGGGCTTCCGACACCATGCGATTAGCCTGCTAAATGTGCATGGACTTATCGGTCCAGCGCAATAATCAGCGTAGGCTGAGGATGCCTGTCTCTGTTCCTTCGCGCCGCGAACTGAGTCGCCTCGCGCGCAACCACGATATGGATGCGGTGGGTGCGACAAATCAACCCGACGGGCAAATCAGTTCTGATTTACGGAAATCATGTCAAGTCGAAAATTTACGAAAATCAAAAATATTTCGCTTTCCTTCCACCCAAATCACCGGCACATTCTCGCCATCCCGTCCCACTCAGAGGGGCGCGTTGGCCATCGTCACAACGAGGGGCGGGTCGCGGTGGACGCCTGGTTCACGTCTGACGACGGCGTGGATTAAGCGTACGGCAAAACCGTGTGGTCCTGGCGCCCGTTGCAGGCGTCAAGCTGTCGGAGAAGCGTGAGCGGAAACGGCAGTGACGGAGTCAACCAAGAACTCGTCTCCGGGGAGAGCACGGCATAAGCCGTAAAGCCATTGCGCAGGGAATGTCGGAGTGCCTCCGCTGCCCTGTATGCTCGTGTGCAGCTTTCTTTGCACTATTCGCACACGAGACCGCGGGTGCAGCGCGCACCCGGCATTCCCTGCGCCCTCTCA
>NZ_JAFCME010000008.1 GCF_018130065.1 Bradyrhizobium sp. AUGA SZCCT0158 | reverse complement strand
CGGTTTCGCCGATGAGGAAGCGCTGGCCTATGCCGCGAAGAAGCGCAATCCGAATGACGCGCTGGCGGCGATCTACACCAAGGCGCCGCCAATGGTGCCGTTCCAGCAGCGCTGGAGCGTGTGGGCGGCCGGCTTCGGCGGCTCGCAGACCACCGACGGCAATACCGTGGCCGGCTCCAATACGGCGACGTCGCGGATCTATGGCACCGCCATCGGTGCCGACTATCGCTTTTCGCCGTTCACCATCGCCGGATTCTCGCTGGCCGGCGGCGGCACCAATTTCAGCGTCGCCAACAACGGCAACGGGCGTTCCGACCTGTTTCAGGCCGGTGCGTTCATCCGGCACAATGTTGGAGCTGCCTATTTGTCCGGCGCGCTGGCCTATGGCTGGCAGGACGTCACCACCGATCGCACCGTCACCATCGCCGGCATTGATCAACTGCGCGCGCGGTTCAACGCCAATGCCTGGTCGGGCCGTGTCGAAGGCGGCTATCGCTTCGTAGCCCCCGTCATCGGCGGGATCGGCTTCACGCCGTACGCCGCAGGCCAGTTCACGACGTTCGAACTGCCGGCGTATGCGGAAGGCGTCATCTCCGGCACCAACACGTTTGCCCTCGCTTATGGTGCGAAGAGCGTGACCGATACCCGCAGCGAACTCGGTCTGCGCACCGACAAATCGTTCGCCATGCAGGCCGCGATCCTGACGCTGCGTGGCCGCGTCGCATGGGCGCATGACTTCAACCCCGACCGCGGCATCGGGGTGACGTTCCAGACGCTGCCGGGCGCCAGTTTCTTCGTCAACGGCGCGGCGCAGGCCGCCGACTCCGCGCTCGTTACGGCTTCGGCCGAAACGAAGTGGATGAATGGCTGGTCCACGGCCGCCACCTTCGAAGGCGAGTTCTCTAACGTGACGCGCAGCTACGCCGGCAAGGGCGTGGTGCGGTATGCGTGGTAGGCATCGGACATCCGGTGATTCGGCTGCTGGATTGCCTGCTCGATAACGATGATGGGATTTGCCGCAGTCGTCCCTCCCAAAATTCGTCGGCCTCATTGGTTACGATGATGCCCAGCGCGGGTTCTGGTGGCCGATATGCCACTAGTCTTCACAATCGTCGGGGCCAGCTGTTGCTCGTACACCGAGACGCTTCCTGCTCTGGAATCCCTATGCTTAGTAAGAAGCTGGCCCAGGCGTTTGCTAGGAAATTTGAAATGCATTCCTCGGAGTTCGTCAGGGCCTCGAACAGCGCGCAATTCTCTGAATGCACGACACGTTCTGCTCCGCGTCGCCGCACCGCGCTGTTGGCCGGCACCGCTTTCACCGGCGCGTTCATCGCCGCCATTGTGGGCTATCCGCAGCGCGCGCTCGCGGCCTGCCTCGGCGAGAATACCGGCAGTGTGACTTGCGATGCCGGTAACCAGGCGACCGCCGGCGCGCTCTCTACGGACTTCGCCGGCACCACGGTGGTCAACAACAATGTGGGCGGCAAGATCGATACCGGTGGCGCCGGCGTGAGTCTATCGGCGCCGGGCACCCTGACCTTCAATCACAACGACACGACCTTCGGGATCACCAACACGGCCGGTGCCGGCGTCGCGCTCGTCGGCAACGGCGCGATCACCTATTCGGGAAATGCTGCGGTCACCGTGACGGGGGACGATGCGGTGTCGCTAAACTCGAACGGCGGCGCGGCCGGAAACATTACGGTCACCAGTAACGCGACGGTGCAGAGCACGACCAATTCAGGCATCTCGGTGTTTAAACCTGCGGGCAGCGGCGCAGTACTGGTCAACGGCAGCGGCACTGCGATCGGCGCGGCGCTCGGCATCTCGGTCGTCCATGCTGGTACCGCCGGCGGCATCACGATCAGCGGCACCGGCGCGGCCGTTGGCGGAATTGGAATTCATGCCGACATCAACGCGGCGACGAACGCGTCCAACATCCTGATCGACCGTTCTGGCAACGTCACAGGCGGCGCGTTGGGCATCAACGCCATCCATTTCGGCACCGGCAACATCACCGTCACCGGCGGCAGCCTCGTTTCAAGCACGGCGGGCAACGCCATCGCAGCGCAACAGGTCAACAACCTCGCCGGCACCAACGGCTCTGTCACGGTGGGCGGATCCGGCGACGTCAACGCCTTGGGCGGTGTCGGTATCTTCGCGGAGATCACCCAAACCAACAATACCGGCAGCGTCACCGTCACGCGCTCCGGCACCGTGACCGCGACCGGCACCGGCATCGAGGCCGCGGCTTTCGGCGGCGGCAACGTCAATGTGAGCGGCACCGGCAATGTGAGCTCATCCGGCAATGGCGGCATCAGCGCCGTCGCCTCCGGCGGCAACGGTAACGTCGTGATCGCGCCCACCGGCACCGTCTCCGGCCTGACCTACGGCATCCTTGGGACCGCCAGCGGCATCGGCAACGTCACCGTCACCGTATCGCAAGACGTCACCGGTCCGCAGGGTGGCGGGATCTTTGCAAGCGTGGCGGACGGCCGCATCACCGTAAACGTCGCGGCCGGCACCGTCAGCGGCAGCGCGGCCGGCTTTCTGGTGCCGGGAATCCAGGCCATTGCGGCCGGGACGGGCGGTGCCACCATCAACATCAGTGCCGGCGCGTCCGTGCTCGGCGACCAGTTCATCGGGATCGAGGTCACTGGCACGAACAATATCATCACCAACAACGGCACCATCCGGGGAGCAAGCGGCATCACGGCCTCGGACTCGACGACGCTCGTCAATGCGGGCGCGATCATCGGCACCCTCGGGACAGCCGTGACGTTCGGCGGCAGCGGCAACACGCTGACGCTGGCACCGGGCTCGGTGATCACGGGCAACGTGCTCGGCACCGGCAACGACACGTTCCAACTCGGCGGCACCGGCGCTGCAACTTTCGATGTGTCGCAGATTGGTCCCGCGGCGCAGTATCAGGGTTTCGGCATCTTCAACAAGATCGACGCGTCGAACTGGACGTTGACCGGCACCAGCAGCTTTGCCGGCCCGGTTACGGTCAATGGCGGCACGCTGAGCGTCAATGGCGATATCACCTCGGCAAGCGGCGTCACCGTGAACGCCGGCGGCACGCTCGGCGGCGCCGGCGTGGTCGGCAACACCAACATCAACGGCGGCACGCTGGCGCCCGGCAATTCGATCGGTACGCTGACGGTCAGCGGCAGCCTGACGATGACGGCGGCATCGACCTATCTGGTGCAGATATCGGGCCCGTCGTCTGACAAAACCGTCGTGACCGGCACCGCCAATCTTGCCGGCAAGGTCACGGTCGATCCATTGGCGCGCGTCGCCGCAACCACCACCTACACCATTCTGAACGCGGGCACCGTCAACGGCAGCTTTTCCACGGTAGACTTTCTCACGGCCAACAGTTTCGCGCGCAACGTGCGGCTGAGCTATGTCGGCAACGACGTGTTGCTGACGGTTGATCCCGGCCTGCTGTCGCCGAATCTGCCGGCCAACGCCAACATCAACCAGAAGAACGTCGCGGCCGGAATCGACAACGCACTCATCGCCGGCACCAATATGCCGGCGGGCTTCAACGCGCTCTTCGCGCTGACCGGAACTGGCCTCGCCAATGCGCTGTCCCAGGTCTCGGGCGAGACCGCGACGGGATCGCAGCAGGCCACGTTCAACGCCATGAACCAGTTCATGGGCGTGATGATGGACCCGTTCATTGCGGGGCGCGGTGACGCGGCAACCGCCGGCGGCAACGCATTCGGTTTCGCCGATGAGGAAGCGCTGGCCTATGCCGCGAAGAAGCGCAATCCGAATGACGCGCTGGCGGCGATCTACACCAAGGCGCCGCCAATGGTGCCGTTCCAGCAGCGCTGGAGCGTGTGGGCGGCCGGCTTCGGCGGCTCGCAGACCACCGACGGCAATACCGTGGCCGGCTCCAATACGGCGACGTCGCGGATCTATGGCACCGCCATCGGTGCCGACTATCGCTTTTCGCCGTTCACCATCGCCGGCTTCTCGCTGGCCGGCGGCGGCACCAATTTCAGCGTCGCCAACAACGGCAACGGGCGTTCCGACCTGTTTCAGGCCGGTGCGTTCATCCGGCACAATGTTGGAGCTGCCTACCTCTCCGGCGCGCTGGCCTATGGCTGGCAGGATGTCACCACCGATCGCACCGTCACCATCGCTGGCATCGATCAGTTGCGCGCGCGGTTCAACGCCAATGCCTGGTCGGGCCGTGTCGAAGGCGGCTATCGCTTCGTAGCCCCCGTCATCGGCGGGATCGGCTTCACGCCGTACGCGGCAGGCCAGTTCACGACGTTCGAACTGCCGGCCTATGCGGAAGGCGTCATCTCCGGCACCAACACGTTTGCCCTCGCTTATGGTGCGAAGAGCGTGACCGATACCCGCAGCGAACTCGGTCTGCGCACCGACAAATCGTTCGCCATGCAGGCCGCGATCCTGACGCTGCGCGGCCGCGTGGCATGGGCGCATGATTTCAATCCCGACCGCGGCATCGGGGCGACGTTCCAGACGCTGCCGGGCGCCAGCTTCTTCGTCAACGGCGCGGCGCAAGCTGCCAACTCCGCGCTCGTCACGGCTTCTGCCGAAACCAAATGGATGAACGGCTGGTCGACGGCCGCCACCTTCGAAGGCGAGTTCTCCAACGTGACGCGCAGCTACGCCGGCAAGGGCGTGGTGCGGTACGCGTGGTGAGATGCGGGGTGCGACAAATCAACCCGTCGGGCAAATCAGTTCTGAGTTTCAGAAATCGTGTCAAGTAGAAAATTTCCGTAAATCAAAAATATTTCTGTTGTCGGCCGACCCAAATCAGTGCGCATCTATCGCCATCCCGTCCTGGTCAGAAGGGCGTCGGCCGTCGTCACGGACGTTGGGCGGGTTGCGGTGGACGCTGGTTTGCGCTGCGACGATGGCGTGGATAAGCGTACGGCAAAACCGTGTGGTCCTGGCGCCCGTTGCAGGCGTCAAGCTGTCGGAGAAGCGCAAGCGGGAACGGCAGCGACGGAGTCAAACCAAGAACTCGTCTCCGGGGAGAGCACGGCATAAGCCGTAAAGCCATTGCGCAGGGAAGGCCGGGTGTTCTCCGCTGCCCTGTATGCTCGTGTGCAGCATTTCTTGTGCTAACCGCACGCGAGACCGCGGGTGCAGCGCGCACCCGGTCTTCCCTGCGCCCTCTCGATGAGAGGGCGGGAGTTTCCAGCAAACCTCGGGCGCAATGCGTCGCGAGAATGCGAACTCATATCCAGCTGTCATCACCCGCGCATGCGGGTGATCCAGTATTCCAGAGACGCTCATGATTGAACCGATAGGCCGCGGGGTACTGGATCCCCGCCTCCGCGGGGATGACAGCTCTAGTTGGAGCTACACCATCCCCGTCATTGCGAGCGCAGCGAAGCATCCATGCCGCCACGCAAGAGAGAATGGATTGCTTTGCGGAGCCTGTCATTGGGCGCGCATTCGCGCGACCCGGTGCTCGCAATGACGCGGCGACGCCGCCCCTCAATCAAACAAACTCGAAACCGACTCTTCCGCCGCGGTGCGGCCGATGGCTTCGGCGATCAGCGGCGCGATCGAGAGCGTGCGGATGTTGGCGGCTTTGTTGACCGCTTCCGTCGGCAGGATCGAGTCGGTGATGACGAGCTCTTTCAGCTTGGAGCCGGCGATGCGCGCGGCGGCGCCGCCCGACAGCACGCCATGGGAGATGTAGGCGTAGACTTCCTTGGCGCCGTTGGCGATCAGGGCGTCGGCCGCGTTCACCAGCGTGCCGCCGGAATCGACGATGTCGTCGATCAGGATGCAGGTATAACCGGCGCAGTCGCCGATCACGTTCATGACTTCGGATTCGCCGGCGCGTTCGCGGCGCTTGTCGATGATGGCGAGCGGCGCGTTGATCCGCTTGGAGAGGCCGCGGGCGCGCACCACGCCGCCGACGTCGGGCGACACCACCATCACATTGGCGAGGTCGAAGCGCTCCTTGATGTCGCGCACCATCAGCGGCGAGGCGTAGAGATTGTCGGTCGGGATGTCGAAGAAGCCCTGGATCTGGCCGGCATGCAGGTCGAGCGTCATGACGCGATCGATGCCGGCATGCGTGATCAGATTGGCCACCAGCTTGGCCGAAATCGGCGCGCGCGAGCCGACCTTGCGGTCCTGCCTGGCGTAGCCGAAATAGGGGATCACCGCCGTGATGCGGCGCGCGGACGAGCGGCGCAGCGCATCGGTGATGATCAGCAATTCCATCAGATGGTCGTTGGCCGGAAACGACGTCGACTGGATGATGAACGCGTCCGAGCCGCGCACGTTCTCGAGCACCTCGACGAAGATTTCGTTATCGGCAAAGCGGCGGACGCTGGCCTTGGTCAGCGGCAGATTCAGCCCTTCGGCGATGGCCTTCGCCAAAGCAGGGTTCGAATTGCCGGCGACCAGCTTGATGGAGCCGTTCTTGGCGGACATCGAGGCCTCTCCCCGCGCCTTGCTGGATACGACGTTCAGCATCTCGGATACCTGTAGCCCGGCGGGTTTCGATGCGCGAGGAGATATCAGGCAGGTGGCGCGGCTGGCAACCCGTCGCGGCTGTTTTCCCGGTTAAAAATGAGCCGATACGGGACTTTACGGGGTAGGCTTAATGGCTGCTGAAGCCGAGCGCGGCGACACCGATTGCACCCTCGGCGGGTGGGATCTGCTCCATGCTCGCGACTGCGGAGCCGCGGAGGCCGGGCGAGGGGGCTGGCGCGGGCTGCGGTGCTTCCGGCGCGCCGTTGATCATGCCGCTGAGGCCGCTAAGGCCGGCCTGCGCGATTTTCCGCAGCACGAGATCGTCGGCGGCGGCCCAGGCGTCGCGTCCGGCCTTGCCCGCCGGTTCCTCGCCGGACAGCCGCAGCGCGCGCTGCTGGTTGTTGTCGTAGACGTCCCAGACCCAGGCGATCATGGTCTTGCCGCGCACCACCTGCGCCGAGAGATAGCTGCGCACGCGGTAGGAAGCGCCGCCCTCGCGCGAGACGATCTGCAGGTTCCGCAGTTTCGATTCGCTGTCGATGACCCCGACCATGCGGTCGAAGACGTGCGGCGGCGGGCCGTCGATCGATTCGAACGCCACGGTCGAGCCGCCGCCAGCGCTGCTGGTCGCCATCGCGAACGATCCGCTCGCCGCGCCGCCACCGGCGCAGCCGCCGAGCGCACACGAAACGGCGAGCAGCGCCGCGGCGATCATCGCGCGCGGGGCTCGCAGGCAGGAGGTTGGGATGAGGTCCCTCATTGCCCCCCGATATCGTTAAAAAGCATTAAGGTCTAGGGCAGGGGAGCCACAGCAATGGTTCAAACCCAATCACGGTTCCAAGGCGATGGCGTGAACATGCCTTCCGTAATCCGGCTCTTTGCGATGCACCGAGCGGCGGTAGCTGTAGAAGCGTTCGTCGGAATAGGTGTCGACGCCGATGTCATCGATCATCAGGACGCCGGCATTTTCCAGCCGCATCCGGATGTAGCCGACAAGGTCGAACATCGAATGCCCGGCGCGCTCCGAAGCAATGAAGTAGGCGGCATTGCCGGCGTCGGCATCCAGAAAACGCTCGACGAATTCGCCGCCGACTTCGTAGGAGTGCTGGCGGATCAGAGGGCCGATCGCCGCGACCGTGCCGCTGCGGTCGGCGCCGAGCCTTTCCATCGCATCCACGGTGGATTCGATGATTCCGGTCAGCGCCCCCTTCCAGCCGGCATGGGCCGCGCCGATCACGCGCGCCGTGGGATCGACGAACAGGATCGGCCCGCAATCGGCTGCGGTGACGCCGATCGCAAGGCCTTCGGTGCGGGTGACCAGGGCGTCGCCGCGCGGCTTGTCCCCGGTCCATGGCCCGGTCGCCACCACGGCGTCGGGCGAATGGATCTGATGCAGGCTGACAAGGCGATCCGGTGCGACGCCCATCTGCTCGGCCATCCGGCGGCGATTTTCCGCGACGTGGGCGGCATCATCGTTCGACCCGAGGCCGCCATTGAGGCCCTCGTAAATCCCGCCGGATACGCCGCCCTCGCGGCTGAAGAAAGCGTGGCGCAAGCCCGGAATGGCCGAAAGCAACGACGATCCGTAGGTCATGACGCCTCTTCGTCGGCAGCGGCCTGTTCGTCGGACAGGCCCGCCACCGAGGTGAGATGCGGCTCGGTGATCGCCAGCACCTTGAACATCGAACCCATGCCGCCGCGGCCGCTATCGGTCAGCCGCTTCAGCGCATTGGAAATATCGGCGGATACTTCCGGCGTGGTCTTGCCCATCAGCGTCAACGCGCGGGTCTCGATGCCGAGCCGCTTGAGGAACTCGCCCTGCGTCACCGGGCCGTGGGTGCGCGCGCCCATATCTTCGGCGGCGCGCACCAGCGCCTGGAAATCGACATGGGCGGTCACGTCGGCCTGTCCTGGATTCTTCAGGGGATCGGCGAAGCTGTGGCGGGCGATGGCCTGGAAGGTGTCGCCGGCGTCGCTGCGCAGATGGCCGTAATCGATGATCAGCGCCGCGCCGTCCTGTTCGCGCACGCGCCTGGCGATCTTCATGATCTCGGCGTCGGGCCGCCATTCGAACACGGCGCCGACCGGGGCGGCCCGCACCAGCGGCGGCAGCAGCACCTCGAAGCGGGGCGTCGGCTCGTCGGCGGCCGCGAATACCAGCTTGCCGCCGTCGTCGAGCTTGACCACGCGCTCGTGCCAGCCGGTCTCGCGCTTCACCACCTGGTGGATCGGCAGCACGTCGAAATATTCGTTGGCGAAAATGACCGCAGGGCCCTCGGGCACGTCGTCGATGCTGTCGTGCCAGCTGAGATTGCGCACGCCCGACAGCGTCGCGCGCTGCTTCTCGCGCAGCACCGGATTGATCTCGACGAGGTGCGTGCTCAGCGACTGATAGAGCGGCGGCAGCACCCGCAACGCGCGCAGCGCGTCCGCCATCATGGTGCCGCGGCCGGGCCCGAGTTCGACCAGCCGCAGCGCCGGCGGCGAGCCGATCGCCCTCCAGACCGAAGCGGCCCACAATCCGAGCAGTTCGCCGAACATCTGGCTTACCTCGGGCGCGGTGGTGAAGTCGCCCTCGCGGCCGAGCGGATCGCGCGACACGTAGTAGCCGTGCTCGGGATGCATCAGGCACAATTCCATGTACCGCCAGACCGGCATCGGGCCTGACGATTGGATCAGCTTCCTGATCTCGGACTGCAGCGGCGAAAGTTCGGTCACGGCCTGCCTTGCGTTAAATTGACTTCTGCGAATGCTCCGGCGCCTTGCGCCATGCCATCACCATCAGGATGGCTCCGGCGATGATCATCGGCACTGACAACAGCATACCCATAGTCAGCCCGCCCCACAAAAATCCAAGCTGAGGGTCCGGCTCACGGAAGAACTCGCTTACTATTCGGGCAATTGCGTAGATCGCGATGAAACTGCCGAGGATCAGGCCCGGCCGTTTCAGGGCACCCATCCGAATCATGACCGCCAAGATCGTAAACAGCAGGATGCCCTCGAGCGCCGCCTCATAGAGCTGGCTGGGGTGGCGCGGCAGCGGTCCGCCATTTGGGAACACCATCCTCCACGGCACGCTGGAATCGGCCGGCCGGCCCCACAACTCGCTGTTGATGAAGTTGGCGAGCCGCCCGAGGAACAATCCGATCGGCCCGACGCCGGTGGTGATGTCGCCAAGCGACAGGATCGAGATGCCGTGTTTGCGGCAGAACAGCATCACCGCGGCGACGCAGCCGAGGAAGCCGCCATGAAAGGACATGCCGCCGTTCCACAATTCGAGAATCTCGGCCGGGTGCTGCGCAAAATAGGCGGGATTGTAGAACAGCACGTAGCCGGTGCGGCCGCCGACGATGATGCCGATCGTGACCCAAAGGATGAAATCATCGAGCTGCACCAGCGTGATCGGCGCCGGCCCACCCCATAATCTCTCATTTTTGACCAGCGACCGCGCATAAATCCATCCCAGCACGATGCCGCCGATATAGGCCAGCGCATACCAGCGGATCGCGAACCATCCGATCGAGAAGGCGATCGGATTGAAGACGGGAAAGTCGATGGTGAGGAAAGGCATTGGGCTCACAGGGCTTTGGTGTAGACGGCATAGGCCACGCCGAAAATCGGCGGGGACCCTTACATCGGAACCTTGCGATCAGGTGGCGAGGTTGCGGCGATAGAGCGCCAGCAGCCGTTCCCAATGCCGCTCGGCGGCGTCGCGGTGATAGACCGGCCGCTTCGGGAAGGCGAAGCCGTGATGGGTGCCGGGATAGATCTCGACCTCGTTGTTCGATCCGTTCATGCCCTGCTTCAGCTGCTCGATGATTTCAGCCGGCGCGTAGATGTCGGTTTCAGCGCAGGCGAAATACAATTCGGCCTTGGTCTTGCCGGCGGCAATATGCGGGCTGTCCGGCTGGTCGGTCGCCAGATGCGTGCCGTAGATCGAGGCTGCGGCTTTCACCTGATCCGGAAAACGTGTCGCCGCGTTGACCGCGTAGCGGCCGCTCATGCAGTAGCCGACGGTACCGACGATAGCGGTGTTCGCGGCCTTTTGAGTCGCGGCATAGGCGAGCAGGGCCTTGGTGTCCTCCATCACCATCGGAATATTGATCGAGGCCATGAACTCGAACATCCGCTTGCGCTCGGGCGCCTCCGGGTCCGGCGGAATCGGCCCCAGTTCCATCACGCCGGAGCGGTAATACATATTGGGCAGCATCACGTAATAGCCTGAGGTTGCGAGCCGACGCGCCATGTCCCGCAGTTCCTCGCGGATCGCCGGCGCGTCCATGTAGAACAGGATGACGGGAAACGGTCCGCCGCGCTCGGGATGGGTGATGAAAGTGGTGGTCTTGCCGTCCTTGGTCTGGATGTCGATCTGCTGGTCGATCATGGGCGCGTCTGTTTCTGATTGGGGGCCGTGGGGATGGTCGCCCGCCACGATTGCAAGGAAAGGTGAGCATGACAAGGCGAACGGACTTCACCTTGGCGTTGAACGGCACTCTTGAACCGCGCCTCCGGGATCGCCATTGTCTTGGTATAAGCAGATGCAGTTGCAGCGACCGGAGCGTCTAGAGATGACCCAGACCAACAATCGGTTTTTCGACGAGATCGGCCGTTTGATGAACGACGCTGCCGGCGCCGCCCAGGGCGTCAAGCGCGAGGTCGATGCGGTCGTTCGCAACCAGGCCGAACGCATCCTGCGCGACCTCGACCTCGTCAAGCGCGAGGAGTTTGATGCGGTCAAGGACATGGCCCGGCTGGCGCGCGAGGAGAACGAGGCGCTGAAGGCCCGCATCGAAGCGCTGGAAGCCAGGCTCGGGGGTTCTCAGCCGGCGACCAGCTGAAGGTCGAACGGGTAGCCGATCGGCCCTTTCTCCCGGAAACGGCAGGGGCAGAAAAATCCCCTGATTTCCTTGTCATTTTGACGCTTTGGGGCTAAAAGCCCGCCACGTCCGCAGCCCCCGCACCCCTGGAGGCTTGCTGTCGGACGCTACCGGGCCGCGTTGCGGCCTTTAACTTTTTAGAAAACAAGGACTTAACACGATGGCGACCGTCAAGGAATTGAAGGCGACCGCGCGTCCGCAGAGCGGCAAGGGGGCCGCCCGGGCAGAGCGTCGCGCCGGGAGAGTTCCCGGAGTGATCTATGGCAACAACCAGCCCCCCGTGACCATCTCGGTCGACGATGCCGAACTGCGCCAGCGCATTCTGGCCGGCCGGTTCCTGACCACGATTTACGACATCGATCTCGAGGGCAAGAAGCACCGCGTGATTCCACGCGACTTCCATCTCGATCCGGTGCGCGACTTCCCGCTGCATGTCGACTTCATGCGGCTCGGTGAAGGCGCCACCATCCGCGTCAGCGTTCCCCTGCATGTGGTGAACGGCGAAACCTCGCCGGGCGTCAAGCGTGGCGGCACGGTCAACATCGTCACCCACACCATCGATCTCGAATGCTCGGTCGACAACATTCCGCAGTATGTCGAGGCCGATGCCGGCGCGCTGGAAATCAGCCATTCGCTGCATCTGTCCGACATCAAGCTGCCCGCCGGCGTCAAGTCGCTGTCGCGTGAAGACGCGACGCTGGTGACCATCGTGCCGCCGTCCGGCTACGCCGAAGAACTCAAGGCGGCTGCGGCGGCTGCTGCTGGCGGTGCTGCGGCTCCGGGTGCTGCTCCGGCGGCGGGTGCGGCTGCTGCGCCCGCAGCGGGTGCTGCTGCTCCGGCGGCGGGTGCGAAGGCGCCCGCGGCTGGCGCCAAGGCGCCTGGCGGCGACAAGAAGAAGTAAGCGAACGCGGGATGCCGCGTCATGCGCCTGTTTGTCGGCCTCGGTAATCCCGGCACGAAGTACGCGAACAACCGGCATAATATCGGTTTCGCGGTCGTCGATGAAATTGCGCGGCGTCATGGTTTCGCACCATGGCGCCGCCGTTTTCAGGGCGAGACGTCGGAAGGCACGCTTGAACGCGAGCGCGTGGTCCTGCTCAAGCCCACGACCTACATGAACGAGTCCGGGCGCGCGGTGCAGGAAGCCGCGAACTTTTTCAAGCTCGGGGTCGGTGAGATCATCGTGTTTCAGGACGAGCTCGAACTGCCGCCGGCGAAAGTGCGCGTCAAGGTCGGTGGCGGCATTGCCGGCCATAACGGGTTGCGCTCGATCTCCTCGCATATCGGCAACGACTATCGCCGGGTGCGGCTCGGGATCGGTCATCCCGGCGTCAAGGAGCTGGTACACAGCCACGTGCTGTCGGATTTCGCCAAGAGCGATCGGCCCTGGGTCGAGGCGCTGTGCGAGGCGGTCGCCGACAATGCCGGCTTGCTCGCGACCGAGCGTGCTTCGGCGTTTCAGAACAAGGTGCACCTGGCGCTGCAAGCCAAGGGATTTTTAGACAAGGGCGATGACGGCGCTGTGTAACGCGCCGCCGACCGCCAGCAACAGACTTCAGGACACGTCATGGGATTCAAATGCGGTATCGTAGGCCTGCCCAATGTCGGCAAGTCGACGCTGTTCAACGCGCTGACCGAGACTGCCGCGGCGCAGGCGGCGAATTATCCGTTCTGCACCATTGAGCCGAATGTTGGCGAGGTGGCGGTGCCTGATCCCAGGCTCGACAAGCTGTCGGAGATCGCCAAATCAGCGCAGATCATCCCGACGCGGCTGACCTTCGTCGATATCGCGGGCCTGGTGCGCGGTGCCTCCAAGGGCGAGGGCCTCGGCAACCAGTTTCTCGCCACCATCCGCGAGGTCGACGCGGTGGCGCATGTAGTGCGCTGCTTTGAGGATTCCGACATTACCCATGTCGAAGGCAAGATCGCGCCACTGGCGGATATCGAGACCATCGAGACCGAGCTGATGCTGGCCGATCTCGACAGCCTCGAAAAGCGCGTCGACAACCTCACCAAGAAGGCCAAGGGCAACGACAAGGACGCCAAGGAACAGCTCGACCTCGTCAACCGCGCGCTGGTGCTGCTGCGCGACGGCAAGCCGGCGCGGTTCCTCGAACGCAAGGCGGAAGAAGAGCGAGCCTTTGGCATGCTCGGCCTGCTGACGTCCAAGCCGGTGCTCTATGTCTGCAACGTCGAGGAAGGCTCGGCCAAGGACGGCAACAGCTTCTCCAAAGCGGTGTTCGACCACGCCAGGAAAGAGGGCGCGGTCGCGGTGGCGATTTCGGCCAAGATCGAATCCGAGATCGCGACGCTGTCACGCGAGGAGCGTGCCGAGTTCCTCGATACGCTCGGCCTCGAGGAGGCCGGTCTCGACCGGCTGATCCGCGCCGGCTACCAGCTGCTCGACCTGATCACCTATTTCACCGTCGGGCCGAAGGAGGCCCGCGCCTGGACCATCAACCGCGGCACCAAGGGGCCTGCGGCGGCCGGCGTGATCCATACCGATTTCGAAAAGGGCTTTATCCGCGCCGAGACGATCGCCTATGCCGACTATGTCGCGCTGGGTGGCGAAGCCGGCGCGCGCGATGCCGGCAAGCTGCGGCTGGAAGGCAAGGAATACGTCGTCGCTGACGGCGACGTCATGCATTTCAGGTTCAATACTTGAGAGATCCTAATGCGTCTGGCCCTGGTCGCGGATCGCGCCGAGGTGCTCGTTGATGCGGAATACGATCAGGATGAATTCTGCGGCGATGCGTGAGAACACCACGCCGACCACGACGCTGGCGATCGAGGACAGCAGCACGATGAATCCGCCGAACGGGCTGATCGCCATCGCGGCGAGGCCTGAGAAAATGCCGGATATGCCGAACAGCACGATCAGGCCGATCACCAGCCAGTAAAAGGTCTTGATGATCGTGGGCGTGATAAAACGGTCCCACTGAAACAGATCCTGAAAATCGAACATCGGTGGTTCTCCCGGCAAGTCGAAAGTGATTCGCGTCCAGCTTTGCTCCTGAGAGCACAGGGCCTAGCTCCGAATGCGGTCCCGAGCAAGCCGAAGGCGGGCACCGGTTGCGACGGTGTTCGCCCCGTCGGGCACGAGCCATGCGGGTGGGCGGGTTGAGATTGCTGCAAATAACGGCCACAATCGGGCTTCCGCACTGTAAAATCCCCTCATGACAACGCTCACCTTCGAAGATTTCAAACCCGGCCATTTCGGTACGTTCGGACCGCGCCACGTCACGCGCGAGGAGATCCTGGCTTACGCTGCGGAGTACGACCCGCAGCCGATGCATCTGGACGAAGCGGCCGCAGCCAAGTCGATGCTGAAGGGCCTCTCCGGGTCGGGCTGGCATCTTTGCTCGCTCATGATGCGGATGATGTTCGACGGCTTCATCGGCCGCACCGCGTCGATGGGCTCGCCTGGAGTCAACGAGATGCGCTGGCTCTCACCTCTGCGGCCGGGCGATGATCTGACGCTCGATATCGAGGTCGCGGAGGCGCGAGTCTCGCGCAGCCGTCGCGAGACCGGCATCGTGACGTTCAAGGGCGTGGTCAAGAACGCCGCCGGCGTGACGCTGTGCGAGATGGTGTCGCCGATCATCGTGCGTCGTCGCGCCGATGCCGCGGCGGAATAGGATCTTCGATGCGTTTCTTTGAGGACATTGAAATCGGTTCGCGGCGTGAGCTCGGATCGTTCACCTTCACCGCCGAGCTGATCAAGCAATTCGCCGCGCAGTTCGATCCGCAGGCGTTTCACCTCGACGAGGAGGCGGGACGCCAATCGCTGTTCGGCGGGTTGGCGGCGTCAGGATGGCATGTCGGCTCGGTCTGCATGAAGCTCTTGGTCGCCGACGGCCAGCGCCTGACGCGGGAGGCCCTTGCGCGCGGCGAGGAAGTTGCGGTCTGGGGACCGTCGCCCGGCTTTCGCGAACTGCGCTGGATCAGGCCGGTATTGGCCGGTGACACCGTCAGTTTTTCGAGTGTCGTCGAAACCAAGCGTACGTCGGAGAAGCGTCCCGAATGGGGCATCCTGCAGGCCCGCAATACCGGCGCCAACCAGCGCGGCGAACAGGTGTACTCGTTCTTGGCCACCGCGTTCGTGCCGCGGCGGAATGCGGGTTCTTGACCCGAGCCGGTATGCTTAGCGAACCGTGTCTTGGTCCGGGCGCAGTTTACCATTCTGCGAAGCAATTTATTTGCTAACACATTTTGAACTTTCTGCCTGCCATATGAGACCTAGGGGAAGTACCGAGGGCACGTCCATGGCAGATCGCAGTCACCTGAAACTTGTCGGCTTTATTTTCGCTACCGTCACGCTTTGCGTGATGCTGACGACTGCGATGGTGGTGAAGGGTTATGCCGATGGCGGCTACACGCTCGAGAGCACGTCGTCCGTCGAATAAGGTCAGGCTTTGCTAACCATGGCGCTGGATCATACCAGCACTTACCAGCCCTTGGAACTAGGCGACTGTGGTCGCCCGTCGCCGGTCAGCTGTTCCAGATCAGCGTCATCAGCACCACCGCAACCGTCAGCAGTCCGACGAACCGGACCATGAGCGTGCCCATGCCATGTGCCGAATGCGGCAGTGGATGGGTGTTGTTGGGCTGACCGTTTTGCATCTCGTATCCCTGGAAGTTTGCCTACCGTTGGGCATCCGTCCCTTGATCCCGACGCGCCGCTTATAAAGTTCAAAACAGTCACATATCAAACGAAACCGCCGCCTTCTGTTGAAGAAGACGGCGGGTGTAGGATTTTTGCAACGGTCTGGAATCAGTAAAAGATCCCGGATCAGCTGTTGCGCAGCCCGTCGGCGGCGCGCTTCCACTGCGTGACGTTGTCGGCAATCATGCGCGTCGACTTCATCGCCGCCTGGCTGAGCTGCGCATAGCCGGAGATTTCGCGCTGAACGCGCTGACCTTCGGCATGCAAGAGATCGCGCAGGCTCTCGAGTTCCGAAATCAGCTTCTCGATTTCAGCAAGCGAGGTTCCGGCGACGCGCTGGATCAGCGAGTTGACGTTGTTGACGGTGGCTTCCGCGCTGGCATCGAGCGGCACAGTTTCCGCGGCACCGGCAGGCGGACGGCGCAGATAGGCGATATCGTTGCGGACGAAGTCGCGGATCCCGGCCTCGACTTCCGACACCGCAGCGAGGTTGCTGTCGACGACATCCTCAGTTGATTCAATTTGTTCGGTTCGATTGGTAGCGTTCATCGGCCATTCCTCTGTTTCGCGAAAAGCGAGCGCGGACGTCCCCCGCACGACGAAGTGAAGCGTTCCTATCAGTAGGGTGGAATTTGACCGCATCTGGGCCAATATGCGGCAATGCTGCATCATTCTGAAAAGGATTGGCGAAGAACTGCAGGGGCTTACCAGCTGCGCTTGAAGCCTGCGCCAAAACTCTTGTTAACGACGCCCGACGGGGTCTCGCCGACGGAACCCGAGATGGTGACGCCGTCGAACAGTTTTTGTTCGGCGCCGACCTTGCGCAGCCATTTGTCGTCCGAGGTCGACAGCGTCTGGCCGGCCATGAAGCTGGTGCCGGTGTCGGCGATGCTCAGTCGCGCCGACTGGTCGGTCTCATAGCTGCGGGTTGGATGGCTGATGATGCCGGGCACCGGAACGATGCCCTGCTGGATCAGATTGTAGCCGTTGTGCAGCGTGAGCGAATATTGCTCGCCGATTGGCAGCGATTTGCTCAAGGAGGTGCCGAGCTTGCCCTGGTCCGCCCCGGGATCGACGCGGGCTTCGACTGAGGTCTTGTCCCAGATCGAGCCGACACCCGGCGCTGTGATCGCGGCCCATGCGGTGCCGGACGATTGCGGCAGGCTGCCGCCATTGGCGAGTTTTTCCGACAGCAATTCCTGGGCCGTCAGCGTGCTTTGCCGGGCAACCGTCATGTCGGCGCCGATCCGCGCATCCCAGAACGGGGTCAGCGATTGCCTCACCGACACGGCGGAGCTGCCGTTTGCCTTTTCGTTCGCCAACCAGGCCGTATCCGCGCCGGTCGCGGCTGCGGCTTTCGACGCGGCGCGGGTTTTTGCGGCAGGCCCGGTCAGGGGCGCGGCATCGAGATCGAGCTGGCTCCAGTCGAGCTTGGAGACGTCGATATCCTTCATGATATCGGGGTCATTGACATCCGGCGCCGCTGCGACGTCAGGCGCCGCCGCGACGTCGGCCGCTTCCTCCGCCGGCTCCTCGGTATCTTCATCAGCGGGCGGCGTTTGCGCCGCCACGGCCAGTACCGCAGCCAGACTGAAGCCGGCCACCAGCAACGGCAGCCTTATCCAGCCAAATCGTGTCGTGGAAGTCATAACCCGCCCGCATTCCAAATCAGGCTGAGAATGCGTCGGCGGTGGTGCGAAATTATGGCGAGGGCGCATTTGCGCGCCCTCGCATTCCGTCATGTCCGGGCCGTCAGCGCCGGCGCTGCTTCGCTGCTCGATCAAGCGCGAAGCGCGCGTCACGCTGGTGTCGCAACCACGTCTCCAGGGGCTGGTGAAGAGGACGTGGGTCCCCGCGACCTCTGGCGCGAAGACGCGCTTCGGGCCGGCCATGACGAAGGGGATTGTGGGTTAGACCGCCATTCGCGGCAGATGGATGGGATAACCCACCGCCTGTTCGACCAGGTCGAAGGTATCGACCAGCACGCGCAGGTTGGTCAGCTGGCCGGCCTTGAACTGCGCGAAATGCGCAATCCGCAGGCTGATCGGCTTGTTGGAATCCAGCGCGGTCAGCGAATAGCGCATCATCGAGGCGGCGGAATCGACCCCCAGCATGATCGACTCGCGGTCGAAGCGATGGACGCGGATGTTCTCGGCGATCTGCCTGACTACCTCGATCACGGCCGCCTTGCCCCGGCGCGAGCCGAAGAACGGAAACATGTCGATCGGGCCATAGATCGCCCAATCGACATCCTCGTCGAGCAGGGCTTCGAGATCGGCGGGCTGGCGTTCATTGATCGCACGATGCAACGCGCGCGAAAAACGCCAGAGACTATGCTCTGTCATTTGAATTGGTCCTTGAAACTGATTTCAAACGGCAACGGTCCAGGGGCGTCCGCGTCGACGCCGTGCCAGTCGCTAAATTCATTCGTACACTAACAATAGGCGTTTTTCGCCAAAATACAACCGACGTTTCTGCATTGCACAAATGCGGGATGCGCCGTGTTTTTACCGCCCTGGCGCCCGTTTTTACCGCTCCCGGCGGCGCGCCGGCTCGCGCTCGATGGCGATCTCGGCGTCCTTGAACGCGATCACGCCGAACAGTAAAGCGCCCGCGATGCCGCCGATCGCGGCGCCCAGCGGCATGAAGGTGAAGAACACCAGCATGCCGTTATAGCCTTCAAAACTCGTGACTTTAAAGATTTCGACCCAGGCCAGCCCGGCCCCGATTCCAAGCGCTGCACCTCCCAGCGCGCCCAACGCCAAACCAAGCAGAGCCAGCAATGCGATCTTCATATGTTCTTTTGCCCCGGAAAAAGCCTTGTGGTGTGTCGCCGCCGGGGCGGTGAGGTTCAATGTCGCGGCGGAAATAGGCCGAAGGGCCAGGGCCAAAGGCCGGCTCTACTCCGGCTTATCGTTCCTCAGGATCGCGCTGACGTCGCGCTCCAGCACCTGCTCGACCATGTCGAAGGTGTCGATGATCTCGCGGATCTGGGCGATGCGGCCGTCGCGGAAGGTATAAAACGCCGCGATGTCGAACTGCACCATCCGCTGATTGCTGCGCTTGCGGAAGAACACCCGGATGTTCGCCGCCACCCTGTCGCCCTCGGCGACCAGTATCGGCACCTCACAGCGCATCTCCGAATAGCGGGCGTGAACGGTGGTCCACATTTCGCGCATCGCTTCCGTGCCCCGGCGATGACCCATGTGGGGAAGCAGGTCGACCGGGGCGTTGGCGACGAATTCGACATCGTCGGTGCAGCGCGCCAGCGCGCCCTCGATGTCGCCGGCATAGTAGACGTCGAGGAAATTCAGTAGGCGCTGCCGATGCAGGTCCGCGGTCATCGTCTTTCTCCGCCGATATTCAACCTGGCTCGCAACGGTCGGTTCCTATCGCCATAACACGGCGGCCGATCCGCAAAAGCAGGCACAAAGTCTGACGTCGCCAGTCCGGAACCGGTTCACTACCTTGAGCTGGGGCTGGTCAGCCTACGCTTGTCCTGCCCGGTGCTGTGAAGCTGGATTCGAATTTCAAACAGCCTGGACGACGCAGCTATTGCGGAGCGACGTCGTGATTCGTCGTCCCGGGCTTGACCTGGGACCCATACCGCGTGATCTCTCGATGAAGCTCAGTAGCAGAGACCGTTCGCAAAACTTCTCCCTGTGGTTATGGGTCCCGGCTCAAGGCCGGGACGACGCGGATATAGCTTCGCATTCTCGCGGCGCGATGCGCCCGAGGTTTGCAGGAATTCTTCCGCCCCCCTCGAAATCAGAGGGCGCAGGGAATGCCGGATGCGCGCTGCACCCGCGGTCTCGTGTGCAATGTGCACAAGGAAGTGCGCACACGAGCATACAGGGCAGCGGAGAACATCCGACATTCCCTGCGCAATGGCTTTACGGCTTATGACGCGCTCTCCCCGGTGAGACGGCCTCTATTGCCACCGTCGCCCCTCGGAAGCGTTGGCTCCCGCAGGACTTAACGCCGTTACGGGCGCCAGGACCACACGCTTTCGCCGTACGCTTCAGCCACGACCGTCAATCGCAACCTCAGCGTCCACCGCGACCCGCCCCTCGTCATGACGACGGCCGACGCCCCTCTTGATAGGACGGGATGGCGATTAGATGCGCACTGATTTGGGTCGGACGGCAACAAGAATATTTTTGATTTACAGAAATTTTATGCTTGACATGATTTCCGTAAAACAGAAGTGATTTGCCCGTCGTGCCGTTTTGCCGCAGCTGTTCGCTACTGTAATCGTCGTCCCGGCCTTGAGCGGGGACCCATACGCCGCGGCCCATCGGTTAGAGCGCTGGCGTTAGAGACCTTCTGCAAACAATGTCTGCCGCGGCGTATGGGTCCCGGCTCAAGGCCGGGACGACGTAACTCGGACAGTGTGCCTCACTGCGGCGTCACCTTGCGCGTGACGAGATCGATGATGAACTTGCCGCGCTTCTCGTAGCCTTCAGGCACATAGGCCTCGCCGCGCGAGAGCCTGCCAAAGACTTCCTTCGGTTTGGAAAACCCCTTGCGGCAGGCCTTGCCGATCGTTGCCGCGTCGGGATGGCGAACCGTCACGGTCACGGTCTGCGGCCGCGGCCCGGCCTTGATGTCCGAGACCTCGAAATATTTCGAACGCTCCTTGCAGGTGACGACGTTGGCGCCATAGGCGCGAATGGAATCCACCGCGGTGACCAGAAAATCCGGCGAAATGCTGACGTTCCTGCTGTAGTCCTGGGTGAACACGAACTCGGCGACGCCGGTTTCCAGATTGCCCTGGCCGATATGGCCGGTGATGCACATCAGCCGATCCTGCTGCGCGCTCCTCGCCAGGGTGATGCAGTCATTGACCTGCGAACCCGGCTGAAACCTCCTGAAGATGGTCTTGCCGCCGATCTGCTCGAACACGACGGCGCCGCCATTATCGGTCGCGTGCGGCTCGCATCCGCTCTCGTAATTGACCACCAGCAGCGGGTTGCCCGCGGCGATGAACCGGCCGCGATGGCGATCGGCGGTCAGCTTGACGTCGCATTCGCGGTCTCCCGCATCCGGATAATTCTTCGCCCGCTTGCAGGTCGATCCCTCGATATCGGCGGCGTCGCAAAACGTCGACAGCAGCGCGCGGTCGGCATCGTCGGCGCGAGCCGGGCTGGCGAGCAGGCAGGCGCCGGCAATGGCCAGCGCGACGATGGCAGGAAACGATTTCGGCATCGGGCGGATCACGGTTTCAGTCGGCGGGAACAATTAGTTCATGTTGGCTTGGTCGGCGCAAGGCTGGGACGCGTTCACGCCGGGAACGAGTACGGCCTGTCCCGCGTTTCTCCTGCTATGCAATGGAGAATCTGATGACCAAACCGCTTGAGAAAACCATTACGCCCGTTCCCGAGGAGAACCAGAGCCCCAAGGGCCCCGGCAGCACGCCGAAGGTGCCCGTCGATACCACCAAGGGCCATCGCGACGACGAGAAGAACAACATCAATGAACAGGGCGACCACGGGAATATGACGCAGAACACGAGTAATCGACGGTCGGGGTGACTGTCATTCCGGGGCGCGAAGCGAACCTCAGATGCGCAATTGCGCATCGGGGAATCTCGAGATTCCGGGTTCGTCGCTTTCGCGACGCCCCGGAATGACGGCTGAATGCGTGACGCGCATCACGTCACGCCTCTGCGCGACAACCTAGTCTGGCGGCTTCAACGTCCCCAACAGGACCACAGGAGCCGCCGCCATGAACGCCATCACTGCGCCGAAATCCCCCAGCCTCAACCGGTTCGAAGGCATGACGCTGACCGCTTTGCTGCAGGCCATGCCGACCTATGCGGCTGCGGCGATGCTGCTGAAATTGGCCGGCAGTGCCCAGATCGTCAGTCCTCCCCGTGGCGCCGTGATCTTCGTCGTGATGGCCTCGTTCTTCCACGCGCTGATCGTGCCCTGGCTCGCCCCGAAATACCCAAAACTGTTCAAGGCCAGTTACGAGCCGCTGTTCTTCGATGCCAGCCTGTCTTTCTCGGAGAAGGTGCTGCGCTGGCGCACCCAGCCGATGGCCTCGCTGCAACTGCTCACGAGCACGGTGATGCTGTCGCTGCTGGCGGTGGCGATGTTGAGCGCAGGGTGAACTGTCTCACCGTCATTCCGGGGCGATGCGGAGCATCGAACCCGGAATCCATGACCACGATCGGGAGTATGGATTCCGGACAGCCGCTTCGCGGCTTCCGGAATGACGACTTTAATGGCTGATCGCTACCTCTTCTTCCACCCGCCCCGATGCCCCGGCGCGCCCCCACTGGAACGCGGCGCTGGCCCGAACTCCGGCCCCGACTGGCGCGAGTCGGTGGGCTGGAAGATTTTGGTGTTGCCGCCGATGTCGGGCTTGCGCGGTTTGGTGCCGCTGGGGCGGTAGGGCAGGGATTCCGGGCCGTGCATTTCGTCCAGGTGGGGTTTGTGGACTTTGGAGGTGGAGCCGCTGGCACCCCCCGCGGATTGCCCCTCACCCCGACCCTCTCCCCGTGAAGAACGGGGCGAGGGGGAAGAGGCACCGCTGCCGCCGCGCATTCCGAAGCCGCGCTTCTTCGAGGCGCTGGCCGGCAAATTCGCGGAGTCGCCGTACTTCTTCATGCCTGCGTAAGCACCGGCCTTTGCCGCTACACCACGCTGCTTGATGGTGGGATCGTCGACTACCGCGAGCTCCGTGGCGCGGAGGCGTTTGACTTCGTCGCGGAGGCGGGCGGCTTCCTCGAAGTTCAAATCGGCGGCGGCTTCGCGCATTCTTGTTTCGAGGTCGTTCAGCACGGTCTCGAAATTGTGGCCGATTGAGATGACGTCGTCGGCCATGCCGCCGTCGCCGATTTCCACCAGCACATGGTCGCGCTCGTAGACGCTGTTCATGATGTCGCCGATGGATTTCTTGATGCTTTCGGGCGTGATGCCGTTGGCGGTGTTATATTCGACCTGCTTCTCGCGGCGGCGGTCGGTTTCGGCGATGGCGCGCTCCATCGAGCCGGTCATCTGGTCGGCGTAGAGGATCACCTTGCCGTCGACGTTGCGCGCGGCGCGGCCGATGGTCTGGATCAGCGAGGTCTCGCTGCGCAAAAAGCCTTCCTTGTCGGCGTCGAGGATCGCGACCAGCGCGCATTCGGGAATGTCGAGGCCCTCGCGCAGCAGGTTGATGCCGACCAGCGCGTCGAATGCGCCGAGCCGCAAGTCGCGGATGATCTCGATGCGTTCGATGGTGTCGATATCAGAGTGCATGTAGCGCACGCGAATGCCCTGCTCGTGCAGATATTCGGTGAGGTCTTCCGCCATGCGCTTTGTCAGCACCGTGATCAGGCTGCGATAACCGGCCTGCGCGGTGGCGCGGACTTCGCCGACGAGATCGTCGACCTGCGTGCGCGCCGGGCGGATGTTGACCGGCGGATCGATCAGGCCGGTGGGTCGGATCACCTGTTCGACGAACACGCCGCCGCTTTCGTTCAGCTCCCAGCCTGATGGCGTCGCCGACACCGCGACCGATTGCGGGCGCATCATGTCCCACTCCTCGAAGCGCAGCGGGCGGTTGTCCATGCAGGAGGGCAGCCGGAAACCGTATTCGGCCAGCGTCGCCTTGCGCCGAAAATCGCCTTTGAACATGGCGCCGATCTGGGGAACAGTGACGTGGCTTTCGTCGGCGAAGACAAGCGCGTTGTCGGGAACGTATTCGAACAGCGTCGGCGGCGGCTCGCCGGGGCGGCGGCCGGTGAGGTAGCGCGAGTAGTTCTCGATGCCGGCGCAGCTTCCGGTGGCTTCCATCATTTCGAGATCGAACGTCGTCCGCTGCTCCAGCCGCTGCGCTTCCAGCAGCCGGCCCTGGTTGTTGAGCTGGTCGAGCCGCAGCTTCAGTTCAGACTTGATCGACTTGATCGCCTGCACCAGTGTCGGCCGCGGCGTCACATAGTGCGAATTGGCGTAGATCTTGATGAATTCGAGGTCGTCCTGCTTGTGGCCGGTGAGCGGATCGAACTCTTCGATATTTTCGACGGTGTCGCCGAACAGGTTCACGCGCCAGGCGCGGTCTTCATAGTGCGCCGGGAAAATGTCGATGACGTCGCCGCGCACGCGAAAGGTGCCGCGGGTAAAATCGGCCTGGGTGCGCTTGTATTGCAGCGCGACGAGGTCGGCGATCAGTTGCCGCTGGTCGATTCGCTCGTTCTTCTTCAGCGCAAACGTCATCGCGGTATAGGTCTCGACCGAGCCGATACCGTAGATGCACGACACGGACGCGACGATGATGACGTCGTCGCGCTCCAGCAGCGCGCGCGTCGCCGAGTGGCGCATGCGGTCGATCTGCTCGTTGATCGAGGAGTCCTTTTCTATGTAGGTGTCGGTGCGCGGCACATAGGCTTCGGGCTGGTAGTAGTCGTAATAGCTGACGAAATATTCCACGGCGTTGTCGGGGAAGAAGCTCTTGAACTCGCCATAGAGCTGCGCCGCCAGCGTCTTGTTCGGCGCCAGGATGATGGCGGGGCGCTGCGTCGCCTCGATCACCTTGGCCATGGTGTAGGTCTTGCCGGAACCGGTGACGCCGAGCAGCACCTGGGTGCGGTCGTTGCGCTGGATGCCCTCGACCAATTCCTTGATCGCGGTGGGCTGGTCGCCCTTGGGCTCGTATTCGGACTTGATCTCGAAGCGCACGCCACCTTCG
Organism: Bradyrhizobium sp. AUGA SZCCT0158; assembly: GCF_018130065.1. Taxonomy (GTDB): domain Bacteria; phylum Pseudomonadota; class Alphaproteobacteria; order Rhizobiales; family Xanthobacteraceae; genus Bradyrhizobium. Next base: position 281,363 of record NZ_JAFCME010000008.1, on the reverse strand, counting down.
GATTTCTCCGGGCGGGGCGGGCGGTGCGGCGTCCAGACCTTCACGCCGCCGCCTTCGCCCTTGAATTCGGGGCGGCCCTCGCGGATCAGATCTTCCAGCGCATCGGCGGTGGCCTGGACGCCGAGCGCCTCCATCTTGTTGCGCGGCGGCCGCGCCAGCGCGGCGGCGTCTTCCTCTTCGGTGGTGAAGCCGAATTGTTTTGCCAGTTCCGGATCGAGCGTCGGGATCGTGGCGGAGGTGCCGTAGTTGGCTTGCGGGGCTTCGTCGAGGCCTTCCGGATTGCTTCGGGCGCCCGGCGGCTGAGGATTCGGGCGCAGCGGTTGCGGATAGGGATCGGCGGAACTCGGCGGAAAATTCTTCGGCGTCGACGATCGCGCGCGATGCACGGCGGCTTCGCCGCCGGAACGGCGGTCCTTAGAATTATCCGGCGGCGGCTGCAGGCCGGTGCCCGAGCCCATGCCGGCATCGCCGCGGTTGATCGCGGGATTGAGCAGTTCCGCCAAAGCGGGCCCGATCGGCTGAACTTCCGGCCGGTGCGCTTTGGATTTCGGGGTTTTGCCTGATTTTTTTGGGGAGTCGGGTTTCTTCGCCATGGGGCGAATATGGGGCCAATCGGCGCGCGAAAAAAGGGCAAAGCCGGTGTTGTTTGGACGGCCGATTCAGGCCGTTCCAATGTCAGCAGATGTCAGCGTCAGGCGAAGACGTCACTGGAATCCGCACCCGTCGCGGCAGGCGAATCGGCCTTGACGATGTCGAGATGGATGCCGCCGCACTTCGTGCAGCGCATGGTCCAGTATTCGGCGCCGGCCTTGCCGGGGATGATGCGCAGCACGGCGAGGGAGGCGCTGCATTGCGGGCAGTTCGACATCACCTTGGACGATGGCTTCGCCGGTTCGGGTTCGGCTTGCGTCATCACAGCCGCCTGCTTCAGACCGACGCCGCCGCCGTGTAGCGCTGCCGGTTGTGGTCGATATGGGCTTTCGCATCCGCGATCGCCGCTTCCGGATCGGACCATGCAAAGCCGACTTCGAGCGTCGGAAACGACAAGCCATCGATGACGACCGGCGCGAGATCGGCTCGTTGTATCCTGGCGTGCCATTGCCCTCTCCCCGCTTCGAACGACTGAATTTCAAAGCCGCCGTAAATCATGGCGTGTCTCCCGGAATGTCCCACCAAGAGCAGATCATGCTTTCCGAAAAACCGGTGTGAACCGGTTCACATCTCGCCGTGATTTTCCGGATGGAACGGCGGAACTTCAGCGGCGGGCGGCAATGTGATCGGCGAGCACGGCGGCATCGTCGCCGACTCCCGACAGGAAGGCAGAATACAGTTTCGACAGATACGGCAGGCCGAGGAAATAGAGCCCCGGCACCTCTGACACGCCACCCCGATGGACCGGTTCCCCGCTGTGATCCCGGACCGGTAGGTCGATCCAGCTGAAATCGACGCCGTAACCGGTGGCCCAGACCACCGCATGGATGTCTTCCTTACCGAGGTCGAGGCGGCGGACCGGTTCGGTGACGCTTGGCGGATCGGCCAGCACATTACGGGCGGCGGGGTCAGCGGGCAGATGGAGGCCGTGCTGTTCGACATGCGCGTCCAGCATGTCGAGGAAGCCTGCGTAATAGGCATCGCCGGTCGCAAGGCTTTCGGCGAGGCCCGGGGCAATCTCGAGTACGCCGTCGCGCGCCGCCAAAACCCTGCCCAGCAGCGTGATGCCGTCGGCGGCAAACTTGCGGAAGTCGATGGTGTAGCCGCCATAGGCGCCCGTGATCGACGGATTGACCCGGATCGGGCCGCGCTGCTCCGCCGTCATGTCGAACAGGCGAAGGGCGCCGAACCACCAGGTCAAATCCTGTCCGCGGTAACGGCGCGGCATGCGGGTGTGCTGGCCGACCGCAAGAAAGACGCGGCGGCCGGCGCGATGCAGTTCGTCGGCGATCTGCGCGCCCGACGCGCCTGCGCCAACCACCAGCACGGCGCCCGGTGGCAACTGGCCCGGATTCCGGTAAGCGCTGGCATGGACCTGAAACACCGGATGATCGCGCAACAGATCCGGCACCAGCGGCTGCTGATAGGGCCCGGTCGCGATCACGACGTTGCTGGCCTCGATGGTGCCATCCGTGCATTCGGCGATAAAGCCGGCGTTGCCGCGTTTCAAACGGGTCACCTCGACGCCGCAGCGGATCGGCGGCGCGATGAATTCGGCAAAGGCGTCGATGAATGTGACGATCTCGCCTGATGTGGCGAACGCATCGGGATCGCTGTGCGGAAACGCAAAATCCGGCAGCCGCACCGACCAGTTCGGAAACTGGAATTTCAGCCCGTCCCAGCGTTCGCTGCGCCAGCGCTCCGCAATGCGCGCCCGCTCCAGCACGAGGTGCATAATGCCGCGCTGTTTCAGCCGGTAGCTCATCACGAGCCCGGCCTGGCCGCCGCCGATCACAAGCGTATCGATGCGTTCAATTGGCATGGCGTGGGCCCTTGCGGCGGGCGGCTGGCTCGGCCGCTGCGCGGATGATCCAGCGCCGGAACGCGACAAAGTCGCGCTGGCCGGTGCTGTATTCGCGATAGACCAGATACCAACGCATGCCCTTGGGCACGCTCAGCGCAAACGGCGCCACCAGCCGGCCGGCGGCGAGGTCGTCGTCGATATAGGGGCGGATGCCCATCGCGATGCCGAGGCCGTCGACCGCGGCCTGCAGCGCCTGGCCATAGAATTGAAATTGCGGGCCGCGCGCGCTGACGCGGGCGACGCCGGCCGCCTTCAGCCATGACGGCCAATCATCGGCCGAATGCGCAACGCGCAGCAGCGTCGGCCCCTTCAGATCGCCGGGCCGCTTGAGCGAGCTGGCAAGGCGGGGCGCGCAGACCGGCAGCAGGTCGGCCGCGAACAGCGGCTCGGCGATCAGCCCCGGCCATTCGCCGTCGCCGAGCTGGATGCCGCAGCTCCAGTCCTCGCCGAACGGGGCGGCCGCGCCGCCGGTGGTGATGCGCACATCGATGTTGGGTTCCTGCTTGTGAAAATCCGCCAGCCGCGGGATCAGCCAGCGCATTGCAAAGGTCGGCCCGACGCCGATCGTCAGCACGCGGACGGTGGAAGGCGCCGTGACCTGCGCGGTCAGGCTCGCCAGCGCGTCGAAGATCGGCGTCAGCCCGCTCTGATAGGCGCGCCCGGCCGCCGTCGTCACCAGGCGGTTGGCCTTGCGCTCGAACAGCGCCACCCCGAGCCGGTCTTCCAGAAGATGCACCATTCGGCTGACCGCCGCCGCCGATACGTTGAGCTCGCTACCTGCCGCCGCAAAGCTGCCGCTCCGCGCCGCAGCCTCGAACGCCTTGATGCCGTTGAGGAAGAGCAGCCGCCGCATTCGAACCCTCAGGAAAACTGATGCCAGGGCAAGATAACTCAGTTTGCACGCGCCGTCCAAGCGCGGCAGAAGTACGTTCGGAGATTCAAGATGACGCCGCTTTTGATCGCAGCTCTGGGTTTGCTGATGGTCGCGACAGCTTTCCTGTCGGGCCTGTTCGGCATGGCCGGTGGCATGATCCTGATCGGCGTGCTGCTGGCCCTGATGCCGCTGCCGACGGCGATGGTGCTGCATGCGATCACGCAGATGGCGTCCAATGGCTGGCGCGCCTTCCTGTGGCGCGCGCATATCCGTTGGCGGCCGGTCGCGGTCTATCTGATCGGCTGCGCGCTGGCGCTCGGGCTCTGGTCGCTGACCCGCTACGTGCCGGACAAGCCGATCGCGCTGCTCTTGCTCGGGGTCACGCCGTTCATGGCGCGGCTGATGCCGGCGAATTTGAAGCCGAACCCCGACAGCATCTGGCAGGGCAGTTTCTACGGCTTCATCTGCATGGGCCTGATGCTGATGACCGGCGTATCGGGTCCGCTGATGGATACGTTCTTCCTCGGCGGCAAGTTCGACCGCCGCGAGATCGTGGCCACCAAGGCGACCTGCCAGGTCGCGAGCCATCTCGTCAAGCTGGTCTATTTCGGCGGCATCATCGATCAGGCCGCGTCGCTCGATCCGGTGCTGGCGGCGGTTGCCATTGCAGCCTCGATGCTCGGCACCACGCTGGCGCGGCGCATCCTGGAAGCGATGAGCGACGCGCAGTTCCGCACCTGGGCCGGACGATTGATCACCACGGTGGCCAGCTATTACATCCTCTATGGCGGCTGGCTCCTGGTCACGCGCTCCAGCGCGATGGCATTTTGATAGCGACGGCATTTCGAACGACGGAGGGCCCGATGACGGAGACGACCGACGCACTGGTGCTCGATCTCGTCGAATGGGTAGGGCGCGAGCCGCGGCTTTATGCCGACGTGATCGAGACCTGGCGCACCTCATGCCCGCGGCTGACGATCTGGGAAGATGCGGTCGATCGCGGCTATGTCGCACGCCAGCACGTGGCCGGCCTCGGCGTGCGCGTCGCGATTACCGAAGGCGGCAAGAATTTCCTGCGGGAGCACGGCCGGGCGAATTGATCGTTTCGCGCGCGTGCGGGAAGTCATCACATTCGCTCGCGCGGGACCAATTCCATTGACTTCACGGCGTGACCCGACCACATTCATGCATCCGCATCCTTTTTGCGATGCGTGCAATCTCCTTAACGCGGGACCGTGCCAATGATCGACCTTCATTACTGGACCACGCCGAACGGCCACAAGATCACGATGTTCCTCGAAGAGACCGGGCTGAAGTACAAGATCTTCCCGGTGCAGATCGGCAAGGGCGAACAGTTCAAGCCGGAGTTTCTGGCGATCGCGCCGAACAACCGGATTCCGGCGATGATCGATCATGAGCCGAAGGGCGGCGGCAAACCGATCTCGGTGTTCGAGTCCGGCGCGATGCTGCTCTATCTCGCCGAGAAGACCGGAAAGTTCCTGCCATCAGGTCTCTATGGCCGCTATGATGCGATCCAGTGGACGTTCTGGCAGATGGGCGGGCTCGGGCCGATGGCCGGCCAGAACCATCATTTCCGCAACTACGCCCAGGAAAAAATCAAATACGCGATCGACCGCTATGTGAACGAGACCAACCGGCTCTATGGCGTGCTCAACAAGCGCCTCGCCGACCGCGAATTCATCGCCGGTGATTACTCGATCGCCGACATGGCGAGCTATCCCTGGATCGTGCCCTACAAGAACCAGGAACAAAACATCGACGACTTCCCGCATCTGAAGCGCTGGCTAGAAACCATCCGCGCGCGGCCCGCGACCGAGCGCGCCTACGCGCTGGCCAAAGAGGTCAATCCGAATTTCGGCCAGCCGGTCAACCGCACCGAGGAAGAGCGCCGGGTGTTGTTCGGGCAGACCGCTGCAGTGGTGCGGTAGGCTTGCGCGCCACTCCATCCACGTCATTGCGAGCGCAGCGAAGCAATCCATATCTCCACTCGGGGATAGATGGATTGCTTCGTCGCTTGCGCTCCTCGCAATGACGGTTAGTCTGGCAGCTGTGTTTCAAACCGGCGCGCAAGCATGACTCTCAAACTCTTCGAACTCGTCGGCACCGATCCCGCCCGCCCGTTCAGTCCGTACTGCTGGCGGACGCGGATGGCGCTGGCGCATAAGGGGCTTTGCGCGGAAACCATCCCGTGGTGTTTTACGGAAAAGGACGCGATCGCGCCGCACGGATCCGAAAGGGTGCCGGTGCTGTTCGGCGGCGAGGGCGGCCGCGCGATGGCGCGCATGCTGAACTGGTGGGGCGATGTCACCGTGATCGGCGGCATGTCTCCGATGATCGTCGCTGACATCCCCTTGAACCTGAAGCCGGTGGACGCCGCCTATTTCCGCAAGTCACGGGAAGTGCGCTTCGGCAAGCCGCTGGAAGAGGTGGTGGCGGGCCGCGACAAGGCGGTCGAAGGCTTTCGCAAATCGCTCGACCCGTTGCGGCTGACCTTGAAGACGCAATCCTATCTCGGCGGCGGGCAACCGAACTATGCGGACTACATCGTGTTCGGCGGGTTCCAGTGGGCGCGCGTGGTCAGCCCGTTCAAGCTGCTGGGGGAAGACGATCCGGTCTATGCCTGGCGCGAGCGGCTGCTCGACGCTTTCGACGGCATGGCGCGCAAATCGCCGGGATTTGCGGTGTAGGTACGCCGTCGAATCAATTGGTCACCGCCCGCGATAGCTCGGCGGCCGCCGCCCGATCCAGGCGGCCAGGCCTTCGCGGAGGTCGCTTGTCGGCACCATGGCGGCAAACTGCTCGCTCTCGACTTGCAGCCCTTCGCCGATGGTCATGTTCAAGCCGCGGGTAACTGATGTGATGATGCTGCCGACCGCAAGCGGCGAGTGACGCATGATGCGGCTTGCCAGTTCGCACGCCGCCGGCAGCAATTCATCATGCGGCACGACTGAATTGACAAGCCCGATCTCCAGCGCCCGCGCGGGCGAAAAGGCATCGCCGGTCAACAGCAGCTCCAGCGCGCGCTTGCGCCCGGCCAGCCGCGGCAGGCGCTGGGTTCCGCCGAAGGTCGGCGGCATGCCGAGATTGATTTCCGGTTTTGCAAATTGCGCCCGGTCGCTGGCGATGGCCAGATGCACCGCCTCGGTGATCTCGCAACCGCCGCCGAATGCCAGGCCATTGACCGCGGCGATCATGGGTTTTCGGAATGCTTCGAGGCGCGCGGTCATCGCCTGTCCGCGCCGGACGAAGTCGCGTATCGCCGCGTTCGGGCCCTGCCGAACGCTGCCCGAAAACTCCTTGATGTCGGCGCCTGCGGAGAACGCCCGCTCGCCGGCGCCTGTGAGGATCACCGCGCCAATGCCGGCATCGGTCTCGATCGTGTCGAGCGCGGCCATCAGGCGATCGATCAGATCGTAATTCAGCGCGTTGAGCCGGGCGGGCCGGTTGAGCGTGATCTGCGCAATCCCGTTTTTGATATCGAGCAGCACGGCGTCGGACATGATGGTCTCCGCAAATGTCGGTGTCGGTGGCACCTTAGGCGCGGCATCACATTGTGTATATTCACTGGTCGGTATACATTTAAGACATGGCGAAATCGGAAACTCCCACCCGCGAGCGGATCGTTTCGGCGGCAAACGCGCTGTTCTACGCGGACGGTATTCGCGGCGTGAGCGTCGACGCCGTGGCGGCGAAGGCCGGCGTCACCAAGCGGACGCTGTACTATCATTTCAAGAGCAAGGATGACCTCGTGGCGGCTTATCTCGCCGGCCGCGACCAGCCCAATCTCGCGCTGTTCAAGCAATGGTTCGCCGAGGCCGACGGCGGCTTGCCGGTTAAAATCGAACGGATTTTCCGCAATCTCGCCCGCTCGGCCCGGCATCCCAAATGGAAGGGGTGCGGCTTCCTGCGCACCTCGGCGGAGCTGGCCAACATGCCCGGCCATCCCGCGATGAAGATCGGCGCCGCCCACAAGAAGAAATTCGAGCACTGGCTGCGCGCCACGTTCGAGGCCGCCGGAATCGCCGAAGCATCACAGCTCGCCCGGCAGACATTGCTGTTGCTGGATGGATCGTTCGCCGTCGTCCTGCTGCATCGTGATCCCAGCTACATGGAGACCGCAGGTCAAGCCGCGCATGCGCTGACCAAGGCGGCGCTCCGGGGGCGGGGGAAGCCGCGAGCGCGGTAGGGGCCCCGCACCCTCACCGAGTCGTCCCAGCGAAGGCAGATGCGCAATTGCGCATCGGGGGATCCATACCGCGTGATCTCTCGATAATGCAGAGTGGCCGACGCCTTTCGCAAATAAGCGTTGGTGGCTATGGGTCCCGGCCTTCGCCGGGACGACGCAAGAATTTCGAACGCAACACGCCTCGTGTTCGCAACATCTCCACCACCTTGCCGAGATCGTCCACCACCGCCGCGCATCGCGCGCGAGACTCTTCGGTCGGCGGCACCATGTCCGGCACCATGACGGTGATCGTGCCCGCGGCATAAGCTGCGGCCACGCCGTGGTTGGAATCCTCGACGGCGACGCAGAATTCCGGGCGCACGCCAAGCGTTGACGCCGCCAGCAGATACAGATCAGGGCTCGGCTTGCCGCGCGTGACGTCGTCGCGGGTCAGGATATGGTCGAAACGGCTGCGGATCCCGGCCAGCGTCAAATGCGCGTCCGCCGTGCGACGCGACGACGAGGTCACGATTGCCATCGGACATTCGCTGCCCTGCAGCGCATCGAGCAGTTCGATGGCGCCGCGCTTCAGCGGCAGGCCGGCGCCAAGAATTTCGTCGCGCCGTGCGATGAAGGCCTCGTTGATCGCGGGCAGCGGAAAGCCCTCGCCATAGCGGGCATGGAGCATGGCCTCGCAATCCGGACCGGGCAGGCCGACCATCGCGTGGCACAGCGTCTCGACATCGTCGGTATAACCGAACGCGCCGAGCGCCGAAACCAGGCTGTCGAAGTAAACCCGCTCGGTGTCGAGCAGCGTTCCATCCATGTCGAGCAGAACGGCCCGGACGTCCCACCTCTCGGTCACGTTGCGGCCGCGCTGGAGGCACGCGCCGCCGCCCTGCGCAGGCAAGCCGGACACAGGCAATCGCTGCCGTCCAGCGGCATCGGCATACGGAAAGTTTCCTCGCTGCACCAGCACGGCCCGGACAGGCTGCAGGAGAACTCGGTGCCGCAGCCGGCGCAGGCGAGGCGCCGCGAGGGAGGATTGTCTGACCGATTTGTCATGAAACGAGGCGTTTTCTAACCGGGTTTTAATTCGGGCTTCATCCCGAAAGGCGTTATACTTGCCGGCAAATCATATACCGGGGACGTGCTGAGGGAAATCCGATGGCCCGCGATTCGCAAGCCGCATTGGTGGCGCTTAATCGCTTCGGATTCGGCGCGCGCGGCGGCGCATCGGGCGATTTCGTCAACGCGGCCTCCGATCCCAGAGGTTTCGTGAAGGCGGAAATGAGCCGGCCCAACGGCGTGCTGCTTGAGGTGCCGGGTTTGCAGTCGACCGCGGCGCTCGGCAAGGCGGTGTTCGACTATCAGTTCGAGATCCAGCAGGGCCGCGACGCGGCTGCCAAATCCGCGCCGGCAGCCGCGACCGAGGGACCGCAACCGCCTGTCGAGGCGAAAGGGCAACGGCGAAACCTGTCGCTGAACAGCATCGCCATGGACATGGCGCCGAAGGAGCCGCCGGCAAAGCCGCAGGAAAACGCCAATGCGTCGATGACGCCTCCCGAGACGATGCAGCCTGCCGCGCCGAGACCGCCGCCGCAACCGCTCAACATCATCCAGAAGACGTTTCGCGCCGAAGCGCTGGCGCGGCTGCAGCGGGCCGTCATCGCCGATTGCGGGTTCACCGAGCGGCTGGTCGTGTTCTGGTCCAATCATTTTTGTATCTCCGCCAACAAGGGCGGAGTGGCGCGGATGTGGGCGGGCTCGTTCGAGCGCGAAGCGATCCGGCCCTTCGTGCTCGGGCGCTTCGCTGACATGCTGAAGGCGGTCGAGCAGCATCCGGCGATGCTGTTCTTTCTCGACAACCAGCAATCGCTGGGGCCGGATTCGCGCGCCGGGAAAAACCGCAACCGCGGCCTGAACGAAAATCTCGCGCGCGAAATCCTGGAGCTGCATACGCTCGGCGTCGGCGGCGGCTATTCGCAGGACGACGTGACGTCGCTGGCGCGCATCATCACGGGGTGGACCTATGCCGGACGGCAGGGCCAGCTCGGCGCCCCCGGCAGCTTCGTCTTCAACGCCAATGCGCACCAGCCCGGCGCGCATGCCGTGATGGGCAAGATTTACGACGCCAATGGCGTGGCGCAGGGCGAGGCGGTGTTGGCGGATCTCGCGCGGCACCCCTCGACCGCAAAGTTCATCGCCAGCAAGTTCGTCCGTCATTTCGTCGCCGACGATCCGCCGCCGGCGCTGGTGGCGCGGCTGGCCGATGTGTTCGGCAAGACCGACGGCGATCTCAAGGCGCTGGCGACGGCGCTGGTTGATTCCGACGAAGCCTGGAAGGCGCCGCTGACCAAAGTGCGCTCGCCGTATGAATTCCTGGTCGCGTCCGGCCGGTTGCTGGCGCAAATCCCCGGCGACCCCGGCCGCTATCTTAACGGCCTCAACGTGCTGGGTCAGCCATTATGGGCGCCCGCCGGCCCGAACGGTTTTCCCGACAGCAATGCGGCATGGGCCGCGCCCGAAGGCATGAAGTTGCGGCTCGATATATCGGCGCAGATCGCCTCGCGCCTCGCCGATAGCATCGATCCGCGCGATCTGCTTGAACTCGTCGCTGCGGACGCAGCGTCGATCGAAACAAGGCGCACGGTCGAGCGCGCGGAATCGCGGCAGCAGGCGCTGGCGCTGCTATTGATGTCGCCGGAATTCCAGAGGAGATGACGCCAATGGAAACGACATTAGCGAAAACGGATTGCTGCGAAAGCCCGACATCTCCCTCGCGCCGCGCGCTGTTGCTCGGTGGCGCGTCCTTTGCGGCCTGGGCTTATTTGCCGAAATTCGCCCGTGCTGCCGATGGACGCGATCCACGTCTGGTCGTCGTCATCCTGCGCGGCGCGCTGGACGGCCTTGCGACAGTAGCCCCGATCGGCGACCCTGATTATGCCGGCCTGCACGGCTCGATCGCCCTGACGCCCGGCGGACCCAACGCCGCGCTGATGCTGGATTCGTTCTTCGCGCTGCATCCGGCGATGCCTGAATTCGCGCGGATGTACCGCCAGAAGCAGGCCGCGGTGATCCATGCGGTCGCGACCTCCTATCGCGAGCGCTCGCATTTCGACGGCCAGGATGTGCTCGAAAGCGGCTTTGCCGGACCGGGCCGGGTGCAATCCGGCTGGCTCAACCGCGCGCTGGAAAACTTGCCGAAAGGCGAACGCGTGACGAGCGCGCTCGGCGTCGGCCCGACCACGCCGCTGGTGCTGCGCGGCGCGGCGCCGACCGTCGGCTGGACCCCGGTCGCGTTGCCGCAGGCCGCCGAGGACACCGCAATGCGCCTGATCGAACTCTATCGCCACCGCGATCCGGCGCTGGCGGCGGCGTTGACACAGGGCCTTGCGCTCGACAAGGCGGCGCAAGGCGACGACATGAAACCAAAGCCGGGCACCAATGGTGTTGCCGCGATGCGGCTGGTGGCGCGCGGCGCGGCCAAGCTGATGGCGGCCGATGACGGTCCGCGGATCGGCGCGCTCGCCTTCGACGGCTGGGACACCCACGCCAATGAAGGCGGCCCGGTCGGCCGCCTGGCGCAGCTGTTGTCGGGCCTCGACGGCGCGCTCGCCGAGTTCGAAAGCGGGCTCGGCGCACGCTGGCGCGACACGGTCGTGGTGGTCGTCACTGAATTCGGCCGCACCGCGCGCATCAACGGCACCGCAGGCACCGACCATGGCACCGGCACCGTGGCGCTGCTCGCCGGCGGCGCGGTGAAGGGCGGCCGGGTGATCGCGGACTGGCCCGGCCTGAAGGTCGCCAATCTCTATCAGGCCCGCGACATCGCCCCGACCACGGACCTGCGCGCGGTCATGAAGGGTGTGCTGCAGGACCAGTTCGGGCTCGCCGAGCGCGTGCTGGCGGAGACGGTGTTTCCGGACAGCGCGTCAGTGAAGCCGATGAAGGGGCTGGTGGGGTAGGTGTGGCCCCACCGACAGTGTCGTCCCGGCCTTGAGCATCTAGCACTCGTCGTCCCGGCCTTGAGCCGGGACCCATACGCCGCGGCCCGCGTTGTTGGAAAAGGAAGACAACGTCCAGCGCGCAAAAACAATTACTGCCGGTGGCTATGGGTCCCGGCTCAAGGCCGGGACGACATCGTGGATATTTCGCGGCTCACCCCTTCGTAATCGCATCGATCTCCGCGAGCTCCTGCGGGCTCAACACCCAGCTGATCGCTTTCACGTTCTGCTCGACCTGTTCGACGCGGGTGGCGCCGGCGATGACGCTGGAGACTTGCGGGTGCGAGGCGAGCCAGGAGAAGGCGAGCTCGAGCATGGTGTGGCCGCTCTTGTCGGCGAAGGCCTGCAGCTTCTCGACGATGTCTTCATTGCGCGGCGTGACGTAACGCTCCTTCAGCGCCGGGGCTTTTGCAAAGCGCGTGTCGTCGGGCGCGGCGGCGCCGCGTTTGTATTTGCCGGTGAGCAGGCCGCTTGCCAGCGGGAAAAACGGCAGCAGGCCGAGCTTGTATTCCTTGGCTGCGGGCAGCAGATCCTGTTCGATGCCGCGCACCACGAGGCTGTATTCGTCCTGGCAGGAGACGAAGCGGTTGACGTTCATCTGCCGTGCGACCAGTTCGGCTTCCGCGATGCGCCAGGCCGGAAAATTCGAATTGCCGATGTAGCGGACCTTGCCCTGGCGCACGAGCTCGTCGAGCGCCCGCAGGGTCTCCTCGATCGGCGTCAAGGGATCGTAATCATGCTGCTGGTAGAGATCGATGTAGTCGGTCTTCAGCCGCGTCAGGCTTGCCTCGACCGCGGACATGATGTAGCGGCGCGAGGCGCCCTGCTTGGTGCCGTCCGTGCTCATCGGCTTGGAATATTTCGTCGCCAGCACGATGTCCTTGCGGCGGTCGCCGAGCACGGTGCCGAGCACGGTCTCGGAGCCGCCCATCCCGGCATAGATGTCGGCGGTGTCGAACAGGGTGATGCCGAGGTCGATCGCCTTGTGGATCACCTTGCGCGAAGTTTCGAGGTCGGTGCGCTGGCCGAAATTGTTGCAGCCGAGGCCGACGGCGGAAACGCGCAGGCCGGAGCCGCCGAGATTGCGAATTTGCATGGGAGATCCTGTGGGTGGGCGAGGAGGCCGCATTGTGGCCCGCGCACCCCAGAGCCCGCAAGATGCGGATTGACCGCGCACGGCATGCCTGAGCAGCGGTTCCGGCGTAGCTCGGCGTAAAGGGTCTGAAAGTGCTGCGAAAAAGATGCGGCCCCGGTCAGACGCGGCGACTGACGGGGGCCGCTTGGGGGCGCGTGATCTGAGACGGGGGGCCTGATCAAACGCAGGCGCAACCTAACCGGGCTTTGTTACGCCCCGGTGACATCTGGATTTATCCACAGGCCAGTCAGAACACCTTGCGATAGACGACAATCCCGGTCTTCTCCGCCACCTTGTCGTAAAGCTGCATCGCGGTGTGATTTGTGTTGTAGGTGAACCAGTACACGCGCGGCGAACCGGCGAGCCTGGCCTGTTCGTAGACGTCGTTGATCAGCGCGCGGCCGACTCCCTTGCCGCGCGCGGCTTCGCTGGTGAACAGATCCTGCATGTAGAACGTCGGCTCGATCGCGGTGGTTGAGCGGTGAAGCAGGTAATGCGCCAGCCCGAGCAGTTCGCCGTCGCGTTCGGCGACCAAAGCGTGCACCGGCTCGTAGGCATCGAAGAAGCGCGCCCAGGTCATCGCGGTGATGGCGGGATCGAGCGCGGTCGGTCCCGTCCGCTCGTAGAACGCGTTGTAGCCGTCCCACAAAGGCAGCCATTTTGCGTAATCCTGTCGTGTGACAAAACGAATCGTTACGTCGCCGGGCATGTTTGATTCCGTATTCGACAAGGGAGCTTCGGGAAGGGAGCGGCGTCGTCGACGCGCTGGCTGATGGCGCCAGCCTACAGGCGCCACCGCAACGGATCAATCGGGGAGGGGCGTTGCCGCGTCGCGGCTGCTATTCGGCGGCGCGCAGGTGCCGCGCCAGGCTGCGTTCGCCGCCGCCGCGCAGCGAGCGGTAATAATCGGCATTGCCGATGTCGTCGGTATGGCGGACGAGATCGGTGACCGGCGTATAGCTCAGCATGCGCCCGCCATCGGGCAGCGCCGTGCAGGAAAAGCGCAGCACCTGTCCGTCAGCCATCTTGATGTTGATCGGCGTGGAATCGCCGGCCCGCATCATCTCGGTGCGCTGCGCGATGAAGAGGCTCAATTCGTCTTCCGGCAGCTCGTAGGCGCCGGTGTCGCGGCCGTGATACATCAGCGCGATGAACGGCGGCTTGGCGTCGGCCTGCTCGTCGGACAGCGAAAAATAGTCGCGAAAGGCGCGGTTGATGAATTCGGCGCGGGTGTCGGAATCGAGCAGCACGATGCCGATATCGACCTGGTCGAGGGCTGCCGACAGCCGCATCGCGGTGGCATGGTGCTTCTGCTCCCAGGCGAAGGCGTCGATCCATTTTTGCCGCAGCATCCCGGTGATCACGGCGGTTCCGACCGCGGTCGCCGCCAGCAGCAGCATGCGCATCAGGTCGGAGGCGTCATAGCCCGGCACGGCGCGATGGTTGAGGAAGAACAGCGCCGAGGACACCACGGCAATCGCGGCGCTGGTCAGGCCGGAGGCGAGCCCGCTGACGGAACTGGCCAATGCCACGATGCAGACGAACAGCGGTGCGGGGTTCGGGACCGCAATGACATAACGGTCGACCAGGAAGGCGGCGAGCGCCGTCGCTGTCGTCAGAGCCGGACCGGAGATGGCGCGCCAGTCGAACTGCATGCCGATTCTCGCTGCCTCCCAAGGCGTTGACCAAGGCGTTGACCAAGGCGTTGATCGAGCGGCCGTTTGAGGCCGTTCCCGTTGCGTCGAGAATAAGGCACGCAGTGTGACGGATGTTTCGTTTTGCGGCGAACTATCTTTTTCTGTCGTTAAGACGGACTTGAGCGCGCACGCAGAGCTTTCGCGATTTTGAATTCAAATGCTAATCAAAACCGATGGAACGGGTTCTGCCCGGGTCGCTAGCGCACCAAATTCACAAGAGGACATCATGCCGACCGTCTCCCCGCAGATCCTGCCGATATTGATGCTGTTCGCCTCCAACGTCTTCATGACCTTTGCCTGGTACGGCCATCTCAAATTCAAGCAAAGCCCGCTGGTGCTGATCATTCTGGCGAGTTGGGGGATCGCGTTCTTCGAATACTGGCTGGCGGTGCCGGCCAACCGCTGGGGCAGCGCGGTCTATTCGGCGGCCCAGCTCAAGACCATGCAGGAAGTGATCACGCTGGTGGTGTTCGCAGGCTTCTCGACGCTGTACCTGAAGGAGCCGCTGGCCTGGAATCACGCTTTGGGTTTTCTCTTGATTGCCGGCGGGGCGTTTTTGATTTTTCACAAATGGTAGCAAAGCGTTTTCAAAGCGAAGTGGGCACCGGTTCGCGTCAAGAAAACGCGTCAAAACAAAAAAAGCAATCCTAGCCGCCGGTGATGCTTCGGTAATGATCGAGCAGGCTCTTGCCGGAATCATAGATGATGTTGGCAATGCGCCAATCGTCGTCCGGGCCGATGACGTGAACCAGGATCCGGTGCGGCTGGCCGCGATGCTCGATCTCGACGCGGATGGTGGCCGGCCCCATCTCGTCGCCGGAATGGTGCTCGACCTTGCCGACCTTGATCTCGGCGCCCGGCAGCACGCCCCAGCCGAAGAAGGCGTTGAGCAGCGGGCCGATCGTCTGGTTCTTCGGATATTGCCGCGGCGCCTGCATCAACCGGCGCATGCCGGGCGAGAACAGCGCGTAGAAGTCGTCGTTGCCGAGCGGCGTTCTGGCGGCGTGCAGGCGCGCCTGCTTGTAATAGGTGGTTTCGACGAATTCCCTGACGCTGAGGCCGCCGCATTCGGCGCGGCCGGGCCGCGTGGCGGCGAGCAGTGTCAGGGCCCCTGACAGGGCGAAAACAAACTGGCGCCGGTTCATGCGTTGCGTTTCCGAAAACGGGGAGCCCTGAAGCTTGGTCGCAGCTTTCCGTTCACGCGTTCATTTCATTCACTTTGCAGAAGGCGTCACCCGCAGGATCCGTCCGTTGGAGCTGTCGGTCAGCAGCCACAGGGCGCCGTCCGGGCCTTGCCTGACGTCGCGAATCCGCTCGTGCAGATTTTGCAGCAGGCGCTCTTCGCCCGCGACGCCGTTGCCGTTCAGCGACAGCCGCACCAGCATGCTGCCGGACAGCGCGCCGACGAACAGGCTGCCGGACCATTTTGGAAACAGCTTGCCGGTATAGAACAGCATGCCGGACGGGGAGATCGACGGCACCCAGTATTTGACCGGCTGCTCCATGCCGTCCTTGGCGGTGCTTTCATGGATCTTGCCGCCGCTGTATTCGAGGCCGAAGCCGATCACCGGCCAGCCGTAATTCCTGGCCGCCCTGATGATGTTGAGCTCGTCGCCGCCGCGCGGGCCGTGCTCGACTTCCCAGACGTCGCCCGACGCCGGGTTGATCGCCAGGCCCTGTCCGTTGCGGTGGCCGTAACTCCAGATTTCCGGCTTGGCGCCGGCGCGGCCGATGAACGGGTTGCCGGCGGCGGCCGATCCATCCGGTGCGATCCGGATCACCTTGCCGAGATGATTGCCGAGCTCCTGGGCCTGCTCGCGATGTGAACCATGGTCACCCAGCGTCACGAACAAATTGCCGTCGTCGGCCTGCACGATGCGGCAGCCATAATGAATTCCTGACGACAGCGGCCCTTCCTGGCGGAAGATGATTTTGGTTTCGTCGAGGCGGCCGCCGCTGTCATTGAGTTTGGCGCGCGCGATCGCGGTGCGGCCGCCGCCGCTGGTCCGCTCCGCAAAGCAGAAATAGATCGTCTTGTTTTGCGCATAGGATTTATCGATCGCGACGTCGAGCAGGCCGCCTTGGCTGGACGCCCACACGTCGGGCACGCCCTTGAGCGGCGGCGACAGCTGGCCTTCCGCGGACACGATTCGGATTCGGCCGGGCCGTTCGGTCACCAGCATCCTGCCGTCGGGCAAGAACGCCAGCGACCACGGATTGGCCAGACCCCTTGCGAAGGTGCGCACTTCGAGTCCGCCGGCGGATGACGGAAACTCCGTCTCTTCGCCGCGGGTGCCGGTGGCGATCACCAAGGTCGCGGTCAGCAGGATCGCTGCCGTCAGCGCCACGGTTACAAGTCCGACAGGTGTCTTCATCTTCGTCCGCCCGCGATGCCAATCATCGCGCGTTGCGCTCGGAAAAGGTCCAATCAGGAAATGCCGGAGTCACGCCGGAATCGGCATGGCCATGGTCACCTTGATCGAGAGCACTGTCAGCGCGACGACAAGGCACAGCGACAGCGTACCGATCGCCAGAGAGGCGGCAATGGCGTTGGTCAGTCGGGCGGAAGCGACTGGCGCTGGGCGGGTTTCGAAGCCGGCCGTGCCGGGCGACCGTGTCATGGGTCTAAATCCTTCAGGACGCGGGCGAATCACCCGCGGCATCCGGGAATTTCACAATCGTGGCCGGCAATATTGGGGCACGCGAGTGCCAAAAATGGCGAAATCACGGCAAAGGTTAACGTTATTCCCGCTGTCCTTAACCTTTGGACGCCTCTTCCAGCGAACGTGAATCGCGACCCGTGCCTTAAGCTCCGGCGGCGACGCTGGCGGGATCATCGACCTCGGCATCCGGCCGCCAGTCCATGGTCACGAAACCGGGGGTCTGTTCGACCCGCCGCAGCCAGGCGCGGATCGCGGGGAAGGTCGCGAGGTCATAGTCGCAGCGGTCGGCGACATGGGTGTAGCCGTACAGCGCGATGTCGGCGACCGTGAGCTGGTCGGAGGCGAAATAGGCCCGGGTCTTGAGATGGTTTTCCATCACCTGAAGCGCGGCGTAGCCACGCTCCATCCAGTCCTCCAATGCGTGGGTCTGCAGGTCGCGGCCGCCCTTGACCAGCGACAGCCAGAAATAGGCCGCGCCGAGATTGGGCTCGAGCGCATGCTGTTCGAAGAACATCCACTGCAGCGCCTCGGCGCGTTCGACCCGCGACTCCGGCGCCAGCGAGGTGCCGCCGGCGACGTACCAGAGGATGGCGTTGGACTCGGCGAGGTAGCGTCCCTCGGCGACTTCCAGCAGCGGCACCTGTCCGCTCGGATTCATCGCCAGAAAATCCGGCGTCCGGCTTTCACCGCGCAGGATGTCGACTTCGATCGCGCAATACGGCGCCTTGAGCAGCGACAGCGCAAGGCGGACCTTGTAGCTGTTGCCGGAGCGCTGCATCGAATAGAGCTTGTACATCGTATGAATTTCAATCGATCAGTTGCACGTCTTTCGCGCGCGGATCGCCGCAACGCGGTTAAACAATGATGCCGTTAGGGTTGCGTCGCAAGACCCGCATTATGGAAAAAGTCGAAAACCTCTACCGCACTGCACGCGCGCAGAACGTCATGCCTCGACGCAGGGATCACGTGGTCGGGATTTGTGATCAAAACGCTTCAAGCTTTCGCGATGTCGTCGATACGTGCAGGCCCGGATTTTGAAATCTCTGCGAGATGGATCGACGTCTATTCTGAATTGACCTCGGAGCAATCCATCGCGGCACCTGATCGCGTCGGAGAGCCAGATCCCGGCGCGGCGTGCGGGCCGGGGATGATCGCCGTCAACACCATCGCGGCCGCGCCGGTTTCCGTCGCGGGTTTCCTTGGCCAGATATGAGTCATTTCGGCGTAGAATTTGTCCAAATATTGCGCCGGTCGCGCCTGCGGCCCCGTAAAATTTGAGCCTTTCGGGCCAAGCTTCTTGCGATGCGGCGCTGAGCGCTCTAGGGTGCGCCGATCCCAACATTGAGAATCGCGGATCATTCCCGAAACGGGCACCAGGTGTGCCCACACATGCCATTCCAGGAGATGATGATGCCTTTTCTGTCCGCTGCGCTCGACCGTGTGAAGCCGTCCGCGACGATCGCGGTCACGGATAAAGCACGCGCGCTGAAAGCGGCCGGCCGCAACGTCATCGGCCTTGGCGCCGGCGAGCCCGATTTCGACACGCCCGCCAACATCAAGCTGGCGGCGATCCACGCCATCGAGGCCGGCAAGACCAAGTACACCGCGGTCGACGGCATTCCCGAGCTGAAGGAGGCGATCATCGCCAAGTTCCAGCGCGAGAACGGCCTGACCTACAAGCCGAACCAGATCATCATCGGCACCGGCGGCAAGCAGGTGCTCTACAACGCGCTGATGGCGACCATCAATCCGGGCGACGAGGTCATCATCCCGGCGCCCTATTGGGTGAGCTATCCGGAAATGGTGGCGCTGGCCGGCGGCGTGCCGGTGTCCGTGGTGTGCACGGCGGAGCAGGGCTTCAAGCTGCAGCCCGACGCGCTGGAAAAGGCGATCACGCCGAAGACCAAATGGATCATCCTGTGCTCGCCGTCGAACCCGACCGGCGCGGCCTACTCGCGCAGCGAGTTGCAGGCGATCACCGACGTGCTGGTGAAGCACCCAAGCGTCTGGGTGATGACCGACGACATGTACGAGCATTTGGTCTATGACGACTTCGTGTTCACCACGCCGGCGCAGATCGAGCCGAAACTGTACGACCGCACGCTGACGGTGAACGGCGTGTCGAAGGCCTATTGCATGACCGGCTGGCGCATCGGCTATGCCGGCGGCCCGGCCGAACTGATCAAGGCGATGGCGACGATCCAGTCGCAGTCGACCTCGAACCCGTCGTCGATCTCGCAGTGGGCGTCAGTCGAGGCGCTCAACGGTCCGCAGGACTTCATCCCCGCGAACAACAAGGTGTTCAAGGAACGCCGTGACCTTGCGGTGTCGATGCTGAACCAGGCCAAGGGCATCGAATGCCCGCGGCCCGAGGGCGCGTTCTACGTCTATCCGTCCTGCGCCGGCACCATTGGCAAGACCGCGCCGTCGGGCAAGGTGATCGCAAATGACGAGGACTTCGTCACGGAACTGCTGGAGAGCGAAGGCGTCGCCGTGGTGCAGGGTTCCGCGTTCGGGCTTGGCCCGGCGTTCCGGATTTCCTACGCCACCAAGACTTCCGATCTCGAGGACGCCTGCAAACGCATCCAGCGCTTTTGCGGCAATCTGAGATAACGCGTTTTGAAGCGAAGCCTGTTCCGCTCATGATGCGGGACAGGTTCCGGTTTGTTTCCAAAAATTTCTGTCAAAGAAACGCGCAAAGAAAACGCGTCAGAAAAAAGGCGTGTCAAATCACATCACGCGTGAACCGCATGATGTTTTGAAGTCTTCTTTTTGCAAAGCGCCATGTTTTGGACACGGCGCTTCCTTCCTGTCCCCCCGCACATTCAGTTCATCAAGTGGGGACGACTCATGCTCTTCGGAAAACGTTTTACGACCTTCGGCATCGCGATCGCGGCGCTCGTTGCGCCGATCGCGAGCGCGGATGCAGCACCGGCGGTTCGCGCCGGCGTCCTGCAATGCCAGGGCGGCCAGAATGTCGGCTATGTCGTCGGCTCCGTGACCAGCCTCGAATGCGTGTTCAAGAGTGAAGGCCGTCGGCCGGAGCCTTACATTGCCACCGTGCGCCGCTACGGCCTCGATCTCGGCATCACCGCACAGACCCAATTGGCCTGGGCGGTGAACGCGCCGAACAGCCGCGTCAGCCGCGGCGATCTCGCCGGCAGTTACGGCGGCGTCGGCGCCAACGCGTCGGTCGGTATCGGCGGTGGCGGCAACTTCCTGGTCGGCGGTCCTGCCAATTCCTACGCGCTGCAGCCGCTCAGCGTGCAGGGCCAGACCGGGTTGAACGTCGCCGCCGGGATTGCCGACATCCAGCTGGAGCCGTTCCGCGGCTATGCCCCTCCGCGCCGTCACCACCGCCGGCATCATCGCCGCGGTTGAAGATAGTTCTTGTGAAAGAGGCCCGCGAGAGCGGGCCTTTTTTATTTAGGGCACGTCAATTGCTGTTATGCCATAGAATGGCTCGCGCGCCCTTGGTCCGTGCTTTTCTCGATCCTCTGCCCGCATTACATCGTTTCAGCTGGAGATTTCTTCATGCGTCGCTCCCTTCTCCTTGCCGCTGCCGTCATCGCCGTGTGGGCCAGCTCGATCGCCGGCGCCAATGCGCAGCAGGTGGCGCGGGTGCAGGTCGGCATTCTCGAATGCCGCGGCGGCGCCAGCATCGGCTTCATCGTCGGATCCGTGACCAATCTCGGCTGCGTGCTGCGTGCCGACGGCATGCCGGAAGACCGTTACGTCGCCACCATCCGTAAAGTCGGCCTCGATCTCGGCATCACCCAGGAATCCGCGCTGGCGTGGGGCGTGTTCGCGCCGTCGGCGCAACTTGGGCCGGGCGGCCTCTCCGGCAATTATGTCGGCGCGCAGGGCAGCGCCACGCTCGGCATCGGCGTCGGCGGCAACGTGCTGGTTGGCGGCTCGGCGAACTCGATCGCGCTGCAGCCGCTCAGCCTGCACGGCCAGGTCGGCGTCAGCATCGCTGCCGGATTGGAAAGCCTGGAACTTCGGCCGGGACGATAATTCGGTCAGCCGACGTAAAAAGGGCCCGTGCGCTGCGGGCCCTTTTTCTTCAGTCAGTATTTGGCGACGACGCCGTAATTGCCGAGCCTGTAATTGACGCCGAGCTTGACGGCATGAATATCCAGGTTCGTTTCGACGGGGATCCCGGCGGAATTTGACAGGGTGCTCGTGTGCTGATCGTCGTGGTGCTGTCAAACCTCATGAAATTGTACTCCGCTTTCCAAGACCAGTTGCCGAGGAAGGCGTTCTCGATGCCGGCGCCCACGGTCCAGCCGGCCCGGGTCGCATGGGCGTCGTTACGTATGCCGCGCACCGGAGCTGTCAGCCCGTAAGTCTCGCGCATCAGCGCCCCGCCGCCCTTGCCGTAAGCCATCCAGCGCTCCCAGGCGTAACCCACGCGCCCCACGAGCGTGGCGGTCCAGTCGACCTCGACATTGTAGGTGAAGGAGCCGGACTGGTTTGATTCGACGGAGGTTGTTGCACCAAGGTTTGCGCCTGAAACGTCTGCCTCTAACCCGACGACCCAATTGCCCGCCTGTCGATTGAAGCCGACCTGCCCGCCACCCACGAAGCCGTTGGATTTTTGCGCGAACGGCGGCATGACGATATTTTCGATCCCTGCGAAAGAAGTGGCATGGAAGTTCCGCTCGGCGCTTGCCCAGCCGGTGTGCCCGCCAACGTACAGCCCTGTCCAATCATACGCGGTTATTGCCGGAGCCTTGTGAGGCAGCGATGGCCGAACACCTGCAGCGGGGCCGCCAAACCTGTAGTTTATTCCCGCCTTGGCCGCCACCGGCAAAGCCGCTTGGATGCTGCGAAAAGCCGGGATTGATAACCACTGTGACCACCCCGTTGCCGATAAACGTTCGCTCGAACGAGCGGTCGGCGCCGGCCCAACCGGCGTGGGCACCGACGTACAGACCGGTCCAGTCATAAACGGTGGCGACCGGCATTGCCTTATAGGCCGGGCGCGGTCCGAGATCTGCCGCGAATGCAGCAGAGAGACTGCCCAATGAAATGGCTGCGGCTGCAAACGTCGTCCGCGATAGATGATACATGGTCGCCCCCGAACAATTCTGCGGATGAGTCTTGATCCCTGAATCGTCCGGTCCGGATTCATCAGGTCGTATTTCATCAAGTCCTGTTTCATCCTTACCAAGGCACGCCAAATTGGCTTGTCCCGGCTGGCCCTCGATTTGCACCGCGTGGCATCGCCTCGCGATTGCTGGCGAGCGTTGCAATCGCGCCACGGGTTGCGAAACTGGCTGGCACAATTGGTTTAACTGGCACTGTCTGGATCGTGCCGATGCAGCTATTTTGTCTTGATCGGGATCTGCTTGAAGCGAAGCGAGTTTTCAGGGCATCGCAGGCGATGGACGTTGACCAGTTGGGCATAAAGGCCGTTGGCGGGCGCGCGGCACGATTGCACGACGTTCTTGCGGCCATCAAATCGGGCTTTCACGACCCGGCGTTCTCGTCGCAGAACGTCGCGCAGCGTTTGGGCCTGTCGCGTCGTTACGTGAACGATTTGCTGGCCGAAAGCGGATCTGGTTTCGCCGAGCGCGTGCTTGAGATGCGGCTGCATGAGGCGAGGGTGATGCTGACGGATGCAGCCCACGATCGATTGAAGGTGAACGAAATTGCATGGACCTGCGGGTTCAACGAGGTCCCTTACTTCAATCGCCGCTTTCGCCGCCGTTTCGGCACGACGCCGACCGAACTGCGCGAAGCGTCGCGACGAACAAAATAAGGTGACGAGCCACCGTTCCGCGAATTTCGATCGCGCCACCGCCGTTGAGCTTACGCTACCCAAGCCGGCACGGCATCGTTGGGTTGGAAAGCCTGGAACTCGCGCCAGGAGCGTTAACTTTTCTCGCTCGCCCGCTGCCGCGGGGGCGGTTGAGCCGGCCGCCGCCGCGCCGGTCACGATGCACCGCAGCAACTTTTTCTGACTTGCCAAATCGCACGCGCGGGCGGAGCATCTGATCCGCCGACCCAATCATGGGCCGAGCTCCAAACAAGGAGGCGGCAATGGGACAAGACGTCAGAAGTCCCCGAGGTCCACGGTGCATTGCGCTGGTGGGCCCTTTCCAGAGCGGTAAAACTACACTTCTTGAAGCCATATTGGCGCGTACAGGCGCCATCCACCGCGCCGGCAGCGTCGATGCCGGAACTTCGGTCGGCGATTCCAGCCCCGAGGCGCGGCACCACAAGATGGGCGTGGCCTTAAGTGCAGCCACCACCAGTTTCATGGGCGACAGCTATACCTTTATCGATTGTCCCGGCTCGATCGAGTTCGCGCAAGACATGCGCGCCGCGCTGCCGGCGGTCGATGCCGCGATCGTGGTCTGCGAAGCCGATGAGAAGAAGCTGCCGCAACTGCAGATCATCCTGCGCGAGCTCGAGGAAATGGGCATTCCGCGCTTTTTGTTTCTGAACAAGATCGACAAGGCCAACAAGCGCATCCGCGAAACGCTGGCGACGCTGCAGCCGGCCTCGCGCGTGCCATTGGTCCTGCGCCAGATTCCGATCTGGAACGGCGAATTGATCGAGGGTTTTGTCGATCTCGCGCTGGAGCGCGCCTTTGTCTACCGCGAACACAAGCCCTCGGAAGTGATCGCGCTGGACGGCGGCAATCTCGACCGCGAGAAGGAAGCGCGCTTCTCGATGCTGGAAAAGCTCGCCGATCACGACGACGTGCTGATGGAGCAACTGCTGGAAGACATCCAGCCGCCGCGCGACGCGGTGTTCGACGATCTCGCGCGCGAACTGCGCGAAGGCCTGATCTGCCCGGTATTGCTGGGTGCCGCAACTCGCGAAAACGGCGTGCTGCGGCTGATGAAGGCGTTGCGGCATGAAGCGCCCGGCGTGGCCGAGACCGCCAAGCGCCTCGGCGCGTCTTCGCCCAAGGATGCGCTGGGCTATGTGTTCAAGACCGTGCATCAGCCGCATGGCGGCAAGCTGTCGCTGGTGCGGCTGCTCGCCGGGCACCTCGATGACGGTGCGACGCTGCAATCCTCGTCTGGCGAGGCGGGCAGGGTCTCCGGCATCCTCGCGGTCAGTGGCGGGCACGACAGCAAACGGGCGGCGGCGGAAGCCGGCGAAACCGTGGCGCTGGGCAAGCTCGACGCCATCAAGACCGGCGACACGCTCTCGAGCGGCAAGACCGCGCCGGCCTCGCTCGCCCGCGTCGAACCGACGCCGCCGGTGCTGGCGATGTCGCTGGCAGCGAACGATCGCAAGGACGACGTCAAGCTCGGCCAGGCGCTGCTGCGGCTGAACGAGGAGGATCCGTCGCTGACGATGATCCACAACACCCAAACCCACGACATCGTCCTGTGGGGGCAGGGCGAGATGCATCTGCGCGTCGCGCTCGAGCGGCTCAAGGATCGTTTCGGCGTCAACGTCAAATCGCAGGCGCCGGCGATCGGCTATCAGGAGACCATCCGCAAATCGATCACGCAACGCGGGCGCCACAAGAAGCAGTCCGGCGGCCATGGCCAGTTCGGCGACGTCGTGCTGGAAATCAAGCCGATGCCGCGCGGCTCGGGTTTTGAATTCCACGAAAAGGTCGTCGGCGGTGCGGTGCCGCGCAACTATATCGGCGCGGTGGAAGAAGGCGTGGTCGACAGCCTCGCGCGCGGGCCGCTCGGCTTTCCCGTGATCGACCTCCACGTCACCCTGACCGACGGCTCCTATCACAGCGTCGATTCCTCCGATCTTGCCTTCCGCACCGCGGCGCGGATCGGCATGGGCGAGGCGCTGCCGCAGTGCCAGCCGGTGCTGCTGGAGCCGATCCACATGGTGGAGATCGTTTGCCCGACCGAGGCGACGGCGAAAATCAACGCCATCCTGTCGGCGCGGCGCGGCCAGATCCTCGGCTTCGACACCCGCGAGGGCTGGGCCGGCTGGGATTGCGTCCGCGCCACCATGCCGGAGGCCGAGATCGGCGACCTGATCGTGGAGCTGCGATCAGCCACCGCCGGCGCAGGCGGCTTTACGCGGCAGTTCGACCGCATGGCCGAAGTGACCGGCCGCGCCGCCGACCAGATCATCGCCGCGAACCGGGTCGCGGCGTGATGGTTTGATGCTCTGCTCCCTCGCCCCGCACTTGCGGGGAGAGGGTCGGGGTGAGGGGCTCTTCTATCCGCTGGCTCAGAATTCGCGACGGGTATGGTGCCATGCCCCTCACCCGGATTGCCTCGCAATCCGACCTCTCCCCGCATAAGAGCTGGGAGAGGTTAGTCGCACCAGTTGCTGCACTGGCCGCAAGCGACATCCCGGCACCCCGCCCCGGCATTGACTCGGCCGCCGGCATGGCCGAATTGACTGCGATGACCCGTGCAATCAGACCTCCCGCCGCATGCCTGATCGGATGGCCGGCTGCGCATTCGCGCTCGCCGTTGATCCATCATTACTGGCTGCGGACGCTGGGCATCGAAGGCGGCTACGTCATCGAGGCCGTGCCGCCCGACGAGTTTCAGGACTTTGTCTTTCGGCTTTCGCTGCGCGGCTTTGTCGGCGCCAACGTCACCATTCCGCACAAGGAGCGCGCGCTGGCGCTGTCGAAGCCGGATGACCGCGCCCGCGCGGTCGGCGCCGCCAACACCTTGTGGTTCGAGAACGGCGAGTTGTGTTCGACCAACACCGATGTCGAGGGATTTATCAATAATCTCGACGCCTGCGCGCCCGGATGGGAGCGTGCCGAGGAGGCGCTGGTGCTGGGCGCCGGTGGTGCGGCGCGCGCCGTGCTGTTCGGGCTGATCGAACGCGGCGTCAAGCGCGTGCATCTGGCGAATCGGACCGGGGAGCGCTCGCAGGCGCTGGCGGATCAATTCGGCGCGAGCGTGTTGCCGGTGGCGTGGGATGCATTGAGTGAGTTGCTGCCGCGCGCCGGGCTGCTGGTGAACACGACGTCGCTCGGCATGCACGGCCAGCCGGCGCTCGAACTCGATATCGCCCGGCTGCCGTCGAACGCCGTGGTTACCGATCTCGTTTACGTGCCGCTGGATACGCCATTGCTTGTCGCCGCGCGCCGGCGCGGGCTGCAGACCGCCGACGGGCTCGGCATGCTGCTGCACCAGGCGGTGCGCGGATTCGAATTGTGGTTCGGAAAGCGCCCCGAGGTGACATCAGAACTTCGTGCGATCGTCGAGGCCGATCTCAACAAAGTTTGAGTTGGAATATTGGGGGCAATGGCTATGTGGAGCTCCACCGGAGATCTCCCATGCCCCAGCATCGTTATCTGCTCATCCGCCCGCTGTTCGCCGCCGCGATGGTGGCCGCGTCCACCATCTATGCCATCGCCCAGCAGCCGCCCACGCCGACGCGGGTTCGCGGCACCATTGAAGGTGTCGAGGGCGACATACTTGCGGTCAAGTCGCGCAGCGGCGAAGATGTCAAGCTGCACATGACCGGCGATATCAGGGTGGTCGGGATTACCAAGATCTCGCTGTCCGACGTCAAGGTCGGCTCCTTCATCGGTGCCACCACGGTGCCGGGACCGGACGGCAGCCAGAATGCGGTCGAGGTGCACGTGTTTCCCGAGGCGATGCGCGGCACCGGCGAGGGCTCGCGGCCGTATGATCTGCGTCCCAACAGCACCATGACCAATGCGACGGTGGATCAGTCGGTAGCCGGCAATGACGGTCACACGCTGTTGATCAAGTACAAGGGCGGCGAGAAGAAGGTTGTGGTCTCGCCGGAGACGCCGGTCGTGACCTATGTCCCCGCCGACAAGTCCGACCTCAAGGCTGGCGCCAAGGTGATCGCGTTCATGAAGAAGCTGCCGGACGGCTCGTTCGAAACCAACCGCGTCAGCGTCGGCCGCGACGGGCTGACCCCGCCGATGTGACTTTCTTCCCTCTCCCCTTGTGGGATCGAGACGAGCGAAGTCGATGTGAGGGGTGGGCGAACTCTCAACGAGTCGTCCCGGCGAACGCCGGGACCCATAACCACCGTTGTCTGTTGTTACACCGAGCAGTAGCTCCAGCTGTGCCTTACAGGTCCGCCTGTGGTTATGGGTCCCGGATCGCGCTTCGCTTGTCCGGGACGACAGCGGGGCTAAATCGCCAGCACGTGATCGTCGATTTCGGCGATGGTGTTGACGCCGCACAGGCCCATCGTCACCAGCATTTCGTTGCGGATCAGATCGAGCGCCTTGGCGACACCCTGTTGTCCGCCGGCGCCGAGGCCGTGGACGAAGGCGCGGCCGATCATGCAGGATTTGGCCCCGAGCGCGAGCGCGCGCATCACGTCCTGGCCCGACCTGATGCCGCCGTCGAACATGATCTCCATCTTGTCGCCGACCTCATCGACGATCTCCGGCAGCACCTCGATCGACGATGGCGCGCCGTCGAGTTGGCGGCCGCCATGGTTGGAGACCACCATCGCATGCGCGCCGGTCTTGACGGCCTCCTCGGCGTCCTCGACGTCGAGAATGCCCTTGAGGATCAGCTTGCCCGGCCAGATCGAACGGATCCAATCGACATCCTTCCAGCTCAGCGTGGTGTCGAACTGCGCGTTGGTCCATTGCGAGAGCTGGGTGATATCGTCGGTGCCTTTGACGTGGCCGGCGATGTTGCCGAAGGTGCGGCGCTTGCCGCGCATCACGCCGGCGACCCAGGCCGGCTTGGTCGCGAAGTCGATCAGTTTCGACAACGACCATTCCGGCGGAATCGTCATGCCGTTCTTGATGTCCTGGTGGCGCTGTCCCATCACCTGCAGGTCGACGGTCAGCACCAGCGCGCTGCATTTCGCCGCGATCGCGCGCTCGATCAGGGATTTGATGAAGCCGCGGTCCTTCATCACGTAAAGCTGGAACCAGAACGGCTTGTCGACATTGGCGGCGACGTCCTCGATCGAACAGATCGACATCGTGCTCAGCGTGAACGGAATGCCGGCGGCCTGTGCGGCGCGGCAGGCGGCGATTTCGCCGTCGCCGTGCTGCATGCCGAGCAATCCGACCGGGGCGAGGCTTAGCGGCAGCGCGGCCGGCTCGCCCAGGATCGTCGTCGACGTATCGCGCCTCGACACATCGACCAGGATACGCTGGCGGAACTTGATCGCTTCGAGATCGGCGCGGTTGGCGCGCAGCGTGTCCTCGGAATAGGAGCCGCGATCCGCATAGTCGAAAAACGCCTTCGGCACCCGGCGCTTGTGCAGCTGGCGCAGATCTTCGATGCAGGTAATGTGCTTCATGAACGTTCCGGCCCCTTCTTGAATTTCTTTTCTGTGTCGTCATCTAGCATGGTTGATACGTCAGCCAAATCAGGCCTGCGGAACCCTGCGGTGAGGACATTCCATGACCGGATCCGATCGTCATCCCAAGCCTGTTCGCACGCCCCGCGAGAGCGCCGAGAAGCGCCGGCTGGACGAGGCCCTGGAGGAGGGGCTGGAGGAGACCTTTCCGGGTTCGGACGCCGTGAATGTGACCCAACCGCCGCAGTCGAAGGGCGACCATCGCATCAAGCGACGCGATTAAGGGGTACCCAGGCAGCGTATGGATTGAAAAATATCATGTTTTTCAATGGGTTGCGCGCCGATCGCGACTCCCGGCGCCGGTAATGATTCATCATATTTTTTGAAGCCATTTTAGCGCTTTGGAGACTATAAGGCCGGTGCACGCTATGGTGCGCGTTCGCTGCTTCTTGCCGGATGGCTTTAAGAGAGGCGCGGAATGGCTGGGGGTTATATGAGCCGCAAATATTTCGGTACCGACGGAATTCGGGGCCGTGCCAATGGTCTGATCACGCCGGAGCTCGCGCTCAAGGTGGGGCAGGCGGCCGGTTTGGTGTTTCAGCGCGGCGATCACCGCCATCGCGTCGTCATCGGCAAGGACACGCGGCTGTCCGGCTACATGATCGAGTACGCCATGGTCGCGGGCTTTACTTCTGTCGGCATGGACGTGCTGCTGCTCGGCCCGATGCCGACGCCGGCGGTCGCGATGCTGACCAAGTCGATGCGCGCCGATCTCGGCGTGATGATATCTGCCTCGCATAATCTGTTCGAGGACAACGGCATCAAGCTGTTCGGCCCGCAGGGTTTCAAATTGTCCGACGAAGTCGAGAAGCAGATCGAGCAATTGCTCGACGAGCCGATCGACCGGCGTCTGGCGCAGAGCGCCAGCCTCGGGCGCGCTCGCCGCATCGACGGCGTCCATGACCGCTACATCGAATTCGCCAAGCGCACGCTGCCGCGCGAACTTTCGCTCGACGGCCTGCGCGTCGTGATCGATTGCGCCAACGGCGCGGCCTATAAGGTGGTGCCGGAAGCGCTGTGGGAACTCGGCGCCGACGTCGTTGCCATGGGCGTCGAGCCTGACGGCTTCAACATCAACAAGGAATGCGGCTCGACCTCGCCGGAGGCATT
This sequence comes from Bradyrhizobium sp. AUGA SZCCT0158, assembly GCF_018130065.1. Classification (GTDB taxonomy): domain Bacteria; phylum Pseudomonadota; class Alphaproteobacteria; order Rhizobiales; family Xanthobacteraceae; genus Bradyrhizobium. The sequence goes on along the minus strand of NZ_JAFCME010000008.1, from coordinate 251,899 downwards.
GAGTCGGAAAGTGCGGGAAATGCGCGCCGATATCGGCATCGCGCTCGACGGCGACGCCGATCGCGTGATCCTGGTCGACGAGCGCGGCCATGTGGTCGACGGCGACCAGCTGCTCGCGGTGATCGCGCAGAGCTGGAAGGAAGATGGCCGCCTCGCCAAACCCGGCATCGTCGCCACCGTGATGTCCAATCTCGGGCTGGAGCGTTTCCTCGAAGGCATTGGGCTGGAGATGGTGCGCACGCCGGTTGGCGACCGCTATGTGCTCGAGCAGATGCTCAAGCAGGGCTACAATCTCGGCGGCGAGCCGTCGGGCCACATCATCCTGTCCGACTATGCGACCACCGGCGATGGTTTCGTCGCGGCGCTGCAGGTGCTGGCCGTGGTGCAAAAGCTGCGCCGCCCGGTGTCGGAAGTCTGCCACAAGTTCGATCCGCTGCCGCAGATCCTGAAGAACGTACGCTATCGCAGCGGCAAGCCGCTTGACGATGCCGAGGTCAAATCCGCGATCGTCGACGGCGAAAAACGCCTCAACGGCTGCGGCCGCCTGCTGGTCCGCTCGTCCGGCACCGAGCCCGTGATCCGCGTGATGGGCGAGGGCGACGATCGCATCCTGGTCGAGGAAGTGGTCGATCACATCGTCACCGCCCTCGGCCACGCCGCCGCGGCGTGATGCTTTCCTTCTCCCCTTGTGGGAGAAGGTGGCACGCGAAGCGTGCCGGATGAGGGGTCTGTCTCCTCAAGCGCAAACTGCTCCTGTGGAAACAGACCCCTCATCCGGCACTTCTTCCCTTCTCCCACAAGGGGAGAAGGGAAGAAGTGCCTGCCAGCGCACCCCAACGCATCGCAGCCATTAGCTATTGATGCTGGTCGCAGCACCGCGCGCGGCGTAGGAACGGGCATTATTCACCAGTCGGTATTTCGGGAATCTCGCCCTTGAACAAGCCGGTCACCGTCTCCGAGGAAGCCCTCATTGCGCCCGTGGTGGTGCCCGACGTGTCGCCGGCGCTCGCCGCGAAGGCGGCCGCCGCGGGGCCGGCCTATGTCGTGCTGGCCGGGATCAGCTTCTCGCACTTTCTCAACGACACCATGCAGTCCCTGATCGCGTCGGTCTATCCGATCCTGAAGGACAATTACGCGCTGGACTATGCGCAGATCGGTCTGATCACGCTGGCGTTCCAGTTCACCGCGTCGCTGCTGCAGCCGCTGGTCGGGCACTACACCGACAAGAAGGCGCAGCCGTTCTCGCTCGCGGTCGGCATGGGGTTCACGTTCTTCGGCCTGCTGCTGCTCAGCGTCGCGCATCAATACGCGGTCATCCTCATAGCAGCGTCGCTGGTCGGATTGGGATCGGCCGTGTTCCATCCGGAATCGGCGCGGATCGCGCGGCTTGCCTCGGGCGGGCGCTATGGCTTTGCGCAATCGGTGTTTCAACTGGGCGGCAGTTTCGGCACCTCGATGGGGCCGGTGCTGGCGGCGTTGATCGTGGTGCCGTTCGGCCAGCCCAGCATCGCCTGGTTTTCCTCGATCGCGTTTCTGGCGATCGTGATCCTGTGGCGGATCGGCGTCTGGTACCGGCCGCAGATCACGACGAAGAAGTCCGCCGTAGTCGAGCGGCATCCGGATGCGCCGGACGCGCGCCGCGTCAAGATCGCACTCGTGGTTCTGGTGGCGCTGCTGTTTTCAAAACAGCTCTACGTGTCGAGCCTGTCGAGCTATTACATCTTCTATCTGATCGACAAGTTTGGCGTCTCGACCCAGGCAGCCCAGCTCTATCTCTTCATCTTTCTCGCCGCCAATGCCGCAGGCGCGTTCTTCGGCGGGCCGCTCGGCGACCGCTATGGCCGCAAATACGTCCTCTGGTTCTCGATCCTCGGCGCGCTGCCGTTCACATTGGCGCTGCCCTATGCCGGCCTGTTTGGCAGTGCGGTGCTGACTGTCATCATCGGGTTGATCCTGTCCTCGGCGACGTCGTCGATCATCGTGTTCGCGCAGGAGCTGATGCCGCATCGCTTCGGAATGATCTCCGGCGTGTTCTTCGGCGTCGCCTTCGGCATCGGCGGGCTCGGGGCGGCGGTGCTCGGCAAGCTTGCCGATCACACCGGCATCGCCTTTGTCTACCATCTCTGCGCCTTCCTGCCGGCGCTCGGGTTGCTCGCCGTGTTCCTGCCGAAGATGCCGAAGCTCGCGCGTTAACGAAGCGTTTGCAAACGACGCGGGCAAGCAAGCGGGTAGGTCAGCATCCGTGTCGTTTTCAGCAACACATCGTTAGGATGTATGGCGGTTTCGCCATTTTCTGTGCCGAAATGCATCAGGTTGCATGCTGCATAAACGCCCGCGCAAAAATTGTTCGGAGATTATCAACCTTAAAAATTAGGGTTAAGCGCCGCTTAAGCATTTGCTGGCATCGTCCGCCCGTGAGTTTTTGATGTGAGGCCTCCGCAGTCGCCTCACCGGACAAAAGGACGAAGCCAATGCGTAGCGTTAAGTCTCTTCTTGCCGCCGGAGCGGCATCCCTGTTGTCGTCGGTGGCCTTCGCCGCGGACATGGCCATCGCGCCCCCGCCCCAGTATGCGCCGCCCCCGGTGGTCGAAGACTTCGGTGGCTGGTATCTGCGCGGCGATATCGGGTTCAGCAATCAGCGGGTCGAGCGTCTCAACAACGTCCTGGATTCGGATGCCATCGCATCGCGCCAGAACAACAGCTTCGGCACCGCCGGCATCTTCGGGCTCGGCGTCGGTTACAAGGTCAACAACTGGTTCCGCGCCGACGTCACTGGTGAGTATCGCGGCAATTCGCAGTTCTTCGGAACCGATCACCTCACCTACCTGGGCCCTGCGTACGGTGTCGACACGTATAACGCGACCAAGTCGGAATGGGTCGTTCTCGCCAACGCCTATGTCGATCTCGGTACCTGGTGGTGCGTGACACCGTTCATCGGTGCCGGTGTCGGCGGTGCGCGGGTCTCCATCGCCAACTTCACCGACACCAATACGCCCAACGCAGGCGTAGCCTTCGGTGACAATGTTGCGAAGTGGAATTTTGCCTGGGCGGCGCACGCCGGTCTCGCCTACAAGGTCACGCCGAACTTCACGGTCGAACTGGCCTATCGCTATCTTGACATGGGCGACGGTCTGACCGGCGATCTCCGCCGCTTCGACGGCGTCAACGCCATCAACAACCCGACCACCTTCAAGAACATCACCTCGCATGACCTCAAACTCGGCGTGCGCTGGAACCTGGAAAGCCCGCAGGTCTATGCGCCGGCGCCGCTGATGCGCAAAGGTTAATTGCGGCTGCCATCCGTTAAGGATTGAGAACGGCGCGGGATCTTCCCGCGCCGTTTTGCTTTTGGCGCGGCCGCACCTAGAGTTTCGCTTCTGATTGAATCGGAACCGAAGCTCTAGAATCTTGTTTTGACGCGTTTTCTTCACGCGAACCGGTATCCACTTCGCTCGAAAACGCTCTGACGCCCGTCGCGAGCACGCGATGCGTTTGGCTTTTTCCCGCAAGATCACGTCGCATCGGAGCCCGCGATAACGATTGGTTAGGGTTAACGAGCCATGATCAACGCAAGTTAGAGTGTGCGATGGAGCGTTGCGATGCGTCGTTTTTTGCTGGTGGCGGTGATGTGTGGCGCGGCGGCTGGCGCGCAGGCGGCCGATATGCCGGACTTGCCGATTCTACGCGGCAGTTTCACGGACGGGTTGAGCAGAACCACCGTCACCTGGTCGGGCGTCTATGTTGGCGGCCACGTTTCGCACGGTGCGGCGGACATGAACTTCACCAATTCCGGCCAGGACCTGCTCGCCAAGCTCCTCAACAATCTCGATCTGGAATCGCAGTTCAACATCTCGCAATGGCCTCTGCTCGGGAAGTCCCATATGCAGGGCAGCGGCTACGGCGGGTTCGTCGGTTATAATTTTCAGTGGAGCGACGCCGTCATCGGTGTCGAGCTGAACTATACCCACGGCAACTTCTTCGGTGCCAACAGCGGTTCCCAGGGTCGCTCGTTCCAGTACCCCACCGATTACATATCGACAGCGCGCGTGTCCTCGAGCGCCTCGATGAAGATCACCGATTACGGCTCGTTGCGGGTACGTGGCGGATACGCCATCGATGGCTTTCTGCCATATGGATTCGTCGGCGTTGCGATGGGGCAGGCGAATATTAATCGCAGGGCCGATGCCAACATTGATTATCTCTATGTCGGCACGCAGGGACTCCCCAATCTATCGGCGGCCGGGTTCCTGACGGACAACGCCAACTCCAAGTTCATCACGGGGTTCGCCGGCGGTCTCGGCATCGACGTGATGCTGTATGCGGGTCTCTTCCTGCGCGCCGAGTGGGAATATCTCCGCTTCACCTCCAGTGTCGATACCACCGTCAACACGGTGCGCGCGGGCCTCGGCTACAAGTTCTGACGGGCTGCAAGCTCTGATCTGGCCTCAGACTTGGCCTCGTCCGTCGTCGATCCTGATACCGTTGACAGATTTGCCGCGGGCTGTTGCACTGTCGCCATAACGAGGGCGGCCGCTCATGAAAATCTACGGCGATACCAATTCCGGCAACTGTCTGAAGGTGAAGTGGGTGTGCGACAAACTCGCGCTGCCCTATAGCTGGATTGCAATCGACACGCTCAAGGGCCAAACCCGCACGACCGAGTTCCTCAAGCTCAACTATGCCGGCCAGGTGCCGGCGGTCGAATTCGACGACGGCCGTACGCTGGCGCAGTCCAACGCCATCATCCGCTATCTTGCCCGCGGCAGCGATCTCATTCCGGCGGATGCGTTCGCCACCGCGAAGATGGACGAATGGCTGTTCTGGGAACAATACAGCCACGAGCCCTATATCGCGGTCTGCCGTTTCCAGATGTTCTATCTCGGCAAATCTGCCTCCGATCTCGACCCCGACAAGGTCAAGCGCGGCTATGCGGCGCTGGCGCGGATGGAGCATCAGCTCGCCATCACGCCGTTCCTGGTCGGCGACGCCGTCTCGCTCGCTGACGTCTCCCTGCTGGCCTATACAAGGCTGGCGCATGAAGGCGGCTTCCATCTCGACGGCTATGCCGCCGTGCGCCGCTGGATCGGCGAGACCGAAAAATCGCTCGGCCTGCCGCCGGCGCGCTGAATTCACCGGAAAACCCCATGGTCACCGTTTCGCAAGTCACCATCCGTCGCGCGCGCCGTGACGACGTCGGTCCCATCGTCGCCATGCTGGCGGACGATCCGCTCGGTGGCCCGCGCGAGCGGCTCGAAGATCCGCTGCCGCAGGCCTATTTCGACGCGTTCGAACGCGTCGCGGGCGACCGGAATATCCATCTGGTGGTCGCCGAGGACGGCGAGGGCGCTGTCGTCGGCTGCCTGCAGCTGTGCATCCTCCCTGGATTGAGTTCGCAGGGCGCCTCGCGCGGTTTGCTCGAGGATGTCCGCGTCGCCAGCCATTGCCGCAGCCGGGGCATTGGCGAGCAACTGGTGCAATGGGCGGTTGCAGAAGCGCGCGCCAACGGCTGCAAGCTGGTCGAGCTGCTGACGCATCATACGCGCGTCGATGCGCAACGGTTTTATGAACGGCTTGGGTTCGCGCGCAGTCATGTCGGCATGACCTTGAGATTCTGAGCTTTATTCTTGTGCAAAGTTGAGTCGCGGCGCAGGCAATTGCCTAGAGTAGTCGTGACTCTGCAATCCCATTAACAGGCGATAAACTACCTCGGCCTCCGTGATTTTACGGAGAGGAACGTCTCCGCTATGTCAGCGTCTCCCATGGGGCCGTGGGCAACTCTGGGGATTTTCGATGAAGGATTTTTCGATCGTGCGGATCGGCAACGAATATGTCGTGCAGGCTGGCGAGAAAAGCGTTTTGAAAACTTCGAGCCGGCGAATGGCCGCCAGGCTGATCAACGATGCGGCCGGACTACTGGAGCAGCAGCCGGTCTCGTCCACAGCTGTCGATGCTTCAATCACCTGTGATGTCAGGGACATATCGGAAGCGCCCGAAGTTCCTTGACGATCGGGCGCGATTCCCCTAATCACCGCCGCGGGACACCTCCCCCCAACGGGAGGCTTGCTATCTGGAAGGATAGAATATGACCGTAGCGAAGCCCGCTTCGCGGCCCAATGTGCCGCATTTCTCCTCCGGCCCCTGTGCCAAGCGCCCCGGCTGGAACCCCGCAAATCTCAAGGACGCCGCGCTCGGCCGTTCGCATCGCGCGAAGGTCGGCAAGGCCAAGCTCAAGCTCGCGATCGAATTGACGCGCGAAGTGCTTGAAGTGCCGGCCGGTTACAAGATCGGCATCGTGCCGGCGTCCGATACCGGCGCGGTGGAAATGGCGCTGTGGTCGCTGCTCGGCGCGCGCCCGGTCACCACCATCGCCTGGGAATCCTTCGGCGAAGGCTGGGTCAGCGATATCGTCAAGGAACTGAAGCTCAAGGACGTCACCAAGCTGCACGCCGGCTATGGTGAAATCCCCGATCTTTCCAAGGCCGATCCCGCCTCCGACATCGTCTTCACCTGGAACGGCACCACTTCCGGCGTGCGCGTGCCCAATGCCGACTGGATCAAGGCCGATCGCGAAGGCCTCACCATCTGCGACGCAACGTCTGCCGCTTTTGCGCAGCCGCTCGATTTCGCAAAGCTCGATGTGGTGACGTTCTCCTGGCAGAAGGCGCTGGGCGGCGAGGCCGCGCACGGCATGCTGATCCTCTCGCCGCGCGCGGTGGAGCGGCTGGAGACCTACAAGCCGGCGTGGCCGCTGCCGAAAATCTTCCGCCTGACCAAGGGTGGCAAGCTCAACGAAGGCATCTTCGAAGGCGAGACCATCAACACGCCGTCGATGCTGTGCGTCGAGGATTATCTCGATGCACTGAATTGGGCGAAATCGATCGGCGGCCTCAAGGCGCTGATCGCGCGCGCCGACGCCAACACCAAGGCGCTGGCCGACTGGAAAGCCAGGACGCCGTGGATCGACTTCCTGGCCAAGGATCCGGCGATCCGCTCCAACACTTCGGTGTGCCTGAAGTTCGTCGATCCCGCGATCACCTCGCTGACGGCGGACGCGCAGGCCGACTTCTCCAAGAAGCTGGTAGCGCTGGTGGAGAAGGAAGGCGCCGGCTACGACTTCGCCTATTACCGCGATGCGCCGGCGGGCCTGCGGATCTGGTGCGGCGCCACCGTGGAAGCCTCCGACGTCGCGCTGCTGACGCAGTGGATCGACTGGGCGTTCGCCGAGACCAAGGCCGCGTTGCCGAAGGCGGCTTGAGTTTTCTTTTTAACCTCTCCCCGTTCTTACGGGGAGAGGTCGGATCGCTCGGCAGCGCAATTGCGCGCCTGAGCGATCCGGGTGAGGGGCTCTCTCCGCTGGCACCTTGCCCGTAGCTGCCCCTCTCCCCCGTAAGAACGGGGAGAGGGAGAAGAAATCGCTCCGAGACATTCACCCATTCCGGCCCCGCAGGCCGACCCTCCCTATAGGGAAGGCAAGGATCACACCAATGTCCAAACCCAAAGTTCTCATCTCCGACGCTCTCTCTCCGGCAGCCGTGCAGATCTTCAAGGACCGCGGCATCGATGTCGACTTCCAGCCCAATCTCGGCAAGGACAAGGACAAGCTCGCCGAGATCATCGGTAATTATGACGGGCTTGCGATCCGCTCCGCGACCAAGGCGACTGCCAAGATCATCGAGAAAGCCAAGAAGCTGAAAGTGATCGGCCGTGCCGGCATCGGCGTCGACAATGTCGAGATTCCCGCCGCGACCGCCAAGGGCATCATCGTGATGAACACGCCGTTCGGCAATTCGATCACGACCGCCGAACACGCGATTACCCTGATGCTGGCGCTGGCACGCGAGATTCCGCAGGCCGACGCCTCGACGCAGGCCGGCAAGTGGGAGAAGAACCGCTTCATGGGCGTCGAGATCACGGCCAAGACGCTCGGCGTGGTCGGCTGCGGCAATATCGGTGCGATCGTCGCCGACCGCGCGCTCGGCCTGCGCATGAAGGTGATCGCCTTCGATCCGTTCCTGTCGCCGGAGCGCGCCAAGGACATCGGCGTCGAGAAGGTCGAGCTCGACGATCTCTTGAAGCGCGCCGATTTCATCACGCTGCATACGCCGCTGACCGAGAAGACAAAAAACATCATCGACGCGGGAGCCCTCGCCAGGATGAAGAAGGGCGTGCGCATCATCAACTGCGCCCGCGGCGGCCTGGTCGACGAGCAGGCACTGGTCGATGCCCTGAATTCCAAGCATGTCGCGGGCGCCGCCTTCGACGTTTTCATCGAGGAACCCGCTACCTCGAACGTGCTGTTCGGCCATCCCAACGTGATCTGCACGCCGCATCTCGGCGCCTCCACCACCGAAGCGCAGGAGAACGTCGCACTGCAGGTCGCCGAACAGATGTCGGATTATCTTTTGACCGGCGCGATCTCCAACGCGGTCAATTTCCCTTCGATCACCGCCGAAGAGGCGCCGAAGCTGAAGCCGTTCATTGAACTGGCCGAGAAGCTCGGCTCGTTCGCGGGCCAGCTCACCGAGAGCGGCATCCTCAAGGTGCAGATCACCTATGAGGGCCATGTCGCCGAAATGAAGATCAAGGCGATCACCTCGGCGGTGCTATCCGGTCTGCTGCGGCCGATGCTGGGCGACGTCAACGTGGTCTCGGCGCCGGTTGTCGCCAAGGAACGCGGCATGGTGGTCGACGAAATCGTGCGCGCGGCGCAGAGCGATTACGAAAGCCTGATCACCGTCACCGTCATCACCGAACGCCAGGAGCGCTCGGTGTCGGGCACCGTCTATCACGACGGCAAGCCGCGGCTGGTCGATATCAAGGGCATCCGCGTCGATGCCGAGTTCGGCAAGTCGATGATCTATGTCACCAATGAGGACAAGCCCGGCTTCATCGGCAGCTTTGCCGGTTTGCTCGGCGACGCCAAGATCAACATCGCGACCTTCCATCTCGGCCGCGTCAAGCAGGGCGGCGACGCCATCGCGCTGGTGGAAATCGACGGTGAAATTCCGGCCGACGTGCTCGCCAAGGTGCAGGCGTTGCCGCAGGTCAAGCAGGCCAAGGCGTTGGTTTTTTAAGAGACGCTGGTCTTTCGAGAGGCGTTGGTATTCCCGGAGGTGCTCGTTTCGCTCTTCCGGGCGACCTCGGAAGTTCAACGCTTTTGCACTGTAGCGTGCATAGCTTCCAAATTGCGCGTAATTTTACGTATCCGGAAATTTACCGAAAGTTGCACAACTGAGCGCTATCCCTGATGGGCGGGTTTACGTTTTTGTAACCATGCCCATCAGGGGATCAGGATGCGGATTATCTCTCTGCGGTTAACTCACAAGATTACCGCGATCGGCGTCGTGGGTGTGTTCGGTGTCGTTCTGATCGGCGGCATCCATATGTATGGCGAAAAGGCCATGGCGGTATACCGCGATGCCGCCGACAAGGCGCGCACCATCGCGGAGTTGAACAGCAAGATCGAAGTCGAATTGCTGGAAGGCCGCCGCGCCGAAAAGGATTTCCTGCTGCGCAATGACGCGAAGAAGGCGGACAGCCAGATCGAGATTGCCAAAGCCGTTGCTGCCGATATCGATGCGTTGCACGGCAAGATCGTCGCCGTCGGCAAGCCCGAACTGGCCCGCCAGATCGAGGCGATGAGCGCCTCGCTGAAAAAATACCAGACGCATTTCACCGCGGTCGTCGAGCAGAAGCGCCAGCTTGGCCTCGACGAAAAATCCGGGCTTGAAGGCCGGCTGCGCGCCTCGGTCCACGATATCGAATCGCGGATTGAGCCGCTGAATGAGTCCGCGCTGCTGATCACCATGTTGAGGATGCGCCGGCTCGAGAAGGATTTCATGCTGCGGCGTGACCGTAAATACGGCGACGACATGAAGAAGCGGAACGTGGAATTCCTCGCAGGGCTGGAGGCTACGAATATTCCGCAAGCGGCGAAGGCCGAGCTGAAGCAGAAGCTTGCCGACTATCAGCGCGATTTCGAGGCCTGGATGGTGCAGGCCCTGATGCTTGCCGGTGAACTCAAGGCGATGTCGGAGGCCTTTGCGGCGGTCGAGCCGGTCATCGATGAGGTATCGAAATCGGTCAACGGCATCAAGGCCGAGGCCGACCGCCTGAACGTCGCCGAACGCGACAGCATTCAGCGGATGATCGAGATTGCCATCCTGATGATCGCCGTGTCGGTTCTGGCGGCGGGCTTCTTCATCGGCAGGTCGGTTTCAAAACCGCTGTCGGCGATGAGGGCGGCCATGATTGAGCTTGCCAAGGGTAATTTCGCCATCGTGCTGCCGGGTCTTGGCCGCGCCGACGAGATCGGGGAAATCGCCCAGGCCGTGGAAACCTTCAAGGTCAACGCCGAGCAGAAGGCACGCGACGAGGCGGATGCCAAGATCAGGCAGGACCAGATCGCCGCCCAGGAGCGCAAGGCCGACATGATCAAGATGGCGGACGCGTTCGAAGGCGCGGTCGGCGAGATCGTCGAGACGGTGTCGTCGGCATCGACCGAGCTGGAAGCTTCCGCCGGCGTGTTAACGTCGACTGCCATCCGTTCGCAGGAATTGACCACCATGGTCGAGGCCGCTTCCGAAGAAGCCTCCGCCAATGTGCAGTCGGTGGCCTCCGCCACCGAGGAACTGACCTCCTCGGTCAACGAGATCAGCCGCCAGGTGCAGGAATCGGCGCGGATCGCCAATGAGGCCGTCGGCCAGGCGCACCAGACCAATGATCGCGTCGGCGAATTGTCCAAGGCCGCCGCGCGTATCGGCGATGTCGTCGAACTGATCAACACCATCGCGGGACAGACCAATTTGCTGGCGCTGAACGCGACGATCGAGGCGGCGCGGGCGGGCGACGCGGGGCGCGGGTTTGCCGTGGTGGCGTCCGAGGTCAAGGCGTTGGCCGAACAGACGGCGAAGGCAACCGGCGACATTGGCCGGCAGATCGCGGGCATCCAGTCTGCGACCGAGGATTCGGTAAGCGCCATCAAGGACATCAGCGGCACGATCGAGCGGCTGTCGGAGATTTCGTCGACGATCGCTTCCGCCGTGGAAGAGCAGGGTGCGGCGACGCAGGAAATTTCGCGCAACGTGCAGCAGGCGGCACTGGGAACGAGCCAGGTCAGCGCCCACATCACCGACGTCCGGCAGGGCGCCAGCGAGACCGGGGCGGCCTCGGAGCAGGTGCACTCGGCGGCGCAATCGCTGTCGGGCGACAGCAACCGCCTGAAGCTCGAAGTCGGCAAATTCCTGAACTCGGTGCGGGCGGCCTGACACCGCCACCGATTTCAGCAGTGGACGATCGCGGCGGGCCCTGAACCGGCCGCTCGCGGCGATCGTCAGCCCCATCAGCCGCGATCCCGCCGCGGCGCTGCCTCACCGAAACCCCAATCGAACCAGTTCCTCGCTCGCAACGTCTCATCACCAGGGGTGGTGGGAGTTTTTTTGCGTCGCCGGTCAGCAGGCGGCCTTAGGAGAGGGAAACCAATGCGATTTTCAGCCAAGTGTTCAGCCAAGTGCCTTGTGACGACCAGCCTCGTCGTGGTTGCGGCGTTGGCCGCAGCACCGGTGCGGGCGGCCGATGTATCAGCCAGTTCGGCCGTCGATGCCGTCACCGTCTATCCCGACGGCGCCAGCATCACCCGGGTCATCACCGTCGATCTTCCGGCCGGCGACCACTCGGCCGTGCTGAAGGATTTTCCGCTGACGCTGGATCCGTCCTCGCTGCGGGTCGAGGGCGAGGCGGGGGCAAAACTCACCATTGGCGCCATCGATGCCAAGCCGCCGCGCGCGGCGCCGCCGGTCAATCTGCCCGAACTCGACAAGCGCATCGAGGCGTTGAAAGACCAGCGCGCCGATCTGCAGGGCGCGATCAATTCAGCCGCGGCGCGACGCAAATTCGCCGAGCGGTTTGCCGATGCCTCGCCGGCCGGGATCGGTGACAAGGGCGAGGCGCGTCCCATTGCCGAATGGCGCGCGGCCTTTGCCGCCGTGGCCGAGGAAGTCGCTACCGCCGACAGCGCGATCCGCGACGCCGAACGCAAGCAGCGCGAGCTCGACCGCGAAATCGCGCGGCTGGAAGCCGACCGGGCGCAGAAGCCGCCGAGCAAGCTCGAGGTCCGGATCGAGCTCGCCGCCGCGGCTGCGACCAAGGCCACGCTGCGGGTGACCTACGCGGTGCGCAACGCGCGCTGGACGCCGCTGTACGATGCCCGTCTCGACACCGGCGCCAGAGACCGCAAGCCCGCGCTCGAACTGGTGCGCCGCGCCGAAATCACCCAGAACACCGGCGAGGACTGGTCGAATGTCGCGCTTGCCGTTTCCACCGTGCGCACCGCGCGCGGCGGCAAGGCGCCGGACCTGAATTCGCTGATCGTGCAATATCCGCCGCCGCCGCGGGCTGCCGCATCCGTCAGCGGCGGCATGGATGCCGCCAAGCCATTGGTACGCGCGGCGCCCGCGCAACGGGCGCCAGAGGCAATGTCCGAGCGTGCCGACGAGCAGCAGGCCGCCGCCGAAGTCAGCGGCTTCCAGGTGGTGTTCAAAATTCCGGGCCGTGTCAGCCTCGGCGCCAGCGAGGGCGCAAAGAGCCTGCGCGTCTCCTCTGCGATCATCGCGCCCGATCTTGCGGTCCGCGCGGTGCCGGTGCTGGATCCGACCGCGTTCCTGGAAGCCAGCTTCAAGCAGACCGAAGACGCGCCATTGCTGCCCGGCCGTGTCGCGATCTATCGCGACGGCGTGTTCGTCGGCCGCGGCCAGATGGCCGCCGCCGGCAAGGACGAAACCGTCCGCCTCGGCTTCGGCGCCGACGACAAGATCAAGATCGAGCGCACGACAATCAAACGCAACGAGGGTTCGGCCGGCCTGATCGTGACCACGTCGAAGACCGACGAGCGCTCGTTCAAGACCACCATCCGCAACGGCCACGACTTCCCGATCAAAGTCGCGGTCGAGGATCAGCTGCCGGTCAGCGAGAACGAAGACATCCAGGTCGAAATGCTGTCATCCTCGACGCCGCCGACCACGACCAACCTGCGCGACAAGCGCGGTGTGCTGGAATGGGCCTTCGAGGCCAAGGCCGGCGAAGTCCGCGACATCGGCTTTGCCTGGCGCGTGCGCTGGCCCAAGGACAAGGGCGTGGTCATGAACCCGGCGGGCTAGCTCGTCATGGCCGGGCGTAGCCGTCTGAAGCACGGCGTCGCTTCCGCTCGCCTATGTCCCGGCCATCCACGTCTTCGTCATGGAGGCAAGCAAGACGCGGATGCCCGGCACAAGGCCGGGCATGACGGAAGGTGAGCAAAGGCCGTGGGGTGCTGGTCTGCATCCCGCGGCCTTGCCGCAGCTTGCGACTTCCTCTCTGATATCGGCATCAAGCTAAGGACCGCCCAACAGGTCCCGCGAACAGGGAGAAGCCACCGATGCCATACCAACACATTCTCGTCGACGATCCCCGGCCGCGGGTCCGGCGCATCACGCTCAATCGTCCCGAAAAGCGCAACGCGCTCAACAACCACCTGCGGGCGGAAGTGTTCGAGGTGCTGGAACAGGCCGATCGCGATCCTGACATTTCGACCTCGATTATTCGCGGCGCTGGTCCCTGCTTTTCCGCAGGGTACGATTTGTCGGCGGATAACCGCGTCGATCAGCCCTATCACTCGGCTGCCGGCCCTGGCCAATGGTCGCGGCACGTCGTCGAGGGCTGGTTCGGGATCTGGGATCTTGCAAAACCCGTGGTGGCGCAGGTGCACGGCTATTGCCTTGCCGGCGGCACGGAGCTCGCGACCGCCTGCGATATCGTCTATGTCGCGGACGATGCGCAAATCGGCTATCCGCCCGTGCGGCTGATGTCGCCGCCCGACATGCAATATCACCCCTGGCTGGTCGGCATGCGCCGCGCCATGGAGCTGATGCTGACCGGGGACGCGATGTCCGGCCGCGAGGCCGCCGAATGGGGCTTTGCGACGCGGTCGTTTCCGCTCGAAGAGTTAGATACGCGCACGCTGGATTTCGCCGAGCGCGCCGCCAAAGTGCCGATTGAATTGCAGCAGCTCAACAAGCGCTCGGTGCACCGCGCGATGGAGATCATGGGCGCCCGCGCCGCGATGCGCGCCGGCACCGAAATCCAGGCGCTGGCGTTCACGACGGAAGCTTCGCGCAACTACATGTCGACATTCCGCCGCGACGGATCGAGCGTAAAGTCACAGCTCGACCAGCGCGACACGACGTTTGGTGATTATCGGACGCGGAAGGAGTAGGTCTCTTCTTACCTCTCCCCGCTTGCGGCCCGCTTGCGGGGAGAGGTCGAAATTCGCGATAGCGGATTTCGGGTGAGGGGGTACAGGTCTATCAACTGACACTGCTTTCGCGGTGAGAGCCCCTCACCCCGACCCTCTCCCCGTGAAGAACGGGGAGAGGGAGACCAGAGAGCTCACTTCGCCTTCAAAAACTCACCGACTTCCAGCAGCACGAACTCGTTGTCGTCGGCCTTGTTGGGATCGCGGCTCGAGGAGAACGGCAGATTGTTGTCGTTGCCGACGATGATGTGGGTGTCGTCGACGCGGTCGACGTTCTCGATGGTGAAGAACGGGAACGTCAGCACGCCGTCATTGAGCGGCTTCTTTGCCTTCTTGTCGGGATCCTTGATCTTCATCAGGTCGATATAGGCGATCTTGCGCACCGGCTTGCCGGCATTGGCGTCGTTAAGTTCGACTTTGTAGACGCGCTTGAACTTCGCCAGATCCGGGAAGCAACTCTCGCCGCGGGTGCCTTGCGGGCAGGCCTTGTCCGCGGTGCCTTCGCCATTGTCGCGCTCGATGATCAGGCCGGAGGAGGCGTCGATCATGTTGAAGTCGCCGATGGCGTGGCCGTTGGCCTCGAACACATAGTGCCAGTAGCGCCCGGTGAATTTTTCCGCCGCGACGTCGAATTCGAGAATCCGCGCGGCTTCCTTGCCGTCGACCTTTTCAACGTCCTTTTTCTCGGCGTCCCACAGCGGGCCTTCCAGCAGGCCGTAGAGGAACTTGCCGTCCTTCGATCCGCCAAAGCCTTCATAACCCTTGGAGCGGCGCAGGTTGACGGTGGTGTAGCTGGCGCCCGGCGCGCCCGGCGACTGCACCGACCAATGGTCCGGCGAACGCACCGGCTTGCCGTCGGCGCTGGTGTCGAACACGGCGAGCACTTTTCCGGTCTTGTCGGCCTTCAGGATGTAGGGACCGAATTCATCGCCGATCCAGAAAGTGTCGCCGATGATCTGGAAACCTTCGGTGTCGAAGTCGGCGCCGGTGAGGTAGCGCTTGGCGGTGGCTTCGTGGACGATGCGGAACGGCACCTTCTTGTCGGGGTCATGCAGGAAGACGGTTTCCTGGCGCTCGATCGTGCCGGTCGCCCAGTCGATCTTGTGCCGGTTCAGGTACAGCATCGAATCCGGCGAGTTGTAGCGCGAGCCCATGCCGTTGTCGGTGAGCACCCAGAACGAGCCGTCAGCCATCACCTTGATGCCGGAATGGCCCTGCAGCGGCTGGCCCTTGAACGGCAGCGAGACGCCGGTCGGGCGCTCATAGGATTTTCCCATCACGCTGCCCAGCGCATCGATCCGGCGGCCGGTGGTGTATTTGCCGGCATTCTTGAGGTCATCCGGCGCGTCGGCGGGGGCCTCGACAAAGGATTGCGCTGATAGCACGGCGTGGCCCTTCAGCGTGGCCGGAAACTCGCCTTCGCCTTGCGCAAACGCGGCACCTGTAACCAGAAAGACCGAGGCGACGGAACAGAGCAGTGACATGCGCATGGTAATATCTCCTGTGAGAAACGATGCCGTGTTCTCCGGGGAGCGTGTAACAGCCACCTGACAGTTTTATGAAACACCGGTGATGCCGTTGGATAAAGTTGCGGCCTTACGCCGCCCGCGCGAACGAGGATACTTGGGCGGATCCTTGGGCGGCTACCGGGTCGCGACCGGCCGCATGGTCTGCGGCAGCAGGAACGGCACGCCATGGTCGGTATACTCGACGGTGACGTCCACTTCGAAGATGCGGCGGATGGTTTCGGCCGTGATGGCGTCGGTGCGGCCGCCGTCGATCGCCAGCCTGCCGCGGTGCAAGAGCACGATCCGGTCGGCGAAACGCATCGCGAGATTGAGATCGTGCAGCACCGCGATCACGGCAGTGCCGCCCCGCGCGCGCAGCTTGGCGGTTTCCACCAGGTCGATCTGGTGGCGCATGTCGAGGCTCGAGGTCGGCTCGTCCAGGAGCAGCAATCCCGGCCCGTGCTGCGCCTCGCCGCAGGCGAGCTGCACCAGCACGCGGGCAAAATGCGCGCGCTGTTGCTCGCCGCCGGACAAGGTCGGCAATTGCCGGTGGCTGAACCGCTCCAGCCCGACCTCATGCAGCGCCGCATCGACCAGCCGCTGCGCGGCGGCGCGGCTGTTGTCGCCCGCGCCCATCGCGACGATCTCCCCGACCGTGAACGGGAAAGTGACGTTGACGTGCTGCGACAGCATGGCGCGATGCTGGGCCAATTGGCGCGGTCTGTAGGCGTCGATGCCGCGCTGCTTGAGTTCGACATGGCCGCGGGTCGGCCGGAGGTCGCCAGACAGCATCCGCAACAGCGTTGATTTACCCGCACCGTTGGGCCCGACGATCGCGACCATCTCGCCGGCGGACACGCGCAGGTCGATGGCATCGACCAGGGTCGCGTCGCCGATCCGCAGCGACACCGACCGTGCTTCGAGCATCGGATTCATAGTCCGACCAGCCCGCGCTGGCGCAGCAGCATGGCGAGGAAGAATGGCGCGCCGACCGCAGCAGTCAGGATGCCGATCGGCAATTCGGCAGGCGCAACGATGGTGCGCGCCAGCGTATCGGCCCCGACCAGCAGGATCGCGCCTGATAATACAGAGGCGGGCAGCAGCAGCCGGTGCGCCGGCCCGATCACCAGCCGCAGCAGATGCGGCACCACGATGCCGATAAATCCGACGACGCCGCAGATCGACACCGCAACGCCGGTCATCGCCGATACCAACACGATCGAAATCCGCTTCAGCCGCTCGACATCGACGCCGCTGTGAAACGCCTCGGCCTCGCCGAGCACGAGCACGTCGAGCCCGCGGCCGATCCACAGGCAGGCGATCAGCGCAAACAGCAGCACCGGCGCCAGCGTGGCGACCTTGGGCCAGGTCGCGCCGCTCAGCGATCCCAGTAGCCAGAAGGTGATGTCGCGCAGCTGGCGGTCGTCGGCGATGAACACCAGGAGCCCGATGCCGGCATTGGCGATGGCGGCGATCGCCAGCCCCGCCAGCAGGAAGATCGCAATCGAGGTCCGTCCCGAACGGCTGGCAATGCCGTAGAGCACGATGGTGGTCGCCAGCGAGCCGAAGAAGGCGGCGAGCGGCAGCAGCTGGTTCTGCATGAAATGCAGGCTTTCGCCAAGATGGCTGTTGGTGAACACGATGGCGCTGGCCGCCGCAAACGCGCCGCCGCTGGAGACGCCGACGAGGGCGGGATCGGCCAGCGGATTCCGGAACAGCCCCTGCATGATGGTGCCGGACGCGGCGAGCAGGCCGCCGACCATCGCCGCCGCCGCGATCCGCGGAATCCGGATCGACCACAGCACGAGCTGATCGCGCGCCGCCAGCGGATGCGGCGATGCATCGCTCCACAGGCCGAGCGCTGCCGGAAGCCGCGACAGCGGAATTCCCGCTGCGCCCATCGTGAGCGCGATCAGGGCCGCACCGGCGAGCGCCAGCAGCAATCCAGCCAGCGTCAGCGTGGCGGCGGGCCGCAAAGCGGAGCCGCTGCGGCGCTTCGCGCTCTCCGCCTCGGCCACGGCGGTCATTGCCGGCAGTTCGCCGTCAGCGCGGCCGGCGTGAATTTTTCCGCCTGCGGCGCCAGCGACGGATAGAGCTTGACCGAGAGGTCGCGCGCGGCGGCCGCGGTGCGCGGACCGAAGCCAAGCAGATAGAGGCCTTCCATTGCAATGAAGGCCTTGTTCGCCACCACAGGCGTCATCGCGAAGGCCGGATGGACAAAGACGGCGTCAGCTTCCAGCGAGCCCTTGCTGCGCTCGATCGAGAGCACCACGTCGGGCCTCGCCGCGACGATCGCCTCGTCATTGATGATCTTGTAGCCGTCATAGCTGTCGATCGCGTTGACGCCGCCGGCCAGCGCGATGATTTCATTCGCCGCGGTCTTCTGGCCGGCCGCCATGGCGCGGCCGTTGAGCAGCGACATCACGAACATCACGCGCACCGGCCTTGTCACCTTGGCGCGCAGCTCGCGCAGTTGCGCCAGGTCGCCGGATACCGCTTTGGTCAGGCATTCCGCCCGCGCGTCGGCGCCCATGGCGTGGCCGACCAGCTTGATCTTGTCGAGCAGGCCCTGTTCGGAAAAGGTTTCAGGCACCAGCACCAGCGGCACCTTCGCCGCCTCCAGCACATCAATGGTTTCCTTCGGCCCCGAGCCCTGCACGGCAAGCACGAGCGAAGGGTTGAGCCCGAGCACGCCCTCGGCCGAGAGCTGGCGCATATAGCCGACATTGGGTTTGTCGCGCAGCGCCGACGTCGGATAGAGGCTGGTCGCGTCGACGCCGGCCAGCCGGTCCTCGAAGCCCAGCGCGTAGAGGATCTCGGTGATGGCGCCTCCGATCGAAACGATCCGCGCCGGATCCGAAATCGTGACGTCGCGGTTGCGCGCGTCGTGCACCGTAATGCCCGCCGCCAGCGCCGCGCCGCCAATGGCGAAGGCGCAGGTCGTGGCGAGCAAAGCGAGCGTGCGGGAAATTGTCATCTAGGTATCACTTGCAGGGATCACTTGCATGCATCACTTGGTCAGGATCAGCTTGTTTTGCGACGTCAGCCGCAAGCGGTAATTCTCTTCGCCGTGCGCAATGATGATCTCGCGTTCGGTTGCAAACAGCTCGCGGCTGTCGAGCCGGTTGCCGATCATGGCCACCGATCGTCCCGCAACAGGTGGATTCCCCGCGCTTCGCGCGGCGCCTCCGAGTTTGTCTCCGGAAGGTGCGGCCATCTAATTCTGTTGTGCCCCAAAAGAAGTTCTTATGTTCCAACCTTGTATAGTTGGGCCGAAGCGCAATCCAACCGCGGCAATTTACAATAGATATAAAGTGCGCGCCCCAGTCATTGACCGCCCCGACGCCACCGCTTAACCAATTGTGACAGAATGCGGGCCGGGGGGCCTGCGTTCGAAAAGTGGTAGCCAGCAAGCAGCTCGCACGTCGCGTAGCGCCCGCCAGCCAAACCCAGGAAATAGCTAACAGTTTGGGGTTGTTATGGCTGACGGGGCTAGGTATCCGCGCGCCCTTCTTTTGGGCGCGTCGGTAATGTCATTTGCGTTGCTGATGGGCGATGCCGCGGTTGCGCAGACCGCGGACACGCAGGAGACCGGTCGTTCGTCGGAACGGAAGAAACAGGCCAAGCGCAAGCCCGCCAAACCGCAAGCGGAGCAGCAGGCAGCCGCGCCGGTGTTGAACGCGTACGCGCAGATCGGCCGCGCACCCGTGCAGTCGCTCGACACCATCACCGTTGCCGCATCGAAAACCGAAGAGCGCGCGATCGACGCGCTGGCGCCGGTCAGCGTCGTGACGCTCGAACAGATCCAGGGACTGCAGCCGAAGCGGCTCGCCGACATCTTCTATAACGTGCCTGGCGTATCGTTCCAGGATCGCGGCGACGATCCGTCGACTTCGATCAACATCCGCGGCTTGCAGGATTTCGGTCGCGTCGCTGTGGTCGTCGATGGCGCCCGGCAGAATTACCAGCGCACCGGCCACAATGCCAACGGATCGTTCTTCCTCGATCCCGAACTGGTCGGCGGCGTCGATGTCGTGCGCGGTCCGACCGCGAACATCTACGGCTCCGGCGCGATCGGTGGCGTGGTCTCGTTCCGCACCAAGGATATCAATGACGTCGTGCGCCCGGGCGAACGCTGGGGCGTCGACCTGACCGGCTCCGGCGGCACCAACAACAGCCGCGGCCTCGGCTCGATCTTCGGCGGCGTCCGCGCCGATCCCAATGTCGATATTTTCGGCGGCGCGGTTTACCGCACGCAGGGAAATTACAAGGACGGCAGCGGCACCGAGATCGGCAATACCGGCAATGAAATCGCCGCCGGGCTGTTGAAGCTCACGGTGCGGCCTGCCGATGGCCATGAAGTCAAGTTCGGCACCATGTTCCAGGACTACAAATACTCGATCGGTCAGCCGAACCGTGGGCCGACCACCACGGCAGCCCCGCTGGCGGCAATTGCAGGCTCGTCGGTCTATGCATCCGATGCCAAGAACTACCTCGGCACCCTAAGCTGGAAATACTCCAAGCCGGACGACAATTGGTTCGACTGGAATGCGACGGTCTATGGCAACCGGGTCGAGAACGACCAGGTCAAGACCTACAACAACCGCATCACCACCGGCGGCGGCGTCTGCACGCTCGCCAATCCCGGCAACAACATCTCAGGCTGTGTCGGCGACAGGCGCGGCTATCTGCTCGACACCGTCGGCATCGACGTCAACAACACCACGCGTTTCAACGTCGCCGACTGGCGCAACGCGGTGACCTACGGCTTCGACGCGTTCAAGGACGATGTCAGCACGTCCGACAGCCGGGGCAATTCCGAGATCACCACACCGGGCGGCCACCGCAAGGTCTCCGGTGCCTTCATCCAGTTGAAGCAGAATTATTCGACCTGGTTCGAAGCGGTCAGCGCGATCCGCTATGACCGCTACGAGCTTCAGTCGTCCACGGTATCGACGGGCGGCGATCGATTCTCGCCCAAGATCACCCTTGGTGTGACGCCGGTGGCCGGCTTCACGCCCTATGTCAGCTATTCCGAAGGTTACCGCGCGCCCTCGATCACGGAGACGCTGATCGCCGGCGAGCACGCGACCGGCGGCGGTCCCACCCTGTTCCCCTGTCCGGGCGGCACCGCCGGACTGTTCTGCTTCCTGCCCAATCCGGGCCTCCGCCCCGAAGTCGGCAAGAACAAGGAAGCCGGCGTCAACCTGAAGTACAACGGTATCTTCGCGGCCGATGACAGCTTCCGGGGCAAGTTCAACGTATTCCGCAACGACGTCTCTGATTATATCGACCTTGTCGGATCGACGCCGAGAACCGCTATCCTGGTTCCGGTCCCCGGCCTGTTCTCACAATTCTTCCAATACCAGAATATCGCCAGTGCCAGGATCGAGGGCTTTGAGGCCGAGGCGCTGTATGACGCCGGAACCTGGTATCTCGGCGTTGCCGGCCACCTGATCCGCGGCAAGAACACCCAGACCAATGTCGGGCTCTCCACCATCACGCCGCGCAAGGTGACGACGACGGCCGGCGTCCGCTTGCTCGACCGCACGCTGATCCTGGCTGCGCAGTGGGCGTCGTTCGGTGCCAACAACGATCTTCCGGCCGGCTACCTGCCGTCGACGTCGTATGAACTGGTCAATCTGTACCTGACCTGGAATGCGACAAAGGATATCGTGTTCTCGGCGTCGATCGACAATCTCTTGAACCAGTACTACCGGCCCTATGCGATCCCCGGCAGCTCGACCGACGG
Source organism: Bradyrhizobium sp. AUGA SZCCT0158 (assembly GCF_018130065.1). Classification (GTDB taxonomy): domain Bacteria; phylum Pseudomonadota; class Alphaproteobacteria; order Rhizobiales; family Xanthobacteraceae; genus Bradyrhizobium. The sequence goes on along the minus strand of NZ_JAFCME010000008.1, from coordinate 230,352 downwards.
CACCACGCAGAACGACGTGCTGTTCTCGAGCCCCGGTCCGGGCAGAGTCTATAAGGCCGGCTTGAAAATTCACTTTGGCGGAGCGTAACCAGAGCGTTAGCTGACGTTTCAAACTTTAATCTCCACCGGGCCGCGTTGATGCTCCAGCGCGGCTGCGGTGCGTTCGTGTTTTCGTCAAATTCAACTGGTTCGCTCGCAACAGAGACGGACCGCAACAAGGAGATTTCCATGTTTATCGCGATGAACAGGTTTCAGGTGAAACTCGGCCAGGAGCAGGCTTTCGAGACGGTGTGGGCAACGCGGGAGTCCTATCTCGGCAACATGGCCGGCTTCGTCGAATTTCATCTGCTCAAAGGTCCGGTCGCCGACGACCACACGCTGTATTCGTCGCACACCACCTGGGTCGACAAGGCCGCGTTCGAGGCCTGGACCCGCTCGGAAGAATTCCGCCGCGCCCATGCCCGCGCCGACAACAAGACCGGCGAAAGCCTCTACCTCGGCCATCCCAAGTTCGAAGGTTTCGAGGTGATCCAGTCCGAGCGCAAAACCAGCGCCGCCGCCTGACGGGAGGCCTGCATGTCGAGCACGCAGAGCGCCGATCTCACGGCGTATATGGCGGAAAATCCGGGCGCCGTGATCGAGGACGTTGCGCGCGAGCGCAACGTCACGCCGCGCGCGGTGATCGAGGCGATGCCCGAAACGATGGTACGGATCGGTGTCGGCAGCCATTTCGCCGCCGCGATGCAGGACATCGCGCAATGGGGCGAGGTGACGCTGATCGTCCATACCGTTGATGCGATCTTCGAGTTCACCGGAGCGATCCCGGCGGGCGAGGTTGGCCGCGGCTATTTCAACCTGATGCAGCCCAAGGGCTCTAACAAGGGATTGCACGGCCATCTCAGGCATGAACGCTGCGACGCGGTCGCCTTTGTCGAGCGTCCCTTCATGGGCAAGTCGTCGGCCTTCGTCGCCTTCATCAATGTCGATGGCGGCATCATGTTCAAGGTGTTCGTCGGCCGCGACGAGACCCGCGCGTTGCGCGGCGATCAGCTGAAGCGTTTTCAGTCGCTTGCGGACAGCCTTGCTTCGGCAAAGGCGGCCTGACCATCCGCAGTGTTGTCCGCCGGGAGGTGACCATGCAGCAGAATGTGCGCAAGTCGGGATCGAGAAAGCTGGCGGCCTCGATAGCCGCTTGCGTGGCAGTAATTCCGGGGGCGGCGCTTGCCGCCACCGACACCGCGTTGCTGCCGCGCAATCTCTCGCCATGGAACATGTTCGTCAATGCCGACATCGTGGTGCAAGCCGTGATGGTCGGATTGGCATTTGCCTCGCTGGTGACCTGGACGATCTGGCTCGCGAAAACGCTCGAGATCAGGCGCAAGACTGCGACCGCCAGGCGGCGGATCTCCCTGCTCGAGACTGATACGGTGCTCGCCGACGTCGAAAAGCAGTGCCGCAACGGCGGCGACGCGGTGGCGCAGATCGTGCAGTCTGCCGCGCGCGAAACCAGTCTTTCCGGCGGCATCAATGATGACGGTTTCAAGGAGCGGATCGCGCTGCGGCTGGAGCGGGTCGAGGCCGCGATGTCGCGGCAGATCGCGCGCGGCACCGGCGTGCTGGCGACCATCGGCGCCACCGCGCCGTTCGTCGGCCTGTTCGGCACGGTGTGGGGCATCATGAATGCCTTTATCGGCATTTCGGAAGCCCACACTACCAACCTCGCGGTGGTCGCGCCCGGCATCGCCGAGGCGCTGCTGGCGACCGCGCTGGGGCTGGTGGCCGCGATCCCGGCGGTGGTGATCTACAACCACCTGACGCGCACGATTTCGGCCCACCGCGCGCTGCTCGGCGACGCCTCTGTCATGGTGATGCTGCTGATCAGCCGCGAGGGCGATCACGGCTCGTTCCGGCTGGCGCGCGCCGCGGAGTGAATCATGGGCGCTGGATTGGGCACACGCGCAAGCTTCGGCGGCCGCTCGCGCGGCGGCGACGACGATCTCGCCGAGAACCACGAGATCAACGTCACGCCGTTCATCGACGTGATGCTGGTGCTGCTCATCATCTTCATGGTCGCCGCGCCGCTTGCCACCGTCGATCTCGGCGTCGATTTGCCGGCCAGCGCGGTCGAACCCGCGCCGCGTCCGGACAAGCCGGTGTTCGTCACGGTGAAGCCGGACCTGTCGGTCGCGGTCGGCGAGGACATCATCGCGCGCGACACACTGACCGCGACGCTTGATGGCGCCACCAAGGGCCGCAAGGACGAGCGGATCTATCTGCGCGCCGACAAGGCCGTCAGCTATGGCGAGCTGATGGAGGTGATGAACCTCTTGCGCAACGCCGGCTATCTCAAGGTCGCACTGGTCGGCCTCGACGGGCGAAGCTGACCGCGATGAACGCGTTCGCGCTGCATGATGCCACCGACCACGCCGGGGTGCGGCGCTGGAGCGCGTCGAGCATTGCGATACTCGCCGCGCATGCCGCGCTGATTGCGCTGTTCATGAATTGGTACACGCCGCGGCCGCCGCCGGGCGCCACCTTGCCCGCGATCATGGTCGAGATGGCGCCGGTATCGGCGGCGCCGCAATCGACTGAGCTCGAGCGCGCGCCTGACCAGTTGATGGAGCAGGCCGACGCCTCGCCGCCGGAGCCGGTCAAGCAGCAGGAGGTGGTCGAGGAGCAGATCGCGCCGACCCCGCCGCAGGAGAAGCCGGACGTGGTGGCGCCGCCCGAGCAGAAGGTGGAAATGAAGCCGGCGGCCGAGCCCGCCAAGCCCGTCCCGGCCGCCACGCCGACACCGGTCAAGCCAAAGGTCGTCCGGCCCGACGCGAAGAAGCCGAACCAGGCGACACCCGCGCCACGCACCGCGGCGCCGCCGCGTGTTGAACGCCAGGCCCAGGCCGCCTCCGCGGCCAGCGCCGGTGCATCGGCCTCGGCGCTCGCATCCTATAATCAGCGCGTCCGCGCCCACCTGATGCGTTTCCACCAGTACCCGTCGGCAGCCAACGGCCAGCGCGGCGTCGCGCGGCTGTCCTTTACGGTGAGCCGCAGTGGACAGGTCAGCGGAGGCCGCCTCAGCGGTTCGTCAGGCGTTGCCGCGCTCGACGCGCAGGCCTCGGCGATGATCCGCCAGGCTTCACCCTTTCCGCCGATCCCGTCCGAAATCCCGCAGGGATCGATCAGCTTTACGATCCCTGTGGCGTTTACGGTCAGATAATCGGTCGTCTATTCCTTCACCGCGCCGGTCAGCGACGAGACGTAATAGTCGACGAACAGCGAGTAGAACAGCGCGACCGGCAGCGAGCCGAGCAGCGAGCCCGCCATCAGCGCGCCCCACTGGTACACGTCACCGGTGACGAGTTCGGTCAGGATGGCGACCGGAACGGTCTTGTTGGCGCCGCTCTGGATAAAGGCGAGCGCGTAGATGAACTCGTTCCACGACAGCGTGAACGAGAAGATGCCGGCCGAGATCAGGCCGGGCACCGCCAGCGGCAGCGTGATACGCCGCAGGATCTGCAGCCGCGTCGCGCCGTCGACCAGCGCGCATTCCTCCAGCTCATAGGGAATCGACTTGAAGTAACCGATCAGCAGCCAGGTGCAGAACGGCACCAGGAAGGTCGGATACACCAGGATCAGCGCCATCGGCGAGTCGAACAGGCCGAATTGCACGATCACGGTGGCCAGCGGAATGAACAGGATCGAGGGCGGCACCAGATAGGCGAGGTAGATGCCGAGGCCGACATAGGGGCTGCCCTTGAAGCGCAGCCGTTCGATCGCGTAAGCGGCCAGTGTCGAGGCAAACAGCGACAGGAAGGTCGAACAAACCGCCACGAACATCGTGGTCTTCAGCCAGGTCGGATACGCCGTGTTGAACAGCAGATGCTTGATATGCGCGATGGTCGGCGAGGTGATCCAGAACGGATTGTGTTCCTTGTAGTTCAGCAGTTCCGCGTTCGGTTTGAACGAGGTGATCGCCATCCAGTAGAACGGGAACAGCAGGATCAGCACGAAGCACGACAGCGGCAGATAGATCATCATCACCCGCCGCGCGCGGGAATCCCACGACATGGTGTCCGGCGTGGCGCTGGCGACATTGCTGTTGCCCGGTGAGGCAGCTACGTCAGTCATTGGCTTCTCCTTGCTGCCATTTGCGGCGGGCGAGGCCGAAGTAGCTGAACAACGTCGCGAAAACCAGGAACGGGATCATCGACACCGCGATCGCCGCACCTTCGCCGAGCTCGCCGCCGGCGATGCCGCGCTGGAACGCCAGCGTCGCCAGCAAATGTGTCGAATTGACCGGCCCGCCGCGGGTAATGGCATAGACGAGCTGGAAGTCGGTGAAGGTGAAGATGATCGAGAACGTCATCACAATGGCGAGTATGGGCATCATCATCGGCAGCGTGATGAAGCGGAAGCGCTGCCAGGCGGTGGCGCCGTCCAGCATCGCCGCCTCATAGAGCGAGGGCGAGATGGTCTGCAGGCCGGCCAGCAGCGAGATCGCCACGAACGGAATGCCGCGCCAGATATTGGCGACGATCAGCGAGAACCGCGCCGCCCAAGGCGTGCCCAGAAAGTCGACATTGGTGGTGCGGACGTGCAGCACGTCGACCAAAAGATAGGAAATGATCGAGAATTGCGGATCGTAGATCCACCAGAACGCCAGCGCCGACAACACCGTCGGTACGATCCACGGCAACAGGATGATGGCGCGGAGCAGGCTCTTGAGCGGGAAGTGGTTGTTGAGCAGCAGCGCCAGCCAGAAGCCGAGCGCAAACTTTCCGATGGTCGCGATCGCCGTGTAGAAGACGCTGTAGAATACCGCGCTCCACCACAGCGGATCGGTAAAGAGGTACTGGAAATTCTCAAAGCCGATAAAGACGCCACGCTTGCCGATGGTGGTGTCGGTAAAGGCGAGCCAGACGCCGAGGCCGAGCGGGTAGGTGAGGAATACGCCGAGCAGACCGAGCGCCGGCGTCAGGCACATCACGATCAGGAATGGCTTGTAATCGAACAGGCGTGCGATCCAGCTTGGTTGCCGCTGCTCAATGATGCGTCGAGGTCGAGAAGGTAGGGTCGTCACAGACATCAATATTATCCCGATGCGAGCTATGTGAGGCCGTCATTGCGAGCCAAGCGACTTGTCCGCCGAAGCTTTAGCGAAGGCGGAAGCAATCCATGTCTCCATGGAACGAAAGAATGGATTGCTTCGTCGCTATGCTCCTCGCAATGACGGTCGCTCTGTTCGGCGTTACCGGCCCTGTCGCCGGAAATAACGCTTCGCACGCTGCTCGGCTTCCGCGGCTGCGGCCTCCGGCGTCGAGGCGCCGGTTGCCACCGCGGCGAACATCTGCACCGTCACATAGTCCGCACGAACCGCACCGGTGGCAGTCGAAATAGGACCCTTGTAGCCGGCGTAATACTTGCTGTTCATGGTGTTCTTGAAGATTGCGACTTTGGGGTCGCTCGACCACACCGCTGCGTCGGCATAGGCCGCAAGCGGTTGCGACCAGTAGCCGCTGTTGGCGTTGAGCCAGGGCTCGTACTGGTCCTTCTCCAGCATGAACGTCAGGAAGGCCTTCGCAGCGTTCGGATACTGGCTGTGCTTGAACAGCATCGCGTTCAGCGTCAGTCCCGACATCGGCGAGACCGGTGCAAGGAACTTCGGCAACAGCTGATGTTCGGAATCGTCGGCGATCGCCTTGGTTGCCGGATCGTTCTTCAGCGAAAAATACAGCGAGACGCCGTTCGCCGTCAGCCCGAGTTCCTGCGAAGAATAGGCGCGGTTGTTGCTGACGTCGTTCCAGGAAGGCGTGCCGGCGATGAAGGTCGGATAGAGTTCCTTCACGTAGTTCAGCGCCGCGATGGTCTCCTTGCTGTTGATGGTAACATTGCCTTCTTCATCCAGAAGCGCGGCGTTGTGCGACCACAACATCCAGTCCGCAAAGCCGTTACCGTCGCCGACGGCATTACCAAGCGCAAAGCCCGCGGGCTTACCGGCCTTCTGCAGCTTCTTGCAGAGGTCGAGGAATCCGGCAGGGTCTTCCGGCGCCTTGTCGAATCCGACGGACTTGAGAATCGACTTGCGATAGATCAACGGGCCGGCGGTAGCACCGAACGGGAGCCCGATCCAGGCGTCGCTCTTGGCTTTCTTGCCGTAAGCCTTCGCAAGGTTCAGCCAGCCGCCGTACTTCTTGCCGATGTAATCGGCGACGTCGCTCAGTTCGACCAGCTTGTCGACATAGATGTGCGGCGCGTCGGAGAAGCCGATGATCATGTCGGGGCCGGCGCCGGAGTTCGAGGTCACCGCGGTCTGCTGGTTGATGTCTTCCCAGCCGACGAAGTCGACCTTGACCTCAACCCCGGTCTCCTTGGTGAACTTGGCGGCATTGGCGCGGAACACGTCCTCGTCCGCCTGCACGAAGCGCACCGGGCGCAGCATGCGCAAGGAGGCACCTTTCTCGATCGCAAACTTCGGCGCCGGAACATCGGCGGCCTTGATGGGTGATTGCGCCGATGCGCCGGTGGCGGCGAGCGCGGCGGCGGAAACACCCAGTGCCAGCGCCTCGCGGCGGGTAATGTCGTTCTTCATTATAATCGTCTCCCTGTTTTTCCTGCTCCCGGCGTTGATCGCCGATGAACTCGCGGCCTCCGGTTCCCAGCGGAACCGAAGGGTATTGTTTTCTTCCTGGTGCGCTTTCCCGGGCGCGGACCGCTCTCCGCTTCGCCCGACAACGCGTTCGGCCGTCCTAGCTGTTGGGACCGCGATCCATGCTGACAGGTTGCCAGCGACGAAGCGAGGTGTTTTGCAGCACCGACGGATTGACGCAGCTTACCGGCCACATACCGGACAATACCAGTGACAATTCGTAGCCCACACGGCGCTTGCGCGCTTCGTCGAAACGTGCCGATGCCGAGGCGACATGCGCTGTCAGCGTGACGTTTTCCATCGAGAGCATCGGGTTGTTGTGCGACGGCGGTTCGGTTTCCAGCACGTCGAGGGCGGCGTGCGCGATCCAGCCCTCCTGCAGCGCCTTGATCAGCGCTTCCTCGTCCACGGTGGCGCCGCGGCCGGTATTGATGAAGATTGCGCTCTTCTTCATCTGCTTGAAGTGCTTCTCGCCGAGCATGTGATGCACCTCCGGCCGCGCCGGGGCGTGCATCGAGAGGAAATCCGACTGCGACAGCACCTCCGACAGGGTCGCCGGGAGCACGCCATGGTCGGAAATCAGGGTTTCCTGGATGAAGGGGTCATAGGCGATCATCCGCAGGCCGAACGGGGCTGCGCGCTTGGCGACCGCGCGTGCCACCCGGCCGAACGAGATGAAGCCGAGCGTCTGCCCCATCAGCCGCGGAATCTTCAAGAGCTGTGGCCGGCCCTCGGACCAGCGGCCGGTGCGGACCATCTTGTCCTGCTCGACCAGGCGGCGGAAGCCCGAGAGCAGCAGCATCATGGCGTGGTCGGCGACCTCCTCGATGAAGGTGTCGGGGATGTTGGTGACGGGGATGCCGCGGGCGGTAGCGGCTTTGACGTCGACGCTGTCGACCCCGACGCTGCCGAGCGTGATGACCTTGCAATTATCGAGCGCGTCGATGACCGTTTTCGAGATCCGCATGCCCTTGGCGTAGATGGCATCGGCAGTGCGGGCGGCGGCGATGAATTCCGCCTCGTTGGCCGGCGCCTCGATGATCTCGGCTCCGATCGGCTCGAGCGCCTCCATTTCATAGTCGTAGCCGCCGCCGGCGACCGTGAAACTCGCGCCTTTCGGCGTCAATATCCTGAATTTCGGCATTTCCTGCTCCCGATTTGACTCGTCGGTGTTGATTATGGCTGCGGCGGCGTGCCGCGGCCCCCGAATTATAAACGTCCTGATCAGCTTCTCGCACAATCCCGCAGCATAGAGACCAATGCTTTTTGCATGTCCGGGCTTCTACGGAGCGGCATCGTAACAAAGCGCTAAAGGCTCGCACGATAACGTGCGGCGAATCAATTCGCCAATCGCGTCCCGCGTGCATTCCCCGGAGATTCCCCTGTGAAGCTGTCAAATCTGAAGATCACCCCCAAGCTCGGTATCTTGGTGGGGGTGACGCTGCTCGGCCTGTGCGCGGCCGGCGTGCTCGCGGGCCACCTGATGCAGCGCGAGATGCTGAACGCGCGCATCGACCAGACCAGGGCGATCGTCGAAATGGCGCGCAACATGGCGCTGGGGCTGCAAAAGCAGGTTGAAGCGGGCCAGCTCACCAAGGAAGCGGCGATCGCCGAATTCGGCCGCCGCGGCGTTACGCTGACCTTCGACAAGGGCTCAGGTTACGTGTTCGCCTATACGATGGATGGCGTCGCGGTGGTGACGCCGGATCCCAAGCAGATCGGTCAGAACCGCCTCGACGTCGAGACCAACGGCAGAAAACTCGCGCGCGAGTTGCGCGATGGCGTCGCGGCCAAGGGCGAAGTGACCTTGCCCTACGAATACATGAAACCCGGCCAGGAGACATTGATCCGCAAGGTTTCCTACGCGGTCGGAATCCCCGGCTGGAACATGTTCGTCGGCACCGGCGCCTATCTGGACGATCTCGACGCCAAGATGAAGCCGATCGCGTGGCTGCTGGGGCTTGCCATTCTCGGCATCGCCGTGATCGCGGGCAGCATCGCCTGGATGATCGGCCGCAGCATCTCAAAGCCGCTCGGCGAACTCGGCGCCCGCATGCAGGCGCTGGCCGATGGCAAGATCGACGGTGAAATTCCCGGTCTCGGGCGCGGCGATGAGGTCGGCGCGATGGCGGCAACCGTGCAGATCTTCAAGGACAATGCGGTGCGGATCCGCGGCCTCGAACAGGCCGAAGCGGCGACGCAGGCGCGTGCGGCAGCCGAACGGCGGACCGCGATGGAGAACATCGCCAGCGATTTCGAGCGCAGCGTCAACGGCATCGTCCGCTCGGTGTCGACGGCCGCCGCCGGCATGCAGACCACGGCGCAATCGATGACGGCGACCGCCAGCGACGCTAGCGCGCGCGCCGCCACGGTTGGCGCGGCATCGGAAAGCTCGTCGAACAATGTCGGCACGGTCGCAGCCGCAGCCGAAGAGCTGTCGAGCTCGGTGGCCGAGATCTCCCGCCAGGTGGCGCGCTCGAGCGAAATCGCCAGCAAGGCGGTGGGCGATGCCGAGCGCACCAACTCCACCGTCCAGGCGCTCTCCACCGGTGCAGAGAAGATCGGCGAGGTCGTCAAACTGATTCACTCGATCGCCGCTCAGACCAATCTGTTGGCGCTCAATGCGACGATCGAAGCGGCGCGTGCCGGCGAATCCGGCCGCGGCTTTGCGGTCGTCGCCTCCGAAGTGAAGGCTTTGGCCAACCAGACCGCGAAGGCGACCGAGGAAATCTCGGCCCAGGTCGCGGCAATGCAGGCTTCCACCAGCGAGGCGGTCTCCTCGATCGGCGGCATCACCGAAACCATCGCGCAAATGAGCGAGATCACCGTGAGCATCTCGACGTCGATCGAACAGCAGGGCGACGCGACGCGCGAGATCGCGCGCAACATCCAGTCGGTGGCGGCGGGATCGAGCGAGATCAGCGCCCATATCGGCGGCGTCACCACGGCGGCGGCAGCCACCGGCAAGGCGGCGTCCGACGTGCTCTCGAACGCGCGCGAGCTCGACAATCAGTCCGGTATGCTGCGCAACGCGGTCGACGAATTCCTCGTCAAGGTGCGGGCGGCGTAAGACGCGGGTCGTAGGGTGGGTTAGGCGAAGCCGTAACCCACCGCCGATGTGAAGACAAAGATGGTGGGTTACGCGGAGTTTATCATCGGGCGCGCATTCGCGCGACCCGGTGGTTAACCCACCCTACGCACTACCCTCTACTGCTTCTCGATCCCAGCATCCGCGATCAGCTTTTCCCACAGCACCAGCTGCTCCTTCAGGAACGCGTCGAACTCTTCCGGCGTGCTCGAGAAGGCCTCCATGCCGCGCTCGGCGAGCTGGCTCTTGGTGTCCGGCCGCTCGACGATCTTGCGGATTTCCGCGTTCAGCCTGGTGACCATGTCCTTCGGCATATTGGCCGGGCCGAAATAGCCCTGCCATGAGCTGATGTCGAAACCCTTCACCGTGGAGTCCATGGTGGGCAGATGCGGCAGCAGGGCGGAGGGCTTTTTGGTGGTGACGGCCAGCGACTTGAGCGCCTTGCCGTTGACGTGCGGTAATCCGGTCAGGACGTCGATGAACATCATCGAGACGCGGCCGGCGATCACGTCGGTCAGCGCCGGCGGCGAACTCTTGTAGGGGACGTGCAGCAGGTCGATGCCGGCGAGGCGGGCAAAGGTCGCGCCGGAGACGATCGCCGACGAACTGCCGCTGGCGTAGGAGTATTTGCCCGGCTCCTTCTTCGCCAGCGCGATCAGCTCGGCGACCGAATTGGCGGGAATGTCGGGGTGGATCACCAGCATGAAGGGCAGGTCGCCGGTCCGCGCGATCGGCGTGAAATCCTTGATCGGATCGTAGTTCATGGTCTTGAGCAGATACGGATTGGCCGAATGCGTGGTGTTGGTCGTCACGAACAGCGTGTAGCCGTCCGGCGCCGAACGCGCGACATAGCTCGCCGCGATCGAGCCATTGGCGCCCGCCTTGTTCTCGATCACCATGCCCACGCCGAGCGCGGTGCCGAGTTCCTTGGAGATGATCCGCGTCGTGGTGTCGGTGCCGCTGCCGGCAGCGAATGGCAGCACCAGCGTGATGTTGCGGTTCGGATACGGAGCCTGCGCGGACGCCGTCGATGCCAGCGCGAACAGCAAGGATGTTGCCGCCGCCATGCGCCGGTATCGTTTCAAGGACGCGATCATAGGGTCGTTTCTCCCGTTTGGTTTTTTGAGGGGGTTGGCGGGCAAGCTAGCCTGCCCGGAGGGAAAGCGGAAGCGGTACAGCGCCGCATATCGATTGCGTTCCCCGGCTGCTGGCAGCACGTCCGGGACACGGAATTCATGGCCTCGCCGAGGCCCGCCGCGACGCGATCACGACGCCGGCCAGCACCAGCGCATAGCCGACCAGGTGAAACAGCCGCAATTGCTCGCCGAGCAGCAGGATCGCCATCGCCGAGCCGAACACCGGCACCAGATGGAAAAACGGCGCGGCGCGGTTCGGTCCGATCAGCGCCAGGCCGCGGTTGAAGAACGTGTAGGCCAGCGTCGAGGGAAAGATCAGGACATAGGCCAATGTAGCCAGCGTCAGGAAATCGAACTTCAGCACGGCACCGGTCGAAAACTCCCAGACCGAGAACGGCACCAGCATCAGCGCGCCGCAACAGGTAGTGAAGGAGATCAGCGACAATTGATGCGTCACCGGGCGGCGCAGCATCAGCGCCGAGTAAAGCCCGAACGACACCAGCGAGGAGCCGAACATCACGTCGCCCTTGTTGAAGCTGATGCTGGCGAGCGCCGAGAAATCGCCGCGCAGGATGATGGTCAGGACGCCGATCAGCGAAAGGGCAATGCCGGCCAGCTGCGCGCCGGTCAGCCGCACGCCGAACAGGACCAGCGACCACATCGCCACGAACAGCGGGCCGGATGACTGGATCAGCAGCGCGTTCAGCGCCTGGGTGTATTGCATCGCCCAGAAGGAGATCGCGTTGTTGTAGGCAAAGCCGATCAGCGAGAGGAACAGCATCAGCGGCAGATGGGCGCGCAGCGTCGGCCAGTCGCGCTTGAGATGCGGCCAGGCGAACGGCAGCAGGATCAGGAAGACGCCGAACCAGCGGATTGTGGTCAGCGTGATCGGCGGCACGTGGTCGCCGACATGCCGGGCCAGCACGATGTTACCGGCCCAGAACAGCGAAGTCAGGGTCAGCAGGACGTAAGGCTGGTTGTTGAGCCAGCCGACCGGATCGCGGGCGGGCGGCAGTGGCGCGGGGCTGGTCATCGTCTCGCGGGAGTTGTGCCGGATTTTCGCCGCGCGACAAGTCCCGAGTCTGCAATGCTACTATGGCTGCAATGCTAATGTTCTGATTGGTCTGAACCGGCCGGGAGCAAGTCATGGGCGTCTGTCGTCATGGCCGGGCTTGTCCCGGCCATCCACGTCTTTCTTGCTCCGGCATCGCAGACAAGTTTGCGCAGTCTGCGCAAAGCAGACTGCTACGGCCGGGCATGACGGCGTTCGCTATGAAGCGCTATTCGTCCTACTTCTTATACGCGGCGACCACGGCTTCACCGTCAGCGCCGGCCTTCTTCGACCAGTCGGCCGTCAACTGCTCGCCGATTTTCTCGAGCCCGGACTTCAGCGCGGCAGGCGGCGGCAACACCTGCATCTTGTTGGCTTTGAGTTGATCGAGATACCACTTCGCCTTTTCTTCCGCGAGCTTCCAGCCGCGTTCCTCGGCGACAACGGCCGCCTTGAGGATCGCTTCCTGCGTCGGCTTGTCGAGCGCGTCGAAAGCCGCCTTGTTCACGAAGGTGACGTTCTTCGGAATCCAGGCCTGCGTGTCGTAGAAGTGCGTCATGGTTTCCCAGGCCTTGCTGTCGTAGCCGGTCGAGCCCGAGGTCATGAACGCGTTGACGACGCCGGTCGCCAGCGCCTGCGGCAATTCCGCCGCCTGGATGGTGATGGGCTGCGCGCCGACCAGTTCGGCGATGCGCGAGGTGCCGACGTTATAGGCGCGCCACTTCAGGCCTTTCATATCGTCGATGGTGTTGAGGTCCTTCTTGGCATAGATGCCCTGCGGACCCCACGGCACTGCGAACAGCAGCATCAGCCCCTGCGATGCGAGCTTCTTTTCGACGGCGGGCTTTGACGCGATCCACAATTTCTTGGCCGCCGGATAGCTCGTCGCCAGGAACGGAATAACATCGACGCCGAACAGCGGGTCCTCGTTCTCATGCAGCGAGATCAGAACCTCGCCCGCCTGCGCCTGACCGGTTGCGACCGCGCGCTTGATTTCAGGGGCCTTGAACAGCGACGCCGCCGCATGCACGGTGATCTGCAGCTTGCCGCCGGTGGCATCGCCGACGTCCTTGGCAAACGCGATCAGATTGACCGAATGCGGATTATCAGCCGGATAGGCCGCCGGAAGATTCCATTTTGTCTGCGCAGTCGCGGGGGCGACAGTTGCGGAAATCGCAAGCGCCGCGACGCCGGCAGCCATTGCGCACGTTTTAACAAGCCTCAACATGACAATACCTTTCTCTAGCCAGGGAACGCTATCCGCGGCAGCAGCATCACGATATCAGGAAACACCGTGATGATGGCAACCGCCAGAACGAGCAAAAAGAAGAACGGCAGGGCCGCCTTGGCGACGGTGTTGGAATCCTTGCCGCTCATAGTCTGCAACACGAACAGGTTGAAGCCGACGGGCGGAGAGACTTCAGCCATTTCCACCACCAGCACCAGGAAAATACCGAACCAGACGAGATCGAATCCGGCCTGCTTCACCATCGGAATGACGATGGCCGTGGTTAGCACGATCATGGAAATGCCGTCGAGGGCCGTGCCGAGTACGATGTACATGACGGTGAGCGCCGCGATCAGCGCATAGGGGCTGAGGTGAAGACCGTTCACCCAGTTCGCGAGCGCCAGCGGGATGCCGGTATAGGCCATCGACGTGCCCATGTAGGATGCGCCCGCCAGGATCAGCAGGATCATGCAATTGACCCGCGTTGCGCCCATGACGCTGGCCCAGAACGCCTGCCAGGTCAGCGCGCCTTGCCACCATGCGATCGCGAGCGATCCCAAAACGCCCCAGGCCGCGCATTCCGTCGCCGTCGCCCAGCCCATCAGCAACGACAGAAAGACGAAAGCGATCAGCAGCAGACAAGGGAGCAGATTGAGCGATTCCGAGACGCGTTTGCGAAAGCTCATCGGCGGGTCGGCCGGCGGCGTGCGCTTCGGATTGGCAAGCGACCAGACGGCGATGTAGCCGGAGTAAAGCGCCATCACCAGCAAGCCCGGCAGAAAGCCCGCGAGGAAGACCTGAATGATGGAGACGTTGGCCTGCACGGCGTAGACCACCATGGTGATCGACGGCGGGATCAGAATGCCGAGCGTGCCGGCGCCGGCCAGCGAGCCGAGGCTCAGGCCTTCGTCATAGCCGCGCTTCTTCAGTTCGGGCAGGGCGATCTTGGCCACCGTGGCGCAGGTCGCGGCCGACGATCCCGACACCGAGCCGAACACGCCGCAGGCGAGCACGTTGACGTGCATAAGCCGGCCCGGCAGCCAGTTCAGCCACGGCGCAAATCCGCGAAACATTTCTTCCGAGAGCCGCGTGCGAAACAGAATTTCGCCCATCCAGATGAAGAGCGGCAAGGCTGCGAGCGACCACGACGCACTGTTGCCCCACACCGTCGTCGCCAGCACGCTGCCCGCCGGAATGGCGCCGCCGGCGAATTGCATGCCGGCCCATCCCGTCGCCATCAAGGCGACGCCGATCCAGACGCCGGCACCGAGCAGCAGCGCAAGAAATCCCAGCAGGATGGCGGCGATCGAGAGCAGCTCCATGTCAGACCCCGCTCTGCATGGCGCGCTCGACGATTTCCTCGGCGCTCTTTGGTTTCGGCAATTCGTAGCGCGGCGGAAAACCGCGCAGCACGTGGATCAGCTCATCGACAAAGGCGATGAAGAGAATTACGAGGCCGCCGCTGTAGCCGAGCTGCGGGATCCACAGCGGCACCGCGATGACGCCTTGCGAAATGTCGAAAAACTTCCAGGACTGCCAGGTCATGACCGAGGCGTGCCAGGCGAAAAAGCCGATGAAGCCGGTGCCGACCAGAAGCGCGGCGATCTCCACATAGTGGCGGACGGCGTCGCTGAGGCGGTCGATCAAAAGACCGACACGGATCATTTCGCCGTGCTTGAACGTATGGGCGAGCCCGAGGAAGGCGGTGGCCGCCATGCACCAGGAGATGAAATCGTCGCCCGCCGGAATGTTGATGCCGAGCGGCCGGCCGGCCGAAAGCAGCATCATCAGCACCAAAATCACAATCAGGAAAAGTCCGGCGAGATAGCCGGAGAACAAATAGAGCCGATCGAGAAACAGGCGGATCATCGTGTGTTCTTTCCCCTCACGCGCAGACTGCCCGGAAGCAATGGTCGTACCACTTCAGCCAACCGTCCCTGGCCGGAAATGCCCCGTCAGCCGTGCTCGAAACGGGCGTCTGAAGTCAATCCCGAAAAGCGCGGGCAGGGTTTCCGAGTTGTTCAGAACCGTCAATGGGACGTTCTGCGGATGCCGAAGAAGACCGACACGAACTATTTCAGCGCCAGGACGACCTCACCCGCCGCCGGATCGGTGACGCCGAGGCCGCCGCCGAGGTCTTCGAGCGTATCGCGAAAAGAATTGAGGGTCGCGATCATGTTCGGCCGCGCCGCGACGCACGCGTCCATGTCTTTCCACTCGGCGATAATGCAGTAGGAGCGGTCGCCGGTCTTGATGATGTTGGCGTGCGTCAGGCCCGGCCACGTCGCTTCAACGTTCTTGTGGGCATCCAGAAACTCCTGATCGCGTCCTGGTTTCACTCGGAAACGCACCGTATTGAAAGCGGTCATCGGCCTTCTCCCCTCGCCTTTGAGGGGGCCGAGGATACCCAGCCTGCACAGGGTTGGGCAATACAATAGGGCCCCCTGACCCGCCGGCGCGAGCCGTCCATGCCTGCAATGCGCTGCGGGCCGCCGAGCGCCCCCGGCCCTAGAACTTTCGTACCAGATCCGGTGTGATCTCGCTGATGCTGCGGATACCCAGCAGCGCGAGGTCGCGGTCGATCTCGGCATGGAGCAGGCTGATGGCGCGCTGCACGCCGGCCTCGCCGCCGGCGATCGCAGCATAGAGGAAGGGACGGCCGACCCAGACGAAATGGGCGCCGAGCGCCAAGGCCTTGATCACGTCGGTGCCGCGGCGGATGCCGCCGTCGACCATGACGGTCATGCCTTTCGCCTCGGCCGCAATCTCCGGCAGCGTGCGCAGGCCCGACATCGTGTAGTCGAGCTGGCGGCCGCCATGGTTGGAGAGCATCACGCCATCGACGCCGCTCTCGCGCGCGATCCGGGCGTCGGTGGGCGAGACCAGTCCCTTGACGACGAGCTTGCCCTTCCAGCGCTTGCGGATCAGTTCGACATGCTTCCAGGCGAGCTGGTCGCGGGCGCCGATGTTGCGCATCAGATTCTTGGCCAACACCGGCGGGCCGCGCTGCGCGTCCATGTTCTCGAAATGCGGCATGCCGTGGTTCTTCACGGTGCGCAGCCAGGTGCCGAACAGCCAGTGTGGATGGGTCACCGTATCCCAGGCGACGCGTGGCGTGATCGCCAGCGGCACCTGAAAGCCGTTGCGGATGTTGTTCTCGCGGTTGGGCGGCACCGGCACGTCGGCGGTGACGACGAATGTGTCGTAGCCTGCCGCGGCGACCCGGTCGACCAAGGGCTCGATACGGGCGGGCAGGCCCGCCAGATAGGCCTGGTACCAGGCGGCCGGATTTTCCCGGCGCACGTCCTCCAGCGTGATCAGCGAGGAGGCGGAGAGAATCATCGGCACGTTTTCGGCGGCCGCCGCCCGCGTCAGCACGATGTCGCCGCGATAGGCGCATAGCGCCGAGGAGCCCATCGGCGGAATGCCGAACGGCGAGGCGTAGGTCTTGCCGAACAGCGTCGTGGTCTGGTCGCGGCCGGAGACGTCGTTGAGCACGCGCGGCACGAAACCGTATTCGTCAAAGGCCGTGCGGTTGTCGCGGACCGCGGCGTCGGTCTCGGCGCCGCCGGCGATATAGCCGTAGAGGAATTTCGGAATCCGCCGCCGCGCGGTGGCTTCGAAATCGTCGAGCGAGAGATAGCGTTTCAAGTGACGTGGAACCGCGCTCGTGGCCCGGGTCACTGTTGCAGGCGGAGCGGTCAGGCCAGCGGATTTATCGAGCACGGCGGAGCAGTCCCTGTTCTTGGTTATTATCGGGGCAAGACGCTACAGCATGATCCGGAAAAGTGCGAAGCGGTTTTCCGAAAAAGATCATGCTCAAACAGAGAGCCCTTTAGCGTCTGGCGGGGGGCGCAGCAAACTTGCTGTTGTTGATGGACTGGCTGAGATCGATCAGCATTTTCCGGGCTTCTTTCAGCGCCGTGTCGGACTTCTTGTCGAAGCTTACGATCAGTTCGCGCATCGAAATCACGGTCGGCAACAGGTCGCCGCCATATTTGTCGCTCCCGAGCCCGCCGAGGAAATCCCGGGTCTTGGTCAGCGCTCCGTCGACCGCGTTGATGCCGTCGTCGGCGGTGCCGATGATGTTGCTGATCCGCTCGCCACTGCCGGACAGCGAGGCCGTGAACGTTTCGAAATTGCGCAACGTGTCTTTCACCGCGACTTCATTGTCGGCGATGATCTTGTCGACGTTGCGCAGCGCCACGCGGATTCGTGCCTGCATGTCCAGCAGTCCCTCCGGATCCGCGGTCAGTTCGGGAATGCCGTCGGCGCCGAGTGGCGGCGGATCGACCGTGCCGCCGGTAAAGGAGATCGCGGCGATGCCGGTCAGGCCCTGGAATTCGAGGCCGACCTGGGTGTCCCGGCGTACCGGGGTGTTGCCGTCGATCATGGTGAGCACGACGACGCGGCGGGGATTATCCAATTTCATCGACACCACTTCGCCGACCCGCACGCCGGCGAAATTCACGCTGCCGCCCTGGCGCAGGCCGGAAGCGGAGCCCTCGAAGATCACCCGGAACGGCGTCTTCTGCTTATTGCCGGCGAATTTCTGATAGCCAAGGAACGAGCCGAGCGACCCGGCGATCAACGCCAGGGTCAAGGTCCCGATCATCAGATTGCTGGCGCGCGCCATCAGCGAAATCCTGCGAAGCAGGCCCAGTAGATAGCGGATTTGCCGCTGCAAGTCACCGCAACCGGGCTGTCCAAAGCTAGCTGGGCTGCTTTCGCGACGCGACAAACACCCCGGTCAGGACCAGCGCGAACCCCAGGAAATGGAACGGCTGCGGGTGCTCGCCGAGGAAGGCGATCGACATCACGGTTCCGAACACCGGCACCACGTGGAAGAAGGGCGCGGCGCGGTTGGCGCCGATCAGCTGCACCCCGCGATTGAAGCACAGATAGGCCAGCGTCGAGGGAAACAGCGCCACATAAAACAGCGTCAACAGGTTGGCGGTGTCGATCCGCATCAGGGGCCGCGCGAACAGTTCCCAGATGAACAGCGGGATCAGGCACGCAGCACCTGCGCCGAAGGTGAAGGCGACGAACGACAGGCCATGGATGGCGGGGCGTTTCAGCGACAGCACCGAATAAAGCCCGAAGATCGCCAGCGCCACGGTGAAGATGAGGTCGCCTTTGTTGAACTCGATGTTCTCGAGCGTGGTGAGATCGCCGTGCAGCAGGATCACCAGCACGCCGGCCAGCGACAGCAGAACCCCGCCGGCCTGGGCCAGTGTCAGCCGCACGCCGAACAGGACCAGCGACCACACTGCGACGATCAGCGGCGCCGCCGACTGCAGCAGCAGCGTGTTCAGCGCCTGGGTGTGTTCGAGCGCCCAATATTGAAGGGTGTTGAAGGCGCCGATGCCGGTGATCGAGAGCACGATCATGGTGCCGAGGCGGCCGCGGATCGCGGCCCAGTCGCGCACCAGATGTTTCCAGGCAAAGGGAAGAATGATGAGGAACGCGAACGACCAGCGCAGGAACGACAGCGTCACCGGCGGGATATGCCCCGCGGCGAGGCGGCCGACGATGGCGTTGCCGGCCCAGCAGAGCGCGGTGATGCTGAGCAACAAATATGGCTGGTTGGCGATCCAGGTCGCGGGCTGCACGGGCGCGTTGGGTTCGGAAGCAGACATTCGCAAAGACAAGGCCCGGTTCATGACGCCGCGGCCCGCCCGGCGACGGAAGC
Organism: Bradyrhizobium sp. AUGA SZCCT0158; assembly: GCF_018130065.1. Taxonomy (GTDB): domain Bacteria; phylum Pseudomonadota; class Alphaproteobacteria; order Rhizobiales; family Xanthobacteraceae; genus Bradyrhizobium. The sequence continues at coordinate 211,514 of NZ_JAFCME010000008.1, read as the reverse complement.
CGGGCCGGAGAAGGTCGCCCGGCCTGTGTCACAGACACCGATTTGCCGGGTTCATCAATGGGGCAGATGCATCGCGACCATGCGCGGAGGGAGATGCGCGGCGTTCCGGTTAACCCGCTTCGTCGGGGCCTGCGGCCTGACGCTTGACGATCTGTTCGGCGAGCTGGATCAGCATCCGCTTGGTATTGTTGTCCTGCAGCTCGCGGAACACGCGCAGCAAGCGCAGTTCGAGCAGCGCCTGCATCGTATCGGCACTGGCGTTACCGGATTGCGGCTTTTGCGGCCGGGTCGACGGCGACAGGCCCTCGAACAGATCGTGGGAGACGCCGAGCGCGTCCGCCACCTGCATCAGGCGGCCGACGCTAACGCGGCCCGACCCGTTGTTGGCTTTCGGCGTCGGCTGGCCAGCGAGTACTTCCGCAAGATCGTTCTGCGAAAGCCCGAGCGCGAGCCATCGCGCCTTCACCAGTTGATCGATTTGCCCGTCGGTCGACTTGCTCATGTGCCTCGCTCAGCCAATCTTTGACCGTGATTCTTTCATGAAACCCGCGAACAGATTCACCAGCGGCTCACCCTTGTAGGTTTTCTGCAAATCATTGGGATGGACAAACTCATCGCGAAACCACGGATATTTGCGGCCGTCGAACGCCTGGATGGTCCAGTCGATCAATTGCTTGACGCGTGGAATCCGCTTCGCATCGGGATGGTAGGTGAGCCAGATATCGAGTGGAAACTGGACGCCGAGATCGAGCGGAATCAAGGGCCCGGCGATCGCCGGTATGTAGGTCGGCAACCAGCCGATGCCGGCGCCCTTGGAAACGGCCCAGACATGCGCGCTCGAGACGTTGTTGCGCATCGCGACAAAGCCGAGCTGTTCGCGTGCGGCATGCCGTTCGTACATCTCCCTGCCTTTGGTCTGCTCTGCGTCCTGAATCACCATGCGATGGTTTTGCTGCAGGTCCTTCAGGTCCGTCGGCATGCCGTAGATTTCGACATAGGATGGACTGACGAACGGCATGATGTGAAGCCGGCCGATCTTGACCCGCTTCAGGTTGGGATTAGCGGGCTCCTCGAGTTGCACCGCGACATCGGCTTCGAGCCGGAGCACGTCCGCCGATCGCATCTCGCATTTCAGATCGACCAAGAGGCCGGAATAGACCCGCTGGAATTCGACCAGCCGGGGCGCCAGCCAGAAAGTGCCGAGCCCTTCGGTCACGGCAAGCCGGACCTCTCCGGTGAGCGCCGGCGTCGCCCGGCTTAGCGCGCGGTCGAGCCCGAAGGACGCCTCTTCCATCCGTTTGGCGGCGTCCAGAACCGCCTCGCCTTCCGGCGTCAGCCTGATGCCGTCGACGTGGCGGGTCATCAGGGGCGTCTTGTAGGCATTCTCCAGGACTGAAATTCGCTTGCTGAGGAAATTGGCGGACATGTTCAGCTGCGCAGCCGCGGCGCGGAAGCTCCCGGTTCGGGCGACCGCCAGGAAAATCCGCACCAGATCCCAGTTCGCCATTCGTCCTGGCATGTGCGCGCCGTTGTGCGCGCCCCTGCGCTCACCTGAGTGCATACAAATCGCCTCGTTTATCGCCTTCTAATTTAAGGGATCGATATTTCTATTCTTGGCAGAAAACCAAGCCTTACACAATCAAGAGACGATCAATGAACGCGCTCGACATCGATCTGATCAGAAAATCCGCCCGGGAGCACGCTCGCGCCAGCCGCTCGGTTCCCGCCAGCCGGTCTACGGCCCATTCTCTCGAGAGAATGACCAATCTTCAAGTGGCCAGACGCACGGTGATTTTCACCGTCGGGGCCGCCGGCATCGCCTCGCTGGTTGACAGGGCCCGCGCCGACATACCGGGATTAACCAAGAACGAAATCCTGCAGGCGGCGGCACGCCACAACCCCGATATTTTCTGGGCCATCGCGCGAAGCGACCGGTTCGATATCGGCGACCCCAAGGGCGAGGGCTTCCTTGCAGTGTTGCCGCTGACCCATGAGGGCATGCGCCGGCTGCTCGACGGCCGGCTCAACACCAAGGATCCCGAGCTGTGCTACGTCGCGCGGCAATCGGAGCGTCCGGCCGGCATCTATGTCTGGGCGATCCATGCCAAGGGCACGCTCGCGGCGGCGATCCCGCTGGTGCTGCAGAAAATCTCCTCGCCGCTCTACCAGGGCGTCAACCTCTATTCGCGTCCCATCACCAAGGGCGGCCTGCGGGTGCTGGAGCCGCTCGGCTTCCAACCGGGCGCAAGTTACGAGGAATTGTTCGTTCCGCATCTGCAGATGTTCGACCGCTCGAAGGATCTTCCGCGGGTCAAGGCAATGCCGCCCGAGCCGGTCACCGTCGAGGTCGTCCGCTCGATGGACGAGATGGCGCGCGTCATTGCGATCCGCGGAGCGGTCTACATGGGCGAACAGCATTGCCCGTTCGAAGAGGAATTCGACGGCAATGATTTCTCCGCCACCCATCTGATCTGCCACAAGGATGGCGAGCCGGTCGGCTGCATGCGGATCCGCTATTTTGCGGATTTCGCCAAGCTCGAACGGCTGGCCGTCCGCAACGAAAGCCGCAACGCCGGCCTGGCCGGCCAGATCGTGGACACGGCCATCGAGCTGTGCCGGAAGAAGGGCTACCGCGTGCTGTACGCGCATGCGCAGGCCCGGCTGCTCGGCTTCTGGCAGCAACGTGGCTTCAAGCGCTCGCCCGGCCGCAAGTTCGTGTTTTCCGACTTTGACTATGTCGAGGTCAAACTCGAGACCGAGAAGCATCCGCAATGCATCACCCTCAACGACGATCCCTACGTGCTGATTCGTCCCGAAGGCCGCTGGGATAGACCGGGCATCCTCGAAAAATCCACCAGCCGGGGAATTTGCCAAGCGGCGGATGTCCGATGAGTTCGGTCATTGATTTGCGAACCTATGTCGGCGCATCGCGTGGCCGCCTGCTGATCATGGTCGACCTGCAGGAGAAAAACTACGCCGCATTGGCCAGGGACAACGCGCGAGACATCCAGCGGTCGCTGAACAATTGCTTGGCCGCGATCCGGCATGCGCGCGAGTTTGCCATACCGATCGCGTTCACGCGGCAAGCCGAGGGTCGGGGAGATGGCCCGGGCATACTCGAACGCTCGAGCCAGTCGGCGTGGATTTCCGGTCTCGAGCCGCGGCGGTCGGACATGGTGTTCGAGCGCCAGCAACCGTCCTGCTACAGCAATCATTTGTTCGAAAGCGTGGTCTCGCAGGCCGGAAGCTTCGCCATTGCCGGTCTCGTCGCCGAGGAAACCTGCCTTGCGACGGCGATGGATGCTGCGCGCAGGGAGCACAGCGTCACCTTCCTGAGCGATGCATCCGTGAGCCGGTCGCGGCCCAATACCGACGCCGCCGCCGTGCATGTGCTCGCCACAAGGGCGATCGAACTTTTCGCCGACGTCGCCACCACCGGCCAGTGGCTGGTCGCGACGTCGCAGCGACCTCTCAAAGGGCATTGCTATGGATGAGTTAAGTGCGCGTCGTTTGCGTAATGTGCTTCCGGTGCTGGTAGAGCAGCGCAATTTGCTGGTTTCGGGCGGCGTCTCCTTTGCCGGCCATCTGGTCGATCTTGCGATCATGCAGCTGCGCCTCTCGCTGCACGAGGTCTCCGAGGACGAATTATCCGAGTTCTCCAACGTGCTCAGCGGCGAACGCAGCGATTGAACACCGGGAGTATCCGTATGCCCGGACGCAGGTGGATCATCCTTGCGGTGTTGTTCGCGACGCGCGCGGCCATCGGATTCCAGTTTCAATCGATCGGGTCGGCGGCCAATCTTCTGATGGCCGATCTCGGCATCGGCTATTCGGAAGTCGGCATGCTGCTCGGCGCCTATATGCTGCCGGGCGTCCTCGTCGCGTTCCCGGCCGGATTGCTCGGAAGCCGGGGCCGCGAAAAGACGCTCGGGATCGTGGGCCTGGTGCTGATGGCGGTTTCCGGCCTGGCATTGAGTTATTCCGGCGATCTCGCCCTCGCGCTGGCGGCGCGCACGGTTGGCGGGGTCGGGGGCACGGTCGTGGGTCTGGTCGCGACCAAGATGGTGGCGGACTGGTTCGACGCCCGCGAGATGGTGCTGGCGATGTCGTTCCTGCAGATGAGTTGGCCGTTCGGCGCCATGATCGCGCTGCCGATCCAGACCTGGATCGCCCATTCGCTCGGCTGGCAGGCGGTGATGCTGTCGGCCGCGATCTGTTCGGTGGCAGTGCTGCTGGCGTTTGCGATGATTCCGCGCGCGGCGCAGTTGGCCCAGGCGGAGGCCGCCGGCCGCGGACGGCTGCCGCGTGCGGCGCTGATGCCGGTGGTGATATCGGGCGCTATCTGGGGCGCGATGAATCTCGCCTGCGTTTTGTTCTTCAGCTACGCACCGCTGTTGATGGTGGCGCAGGGATCTTCGCCGACGGTTGCGGCGTCGCTGACGAGCCTGTCGATCTGGTTCACCATTCTCGCCATTCCGGCCGGCGGCTATCTCGTGCACCGCGCCGGCCGGCCGATCACCGCGATTATTGCCTGCAGCCTGATCGCGGCCTGTGCGCTGATGCTGTTCGTGGAGAATTTTCATTCGACGATCGCATGCCTGATTTTTGGCGTCGCGATCGGTCCGATGTCGGGTGCGATCCTGTCGATGCCTGCCAGGGTGCTGGAGCCGGCCGACCGGTCGATGGGCTTCGGCCTGTTCTATACCTGTTTCTACGTCCTGATGGCGGCCGGACCCACCGCCGCCGGAAGCCTGCAGGACGCCTGGGGATCGCCGGCGGCAGCACTGGTCGCCAGCGCCGCGCTGCTGGCATCGATGGTGCCGCTGGTCCTGTTGTTCCTGGTCGTCGCAAAGCGCTGCGATTTCGCGCAGCCGAGCCCCGAAGCAAAACTGCGCGCGGCGTCTTGAACTCTCACACCGTCAGGGCCTGCGCGATCGCGCCGAGCGCCTGCATCGCGTCATCAGGATCGAGTTCGACCTGCAATCCGCGCTGCCCGCCATTGAGGAACACGGTCGCGTGGCCGAGCGCGGCGGCCTCGATCGCGACCGGCGCGCTTCTTCTGCCCGAACGGCGAGGCCGCCGACATGATAGCCGGTGAGCCGCTCTGCATCCGCCGGGCGCATCATCTTCGCGGCCTTGCCGCCGAACGCGCTGGCGAGCTTCTTCATGCTGACTTCGCCGTCCGACGGCACCACCACGCAGACCGGCTTGCCGTCGACCTCGGCCATCAGCGTCTTCAGCATGCGGGAGGGCGCGACGCCGAGCGCCTCGGCCGCCTGCAGGCCGATGCTGTCGGCGTTGGAATCATAGACATAGCTGTGCAGCACAAACTTCACGCCGAGCTTTTCCAGCGCCTTTGTCGCAGGAGTGGTTTTAGACATTTGCCAGATTACTCCGCGTTCATGCGGCCGCCTTCGCGCCGCCACAAATTTTTGGGGGATATCAAAGGGTTGTCCTCCTTTTTGACGACCCCCAAAGCTTGCTTCTTGCTTGCCTAGACGGGCTGCTTCCTTTATCCGGTTGGGCTGCCTCGCATGCGAACGGCCTTAAGGCCGTGATTTGGGCTGGGCAAGCTACGGGTATGATCCGGAAAAGTGGATACCGGTTTTCCGAGAAGATCATGCCCGAACTAAAGAAATATTCGACGGCGTGGTTCAACCTGAACCATGCCGGAGAGCATGATCCGGAAAGTGGGCAGTAGTTTTCCGGGGAAGTCATGCTGAAACCACGTGAGTCGCAGGGAAACGCTTAGAAATGGCCAATGTTGTCGTCGTCGGCGCCCAATGGGGTGACGAGGGGAAGGGCAAGATCGTCGACTGGTTGTCGGAGCAGGCTGACATCGTCGTGCGCTTCCAGGGCGGCCACAATGCCGGCCACACGCTCGTCATCAATGGCGAGACGTACAAGCTGGCGCTGCTGCCGTCGGGCGTGCTGCGGCCCTCGAAGCTGGGCGTCATCGGCAACGGCGTGGTGTTCGATCCGCAGGCCTTCCTCGACGAGGTCACCCGGCTGAAGGGCCAGGGCGTCGCCATCAGCCCGGAAAATCTCCGTATCGCGGAGAACGTCACGCTGATCCTGCCGCTGCACCGCGAGCTCGACGCCTTGCGCGAATCATCCAACGCCGGCACCGCGATCGGCACCACCCGCCGCGGCATCGGCCCGGCCTATGAGGACAAGGTCGGCCGCCGCGCCATCCGTCTGATGGACCTGGCCGACCTCGACGCCCTGCCGCACAAGATCGACCGCCTGCTGGCGCACCACAACGCGCTGCGCCGCGGCCTCGGGCTGGAGGAGTTCGACGGCGGCGTCATCCTGAAGGACCTCACCGCGCTGGCGCCGCATTTGTTGCCCTACGCCGAGACGGTGTGGCGCCTGCTCGATCTCAAGCGCCGTGAGGGCAAGCGCATCCTGTTCGAGGGCGCGCAGGGCGCGCTGCTCGACGTCGATCACGGCACCTACCCCTATGTCACCTCGTCCAACACGGTGGCGGCGCAGGCCGCGACCGGCAGCGGCCTGGGGCCGAGCGCGGTCGGCTATGTGCTCGGCATCTGCAAGGCCTATACGACGAGGGTCGGCCAGGGCCCGTTCCCGACCGAACTGGACAATGACATCGGCCGCAAGATCGGCGAACGGGGCCGCGAGTTCGGCACCAATACCGGCCGGCCGCGGCGTTGCGGCTGGTTCGACGCCGTATTGGTAAGGCAGGCCGCAAGAACCTGCGGCATTACCGGCCTCGCCTTGACCAAGCTCGATATTCTCGACGGCTTCGACACGATCGAGGTCTGCACCGGCTACATGCTGGACGGCAAGGAAATCGACCATCTGCCGGCCGGCGAGGGCGCCCAGGCCCGGGTGGTGCCGATCTACGAGACCATCGAGGGCTGGAAGGAGCCGACCGCCAATGCCCGTTCCTGGGCGGATCTGCCGGCCCAGGCCATTAAATATGTCCGCCGGGTCGAGGAATTGGTGGGCTGTCCGATCGCCTTGCTTTCCACCAGCCCGGAACGCGAGGATACTATTCTCGTTCAAAACCCGTTCGAGGCTTAACGAGTTGTTACCCATAAGTCCGCATTGTTGAGTCGTTATGGCTGACTACTACCCGCTGATCGCCCGCGCCATTGCCGGACTGGACCCCAGTGCTCCCGGCGAGAGCCGCCGTGCGCTCTATGAGCGGGCCCGCTCGGCGCTGATCGCGCAGCTGCGCAGCGTGCAGCCGCCTTTGAGCGAATCGGAAATCACCCGGGAGCGGCTGTCGCTGGAAGAGGCCGTCCGCAAGGTCGAGTCCGAGGCCGCCCAGCGCGCCCGCGACGCCTCGCGGCCCGGCGGCGCCGGGGCTGCGCGTGGCGGCGACGCCTTCCGCCGCGCCAATGCGCGCCCGCCGGAATCCGGTGCGCCGGCTGCTAACCCACCCCGTCCGCGCCCGGCTTCGCCGCCGCCCGCGCGCGAACCCCGTCCGCCGTCTGGTGACGGCGACCAGCAGCGCCCGCCGCGCAATCTGCGGCCCGATGCGCCACCCCCGCCGCCACCACGCCCGCCGCAGCTGCCGCCGGGGCAGGAACCGCCGCTGCCGCCGACCCGTGAACGGTCAGGCGCGGCACGCCGCGGTCCCGATAATTCAGCGCCGCAGATGCCGCAGCCCCCTGGCATGCGCGGCTTCCGCGACATCGCCGCCGACGCCGACGATCTCGGCCGCGCCGCGGCCCAGGCCAACCGCTCGGCGCGCAAGACCTACGCCAACGTGCCCTCGCCCTCGCCGGAGTTCGACCGGCTCGAGCCGAGCATGGAGAACCGCGGCGCCGATCCGGAAGCGCCGTATTCCTATGAGGAGTCGCTCGAGGAGGCCGACCGCTATTCGCCGCAGGCTGCCCCGATGCAGCCGCCGCCGCAGCGTTCGCGGATCGGCCAAAACGGCGACCGCGAGCCGAAAAAGCCACGCCGGGTCGGCGCGGCTTTCCCGTTCAAGAGCGCGATCGCGGTCGGCATCGTGCTGATTTTGGTCGGCGCCGGTATCGTCTGGGGCAAGCAGGCGCTGACCATCGTCTCTGGCCTGTTCAAGTCGTCGCCGGTCGTCGAAGCGCCGAAGGATCCGTCGGCGCCGCAGTCGAAGCCGAAGATCCCCGATCGCGTCGGCCAGCCGTCGTCGGAGCAGGTGGCGCCGGTGGCGCAGCGCGTGGTGCTGTATGACGAGGACCCGTCCGATCCCAAGGGCAAGCAATATGTCGGCTCGGTGATCTGGCGTACCGAACCGATCAAGGCGAGCGGCAACCAGAAGCCTGACATCAGCGTGCGCGCCGACATCGAAATTCCCGACCGCAAGTTCAAGATGACGATGTCGTTCCGCCGCAACACCGACACCTCGCTCCCCGCAAGCCACACCGCGGAGCTGACCTTCATCCTGCCGCAGGATTTCTCCGGCGGCGGCGTCGGCAACGTGCCGGGCATCTTGATGAAATCCAACGAGCAGGCGCGCGGCACGCCGCTGGCGGGCCTCGCCGTGAAGGTCACCGACGGCTTCTTCCTGGTCGGCCTCTCCAACGTCGACGCCGACCGCGCCCGCAATCTGCAGCTCCTGAAGGAGCGTTCCTGGTTCGACGTGCCGCTGGTCTACGTCAACCAGCGCCGCGCCATCATCGCGATCGAAAAGGGCGCGCCGGGCGAGCGGGCGTTCAACGAGGCGTTCGCGGCCTGGGGCGAGTAGCGGGCGGCGGCGGATTGTTTCACAACGCTTCCGTCAAGCCTGTCGAATTTTTCGCAAGATCATCGTAAGACTGAGACCGCATCTGATCCCGCGATTGGAAGAGGACGGTCCATGAAACGCTATCTGATCTTCGGAGCCATCGGCCCGTTCGTCGGCGGGCTGCTGATGTTGTTCGCGATCACGATGGCTTCCGGCTACTGGGCCCAGACCGACTGGAAGGAGGTCGGGAAATTCTTCGGCACTTTCGCCAAGACGCTGCAATACAGCTATCTGTTCGGCGTCGTGCCGGCGCTGATGATCGGCGCCATCGACGACATCCTGTACCACGTGCGGCGGATTCCCTGGTGGGTGCGCCTATGCATCGTGGGCGCGATCGGATTCACGGTCACGGAGCTGCTCTACGGCTCGCGCGGCCCGGATACCGGCGTGATGCAGTTCATCCTTTACGGACTGGTCGGCGGCGTGCCCGCGGTGCTGTCGTCGTGGCTGGCGCACAGATATGCCGACGAACAGGCGCCGGTGCATTCGACATGATGCAGGGCAGGACCGTGTCGGCGTGGACACCGGTCGCCGTCCGTTTCCGGGGCCAACGAAGGCCTCGGTCCAGGGATGCAATGTCAGACATTGGGGATAAGACCGCCGGCATTCTTCTCACCGAGGCTGACGAGGCGGTCACCCGCCAACAGAGTCTGATCGGCCGCCTTCCTCAGGCGGCGCGCGAGCGCGTCGAGCGCCATGGCAGGAAACAATCCTACCAGCGCGGCGAGACATTGTTCCTTCAGGGCGATCTGCACGATGGTATCGTGATCATCGAAAGCGGCCTTGTTCGCAGCTACTACACCGCGCCTTCGGGAAAGGAGATCACCCTGGCCTACTGGTTGCCGGGCAACTTCGTCGGCGGTCCCGAAATCTTTGACGGCGGCGTTCATGTCTGGTCCGCCGTTGCGGCGAAGAACAGTACCGTCACGCATCTTCCGGGCGCGGGCTTGCGCGATCTGGCCCGCGACGTGCCGGATCTGGCGATCGAAATCATCGAGGCGCTCAGCTTCAAGGCGCGCTGCTATTCCTCGCTGGCGCAGATGCTCGGCACGCGCTCGCTGTCGCAACGCCTGGCGCAGGTCCTGCTGCATCTCGCCAAAACCTATGGCTTTGACGAAGAATCCAGTGACGGCGGCATCGTGATCGCAGCCGCCTTTACCCATGCCGAAATCGCGAATCTCATTGGTGCGACGCGGCAATGGGTCACCATCAGCCTCAACCGGATGCAGAAAGAGGGCGTGCTTCGGCAGAAGCGGGGCATGCTCGTGATCCAGCGTCTTGATCTGCTTACAGCAGCAGCATCCGCCGACGACGACTAGCGCTCTTCAGCGACGGCGCGTCCTACGTCATCTGGACGGGTCCGCTGCCCAGCGACCCCGCATCGGAACACCGTAGGAAATTTTCTGACAGAGCAAAGAGGCCATGCCCCAAAGACATTTTATGCTGGAATCATAGGGGGCTACCGCTCGCCCACCGCTTCGCACGCAGCGACAGAGCCGCTGGCACATGCCTTGCTATTGCACCTGGTGAAGAAGCCAGGGGACAGCCATGCAGACGACGGTGGATGTGATTGAGCAGGACGGCCTTACCGAGATTGAGCGGCTTGTGCTGGATCGCATCACCGAAAAAGCCTGGCTCGATCTGACCTGCGAACTGGTTCCCGCCGGCCAGCCGGAAGCCGAGAACCCGCTGGATCCGGACGAGGCGCCGGCGCGGGAAGAGGGCGCGGCCCTCTTCATCGCCGGCAAGCTGCGGGAGATGGGATTTGCGGTCACGTTCCCGACCAAGCGCGAGGGCCGGCCGAACGTTGTTGGAATCCTTGAAGGCGCCGGCGGCGGTCCATCCTTGATTCTCAACGATCATCTCGACACCTACCCGGCAGGCGACTGGAATGCCTGGACGATGACCGGTGGCCATCCGTTTCGTCCGACCCGCCATGGCGACAGGCTTTACGCACGGGGCACATCCGACACGCGAGGCAACCTTGCATGCACGTTGCTGGCCGCGCGCGCCATCCGCGAAGCCGGCGTGAAGCTGCGCGGTACGCTCAAATGCGTCTACACCGCGGATGAAGAAAAGAACGGCCCCGACGGTTCGATCTTTCTGCTGGACGAATGCGGGCTCGATGCCGATTACACCATCGTCTGCGAGCCGACCGGCTGGACCAAACCTGACGGCCGATCGGGCATGGGCATTGCGGTCGCCAACGGCGGAAATTTCCTGGTCGAGATCGAAACCCACGGCGTCAAGACTCACATCTGGAGGCCTGACACCGGGGTCAATGCCGTCGCCAAGATGGTGCGGCTGCTCACGGCGCTGGAGACCATGACGTTCACCCATACGCCCGCGAGAATTGCGGGAGGCACGCGGCCGATGACGGCGCTGGTCCGGGTGCAGGGCGGCGTGAAGCGGGAGATGCAGTTCACGCCCGACATCGCCCGTGCGGTGATCGCAGTCGTCGGCATCCTGCCCGGCATGACGCCCGACAGCGTGATGGCGGACGTGCAGGCCGTGATCGCTGCCGAGACGGCCAGCGATCCGGAGCTGAAGGCGACGGCGCGGCCCTATCCCGGTGCGCTGTTCGTCGACGGCACGCTGGAGCAGGACGAGAATATGAATCCCACTGCCTCGCTCGGGCGCGCTTACAAGCGGATTTACGGCGAAGCGCCGGCGATCTATCGCAAGAACGCCTTCAACGACACCATCCGGTTCGCGGAGCGGGGACGTGCCGCCATCACCTTCGGTCCTGGTGAGGACGGTTGGCCGCCGATCAACGAATACATCCACATCGGCAAGTCGGTCGCGGCGACGAAAATCCTCGCGCTCACGGTTCTCGACCTCGTCGGCGCCGTCGCATGACTGCCCGCCCGCTCACGCATTCCGCTCAGCAAAGGAGACGACCCATGACCCGCCTGACCCGGTGGTTGGCGCTTTTCGCCAGTATCGCCTTCGCCCCGCTTGGCGCGGCATCAGCCCAGGATCTGAAGCCGATCAGAATCGGATTCCAGACCGGTGAGATCAACGTCATCCTTTCCTACGCGTTGGGCTCCGGACTGTTCAAGGCTGGCGGCCTCGACGTGAAGACCGCGCAGTTCCCGGCCGGCCCGGCAATGCTTCCAGCCATTGCGGCAGGCGAGGTCGATCTGGCATGGATGGGGGAATTCCCCGCGGTCACCGGCTACTCCAACGGTCTTGCGATCCAGATCCTGTTCATGGAGCGGATCGACGCCACCAACGTGCGCCTTGCGGCCAATCCCGCTTCGGGCATCAAGGAACTGACCGACCTCAAGGGCAAGCGCATTGGCGTCGCCACGGGATCGACGAGCCACTACCATTTGCTGCGGGCGCTCGAGAAAGCCCGCCTGAAAGCAACCGACGTCACCCTCATCAACCTCACGCCGGCGAACATGCCGCCGGCCTATGTGGCCGGGCAGATCGATGCCGCCTTCGTGTGGGAGCCGAATGTCGGTGCCATCGAGCGTGCCGGCGCAAAGCCGATCGCGACGACAAAAAGTCTCGGCATGATTACCGGCGGTGTTTGGGCCGCGCGGAAAGCGTTCACCGACGGCAGCCCGGAAACCGTGCAGCTTTTCCTGAAGATCTGGGACCAGGCCCAGAAGGACTACAAGGCCAAGCCGGCCGAGGTGCGTCAGTATGAGGCCAAGCGGGTCGACATGGCTCCGGAACAGTTCGACAAGCTCATCGAGGGGCAGGGTGCAGCCCATCCAACCTTCGAGCAAATTCTGACGGCCGATTTCATGGGACCTCCGGGCCAGGAAGCGAACTCGCGGCTCGGCAAGCATCTGCAGGGCATTGCGGCCTTTCTTGTCGAGGAGAAACGCATCCAGGCCGCCCCCACCGACTGGTCGGGATTGCTTTATACCAAGCCGGTTCAGGCCTATCGTGCGAGCCTCAAATGAACACGGGCGCCCGCGTCTTGAGCATCGTACCTGACAAGACCGTGGGATTGGCGGCGGACGAAACCGGCGCGTCCGCTGCGGTCAAGCCGATGCTCAAATTCGAGCGCGTCGGTTTCGAGTATGACCGCCGCTCGATCATGAGCAACGTCTCCTTCGCTATCCGCCCCGGTGAACTCGTCGCGTTGCTCGGGCCATCCGGTTGCGGCAAGACGACGATACTCAACCTGGTGGCGGGTTTCCTCCAGCCGACCGAAGGTGTCGCGTTCATCGACAACCGCGAGATCGCCGGGCCGGGTCCGGATCGCGGCGTGGTATTTCAGGCTGCCGCACTGTTCAACTGGATGACAGTTGCGGACAATATTTCCTTCAGCCTGCGCTGCGCCGGCCGCCCGAAGGCGGAGCGCCAGCAGGTCGCGGAAGAAATGGCGGCGCTGGTCGGCCTCTCCGGCTTCGAGAATTCCTATCCCTACCAGCTCTCAGGTGGCATGCGGCAGCGGGTCGGGCTTGCCCGCGTGCTCGCCGCGAAGCCAAAAGTCATGCTGATGGACGAGCCGTTCTCCGCCCTCGACGTGCAGACACGGGAAGTGTTGCAGGAGGAGGTGCTGCGCATTCGCGAGCGCACCGGTTGCACGATTCTCTTCGTCACCCACAGCATCGACGAGGCGGTATTCCTCGGCGACCGGATTTTTCTGCTCACCGATCTGAAGGACGGCTCATTCGACGAGTTCGCAGTCGATCTGCCGTCTCCGCGTGATACCGGCGAGAACCGTTTGCATCCGTCGTTCATTCGGCTGCGCGAGATGATCTACCGGAAGATGCGCCATTGACCGTTTTCATTCGCCGTGAGGGTTTTGCATGAATTCCACCGCGCTCAAGGCACGGCGCCAGTATGTGGCGCTCGCGATCCTCTCGCCGCTCGCGATTTTCTTGCTCTGGACCTTCGTTACGATGCAGGGCGCCGTGCCGCCGACCATCCTGCCGTCGCCGGGAGCGGTCGCGACAAGCTTCCTCGACATGATTCAGCGCGGTTATTCCGGCGTCGGAATCTGGACGCATATCGGCGCCAGCCTTTGGCGGGTTGGTATCGCGTTTGTGGCCGGCTCGGTGCTCGGTATTTCGCTGGGGCTGCTGCGCGGACGTGTTCCGGCCATCGATGCGCTTTTCATCGTGCCGTCCGAACTGGTGCGGCCGATTCCGCCGCTCGGCCTCATTCCGCTGTTCATCCTGTGGTTCGGCATCGGGGAACTATCCAAGATATTGTTGATCTTCCTTTCGGTCTTTCTGATCATGATGGTGAACGCACAAGCCGGCTCGCGCTCCTGCGCGCTCGACGCGCTCCGGGCGGCGCAATCGATGGGCGCCAGCCGCTGGCAGACATTCCGCTTTGTCGTGCTGCCTTCCGCTTTCCCGCAGATCAGGACTGGCCTGCGCATCTCCATGGGCACGGCGCTGACGATCCTGGTCGCCTCCGAACTTCTTGGCGGCGATCGCGGGCTTGGTTTTGTGATCCTCGATGCGAGCAGCTTCTTCCGTACCACCTATGTTTTTGCGGGCATCATTCTGATCGGCCTCATCGGTCTGATCAGTGACCGGGGCATTGCCTATCTCGCGCGGCGCATCGTGCACTGGGAAGGCAAGAGTTGATTTCGCCGACCTTCCAACGAACTCGCCTGCTTTTTTAGAGGAAACCCACCGTGGCATGTTCCGCGACGACCATGTCGGACCTTTCGGCAATTCCGTTGAACCTGAAGTCTGTTCGCGAGGCCCGCCGGGCGGGCGCGCGTGCGGATGATCTGGTCGCTGAAGCCTGCCGGCGCGCGCAGGCCGTGGTTGGGGACGGTATTTTCACCGCGCTTGTGCCGCCCGAAGATGCCGTTGCGCGCGCTCATGCGCTGCAACGGCGCGCCGACGGCGGCGAGAGTCTCCCGCTGCTCGGTGTGCCCTTTGCGGTCAAGGACAACATTCACGTCGCGGGCATGGTCACAACGAGCAATTGCCCGGGCCTCTCCATCATGCCGGAGGAAACGGCTCACGCGGTCCAACTCCTCGAGCAGGCGGGAGCTGTTCTCATCGGCAAGAACACGATGGATCAGTTTGCAACGGGACTGAATGGCACACGCAGTCCGGAGCCGCTCTGCCGTAACGCGATACATCCGAACTACATCCCGGGCGGATCCAGCTCGGGATCTGCGGTCGCGGTGGCGCGCGATATCGTCGCATTCTCGCTCGGGAGCGACACCGGTGGATCGGGGCGCGTGCCGGCAGCTTGTAACGGGATCGTCGGTCTGAAGCCCACGATCGGTCTCGTGAGTTCGCGTGGACTGCTCTACAACAACCGCTTCCTCGATTGCGTTCCGATCTTCGCGAGAAGCATTGCGGACGCTTACGAGGTTCTGGAGCTCATCGCAGCTCATGACAGCCGCGACCCGTTCAGCCGTCCGGATGCCGGGCGGATCGACGTGACGGCCAAAGCGCCTTCGCTAAAGGCGCTCGCGACCCCAAGAAAGAGCCAGTTGCGTTTCTTTGGTGACGCGGATTCGGCGCACACCTTCGAGGCCAATCTCGACCGGCTCGTCGCGCTCGGGTTCTCGCTGACCGAGATCGATTTCGATCCGTTTGAGGAAGCGGGGCGGCTGGTGTTCCAGTCGGCGATGGTGGCCGAGCGGCTTTGTGATTATGGCGACGTCATCGCCAACCGGCGCGATGCCATTCATCCGGCGGTTTGGGCGGCGATAGAACCCGGATTGGCGTTTAGCGCCAAGGACGCGTTCCAGACGCTCTATGAAGTCAAGCGCCTGCAGCGCGTGGCGTCGAACAGCCTTGCGGGGTTCGCTGCGCTGGTCGTGCCGACGATCCCGACCATCTTCACCATCGAGGAGATGCTGGCCGAACCGATGGGACGCAATACCATCATGGGCACTTACACCTATTTCGTGAATCCACTCGATCTTTGCGCGGTATCAGTGCCGGGTGTGACGCGCCAGGACGGACTGCCGTCAGCCCTGTGTTTTGCCGGACGCGCCGGCGAAGATGGAACGTTGCGCGCAATGGCACGCAGTTTCGAGGCCGCTCTTTCGCGGCGGCCGTCATTGCCTGCGACAAACGCGAAGCGTTTGCGCAAGGGAGCGTAGCGACGAAGCATCCATTCTTGCGGTGCGGCCACAGGGATTGCTTCGCGGAGCCTGTCATCGGGCGCGCGTTCGCGCGACCCGGTGGCTCGCAATGACGGACTATGTGGCCCAGACCTCAGATGCCACAGGGCGCAAGGGGAAAGCGATAATTTGACGCAACTTGCGCACGCCTTTTGCGTTACCATCTGATGGCCATGTCAAACGACGATATTTTTGTACCCAACAGCACCCGCACCGAACGTCCCTCGCAGGGCCGCGCGAAGGGCCGTGGGCCTGTGATCGACCAGGAGGGGCGCGAAATCCCCGATGAGAGCCTGCGCGGGCAGTTCGAGGGTTTCCGGATCGACTTCGGGAATTCCAGCGCCAACCCGTTCGGCAATCTCACCCGCGAGCAGCGGCTGGCGCGGCTGGAAGCGATTTCGAAACTGCTCGACGTCGCCTTCATCGTACCGGGCACCAATATCCGCTACGGCATCGACGGCCTGATCGGGCTGATCCCTGTCGTCGGTGACATCATCACGACCGCAATCTCGCTGTGGCTGGTGCGCGAGGCGCGCGCGCTCGGCGCGCCCTGGCACATCACGACGCGGATGCTGGCCAATGTCGCGCTCGACGGCGTGGTCGGCCTGGTGCCGGTCGCGGGCGACGCCTTCGACGTCATGTTCCGCGCCAACGTTCGCAACGTGCGGATGCTCAAGCGCTGGCTCGACAAGCAACCGCGGTAATCAACTTCACACGCGCGAAAAAATGCCCCCGGACATCGTCCGAGGGCAGACAGCTCGAAAGCTTGCTGTTACGCAGCGTCGGCGTTGGTTTCGGTCGCGGCGGGCGCGCGGGGACGGCGCGTCAGCGGGAAGGCCTCGCTCTCATAGAGCGTGCGGATGCCGCTCTGGTCGAAGCGCGCTTCCTCGACCTGCAGATACGCGCCGTTCAGCGAGTCCGCCGGCAGCTCCTCGATCGCGAAGCGAACCGCTTCGGCCGCGGTGCCAAAACGCCGATATGCAAAGCCAGCCCGCTTCTTCTTGCGGATCGCGGCAGGAAACAGTTCGGCAGCGGTATCGTAGCTGAATGGACGCATGGTTTGTGACCTCAATCTTTTTGGCTCGTTCGTCGAGCGAGTGGGGATTGGATGACGGTGGGCCGCTATCCCGGGCGGCGCGCCGTGCACGTCATTTCGACCCCCAATATAAGCCTGTTTGACAGAAATGCGACTCCTGATGCGCAGATCGGGGGTGATGCTGAATCTGCGCATGGCTGGCTTTGGGCCCGCTTCGGACCGAAATAAGTCCTGTTATTTCAATTGGTTACGGCGCCTAAAGTTTGCCGAGCAGCACCAGGATGATCAGCACGATCAGGATCACCCCGACAAGCCCCATGCCGGAATGGCCAAGACCATAGCCATAGCCGCGAAAACGGCCGGAGAAGCCGCCCAAGAGGAAAATAATCAGGATGATGATGAGGATCGTGCCCAGCGACATCGCGACCTCCTGAAAGCGTGGCCGGCGTCAGGTGAAAACGCCCCGCGGCCCGGAGCAAAGCATACTCCAGGCCGCGAGTCCTCGCTCCGCCGAAACCTTGGGAGAGTGTCATTGCCGCTGGCGCTTCTTCCCCTCTCCCCTTGTGGGAGAGGGTGGATCGAATGAGCGCCAGCTCATTCGAGACGGGTGAGGGGTCTGTCTCCGCGGATGCAAACCCCTCATCCGGCGCTTCGCGCCACCTTCTCCCACAGGGGGAGAAGGAAGGAGATCATTTCTTCGTCTCGTCGATCGGCAGCACCTTCAGCGGTGTCGCATAGGGCTCGACGCGCAGCGAGTCCGACGCGAGCAGGCCGATCTTGTGCAGCGGCGCCTGTTCGAGGTCGCCGCTGGCCGATTTGTGCACGGCGTAGCGCCAGACGCTCATCGAGCCCTTGGCCACCAGCATCTTGGCGATGCCGCCGGCGTTCTTGCCGTCCATCTGCGCCAGATCGTCCTCGGCGATGCCGATGACGATTTCATCCTTGGCGGTAATGACCTTGAACAGGGAGACCTTGTCGGCGGCAAAAGCGGGCTGGATCACAACGCTCTCCATGATGAGGGTGGCTGCGCCGAGACCGAGCAGCAGACGTTTCGATAATTGCATCTGAACTTTCCTTGTTTGCGCGCCGGGCAAACCGGAGAAGCCCCCCTGAAAAATGAAAAACCCCGCGCGACCAGCTCTTGGTCGCACGGGGTGGGAAATGAGTTCGAATGGAATTGAAGATAAAGAGGCCTTTAGACCGACCACTGTCATTGCCGGGCTTGACCCGGCAATCCATCACCTTGAGAAATGCTTCTTCTCGATGGATGCCCGGCACAAGGCCGGGCATGACGAGTAGGAGACAACGGCGACTGAAGCTACTTCGGCTGCAGCTTCAGTGCGGCCGAATTGATGCAGTAGCGCAGGCCGGTCGGGCCGGGGCCGTCCTCGAAGACGTGGCCGAGATGGCCATTGCATTTCGAGCACAAAACCTCGGTGCGGATCATGCCGTGGCTGATGTCGCGTTCCTCGTCGACATGGCTGTCGACAGCGGGTGCGGTAAAGCTCGGCCAGCCGCAGCCGGAATCGAACTTGGCGTCGGATTCGAACAGCGTCTGCCCGCAGCCGGCGCAGGTATAGGTGCCCTTGCGGTGCTCATGCTCGTATTCGCCGGAGAACGGCCGCTCGGTCGCCTTTTCGCGCAGCACCGCATACTGCATCGGCGTCAGCTCGCGGCGCCACTCGGCCTCGCTCTTCTCGACCTTGGTCTTGGTGTCGGACATGGAGTCTCCTTTGAATTTGGTCCCTCAGTTGCTGGTCTTCGCACTGCTCACCAGCGTCGGCTTGTCGAGATAGTCGCTCGCAAAGATCTTCTTGAGGTTATGGACCTTCGGGATATCGTTGAAGGCTATATAGGGCTGGTTCGGGTGCCGCGTCATGTAGTCCTGGTGATAGGCCTCAGCCGCGTAAAACGCCTCCAGCGGGCCGACCTTGGTCACGATCGGCTTCTTGTAGACCTTGGCGGCGTTGAGCTGGGCGATATAAGCCTCCGCGACCTTTTTCTGCTCGTCGCTGGTGGTGAAGATCGCCGAGCGATATTGCGAGCCGGTGTCCGGGCCCTGGCGGTTCAGCTGGGTCGGATCGTGCACGACCGAGAAGAAGATCTGCAGGATCTTGCCGTAGCTGATCTTCTTCGGGTCGTATTTGACCTCGACCACTTCCGCATGCGCCGTGGTCCCCATCGAGACCAGATTGTAGTCGGCGGTCGCCTTGGTGCCGCCGGCGTAACCGGACACGGCGTTGACCACGCCCGCGGTGTGCTGGAACACGCCCTGGACGCCCCAGAAGCAACCGCCGGCAAGGACCGCGGTCTGGAGGCCGCCGGCCGGCTGCACGTCGGCGGCGGGCGGGGGGATGATCACGGCTTCTTCCGCGGCGCGCGAGGGGGTGACGGCGAACGCGGCAATGGCAAGCGCGCCGATGGCGGCGGCGCACAGCGAAAGGCGGCTGGATCGGCGAGGGGACATGGTTTCCTCTTGGGGCTGTTGGAAGGCAGTTTAGAGCGGGAGCCGCGTTTCGCAATCGGCGCAGCTCCCTCCGATACGCCGAGATACGGGCAAGGGCTCATTTTGTTACGGCCGGCGGCACACGAGTTCGTGAATAAAACCGCGTCGGCGCAACACGTTAGGCGCGATGTTTGGCCACGCTTGACCGAATCCGGCGCAACTTCCCACAATGAACCGCCGGCAGCCTCCGGCGACCAAAATTCATGCGCCGGAGCGTTTCACTGATGTTGCGCGCCTTTTTCCTGGTCATCGTCACCCTTGTCGCCGCCGGCTCCGCGCAGGCGGCGGGCGATATCGACACCTGCCGGAATAAGGATGCGGAACCGGTCGCAAGATTGGCCGCCTGCGAGACCGTCATTGCCGACAACAAAATGCCCGCCAAAGCCAGGGCGGGCGCTCTCGCCGTTCGCGGCGAGGCGCTGATCAAGAAGCGCGACTATGACGGCGGGATCGCTGCCTATACCGCGGCGATCGATCTGGTTCCCGATAACGCCGGATACATCAACATGCGCGGCCTCGCCTATAGCAGCAAGGGCGATGACGAACGGGCCCTGGCCGACTACGCGCAGAGCTCGAAGCTGCAGCCGAATTTCTCGAGCCCCCACAACAACCGCGCCCTTATTTTCATGCGTCAGGGCGACCTGCAGCGCGCCCTCACCGAACTCGATTCCGCCGTCAGGCTCGCGAACAACGACGCCAGCCGTTACAATCACCGCTTCAACCGGGGACGCGTGCAGACGTACCGCAAGCAATATGATGCGGCGCTCGCCGATTTCGCCGAGGCGAAAAAGATCAATCCCGATGCCCCGCAGGTCGCGGCCTACCGTTGCATCACCTACACCGAGATCAGGAAGTTTGACGAAGCGATCGCGGATTGCAACGTGGCGTTGGCCCACACGCCGAATTCGGTCTATGCGATGACCAGCCGCGGCAATGTCTATCTGGCAAAGGGAGACCTCGACGCGGCGCTGAAGGATTACAACGAGGCGCTCAAGATCAACCCGAACAATATCCGCGCCCGTGCCAACCGCGGCAAGGTGTTCGAGAAGCGCGGCGACCTCGTGGGCGCGCGCAGCGAATATCGCTCGGCGAGCGCGGCCCTGACCAAGTTCGATGATATCGACGCCGCCATTGCCCGCCGCTTTGCCAAGGAGCGGCTGGCGGCGCTGACGGCCGCAGCCCCTGCATCATCAGGTCCGCGCAAGGTCGCCTTGATCGTCGGCAACAGCGCCTACAAGAACGTGCAGCCGCTCGCCAATCCGGCGCGCGACGCCAAATTGATCGCGTCCACGCTTCGCGACCTCGGCTTTGCGACCGTGACGTTGGCGCCGGACCTCACCCGCGACAGATTTTTCGCGGCCCTGCATGAGTTCGGGACCCAAGCCGAAAAAGCCGATTGGGCGGTGGTCTATTATGCCGGTCACGGCATGGAGATCGGTGGCGTCAACTACCTGATCCCGACCGACGCCAAGCTCGCCGCCGACCGCGATGCGGAGACGCAAGCCGTCGCGCTGGAGCAATTGATCGCTGCGGTCTCCGGCGCGCGCAAGCTGCGGCTGGTGATACTCGATGCCTGCCGCGACAATCCGTTCGAAAAGAACATGCAGCGGACCATTGCGCTGAAGCTGGTCAACAAGGGCTTTTCCAACATCGAGCCGGAGGCCGGCTTCATGGTGGTCTACGCCGCCAAGCACGGCGAGACCGCGCTCGACGGCGATTCCGTCAACAGCCCGTTCGCGACCGTGCTGGCGCGTGAACTCAAGACGCCCAAGGTCGAGGTGCGGAAACTGTTCGATATCGTCCGCGACGATGTCTGGACGATGACCAAGCGCGCGCAACAGCCCTTCACCTACGGCTCGCCGCCGGGCAGGGAAGATTTTTATTTCGTGGCGGAGAAGTGACGTACTATCGTGCGAAACGCCTTGCGTGCTCCGACGAGATGGCCACTCAGCTCGAGGCAGAATTGATGTCCGTGACTAGTTGTGATCTAGCTTAGAGCCGGCCAACGTCTCACGTAAATCTGTGGCCACTGGCTCCGTGGGCTGTATTCCAAAAAGGCTCAAAAGGAGTTCAAGTGCGGTTTCGAAGTAAGTATCGCTGCTGCGAAAGTCGGCGTAGACTCGACCATGCAGTAGATTAGGAAAGGAAAGCTCTTCAGTTCCTTCCAAAAGCACGGGGAGCACAGTTGCCTTCTGCGCTTCCGTTCCAATCATGCGTTTTCCAATCAAATCGCCTTCGGCCGCGACGACAAAGCCCCGCATCGGCTCGCCGTTGTCATAATTTTTTCGGTAGAGTGGTGTTCCCACGACGATAACGCAATTGCTCTTGCCGATGCGCTCTACGAATCTCGGCACGCTGGCGCCAATACGCGCATTTTCCCATCGGTCCAGCACCACCGCAACACCAGCTTTTTGTAAGTCTGAAGCTAAGGACTTCTCTACCCAGCGTTCTTGGTCGGGATGACCCCAAGCGTAGCTGACGAAACATTCCGGTGCGGCGATCTTCTGTTCCGTGAGATAAGTTTTTAGGCGGAAGAGAACCTGCTCGAAGCGAGAACGCCCGTCCGCCGCGCGGCGGTCTGCCTCCACAGCTTCGGCTTGGCGACGTGTGAGTTGAATAGGTTGGTCAGCCTTCGGCAGTGCAATCCTCTCGCCACATCGGCCGCAGAACGCAAAGTGGGTCCCACTTAACATCTGTTCGCGGGCAACTGCGCGATTAAGTGGGTGTCCGTTCTTGCAGGTCACGGATTCGAAACGGCGTACCGCCAGATTGCGGCGGGCCAAAAAACTTTCGAACAAGCCTTGGAAGAGCATCCGTACTGAGCTGCCCGTGTCTGTACCGAAGTAGAGGACGAAATCCAATTCACCCGCCCGCTCTGCGTCTAAGCGGAAGCCGCACACTTGACCATTACCTACCTCGTAACGAGCATGATTCTGCCATTGGCTAGTACGGCTAAACGTCTGTGTGTATCCCATAAGCACGACAAGCGAAGCATACACATTCTCAACTGGGCCGCCGACGGTGTAAGAGGCGCCATCTGTCACCGGTTTTACGTCACTCTCAATCGGTCGCTTGAGATTGATCAACTCGGGAAATACAAGGTAAGCGCGGCCGTGCAGCGGATCAGTTTCACGAAAACATACGTTGTGATCCAAGAATAGAACGGTGGCGGAATCCAATAAAATTTCCTTTTCCGCTTTAGCTAACTTGTCCAATTCTGAAAATTTGTAGTCGTGTGACAGGCGCTCTTCCTCAAGCGAGCCAAGTCCTTTGCGGTTGCGCCGTGCCTCCAGCACAAATGACGCCGCTAGATTATTCAACAATTCAGGCGATAGCAGGATGCGCGGTTCACCATGGGAAGTTTTAAGTCGCGTCACGTAGCCGTGAGTCGCCAGATGCCCCAGTGCGGTTAGCATCTCGTCGTTGCTGAATTTCCATTTGTGATCCGTCTTTAATAGGCGCTGCCGCAACTCCTCCGGAGTTAAGATTGCCTTGCGCCGGCGTGGTTTCTCTTTTAGCTCAAGGACGAAATCCTTAATTCGTTTAAAGGTCTCCGTCGTAACCGTCGCGGGCTTGTCGTCCCACGGGATTAGGCTCTTCATCCGCGGGATCAATTCCTCAATTCCTTCGCCGGTCCTCGCGCTGGTGGTCAAGTACGCCTTGATCCCACGCTGCTTGCAAAACGTCTCAAGTTCGTCGTGAGTAAGACGCGGAGTTCCACGGTCGGAGCGCGCGGCGATCAATATCGTCGGTATTTCCCCAGGACGCTCCGCTCCAACCTTTAGCTGCTTCAGCCAGAATTCGACGCTGCCTAGTGGATCGTCATGTCGACCCGGGTCAAAGAGTACAAGTGCAAGATCGGTATCATCAAGAAACAATGCGTGGATTAGCCGATAATCATCTTGCCCAGCAAGATCCCACAGGACAGCTTCGCATTGCGTGCCGTCGCTTCGTTGCGTGCAAAGTGGATTTAACAACCAAAACTGTTGGCCATGCGTCGAAGCGTGTTCTTTGAAATCGCCATGTGCGAGTCGCCAACCGAGTCCAGTCTTGCCGACCCCGGAGTCGCCAACCAAGACGACCTTGGCGCTAGTGTATGTAATGGTTGGTGAGGCTGGGCGTTTGAGGAGCTGTGCCAGATCAAGTTCGTATATATCGATTTGCTCGTTACCGTCCGGATCGGCGTCGCTAAATGCGATGAGCGGCATACTTGGGTGAAAAGCCAGCGCTCGCGGTGATGTAGCAACGTCATTCGCATCCGTCCTCGTAAAGATCGCGATCTCTCGCCATTCTGAGCAACTCCATAGCCTGACAGTGTGCTCGTCGGACGAAGCAAGCAGTCGGCCGTCGCTCGAAAACTCCACATGTCTGACGTGACCTGTATGTCCTTCCAAGGATAGTACTTTGGAACCGCTGGTGGTATTCCAGATTGAGACCGTTTGATTTGCGCTTGCCGTGGCGAGCCACTTGGATTTCTCATCGGGTGACCATGCAACGCTGTATAAGCCTCCACCCGGTAATTCATGGATACGTTCGCCAGTGGAGGCTTTCCATACAGATGCATTGAATGAGGCGGCCGCAATTCGCTGGCAATCTGAGGCCCAAGCAATACCGAGAGCAACGTTATCCTTACCAAGCAAGAACAGTTTGAACTGATCCCACGATTGAGAATCCCATATTCTGACTGTTGTGTCTGGCGAACACGAGGCGAGCCAGCGGCCGTCTTTGGACCAGGAAACATCTGCAACGTACTGTTCGTGCCCTTCGAGTGTTCGTATCAAGGAGCCTTTGGTTACGTCCCATAGTCTTACAGTTGTGTTGTGCCCGCCGCTGGCTAGCACTCCACCTTTGGGATCAAATGCGACCCGGCTATTCACCTCTGCCTTTAGTACATGCAAGCGCTCGCCCGTCTGGATGTCCCAAACCGCTATTGTCCCATCGACCGACGAGGAGGCTAGCGTGCGACCTTCTGGGGACCATGCTATATCACCGATGAAGCCAGTGTGCCCGCGTAACGTGCGGACTAGTGTCGCCCCAGGCGGCGGCAAAATTGCTTGCGGCGTACCCTGTGTCCGCCGCCGAGATGCTATTTTGCGTTTCTTTTTCATTTTGTGAAAAGCGCCCAGTCGAAGGTGAGGAAGGTTGAAAAGATCCTTGGCCGCTACAAGAGCTCGTGCAGCGAAATAAATGCTGACAAAAGAATCAGCAATGCAACTAAAGATAGTAAAATATCATGGTCTCTCAAGCAAGCATAGACCCAAACGCAAGGCTCGTAACGGGATTCCCTACACCACCACGCTCAGCCGCTTCGCCGCGCGCGTGATGCCGGTGTAGAGCCAGCGCGCGCGGCTGTCCTGGAACGCAAAGCTTTCGTCGAACAGCACCACGTCGTCCCATTGCGAGCCCTGCGACTTGTGCACGGTCAGCACATAGCCATAGTCGAACTCGTCATAGGGCTTGCGCTGCTCCCACGGGATGGTCTCGATGGCGCCGCCAAAGCAGTCGCCGCGCACGGAGACCTTGGTCACCTTGTGGCCGAAGTCCTCATCGGGCGACAGCCGCATCGTGATGATTTTCGATTTCGACTGCGCGCGCGACTTGACCCGCCACAGGCCGCCGTTGAACAGGCCCTTCTTGCGGTTGTTGCGCAGGCAGACCAGCTTGTCGCCGGCAACCGGCAACGGATCCTCGATGTTCTGCTTCTGCCGCACCCGCATGTTGTAGGCGCGGCGGGTATTGTTGCGTCCGACCAGCACCTGATCGGCCTTCATCACCCGGTCCGGGTCGAGTTCGCTCCGCGACACCACCTCGCTCTCGCCATGGCGGCCGATTTCGAGTTCGCGGCCCTCGCGGATATCCATCGACATCCGCACGATCGGATCGTCCTGGGCCTGGCGATGCACCTCGGTCAGCATCGCGTCGGGCTCGCAATCGGTGAAGAACCCGCCGCCCTGGATCGGCGGCAATTGCGCGGGATCGCCGAGCACCAGCAGCGGACAGTCGAACGACATCAGATCGCGTCCCAGCTCGGCATCGACCATCGAGCATTCGTCGATCACGATCAGGTTCGCCTTCGAGGCCGGCGCGTCATCCCACAGTTCAAAGCTCGGCTGCTCGACGCCGGATTCCCGGGCGCGGTAGATCAGCGAGTGAATGGTGGAGGCGTTGTCGCAGCCCTTGTTGCGCATGACAAGCGCGGCCTTGCCGGTGAAGGCCGCGAATTTCACCTCGCCGTCGACGCCGTCGGCGATGTGCCGCGCCAGCGTAGTCTTGCCGGTTCCGGCATAGCCGAACAGCCGGAATACCGGTGGCGTGCCGTTCTTGCCGGGCTTTGCCTTCATCCAGTCGGCAACGGCCTTCAGCGCGGAATCCTGATGCGGCGTAAACGTGGTCATGTGGTCTCGGCGGAGGGGCGAGCGGGCCGTGACCGGCCACGACTCAACGGAAACTCAAGCTAATCATTTGCGCGTTCCATGCAAGCCGGCTTCCGCGGCGCGGAATTGGAGTTTCATGCCCGAGGCTGGACTTGGTCCCCGCCGCGAATACACTGCCGCAAAACAACAATCGGGAGCGACGTCATGAAGTTCGGCATCTTTTATGAGCTGCAACTGCCGCGCCCGTGGGAAGAGGGCGATGAGCTCCGGCTCTACCAGAATGCCCTGACGCAGCTCGAGACCGCCGACCGGCTCGGCTACGACCATGCTTGGGTGGTGGAACATCACTTTCTGGAGGAATATTCGCATTCGCCGTCGCCGGAATCGTTTCTGGCCGCCGCCTCCCAGCGCACCAAGAAAATCCGGCTCGGCCACGGCATTTTCCAGCTCACCACCAACCATCCTGCCCGTGTCGCCGAACGTGTCGCGGTGCTCGATCTGCTCAGCAACGGGCGCTGCGAATTCGGCATGGGCGAGAGCGCCTCGATCACCGAACTGACGCCGTTCGGCCGCGACATGGAAACCAAGCGCGAGGTGTTCGAGGAGGCTGTCGCGGCGATCTTTCCGATGTTCACCAAGGTCGGCACCGAGCATCACGGCAAATATTTCGACATTCCCTTGCGCAACGTGGTGCCGAAGCCGGTGCAGAAGCCGCATCCGCCGCTGTGGATGGCGTGCTCGCAATTGCAGACCATCGAACGCGCCGGCGAGAACGGCTTTGGCGCGCTGGGCTTTCAGTTCGTCAGCGCGGAAGCGGCCCACGCCTGGGTGCACGCCTATTACAACGCGATCACCAAGCGGCTGAAGAAACTCGCCGATTACGAGATCAACCCGAACATGGCGCTGGTGTCGTTCTTCATGTGCGCCAAGACCGACGAGGAGGCGCGGGCGCGTGCCGATGGCGCCACCTTCTTCCAGTTCGCGCTGCGCTATTACGGCGCGTCGCAGAACCGGCAGCGCCCCGACCCCGGCACCGTCAACATGTGGGACGAATACAACAAGTGGAAGCGCGAAAATCCGGAGGCGCAGGAGGTGGCGCTTCGTGGCGGCCTGATCGGCTCGCCGGAAACCATCCGCAAGAAGTTGCGGCGCTTCCGTTCCTCGCACATCGACCAGGTGATCCTGCTCAACCAGGCCGGCAAGAACAGCCACGAGCACATCTGTGATTCGCTTGAGCTGTTCGCCAGGGAAGTGATGCCGGAATTCCAGCACGATCCCGAGCACGAGGCCTGGAAGGCCGGTGTGATGAGCGGCGCGATCCAGCTCGAGGAGATCGATACCGAGGCGTTCAAGGACCGCTACGGCAAACTGGCGGTCAGCGTTGCGCCGCAGAAAGTTGCCGCGGCGGGATAGCGGGTTCGGCGGGCGAAGCGCAACGGGCCGGCATTCGATGCCGGCCCGTTCGTTCGAGTCGATGCGTTGGCGTCAGTTCGATCCGGCGGCCGCCGCCGTAAAGCTGCGATCGACGGCCTTGCCGACATCGAGCGTCCTGGAAAGGATGCCGTAGCGGGTGGCGCGGTCGGAGGCTTCCTGCACTTCCTTGACGATGGCCGTGTCGATCACGATCGGGCTGGTTTTCTGTGCGGTGTAAGCACTGAGCAGCACGTCTTCCGGCAGCTTGGTCAACTCGGACGTGTTTCTGGCATATTCGGGCAGGTGATCAAGCGACCATAGCCGCGCCTTGTTGAGCCGCTGCACGAGATCCTGCACGGCCGCCCGCTTGGTGGCGATGGCGGAATCGGATGCCACGATGAAGGTGATGGTCGGCGTCAGGCCTTCACCATTGGCGACGATGCGCGCCTTATCCTTCAGCGTCGCGTAGGACACGTAGGGCTCCCACACCGCCCAGCCGTCGATCGAGCCGGCGACCAGCGCGATCTTGGCATCGACCGGTCCGAGTGGCGCAAAGGTCGCGTCGTCGACCTTGTATCCGGCTTTCTCCAGCGTCGCGTCGATCAGGAACTGGCCCCAGCCGCCGCGCGTTCCGGCCAGCCGCTTACCCTTCAAATCCGCGGCCGTCTTGATAGGAGAATCCTGTCGAACGAGAATTGCCTGCGTGCTGGCGTTGGAGCGCGTGCCGCCGATCGCCTTGATCGGTGCACCGGTGGCATAGACGGTGAGAAACGACAGATCACCGGTGTAGCCGACATCGAGCGCGCCGGCATTCAGCGCTTCGAGTATCGGCGCCGCGGCAGGAAATTCCGACCACTCGATCTTGTAGGGAAGATCCTTCGCCAATCCGGCGATTTCGAGCAGCGATCGGTTGCCGCCCTTCTGGTCGCCGACGCGCAGTGTCACGGTGTCGGCAGCCATGGCCGAAGCCGTTATCGCCAGCCCCAGCGCCGCGCCAAACAGCGTGGCGCCGAATTTGCGGATGCGCGAGCGCGCCGTTGATTCGAGTTTGTTCATGCCTTTGTTCTTTCCGGTATGATCCGCCGCATTGCATGAGGCAATCAGCGATGCGCCAAGCGTACGAGCGAAAGGCGCGCAGTCAATGAAATGGCTGACTGAATATTTTGATGCACCGGTAATGATCGTCTCGTTACTCACCCGCGAATGAAAGGTGTCTGCTGCGCGGCTTGAATTTGTTCACGATCAGCAGAATTGAATCGATGCGAGGTCGCTGCATATTTTGCGAGCGTGCAAAAACCGTTTCATCGCGCGACGATATCGGTGTGGAGATTATCTCTCCGTTCGCTTTCACATTCAAAATTCCATTTCATTGACGACGGCGTTGCTGCCGCGCATCATTTGAACGTCAGATCAACGGCGCGAGATGAGAGTCTCGCGGGGATTGAACCGAATAACCGATCGCCAGTGTGGAACATAACGGGCCGCAGCACCGACGTGCTGCGCCGACGGCGGCGTCATGCCGTTTGAGAGCAGGAGTGCAGGATGTCACGAGATGAAAACAATAGCGCAACGCGGCTGGATCGCCGAACGTTGCTGCGCGGCGGGGCCGCCGCGGCGCTCGCCGCGCCGCTCGGCGTGTTCGGCGCGCAGGCCTTTCCGTTCCGTGCGGCCACGCCCGGCATCGACTTTTCGCAATTCCCGATCTGCAGAACCGCCTCCAACGCGCCGGCTCTCACCGGAGCGCCGCGAAAGCTGAAATTGTCATGGAATGCCGGCGCGGTCTGCCTCGTGCCGGTTCCAGTGGCGATCGACCAGGGCATCTTCAAGAAGCACAATCTCGACGTCGAACTGATCAACTACAGCGGCTCGACCGACCAGTTGCTGGAGGCGATCGCGACCGGCAAGAGCGACGCGGGGCTCGGCATGGCGTTGCGGTGGCTGAAGCCGCTGGAGCAGGGGTTTGACGTCAAGATCGCGGCTGGCACCCATGGCGGCTGCATGCGGGTGCTGTCGCGCGTCAATTCGGGCGTCGACAAGCTGTCCGACCTCAAGGGCAAGATCGTTGCGGTCGGCGATCTCGGCGGGCCGGACAAGAATTTCTTTTCGATCCAGCTTGCCAAACAGGGCATCGATCCCAACAAGGATGTCGACTGGCGCGCCTATCCCGGCAATCTGCTGCAGCTCGCCGTCGAGAAGGGCGAAGTTCAGGCGTTCCTCGCCTCCGATCCGATTGCCCATATCTGGCTGAAGGACTCTGCCTACAAGGAGGTCGCTTCCAACCTCGACGGTGAATACAAGGACAAGACCTGCTGCATCCTCGGATTGCGCGGCAGCCTGGTTCGCGAAGAGCCGCAGGTCGCGCGCGCCATCACGCAAGCGCTGCTCGATGCCGCGATGTTCACCGCGCAAAATCCCGATGTCGCCGCGGCTTCGTTCCAGCCTTACGCCCCCAAGACGGCGAGCCTGCAGGATCTGCAGGCCATGGTCCGCTACCACACCCATCATCACCATCCGGTCGGCGAAGTGTTGAAGCGGGAACTGAAGGCTTATGCGGACGACCTGAAGAGCGTTTCGGTCTTCAAGGCCAGCACCGATACGGCGAAATTTGCGGAGCGGATCTATGTCGACGTATTCGGCGTCTAAGACGGTCGCACTGGCGCAATCGGCGGAGGAAGGCGCAGCACTTTCAGGGCGGCCATTGTCGCTGGCGTTCTCGTTTCCGCCAGGCGGGACTGGCGTGTTCGCAAGCCTGGCGTGGGTCGGGTTTGGCATATCGTGCCTGTGGTGGCCGGATATTGGCGACTGGACGCGCACCCATCAGCTCGCCGCCGCTGCCTTCGTCATGTCAGGCGCCATTTTCCTGGCGACGGTGGCGGGCAGCCGGCTCGGGCGGTTCAATGCCGGCCTGCAACGGCGTGCGCCGTGGCTGCTGGTCTCGGCGTTGTTCCTGACGCTGTGGGAAGTCGCGACCGCAAAGTTCGGGTGGCTGCCGCTGCCGTTCTTCCCGCCGCCGCAGTCCATCATCGAGGTCTACACCGATGATCTGCCCAAATTGCTCGACAGCATCATCGCGTCTGTAAAGCTTCAGCTCGGCGGCTATGTCATCGGCGCCACTGTCGGCTTCCTGACCGGCGTGTCGATCGGCTGGTCGCGGAGCGTGGGTTACTGGGTGCATCCGGTGCTGCGGTTCATCGGTCCGCTGCCGGCGACGGCATGGCTGCCGATCGCGTTCTTCACCTTCCCGTCGAGCTGGAGCGCGAGCACGTTCCTGATCGCGCTGGCGACCGGATTTCCGGTCACGGTGCTGACCTGGTCCGGCGTAGCAAGCGTCAGCAATGCCTATTACGACGTGGCGCGGACGCTCGGCGCGAAACCGTCGTTCCTGGTGCTGAAGGTCGCTATTCCCGCCGCGCTGCCGCATGTGTTCGTCGGCCTGTTCATGGGCCTCGGCTCCTCGTTTGCGGTGCTGGTCGTCGCCGAAATGATCGGCGTCAAGGCCGGGCTCGGCTGGTATCTGCAATGGGCGCAGGGCTGGGCGGCGTACGCGAACATGTATGCCGCGTTGATCGTGATGTCGCTGCTGTGCTCGGGCGCGATCACGTTGCTGTTCCGGACGCGCGACCGCCTGCTGATCTGGCAAAAGGGAGTCGTCAAATGGTAGCCCATGCTTTGGCCGAAGCGGTCACCTATCCGGCCGTCGGCGCCTCGCTCGATGTCGAACGCATCAGCCACGCCTTCGATATCGACGGCAGCGTCTTGCCGGTGCTCGACGACGTCAATTTCAGCGTCAAGCCCGGCGAGTTTTTCGCGCTGCTCGGTCCGTCCGGCTGCGGCAAGTCGACCTTGCTGCGGCTGGTCGCGGGGCTGGAGGCGCCGCGGTCGGGCGTGCTGCGCGAGGACGGCGATCCCGTCACCGGACCGTTTCCGTCCCGCGTGGTGGTGTTTCAGGATCCGACGCTGTTTCCGTGGCGAACCGTCTGGAACAACGTCGCGCTCGGGCTCGAGGCGCAGGGCATCCTGAAGAGCCAGCGGCAGCGCGTCGACGCCGCGCTCGACCTCGTCGGACTGTCGCAGTTTCGCAACGCCTATCCGCATCAATTGTCTGGTGGTATGGCGCAACGCGTTGCGCTGGCGCGGGCGCTGGTCAACGATCCCAAGATCCTCATCCTCGATGAGCCGCTCGGCAAGCTGGATTCGCTGACGCGGATCACGATGCAGGCCGAAATCGTGGCGCTGTGGCAGCGCAAGGGATTTACCACGCTGCTGGTGACCCATGACGTCGAGGAAGCCTTGTTCCTTGCCAACCGCGTCATCGTGTTCGGCGATCGTCCGGCGCGCATCAAGGCCGACATCGCGGTCGATCGGCCGTATCCGCGGCACCGCGGCGATCCCAGGCTGGCGGAGCTTCGCCGTAGCATCCTTGGCTTGCTCGGATTGGACGCGACATGGTGAGTGCTATCAACAGTTCGATACGTAAAGAGCCGCCGGTGGAGGCCGCGCCGGTGCCGTATGATTGCGCGAGGGCGCTCGCTTCCGAGTTTGCGGCCCGGGCCGCGCAGCACGATCGGGAGGCCAGCTTTCCGCACGAGAATTTCAAGGAGCTTGCCGAGGCGGGATTGTTGGCGCTGACCGTACCGACCGCGCTGGGCGGCCACGGCGCGGGTGCGCTCGACACGGCGCGCATCCTCGGCATTTTCAGCAAGGCCGATCCATCGACGGCGCTGGTGCTGTCGATGCATTACATCCAGCACCTGGTGATGGCGCGCAGCACGCGCTGGCCGGGGCGTCTGTCGCGCAAGCTGGCGCGCGAGGCGGTCGACGGCGTGGCGCTGATCAATGCGCTGCGGGTCGAGCCGGATCTGGGCTCGCCCGCGCGTGGCGGGCTGCCGGCGACAACCGCGCGAAGGACCGAGACGGGGTGGCGGCTCAGCGGCCGCAAGATCTATTCCACCGGCGCGCCGATCCTGAAATGGTATGCGGTGTGGGCGAAGACCGACGAGTCGGAAACGCGCGTCGGCCTGTTCCTGGTGCCCGCGGGATTGCCGGGCACGCGGATTATCGAAACGTGGGACCATCTTGGCCTGCGTGCCAGCGGCAGCCATGATATCGTGTTCGAAGACGTCGTGTTTCCGCTCGATCATGAGATCGACGTCCGCGCGCCCGAGGATTGGCGGGTGCCGGATTTCACCCAGTCCGTGGTGCATGCGATCTTCGTCGCCGCGATTTATGACGGCGTCGCCCGTGCCGCTCGCGACTGGCTGGTCGAGTTCCTGAAGAACCGGAAGCCATCCAATCTCGGCGCATCGCTGGCAACGCTGCCGAGAGTGCAGGAGATCGTCGGCGGCATCGAGACGCGTCTTGCCGTCAATGCCCGCCTGATCGACAGCTTCGCCGGCGATTTCGACGATGGCGTGCAGCTCAGCGCGTCCGAATCCAGCATCGTCAAGCTAACGGTCACCAACAATGCGGTCGCCATTCTCGAAGACGCGCTGTCGCTGACCAGCAATCATGGTCTCACCCGTGCCAATCCGCTGGAGCGGCATTATCGCGATGTCCTGTGCGGACGGGTTCACACGCCGCAGGACGACGCCACGCGAGTCAACGCCGGACGCCTCGTGCTCGGCGTCTGAGTATCAACGAACCAGTCCCAAACTCTGGAGCAAGTCCATGTCAGTGGAATTCATCGGATACATCGGCAGCAATTACTCTTCCGAAACCGTCGTGCGGAACGGCGGGATTCTCGACCGGTACTACATCGAGACCGTTGCGAAGGCCCATGAGAACGCAGGCTTTGATCGCGCCCTGCTGGCATTTCACTCGACCACGCCGGATGGTCTGCAGATCGGCCAGCACGTGCTCGGCGTCACCGACAAGCTCAACGTCCTGATCGCGCAGCGGCCCGGTTTCACCGCGCCGACGCTGCTTGCCCGGCAGCTTGCGACCGTCGATCAACTGTCCGGTGGACGCGTCGCATTGCACGTCATCACCGGCGGCAACGCCACCGAACTGCGGCAGGACGGCAATGTCATCGACGACAAGGACGAACGCTACGCCCGGACCAGCGAATTCCTGGACGTAGTTCGCGCCGAATGGAGCAGCGAAAAACCGTTCAACTATGAGGGCAAATATTATCAGGTGCAGAACGGTTTCTCGCAGCTGAAACCTTACCGCAGCGAAGGCATTCCGATCTTCGTCGGCGGCGGTTCGGACGCGGCAATCGAGGTCGCGGGCAAGCATGCCGATACGTTCGCGTTGTGGGGCGAATCCTATGCGCAGGTGCGCGATGTGACGTCGCGGGTTCGCGCGGCTGCCGCGAAACATGGCCGGCCGACGCCGCGCTTCAGCCTCTCGGTTCGCCCGATCCTCGCCGATACCGAGGAGAAGGCCTGGGTCAAGGCCGATGAAATCCTGGCCCGCGCCACCGCGCTGCAGGACAAGACCGGATATCGCAAGCCGGCGGACGGCCATGCCACCGCCGGCGCGAAACGGCTGCTGGCGCTGGCCGAGCAGGGGACAAGGATCGACAAGCGGCTGTGGACCGAAATCGCAAAGCTCACCGGCGCCAACAGCAACACCACGGCGCTGGTCGGCACACCCGAACAGGTCGCCGAAGTGTTCGGCGATTACTACGATCTCGGCATCAGCCACTTCCTGATTCGCGGCTTCGATCCCCTGACCGATGCCATCGACTACGGCCGCGAACTGATCCCGCTGACGCGTCAGCTGATCGCCGGACGCAGTGTTGCCCGGGGAGTGGCCGCAGAATGATGCGCAATATTCTCATTGCGGGCCTCCTGCTGGGTGCGATTGCCTCAGCGGATGCCCAGACCACGTTGCGGGTTGGCGATCAAAAGGGCAATTCGCAGGCCGTGATGGAAGCGGCCGGCGTGCTGAAGGATGTTCCGTACAAGATCGAGTGGAAGGAATTCGCGGCCGCGGCGCCGCTATTGGAAGCGTTGAGTGCGGGCGCGATCGAAACCGGCCTGGTCGGCGACGCGCCGTTCACCTTCGCTGCGGCGGCCAACGTTCCGGTGAAAGCCATCGCCGCGATCCGGCAGACGCGCGAAGGGCTCGCGGTACTCGTCCCGATAAACTCGCCGATCCCTGACTTCGAAAGCTTGAAAGGCAAGAAGATCGCCACCGGCCGTGGCTCGATCGGACATCAATTGATTCTTGCCGCGCTTGAATCGAAGGGTTGGTCGACCAGCGACGTCCAGATCGTGTTTCTCGCGCCATCGGACGCCAAGGTTGCGTACACGCAAGGCTCCGTCGATGCCTGGTCGACATGGGAGCCCTATGTCAGCCAGGAAGAAGTCCTGTTCCAGTCGCGGCGCGTGATCACGGCGGAGGGGCTTACGCCCGGCTTGGGATTCCAGGTCGCCACACCGAACGCGATCCGCGACAAGCGGCCGGAACTGGAAGATTTTGTCAGGCGGCTGACGGCCGCGCGGGCGTGGTCGCAGACCAATGTCGGTGCCTATGCCGAGACGTGGGGCAGACTGATGAACATTCCGCCCGCGGTGCCGCTGAACTGGCTGAGCCGGGCGAAGGTTCGTGTTGCACCAATCGATGACGGCGTTGTGGCCGACGAACAGCAAACCATCGATCTCTATTTCCGGTCCGGCCTGATCAAGCAGAAGCTCAACGCCGCCGACATCGTCGACCGTTCGTTTTCCGGCGCCATCGGCAAGGGCGCGGGTCTTTAAACCTTGGAAGGCGGTCCGCGCAGCAAGTCTTTCTCTGGCGACGCCAAATTTCGAAACGGTAGCCGGCTTGTGTGGAATTATTTTCTGAATAGCATTGTTGAGAGCAATGCATTTGGAAGAAAGTTTTACACATGAGCGACGTTGTCACCGCCTCGGAACCTCCCCGCCGCATCGACGCGATCGACCGCAGGATCCTGCGGGTGCTTCAGGAGGATGCATCGCTGTCGGTGGCCGAAATCGGGGAGCGCGTCGGGCTTTCGTCTACGCCGTGCTGGAAGCGCGTCCAGCGCATGGAGAACGAGGGCATCATCACCGGCAAGGTTGCATTGGTCGACCAGAACAAGATCGGCCTCGGGCTGTCGGTATTCGTGTCGGTGGAGAGCGACGATCATTCCGATGCGTGGCTGAAGAAATTCGCGGCCGCCGTCAGCGCCATGCCTGAAGTCATCGAGTTCTATCGCATGGCTGGTGACGTGGACTATGTGCTGCGCGTGGTCGTCGCCGACATGCGGAGCTATGATCTTTTCTACAAGAAGCTGATCGGCGCGGTCGCGCTGAAGAACGTGACCTCGCGGTTCGCGATGGAAAAGATCAAGTCGGTGACTGCGTTGCCGGTTCCGGCGTTCGAGGCGGCGTAGCGGCCGCGAAGGGACTGCGCTCCCTCTCCCGCGCTTGCGGGGGAGGGCTGGGGTGGGGGTGTCTCCACAATTGACACTCCCCGTGTGGAGAGAGCCCCCACCCGGCGCTTCGCGCCGACCTAAGAGCGAGCTTCGCTCGTCTCGACCCCGCAAGCGGGAGAGGTGCGGCGAGTCTGCCGCCTCGCTCAATCGCGCTTCGGCGTCCAGATCTTCGCATCGCCCGCGTTGACCTTTACCGGCAGCAATCCCTCCGCAAAGAACGCATCCGCAATGCGCTGCTGTTCGGACAGGCCGGGCGCCGTGACAATTCCGACCTTGTAGGAACGGTGGCTGTTGGCTTCCTTCACCGTCGCCGCGTCGATGCCCCAGAGGCCCGATAGCAATTTGGCCGCGTCGTCCTGATTCGCCTTGACCCATTTGCCGGTCTCGTCGAGCTTGCCGAAGATGGCATTCAGCACGTCGCCGCGCCGATCGGCAAACGCAGCCGACGACAGATAGTAGCGCTTGTAGCTGGCAAGGCCGTTGCTGCCATCGGTCAGCACCCGCGCGTTGGACTGGCGCTGGGCGCTGGTCAGGAACGGATCCCAGGCCACCCACGCATCGACATTGCCGCCGATGAACGCGGCGCGGCCGTCGGCCGGCGTCAGGTAGGCCGGCGAGATATCCTTGAAGCTCAGGCCCGATTTGGCGAGCGCGGCGAGCAGCAGGAAATGACTGCCGGCGCCTTTTGTCACCGCAACCTTCCTGCCCTTCAGGTCGGCCCGCGTCTTGATGGGCGATTCCGCGCCGACCAGAATGGCCTGCGCCGAGGGTGAAGCGGCTTCTTCCGCGATATAGGCAAGCCTGGCGCCTGCGGCTTGCGCGAACAGCGGCACGGTATCGGCGACGTCAGCGCCGAAGTCGATGTTGCCGGTGTTGATCGCCTCCAAGAGCGGCAGGCCGCTGGTGAATTCATGCCAGGAGACGCGGACGCCGAGCGGCGCGAGCGCCTTTTCCAGTTCGCCGTTGGTTTTCAGGATGGCCGTCAGCGTCGAGGATTTTTGATAGCCGATACGAATCGTATCGGATGGCGGCGTCTGCGCGGCCACGGATGATGTGGCTGAAACGACCGCGATGGCTGCGATGGCTCTGATGATGGATGCGGTGCGGTTGCCCATGGAGTTTGATCTGCCTGACATTAAAGGGACCAAAACAAGCTAGAGGCCGCGCAACGGCGGTCAATAGAACCGTTCATTCTTGTTGTCACGCGATCCGCATGACGATGCTACGCCGGTCGGCATTCGCAGAGAGAAATTCCAAGCGCATATTTGATAGGCGCTCGTCGATCCCAGCGGCGGTCGCTTATGACTCTGGGTGGAACAGGTTTCGTCACTGCCTAATGCAAGATTAACAAATTGGCTTCGGACAAGCGTCAAGAAAAATGCGTCGTTGTAAATCGTGTTCCGGCAATAAACGCGTCGTCGCGAGCCGGACCAGCAGTGCCGTCATTGCTATTTTCGCGGAGCACTCGACAGCGTTTCAAAGCGCCACCATCATCTCTTGCATCGCATGATCGCGCATCGCCGCGAACATGATCGTTCAGGAGAATGTGATGAAGCGTCGCGAGTTTCTCGGATTGTCGGTTGTCGGTGCCGTTGTCGCGCTGTCGCCAGGTGCGCGCGCGCAAGCACCGGTCAAGGAAATCCGCATCGGCTATCAGAAGACCGGGGTGCTCGTGATCGCACGGCAGCAGGCTATTCTGGAAAAGCACTTCGCCGCGAAAGAAATTGCCATCAAATGGATCGAGTTCACGTCGGGCCCGCCGTTGCTGGAGGCGATGAGCACCGGCAGTGTCGATCTCGGCGCGGTTGGCGATACGCCGCCGATCTTTGCCCAGGCTGCGAACGCGAACATCGTCTATGTGGCGGGATCGGCCATTACCAACGGGCAGGGGATTCTGGTTCCCGCCAGTTCCACCATTCGCTCGATTGCCGATCTGAAAGGCAAGCGAATTGGATTTGCCAAGGGCACCAGCGCGCATAACGTTCTGATCGCGACGCTGGAAAAGGCCGGTCTCACCTACGCCGATATCACGCCGGTCTATCTGTCGCCGCCTGATGCGGGGCCGGCATTCGCCAATGGCAGCATCGACGCCTGGGCGATCTGGGATCCATATTTCGCGATCGGCGAGAAGAAGCAGAACGGCCGGATCCTGATCAACGCCTTTGAGGTCGCCAAGACCAATTCGTTCTATCTCGCCAACCGCGATTTCGCGAACACCCACGTTCCGCACACCCGCGACATCATCGCGGGCCTTTCGGAAGCCGCCCGGTGGGCGGAAGCAAATCGCGACGCCGTGGCAAGCGCACTCGCCGCCGTGACCGGCGTTCCGCTGGAGGTCCAGACCGTCGCGGCCAACCGGGCCTCGTTCGCGATCGGACCGGTGACGGAGGCGATCATCGATACCCAGCAGGCCGTCGCCGATCGCTTCCTCAAGCTCGGGCTGATCCCGAAGCCGATCGTGGTTCGCGACATCGTCTGGCGCAATACCCAGACCTGACTTCGAGAAAAGCCATTCCAATCAACGCAGGGGATTTCATCATGAAGCGTTTCATCAAACGCCTGATCGCGAGTGCCATGCTGTCTCTCGCCATCGTCGGCTCGACGGTTGGCCTCAGCTACGGGCAGGACAAGGTCGTCCGCATCGGCTTCCAGAAATACGGCAAGCTGGTGCTGCTCAAGAGCAAGGGCACGCTGGAGAGCAAGCTGAAGGCCGCGGGTTATCAGGTGGTGTGGACCGAGTTTCCCTCCGGGCCACCGCTGCTCGAGGCGCTCAATGTCGGCGCCATCGATTTCGGCAACACCGGTGAAGCGCCGCCGATCTTCGCGCAGGCCGCGGGCGCCCCGATCCAGTATGTCGCCTATGAGCCCCCGGCGCCGAAGGGCGAAGCCATCCTGGTGCCGAAGGACAGCAAGATCGCTTCGGTCGCGGATCTCAAAGGCAGGAAGGTGGCGCTGAACAAAGGCTCCAACGTCCACTATCTGCTGGTGAAGGCGCTGGAGAAAGCTGGTGTCAAATACTCGGAGATCGAGCCGGTGTTTCTGGCGCCGGCCGATGCGCGGGCTGCGTTCGAACGTGGCGCGGTCGATGCCTGGGTGATCTGGGATCCGTTCCAGGCCGCCGCCGAAGCCGCCACCGGCGCGCGGACGCTCGCCGACGGCACCGGCATCGTCTCGAACTATCAGTTCTATTTCGCCTCGAAGAAATTCATTGGCGCCGACCCTGACATCGTCGATCTCGTGCTGGCGCAACTCAGCGAGGTCGATGACTGGGCCAAGGGCGACATCCGCGCCGTTGCCGAACAGCTGGCGCCGGCGATCGGGCTTCCGGTGCCCGTCGTTGAAGTGGCATTGAAGCGGCAGTCCTACGGCATCAAGCCGATCACCGACAGCGTGATCGCCGATCAACAACAGGTCGCCGACGCATTCTTCGCGCTCGGTCTTATTCCCAAGCAAATCAAGATTTCCGACGCGGCGCGGAGGCCGGGCTCATGAGCAACCAAACATCGGCGAATGCCAACATCCTCTGGTTCCTGCCGACCCATGGCGATGGCCGCTATCTCGGCACCACCACCGGCGGCCGTGAAGTGAACTTCAATTATTTGCGCCAGATCGCGCAGGCCGCGGACCAACTCGGCTATTACGGCGTGCTGCTGCCTACGGGGCGAAGCTGCGAAGATTCCTGGGTGGTGGCGTCAGCCGTTGCGCCCTGGACCGAGCGGCTGCGCTATCTGGTGGCGGTGCGGCCCGGCCTGCAATCGCCGAGCGTTGCCGCTCGCATGACCGCGACGCTGGACCGGCTGTCGAACGGGCGGCTGCTGGTCAACGTCGTCACCGGCGGCGACCCCGTCGAGAACAAGGGCGACGGGATATTCCTCGATCACGACGCGCGCTATGCCGTGACGCGCGAGTTCCTCAACGTCTATAGCGACCTGCTCGCGGGCAAGACCGTCAATGTGGAAGGCAAGCACATCCGCATCGAGGATGGCCGCCTGCTGTTTCCACCCGTGCAGGCGCCGCGGCCGCCGCTCTATTTCGGCGGATCGTCGGATGCCGGCATCGATGTCGCCGTCGACACCGTCGACAAATATCTGACCTGGGGCGAACCGCCGGCGCAGGTGGCCGAGAAGATCAACCGCGTGAAAGCGGTGGCGGACGCGCGCGGGCGAAAACTCTCGTTCGGCATCCGCCTGCACGTGATCGTCCGCGAGACCAACGCTGAGGCCTGGAAGGCGGCAGATGAGCTGATCCAGCATGTCACCGACGAGACGGTGGCCTCGGCGCAGAAGATATTTTCCCGGATGGATTCGGTCGGCCAGCAGCGCATGGCGCAGTTGCATGGCGGCAGGCGTGATAAGCTCGAGATCAGCCCGAACCTCTGGGCCGGCGTCGGTCTGGTGCGCGGCGGGGCAGGGACGGCATTGGTCGGCGATCCCGCGACGGTGGCGGCGCGGATCCGCGAATACCAGGATGTCGGCATCGATACCTTCATCATGTCGGGCTATCCGCATCTGGAGGAAGCCTATCGCTTCGCCGAACTGGTGTTTCCGCTGCTGTCGCTGAAGCAGCCCAACAATGTGACGCCGATCCGCGTCAATACCGGCCCGTTCGGCGAGACCATCGCCAACGAACATCGTCCCCTCGTCAAGGCATCGCAATCATGAGTCTGATCGAAAGTCTTCCGCGTGTCCGACGCCTGCGTTTGCCGCGGGCCGACGGCCTTATTCCATGGATCGTGCCGCTTGCGATCATCCTGATATGGCAGGTGGCTTGCGTCACCGGCTTCGTCTCGGCGCGGGTGCTGCCGGCGCCGAGCGATGTGGCGCTGGCGGGATGGAAGCTGCTGCTGTCGGGTGAACTGGTGCGCAACATCTGGGTCAGTTTCTGGTGCGCCAGCGTCGGCTTCCTGATCGGCGGCAGCATCGGCTTTGCGTTCGGGCTCGCCAATGGCCTGTCGCAGCTCTCGAGCAAATTGACCGACACGACGTTGCAGATGGTGCG
Source organism: Bradyrhizobium sp. AUGA SZCCT0158 (assembly GCF_018130065.1). Taxonomy (GTDB): domain Bacteria; phylum Pseudomonadota; class Alphaproteobacteria; order Rhizobiales; family Xanthobacteraceae; genus Bradyrhizobium. The sequence continues at coordinate 170,992 of NZ_JAFCME010000008.1, read as the reverse complement.
CAACATTCCGCATCTGGCGCTGATCCCGCTCGTCATCCTGTGGTTCGGGATCGATGAGTCCGCAAAGCTGTTCCTGGTCGCGCTCGGCGTGTTCTTTCCGATCTACCTCAACACGCTGCACGGCATCCGCACCGTCGATCCGCAGCTGATCGAGATGGGCCGCATCTACGGCATGACCGACGGCGAATTGTTCCGCCGGGTGATCTTTCCGGGTGCGTTGCCATCGATCTTCGTCGGCCTGCGCTTTGCGCTCGGCATCATGTGGCTGACCCTGATCGTGGCGGAAACCATCGCGGCGTCGTCGGGCCTCGGCTACATGGCGATGCAGGCGCGCGAGTTCATGCTGATCGACGTCGTGGTGCTCTCCATCCTGATCTACGCGCTGCTTGGCAAACTCGCCGACAGCGCTTCACGCGCGCTGGAGCGGCTGACGCTGTCCTGGCATCCGGCCTTCCAGAAACATTGAGGCAGAAACTTTTGAGGATTGAAATGCAGGAAGCTCTTCGTTTTCGCCCCGCGGATGCCGAAGCCGTGGACCAGCCCGATTTTGTCAAGCAGGCGCGGCTGTTGCGGCGGGATGCCGACGCCCTGTTGCGTGGGCTTTCGCTGACAATCCGGGGATTGCGCAAATCGTTCGGCGACAACGAGGTGCTTCGCGGCATCGATCTGCACATTCCGGCAGGGCAGTCCGTCGCCATCGTGGGCCGCAGCGGGTGCGGCAAGAGTACGCTGCTGCGGCTGATCGCGGGGCTTGAAACGATTACCGCGGGTACCATCAGCTTTGGCGAGGAAACCCGCGCGGAAGACGTCCGCGTGATGTTTCAGGAGCCGCGGTTGCTGCCCTGGGCCCGGGTGCTGTCGAACGTCGAGGTCGGCCTCGGCCGCGAAAGAACCTCGCCCGACGCGCAAGCGCGCGCCGACAGCGCGCTGGTCGAAGTCGGCCTTGACGACAAACGGGCGCAATGGCCGGCGGTGCTTTCCGGCGGACAAAAACAGCGCGTGGCGCTGGCGCGGGCCCTGGTCAGCCGCCCGCGCGTGCTGGCCTTCGACGAACCGCTCGGCGCGCTTGATGCGTTGACGCGAATCTCGATGCAGCGGCTGCTGGAGCGGGTCTGGCAGGATCAGGGATTCACCGCGATCCTGGTGACGCATGACGTCGCCGAAGCGGTGGCACTGGCCGACCGCGTTCTGGTGATCGAGGACGGCCGTATCGCGCATGACATCGACGTCAATATCCCGCGCCCAAGGCGTCGGGGTTCGGCGGAGCTCGCTGCGCTGGAAGGCTCGATCCTGAAGAACCTGCTGCAAGGCACCGAGGACACTTCCGACCTGTGAGGCCATCATGAACTCCGTTGTCCGGCATATCGCGATCGACCGTCAGGTTTCCCAAGAGATTTCTCAAGAAGTTTCCCGCGCGGTTTCGCCAGACGATTTTCGTGGCGCCATGCGCCAGTTGACGGGCGGCGTGAGCGTCGTCACGGCCGGGCGAGGCAGGGACATTTCGGGGATGACGGTGACCTCGGTGTCGTCGCTGTCGGTCGATCCGCCGGCACTGATCGTCAGCGTCAACCGGAACGCGTCCTCATGGCCGCTGGTGCAGCGGTACGGCTTCTTCGGCGTCAATATCCTGACGTCGGACCAAATCGACGTCGCCGAGCGGTTTGCCGGCAAGGACGGGCTCAAGGGCGCCGAACGGTTTGCCGGCGCCCAGTGGACGATGCGCGCTTCGGGCGTGCCGCTGCTGGTGGGCGCGCTCGCCGCGATCGAGTGTGAGGTGGAGGAAATCGTCGAGCGGCATTCCCATGCGATTGTGATCGGCCGCGTGCTGGACCTGCAGCTATCGACCCGCACCGCGGCGCTGGCCTATTGGCAGGGCCAGTATGTGGCGATCGATCAGGACGAGGACGCAGTGCGGCTGGCCGAAGTCAGCCTGCCCCCACCGCGAGCCGCTCGCTACTGATGCGGGAAATCTAGTCCAGGATCGCGCTGAGCGTTGATGGTCGATGATGACGGTGCTGCCGCGCACGCCGGACCAAACCCCGACAATGGTCTGCGCCGCAGCCGCTAGCGGCACGCTGACTACCAATGTGGTCCGCACCCGGGCGCTCCCCGATATCTGTTCATTGTAGGTGAACCCCGCCAGGACCGACGAAAGCGCACCATTCACGGTGATGCCGACGGTTGCGCCGGCGTTGTTGTTCCCTTGTGCATAAGGAAAGGGCAAATTCAGGATGACCAGGGCTGACGTGCCGACCCCTTCGGGAATCGTGATTCTGAGGCCCGGAATGGGTACGAATGAATCGGAGTTGGTCGACTGCGTCCCACTCGGCAAATGGAATCAGGCTCCGGAATATGTGAAAATCCGGTGACGGGCGCGGGAAGGGCGTTTGTTGCCGTGGCGTTCAGCGGGCGCACGGACTAAAAGGCCCGCTTCCGCCCCGGGAATGAGAGCGCACGTTGGAACGCAGGCTTCCCAAAACTGTTTTGCCGCTGTGGTTTTGCCGGCGCGACGTCGCGCGCCTGGCCCAATGCGGTGTGGTGACCCGATGAAGCGTATCGCGGTCTGGGCTTTCTACGGCGTCGGCGCTCTGGCGATCGGCTATCTCGCGCTTTACGCCTATGCGGTCTTCAGCGGCCGCGATCTGCAGCCCGGTGCCCCCATCCGCATCTTCCGCAACCCGGACGCTCCGAGTTATTCGCGGCACGATGCCGTTCCGGACGAAGCCGATCGTTTCGATCGCTTCGTCCCCAGGATGGGCTAAGGCAGGCTACCCCGCCGCCGCAAAGCGCTGATAGTCGCCTGCACCCGCCGGCGTGATCGGTATTCCGCCGTCGGCATATTCGTTCAGCTTGTTGCGCAGCGTGCGGATCGAAATGCCGAGGATGTTGGCCGCGTGGGTGCGGTTGCCGAGGCAATGCTTGAGCGTCTCGAGGATCAGGTCGCGCTCGACGTCGGCCACCGTGCGCCCGACCAGCGCGCGGGTGACCTGCTCGGCGGCGAAGGTGGCGTGGGCCACCGCCGGTGCGGTCTTGGCGAGGTCGAGACGGTCGCCATCCGGGGTGAGAATGGCATCGGCGCCGATCTCGTCGCCCTGCGCCATCAGCACCGAGCGGTGCATGGTGTTTTCGAGCTCGCGGACGTTGCCCTGCCAGCGGTTGGCGGTCAGCACCCGCCGCGCCTCGCTGGAGATCGGGCGTAGCGGCACGCCGTTGGCTTCGGAATATTTCTTCGCAAAATGATGCGCCAGCTCGATGATATCAGCCGGCCGGTCGCGCAGCGGGGGGATCTTCAGATTGACGACGTTGAGGCGGAACAGCAGGTCCTCGCGGAAGGTGCCTTCGCGCACGGCGTCGGCCAGGTTGCGGTTCGAGGTCGCGATGATGCGGATATCGACCGGCACCGGCCTGGTGCCGCCGACGCGGTCGATGACGCGCTCCTGGATCGCGCGCAGCAATTTCGATTGCAGTCGTACGTCCATCTCGGAGATTTCGTCGAGCAGCAGCGTGCCGCCGGTGGCTTCCTCGAACTTGCCGATGCGCCGCGCCACGGCGCCGGTGAAGGCGCCCTTTTCGTGGCCGAACAGTTCGGATTCGAGCAGGTGCTCGGGGATCGCCGCGCAGTTGATCGAGATGAAGGGCCGCTTGGCGCGGGCCGAGCGGGTGTGGACGTAGCGCGCCAGCACTTCCTTGCCGGTGCCGGATTCACCGGTGATCATGACCGAGGCGTCGGAGCCCGCGATCTGCTGTGCCAGCTTGACGACTTTGCCCATGGCCTCGTCGCGATAGATCAGGTCGCGGGAATCGTTGGCGACGGCGGCGAGCACGGCGGCGATCAGTTCCGGATCGGGCGGCAGCGGGATGTATTCCTTGGCGCCGGCGTGGATCGCGGCGACCGCGGCGCGGGCGTCGTTGGAGATGCCGCAGGCCACGATCGGCACATGGATGTGTTCGGCCTCGAGCCGCATCACCAGATCGCGGATATCGAGCGCGACGTCGACCAGCATCAGGTCGGCCCCCTTGCCGCCGCGCAGCACCGCCATCGCCTGTTCGACCGTCTCGGCGTGGGTCACCGAAGCGCCGTTGTCCATCGCGATCTTGGTGGCCGTGGTGAGCTGGCCCTTCAATGTGCCAACGATGAGAAGCCGCATCATAGTCTCCTGTTCGTCTGTTCGCGCCGCTTATGCGCGTGCTGTTGTTTTAGGTGCGTTCCGCCTTGATGATTTCCGTCATGGTGACGCCGAGCTTGTCTTCCACCAGCACGACTTCGCCGCGCGCCACCAGCCGGTTGTTGACGTAGATGTCGATCGCTTCGCCGACCCGGCGGTCGAGTTCGAGCACGGTGCCGGGGCCAAGCTTCAAAAGCTCGCCGACGTCCATCTTGGAGCGCCCCAGCACCGCCGAGACCTGCACCGGCACGTCGAACACGGCCTCGAGGTCAGCCGCGATGCGCGAGGCCTGTTCGTCTTCATTGTAGGCCAGATCGTCCGCGGCCTCCGCGTCTGACGCGTTGAGGTCTTGCAGCGGGACCTGGGTGTCGGTGTCGCTCATGGTTCAGTCCTCACGGCCTTCCAGCCTGATCGCGGGACGCCATGTAGCGCCCGACAAGTTCGTTGATCTTGGCTTCGATGGCGGCGCGCTCCAGCACCACGCCGCCGTCGGCCCATTCGATCCGGCAGTCGCCGGTTGCAATGTCAGGCTCGGCCAGGATCACCAGCCGGCCCTCGAAGCCGCTCTGCGTGGCCTGCCGCTCGATCTTTTCGCGGGCAGCCTCGTATAATGAGTCGTTGATGCGGACCACGAGGTGCGGCGTCGCGACCAGATGCGAGAAGCAGTCGCTCACCAGTGCCGTGATCTCGCCGAGCGGCTCGGCGGCGATCAGTTCGGAGCACAGCTTGCGGGCCACGGCGACCGCGACGTCGACCGCTTCGGTCTCCATCCGCGCTTCGATGCCGCCAAAGCGCGAGGCGATGCCTTTGATGGCAATGCCGATCTCCTCCAGCGCCAGCGCGGCGCGGCGGTCGCTTTCGGCTCTGGCCTCGCGCTGCGCGGCCTCGTAGCCGTCGCGATAGGCGCGGGCTTCGGCGGCGGCGATCTTCTGCGCGATCTCGGCCGGCGTGGCAGGACGCTCGCGCGTCTTGTCCGGCGCGCCGAAGTCCATGTCGAACAGGAATTTTGCGGGCGCGGCCATCAGTACACCAGCTCGTCGTCGGCGCGGTTCTTGGTCAAGGTGATTTCACCCTTGGCGGCCATGTCCTTGGCGAGGTTGACGAGCAGCGCCTGCGCCTCGTCGACGTCGCGCAGCCGCACCGGTCCCATCGCGGCCATGTCGTCCAGCAGCATCTTGCCGGCGCGCGACGACATGTTGCCGAGGAAGAAGCTGCGGACCTCTTCATTGGCGCTCTTCAGCGCAATGCCGAGCTTGTCCTTGTCGATGTTGCGCATCAGCGTCTGCGCCGAGGCGGAATCGAGCTTGATCAAATCGTCGAAGGTGAACATCAGCGCCTTGATGCGCTCGGCGGATTCGCGGTTTTCCTCTTCCAGCGAGGTGATGAAGCGGGTTTCGGTCTGGCGGTCGAAATTGTTGAAGATTTCGGCCATCACCTCGTGGGCGTCGCGGCGGCGGGTCTGCGACAGGTTCGACATGAATTCGGTCCGCAGCGTCTGCTCGACGCGCTCGATGACTTCCTTCTGCACCGCTTCCATCTTCAGCATGCGCCCGACCACGTCGAGCGCGAGATCCTCAGGGAGGATCGCCAGCACGCGGGCGGCGTGCTCCGGCTTCAGTTTCGACAGCACCACGGCGATGGTCTGCGGGTATTCGTTCTTGAGGTAGTTGGCGAGCACCTCTTCCTGCACGTTGGAGAGTTTCTCCCACATGTTGCGGCCGGCGGGGCCGCGGATTTCGTCCATGATGCCGCTGACGCGCTCGCTCGGCAGGTATTGCTGCAGCAGCCGTTCGGTGGCGTCGAAGGTGCCCATCAGGGCGCCGGAGGCCGACATCCGCGAGACGAATTCCAGCAGCAGGTCTTCCACCACGTCGGCCTCGACGGTGCCGAGCGTCGACATGTGGATCGACAGTTCGCGCACCTCGTCGTCGTCGAGCAGCGCCCAGACCTTGCCGCCATATTGTTCGCCCAGCGCCAGCATCAGGATGGCGGCCCGCTTCGGGCCGGTCAGCGGCTTGCCCTTCGGCCTTGTCGCCTGCCGGCTCGCCAGCGCCGAGATGACGGTGGTGATGTCGTTGGCGTTGGTGGTTTGCGGTACGGCCATGTCAGGTTACTCGACAGGTTCGGTGAGCCATTGACGAACAATGGAGGCGGTCTCGTTCGGATTTCGTTCGGCGAGTTCACCGACCCGGTGCACGGCCTGGGCGTGGACCTGGCCCTGAACCTGGGCGACGTCGATCAGCGCGGCGGCGCCGCCGGCGGGAAGCAGGACCTGGCCCGGCGCGCCTTCGGCGGTGCCGTCGGCCAGTGCCGGCACAGCGGCGCCGCCGGCCAGCGCGGGAACGACTTCGGCGGCCAGGATGCGCTTGACCAGCGGGCGGATCACCATGAACAGCACGACGAGGCCGAGCAGCATCATGACGCCGAGTTCGATGACGTACATGACGTCATCCTTGGTGAACTGGAACATGCCGAGCAGGCCGGTCGGCTCGGCATGCGGGGGCACGGTTGGGGCTTCGGCAAAGCGCAGGTTGACGACCTCGACCTGGTCGCCGCGCTTCTGGTCGAAGCCGATCGCCGAGCGAACCAGGGTTGCGATGCGGTCGAGCATTTCCTTGCTGCGGTCGGAATAGACCATCTCGCCTTTTTCGTTCTTGGTGTAGGCGCCGTCGACCAGCACCGCGACCGAGATCTTGTTGACCCGGCCGGCCTCGGTCACCTCGGTCTTGGTGACGCGGGAAATCTCGTAATTATTGGTTTCTTCGCTCTTCTTGCTCTGGTCGCGCGCCGCGACGCCGGCATTGGTCTGGTTGCCGGGCAGCTCGTTGTTGACCGTGACCTGGCCGCTGTCGCCGGCGGTCGCCGAGGATTCCTCGCGGGACTGGCTGGAGCGCAGCACGCGGCCTTCGGGGTCGAACTTGTCCGAGGTCTGGGTGACCTTGTTGTAGTCGAAATCGGCGGTGAGCTGGACGCGGGCGCGGCCCTGGCCGACCACCGAGGAGACGATCGCCTCGACCTCGTTGCGCATCCGTTTCTCGAAGGCGGTGCGGCGCTCGTCGCCGCTGGCGCCCTCGGGATTGCTGCTGGCGCCGTCGGCGAGCAGCCGGCCGCCCTCGTCGACGATCGACACCCGCTGCGGCTTCAGGCCGTTGACGGCGGACGCCACCACGTGGCGGATGGCGCGGATCTGCTGGGGCTCGAGGCTGCCGCGCACCCGGACCACGATGGACGCCGACGGCTCCGGGATTTCGCGGGAGAACAGCGGCCGTTCCGGCAGCACCAGATGGACCCGCGCGGCCTGAATGCGGTCGATAGCGCGGATGGTGCGGGAGAGCTCGCCCTCCAGCGCGCGCAGATGATTGATGTTCTGGACGAAGCTGGTGGTGCCGAGCGCGTCGGACTTGTCGAAGATCTCGTAGCCGACGCCGCCGCCCTTGGGCAGGCCGCCTTCGGCCAGCTTCATCCGCAGCCGCGTCACCTTGTCCTTCGGCACCATGATCACGGCGCCTTCGTTGCGCATTTCGAAGGGGATCGCCTGGCGTTCCAGATCCTTGATGATGCTGGATGAGTCTTCGGCCGAGAGGTCGGTGAAGAGGGTGGTCATCTGCGGCGTCGTGACGCGCATGATGACGAACGCGAAGAAGCCGATCAGGGCGGCGGTCACGGCGACCATCGCCATCAGCCGCGACGCGCCAAGGCCTTTCAGGAAAGCAACGAGACTTTGCACCAACCGCCCCCAGGGGTTCGGCCCAGATTCGTACCCGGGGACCGACTGGGCAATTATTGCCTAGGGGATGGTTTCCATATGGTTAACGACCGTTAAAGTCGGTGAAGAAGTTTGGGCATGAAAAAAACCAGCTTCGCAAAACGAAGCCGGTTTTCATCAAATCTTCCGGTTTGGAGCGTTTATTGCCGGTATTGCTGGATGCGGGTGGTCCGCAAGCCTGCCAGGCCATGCTGATCGATGGAGAACTGCCAGGACAGGAACTCGTCCACCGTCAGCGTGTAGCGGCTGCAAGCCTCCTCGAGGGAGAGCAGGCCGCCGCGAACCGCGGCAACGACTTCGGCCTTGCGGCGGATCACCCACCGTTTGGTGCCGGGCGCGGGCAGGTCCGCAATTGTTAATGGACTTCCGTCAGGCCCGATGACGTATTTTACCCTCGGGCGATGGGGTTCTGTCATGGCGTACTCACAAACTCTCAACCACTGAACTCACCCTGATAACCTACGCCGTGCGACTTAAAATTTGCCTAAGCCCAAGGCTTCAATACGAATCTCGTTGGAAATGGCTGGAACTGGGGCGGGGGAGGGGGCGAGTATTGGAGCCGGGTAGGGCGGATTGGAGCCGACCACATCGGCGGTCGCTCCACGAGCGAAGGTGCAAGGCGTAATCCGCCACTCAGGCAAATCACCGGGGTCATCGCTGTTCGCAGAAGGTCGCCAATTGCGCACCCGCGACCATCATTCGATATGGCACGCAGGATAGCACAGACCTTGTTGGCGATGTAACCGGTGCGGCGGATTGCTCCTTCGGCTCGATCCGCCCTACGGGCTGCGTTCGGCTGCATGATGACCGAAAACGCTCGCCACTAGTACAGTTTGGCGGGGACCATCTCTTCCAGTTTCGGTAAGCTAGAGTGGCGTTTGTCCTGCGTTTCATAAATGCTGCCGGGGTCAGGCGTGTCCTCTTCAAATGCCCGTATTCGCATGGCGACATGTTGCAGATCGCTTTGAAACTTGTAGGCCACCACGGCGCCCGTAGCGTACGCAATGCTCACCACAGAGTTGGGTGCAGGCTTTTCCCAAGCAACCTTTCGGTCCTCAAAAACGCCGTTGTAAACTCTGATGATATCTGCGGCGAGACTTACCCTTAACAAGCCAACCTTGCTGATGTTCTCGTTGTAGAAGGGAGCCTTGTATCCCGCCATGACAAACTCCTTCATGGACGGAGCCGAATTGTGTTCATGCATAGCTTTATACAGGAGAGCGAACTGATGGTGTGACTGGGCGTAATTTCCTGCGGTTGTATGCAGGGAAACGATTTCTGCCCGGAGCCCAGATAGTAGTATCCGACGTTCTCGCGCTTCCTCTTCTGCTTTGCCGGCTAGTTCTAGCTCGTGACGGTGCAGTCTGGCCTCTCGCTCAAGTCGAGACTGGTTCTCCTGTGATCTAATGAGGTTACGGAAGCCCTTGTTGGTTTGCCAAGCGACGACACAAAGGCCGACAACAGCTCCGAATAGGGTGGCCGTACCAGGATCTATTTTCAGTCCTGAAAGTGAGAGCAGGGTAACTATGTTGGCCAACAGGAAGGCCAGTCCCGCCACCAAGACCAACCATAACGTCCGTGGCATACTTTTGAAGCGGCGGAATTCAATATCAAGAAACGAACGGTTTGCCATCTTCTTACCAAAGGTCAGTGGCGCAGGAAGGCGTTGTAGAAAATGCCTGCGACCAATGTGACGCCAGCCGCGATGCGAATAGGGCCTCGCTGTGTCTTGGTGATAGCAGATCGTGAGCGAGTCAATACCGAGCTCGTAGGGCGGATTGAGCCGAAGGCGTAATCCGCCCTCTTGGCAGTGCCACAACCATAACATGTGCTATCCTGCTCCCCATGCCGAATTATCGTCGCGCCTTCATTCCGGGCGGCTGCTGGTTCTTCACCGTCAACCTGCTGGAGCGGCGGAAAACCCTGCTCGCCGATCATATCGCGATGCTGCGCGAGGCCGTCGCCATAACCCGCCGCGACCATTCCTTCACCATCGATGCCTTCGTCGTGCTGCCCGATCATCTGCATGCGGTCTGGCAACTGCCGCCGGGCGATCATGATTTCTCCACGCGCTGGCGTCTGATCAAGACGCGGTTCGCGCGAGCGTTGCCGAAACAGGAGCGGCTCAGTGCTGGGCGCGTCGCACGCCACGAACGCGGCATCTGGCAGCGGCGGTTCTGGGAGCATTTGATCCGCGACGAGTCCGACTATGCGCGCCATGTCGAATATTGCTACATCAATCCGCTCAGGCATGGCCTCGTCACGCGCGTGTGCGATTGGCCGTATTCCTCGTTTCATCGCGACGTGCGCGCGGGGTTGTTTCCGGAAGATTGGGCTGGTGACGGCGAGGTGGACGGTGATTTCGGCGAGCGACGGTGATTGGGCGGGTTGCTGGTTCTGATCGGCGGATTACGCCCAACGGGTCCGCTTTGCGCGGACCCGTTGGCTCCAATCCGCCCTACCGTTGCTGCGTCGCCTCGTGCGCAAGCGAAATCTCGCTGCGCGCGTGCGACAAATCAACCCGACGGGCAAATCACTTCCGATTTACGGAAATCGTGTCAAGCCCTCAAATAAAAAATATTTCTGTTTACCGGAAGGAAAATCAGGTGCATATGTTTGCCCATCCCGTCCCACTCAGAGGGCGTCGGCCGTCGTCACGGACGTTGGGCGGGTTGCGGTGGACGCTGGTTTACGCCTCGACGACGGCGTGGATAAGCGTACGGCAAAACCGTGTGGTCCTGGCGCCCGTTGCTGGCGTCAAGCCGTCGGCTAAGCGCAAGCTGAACCGGTGGTGACGGAGTCAACCAAGAACTCGTCTCCGGGGAGAGCGCGGCATAAGCCGTAAAGCCATTGCGCAGGGAAGGCCGGGTGTTCACCGCTGCCCTGTATGCTCGTGTGCATGTTGTTTTGTGCAATCCGCACACGGGACCGCGGGTGCAGCGCGCACCCGGTCTTCCCTGCGCCCTCTATTTTCGAGGGCACGGAATTTCTGGCAGAGCTCGGGCGCAATGCGTCGCGAGAATGCGAAGGCATATTCAGTTGTCGTCACCCGCGAAGGCGGGTGACCCAGTATTCCAGAGACGTCAGCGAAGAATCGAGAAGCCGCGGCGTACTGGATCGCCCGGTCAAGCCGGGCGATGACGGCAAGGGCTGTTTGAAATTTGAATCCAAAGTCTGACCGCGTCATTGCGAGCGAAGCGATCCATACCTCAGCAAGTCGTGAGATGGATTGCTTCGCTTCGCTCGCAATGACGCGGAGAGGGTTGCGGACGTTCACGCGGAAGGCCGGGACGGCGAGGACGAGAGCGCGACCCGTCAGCCCGCAGCGCTAGCTCGCGGTCGACGGGCGCACCACGCGCTTGATCTTGTCGGTGGTGTAGCTCTGCCCGCCGATCGACAGCAGCGGCGGGGAGGCGCTTAGATCGACTGAATCGACGACGCCCTGGACTTCGGTGGAGATCGAGACGTTGTTGCCTGCACTGTCCTTGCCTGTCGCGGTGAGGGTGTAGGTGCCGGCCGGCCACTGCGCGCCGTCATTGCCCTTGCCGTCCCAGACGAAACTGGAGCCGCCCTGCTTCAGCGCATAGCTGCCGGAATAGGCCGTCAGTCCCGTCGAACTGGTGATCGTGATCGATGCCGTGGTGTCTTTCTCCGACTGGAAATTCCAGGTCGCCGACTTGTCGAACTGCGCCTTGCTGCCGTCGACCGCAACCGTGTTGCCGACATAGACCAGCGCCTGCGTCGCCTGGGCGCTCTTTTCGATTTCGATCAGCGACTTCAACTGCTCGTTGGACCGCAGCTGCTGCTCGACGCCGGCGAACTGCACCAGTTGCTGAGTGAACTGGTTGGTGTCGAGCGGATCCATCGGGTTCTGGTTCTGCAGCTGCGTCGTCAGCAGCGTCAGAAAGGTCTGGAAATTGTCCGCGATCCCCGTCGTCGCCGTCGAGGACGTCGAGCTCGTGGAGGTCGAACTGCCGGTTCCGGCCGCCGACACGATCGGTGTCGGCATGGTTGCTTCTATGCCCATAACGCTCTCCGTTAAACCCTGATGTCCACGCCGCCGCTCGCTCCGAGCATGCGGCCATAGTTGCGGCCGGCGACCGCCGCCGGAATGCTGTCTTCTTCGCTGACGACCAGCCGATGGGCATTGGGATTGGACTGGTTGCCGTCGTTCTGGCCCCGCGAGGATTGATCGCGCAGGCTGAATTGCAGCCCGCCATTGCCGGTCGAAAGCCCGGCATTGTCGAGCGCGCGCTGCAGCTGGTTGGCGTCCTGGCGCAGCATCGACAACGTCTCCGGCCGCTCCACCGTCAGATGCGAGGTGACCTGGCCGTTGCGATCGACATCGATGCGGACGTCGATGCGGCCAAGCTCGGCCGGATCGAGCCGGATTTCGAAACGGCTCTTGCCGCTCCTGGCGGACGCCGCGATTTCCATCGCAAGCCCGCTGAGCGGCACCGCCGCTGATGTCGCGACCGCGACGTTGAGCTGGGGTGCCGGGGCCGGCGTGGTGGAAGATGCCGGCTGCTGCGTCTGGATCGCGCCAGCGGCCTGCAAGCCGTTGTTCGATGCGCCAGCCAGGGTCTGGCTGACATCGGCTGTGACCGGATGCGCATGGGCGGCCGCATTGGCCGATAGTGCCGGAGCGCCGTTGCCTGCGATATCAGCCTTAGCGGCGTCGATGACGCCGTTCTCGGCTTTCGCTTGGCCGGCGACCTCCGCCTGCGGTGCGGTGGCGGGAACGATCGTGCCGGGTGCCGGAGCTGCGGGAGCAGCGGTCGTGCCGGCAGCCTTGTCGGACTCGCCCGATGTCGCAGCGGCTTCCTTCGTGGCGACCGTCGTCTTGGCTTGCGTTGCGGTCTTCGACACGCCGGCAGCCGTCGCGGCTGCGGATGCAGCCAATGCGATGCCTGTTGTGACCGTGGTGTCGGCGGAGGTGGCCTGCGCGGTGACGGCGACGCTGACCGCCGTTTGGGACTCGACCTTCGCGCCCTCTGTCTTGGCCGCGTTGGCAGTCGCAGCCGGATTTGCGCTGGCATCGGCCGCCGGAGCGTCTGCTCCGGTGAGAGAGGCGGCGGCGGCAATGGCGGCTGCGGCGATGGCAAGCGGCGCCGTCGCGGTATCGGTCGGAGCTTTTGCGGTTGATGCTTCCACTGTTGCCGTGGCGACGGGAATGACTGATGCGACGGCGTTGGCCGCTACCATCGCTGCCGTATCCTGTTTCGCTTCGGTCTGATCGGCGGTCGCAGCGCCTTGGCCGGAAGCGGGCTTGCCTTCCGCCTTGGTCTCATCCGGTTTCGAAATGTCGGACTTCGATGAATCCGATTTCGGCTTGGAGCGGCGGGTTGCGTCAGTGTTGGCGTCCGCCTCGGCGCTGTCGCGGGCATTGCTGCTGGCATCGTGGTTGATGGCGTCGCTGCGCGCGGCCTTGTCGGATGCCGCTTTGTCCGAAGCTGCCTTGTCCGATGCGGCCGTGTTGTCGCGCGCCCGGTGGTCCGCCGGGCCTTGAGAATCGTCAGCGCGGCGCGGCGCGGTGTCCTGGGGGCGGTGGTCGCTGTTGGCAGCGGCCTTGTTGCTGTCGACCAACGCGGCAAAGCTGTCGTTTCCGGCCGCCTGGTCGGAATCCGATCGCCCCGACCTCGCCGTCGCGCCTTGAAAAGACACGTTTGCCAATACTTCTGACGTGACACTAACCACGGGCGACCCTCGCGCTGAAACCTTGACTACCTCTCAGCAAGGACCGGGCCACGCCCTATATCAGAATAATTTCCTTTAACTTCAATTGCTTAATGAGGAGGCGGGTTGGCCACGAAGGTCTTGGGCCGGCCCCTTTTTCTGCCCGGCGGCAAGATTTGCCGTCTATTGCCGGCCCAAAACCCGGTCCGGCTGATTGCCTCCCGGGAATACGGCCTATATTAAAGAGCGAACTTCCGGTCCGGCCAAAAAGGGCCGGACCGGGCCTTAAGGCCTTATATGTAAAAGGCTTTTTTGAACTCTTGCCGCGCGGCGCTGCCTCGCGATTGAAGCCGATTGACCTGCCATGCCGAACAGTTTGGACCTCGAAGGCCGCCCCCAGGACACACGGATCGTGGTCGCCATGTCTGGCGGCGTCGATTCCTCGGTGACGGCTGCCTTGCTGAAGTCCGAGGGCTACGACGTGGTCGGCATCACGCTGCAGCTCTACGACCATGGCGCGGCCACCCATCGCAAGGGCGCCTGCTGCGCCGGCCGTGACATCCACGACGCCCGCAACGTCGCCGAGCGGATCGGCATTCCGCATTACGTGCTCGATTACGAAAGCCGTTTTCGCGAGTCGGTGATCGACAATTTCGCCGACAGCTACGCGCTCGGCGAAACGCCGGTGCCGTGCATCGAGTGCAACCGCTCGGTCAAGTTTCGCGACCTGCTGTCGACCGCGCGCGAGCTTGGCGCCAGCGCGCTGGCGACCGGACATTATGTCGCCTCGCGCCGCCTCGTGGATGGATCGCGGGCGCTGGTGTGCGCCGCCGACGCCGACCGTGACCAGAGCTACTTCCTGTTCGCGACCACGCCCGAGCAGCTCGACTATCTGCGCTTTCCGCTCGGCGACATGACCAAGCCGCAGGCGCGCGAACTGGCGCGGCGCTTTGGCCTCGAGGTCGCCGACAAGCAGGACAGCCAGGACATTTGCTTCGTCCCGACCGGGCGCTACACCGACATCATCGGCCGCCTCAAGCCCGGCGCGATCGAGCCCGGCGACATCGTCGATCTCGACGGCCAAATCATCGGCCAGCATCAGGGCATCGTTCATTTCACTGTCGGCCAGCGCAAGGGACTGGGCATCGCGTCAGCCGCGCCGCTCTATGTCGTCAAGCTCGATGCCGCCAGCCGCCGCGTCGTGGTGGGGCCGCGCGAGGCGCTGCGGATGGACCGCATCCAGCTGCGCGACGTCAACTGGATCGGCGGCGGCGCGCTGGAGCGCGTGATCGGCGCAGGCATCGAGATGTTCGTGCGCGTGCGCTCGACGCGCCCGCCGCAGCCGGCCTGGCTGCGTGCGGTCGATGGCGGCTATGAAGTCGAACTCGTCGCCGGCGAAGAGGGCGTTTCGCCGGGCCAGGCCTGCGTGTTTTACGACGCGTCCTCGGGGCAGGCGCGCGTGCTCGGCGGCGGATTCATCAGAAGTGCGACCGCGCGGAACGCCGCGGCGAGGGCAAGGGCACAGGCGGCAACTTCACCACCGCTTGCCGAGGTGATGCGCGGCTAAAAAATGCGGGGCACAAGGGCGGGGGCTTAAGGGAATGACTGCGGACATCGACCGCGAGGGGGTCGAAAAGGCTTATGGGCGCTGGGCGCCGGTCTACGATCTCGTGTTCGGCAAGGTGTTCGAGCACGGGCGTCAATCGACGATCGCGGAAGCCGACAAGATCGGCGGGCGCATTCTCGACGTCGGCGTCGGCACCGGATTGTCGCTGTCGGATTATTCGCGCAGCACCAAATTGTGCGGCGTCGATATTTCCGAACCGATGCTGCGCCGGGCGCAACAGCGGGTTCGCGCGCTCGGCCTCTCCAATGTCGAAACGCTCGCGGTGATGGATGCCAAGAATCTGGCGTTCAAGGATTCGTTCTTCGACGCCGTGGTGGCGCAATATGTCATCACCGCGGTGCCGGATCCCGAACGCACGCTGGATGATTTCATCCGCGTGCTGAAGCCCGGCGGCGAACTCATCCTGGTCAATCACATCGGCGCCGAAAGCGGCCCGCGGCGCGTCTTTGAACTTGCCTTCGCACCGCTGGCGCGGCGGCTCGGCTGGCGGCCGGAATTCCCCTGGGAACGATTGACCAACTGGGCCGCCAAGCATGGCGGCGTCAGCCTGACCGAACGGCGGCCGATGCCGCCGATGGGGCATTTTTCGCTGATCCGCTTCCGCAAGTCGTGAAATCAGCCGGGAACCTCCGCGGCTGCGGACCGTTTTCCCTGCATGGCAATGAAACGCTCGCTCTTTCTGTCGTGTGTTCTGATGGCGGCCTCCGGCATGGCGGCGGCGCAGGCCCCGCCGAGTCCGGCCACTCCCCCGGCTCCGACCGCGCCGCCATCGCTCGCGCGGACCGCCAATTGCGCGCCGATGCAACCCATGCCGCATTCCGGCGCGGCAGCACCGGAAGGCACCACCACCGGCCAGCGGGCCGAACCGCTCGGCGAAAGGCTGGCGCGCTCCGATGGTGTGCTGTGCCCGCCCGCCGGCATTGATCCCGAAATCCACGCGCCGACGCCCGGTGGCGGCAAAACGCCGGTGATTCCGCCGCCCGGCAGCCCCGGCGGCGATCAGTCGATCCGGCCCAAATAGCGCCGGGCGGGTTTGCTTGACAGGTCGGCGACCGACTCCTTATATGCCGCGCGTTCGCGACTGCGGTATATTGGGCCGTGACGATGAACCGTGGCGAGGTAGCTCAGCTGGTTAGAGCACGGGAATCATAATCCTGGGGTCGGGGGTTCGAGTCCCTCTCTCGCTACCAATAGCTGCCGGGGTACCAACTCCCGAAAATCTTCAACGAATTCAATGGATCGGACGCTTCGCCGGCTTGTACGGCGTGCCCTGTGTCACATGGTTTGGGCACCGTGGTCGAATGGTTCGCTTGCGCCGATACCGTTAATCGTCGCTACCGTCCCCGGTACCGAATTACGGCGGCCGCTCGGCATCACTAGCCTAGGCGGGCTGCTGGTCTCCCAGCTCCTCACGCTCTACACGACTCCGGTGATCCACCCGCTGCTAAACCGGCCTCGGCCATTGCGAGCCGAGTCCGCTTTACTGCGGCGTAATGCCGGCATCCTTGATAATACGGCCCCATCTGTCGATTTCGCTCTTGAGAAGGGCTTCGAGCGCTGCGGGCGTCGCGCGTTCCTGCTCGACCGGCGCCATGCTGAGTTCGGCGAAGCGGTTGACTAGGGGCGGGTCCTTCAGCGCCTTTTGCAGCGCGTCGACGAGCGCATCAACGATCGGCTTGGGCGTATTGCGTGGCGCATACAGCCCGTACCAGGTCGTGACGTCGAACTTCGGCACCCCCGCTTCCGCCGACGTCGGCACATTCGGCAAGGTCGGCACGCGCTTCTTGCTGGTGATGGCGTAACCGGGGATGGTGCCGGCCTGAATATAGGGTGTCGGCCCGGTGGCCGGATCGCAGTAGACGTCGATGTGACCGGCGATGATATCGTTCAGCGCGGGGCCGCCGCCCTTGTAGTAGATCGGTGTGAGCTTGGCTTCGATGGCGTTCATGAACATCAACCCGCACAGGTGTGACGCGGAGCCGAGGCCGACATTGCCATAGGTGACCTTGTCGCCCTGGGCGCGCACATGCGCGACGAGTTCCTTGAGGTCCCTGGCCGGAAAATTCGCACGCGCCACCAGGATCATCGGCACGTCGGTGACGAGACCGATCGGCGCAAAGTCGCCAACGGGGTCGAACGGCAGCTTGGCGTAGAGCGCCGGCGCTGTGGCTTGGCCGACATGCATCAGCAGCAGGGTGTAACCGTCAGGCGAGGCTTTGGCGACGCGATTGGTTCCAAGGGTACCACCGGCGCCGACGACGTTTTCGATGACGAGCGACTGCTTCAGCGTCGCGCTCATCGATGTCCCGAGCAGGCGTGCAATGACGTCGCCGGGCCCGCCGGCCGAGAAGGGTACGACCAGCGTGATCGGCCGGCTCGGGAATTCCTGGGCGAATGCCGGCAGTACGGGCGACAGCAACAGCATCAGAAGAACGCGTCTTACAAGATTCATGACAGCTTCCTATCGGCCTTGTGGCCCCTTGAAACGGCTTGGTCGAAATAGCGTTGGGTCATTCATCCGCGGTCGCCTTCTCGTTCGACGCGGATGATTGTTCGATCATGCTGAGCGCGGCCACGGCCGCCGCGTTGATGTGATCGACGCAGCATTTCTCGGCGAGGTCGGGATCGCCGCTCTGGATGGCGCGCCAGATCGCGGTTACCTCGCGCAGACTCTTGTTGATGCGCTTTGGCTGCGACATCGAGGTAATCCGCAACAGCGTGATCCGGTCGTGCAGCGGCCTGAGCATTCGTTCGATGAAGGCGTTCTGACAGCCGCCGATCAGCGCCGCATAAAACTCCGTCTTGGCTTCGAGGGCCGTGATCAGGTCGGAATCGGCGAACGCCGCTTTCAGCTTGGTGAGAGCGTCCCCGATCCGGCGGACGACGGCGGGGTCGTGCAGGCGCGCGCATTCGCGTCCGGCAAATCCTTCGAGGACGGCGCGGGCGGCGTAGAGCTGCTTTGCCTCCTCGAGGCTGATGGTGCTGACGACAGGGCCGCGGTGAGGGACGGTATTGACGAGACCATCGGCTTCCAGCAACCGGAGCGCTTCGCGAATGGATGGCCGGCTTACGCCGGTCATCTCGCAAAGCTCCCGTTCGACCAGGCGCTGGCCTGGCTTCAGCTTTCCGGACATGATCGCCTCGCGCAGCTTCTGGGCGACCATCGACCGGACGGTCGGAACGTCCTCGATCCGGAGCGTGGATTGCAATTCACCGCGTTTGTCCATTGTCTACCGCCTTCGCACCGGCATTGGTTCAATAGCGATTTACGGGCAGAATCATCATCTCCGCAATCTGAACATGCGGCGGCTGGTCGAGCGCAAATACGATCGACCGGGCAATGTCGGCCGGTTCGAGCGCCATCTTGAACTGCTCAAAGTAGTCCTTTTCCTTCTCCCGGTCGCCGCGGTAGCGGGTGAGGATGATGTTGGTCCTGGTCAGGCCGGGCTGCATTTCGGTGACCCGGATCGCCGTTTCGGCAAGCTCTCCGCGGAGCGTTTCAGTAAACATGTGCACGCCCGCCTTGCTGGCGCTGTAGGCGGCCATATCAGGGACGATGCGTACGGCGTTGATCGAGCTGATGTTGACGATGTGGCCGGCGTTACGCCTGACCATCTCCGGCAGCAGGCTGCGGGTCACCCGCATCAGGCCGATCAGATTGGTCTGGATGATCCCGGACCAATCGTCCGCTGAGCCTAAATCGAAGCGGGTCCGGCCGCCGATGTCGTGGCCGGCGTTGTTGACGAGGATGTCGATCGGTTTGAAGGCATCCGGGATGAGGTCGGGCAGGCGGTCCACGGCCTTGGTGTCGGTAATATCGAGTTCGATCGGGAATGTGTTGTCGCCCATTTCAGCGGCGAACGCACGAAGCGAGGCCGGATCGCGGTCGGCGAGCACGACCCGCCGCCCGCTTTCGACCAGCGCTTTCGTGATCGCACGACCCATGCCACCGGCGGCGCCGGTCACCACGGCATTTCGGCTCGATGCTTCAGCCATTGCAGATCTCCTGGGTGGGACAGCCGATGATGTTCATGCGATGGACCAGCCTCCATCGATCGGCAGGGTAGCCCCCGTGATATCTTGCGCTGCCGGACTGCACAGGAAGGCCGCCATCGCGCCGACGCCTTCCATGGCGACAAATCGCCCGCTCGGCTGCCGGCTCGCAAGGTAGTCACTGGTGGTCTCGTCGACGCTGCGGCCTTCGCTGGCCGCGATGGCTGCGATCTTTCCCTGAATGGCCGGCGTCGGCAGCGTGCCCGGACACAGTGCGTTGCAGGTAATTCCGCTCTTTGACGTTTCGATTGCGACCGCACGGGTCATGCCGACGATGGCCGTCTTGGTGGTCACATAATCGATGCGGTCCGCGACCGCACGCGTCGAATAGATCGATGCCATGTTGATGATGCGGCCCCATTTCCGTTGCTTCATGCCGGGCAATGCAAGCCGGATCAGGTGGAACGGGGCCGATAGATTGACAGCGAGAGCTTCGTCCCATCGTTCCGGCGGGAAGTTCTCGACCGGTGAAAAATGCCGTACCACCGCATTGTTCACCAGGATATCGACCGCGCCGACACGTCCGAGCAGGCTGGCCATCATCGATTCTATGGCGGTGCGCTGTGCCAGGTCGGCTGCGATGCTGACTACCTCGACGCCAAACTGCGCGCGCAGACGATCCTGCGTCTGCGCCGGTTCGGTCAGGTCGTGCAGGACAATGCTGGCCCCCGCGCCCGCGAGGCTTTCGGCCACGGCGAGACCCAAGCCCGCCGTCGCCCCGGTCACGAGAGCCCATTTGCCCTTTAGCATCGCCTTAAGTTCCTCGGTTACTTCTTGTCGAGTTCGGCAAACACTTCCTTGGCGTTACGGAAAGCGTCCACGCCGGCCGGCACGCCGCAATAGATCGCGACCTGCATGAACACCTCGCGTATCTCCTCGCGCGTCGCGCCGTTGGTCAGGGCGCCCCGCACATGGGTTTTGAGTTCCTGCGGCCGGTTGAGCGCGCACAGCATCGCAAGGTTGAGGAAGCTGCGGGTCTTGTGCGTGAGGCCGTCGCGGCCCCAGACATAGCCCCAGCAATATTCCGTCGTGAGGTCCTGCATCGGCCGGTTGAAATCATCGGCCGATGCGATCGCCTTGTCGACGAACTCGCTCCCCAGAACGTCCTTTCGGATCTGGAGGCCTCGATCGTATGTTACCTTGTCCATGTCGGTATCCAATCTTGAGCTAGTTTTTCGGCCAGAATGGCTGCGACAGCGCCAGTTGCGGCGGGAATACCGTGACCGGTACGCCGGTTTGCCACTGCACGATCGTCATGCCGGCGCCGACGCGGCGACCCTTCGCGTCGAACTTGATTTCGCCGAGCGGGTAATATTTCGAAGGGCCGGCATCCATGGTGCGCAGCGCGTCGGCGACCGCAACGCGGTCAGCCTTGCCGGCTTTCTCGAGCCCGTCCTTGATCACCCACATGTCGCCATAGGTGGAGATCGCGTTCTGCGTCATCCATGGCTCCTTGTAGCGGGTCTTGAGTTCGGCGATCAGTGCCTCGTGACCCTTGGCGCCCCAGCTGGCGACGCAGGTGAGCAGGCCCTGCAGCAATTCCGGGCTGACGGTCTGCAGCATGTCGGGTTCGGCGATTGCGATGCCGAACGAGATGGTCGGAATCTTGCCTTGTCCGAGGCCGAACTCATTCATCTTCTCGAGCAGCAGCTTGGCGTCGGAAATCACCGTCGGCAGGAAGAACAGAAGATCAGGTTTCGCTGACCGGATTTTTTGAACCAGCGGGGTCGCGTCGGCGAGCGGTGGCGTGAAGGTTTCATCGACGATCAGCTGCAGGCCGTTTTCGGCGAGCAGGCCGTCGCGCATCGCCTTTGCGGAAGATACCGACGCTGCGGTGTTGTCGGTGATGATCGCGACCGTTTTCGGTTTCTTGCCGGAAGCAGTTTCCGCAAGCTTCACGATCTGCGGCAACGCCTGTCTTGCCTGCGATCCCGCTGTCGCCGAGGTCTGGAACACATACTTGAAGCCGCGGTCGGTAATCAGGTCGGAGTAGGAGAGGGTGAGGACCGGAAGGTTGGCCCGCTCCGTGACCTCTGTGACGGCCAGCGTGAACGAACTCAAATAGGCTCCGCTCGCAGCCACCATGTCGGTTTCCTGGGCGACCATCCGCTGCGCGGCGTTCTTGGCCTTCTCGGTGGTGTCGCCGGAATCGAGCACGACCAGCTTGAGCTTGGCGCCGCCCAGCGACTTGATGCCGCCCTGCGCATTGATGTGCTCGACCCCCATCTCGGCGCCGTGGCGCATCACGGCTCCGGGGCGCGCATAAAGGCCTGAGATTGGCACCAGCAATCCTACCTTCACTTCGGATGCTTGCTGTGCCCACGCGCGAGACGAGATCAGACCGGCGGATGCGCCGGCGAGTAAACTACGCCGTGTCAGTGCAGATCGGGTCTTCCTTGTCATGACAATTCCTCCCTGAAATCTTTGTTGACGACATGATGGTCAGGACTTCTTCGGCCAGAACGGGGACGCTTGAGCGAGGTCGGAAGGGAACACGGTGACGGGTACGCCGTTCTGCCACTGCACGATGACGACGCCGGCACCGACACGGCGGCCCTTTTCGTCGAACTTCAACTGGCCGCCGGGATAGTATTTCGCGGGCCCGCCATCCAGGGTGCGGAACGCATCGGCGACGGCGAGGCGGTTGGCCTTGCCGGCCTTTTCAAGTGCGGCCTTCATCAGCCACATGTCGCCGTAGGTCGAGATGACGTTCTGAGTCGCCCAGGGCTCCTTGTACTTGGCCTTGAGCTCGGCGATGATGTCCTCGTGTCCCTTGCAACCCCAATTGGCGACGATCGTCATGATGCCCTGGACGACTTCCGGGGTGACGCTTTGCAGCATGTCCGGCTCGGCAATGGTGATGCTGAAGGACACGGTCGGAATCTTGCCCTGTCCGAGGCCGAACTCGTTGATCTTCTCCAGGCCGAGCTTTGCGTCGGAGACCGCGTTCGGCATGAATAGCAGCAGGTCGGGCCTCGCCGACCTGACCTTCTGGATCAGCGGCGTGGCGTCGGAGAGCGGCGGCGTCCAGACTTCCTCGACCACGAGCTGAAGGCCTTCCTGCGCGAAGAGTTTCTCCTTCAGCGCTTTGGCGGTTGCGACCGAGGTTGCCGTATTGTCCATCAGCATGGCGACCGTCTTCGGCCGCTTGCCGGCGGCCTTTTCTGCGAGCTTCATCAGTTCGGGCAGACCGAGTTGCGATTGCACACTGGCGGGCGCGGCGGTCTGGAAAATAAACTTGAACCCGCGATCGGTCAGCAAGTCCGAATAAGACAGCGTCAGGACAGGCAGTTCGGCGCGTTCGGTGACTTCAGTCACCGCCAGTGTAAAGGAGCTGAGATAGGAGCCGGTCGCCGCAACCAGATCGGGCTCCTGCGCCACCATGCGCTGTGCCGCGTTCTTGGCCTTTTCGGTGGTGTCGCCGCAATCGATCACGACGAGCTTCATCTTCGCGCCGCCGAGCGATTTGATGCCGCCTTGCGCGTTGATGTGCTCGATGCCCATTTCGGCGCCCATGCGCATCACCTGGCCCGGGCGGGTATAGATGCCGGATAGCGGCACGATCAGGCCGACCTTGACCTCGGCCGGCGCTTGCGCGCGCGCCATCGTCGACAGGCCGATCGCCGCCGCGCCTGACAGCACGGTTCGCCGCGTCAGCGACGTCTTGGAGATCTTGTCGGCTGCGTTGTCCTCAATCTTGTCCTGGCCCATTTTCGTCCTTCCAATGGTGTTGTTGTTGGTTACATGCCGAGATAGGCCTTGCGGATGCGGTCGTCCGCCCGCAAGGTTTCGTTGTTGCCTTCGAGCGCGACGCGGCCGGCTTCGAGCACGTAGCCGTGGTCGGCGGATTCGAGGGCCTCCGCCACGCGCTGTTCGACCAGCAGGATGGTCAGGTTGGATTGCCGGCGGATTTCGATCAGCCGTTCGAAGATGAAATCGGCGATGGTGGGCGCAAGGCCCATCGAGGGTTCATCCAGCATCAGGAGCTTGGGCGAACCTGCGAGCCCGCGGCCGATCGCCAGCATCTGCTGCTGTCCGCCGGAGAGCGTGCCCGCGAACTGGCCGCGGCGCTCGGCCAGGATCGGCAGCCATTCGAAGATGCGCTCGATGTTGAGTTTCCAGTCGCGCTGGCCGGCCTCGGTCATCGCGCCCATTTCGAGGTTTTCCATCACCGTGAGCGAAGGAAAGACCTGACGGCCTTCCGGGACGTGGGCGATGCCGAGATGCGCGCGTTGCGACGGCCGGATCGCCAGCAGGTCGTGATCTTCGAACGTGATCGTTCCCGCGCTCGGCTGCACGATGCCGGAGATCGTCTTGAACAGTGTGGTCTTGCCGGCGCCGTTCGGCCCGACGATCGCGACGAACTGGCCTTCGTCGACCTTGATCGAGACGCCGTTCAACACGGGAATCGCGGAATAGCCGGCGGTCAGCCCTTCAATTCGGAGCATGGGCCACCCATTTTTTGCCGAGATAAGCCTCGATGACGCGGCTGTCGCGCGTGACCGCTTCGGGTTCGCCCTCGACGATCACGGCGCCGTGGTCGAGCACCAGGAAACTGTCGACCAGGCGGACCATCGCCTGCATCGTGTGTTCGATAATCGCGATCGTCATGCCGTCGCGCGCAAGCCGCTGAATCACCGCCACGACCTCGTTGGCTTCGTCATGTCCGAGGCCTGCGAGCGTCTCGTCGAGCAGCAGGATGCGTGGCTGTCCGGCCAGCGCGCGAGCGAGTTCCATCAGCCGCAATTCCTTGGTCGTGAGTTCGCCCGCGATGCGCTCGGCGATCTCAGACAGTCCGACGCGGGCAATCGCATCGGCCGCCAGCTTTCTGGCCTCGGCATCGGTCTTGGCGCGCACATAGGCCCCGACCACGACATTGTCCGAAATCGACATGCGCAGGAACGGGCGCATGATCTGGAAGGTGCGGCCGATGCCGGCCTCGCAGAGTTCGTGCGGCTTGCGGCCGGACATCTCGCGTCCGTCGAGCAGAATCTCGCCGGTACCCGGCCGCAGGAATCCGTTGAGCAGATTGAACAGCGTGGTCTTGCCGGCCCCGTTGGGACCGATGATTCCGAGGATCTCGTTTTGTCGCAGCTTGAAGCTGACATCCTGCACGGCCTTCAACCCGCCAAAGGAACGCGACAGGTTACGGACTTCGAGGACGACCTCGCCTGTCCCGGCGGGTCGTTTGGCACGCGCTGGCGCCGGTGCGGCGGGGGCGGCAGTCGCGACCGAAACATCCGGCGCGCTCGGCTTCGCCGCAGCCGATGGCGCCGACCGCTTGCGCAGGAAGTCACGCACTTTCCAGAACAGCCCTTCAGGCGCGAGCAGGATGACGCATATGATCGCGAGGCCGTAAATGACCCCCTGAATGCCGGGAAAGCGCGAGCCCGCTTCGGCATTGAGCGTTTCGGCGAGCGGGATCAGGATCACCGATCCGATCACCGGACCCCAGACTGTTCCAACCCCGCCGAACATGGCGACCGTCAGGGCCTGTGCCGATACCAGCATGCCGAACACGGATTGCGGGGTCACCACAAGCAACACGACAGCGTAGAACCCGCCGACAGCCCCGGCGATGGCGCCGCTGAGCGTGACGGCACGGAGCTTCCAGGCCAGCGTGTTGATCCCGGCGGCTTCCGCGGCCGCCTCATTTTGCTTGATCGCCAGCAGCGCCATACCGAAGCGCGATCGTTCGATCGCGCGTGTCAGCAGGATGGTGCCGAGCATCATCGCCAGCGCCAGCAACGTGTAGAGACGGTGATCGGCGAATTGCATATAGGCGATCGGATTGTCGCGCTTGATGGGCAGCGTGACTTCCTGCAGGCCGAGCCATTCGAACACGTACAGAATGGCGAGCGGGTAGGCCAGCATCGCCAATGCGAAGTAGTGCCCCTGCAGGCGGAAGGTCGGAAAGCCGATCAGCAATCCGGCGATACCGCCGAGAACGGCCGCGATGGGGATCGTCACCCACGGCGACAGGTCGAAATGGATCTGGCAGAGCACGACGGTATAGGCGCCGACTCCGAAGAAGGCGGCATGACCGAACGAGATCAGCCCGGTGTATCCGCTAAGCAGGTTCCACGACAGCCCGAAGATCGCCCAGACTGGTACCAGCGTCATCACCAGCTGGTAATAGGAATTGGTCACGCTCAGCGACACCGCGGCATAGAGCGCGGTGAAGACAAGGATAGGCAGCAGCGATCGCCATCCGCGCATGGTCATGTCCTCTCGACCATGCGTCCGAAGAAGCCTTGCGGACGAAAGAAGATGATCAGCAGGAACACGACGAAGATCGCGGCGTTCTGCAATTGCGTCGGCAGGATCAGCGTCGACATCTGCTGCACGAGGCCAATCGTCATGCCGCCCCAGAAGGCGCCGATGAGGCTGCCCATGCCGCCGAGCACGACGCCGGCATACATGACGATGACGTATTCGACACCGACAAAGGGATGGAATGGATAGTTGGTGGCGAGCAGGCCGCCGGCAATCGCCGTGATGCCGGTGCCGAGCGCAAAAGCAATGCGGTGCGCGCGGTCGACGTCGATGCCCATATAGGTCGCCGCGGTAGGGTTATCGGCGGCGGCGCGCAGCGATTTTCCGATCCGCGATCGCGTGATCATGAGCGTCAGCAGCAGCATCGTCACCAGCGAAACGACGGCATCTATCCCGCGCGCCTTGTTGATGAAGACGCTGACGTCATAAAGCATCGGTCCAAGCTCCCACGCCGAACTCGACAGCGGCGTCCGGATCGAGGCCAGTACCGAGCCGAACACGAGCAGGCCACCATTCTGCAGGATCAGTGCGATTCCGAGCGTCAGGATGAGCTGGGCATAGTGACCTTCGCCCTCGAGCGAGGAGGTGCGCATGCCTGACACGCGCGAGATCAGGGTAAGGTGGACGAAGTAGCCGAACACGGCCAGCACCGGGCCGGCCAGCAGGATCGCGACGAACGGCCCGAAAGTGTTGCCGAATGTCGCCTGCACGCCGAACGCGGTGAAGAAATAGAACGCGGCATACATGCCGAGCATCATGAAATCGCCCTGGGCGAAATTGATCACCCGCATGACGCCGAAGATCAGCCCGAGCCCGACGCACATCAGGCCGTAGACCGCGCCGATCAGGAGTCCGGCGGACAGTGCTTGCAGGAAGCCTTCCAGGGCCTGGGTCACTGAAAACCTCTCGTGCGGAGGGAGGATCGGTGTTTCGTGCCGGCCATCGCTGTGGCTGTTTTGGCCATTTCCGGTTTGAACATTTTGCTCCCCAGTTTCAGTTTGTCGTTATCGATCATGATGCCGGCCGCAGTCGCTGCCCGGACGGTTCAAGCCGACACCGGGCGGCGATGAGGCGGCTGTCCGGAAGCGATGTGCAGTTGCTCACCAGCTCTTCCAGATACAGCGCGGGCTTGTCGCCGATGACGCCGGAAGCAGCACGCCGAAAGCGGCTGCGGATTTCGTCCGGTGTGGCCGCGATCACGTTGTCGAGGCGGTGGTGGATGATCTTTCCATTGCGCAGGCCAACAAGGACCTCGGCGCCCTGGTTCGCGGGATATGCGGCGGAAAGATCAGGCGCGCTTTGCAGCTCGGTCCGCTCGACGAGGCGGAGTATCCTGGGATCGTCGATGTCAGCGTAGTTTTCTTCTTCGAGCGCGCCGCGCGTCAGCACGGCGGCGACGCTGAAGGGAATGCTCATCTTGGCCTGCAGCGCGTTGTGAAAGGGCCCTTTCGAATCGCAGCCGGGGTAACGGGCCGCGGCTTCCGGCACCCGAATGGCAACGGTCGCGATGTCGTCCGTTGATCCGAATTCGCGCGCGGCGCGCAGGGCTGCCTGCGCCGCGGTTTGCGCGAAATTGCAGGCGGGAGCCGGCTTGTTGTAGACGGCCATGATTTCCGGCTCGGCGCCGGTGAACAAACGGATATCGTCGGGGGCGGGCCGGCGGCCGAAGGCGGCGAACAATCCGGCTTCGCCCTCGAGAATCGTTTCCGAAGCGAGGGCGCCGGCCTCCGCCAATTCGATCGCCGCAATCGCGTTACGCGCTGCAAAGCCCGGGTGGAAATACATTTCGGAGCCGCCGGCGCGCGGCCATTCGTTCAGGCCGGCCGATGTGTTGGCGGCAATGGCAATGGCGCTGGTTGCGGCATTTTCGGTAAGGCCAAGGGCATAGCTTCCCGCTAACGCTGCGCCGAGTGGCGTCACAAGACCGGTCGGCCGGTAGAGGCGGGCGAGATCGGAGGTAAAGAGCGCGCGGCCGATCTGCGCGCCGGTCTCATAGCCGATGATTGCAGCAGCAAGCAAGGTCGCGCCTGATAGCGGCGTTCGTTCCGACAATGCGAGCAACGTCGGCCAGATCACCACGCCATGGTGGCAGATGCTGGCGGCGTGCATGTCCTCGCGCACCAGGCCGTGGCCCATGGTCGCGTTGGCCAAGGCCGCGTCGCCAGGCGATGTGCGCGTGTGGGAGCCGATGACAGTTGCGCCGTCTCCGACCTCGCGCGCGATGCCGATCGCCTGGCGGCTCCACGGGTGATTGCGCGCCTCGAATGCGCAGGAGAGAAAATCGAGGAGGCAGATTTTTGCCTTGGCGATGACTTCAGCGTCGAAACGGTCGGGGGCGACGGCAAGCGCGGTGCGCGTCAGCGCTCGCGCCAACGAAACCTCGCCTGGTCCGCTCGATCCGATCGTCATGGCCATCGCCCCTCGCGCCGGTGGCTCCGGTCTAGCCGCGCATTTCGACGCCGGCCCATTCCTCAAGCACTTTGGCGATCGAGGTGAAGTCGGATGACGCGCCATACTTGGCATTGGTAATCGCGAGCATCTGCCTGACGACCGAGCCGCAGACCATCGGAACGCCCATCGCTTCGGCTTCATCGACGCAAAGCCGGACGTCCTTGTAGGAGAGGCCGGTGGTGAATCCGAAATCGAAGGTGCCGGGAAGCACGGCGCGGGGGAATTTGTCTTCGGAGGCGCTGTTGCGCCCGCTGCTGGCGTTGATGATGTCGATCAGCACCTTGGCATTGACGCCGCCCTTGACGCCCATCGCCACCGCTTCGGAGGTAATCACCAGAGCCGCAGCCGCCATCAGATTGTTGGCGAGTTTCGCGGTCTGTGCGGTGCCCGGCTTGTCTCCGGTGTAAAACAGCTTTCCGAAATGTTTCAGGATCGGCTCAACCCGGTCATAGGTCGCCTTCGGGCAGGACACCATGACCGCGAGCGTGCCGTTCACCGCGCCCTTGATGCCGCCGCTGACAGGCGCATCGACCAGGGTCAGGTTCCTCGCTTCGAATCCCTTCGCGATCAACTTGGCTGCGCCGGGTCCGGTGGTGGACAGGTCGATCAGCACCGTGGCGCGGTTTCCGGCAACGATTCCATCGGGCCCCAGCGCAACCGCCTTGACGATATCAGGGGTAGGCAGACTGCAAAGCACGATATCCGCGCTCGATGCGACTTCGGCGGGTGATTTCGCAAGCCGTGCGCCGCGCGCAACCAGCGCCTTGGTCGCCTCGCTCTGCGAATCGTAAATGCACAGCGAGTAGCCGGCGTCGAGCAGGCGCCCGGCCATCGGTCCGCCCATGCGGCCCGTTCCGACAAAGCCGATTGTTTCCGCTGCCATGGTTCGCTCCCTGTCGCGCCGCAAGCCGGGGCGCATTCTTGTTCTTGCCGCGCCGGGGGTTCCCCGGTCGCGTTCGCCAAATTTCCAGATTGTCAGTCAATCTGTCAAGCATAAGATTCTTGTCGACAGGCGATGTCGCGCCGGAATAGGGTCGGAAAAACAAGGACCGAGGAATTCACTCAGTGCGGCAAGATGAAGCGCAAGGCGCCGGCACGACATTCGCCGATTTCGTTGCCGGCACGGTGTGGGTGGATGTCGCCGCCCAAAGTCACGAAGCGAAACGCTCGATCCTGAACTTCTTCGCGACCGCGCTCGGGTCGGCGAATGATCCCGCCGTCACTGCCGCGTTGCGCACGTTGTTGCCGTTCAGCGGGGCCGCGACATCCGCGGTCATCGGTCGTCCGGAACGGCTCGATGCGCTGGCTGCGTCGTTCGTCAACGCGGTTTCGGCCAATCTGCTCGATTTTGACGATACCCATCTGGACACCATCATTCATCCGGCGGCACCTGTTGCAGCACCGGTCCTGGCATTGGCGCAAGCGCGGGGATTTTCCGGGCAGGCTGTGCTCACGGCATTCATTCTCGGCGTGGAGGTCGAATGCCGCATCGGCAACGCGGTGTCCCCCGGCCATTATGCGCGCGGCTGGCACATCACCTCGACCTGCGGGGTATTCGGTGCGGCCGCAGCCTGCGCGAAGCTGCTCGGGCTTCCGGCGGACCAGGTTTCAAATGCGATCGGAATTGCCGCCAGCCAGTCAGCCGGAATCATCGAGAACCTCCCGAGCGCTGCCAAGAATGTCAGCGTCGGCAACGCGGCGCGCAACGGCCTGTTCGCAGCATTGCTTGCGGCCGAAGGCTATTCCGCATCGCCCCGGGCCATTGAGGGACCGCTCGGTTGGGCCCGCGCCATGGGCGACGAGCCTGATCTTGGGCGATTGACCGGCAGCCTCGGCAAAACCTGGGAGATCGCGAAGAACACCTACAAGCCCTATCCGGCGGGCATCGTGTTTCATGCCGTGATCGACGCCTGCTTCAAGTTGCGGGCAAAGCTGGGCGGGCGCATCGATGATATCGCCTCCATTACGGTGCAAGGCTCGGCGCTGCTGCTGGCACGCGGCGACCGGCCGGTTCGCAACGAACGCGACGCGCGGGTCAGCATCCATCACTGCGCCGCCTGCGCGCTGTTGCTGGGGGCGGCCGGCGTCACCGAGTTCGCGGACGCGACCGTATTTCGGCCCGACATCGTATCCGTGCGCCAGAAGGTGCGGGCTGAGCTCGACGCTTCGCTTCCGGATGGTGCTGCGCGTGTCATCATCCGATTGACGTCGGGTGAGACGCTCACCGAGATCGTGATGCAAGCGAAGGGTAGTCTTGCCGATCCGCTGTCGGATCGGGATATCGAGGCGAAACTGCGCGATTGCGCGCGGCTGGGCAGCACTGATTGGGATATAGATCGCATCATCGATGGTGTCTGGCGTCTCGACGAGCTTGCGGACGCCTCAAGCCTGATGGGGGCGCGCGGCTGAGCCGCGCCGCCTTGAAAAACAGTTCTCAAACAATGAAAGGAACCAACGATGACTGAGTTGTTCGACAAGGGCCTGAAGGTTCGCAAGGAAGTGCTCGGCGAGGATTACGTCAACAAATCCATTGCCGGCGCCGATGAATTCACCCGGACGATGGCGGAATGGTCGACCGAATTTTGCTGGGGCGCTCTGTGGACGCGGCCGGGTCTGGACCGTCGTACCCGCAGCATCGTCAATCTGGCCATGCTCGGTGCGCTGGGCCGTCCCCACGAACTGAAGCTGCACGTAAAAGGGGCCCTCGTGAACGGGCTTACAAAGGACGAGATCAAGGAGATCCTGCTTCAGGTCGCCGTCTATTGCGGCATCCCTTCGGGAATCGATGCCTTCCGAAACGCGCGGGAGGCGTTCAAGGAAGTGGAAGAGCAATGACGCAGCCGTCGGGGCAATCATAAGGGGCAAGAGATCATGTCGCGGTCTGCCGTTCGGGTACCGCGGCATCCTCAGCGCCGAGTGGGTATGATTTCCGCGGAGTCCCGACGGTTCTTGCGCCAACGAGTCGCGCATTGTGATCAGGGCTTGCTTTTGGATGCGACAAGCTCAGGCATCAGGGACTTTGAGCCTTCGAGAAATAGCCTGACGGCGTCAACGACGACGTCATCGAGGTGCGTCGGCGTCGGAGTCTGATAGACGAAACGCCGGATGGCTATGTAGAATGCGGCCATGCAAGGACATCGTGACGCTGGTTGTGACCGCAGGCGGCGATATCGATCGGCTGTTGCACAATTGGGCGGAATGAGAGCGGCGTAGGCCACACTGACGGTTCGCTCATCTGAAGAAATGCACAAGTCCGATGCTCAGGCCGAGCAGCAGGAGCAGCGACAGCGTGACCGCGGCGGTGACCCTTCCGCCGACCGTTGAGAGAACGCGCACATCGACACCAAGCCCGAGGGCGGCCATCGACAGCACGGTGAGGATACCAGCGGTTTTGGTCACCGGCGCGACCGCGATGTCAGGTACGAGCTGAAGCGAGCGCAGCGCGGCGAGCACCAGAAAGCCGATGATGAACCACGGCACCAGCTTGAACGGGCTGATCGCAACCGCCCTGGTCGCGTCGGCATGGCGCTTGCGGCGGTGCGCGGCGACGAGCGAGAGCCCGACCACGATCGGCCCCAGCATCAGCACGCGCACCAGTTTCACCAGCGTGCCGATCTGCGTGGCGACGATACCGGCGGGGACGGTCGCCGCCAGCACCTGCGGAACGGCATAGACGGTAAGGCCCGCCAGAATGCCGTATTGCGTCGCGGACAGCGCGAGCAACGGGATCAGGAGCGGCAGGCCCAGCACCATCAGGACGCCGAGGATCGCGGTGAAGGAGATCGACGAGGCGACATCGTCGCCATCGGCGCCGATCACGGGCGCCACCGCGGCGATTGCCGAATTGCCGCAGATCGAATTGCCGCAGGCGATCAGGATCGACATTTTGGTCGGCAGGCCGAGCATCCGGCTGAGGCCGTAGCTGACAGCCAGCATGATGATGACGGTAGCGACGATCGCTGCGACCAAAAGGTAGCCGGACGCCACGATCGCGGCAAAGCTGACGGAAGCGCCGAGTAACATGACGGCGACCTCGAGCAGCTGTTTGGCGCTGAAGGCAATGCCGGAGCGCCAGCGCTCGGAGGGGTGCCAGGCAGTGCGAATCGCCATCCCGAGCAGGATCGCGATGACGAGCGCTTCGACATAGGGGTGGGCGAAGATGTGCTCTTCGACCAGTTGGGCGCCAAGCGAAACGGCGGTGATCGCGCCGCAAACTGCGATGCCGGGAATGAGGGCCAGGCTGCGGCCGAGCGCGCCTGGTTCCGACCTTATCCCGTCCGTCTCGTGGTCTTGTTGCGGCACATGCCCCCCGTTTTGGAGAACAGTTTATGCGCCGGCCTGCTCGGCTTCACCAATAAATTTTCGATTTAGCGAGGCGGGGAGAGTATTTTTCTTCTCGCTTCAACCGGGGCGGGCGTATCGCGTGCCCCTAGAGCAACCCGAACAGGCCCTGTGCCCACGCCACGGCCTGCCCGAAGCTGAAAGCGCCCGGTTCGAAGTACATCGCGCGCGCCAGCACGATGACGCCAACCAGCCCCCAGAACAGCCCGACACCGGCCGATTTCAGCCAGCTCGGCGCACGCTCCGGCGCGGCCGCCGAATCGGCGGTCGGGACCAGTTCTCCAAAGGGATCGAAGGCGGGCGAGCTCATGGCGGCTTCCATTGAACGAGCCCCTAATGTCGCCCAGTTCGGCCCGGAAGCAAGGGTAGCGGTATGCAATCTGCGGCCAGAACGTGGAAGCCCCTTTCCCGCTGCCGTTCCGGGGTAGGTTTTTCTTCTCCTGGCCTCCAATTCATGCCGCTTGACCCGGCCGTATTCCCAGCCACACTGGTGCGAATCCGAAACAGGAGCCGCCCATGGTATTTCTCATTACCGCGCTCGATACATCGGGAACCGTGACCTTGCGGCGGGAGTCGGTGTTGGCCGCGATGAAAAAGGCCGACGAACTGATATCGGACGGCTGCTGGGACGTCGAAATCGTGACGCCTGACGGCGCCACCTACCATTCCGGCGAATTTGACCAGTTGAGAGAGCGGGTGTCAGGCCGCCCAGCACTGCCCGGCGCCGTCGACGCGCAGCACCTGTCCTGAGACGAACGCCCCCATCGGGCCAGCGAACATTTCGACGACGCGCGCGACTTCATCGACGGTGGCGATGCGGTCGAGCGTGCCGGTTTCGACCAGACGATTTTGGTCGACCGCGCGCGTGCCCATGAAGCGGCCGGTGCGGGTGTCGCCCGGCGCGATGCAGTTCACATTGATGTCGTAGGCGCGCAGCTGGTCGGCGAGGCAGCGCGTGTAATGCGTCATGCCGGCCTTGGCGACGGCGTAGATCGAGCCTTTGGTGCGGCCCTTGAAGGCCGCGACCGAACCGACGGTGACGATGCGGCCCTGGCGCCGTTTCATCATCTCCTGCGCTACCGCCTGGCAGGTCAGGATCGTGCTGAGCAGGTTGCGATCCAGCACCGCGCGCACGTCCTCTTCCTTGATCGTGATGGCGTCGTTCGGATCCGGCTTGCCGCCCTTGGCGGCGATGTCGCCGCCGGCATTGTGGACAAGGATATCGATCGGCCCCAGTTCGCGCGTCGTGGTCTCGACCACGCGGGCGATGTCGACGCCTTGCGTGAGATCACCGAGCACGCGAACGGTGCGTACGCCATGCGCCTTGGCGACATCTTCCGCGACTGCGGTCAGCGTCGATCCCTCGCCATATTCGGCCGGTCCGTTCTCGCGCATGCCGTGGATCGCGACGTTGGCGCCCATCGCAGCCAGTTTTTCCGCGAAAGCGCGGCCGAGCCCGCGGCCCGCGCCGGTGACCAATGCAACCTTGCCTTCGAGCGTCCGTGCGCCGTCGCTGGATGTCATGATGTCTTCTCCTGGATGTGAATGTGTCAGTGTGATCGGGGGCGGCATCCGCGGGTGCCGGAACGCGCCTTAATTCTTGATCGCATAGAGCGGCGTCCTCACCGTCAGCTGATAGGACGGCTTCGGCGTCCAGGCGATCTGCGCGGTGACGCCGAACAGGCGGTTGTCGTCGTCGTCCATGCGGTCGAGATCGAGCCGTACGATCGGCTGGGTGAAGGCCGGGAACGGCGTGAGATTGAGAAGCTGCGCGCCGCCGAACGATTGCACGCCGAAGCGGCCGGTCAGCTTCCAGTTGTTGTCCCACTGATAGTAGCCGCCGAGATAGCCGACATAGCCAGGCTTCACTTCAGCGAATATGGAATCGACGATGATCTTTGTGTATTGCGCGCCGGCGAGCAGTCCCCGCGTTTCGTCCGGGTTCAGCGCGTAGCCGAATTCGAGGATCGTATTGTAGGAGGTCGTGGCCAATGGCGCGTCGGAAATCGATCGCGATGCGTTGCTTTGTATCGTCACCGTTGGAAACATGCCGCCGTTTTGCTGATAGAGGTCGGCCTGAAATCCGACGGTAAAACCGTAGATATCGAACGACGACCAGGGCAGGCTGCCCGATTGGGACGAAGCGCCGCTGACGCCACCATAGACCGACAGCCAATCGTTGACATCGACCGTCACGGGAATGTCGAGGTTGATGCTTCGGCTGGCCGGGGAGGACAAGGTCCCGAGCGATGTCAGGTTCGACAGCGTCGACAATAGTGGCGGCGCGTTGAAGCCGATCGAGAGCGTACCTGCCGGCAGGGTGGTGTAGATCGTCCGCAAGTCGAGATAGATGTTCGGCAATACCGGCTTCGGCTTGGCCGGCTCATCTTCATCCTCGCCATTGTCCTTGCCAGACGCGAGCCCGGACCAGCAAAGCGACAGCAATATCCCGAGTGCCAGCCGCAGGCCGGTTCGCGCCGGCCGGGTGTGCGCAAATCTCATTTTCAATCGAACTTGCACCGGCCCACTCGCATCCAGGGCAGCCGCTTTTCCGGCAACAGCTACGCAAGCCCCATGATAACGGATTTGCGGACGCCGCACCATGAGGACCGGGTGAGCCTTATCGGCCGTTCTTATCCGCCGCCTTGATGGCCACCGCCAGCGCCAGTTTGGTCTGCTCGACGATATCTTCGACCAGTTCTTCCCGGCTGACATTGGCAAGTTGGCCGGTGAGAAGTCCCTGTTCGGCCAGCATGACCACGCCGTGCAGCGCGGCCCAGATTTGCAGGGCGCTGCGTTCGCGCAGCAATCCGACCGCGGGCGCTTCGAGGGATTCCAGCAGCAGCTCGAAGGTTTCCATCGCGGCGACGTGCAGCTCGCTGCCCTTGGGTGCGCATGCCATGATCCGTGAGGCGAACATCAGGCGGTAGACGCCGTTGCGGCGTAGACCGAAATCCAATGTGGCTTGCGCCAGGCGCGAAAGTTTCGAACGCCTGGAGGGTTTTCCGATCGACTCGCGCAGGATGGCGTTGAACTGGCGGAAGGCTTCGGCCGTTACCGCCGTGAGCAGGCTCTCGCGGTCGGCAAAATGCTTGTAGGGAGCCGGCTGCGAGACGCCGAGCCTCTTGGCCAGCGCACTGATGCTGATCGCTTCGGGGCCGCCGAGTTCCACTTCCCCGAGCGCGGCCTGAACCAGGGCATCGCGGAGATCCCCATGGTGATAGGTGTTGAGCGCTTTACGTGCGGGGCGAGGCGGCATTCAGTGTAATGATCTATAACTTTCCGCTTGACAGCACAATCGCGACGATAATGTAATAGGATATAACTTGAAGAGGCGGACCGGCCGCGGCCGGCAGCGCCCAAATCAACATGAGGAAATGCGACGCGCCACTCGAGCGCGCGCGGCTTGAAGGAGCGCTCGCATGTCGGGAAAGCTGAAGATCCGCGTCGACCAGGACAAATGTCAGGGACACGCACGCTGCAAGTCGCTGGCGCCGGAACTGTTCGAGCTCGACGAATTCGGCAATGCCCATGAAGTCGGCGACGGTTCGGTCCCCGCGGGCATGGAAGACAAGGCCTGGCTCGCCCAGACCAATTGCCCCGAAATCGCGATCGAAGTGCAGGAAGAATAGCGGCGATAGTCCGGTCCTGAAATCAAGCTCGTCCTGAACGAACCAAGCAAAAGGAATTTGCGCGATGTCCGATTCCGTCAGCATGATGCCCGAACATCCTCCGGTCACCGACTGGGTCAACGATTTCGATCATACCGATCCGCGCTGGACCGAGAATCCGTTTCCGATCTGGGACGAGTTGCGCAGCGAATGCCCTGTCGTGCACACCAAGCGTTTCCTTGGCTGCTATCTGCCAACCACCTATCAAGCGGTGAAGGAGATCGCCTACGACACCGAGCATTTCTCCTCGCGGCGCGTCATCGTGCGCGACGTGCGGCCGGAAGTGCAGCGCAACGCCGCGCCTCCGATCACGTCAGATCCGCCCGAGCACAAGCCCGCCAAGCAATTGCTGCTGCCGCCGTTCACGCCGGACGCGATGACGAAACTGGAGCCGCGGGTCCGCGCCATCTGCAACGAGCTGATCGACGAATTCATCGAAGACGGTCAATGCGACGCCGCGGCGCGCTACACCAAGCATGTTCCGGTGCGCGCCATCGCCCACATGCTCGGCATTCCCGAGAAGGATGGCGATCTCTTCGTCAAATGGATCCACATGATCCTCGAGCTCAGCATCAAGAACGAGAGCATGCTGGTGCAGGCGGTGCAGGAGATGACCGCGTATTTCACCGGCCATATCGAGCATCGCAAGGCGCATCCGACCGACGATCTGATCTCGACCCTGATGAAGGCCAAGGACAAGGACGGCAATCCGCTGGAAGATTCCCAGGTGCTGGGTTCGCTGCGCCTGCTGCTGATTGCCGGCATCGACACCACCTGGAGCGCGATCGGCTCATCGCTGTGGCATCTGGCGAATACGCCCGCGGACCGCGACCGGCTGATCGCGGAGCCCGAATTGATGCCGAGCGCGATCGAGGAGTTTCTGCGGGCCTATTCGCCGGTCACGATGGCGCGCGAAGTGATGAAGGAAACCACCATCAGCGGCTGCCCGGTTAAGCCGGGCAACATGGTGCTGCTGTCGTTCCCGGCGGCCAACCGCGATCCCGCGATGTTCCCCGATGCCGACAAGGTGGTGATCGACCGCAAGGAAAACCGCCATGCCGCGTTCGGTCTCGGCATCCACCGCTGCGTCGGCTCCAACCTCGCGCGCATGGAAATGACGGTCGCGATCGAGGAATGGCTGAAGCGGATTCCGGATTTCAAGCTCGATCCGGCCGGCAAGGTCACCTGGTCGGAAGGCACGGTGCGTGGCCCGCGCCAGCTTCCGGTGCTGTTCGGCAAGAAAAACTGAACCTGCTTCGGGCGCGGCGTGCCGGCAATTCGGCCGGATCGCCCGCGCGTTCACTTGATCTCGATTTTGGCTTCTCTGGCGACCACCTTCCAGGCCTCGATGTCGCGCAAATTGATGTCGCGCTGCCGGTCTCCAGGGATGAAGTCCGCGGTGACGCCGAGCGCGAGCAGCCTTTCGGTCATGTCCACTTCGGCGATCGACTCCTGCAGTGCTGCTGAAAGCTTCTTCGCGGCGATGTCGGGAATGCCGGTGGGCGCGTACATGACCCAGGACAGGCTGCGCTCAAAATCGATCCCCTGGTCCTTGTAGCTTGCGACTTCAGGCAGGCTTGGCGAGCGATCCCCGCACGTGCCCAGCGCCTTTAATTTCCCATCCTTCACCAGCGGCGTCGCCGTCGCCATGTCCAGCGTGCCGAGCGAGATGTGGCCACCGATCATGTCATTGGCAAGCTTGGCCGCGCCGCTGAACGGGACGTGTTCGAGCTTGATGCCGGCCTTCTGCGACAGGATCTCCGCGCAGAAATGTCCGGTCGAGCCGACGCCCCAAGTGCCGTACTGGATCTGGTCGCCCTTTTTCGCCATCGCGATCAGGCCGCGCAGGTCGTTGGCCGGAAAATTCTTCGAGGCCACCACCAGGATCGCCGACGTTCCGATGCGGCCGATGACCGCGAAATCCTTGATCGGGTCATAGGACAGGTTCGCATAGGACGCGGGCGCAAGGACGTGGGTGGTCATGCCGCCGATCATGATGGTGTAACCGTCCGCCGGTGAGGTCGCGACCATCTGCGTGCCGATGGTGCCGGCCGCCCCCGTGCGGTTTTCGACGAAAATGGTCTGCCCCAGGCGCTTGCCCATCTTGTCGGCCAGCAGCCGGCCGATCACGTCACCGCCGCCACCGGCCGCGAACGGCAGCAGCATCTTGATTTTTCTGGAGGGGTAGTCCGACGCATCTTCGGCTCGTGCCGCACAAATGGCCAATACGAACGTCAGCAATGTCAGCAGCATTACGCGGAACTTCATACGCAACTCCCTTGGGTTTCCCGGTGTTTTCTTTTTTTGATGGTCGCCAGAACAGGTAGGTAGGCAGGGTAGATTCTCAAATCATTTGGCGCGCGGCTCAGCGCAGGAATGTCGAAGGATGAATCGGGTCGGCAGATAAATCGGCCTCGTGTCCTGGGCCTGATCGCCGTCGCGCACCCGCTCAAGCAGGGTTTTTGCGGCGATCCTGCCGATTTCGCTCAAGTCCCATGTCAGCGTGCTGATTGCCGGCGTCGCGTGCCGGGCCAGATCCGTGTCGCCGATACACACCAGCGAGATGTCGCTCGGATAGCGAATGCCGTTGCTGGCGAACGCGTCCATCACGCTTGCGAGCATATGCGTTCCCAGCGTGATAACAGCGGTGGGCGGCGCAGGACCCTGCAGCAACTGGCAGACGTCGCTGAAGGCGATGCCCGAGCCGTGCACCTGGGGGCGCACGAGATCGAGATCGACATCAAGTCCGGATTCAATATGCGCCTGCCGATATCCGGCTACCCGCTCCGTACTCGGCAGCACCGCCGCAGGCCCGGTCAGCAGTGCGATACGGCGATGGCCGAGGCCGATGAGATAGCGCGTCACCTCAAAGCCGCCGCCGCGATGATCGGCGCGCACCGACGGCGCGCCCGGCACCTCGCGGTCGATCCCGACACAGGGCAGGTCGAGCGTGGCCAGCGCGCTGGTGAAATCCTTGTGAGTGTTGTCTCCGGCGAACAGCAGCAATCCATCCATCCGCCGCCGGCGCACCGCGGATATGAAAGCGGTCTCGCGTTCCTCGGCGTGCCGGGTTGCGCCGAGCATCAGGACGTAGCCGGCGCGTTGCAATTCCTCTTCCGCGGCGTTGACCATCTCGCTGTAGAGCGGGTTGGAGATATCCGAGACCATGCAGCCGATCGTGTTGCTCGCGCGCGAGCGCAGCGCCTGCGCGGCGGAATGTGGCTCGAACCCGAGTCGGTCCACCACGCGCATGATCCGGGCGTGCAGTTCAGGACTCGTATGCGGCTCGCGGTTCAACACCCGGCTGACGCTAGAGACCGACACGCCGGCTTGCGCGGCGACATCGCGGATGGTCGGGCGCAGGGATGGAGTCGGCTGGGTTCTGGCCATCGGTCCTGCGTGCCCGCTGTCTCGTCCTAAGCGCCCGGATTCGTTTGGATTCGAACTCTGGCAGATCAAAATCGACGTGTTACTGGAAACGTTATTTGAGGTACTTTACCTATTAATATTGACATCAATGGAAACATCAAGCTCAATCGTGGAAACGTTTCCAAGAACAGCGCCCGGCCGGGCTGGGAGGATTTGGCGTGAACGGGCGGAGCGCATGAAACGGCGGGTCGAAGGCAAGGTCGCGCTGGTGACCGGCGCCGCCAATGGGATCGGGCGCGGCGCGGTCATCGTGTTGGCGCGCGAGGGCGCGAAGATCGTCGCGACCGATCTGCAGGACGAGAACGGCGAGCGCCTGCTAAGCGAATTGCGATCGGCCGGATGCGCGGCGGAATACTTCCATCACGACGTGACCAGCGAGGAAGACTGGCAGTCGGTGATAACGAGGACGAAGGCGCGGTTCGGCCGGCTCGACGTTCTCGTCAACAACGCCGGGATCGGTCTCTCCAGTCCGGTCGTCGGCATGTCGCTTGCCGATTGGCGCCGGCAGGTTGCCGTCAACCTCGATGGCGTCTTCCTCGGCGTCAAAACCGCGCTTCCGCTGATGCGCGCAGGCGGTGGCGGCAGCATCATCAATGTTTCCTCGATCGCGGGAATCAAAGCCTCGCCAAACGTGTCCGGCTATTGCGCGACCAAGGGCGGCGTCCGTCTGTTCACAAAATCCGTCGCGCTGGAATGCGCCGCTGCCAAGGACGGCGTGCGGGTCAACTCGCTTCACCCCGGCATCACCGAAACCGCGATCTGGGATACGCTGATCGGCACCGCCGAGGCAGGCTCGAATTCGGGACCGCCGCGCGGGCCGACACTGGACAAGCTGACCGAACGCGCGGTGCCGCTCGGGTTCAAGGCGATGCCGGAAGATATCGCCAATGGCATTCTGTGGCTCGCCAGCGACGAGAGCCGCTACGTCACGGGCACCGAGCTCGTGATCGACGGCGGCCGTTCGATCGGC
This sequence comes from Bradyrhizobium sp. AUGA SZCCT0158, assembly GCF_018130065.1. Classification (GTDB taxonomy): domain Bacteria; phylum Pseudomonadota; class Alphaproteobacteria; order Rhizobiales; family Xanthobacteraceae; genus Bradyrhizobium. Next base: position 130,566 of record NZ_JAFCME010000008.1, on the reverse strand, counting down.
TGACGGGAAATGATGCCGCGGCGGTCCGCAATAGGCGGACTAAGGTCCGCGGCAACGGAGGTAAACATGAGTCGCATTTTTGGCGCCGTCTGTCAGAACGGATATGTGGTGCGTGACATCCACGCCGCGATGGATCACTGGATCAACGTGATGGGCGTCGGGCCCTGGTTCTATATCGACCGGGTCAAGACCGACTATTTCCGTCACCGCGGTGCCGAGTCCGGCGTGGAGATGAGCATCGCGCTCGCCAATTCCGGCGATCTTCAGATCGAGTTGATCCAGCAACGGAATGACGCGCCTTCCATGTACAAGGAGTTTCTCGATTCCGAGCGCGAAGGAATGCAGCACATGTCGTACTGGACGAGGGAATATCAGGCGCTCTACGACCGCGCGTTGTCGCTGGGCTACAAGGTCGGGCACGAGGGCCAGATCGGCGGCGAGCAGGGCCGCTTCTGCTATTTCGATACGGAATCCCATCCCGGCACCGTGATCGAGATCTCCGATATCAGCGGCGGAAAGGGACGCTTCTTTGAGCACATCAAGCAGATCGCGGCCGCCTGGGACGGCTCCGATCCGATCCGTGACGTCAGACCTCGCTGATCCCCGGTCAACGTCGAAAGAAAAACAGCAAGCGCAGGAGACGCACATGGCCAGACTACCCCTGATCGATCCGGAGAAGACCAGCGGCGACATGCGCACGGCTTTCGACCGGATGCCGGTCAAGCTCAACATCTTCCGGATGCTGGCGCATGCCGAGACCAACTTCATTCCGGCGATGCGGTTCGCCAACTCCATCCTGCATAAGCAGAAGCTCAGCCACGTCAATCGCGAGTTGCTGATCCTGCAGGCCGCGCAGCGGGAAGGCGGCGCCTATGAGTGGCGCCAGCATGTCCCGATCGCGCTCGGCGTCGGTGTCACGCAGCCGCAGATCGACTGCCTCGAACAAGGCAATTACGTCGACGCCGCGTTCAATGCAGCCGAACAGGCGCTGCTGGCGTTCGGTCGGGAAGTGGTCGACAATGTGCGTGTGCCTGAGCCGGTATTTGGCGGGATGCGCGCGCATTTCTCCGAGCAGGAGATCGTCGAATCGATCATGACGATCGGCTTCTACATGATGATGGCGCGCCTCACCGAGGCGACCGAAACCGACCTCGATCCCGCCGCCGGGATGACCGTCTTCGAAGGCGGCAAACGGCGCAGCTGAAGTCAGCGCAAATGCCGCTGCCGGAAAGGTGAGCATCTGCCGATTGACCCTCCCGCCGCTTGAGGCGATGGTTGCTGCTGTATTTGATTGGCAGGAAACGGAGCGGTCGCGATGAGCGAGTTGCCGGAGAAGGATGGTCCGCGACCTCTGAGCGAGATCGCCAGCTACCATGCCCATATCTATTACGATCCGGCGGCGACGCGGGGCGAGGCCGAGCAGTTGCGCGGCTGGATTGGCGAGCGCTTTTCGGTGACGATCGGCCGCTGGCACGACGTCAAGGTCGGTCCCCACGATCAGGCGATGTATCAGGTGGCCTTTGCCAAAGAGGTGTTCCCTGAACTGGTGCCCTGGCTGATGCTCAATCATGGCAGGCTGAGCGTTCTGGTCCATCCGAACACGACGAATCCGCGCCGCGACCATCTTGCCGATCCGATCTGGATCGGGCCCCCGCTATCAGTGCATGCGGACAAGCTGCCGGACCATTCCGAGCTGGAACAGGCGCCGGCGCCGAATACCAGCCCGACGATCCGGCCCTGAGCATGCCTCCATTATTGTCACACCCGGAACCGGCGGCTGTTTACCAAGATTGCCCGGGTCGCGGCGAATTCGATGGATGACCCTAGCCGCGGTCCGGTGTCTCGATTATGCCTTACTTTGAATTGCATTATATTTGGGCTTATTCGGTGAATCCCTTGCGGAATCAGGTCTGATTCCGAAGCGCCGAGCCGGGGACGGATGGATTACAGGACCACGAGCACGACCGGGCCTGCTTTGAGCCGCGGTTTTCCATTGGTCGGCAAGGCCGCCTTGGCCGCTGCCTTGCTCGTGGTGACGTCGGCGCTGGCCGCCTGGTCGATGAATGTTGATCTCGTTGCCTGGCTACGAAATCCGCAAGCCGCCAACAGCGCCGGTACATTCTCGTTCGATGACAGGTTCGGATCGGGATCGGCGCGCAACGCGTCGTCGATCAGGTATCCCTCGCGTCCCGTCTTCCGTCCGGCGCGAACGGATTTCGACGCCGAGTTCGGTCACATCGAAAGCCAGCTGGCCGAGCTATTGCCGGACACGCAGGTCGACCAGCCCGCAGCGCCAGCCGGACCTGCGATTCCGCTGCCGAGGTCGCGGCCGGCCGAAGCCAGTCTGGCGCTACGGGTTGATCCGCCGCCGCCTCCGCCGGCGCGGTCGGACGACCGGACCATGTTCCAGAAGCTGGCCGATATGGTGCCGATGCGCTTTACGCTGGCGTCGCTAACGCCGGGCGACGGCTTGTTCGTCAAGAAGCCGGATCTCAGCGCGCTCGGTTATGACAGCACGACCGCCGTCTACGACATCTCGGCGCGGACCGTTTATATGCCGAACGGCGTCAAGCTCGAGGCGCATTCAGGCCTCGGCGGCCTGATGGATAACCCAGCCTCGGTCGCCATGCGCATGGTCGGGGCGACGCCGCCGAACGTCTATGATCTGAAACCGCGAGAGAAGCTGTTTCATGGTGTCGCGGCGCTTCGCATGACGCCGGTGGGGGATGCCGACACGCTCGGACGAACCGGATTGCTGGTGCACTCCTATCTGCTCGGGCCCAATGGCGATTCCAACGGCTGCGTCTCGATCAAGGAATACGACAAGTTCCTGCAGGCCTATCGAAACGGGCAGGTCAAGCGCCTCGTCGTGGTGCCGAGCCTGAACGAGGGACTGACCGCGTCGCGGCGTTCGACGTCGCCATCATGACTGCGAACAACGTCTCCAATTCCGACACGCCGCTGCGGGCCACGTTCAAGATCAGTTTGAACGGCAAGACGGTATCGATCGGTACCGTCGGCCAGGCCTATCAGTTTATCACCAATCTCAGCTCGGTCGAATGGATCGAGTTCAAGTCGTTGCACGCCGATGCGGTCCGTACGCTGCAAGGCGCCGCTGAAGATGCGATGCTGACGGTGCAGGCGACCGCCGCATTGCGCGCGCTGTTCGTCCGCGCCAAGCTGCTTTGACGATGTAGTCCCATAAGAGCTATCATTTTCGTTGGGCCGTCTCGCGGCGTGGCCAGTCATTTCAGATCGATTTTTCAAGGATGGCAGCTGCATGAGTCTGGGTGACATTCGCAATCTCGACTACACCATTCTGCTGTGTTCGAAAATGCAGGAGACCAAGCAGTTCTATCTCGACGTGATGGGCTTTCCGCTCGCTCACGACAGTGAGAACTGGGTCAGCTTTCAGGTCGGCTCCGCGCTGCTCACCTTGAGGCCGCGCGGTCCCTGGGCTGCGTGGCACGATGGTCCGTTTCCCCCCGGCTCGGCCGCGGTCCAGCTCGCCTTCCGGGTTGCGCCGCATCTGATCGATTCCTGTTATGCGACGTTGCAATCCAGGGGGGTGACAATCCTGAGCCCGCCCCGGGATATACCGAGCTGGCACCATCGCGCGCTGTTCTTCCGCGACCCCGAGGATAACGTCATCGAACTTTACGCCGAGGTTTGAGTGCGAGGGCAAGCGCCCTAGCTGATTTCATTGCGTACGATCGCAGCCGCCTCGCACATCGCCTTCAGCTTTCCGAATGCGACGTGGCGCGTCATGTATTTCATGCCGCAATCGGGCGCCACCACCAGACGTTCGGCCGCGACATGCTTGAGGCCGTTGCGGATGCGATCGGCGACGATGGTGGCGGTCTCGATCTCGGGATTACCCAGATCAAGCACGCCCAGCATGATCTTCTTCGATGAGAGATCCTTGAGTACGCCGAGATCGAGCTTCGGTTGCGCGGCCTCGATCGATATCTGTTCGGCGCTGGTGTCGGCGAGTTCGGCGAGGAACGAATAACCCGCCGGCTTGGTCGAACCCGGCACGACCGCGGCATAGCCGAAGCACAGATGCACGACCGTCGGCACAGTGATGCCGGCCAATGCGCGGTTGATGGCCTTGACGGCATAGCGCCTTGCGAGGTCCGGATTGTTGCGCACCCAGGGCTCGTCGAGCTGGATCACGTCGGCGCCGGCCTTTTGCAGATCCAGCGCTTCGGCGTTGACGGCCTCCGCAAACGCCATCGCGAGTTCTTCGTCGTCCTTGTAGAACTCGTTCCTGGCTTGCTGGCTCATCGTGAACGGGCCGGGCAGGGTGATCTTGGCCGCGCGGTCGGTATTCCTGCGCAGGAATTCCATGTCGTGGAGCTCGACCGGGCCCTTGCGCTTCACCGGGCCAACCACGCGCGGCACCGGCGTCTGTTGCCCGCTGCGCGAGGTGATCATGTCAGGCTTTTCGTCGTCGATGCCGTCGAGCGCGGTCGCAAACCGGTTGGAATAGCTTTCGCGGCGGATTTCGCCGTCGGTGACGATGTCGATGCCGGCGCGCTCCATGTCGCGGATAGCCACGATGGTGGCGTCGTCCTGCGCTTCCTGCAGATGCTCCGGCGGCAGCCGCCACATCGCATGCATGCGCGTGCGCGGCACCACCTTCGACAACATCGCACGGTCCACCAGCCATTCCGGCTGCGGATAGCTTCCGACCACGGTGGTCGGCAGCAAATGCGTTGGCAGGTTCATCACGGTATCCTTGCTCTTGTTGCTATCGTCGACGGCGTTTTCAGGCGAAGCGGCGTGAAGAAAGCGCGTCAAAACATCTGGTCATCGATCGACACGCGGCCGCTGCCGTCGCGTTCGGCGAACGTTTGGGACAGAGTTGCGGAGGCGGGGGCTCTACTTCGCCGTTTTCGCGATCTTGTGTTCGAGGTGACCGGTTTCGTAATCCCGGCGAAGCTGGCTCAGCGAGGTCTCGTTGAGCTGAAGCAAGACGTCGCTCAGCTTCTCGGTTGCCGGATAACCGGCGGCGAATCCCTGTCCGTAAATCTTGCGAAACGTGCCAACCAGCGTGGCGCCGTGCTTGTGGCTGATTTCGCCATCGTGGTTGCGGTGGCGATTGTCGAGGCTTGCCTTGCTCATGCCGCTCTCCCTTTGCCCAGGGTCGACAGCATCCTCCCGCCGGGACCAAAGGGCAACCAATCACTTGGCCGCTCTCCTGGACCGCTCCATTGGGCGGGGCCGCGCCTTGGGACCGGTTGGTACGCAGTCGAGCAGGAATTCCGGGTGGAAGCGGGCGCCTTCTTCGCCGGCGCGGGCCGGCCGCGCAACCTCGCTCGGTGCCGAGGGTGCGACATCACATTCTTCGGGTAGATATTTCGCATGCGAACTAAATTCCCAGGAGCGCGTCCGCAAGTGACCTCCCGCCCGGACCGCCGGCTGGTCTTCCTGCTCAACGTCGCGCAGCGGCGGCTGCAGCGATGGGTCGCCACGAAGACAGAGAGGAACGGGGTGACGGCCGCGCAATCCGGCTTGCTCTTTATCCTCGGTCAACACGACGGGGCCCTGATGGGCGAGGCGGGTGCGGCGCTGGACCTCGGTCCGCCCGGCATCAGCGGCCTGGTGGACCGGATGACGGCGGCTCGCCTGATCGAGCGGCGCGCCGATCCGGATGACGGCCGCGCGTGGCGGCTTTGGCTGACGCCGGTCGGGCGCGTGGCACTGGCACAATCGAAGGCCGGGCTTGCCGAAATCAACGCACGCCTCGCCGAGGGATTCACCGACGCCGAAATCGAAATCGTCGCGCGCTGGCTCACCAGTTTTCAAACCAGGTTTCCAAGAGGAGAAGTGCAGTGACCGAACACATCAAAATCGAAAACGACGGCGGCATTCTGATTCTGACGATGGCGCGACCCGACAAGAAGAACGCGCTGACAAACGCGATGTACGGCGCGCTGGCGGACGCGATCCAGGGTGCGGAGACCGATCCCGCCGTCCGCGTGGTCCTGATCCGGGGCGAAGGCGACATGTTCACTGCCGGCAACGACGTCGGCGAGTTCGCGGCGATTGCCACCGGCCAGATGCAGGGCGAGCGCCACGTCAGCCGCTTCCTGAAATCGCTCGCACAATCCAGCCGCCCGCTGGTTGCCGCGGTCCACGGACGCGCCGTCGGCGTCGGGACCACGATGCTGCTGCATTGCGATCTCGTGGTGCTGGCCGAAAACGCGCTGCTTTCAACGCCGTTCGTCAATCTGGCACTGGTGCCGGAAGCCGCCTCCAGCCTGCTGATGCCGCTTCGGATCGGTTATGCGCGCGCCTTTGAGATGTTTGCGCTTGGTGAGGCCGTGAATGCTGCCTCCGCGCTTGCGTGGGGCATTGCCAACCGCGTCGTGCCGCTCGACCGGCTCGATGCCGAGGCAAAGGCGCTTGCGGGACGTCTCGCCAGGCAACCGGCCGGTGCCGTCAGCACGACCAAGCGGCTGATGCGCAATCCCGAGATGTTGATGGCGCAGATACTGGCAGAGAGTGAACGGTTCGCGGAACGGTTGAAGACGATGGAGGCGCGCGAAGCCTTCACGGCATTCGCCGAGCGCCGCCCGCCGGATTTCTCAAAGCTTGCGGCAACTTGACCCTATCGGACGCCCCCGCTACCTGTTTTCCATGGCTGGCATCCTGTGTGGCGATGCACCCGAACGGTGCATCGCCCGTGATCATCCCACATCGTTGCATAGGGAGGAGGGACGCCGGATAGTGCCCGGGGGAACCAATGAACAATAATAACGACGCTTCCGAATTCGATTACGTCATCGTCGGTGCCGGCTCGGCCGGCTGCGTGCTCGCCAACCGGCTGAGCGCGGACGGCAAGCATTCGGTGTTGTTGCTGGAGGCCGGACCAAAGGACAGCAATCTCTGGATCCACGTGCCGCTCGGCTACGGCAAGCTGTTCAAGGAAAAATCCCTCAACTGGATGTACCAGACCGAGCCCGAGCCGGGCTTGAACGGCCGGCAGGTGTTTCAGCCGCGCGGCAAGGTGCTGGGCGGATCGAGCTCGATCAACGGCCTGCTGTATGTGCGCGGCCAGCACGAGGACTATGATCGCTGGCGCCAGCGCGGCAATGCCGGCTGGGGCTATGACGACGTGCTGCCCTATTTCAAGAAGGCCGAAAATCAACAACGCGGCGGCGACAAGTATCACGGTTCCGGCGGTCCGCTGCCGGTGTCGGACTGGCGGCATCACGATCCCTTGTCGGAAGCTTTCGTTGTCGCAGCCGCTGAAGTCGGCATCCCGACCAATCCGGATTTTAACGGCGCGACCCAGGAAGGCGCGGGATTCTTCCAGACCACGACGCGGCGCGGCCGCCGCGCCAGTTCGGCGTTCTCCTATCTTCGCCCCGCGAAGAACCGCAGCAATCTGCACATCGAAACCTCGGCGCTGGCGCAGCGCATTTTGTTCGAAGGCCGCCGCGCCAAAGCGGTCGAGTACAAGCAGGAAGGCCGCGTGCGCATTGCACGGGCGCGCAAGGAAATCCTGGTTTCCAGCGGCGCATATAATTCGCCGCAATTGCTGCAGCTCTCCGGCGTCGGCCCCGCCGACCTCCTGAAGAGCCACGGCATCGAAGTGGTGCTCGACGCGCAAGGTGTCGGCAACGATCTGCAGGATCATTTGCAGGTCCGCCTGGTGACGCGTTGCGCCCAATCCATCACGCTGAACGACATCGTCAACAACCCGGTTCGGCGAGTGATGGCCGGTCTGCAATATGCGGCGTTCCGCAAGGGCGCGCTGACGATCGCGGCCGGCACCTCGGGCGCGTTCTTCAAGACCAGTCCCCGTTTGGCCTCGCCCGATATCCAGATTCACTTCCTGCCGTTCTCGACCGACAAGATGGGCGAGAAGCTGCATGCGCAATCGGGCTTCACGGCCTCGGTATGCCAGCTGCGTCCCGAAAGCCGCGGCTCGCTGCGCATCAAGAGCGCGGACCCGAGCGTGGCGCCGGAAATCCGTATCAATTATCTCGCGACCGAAACCGACCGCCGCGCCTTCATCGACGGCATCAGGATATTGCGCAAGATTCTCGCGGCGCCGGCGCTCAAGCCATTTGCGGTCGGCGAGGTCGATCCCGGCCCGAAAGTCGCGAGCGACGACGAGTTGCTGGATTTCTGCCGCCGCACCGGCAGCACGGTCTATCATCCGACCTCGACCTGCCGGATGGGCAACGATCCGCTGGCCGTGGTCGATCAGCGCTTGCGCGTGCGCGGCATCGAGGGCCTGCGCGTGGTCGATGCCTCCATCATGCCGGACCTGATGTCCGGCAATACCAACGCGCCGACCATCATGATCGCCGAAAAAGCCTCGGATATGATTTTAGAGGATGCGCGCTAGCCCTTATACGCCCGCACCCGCTTGATCATCTGCTCGACATGCGCGATTGGCGTTTCTGGCTGGATGCCGTGGCCGAGATTGAAGATCAGCCGGCCGCTGGCGTAATTCGCCAGCACGTCGTCGACCGCGCGATCGAGCGCCGCACCGCCGGCGATCAGCGCCAGCGGATCGAGATTGCCCTGCACGGCGACGCGGTTCTGAACGCGCTCGCGGATCAATGACGGCTCGGCCGCCCAGTCGATGCTGACGGCATTGACGGCGGTCGCTTCGACGTAAGCGGGCAGCATTGCACCTGCGCCGCGGGGAAAGCCGATGATCTTGGCATCGGGCACTTGCGCGCGCACGCCCGCGACGATGCGTTTGGCCGGCTCGATCGACCAGCGCTGGAATTCGCGCGGCGGCAGCACGCCGGCCCAGGTGTCGAAAATCTGCAGCACGTCGGCGCCGGCCTTGAGCTGGCCGAGCAGATACTGGATCGAATTCTCGACCAGCACGTCGATGATCTTCGAAAACGCCTGGGGATGGCGATAGGCCATCATCCGGGCCGGCGCCTGGTCCGGCGTGCCCTGGCCTGCGACCATGTAGGTCGCCACCGTCCACGGCGCGCCGCAGAAGCCGATCAGCGCGATGTTGGGGTCAAGCTCGCGGCGAACGCGGCGCAGCGCTTCATACACCGGTTCAAGTTTGCTGAAGTCGGCCTGCGTGGCCAGGCTCGTCACTTGCTCCGGCGTATCCAGGGGATCGAGCCGCGGGCCTTCGCCGGCCTCGAAGCGTACGGAACGGCCGAGCGCGTAGGGGATGACGAGAATGTCGGAAAAGATGATCGCGGCATCGAAGTTGAAACGGCGGATCGGCTGCAGCGTCACCTCGGCGGCGTATTCCGGCGTGAAGCACAGATCGAGAAAGCCGCCGGCCTTGGCGCGCAGCTCGCGATACTCGGGCAGATAACGCCCGGCCTGCCGCATCATCCAGACCGGCGGCACCGGCTGACGGTGGCCGGACAATACGTCGAGAAACGGTTTGATTGTTGGAGAGGAGGTCAAACGTTGGTTCCAGCCATGTATCGGGTAAGAGACGCCGTTCCTGATACACGCCAGTTGAGGCTTGGCCAAGCGTTTGATGGCTATCGCTATTCAATCGATGGTTATCGAGAAGCGCCGGATTCCCCAATCCGGTTCAACCTTCAGAGAGGATTGCTAGTTTACCAGCACGGCTCCGTCGCAGCGGATTCCAAGCACCCAGACGTCGGCCTGTCCGATACCCACACCGAGCGTCGCAAGCACCGAGGCCAGCAATTGATCGATCGAACCGGTCGCACCGCCAAGGATGCCGCTGACGGTCGAGCCGAGTCCGGGAACGGGAAGTCCTAACGGGCCCACATTCACGGACAGCGACAGATCCCCAAGCAGGCTCGACGTGAGGGACGAAGTGAAGTTCGTGGTCGTCATCGTCCGTTTGACCTGGGATTGGATGTCCGAGTAGCTGAAGTCGACGCTCTTGGCGGTCGTGTTGCCCATCCCGGCGTGGGCGCGACCGGTGACTGTCACTGCACCCAGATTGACCAGCGTGGCTGCGGGCGGGTTCGGCTTGCTTGTGAAGTTCTTCAGCTCGGCTGTCGTCACGTTGCCGATCCATGCATCGACGATTCCGGGCGTTACGCCGAGCGTGACGGTCGATGTGTTGATATTCGGGCGTCCGCAGTTCAGGGCGTTGAGCGTGGCCGTGCCGGACGCTATTTCGACGTACAGCGGTAAATTGACCACGGGAACAGCGCCGCTGCCGACCAATTGTACCGACAGCAGAATGCGGGTCTGCGCAGTATGCACGCTGGCGCCTTTCGTACCGAGCGCAATCCATCCGGAGCCGACCGGCCGCTCACCGATGGTCGCGGTGAGGGAGGCGCTGGCGATGCCCGGCAAACCGAGATTGACGGAAGTTGCGATCTGGTTTGTGCCATTTGCGACCTGGCCCGTGGCTGACACCAGATCAAGCGCCGACACGCCGACGCCAACCTTGGCTTTCTGTCCCGTAGGGAGATTGGCATACGGACCGACGTCGATCAGTGATCCCGGCTTGATTTTTGTCGTGCTGCTGGAGACGGCTTGCGAGATCGTCGATAACGCAGCTGTCGCGGCGTTCGCTCCATTGGCGGTCTGCTGGGTGGTCAATGCCGCCGCGATGATGTCGGCGACTTTAACGTTGCTGGTGAGCACGCTGTCGTAGGTGGCGCCGGTCAGGTTGATGCGTGTCGCCAACGCGGAGAGAAAATCCAGCGCGTCGATGCGAGCGCTGATGAGGGCTTCATAGTCCATCACCGATAGCGACAGATTGGTTCCGAGGGTCGCGCCGAGCATGGCGTTGATCAATCCGTTATTCACCGATGCCAATCTCGAGCCGATGGCAAACGACGCGATGGCGGTCGACGACGCGGTGGCTGAAGTCTTTATCGTGAACTGGTTGGTGCCGGTGAAGACGCGTGCAAAGTACAGCGGCGTCTGGGTGTTCAAGGTTACGCGTGCTGCATTCGCGGTGCCGGCCCCCGGTGTCACGAAGCGGGTCTGCGGCGAAACGGCGCTGTTGGCAGTGTATGTTCCGAGTTCGAGCTTTACCATCGAGCTTGCGGGATAGTTGTTTTTCACGACCGTCGCCGTCGCAGCGTTCACCGCATTGGAAAGATTGCTGGCAGCAACAATGGCAGCGAGGTCGGCGGTGCTCTGGGTCTTGCGCCGGTCAGCGAAGATCGTTCCAAGATCAACCGCAAGCGCGGTGCATCCGATCACCAGGACCATCAGGCCGGCACCCATGATGGCTATGTTGCCCCGCTCGTCGGCGCGAAACCGCCGGAATATCGGCTTCGTTATCAAGTCAGAACCCTCCATTCGGGATCGCCGCGGAGCGGACGATCGTGGATGGCGGGGCAGGAACGAACGGCAATTGATAGATGAAGCTACGCGACGCGTCATAGTTTACCGTGACGACGTATACGTTGGCGTCGTCGGCCGATGCAGCGGCATTGACGGAGAGCGCATTCGCCGTAAGCAGTGGATAGGTCGATGCATTGGCGGTGACGTAACTCGCGGCGAGACTCCTTCGCTCGCTATCATTCATCCCCGCAATGGACGAACGGGCGGCTTCGGCGGCCAGCTGCTGCACGCCGTGGACCATGGCCAGATAGGCGCCAAAGACAACTATTCCGAATACCAGCAACAGAAACACCGGCGCCAGTATCGCAAACTCGATCGCAGATACGCCACGGCAGCAACGAACCAGTTTACGCATCACCTGTACCTCACGATGCTGATTTTCGTTCAGCATCTCAGGGATGGGTGAACACGCGCTATAAAACTTCTTCTGAGAATTGGAGCGGTTGATCCATTGCTGTGAGACCTCAGCTTTTTATGGGTCCATCAATGCGCGCAATGCTGCGGCGGATGCCCGATCGAAAGGACGCGCCCGGACAAATACGGGATATGCACCCTAGCGGTCACATGGAATGTGTTTTCCTGTTGGATAGTAAACATATTGGCGTACAACCGCCTGCAATACCAATATTGATTCTTATTGATCCCGGGGGCGGGGGCCATTAGTGCGGTTGTGGAGGACCGTTTTGACGCACCGACAAAATTTTCACATGCATATTCCAATCGAGATCATTCGTACCGTCGTCGCCATATCAGAGACCGGAAGCCTGTCCAAAGCAGGTGAGCGGCTGGGATTGAGCCAGCCGGCGATAAGCTCGCAGGTGAAACGGCTGCAAAGCATGATCGGCGGCTCGTTGTTTGTGAAGACGGCCAATGGGACGACGACCACCGAGCTTGGCAAGCTTGCTTTGCACCATGCGCGACGAATTCTCGAAGCGAACGATCAGATGTTGCGGCTCGGTGGTAACACTATCGGTCCGAAACCACTGCGGCTCGGACTAAGTACTCTGTTCGTCCCGGAGTTCGTCAAGCATCAAACGCAGCAATCAATGGCCAACATCATGATCCACACGGATCATTCGACGGCGATCGGGAAGGGATTGACCGACGGCTATATCGACATGGCCTGCATTTATGAGAATGAGGCGATCAAGGCCGAGGTCGAAGAGCTGGTCATCAATGAATGCGAAGATCCGATGCTCTGGGTACGTTCGAAAGACTTTGTGCTCAGTCCCGGTGCGCCGATCCCGCTGCTGACATGGCCCGGTGACGATTGGATGATACGGACGATGGTGAAGCAGGGGCTTTCCTACAGGATTGTTTTCAATAGCCCCGATTTTCATGCGAAGCTGGCGGCGCTAAGGGCGGGCATCGGCATTACCGCAATTCCCAGACGCATGATTCCGCCAGACCTGGTTTACGCAAAGGAATACTATTTGCCGCCGCTGCCTCCCGTCAAAGGGTTGCTTTGCGCGAAGTTGGAGCTGGACAACGATCATGCTCGGGTCGTCATGAAGCAGCTGTCCGCGCTGTTTTTCGGTGGCGTCGCAGGAAGCGGCGGCCAGGCTGAAAGCTAGTGGTTTTCTGAAGCGGGTTCTTATGGCCGCAGCGCCGACACTCCCACATTCGCGGAGTCTGGCTAGCGGAACTCGGTATCATTCTCATCTGGCATTCGGAGCAAAGGGGCGGGGAGCGGCTCTTCAGGGGCGGACATATCAGCGCAATCTCGGGATTTCCCTGTATCGCAACCGCTGCACCGGCATACGACGGAATCCGGCGCAAGTTCCGCTTGCTGGAACGTTTTTTCGGCATGAGCAAAGCGGAACTGCGGCCAATCGCCGACGTTGTATTCCCATGGAGGACGACATGGCTGAGAAATTCAATCCCGCGGCGCATGACAAGCACGCCGATGACCCCCGTGAGGCGCTGTTGGCCGATCGGGAAATGCACGAAAAGCTCGATGCCGGGCTGGAGGGCAGTTTCCCCGCCTCCGACCCCGCCAGCGCCGCGCAACCGGCGCCGTCGAAACATGACGGCGATCGCGCCAACGAAACGCTGTGGGACAAGGTACTCGCGGTTTTCCGCTAGCACTTATTGGCGGGTGATGTGATGAAGACTGAATTCAACCACGCCGCCAACAACTCGCCGCGTAGCGGCAGTTCGAAGCAAGCCGCGCCGGTGGTCTGGGCCGCGATCGTGGCTGCCATGATCGCGCTCGCGATCTGGTTTGGCATGCACGCGTAGTGCAATTGCAGCGTGCGTGATTGCGCCGGAACGATTCATATCACCCCGAATTGCTCCCAGATAACTCACAGAGATAAATCCACAGAGAGGAACATGCGATGATCAAGCATCTTGTAATGGCTGCCGTCGCGGTAGCCGGAATTTCCTTCGTTCAGCCGGTGAGTGCGCAGGATGTCGGCGTCGGTGTCGGCGTTGGAACGGGAGGCGCTGGCGTCACCGTCGGCCGCGTCGACCGTGACCGCTATCGCGACCGTGAGGTGATCCGCGAGCGTGAGTACCGTGATCGCGACGAGACCGTCGTGATCAAGCGCAAGCGCGATTACGACCCCGACCGCAAGGTCATCATCGAGCGCGAACGGTATTAAGCAGCGTTGGTTTTTATTGACCAGCGTTGAGTTTGACGAAACGGCCTCCCTGGCGGGGGCCGTTTCCATTTGTTGTCTCAATAATGCGGCGGCCGTTCGTTGACCGGACCGGTGATGTTGCTTTCGGCGTCCTGCAGCCGCTCCTTCAGCTCCGCGAGTTGGCGCGTCAGGGCGTCGATCTGCTTCCACTGTTCGGTAATGGTCTGGTTCAGCGTCTCGATGGTTACGTCTTGAAACGTCAGCCGCATCTCCAGCGCGTCGATGCGCTCGCCAAGTGCATTGGCTTCACTCATGAGAGCCCTCGCTGATCTGCCGTTCCTGCAAGCCATGCCCAAGCGCTACGCGCTCGTCGAACACGAAGCATTCGCCGCGCCAGCGGCTTTGTTCTTTCGGCACGCCTTCCAGGTAACGAAGAATGCCGCCCTTGAGGTGATAGACTTCGCTAAATCCTTGCGCCAGCAAATAGGCGCTGGCCTTTTCGCAGCGAATGCCGCCGGTGCAGAACATCGCGATCCTGCGGTGCTTGGCGGGATCCAGCTGCCGCGCGGCAAAATCCTTGAACTGCCCAAAACTCCTGATGCCGGGATCGAGCGCGCCTTCGAACGTCCCCATCGCGACCTCGAAGGCGTTGCGGGTGTCGATCACGAGGGTATCGGGCGCTGATATCAGCGCGTTCCAGTCGGCCGGCTCCACATAGGTGCCGACCTGCCGGGTCGGGTCGGCAATCGCGTCGCCCAGCGTGACGATTTCCTTCTTGAGCCGGATCTTCAGCCGCGCAAACGGCATCGTGGCGGCTTGGGAGAATTTGAGTTCGAGATTGTCGAGCCGGCCGCCGAGCAGGGCGCCTGCTTGCAACTCCTCGACCAGAGCGTCGATAGCGGCAGGTTCGCCGGCGATCGTGCCGTTGATGCCCTCATGCGCCAGCAGCACGCTGCCTTTCAGCCCAAGGCCCGCGCAGAACGCGCGCAGGGGCTCGCGCAGTTCCCGGAAATCCGGCAGCGCGGCGAACTGATAGAAGGTGGCGACCTTGAGGGGCATCGCGACCGTGTATCAGGCGGGCAGCGAGTGGGAAACCCTGCAAAATCAGCCGCTACCCCCTGCGTTTGCCGGCCTGCCCTCGTGGTGAAATCTCTGGCATACCAGCCATTGCCCAATCCGGGATGAATATGCCAAGAACCCACGGTTAGCCCGCGCCCGACCCTTGGCGTGGCCAAAGAAAACGCTGAAAAGAAAGCTTTCCTGATGAGGAATTTCCATTTCGCCGGCCGCTCGACGGTCCATGCCCAGAACGCGATGGTGGCGACCTCGCATCCCGCCGCGGCGCTGGTGGCGGTCGACGTGATGCGCGCGGGCGGCACCGCCGCGGATGCCGCGGTCGCGGCCTGCGCGCTGCTTGGGGTCATCGAGCCGCAATCGACCGGCATCGGCGGCGATTGCTTTGCGCTGATCCAGCCCAAGGGCGAAGGAAAGATCGTCGCCTATAACGGCTCCGGCCGCGCGCCGATGGCGGCAAACGCCGAGTGGTATCTGGAGCGCAAGATCAACTCGGTGCCGCTGACCTCGGCGCACGCCGTCAGCATTCCGGGCAGCATCGACGCCTGGGATACGATCCTGCGCGACCACGGCAAGATGGGCCTCGATACCCTGCTGCAGCCGGCGATCAAGGCCGCGGAAGAAGGCTACATCGTCGCCCCGCGCATCGCCTTCGACTGGAAGAACGGTTTCGAGAAACTCAAGAACGGCACCAACACCGAGCGCTATTTGCTGCCGCACGGCAAGCCCGCCTCCGCCGGTGATGTGATCCACCAGCCTGAGTTGGGCAAGACGCTGCGCGCGATCGCCAGGAATGGCCGCGACGCGTTCTATACCGGCGAGATCGCCGCGGACATGGTCGATACCCTGCGCGGCATCGGCGGCCTGCACACGCTGGAGGATTTCGCAGCCCACTCTACCGAGACGACGTCGCCGATCGGCACCATCTATAAGGGCCACGACGTCTGGCAGTGCCCGCCGAACGGCCCGGGCATCACCATGCTGGTCATGCTCAACATCCTCTCGCGCTTCGACCTGACGAAATATCCCGCGCTGAGCGTCGAGCGTTTTCATCTCGAGGCCGAGGCCGCGCGCATCGCCTACATGATGCGCGAGCAATATATCGGCGACCCCGCGCAGGTTCACGTCGATGTTGCCGGCATCCTCGCCAAGGAGTTCGCCGAAGAGCACATCAGCAAGATCCGGATGGACGGACTGCTCGACCTGCCCAACGTCGCGCCGCCGATGAATCCGTCCACCGTCTACATCACGGTGGTCGACAAGGACCGCAACGTCTGCTCGTTCATCAACTCGATCGCGCACTCGTTCGGCTCGGCGATCGTTTCCAACAACACCGGCGTGCTGCTGCAGAACCGCGCCGGCGGATTCCGGATCCAGCCCGGCCATCCCAATTGCATCGCGCCGGGCAAGCGGCCGCTGCATACGATCATCCCGAGCCTCGTGACCAAAAACGGCCGCGCGCTAATGCCGTTCGGCGTGATGGGCGGGCAGTATCAGCCGGTAGGCCAGAGCCATGTGCTGACCAACATGATCGACTATGGCTGCGACGTGCAGGAAGCGATCGATATGCCGCGGGGCCTGCACTACGAGGGCGTCTACCAGCTCGAGGACAGCGTGCCGGCTGATATCGTCGAGGGCCTGAGGAAGATCGGGCACAAGACCACCAGTGTGGTCGGCCCGCTCGGCGGCGGCCAGGCGATCTGGATCGACTGGGACAAGGGCACGCTGGTCGGCGGCTCCGATCCCCGCAAGGATGGCTGCGCACTCGGATACTAAGGCTATCGGGGCAGAGGTTACTGGCCCCGGTCTACCCCACACAACGGAACCAGACCCCCATCGCTTTCGTTAAGCGATGGGCGCGGACGTGCGCCGGTTTGTCCTGCGTCAGCCCCCTGAGGTCCGTGATCAGCGTTCTCGATACCGACGACAGCGAACAGGCCGATCTGCACGGCGGACAATCGCCGTGGTTTGCGGCGGCCGCACATCCGGCGCGTCGTGAGGTCAGCGAGAATCTCAAATGCGACGCGCTGGTCGTCGGCGCGGGGATCACCGGATCGCTGGTCGCCGAACGCCTGACTCGCCAGGGCCTCGACGTCGTGATCGTCGATCGCGAGTTGCCGGGTCGCGGCAGCACCGCAGCCAGCACCTCGATGCTGCTGTGGGAAATCGACCGCTCTCTCACCGAACTGACGGACGCCTATGGCTTCGAGCGCGCGTCGCGCGCCTATCGCGCCAGCCTGAACGCGGTCACCGGCCTGAAATCGCTGGTAGCACAGCTCGGCATCGCCTGCGACATGCATGACAGGGATGCGCTTTATCTGGCGGCCGGTGACACCGGAGGTGAATTGATCGAAGAACATCGCTTGCGCCAACGCGCCGGTCTGCCCGGCGATTATCTCGACCATGCCAGGCTGCTGGAGATTTTTGGATTTGCGCGCGCAGGCGCAATTGTCTCGCCGGGCGCCGCCGATTCCGATCCCATGCAACTGGCGCGCGGGCTTCTCAACGCTTGCGTTGCGCGTAGCGCTCGTCTGTTCGATGGCGAGGCTGTGGCGTTCGATCCTGCGGGACGTTCAGTCGGTGTCACCATGGCCAATGGCCGCGAGATCGAGGCGCGTTCGGTGATACTCGCGACCGGTTATACGATGCCCGATATCGTCCGTTCGACCGTGCACGCGGTGTCGTCGAGCTGGGCGATTGCCACCACGCCGCAACCGCAGAACATCTGGAAAGACGCCGTGCTGATCTGGGAGAACAGCAAGGCTTATCACTATGCGCGCACGACGCGGGCCGGGCGGATCATCATCGGCGGTGAGGACAGCGAGGATGTGATCGAGCCGGAGGCGCGCGACCGCCTGATCCCCGAGAAGTCCAGGATTCTCGCACAAAAGCTTGCGGCGCTATGGCCGATCGCGAACACCGAAATCGAATTCCGCTGGTCCGGCACGTTCGACACCACGCGCGACGGCCTGCCGCTGATCGGCCCGGTGCCGGGGCAAAAGGGCGTCTTTGCCGCGTACGGCTATGGCGGCAACGGAATCACGTTCAGCTATCTCGCCGCGCATTTGATCGGCGATTTGATCGCGGGCGCGACCTCGCCGTTGCTGCGCGATTTCGCGCTGGACCGGGATGGCGGACTGATCGGCTGAAGGATTGCATTGTCGGAACCCCTCTCTTCGCCACGCGTTGTCCAGTCATCAATGCATGGAGGCCGACATGGGTTTCGGTAAAGGCGCGCTTCTCTGGTTGATCGGAATTCCGCTTCCGATCATTCTACTTCTCGCACTATTCATGAATCGTTAGAGATCTGGGGCCCCGCAGTGAGGCTCCGGATCCACCCCATTCACTTAAGGCGCGATCGAAATGATCCAGGACTTCGCTCCGTGGATCGGAGCCTGCGCCGCCGCTCTTACTTCCCTGTCGTATATTCCGCAGGTGCAGAAGGCGTGGCCGCGCGGATCGACCGCCGATCTTTCGCTAACCATGCTGGTCGTTCTGACGTCGGGTCTGGTGTGCTGGATCGCTTACGGATTGCTGAAAGGCGACTGGGTCATTGTCGCTGCTAACGGCGTCGGCGCTGCCCTTTCGGCGAGCGTGCTCGCCTTCAAGCTCCGCGACATGAGGTCTGAAACCTAGCTCGTCCCATTTGTGAATCGCCGACAGGAACATTTGACCGTCCTGAAATGTTTAACGCGCCTCGGTTTCAAAATGTTCAATCGGGAGATGCAAATGGGGTTGTCTTCAAAAGACATCAAGACCCTGGACGATCTGTTGCTGCACGGCTTGCAGTCGCGCTCTGCATGGGTGTCGGCGTGCAACGCGCCGAGCTGATCCTCAAAACCTGGTGCCGTTGTCTTAACAAGGAAAATTCATGGCCAAATCTTCCAGTTCCGCCGCCAACGGCAAAGCCATATCCGCCCGATCGGTAACGATTCACGATCAGAAACCCAGTCGCGGCGAGGGCGGCGAACTGCATCAGGTCGCGACAGGTGATGTGCCGGTGCTGACCACCGCCCAGGGCGGCCCGGTGTCGGACGATCAGAACTCGCTCAAGATCGGCCCCCGCGGACCAACGCTGCTCGAAGACTTCCATTTCCGCGAGAAGATCTTCCACTTCGACCACGAGCGCATTCCGGAGCGGGTGGTTCATGCCCGCGGCTACGGCGCACACGGCTTCTTCGAGAACTACAAGCCGCTTTCGAAATACACCCGTGCCGACCTGTTTCAGCGCGGCGGCGAGCGAACGCCGGCCTTTGTGCGGTTCTCGACAGTGGCGGGCGCAAAGGGCTCGTTCGATCTGGCGCGCGATGTGCGCGGGTTTGCCGTCAAGCTCTATACGCAGGAAGGCAATTGGGACATCGTCGGCAACAACATTCCGGTGTTCTTCATCCAGGACGCGATCAAGTTTCCGGACCTCGTTCATGCGGTGAAGGAAGAGCCGGACTGCGCGTTTCCACAGGCCCAATCCGCCCACGACAATTTCTGGGATTTCATCAGTCTCACCCCCGAAAGCATGCACATGATCATGTGGGTGATGTCGGACCGGGCCATTCCGCGCTCGTTCCGCTTCATGGAAGGGTTCGGCGTTCATACATTCCGCCTCGTCAATGCGAAGCAGGAGTCGACGTTCGTCAAATTCCACTGGAAGCCCAAGCTCGGCCTACAGTCGGTGTTGTGGAACGAGGCCGTGAAGATCAACGGCGCCGATCCGGATTTCCATCGCCGCGACCTTTGGTCCGCGATACAGGCCGGAAATTTTCCGGAATGGGAACTGCAGTTTCAGCTGTTCGATCAGGCCTTCGCGGACCGTTTCGAGTTCGATGTGCTGGATCCTACCAAGATCATTCCGGAAGAAATGCTGCCGCCGGTCCCGGTCGGCCGTCTGGTGCTGGACCGGATGCCGGATAATTTCTTTGCCGAGACCGAACAGGTTGCGTTCATGACCCAGAACGTGCCGCCCGGCGTCGACTTCTCCAACGATCCGCTGCTGCAGGGGCGCAATTTTTCGTACCTCGATACCCAGTTGAAGCGGCTGGGCAGCCCGAACTTTACCCATATTCCGATCAACGCGCCGAAATGTCCGTTCGCTCATTTCCAGCAGGATGGTCATATGGCGATGCGCAACCCGGTCGGGCGCGTCAACTATCAGCCGAACTCGTTCGGCGAAGGCCCGCGCGAATCCCCGCAGCGCGGCTTCGTGCCGTTTGCGGACGTGGAGCAGGGCGCCAAACGCCGCCTGCGCGCGGAGAGCTTCGCCGATCATTACAGCCAGGCGCGGCAGTTCCTGATCAGCCAAACCCGCGGCGAGCAGCATCATATCGCGGCGGCGCTGACCTTCGAACTCAGCAAGGTGAAAACATCAGCTATTCGCGAACGGATGGTGTCGCATTTGCTCAACATCGACGAGACGCTGGCGGGCAGGGTCGGCACAGGGCTCGGGCTGAAAGCGATGCCCAAACCGGCCGCTGCGGCAATGCCGACGCGGCAGGACCTCGATCCGTCGTCGAAACTGAGCATCGTCGAGAACGGGCCGCAACGGTTCGAAGGCCGCAAGCTCGGTATTCTCGTCACCGACGGCACCGATGCTGCGTTGCTGAAAGCGTTGCAGAAGGCGCTCACCAAGGAAGGCGCCACGTTCGAAATCATCGCCCCGAGGGTGGGAGCAGCCAAGGCCGGCGACGGGAGCTGGATCGAGGCTGATCAGATGATCGATGGCGGTCCCTCGGTATTGTACGATGCGGTTGCACTGCTGCCGGCGGCTTCCGCAATGGACGATCTGCTGCAGGAATCCACCGCGCGGGATTTCGTCGCCGATGCGTTCGCTCATTGCAAGTTCATCGGTCACGTGGAAGCGGCAACACCGCTGTTTGCGAAAGCCGGGATCGGAAAGGCCGACATCGACGAAGGCTTTATTGCTCTGGCTTCGCCAAAGGACGTGGCAGGCTTTGTCGGCAAGCTGGGTCAATTGCGGGTTTGGGGCCGGGAGCCCGGCGTCAAGATGAAATAGCAGGGCGATAGCGAAGCTGTCCGATCGGGTTGCAGAAGTTGCGGAAAAGCGCTGATGGACCACACCGGAATGGCGTCGATTCCGTGGGTATTTCCCGCGCCGACGGGGTGACAACATCAGGTCCGTTGCGCTAGACACGTTCCGACTTATCGAGAAAGGTAACTAGATGCGATCTTCCCGGCGCACGATCATCCAGACTGCGTTCACAGCCGTCGCGGCTGCCGTTACTTTACCTCTCGTTCCCACAATCGCATCGGCCCAGACCGCAGGAAAACCCATGACCACAGCTTCAGGTTTGCAGATCATCGACAGCACGGTCGGCACCGGCGCGTCGCCGAAACCCGGCCAGACCTGCGTCATGCACTACACCGGCTGGCTCTATGAAAATGGCCAGAAGGGCAAGAAGTTCGACTCTTCGGTCGACCGCAACGAGCCGTTCGATTTTCCGATCGGCCAGGGCCGCGTCATCAAGGGTTGGGACGAGGGTGTCGCCTCGATGAAGGTCGGCGGCAAGCGCACGCTGATCATTCCGCCCGCGCTGGGCTATGGCGCGCGCGGCGCCGGCGGCGTCATCCCGCCCAACGCCACGCTGATGTTCGATGTCGAATTGCTGGCGGTGAAGTAACCGCTGCTCGCTTCAAACGTTGTCCATCCGGCCGTGATGGGCAAGCGGTGCTAAGCCTGAACCTCTCCGTCATGCCCGGCCTTGTGCCGGGCATCCACGTCTTTCTTTCTCACGCGGACAGAAAGTAAGTCGTGGATGGCCGGGACAAGCCCGGCCATGACGATAACAACAAAAGACCGGCCCCAAAGAGCCGGTCTTTCAGTTTCACGCAATCAGCGCGATCAGAGATTCTTGTTTGCCGCGTTGGCGGCCTTGTCGAGGGCTTCCTTGGCAGCTTCCTTGGTGTCGCCCATCGCCTTCTGGCCCTTGCCTTTGACTTCCTGGATCACGCCTTCGCCCTGCAGTTGCTCAGAACCGGTGGCTTCGCCGATGCCCTGCTTGGCCTTGCCGATGGCTTCGTTGGCGGTGCCTTTAAGCTTGTCTGCCGTGCTACCCATGGAACATTCCTTCTGATGTTTGTGCTTCGATAAGGCAACGCACCAATGCGCCAGCGGTTCCTCTAAACGCTGGTTTCTGTTCACGTTTTTATGTACGCTTGGCCACCGAACGATTTTACGGAAAGCAGCGCGATGTCAGGTTCTCACGACCATCCACACGATCACTCGCACGATCATTCTCACGGCGATCACTCGCACAGCCACGACGCCGATCGCTGGAAGCATGATGGCGTCCGAGTCATTCCCGGCAATCAGCTCGATCCCAACGTGCCGTCGACCGCGGGCATGGACCGCAAGGCCGCGATCAATTTCGCCCGCGTCGGCGCGCAGAAATTATGGGCGGGCACCGTGACGATCCGCCCCGACGCCAAGACCGGCGCGCATCATCACGGCCATCTCGAAAGCATCATCTATGTCGTGAAGGGCAAGGCGCGGATGCGCTGGGGCGAGCAGCTGCAATTCACTGCCGAAGCCGGGCCCGGCGATTTCATCTTTGTGCCGCCCTATGTGCCGCACCAGGAGATCAACGCCAGCCGCGACGAGGTGCTGGAATGCGTGCTGGTGCGCAGCGACGGCGAAGCGGTCGCGATCAACCTCGACATCGAGCCGATCGAAAAGCCGGAGACCGTACTGTGGGTCGACCCGGTGCACCGGGACCCTGCGGAGAAGAAATCGTAACTTCTCCCCTCGCGATAACGGTCGAATTTGTCATGCCCGGCCTCGCGCCGG
Source organism: Bradyrhizobium sp. AUGA SZCCT0158 (assembly GCF_018130065.1). Lineage (GTDB taxonomy): Bacteria > Pseudomonadota > Alphaproteobacteria > Rhizobiales > Xanthobacteraceae > Bradyrhizobium. The sequence goes on along the minus strand of NZ_JAFCME010000008.1, from coordinate 107,820 downwards.
GCATTTCGTATTGGGGTATGCCGAAGCTGGTTTGCCGAAGTCCTGCCAAGCCCCCTCATGACACCGAAAATCGGGCCGAAAAAAAATCCAGGACCGATGTCGGATCGGCCCCCGGGCATTCGTCCTCTCTCCGAACCCCTCGAAAAGGAGCCCATTCATGGCCAAAATGATCTTCGTCAACCTGCCGGTCAGCGACCTTGCCCGCGCCACTGCGTTCTACCAGGCGATCGGCGCCGTGAAGAACGAGCAGTTCTGCGACGACACGGCGTCCTGCATGGTGTTTTCCGACACCATCCACGCGATGCTGCTGACCCATGAGAAGTTCATGCAGTTCTCGCCGAAGAAGATCGCGGACGCCAAGACTTCCTGCGAGGTGCTGATCTGCGTCTCCGCCGACAGCCGGGCGGAAGTCGACGATGTCGTCGGCAAGGCCGAGAGGGCGGGCGGCGGCGTCGATCCCTGCCCGAAGCAGGATTACGGCTTCATGTACGGCCGCAGCTTTGAGGATCCCGACGGCCATATCTGGGAAGTGATGTGGATGGATGTCGCGGCCGCGAATGCAGCGCAACCGGCTGCGGCCAACGCCTAGGGCGGGGGATGCGAAGGGTGGGCAAAGGCGCAACTGCGCCGTGCCCACCATCTATCCCAGTCACAAATGTAAATCGTGGGCAGGCTTGCGCTTTGCCCACCCTACGTTGTCAGCTAATACGTGATCCGCAGCCCGACGCCGCCATGCAGTGTGTTGCCGACAGGTTGCGGGCCGGCGGTGCCGTTGGCGAAGAGGTCGGCGATCCAGCCTTTGCTGATGCGGAAGCCGAGGCGGCCGCCATATTCGAACCAGCCCTGGTTTCCGATCGTCGGCACCACGGTGCCGTTGCCGGTCACGGTGGCGACGATGCCGGATTGCGTGCCGAACGATTGCACGAAGCCGCCATTGATATTGGCCTCGACATTGTTGCCGAACAGATGCGTCCACTGGCCGCCGATCTTGACCAGGTTGGTCTTGTCGGTGCCGCCTGATATCGAGGCGTCGAACGGATTGAACGCGGCGGCGGGATCGGTATAGCCCTTCACGCGCTGCCACAACTGCCAGACCTCGACGGAGGCGGCGACCTCGTCGCGCGGCGACAGCCGGCTGATCCAGCCCGCGCGGCCATAGACGCCGTAATTGTCGCCGGTGGTGTGGCTGTCCAGCGATACCGCCCCTACGCTCGTCGCATAGGTGCGGCGATAGCGGATCTTCTCATAGGGCGTCAGGATGGCGCCGATGTCGAAGAACGGCCGCGACGATCCCCAGTCGGCGAAATCATAGCGCAGCGCGAACGCGCCGATCGGGGCCGCCGTGACGCTGTAGCCGCCTTCGCTGTAATGGGTGTAGGCGATGCCGGCCAGCAGCGACAGATTGGCGGTCAGGTTCTTGCGGCCGTGAATGCCGGCCGAGAACGACCCCGCCGAACCGAAGGCGCTGACGCAATCGCCGCAATTGACCTGCTCGTTGATGCCGAGCAGCACGGTGCCGAGCACGCGGTTGGTGATCATCTGGTTGAAGCGCTGCTTGGCCAGGTCGTTGATCGATCCCGCGCTGGAATCCGCGCCGGTTGGGCTCGGCGTTGGTGTCGGCGTTGGCGACGCAATGGGAGTCGGCGACGGCGAGGGCGTTGGTGTCGGTGAATATGTGGGGGTTGGTGTTGGTGACGGCGAATACGTTGGTGACGGTGACTGCGCCGACGCGGGCGCGATCAGCATTGGCGTCAGCAAAACCCCCGCGGTCAACGCGGCCGATACAATGAAGCCCTTGATGCGGTTTGCCATCATCAGCGTCCGCACAACATACCGCCGTCATCGACCGGCGGCGTCACCGTCGGCGAGGCGTTGGCATATTGCGTCGCGCTGCAAAGCCCCGCCGCCGCGCTGCAGGTCTTGGCGAAGGTCCATGGCGGGTTGTTGGTCTTCTTGATGGATGTCTTGCCGCCGCTCAGGGTAATGACGGCGGTATCGCCGGGACTGGTGAGCTGGACGCATTCGAAGCTGACGGTGCAGACCGAGGCCTGGCCTTCCCGCAAGTTGACGACGGTCTGGCCGCGCTGCGACAGGATGTCGAGCGTGGTGCCGCGGACGCCGATGGTCGCGAGCGGCGTCGTGATCTTGTAGGCGGCTTTTTCCGAATTACCGGTGACGAAGCGGAACGCGCCGGAGGTCAGGCGGATCGCGACGTCGCGATAATGGGTTTCATCGTCGAACACGGTGCGGTCGAGCTTGAGCGACGCGCTCGGCCCGAGCGAAAGGTTGGTGCTGTCGGACATCACCAGCCGCGCGGCGCTGTCGAGGCCGGTGCGCACGATTTCGTCGCGCAGTAATCCGTCGCCGACATTGAGCTGGCTGGTTGCCGATCCCTTAACACGGAGAACTTGATTCTTGACGACGGCGGCTTCACCGACGCGCGTTTGTGCTGAAAGCGGACTTGCCGCCAGCACCGCGATTGCACCAAGCACAAAAAGAAAAACAGAGTAGTTACGCGATTTCATTTCAAAGCCGATCGATTATCCCGATATCGTACCGGATCGCGCACGCAAATGATGTGGTAGAATTATCACAGGCGGCGCGCTACTAGCCCGGTGGTTAGTGCTGCCGGATTCCAATCGCGTTCAATGCGATGGACATAAAAATCTGTACCGCCCACACTGAATTTTGCCGCAATTTCATTTGGTTCGTGAAGACAGTGCCAGAATCACCAACTTCTATTCCCAATCAGACGATTGCGCGCACCGCTATCATCGCGGGTACCCTGTTTTTTTTCGCGCATTTCGCGATGCTGATCGGCATCACCACGCCCGAAAAGTTCTACTTCGACGAAGTGCATTACGTGCCGGCGGCGCGGCAGATGCTTCTTCCCGTGATGCCGCAGCCGATGCTCAACCCGATGCATCCGCCGCTGGCCAAGCAATTCATCGCGCTGTCGATCCACACCTTCGGCGACGTGCCGCTGGGCTGGCGCTATCCGGCGGTGCTGTCCGGCGCACTCGCCATCGTCGCGGTCTATCTGTGCGGCCTCGCATTGTTTGCGGCGCAAGGGCCGGCCATCGCCGCGAGCCTGCTCGCCTTTTTCAATCAGATGCTGTTCGTGCAATCGCGGATCGCGATGCTGGATATTTTCGCACTGACTTTCAGCCTGTTCGCCATCGCCGCGTTCATGTACGGCTTCCGGCAGCAGCGGCCGCATTTGTGGTTCGCATTGACCGGGCTATGCTCCGGTTTTGCGATCGGCTGTAAATGGAGCGGGCTGTTCGTGCTCGCGGTCTGCGTGGTCATCGTGGCGGTGATCCGCCTGTTGCAAAGCTGGCGTACGCAATTTGCCGACGGCAATGAAGATGACTGGTACCGGCCCGACCTGTGGCCCGATTTCAAGGCCTGGCATCTCGCGGCGTGCTTCCTGCTGATGCCGGCGCTGGCCTATCTCTCGACCTTCGTCCCGCTCTACGGCCTGTCGGTCCCTGATATCATCGAGGCGCAACGGCGGATCTTCAGCGACAACACGACGACCGCGATCGCGGGCCACACCTACATGAGTTCGTGGCCGTCCTGGCCGTTCCTGGTGCGCCCGGTCTGGTATCTGTTCGACAAGGTCGGCGACGACAGGATCTCGGCCGTGGTCTTTCTCGGCAATCCCCTGATCCTGTGGCCGGCGCTGATCGCGCTATTGGTTTGCCTGCGTGACTGGATCGTGACGCGGCGAGCGGATGCGTTTCTGGTGCTGGCTTTCTATGTCGGCCCGTATCTCGCCTGGGCGTTGCTGCCGCGAACGCTCGGCTTCATCTACTATTATCTGCCGGCCGCGACCACCGCGAGCTTCGTGCTGGTCTACGCGCTCCGCCGCGGCGGCACGCCACGCTGGCTGCTATGGGGCTTTGTCGCGGTCGGAGCGGCGGGCTTCGCCGCGATGCTGCCGATCTCGGCCGCGTTCGTGGAAACATCGATGGCGACGTTCAACCGCCTGATGATTTTCCAGAACTGGATATAGAGCGGGATAGGCTTGGGTTGAAGCGAGCCCGCTCGCACTTTCTCGCGTCATCCCCGGGATGAACGCAATTGCGTTCACCCGTAGGCGCGCTCTTGCGCGCCTCGAAGGATGAGAAGCGCCCGCGGCCCATCCTTCGAGGCTCGCCCAGCGGTGCAAGTGCACCGCAAGGCTCGCACCTCAGGATGACGTGTGCGGATGAGGCAAACGAAATCCGCCTGCCGTTTCCGGCAGGCGGATCAAATCGCATCACGTCACTTCGACGCGGTCTTGGTATCCATGTTGACGACCTGGACGCGGCGGTTGACCGGGTCCATCGGCGCGTTCGGATCCTTCGGCTTGGTCTCGCCGTAGCCGACGGTCACGAGGTCGGAGGCGTTGAGGCCGTATTGCTCGGTGAGAAACTTCTTGATCGTATCGGCGCGGCGCTCGGAGAGGTCCTGGTTGTATCCGTCGCTGCCGACCGCGTCGGTATGACCGGCAACCACGAAGGTCGAACCCTTCAGGCTGGCGTCCGAAAGCGCCTTGCCGAGTTCCTGCACCGCCGACATCGAACTCTTGCTGATGTCGGCCGAATTGTAGTCGAAGCGGATTTCGAGATCGATCTTCGGCTTGGTCGCGGCGAGTTCGGCAATTTCCTGGCGCTCGCCGAGCGAGAGCGACCGGGTTTTGCGATTGCGCAGCGTGTCGACGAAGCTGGCTTCCTTGGCCTGGGCGGCGGTGTTGACCTGCGGGCCGAGCGAGAGGCTGCGGGTCGCCGACGTCGGCTTCAGCGCGTTCAGGATCTTGTCTGCCGAGACGGTCTCGCCGGCAAACGCCACGCCCGCCGTCATCGACAGCGCGACGCCGAATGTCAGGATGGAAAATCCATTAGAGCGGGTCATTGTCGTCTTCCTTACTGTTACGCCTGCCATATTGGCTGGTTGGCGGTTTGATGCTGCGAAGATAAGACAGGTTCAAATAGGCTAATGTGATCTAGGTCACGTTGAAAGCGGCCAGTTTCCGTTGATATGGGGTCGCTTCGCTACTCTGTGTGATCTGGATCACTGGTGTTCCCTGCGACGCCTGTAAAGAGCGCTTGCGAGACGCCCGCAATGATCCAAAGCGCGATTACGTTCGTGTTGCAGGTATCAGCGAACCCGCGCCGCTTCCCGGCTTCTTCTTTGCTGTTTGCTGGTCGCAATGCCGTCGCGTCAGCGCCGATCTGCGAACAACAAATCGGCAAGATGGGGACCTAGCAAAATTCTCCACGAGAAAATCCCAAAAGAAATCGAAGAAAAAGTTTGGGCAAGCAAGAGCAGGCGGGCGGGTGTTTCAATCGGTTAAGCGGCAGCGTGAGTATCAAAATTATCGTAACGTTCCACCGGAGCTCACGGGTTCGGCAAGTACGATGCCGACCTTGATCGGCGCGGCGCTGATCGCGGCGGCGATCCTGCTGTCGACGTTCATCAACGCGCTTGGCACCCGCTATACCGCCTTCGAAGGTCCGACCGAAGAGAGCGCGTGGCTGGTCGATCGTCTGACCGGCAGCGTCTACAAATGCCGCGCCCCGGACCATGGCAAGGCGTCCTGCGAGGCGGATATCGCAACCGGTAGCGTCCCGGACCGGCGGAAACGCTGATTTCGCTCCCAGATCCGGGACTTCTCCAATGAGCGAATCCGACTACATTGCCGGGCGATGCCCCGCGCGACAAAACCCCACCCCCTGACCAAGACCGAGGCCCGGCGAATCTGGCTGCGTGCCCAGCGGCTCGATACGCCTGACCCGTTCGGCGAGGGGCCAGCGGCCACTGCCGCCGCGGTGGAACATCTCGGCTATGTGCAGATCGACACCATCAACGTGATCGAGCGCTGCCACCACCACATTCTCTTCAGCCGCATTCCCAATTATCGCCGCGCGGACCTGCGGCAGGCCCAGAGCGTCGACAAGAGCGTGTTCGAATACTGGACCCATGCGCTGTCCTATGTGCCGTCGAAAGATTTTCGCTTCTTCGTGCCGGGCATGAAGCTGCACAAGCGCGAGGGCCATAAATGGTTCGCGTCCGTCAGTCCCGCCGACACCCGCAAGGTGATGCGGCTGCTCAAACGCGATGGCGCACTGACCATCCGCGACATCGAGGACGACGTGCTGACCGAGAAGGAGCATCTGTGGGCGAGCCGCAAGCCGTCCAAACGCGCGCTGCAGCTGGCGTTCTATACCGGCGCGGTCACGATCTCTGAACGCACCGGCATGCTGAAGACATATGAGCTGATGACGCGGCATTTCGGCTGGGACAGACCGCCGAAGCCGGCATCGAACCTGGAGACGACCTCCTATCTGCTCGACCGCGCCTTGCGCGCGCAGGGACTCGTCAGCCTCGATTCGATCTGCCATCTCGATGCGCCGAACAAGGCCGCGGTCCGCCGCCTGATCGAGGCGCGGGTCCGCCGCAAGGAGATGGTGGCGATAGAACTCGAAGGCGCGGGCAAGCAGGAACATTGGGCGCGGGCAGAGACGCTGGAGCAGCCCGCGGGCGAGGGCGATGGCGGCCTGGTGCATATCCTCTCGCCGTTCGATCCCCTGATCATCCAGCGCAAGCGCACCGAACTGTTCTTCGATTACGGCCATCGTTTCGAGGCCTATGTACCGAAGGAAAAGCGCCTGTTCGGTTATTTCGCGCTGCCGGTCCTGGTCGGCGAAGACATCGTAGCCGCGATCGATCTGAAGACCGACCGCAAGGAAAAGAAATTGCTGATGCAGAAATGGAACTGGGTCGGCAAGGGTGCCGCGAAGGCTCCGCGCAAGGAGCTCAAGCGCCACATCGAGGAAGAGCTGCATCGCTTCGAGCGGTTTCAACTGGCGGAGTAGGGCGCCCGCGCGAAGTAAGCCCGTAGCCCGGATGAGCGCAGCGCAATCCGGGAAACTCTCTGGGTTTGCGAGCGGCCCCGGATTTCGCTGCGCTTCATCCGGGCTACATCTATTTCGTCGCCCCGGCCTTGAGCACAGATGCGCAATTGCGCATCGGGGGGCCCATACGCCGCGGCCATTGTAAGGGGCACGCTGTCACGGCTTTCGCAAAACGGCCATCGGTGGCTATGGGCCCCGGCTCAAGGCCGGGGCGACGGGAGATTTGGCCCCTTAATGACTCATCAACTCACGAATTGGTGTTCAATGACGAATATTGACATTCGTCAGTGAACACTCAATAATCTTCATCAGCATGTAGCCGATGGAGAAACCGATGTTCGCCCGTTCCATTTTTTCCAGCTATTACAGGCTCTTGACCGGAGCGATGCTGGCGTTGGCGGTGTTTTCGTTGACCGGCTGCAATGAAAAGGCGGCTGAAAAGGCCGCTCCCGGGCGTCCGGTTCTGGTCGCCACCGTGCATTATGAGGCGGAAACGCCGGAACGCAGTTTTGTTGGCACCATCAGGCCCCGGATCGAGACCGATATGGGTTTCCGGGTCCCGGGCAAGGTCGCAAAGCGCCTCGTGGAGGTCGGCCAGACCGTTGATGTCGGCCAGCCGCTCGCCACCCTCGATGAAGTTGATCTGAAGCTGCAGGCCGAGCAGTCCGAGGCGGAATATCGCGCCGCGACCGGCGTGCTGGCGCAGGCCTCCGCGTCCGAGCAGCGCGCCAAGGATCTGCGCGCCAAGGGCTGGACCACGGACGCGCAAATGGATCAGAGCCGCGCCGCCGCCGATGAGGCCCGCGCGCGCTTCTATCGTGCCGAGCGTTCGGTCGAACTGACCAAGAACTCTCTTTCTTATGCGACGCTGGTCGCCGATACGCGCGGTGTCGTCACCGCGACCCTCATCGATGCCGGCCAGGTGGTCGCCTCCGGCCAGACCGCGGTTCGTGTCGCGCGCTTTGCCGAAAAGGAAGCCGTGGTCGCGATCCCGGAAACCCTGGTGGGCCGCGCCAAGGATGGTGCCGCCTCCGTCACGCTGTGGTCGGACGCCAACAAGAAATACGTCGCAAAACTGCGCGAGATCGCGCCGACGGCGGATCCGGCAACGCGCACCTATCTGGCAAAGTTCTCGCTGCCCGGCGCCGGCGACAGCGTGTCGCTCGGCATGACCGCAACGTTGACGCTGTCCGACCCCGCCACCGAGAACGTCGCGAAGCTGCCGCTGTCGGCGCTGTACAGCCAGGGCGGCAATCCCTCGCTCTACATCGTGGACGATGCCGGCGCCGTGACGCTGAAGCCGGTCGTCGTGAAATCCTACGAGAGCAATTCCGTCGTCATCACCGGCGGCGTGCCTGAAGGCGCCAAGGTTGTCGCGCTCGGCGTGCAGAAGCTCGATCCGGCCCAGAAGGTGCGGGTCGTCTCGTCGCTGTCGTTCTGATCCGCGGTCGGTAACAACGGAATACGTTGGAGAGTGAGATGAAGCGCTTCAATCTGTCGGGCTGGGCGGTAAGCCATCCGACGCTGATCCTGTTCCTGATGATCGCGCTGGGTGTGGCCGGCTTCTTCTCCTACGAGCGGCTTGGCCGCGCCGAGGATCCGTTCTTCACCGTGAAGGTGGTCAACGTCTCCGCGATCTGGCCGGGCGCCACGGCGCAGGAGATGCAGACCCAGGTCGCCGATCCCATCGAGAAGAAGCTGCAGGAGCTGCCTTACTTCGAGAAGGTGCAGACCTATTCGAAGCCCGCGTTCACCGCGATGCAGGTCACGTTCAAGGATTCGACGCCGCCGGCGCAAGTGCCGTATCTGTTCTATTTGCTACGCAAGAAGCTCGCCGACGTGCAGGGCCAGTTGCCGGCGGGCCTGCTCGGCCCCAACGTCAATGACGAATTCAGCGACGTCGATTCCATCCTCTATATGATGACCGGCGACGGCGCCGATTATGCGCAGCTGAAGAAGGCGGCCGAAGGCATGCGCCAGCGGCTGCTGAAGGTGCCCGGCGTCACCAAGGTCAATCTCTACGGCGCCCAGGACGAGCGCATCTTCGTCGAATTCTCGCACGCCAAGCTGGCGACGATCGGCGTCACACCGCAGGCGCTGTTTGATTCGCTGGCCAAGCAGAACAACGTCACGCCGGCCGGCACGGTGGAAACCTCCTCGCAGCGCGTGCCGCTGCGCGTCACCGGCGCGCTCGACGGCGCCAAGGCGGTCGCCGAGACGCCGGTCGAGAGCAACGGCCGGATTTTCCGCCTGGGCGATATCGCCACCGTCACCCACGGCTTCGTCGATCCGCCGACCTTCAAGGCGCGCCAGGAAGGCAAGCCCGCGCTCGGTATCGGCGTGGTCACCGCCAAGGGCGCCAACATCCTCGAACTCGGCAAGGAAGTCGAGAACGCGACCAATGACTTCATGAAGGCGGTGCCGCAGGGCATCAATGTCGAGCAGATCGCCGACCAGCCCAAGGTGGTCGAGCGCGCCGTCGGCGAGTTCGTGCACTCCTTCGTCGAGGCGCTGGCGATCGTGCTGTTCGTCTCGTTCCTCGCGCTTGGCTGGCGAACCGGCATTGTGGTGGCGATGTCGGTGCCGCTGGTGCTGGCGATCGTCTTCATCGTCATGAACGCGATGTCGATCGATCTGCACCGTATTACATTGGGCGCGCTGATCATCGCGCTCGGCCTGCTCGTCGACGACGCCATCATCGCGGTCGAGATGATGGTGGTGAAGATGGAGCAGGGCTGGGACCGCGTCCGCGCGGCGTCCTTTGCCTGGGAATCTACTGCGTTTCCGATGCTCACGGGGACGCTGGTCACGGCCGCTGGCTTCCTCCCCATCGGCTTTGCCAATTCCGCGGTCGGCGAATATGCCGGCGGCATCTTCTGGATCGTGGCGATTTCGCTGGTGGCGTCCTGGTTCGTCGCCGTGATCTTCACGCCCTATATCGGCGTCAAGCTGCTGCCGAACATCAAGGTCCACCACAACCACGATCCGCACGCGGTCTATGAGACCCGCGTCTATCGCATCCTGCGCAGCATGGTGCAGTGGTGCGTCGACCATCGTATCAAGGTGGTGGTGGCAACCGTCGCCGTGTTCGCGCTCTCGATCGTCGGCTTCGGCAACGTCCAGCAGCAGTTCTTCCCGCTGTCGGAGCGCCCCGAGCTGTTCTTGCAGCTGCGCCTGCCCGAAGGCACCGCCTTCAACGTCACCGAGAAGTCGGTGAAGAAGGCCGAGGCGCTGCTCAAGGACGACAAGGACATCGCGACCTACACCTCCTATGTCGGCCAGGGTTCGCCGCGGTTCTGGCTCGGCCTCAACCCGCAACTGCCGAACGAGGCCTTCGCGGAAATCGTGATCGTCTCCAAGGACGTCGATGCCCGCGAGCGCATCAAGGCGCGGCTGGAGAAGGCGGTCGCCGGCGGCGACCTCTCCGAGGCGCGCGTGCGCATCGACCGCTTCAATTTCGGTCCGCCGGTCGGCTTCCCGGTCCAGTTCCGCGTGATCGGCCCCGACCCCAACAAGGTCCGCGACATCGCCTATCAGGTGCGCGACGTGATGCGGCAGAATCCGAATGCGCTGGAGCCGCAGCTCGACTGGAACGAGCAGTCGCCCTACCTCAAGCTCGTGGTCGATCAGGATCGGGCGCGCGCGCTGGGTCTTACCCCGCAGGACGTCTCGCAGGCGCTCAGCATGCTGATCTCTGGTGCGCCGGTCACGACCATCCGCGACGGCATCGAGAAGGTCGGCGTGGTCGCCCGCGCCGTGCCCTCCGAGCGGCTCGATCTCGGCCATGTCGGCGACCTCACCGTGACGTCACGTAATGGGGTAGCCGTGCCGCTGCAGCAAATTGCAAAGATCGAATACGCCCATGAGGAGCCGATCCTGTGGCGGCGTAACCGCGACATGGCGATCACCGTGCGCACCGACGTCGCCGACGGCGTGCAGGCGCCCGACGTCACCAATCAGATCTGGCCGAAGCTGAGCCAAATCCGCGACAGCCTCGAGCCGGCCTACCGGATCGAGCCGGGCGGCGCGTTCGAGGAATCCGCCAAGGGCAACGCCTCGATCGCCGTGCTGTTTCCGCTGATGGCGCTTGTCATGCTGACGCTGCTGATGATTCAGCTGCAGAGCTTCTCGCGCCTGATCCTGGTGTTCCTGACGGCGCCGCTCGGCATCGTCGGCGCCTCGCTCGGCCTCAACATCGCGGGCCAGCCGTTCGGCTTCGTGGCGCTGCTCGGGCTGATCGCGCTGGCCGGCATGATCATGCGCAACGCGGTCATTCTGGTCGACCAGATCGAGACCGACGTCTCCCATGGCATGACGCGCAAGGAAGCCATCGTCGAAGCCACCGTGCGGCGGGCTCGCCCCGTGATCCTGACGGCGCTGGCCGCCATCCTGGCCATGATTCCGCTGTCGCGTTCGGCCTTCTGGGGACCGATGGCGATCACCATCATGGGCGGTTTGTTCGTTGCAACCTTCCTGACCTTGCTGTACCTGCCGGGCCTCTACGCGCTCTGGTTCCGCAAGAGCCTGGAAGAAAGCGGCCAAACCAAGCAGCCCGATCTTGCGCCGCAACATGCCGCCAAGGAGCTGAGCACGTCTCCACTCGCATTTCCGCTTGCCGACGCGGCGGAATAATTGAACATTGGTTCTGACATGACGCTGATTGCTGAACACATCGAAACTGACACGCGGGAACGGATTCTCGTGGTGGCGGAGCGTCTGTTCCGGCAGATCGGCTACCAGAAGACGACGGTGGCCGACATCGCCAAAGAACTGCGGATGAGCCCGGCCAACGTCTATCGCTTCTTCGATTCGAAGAAGGCGATCCACGAAGGCGTCGCCCGCGCCCTGATGGGCGAGGTCGAGGTCGAGGCGCAGCGGATCGCGGACCGGCCCGGTCCGGCCGCGCCCCGGTTGCGCGAACTGATGAAAACCGTCCACCGCATGAATTCGGAACGCTATGTCGGCGATTCCAAGTTGCACGAGATGGTCGCGATCGCGATGGAGGAGGACTGGGAGGTCTGCAACGCCCATATCATGTTGATCACCCAGACGATGGGCAGCGTGATTGCGCAGGGCGTGGCGACCGGCGAATTCGAGGTCGATGATCTGGAGCAAGCGGCGTTGTGCTGCTGCACCGGTATGATCCGCTTCTTCCACCCGCAAATGATCGCCCAATGCGCCAACAAGCCGGGGCCGACCATCGACCGGATGATCGATTTCATCCTCGCCAGCATGGCTCCGCGCGGCAAGGCGCAATAGCTCCGAGCCCGGGTTGCTTCGGGCGCGCATGCGCCATGCCCACCATTGTTACTTCAATAAAGCTGGTGGGCGCGCTACGCTTTGCCGCCCCTGCGATTGAAGGAAACACCGGAAAATGGACGCCAAGAGCCCCAAAGACCTGCATTTTTACGAACCCGCCAAGGGCCACGGCCTCAAGCACGACCCCTTCAACGCCATCATCGCGCCGCGCCCGATCGGGTGGATTTCGTCGCGCGATACCAATGGCAACGTCAATCTGGCGCCCTACAGCTTCTTCAACGCGTTCTGCTACAAGCCGCCGATCATCGGCTTCTCCTCCACCAACTGGAAGGACAGCGCCGCCAACATCCAGGAGACCAGGGAGTTCGTCTGGAATCTCGCCACCATGGACCTGGCGCAGCAGATGAACGCCACCGCGGCCCACGTCGCCCGCGACGTCAGCGAGTTCAACATCGCCGGCCTCACGGCGGTACCCGGCAAGCTCGTCAACGTGCCCCGCGTCGCCGAAAGTCCGGTCGCGTTCGAATGCCGCCTGACGCAGATCATCCAGTTGCAGGGCGCCAATGGCGACAAGGCGCAGGCCTGGCTGACGCTCGGCGAAGTCGTCGCCGTCCACATCGACAAGGCCATGATCAAGGACGGCGTCTACCAGACCGCGCTGGCCCGCCCGATCGTCCGCGCCGGCCGCAGCGGCGACTATTTCGAGATCAAGCCGGAAAACATGTTCGAGATGATCCGGCCGGATTGATCGTCTCGTCCGGCGCTCACGGGGCCGGGACGAGCGAAGGCCCTGCGCCCAAGTAATACAGCTCCGTCCCGACCCTGCCTTCTAGCGCCATCGCTTGCCTTGTCGTAACGATCGAAGACGTGGCGCACCCGAAGCCAGACCCGCCCTTATCGGGCACTCGTTTTAGCCACGTGCTCCGGCCTATTTGGCTCTAAGCGCTCTGAGTGCCGCAATAGCTTCAGCCGCAGGTTCTCGCGCGTGAGGCTCGCGAGACATCCAGAACCGATATTTGCGCGGCTCGCGGCGTTTGAGGATCGGCCAGGTAAACGCCATCGCGCGGGTGATATTGCCATCAATATCAACGAGCCAAATCCGACCGAGGCTCAACGGTATCGGTGTTTCCTCTATTCGCTTCCATTTGCTGGGACTGGGTTCAACGGCCCTTCGAAATCTCTTGAAAAGCATTGGCTTCCCCTCGTTTTCCCGCGCCTATACTAATAGCCAAAACCCGGCCGTCCAGCGGCGCCTTCGGGAATTACGGTGACGGACCGCGGCCGCTCTACCGGGGCGCAGATCCTACGTGGGTGCTCTCGGCACAGGCGGATTGGGCGGCTCCCGGTAGATAGGCCCGTGCGACCAGTCTACACTGTTAGACCAGCGCCGAACGCCAGCAAAGGTACAGGGTGGATTGAGCACAACGGGTCCGCGCGAAGCGCGGCCCGATGACAGGCTCCGGCGTAATCCGCCGCTTGCGGCTCGAACGTCGATGACCGTGATGTCGAACGATCGTCACCGCCTGCGATTGACGCGTAAAGATTTCGACCAGGATATGCGCTGCGGTAGGCGCTCGAGCCTCTATCGATGGGCCGGATTCAGCGATAAGATGCGCCTGCTTTCTTGGTAAGGAGGCAGCATGGACCGGCGGAAATTTATAGCCTTTGTCGGTGCTGCGGCGTCAGCGTGCCCATTTATGGCATGGGCACAGCAACCATTCCTGCCGGTGATTGGATTTCTGGGCAGCGAATCTCCCGCCGTATCTGAGAGCGCTCTGCGCAGTTTCCGCCGCGGCCTGGGCGAACTCGGCTACACCGAGGGCCAGAACGTACGTGTAGAATATCGTTGGGCTGAGGGTCAGAATAACCGGTTGCCTACCTTGGCCGCCGAGCTGGTCCATCGTGAAGTGAGCGTGATTGTCGCTCCAGCCACAACTCCCGGGGCATTGGCCGCAAAGGCGGCGACATCAACAATTCCAATCGTCATCTTCACAGCCGGCGACCCGGTTGCACTTGGACTAGTTGCAAGCCTGAACAAACCGGGGGGCAACGTAACCGGCACGACTTCGTTAGCTGGCGAACTTGCCCCGAAGCGGTTGGAATTAATGCACGAGTTGATCCCTACGGCGACTGCCATGGCTCTCTTAATTAACCCGACCAATCCTGCCCTTATGGCCTCTACCACGAGAGAGGTCCAAGCTGCGGCCGATATCCTTGGATTACAATTGCACATCCTGAGTGCCGGCACAGAACCTGAGTTCGATGCGGTCTTTGAAAAAATGGCTCAACTTCGGGCAAATGCGCTCGTGATCGCCGTTGATTCATTCTTCACCGGACGAAGGCAGCAACTTGCTACATTGGCGTTGCGCCATCGGGTGCCGGCGATCTATCAGTATCGCGATTTCGCGGAAGCTGGCGGCGTTTTGAGCTACGGTGGAAATCTGACGGAGGGGTTTCGTTTGGTCGGTCTCTATGCCGGCCGTATTCTTAAGGGCGAAAAGCCGGCTGACCTGCCCGTCCAGCAGACCACGAGGGCCGAATTGATAATCAATCTAAAAACCGCAAAGGTGCTAGGCTTGAACATACCGCTGGCGCTGATCGGACGTGCCGACGAGGTGATCGAATAGCCCGTCGGGTGGACTACGCCTGCCGCTCAGCCCTATGAGTTCTTGACCTTCGTGAGTGCTCAGTCGCGTTCGTGGATCTTGGCGCCCGGGTAGACCTGGCGGGCGTACGCAACGACCAGCGAGCGATGCTGTGTCTCCAGGAACGGAGTCCGGATTTGACACGACCCGACGATGAGGTGCCACAAGCCGTTGATCTTCTCGATGATGACGTCCATGGCAGTGCTTCCCTTCCTGCTTGCAGGTTTGTGGTCGTTACTCCGCCCAGCGCTCAGTTCGAACGGCATAGCGCCGTCGAACGACAGCCAATCGCAGAGAAACGGATCGGACCATTGCACAGACGTTCAGCAGGGCCTTACATTCGTTTGGGACGATGATACTTAGGTTTAGGATTGATCACCTGCGCACCCCTTCATCGGTGGTCCGCCGCGCGCGCTCATCATTGCCGCATGGTCTTGCGCTTTTCCGCGACAAATTGACCCGACGGGCAAATCAATTCTGATTTACGTAAATCGTGTCAAGACCTAAATTTCTGTAAATCGAAAATATTTCGCTTTCCTTCGACCCCAAATCACCTGCACATCAATAGCCATCCCGTCCCACTCAGAGGGCGTTGGCCATCGTCACGACGAGGGGCGGGTCGCGGTGGACGTAACAGTTGCGATTGACGGTCGCGGCTGAAGCGTACGGCGAAAGCGTGTGGTCCTGGCGCCCGTAACGGCGTTAAGCCTTAAGGGAGCTAACGCTTCCGAGGGGCGACGGTGGCAATAGAGGCCGTCTCACCGGGGAGAGCGCGTCATAAGCCGTAAAGCCATTGCGCAGGGAATGTCGGATGCTCTCCGCTGCCCTGTATGCTCGTGTGCAGCTTTCTTAGCACAATCGCACACGAGACCGCGGGTGCAGCGCGCATCCGGCATTCCCTGCGCCCTCTGAGTTGAAGGGCGAAGCGATTTGCAAAGCTTCGGGCGCAATGCGTCGCGAGAACGAAGACACACATCCAGTGTCGTCACCCGCGCAGGCGGGTGACCCAGTATCCCAGAGACGTCGATGCTACACCGAGAGGCCGCGGCGTACTGGATCACCCGCCTGCGCGGGTGATGACAGCTAGTATGGGGTGGCAGTGTGGGAGGGATCAAGAAGGCCAGCGGTACACAATCAGACTCCCGGAACTGACACGCCCCACAGCCGTTATCTCCCGCCGCCCGTCCGCGTCAATTTCGCCCTATTTTCAAGGCGAAGTGTTCACCCAAACCCCGCATCATCCGCTAAAATAGCCTTCCGCGCCGCCGATCCATGAGGACCGCCATGAGCTTCCGCCGCGATTTCATCACCAAGCCGATTTTCTCCTGGGCCCGCGGCGTGTTGCCGTCGATGTCCGACACCGAGCGCGCGGCGCTGGAGGCCGGCGACGTCTGGTGGGACGCCGATCTCTTCACCGGCAATCCCGACTGGTCGAAATTGCTTGGCTACGCGCCGGCGACGCTGACGGCCGAAGAAGAAGCCTTCCTGCACGGTCCGGTCGATGAACTCTGCGCGATGCTCGACGACTGGAAGATCAATTGGGAATGGCGCGACCTGCCGCCGGAGGCGTGGGCCTTCATCAAGCGCCACAAATTCTTCGGCATGATCATTCCCAAAGAGTATGGCGGCCTCGGCTTCTCGCCTTATGCGCATTCCGAGGTGGTGCGAAAACTGTCGTCGCGTTCGCTCACCGCCGCCGTCACCGTGATGGTGCCGAACTCGCTTGGGCCCGGCGAACTCTTGATGCGCTTCGGCACAAAAGAACAGCAGCTGCAATGGCTGCCGCGGCTGGCCGATGGCCGCGACATTCCCTGCTTCGGACTGACCAGTCCGGAAGCCGGCTCCGACGCCGCCTCGATGATCGACACGGGCATCATCTGCAAGGGTCAGTTCGAAGACCGCGAAGTGCTGGGGCTGCGCCTCAACTGGCACAAGCGCTATATCACGCTCGGCCCGGTCGCGACGCTGCTCGGCCTCGCCTTCAAGGCCTACGACCCCGATCATCTGGTGAGCTCGCAGGAAGAGCTCGGCATCACCGTGGCGCTGATCCCGACGCATCTTCCGGGCGTCGAAATCGGCAAGCGCCATCTGCCGGCGATGCAGGTGTTCCAGAACGGCCCGAACTGGGGGCGCGATGTCTTTATCCCGATGGATTACATCATCGGCGGCCAGGAGCGGCTCGGCCAGGGCTGGAAAATGCTGATGACGGCGCTCGCCGCCGGCCGCGGCATCTCGCTGCCGTCACTGTCGGCCGCGGGCGCCGCCTATGCCGCGCGCACCTCCGGCGCCTATGCCCGCATCCGCGAACAGTTCGGCATCTCCATCTCAAAATTCGAAGGCATCGAGGAGCCGCTGGCGCGCATCGCCGGCACGGCCTACTTGCTCGACGCCGCGCGGCGGCTGACCTGTGCGGCGCTCAACCAGGGTCATCATCCCGCGGTCATTTCCGGCATCATGAAGCTGCACGCCACCGAACGGATGCGGATCGCGATCGACGACGCCATGGACATCCACGGCGGCAAGGCGGTCATTGACGGCCCGCAGAATTATTTGGGCCATCTCTATCGCTCGGTGCCGGTCGGCATCACCGTCGAGGGCGCCAACATCCTGACCCGTAATCTGATCGTGTTCGGGCAGGGCGCGATCCGCGCCCATCCCTATCTGCTCGACGAGATGAACGCGCTCGGCGAGCAAGACCGCGCCAAGGGGCTGGATGCTTTCGACAAGGCGTTCTGGAGTCACGTCGGCCACAGCTTCAAGACCATGTTCCGCGCCTGGGGTCGAAACTGGACCGGTGGCATGTTCGCGCCGGCGCCGGACGCAGGCGATGCGACCAAATTCTATCGCCAGCTCTCGCGCTACGCGTCGGCGTTCGCGCTCTGCGCCGACATGGCGCTGTTGACCTTGGGCGGCGCGCTCAAGCGCAAGGAAATGCTCTCCGCGCGCTTTGGCGATATCCTCTCCGAGCTCTATCTGCTCTCGGCGGCACTGAAACGCTGGCAGGACGAAGGCCGCCAGCAAGCCGATTTCGCCGCACTGGAATGGTGCATGGCGAGCGGCTTCAAGACCATCGAAAACCGCTTTGCCGAAATCCTCAATAATCTGCCCAATCGCTTCGTCGCAATCATCCTGAAATTCCTGATCCAGCCGTTCGGGGCGCGGGTGGTCGGGCCATCAGACCGGGTCGTCCATCTCTGTGCACAGCTGGTGCTGTCGCCATCGGCGGCGCGTGACCGGCTGACGGCCGATTTGTCACACGTCGATGACGATCGCGGCGTTGCCCGCTTGGAAAAAGCGTTCCTGCTGGTGACGGCCGCAGAGGGCGCCGCGAAGCAACTACACGCCGCGCGGCTGCATGACTGGAAAGAGGCGGTGCAGAAGGGCGTCATCACCCAATCCGAGGGCGAAAAGCTGGCGGCTGCGCATGAAGCTGTTGCAAAAGTGATCGAGGTCGACGATTTTGCGCCGGAGGCGCTGTCGCCGATTTACAGGAAAGCCGCCGACGTGCATCAATTCTTCCAGGAATTGGGTGAGCAGAGGGCGGCGAGCTGATGGCGCGACCGGTTTTTATTGTCGACGGCAGCCGGACGCCGTTCCTGAAAGCGCGCTCCGGCCCCGGGCCCTTCACCCCGGTCGATCTCGCGGTGCAATGCGGCCGGCCGCTATTGGCCCGGCAGCCCTTTGCGCCCACTGCCTTCGATCAGGTGATTTTGGGCTGCGTCAACGTCATTGCCGACGAGATGAACCCGGCGCGGGTCGCAGCGCTGCGGCTCGGCATGGGCGAAAAAATGGTCGCCTTCACCGTGCAGATCAATTGCGGCTCCGGCATGCAGTCGATCGACACGGGCTACCGCTACATCCGCGAGGGCGTCTCCGACCTGATCCTGGCCGGCGGAGCCGAGGCGCTGAGCCACGCGCCGCTGGTGTGGCCGCAACAGGGCGTGCGCTGGTTCGCCGGCCTTGCCGGTGCCCGGGGTATCGGCGCCAGGATCATGGCCGCGCTCAAGGTGCGGCCGTCTTATTTCAAACCGATCATCGGCCTCGAACGCGGGCTGACGGATCCGATCACCGACCTCAACATGGGCCAGACCGCCGAGGTGGTCGGGCATCTCTTCGGCATCACCCGCGCGCAATCCGATGCCTATGCCGCCGAGAGCCACAAGCGGCTCGCCCATGCCCAGAGCCAGGGCTGGCTGAAGGGCGAGGTCGAAACCGCCTTTGCCCGCGACGGCAAATTCTATGACCATGACGACGGCGTGCGGCCGGATTCCACGGCCGAGACATTGGCAAAACTGAAGCCGGTGTTCGAACGGCCCTGGGGCAAGGTCACCGCCGGCAATTCCTCGCAGATCACCGACGGCGCGTCCTGGGTGATCCTCGCTTCCGAGAAAGCCGTTGCCAAGCATGGCCTGACGCCGAAGGCCGTCATCCTCGACAGCCAATGGTCGGCGCTGGATCCCTCGATCATGGGCCTCGGTCCGGTGATGTCGGCGACTGAACTGTTGAAGCGCAACGAGTTGACGCTCGGCGATATCGAAACCTGGGAATTGAACGAGGCCTTTGCGACCCAGGTGCTGGGCTGTCTTGCAGCCTGGAACGACGAAAAGTTCTGCAGGGAGATTCTGGGCCTCGATGGTGCGGCCGGTGCCATCGACCAGACCAAAATGAATGTCGATGGCGGCGCGATCAGCCTCGGCCATCCCGTCGGCTGCAGCGGCAACCGCATCGTGCTGCATCTCGTCAATGCCATGAAGCGGTTGGGTACACGGCGCGGCATCGCCACCGAATGTATCGGCGGCGGGCAGGGCGGCGCGATGCTGATAGAGACGGTGTGATCATGGAATCAAGGATCATGGACGTTCTCGGCGATCGCGTGCTCGAACTCGGGCCGACACCCGATGCGGGCGGGTACAAAAATTTCAAGCTGACCCGCGACTCCGATGGCATCGCCTGGCTGCTGTTCGACCGCGAAGGCGCCAGCGCCAACACGCTGTCGGCTGATTTGATCGAAGAGCTCAACAAGGTGATTGGCGAGCTGGAAAGCGCACGGCCTGCGGGCCTCGTGATCCGCTCTGCGAAAACATCCGGCTTCATCGCCGGCGCTGATGTCAACGCGTTTCGCGGCGCAAGCGATGTGTTGGCCGTCGAGACCGAAATCGGCCGGGCGCATAAGGTGATCGACCGGCTCGAGGCGCTGCGCTTGCCGACGGTCGCCGTGATCCACGGCTTCTGTCTCGGCGGTGGCCTGGAGGTTGCGCTGGCCTGCCAGATGCGGATCGCGATCGATGATGCGCGCTTCGGCTTTCCCGAGGTGATGCTCGGCCTGCATCCCGGTCTCGGCGGCACCGTGCGTTTCACGCAGCTCGTCAATCCGATGCAGTCGATGCCATTGATGCTGACCGGCAAGACCATCGACGCCCGCAAGGCCAAATCGCTGGGTCTGGTCGACGCGGTGACGCAGGAGCGGCACGTCCGCAGCGCGGTGAAGGATGCCGTGTTCGGGCGGCTGAAGCGCGCTGCACCCGGCGTGCTCACCTCGGTCCTGAACTGGGAGCCGGTGCGCAAACTCCTCGCCTCGCGGATGCGCGGCGAGGCGGCCAAGGCGGCACCGCAGGAACATTACCCCGCGCCCTATGCGTTGATCGATCTCTGGGAACGGTACGGCGGTGACAGATACGGCATGCTGCGCGCCGAGCAGTCCTCGTTCGCCAAATTGATGGTGACGCCGACAGCGCAGAACCTGATCCGGGTGTTCTTCCTGCGCGAGCAGATGAAGAAGCTCGCCGGCAGCGGCAACAAGATCAACCACGTTCATGTCATCGGCGCCGGTGCGATGGGCGGCGATATCGCGGCCTGGTGTGCAGGTCAGGATATGCGGGTGACGCTGGCCGACATGAAGCCCGAACCGATCGCCGGCGCGATCAAGCGCGCGTCTGACTTGTTCGGCAAGATCCTGCGCAAGCGCACTAGCGTGCGCGATGCGCTGGATCGATTGATGCCCGACATGGGCGGCGAGGGTGTCCGCAGCGCCGATCTCATCATCGAGGCGGTGCCGGAAAAGCTGGCGCTGAAGCAGAAGGTTTATGCCGGGCTCGAGCCCATCATGAAGCCCGGCGCGATCCTTGCCACCAACACGTCGAGCATACCGTTGCAGGATCTGCGCACCAGTCTGCAAAAGCCGGAGCGGCTGCTCGGCCTGCATTTCTTCAACCCGGTATCACGGTTGCAACTCGTCGAAGTGGTCAGCCACGACGGCACCGATGCGCAACTCCTGAAGGAGGCGCTGGCGTTCGTCGGCGCCATCGACCGCCTGCCGCTGCCGGTCAAGTCTTCGCCGGGCTTCCTCGTCAACCGTGCGCTGACACCCTACATGCTGGAAGCGATGGTGATGCTCGACGAGAAGATCGACAAATCCGTCATCGACGCTGCGGCGAAAAAGTTCGGCATGCCGATGGGCCCGATCGAACTCGCCGACCAGGTTGGTCTCGACATCTGCCTCGACGTCGGCGACATGCTGCGCTCGAAGTTCGGCGACGCCCTGCCGCCGACGCCTGCGTGGCTGCGCGAAAAAGTCGCCAAGGGCGAACTCGGCCGCAAGTCCGGCAAGGGATTTTACGTCTGGAAGGACGGCAAGGCGGACACCTCGTCGGCCGCGCCTTCCACGACGGAGCCATCGGCCGAAATGATCGATCGGTTGATGCTGCCGATGTCGAATGTCTGCGTCGCCTGCCTGCACGAGGGCATCGTCGACAATGCCGATGTGGTCGACGGCGCTGTCATCTTCGGCACCGGTTATGCGCCGTTCCGCGGCGGCCCGCTGAATTATGCCCGTACCCGCGGCGTGGACAATGTGGTCTCGACATTGTGGGCGCTGACCGAAAAATTCGGCGGCAGGTTCACCCCCGATGCCGGCTGGGAGAATTTCAAGTGACCGAGACGCATGCCCCGTTGAGCACCGAAACCGAGCCGCGCGGCGATCTCTGCATCCGCACGCTGGCGATGCCGGCCGACACCAACGCCAACGGCGACATCTTTGGCGGCTGGCTGCTCAGCCAGATGGATATCGGCGGCGGCGTGTTCGCTTCCAAGATTGCGAATTCCCGCACCGTCACGGTTGCAATCGATGCGATGAATTTTCGCAAGGCCGTCTATGTCGGCGACCTCGTCTCGGTGCACGCCAATCTGGTCCGGATCGGCCGGACCTCGATCACGGTCCATCTCGAGGCTTGGTCGCTGCGCCGCGAGGACCGGCAGTCGATCCTGGTGACCGACGGCAATTTTACCTACGTCTCGATCGACGAGCAGGGCCACCCTCAAGCCATCAAGCGTGAGGGGGCTCCAATTTCGACTTGAGTCTTACGGGCAGGGACGCTCGTAGCCGTCACGGCCGATGAACGTGCCGCGGCGCGGATCATAGCTCCGCGAGCGCATGCAGCGCGGCGTATCGTCATAATACTGCTGCGGCGGCGGCGCGACGTATTGCGCTTCCATGCCGCAATAACGCGGCGAAACGGCGACCCAGCCGCCGGGCTGCTCCACATAGCAGCCGTTGTTGTAATAGCGGTAGCCGCCCGGGCGCGGCTCGCCCTGGGATGCAATCGCAGCTCCCGTGCCGGCGCCGATGATGGCGCCTGCCGCCGCACCGCCGCGTCCACCGAGGGCGCCGCCGACGACACCGCCAAGCACGCCACCGACGATCGCGCCGCCGATCGCATCCTGCGCCACGGCCTGCTGGACCGGTGCGCAAATCGCGAGGGCCAGAAGCGTCGTAACCGCCAATTTCGATACCATGTCCGTTCTCCGGCCTGTTTGTCGCAAATCACTGGATTCGCGGGGAACACTGGCGGCGACTTTGTCGCAGGTCAAGCCTGCGGAGGGGCCGTTTTTCCCACGAATCCGTATTGGACCGACCTTGCCGGGCGCTGATTCGCCAGACAATCGTCGATGACGTTTCCGTGTGGGCGCGCCTTCCGGGCTGAGGAACATTTCGGCAGGCGCTCCGTTATTTGCGCGGAATGCCATCGAGGCTGGAAAATATGTCGGATCCTACATTATCGAAGTCGGTTCGCAGACCGCCGGGATCGTCGTGCGTGGCCCCGGCGGGTACCGCTTCTTCGCGGCCTCTCGTCGTTTCGACCAGCTGGAAGGCCAGCTGTTCCGCAATGCCCGCGAAGCCGAGCGCGCGGCGAGGCGTCTTGCCATCGGCGATCTGACGCTGGCCGCGTGAAGCAGCCGTCCGTCGTCGTGGGACGATGATGCTCAGAACGGCTGCAAGGCCGGCGGCATAGATTCGGCATTTCCGGTCCGTATTAGTACCGGCCAGGTTCACCGCCTGACGGACACCGCAGCGCGTTGGAACTGCGCTGATTTCCGACGATTTTAAGCTCACCCTTTACCAAGGTTTTTTACGCGCAATTTCCTTCCCGCAGCTAGCCTTGCCGACAATCGGTATGGCGCCCTGATGAATATTCGCAGGTATCTTCGACGGTGGTTTTACATCGGCAGCGCCGCGACGCCGGCGGGCGGTGCGTTGCTCATCGAGCAGTTCCGCATTCTGACGAGCCAAATTCCCGTCCTCTATGCCGTGCTGATCGTCGAGAGCGTCAGCGTCTCCTATGTCTTGCCGGCCACGCTGCCGCTCTGGTTCCGCTTTGGCGTGCCGGGTGCGCTGCTGCTCGTCAGCGTGATCAGGATGATCTACTGGATCAAGCTGCGGAAGGTGGTGCCGACGGCCGAACAGGCGCTCAAGCATCTGTTCAAGACCCGCATCCTGGCGTCCGCGCTCAACGCCGTCTTCGCGGTCTGGACCCTGGTGCTGTTCGACAACGTCGAGGCGGACTCACGCGCGCCATTGGCGCTGCTGGTCTTTCTGGGGTCGGTCGGAAGCGCCTACTGCCTCGGAAGTTTCCCGAGCGCCGCCCGGCTCACGCTGCTGATTTCGGCGGTCCCGATCTCGCTGCGGTTGCTGATCTCGGGTGAAGCACTGCACGTTTGCATCGGCATCAATCTTTGCATGCTGGTGGTGTTGTTGATCCGGATGATCAACACCAACTACGCCGACCTGGTGAATCTCGTCGCCTCGCGCGCGGACCTCGCCGTCGAAGGCGAACGGGCGCGAAGCGCCGAGCTGGCGGCCCTTACGGAACAAGCCAATGCGCGCGAGATCGCCGACCGTTTCGATTCGGCGCTCAACAACATGTCGCAAGGGCTTTGCTTCTTCGACGGTGCGCAGCGGCTCATTGTGTGTAACCGCCGCTATGTCGACATGTACGATTTGCCGCCGGACAGCGTCAAACCTGGTATCTCGCTCAGAGAGATCGTCCATCTGCGCTTCGAGGCGGGAAGCCATCCCGCGATGACCGAGGAGGAATACCTCGCCTGGCGCGATCAGCTCGTCGTCAGCGCGGAGCAGCACGACTCGGTTGTTGAACTGGCCAATGGTCGCGTTTTCCGGATTTGCCACCGCCCGATGCCGGATCGCGGCTGGGTGGCGACGCACGAAGACATCACCGATCTGAGGCGTCGCGAAGCCTCGTTCCGCCTGTTGTTCGAGGAGAATCCGCTTCCCATGTGGGTGGCCGACGTCAATACGCTTGAGCTTCTGGCCGTCAATGCCGCGACCTGCCGGCACTACGGCTACTCGCGCGAGCAGATGCTGTCGATGAACGTCGAGAATCTGCGTATTCCCGAGGACATCAGGAAGGTTCGCGACGAGTTCCGCCAGCATCAGGGCATGCAGAAGGCGCATGATACCCGCCGTCACGTCACGGCCGATGGAAGAATAATCGAGGTGGCGATCGAGGCGCGTCCGCTGCGCTACAACGGCCGCGATGCCTGCGTTGCGGTGGCGTTCGACATGACCGATCGCAAGCGCGCGGAACAACGGATCCTGCATCTGGCCTGGCATGACGCACTGACGGATCTGCCGAACCGTGCCGCGCTGGATGGTCATTTTTCGAAGGTGCTCGACGCGGCCCGGGAACGCAGCGGAAGCTTCGCGGTCCTATGCATCGATTTTGACCGCTTCAAGCAGATCAACGATCTGTTCGGGCATTCGATGGGCGACGCGGCGCTGCGCGAAGCTTCGCGGCGTCTCCAGATGGCGTCACAGGGCGCCTTCCTGGCGCGGGTCGGCGGGGACGAATTCATCGCGATCACCGAACAGGATCCGCTGCCATCGAGTGCGGAACTGCTCGCCGACCGGCTGCGCGGCGCGCTGGACCTGGATATCGAGATCGACGGCCATTCGTTCGAGCTTGATCTCAGCATCGGGATCGCGGTCTATCCCCGCGACGGCAATGACGCGCGGTCGCTGTTCGCCAACGCAGATGCGGCGCTCTATCGCGCCAAGCACGAAGGCCGCGGGGCGATACGGTTCTTCACCGCCACGATGGATCAGCAGCTGCGCGACCGCCGGGCGCTGGAACACGATCTGAAATCGGCCGTCGCAAACGGCGAGCTCTATCTGGAGTATCAGCCGCAGCGGCATGCCAGGGGCGAGATCATCGGATTTGAAGCGCTGGTGCGCTGGATGCATCCGCAACGCGGCCTGGTTCCGCCCGCGGAGTTCATCCCGATCGCCGAGGAAACCGATCTGATCGTCGAGATCGGGGAGTGGGTCTTGCGGGAGGCGTGCCGCGAAGCCGCGTGCTGGAAGGCGCCGCTGCAGGTCGCCGTCAACGTCTCGGCGATTCAATTCCGCCGCGGCAATCTGCAGCAATTGGTAGGCGATGTCCTGCGCGAAACCGGTATCCCGCCGGCGCGTCTCGAACTCGAAATTACCGAGGGCGTGCTGATCGAGAACGTTGCACGTGCGACGCTGATGCTGAAAGGCCTCAAGAGGCTGGGCGTCAGCATTGCATTGGACGATTTCGGAACCGGATATTCCTCGCTGTCCTATCTGCAAAGCTTCCCGCTCGACCGGATCAAGATCGACCGGTCCTTTATCGCCAGTCTTGGCCGCACCGATCGATCGCTGGCGATCGTTCGCGCCGTCATTGGTCTCGCACACGGGCTTGGACTGCCGGTGCTGGCGGAAGGCGTCGAGACCAATGATCAGCTCAGGACGCTGATATCAGAGGGATGCGATGAAATGCAGGGCTATCTGGTCGGGCGTCCGCGCCGGATCGAAGTTTATGCCAATCTGCTGGGCCGCAGCGATGCAGCCGGCCACATCCGCACTGCGACATAACTCAAAGGCGTCTCGCGGGCCGCGCGGGAAAGAGCGCCGGAGCCGCGTTCAGCTCTGACCGATCAGCCGCTTGCAGAATGCGGCGCTATCGCTGATCGCATCGCGGCCCTTCCAGGCCAGGCCGGACAACAATCCATTGCCGCGCGCGCCGCGCAGTTGCAGGATGTGGCCGACTTCATTGGGAAACCGGCTCACTTCAGTCTCCACATCGGCCACGATGGCGCTCCTGATGTCGCGCAGCCGCGCGCCCCACTCGGAGGCGGCGAGTTCGCGGATGGCGGCCTGCACCGCTGCTTCTGTCTTGTCGATGTCGGCCAGGATGTCGCGCGCGTCGACGACACGGTTTTTCTTCAGGGCAACGCGCAAGGCGATGCGTTTGTCGTCGATCTGGTCAAGCACCATCGAGACGGATATCGCATAGGGCGTCGCTGCGACGTCGGTTGCGCGCCGGCTGCGCGCGGGTTTGGTGGCAAGACGGAGCAACTCGCGGGGCGTCTTGAGACGTCCAGCAACCAGCGCCAGTGCAAACGGCACCGCGGCGGGATCCTTTTTGCGGAATGCATCCAGCAGCGCCGTGACCTTGTCGACCTGCGCGTCGTTGAATTTGGGAATCTTTTCCGGCAAGGCTTTGCCGAATCCTGCCAGCGCCTCGCGTGCGCGCAGCGCGCCCATGATCTTGACGAGGTCGCTATAGACCGACGGCGAAGCCGTGTAGGCCGCAAGCTTGCTGCGTGCGCGCTCCGCGCCATCGGCCGAAGCCAGGTTTCCCTCCAGCGATTTTGCGACCTTGGTCTGGAAGATCGTTGCCGCCTGCTGCGCGTCGCGCGGGCGGTTGGAGGCGATAAACCCCTTCATCTGGTCTTCGTAGTCGCGGGCCATGATTGGCAGCAGATCGCGGTTGATCCATTCCCAGATCGGAACGAGTGAACTCCGCGCAATCCGGCCCGTATTGGCATGCTCCGGTGCACCCGCGACGACCAGCGGCTCCAGCGGCGCGAAGAAATATTTGGACGGCGTTGGGGCCTCGTTCGGTCCGTCCGGGCGCAGTTCGGCCCGCAGCCTGGCCTGCAGGTCTGCGGTGCCCGGCATGTCGACGCCGCACGCCTCCAGCCGCTCCAGCTCGGTGAGCAGGCAGCTGCGCGTCAGCGGGCTCAACCGCTGGAGGAATTCCCAGATTCGATCGACCCGCATCGCAGCGATTTTCCGATATCTGGCCCGTTTTCCGGGCCAGCGACGGCAATGCAATCACAAAACCGTTAAGAACGGCAAAATCGCACCGGTAAAATGCGGCTGGCGCAATCCCAATGGGCTTATGATGCCTCTCGCACGCCATTTAAACAGATGGTTAACCATGATGTTCGGGCGCGCCGCGTTGACCGGAACCACAAACCACCGCACGATAAGAAACGTTTTCCCCTGAGGTGCCACCCGTGGCCGGACTGTCCAACCGCCAGACTGAAATTCTCAACATCGCCCGCGCCTTTGGCCGGGTGATGGTGGAGGATCTCGCCAAGCGTTTCGAGGTTTCGGCTCAGACCATCCGCAAGGACCTCAACGATCTCTGCGACCAGCGCTCGCTGACGCGGATCCATGGCGGCGCCATCATCGCCTCCGGCGTCGAGAACCTCGCCTATGAAGCGCGCCGCTTCGTCGCCGCCGAGGAGAAGCGGGCAATCGGCATTGCCGCCGCCTCGCGGATTCCGAACGGCTGCTCGCTGTTCATCAATATCGGCACCACGACCGAAGAAGTCGCCAGCGCGCTGACCTCGCATGAGGACCTGCTCGTCATCACCAACAACCTCAACGTCGCGATGCTGCTGTATCGCCATCCGCGCATCGAGGTGATCGTGGCGGGCGGGGCGGTGCGCCGCGCCGACGGCGCGGTGATCGGTTCGACCGCGATCAGCCTGATCGGCCAGTTCAAGGTCGACTACGCCATCATCGGCGCCTCCGCGATCGACGAGGAGGGAGCGCTGCTGGATTTCGACTACCGCGAAGTGCAGGCCGCGCAGGCGATCATCGCGAACGCGCGCAGCGTGATGCTGGTCGCCGACTCGACCAAGCTCAGGCGCAGCGCGCCGGTGCGCATCGCCCATCTCAGCCAGATCCAGACCTTCGTGACCGACGCCGCGCTTCCCGCCGGCCTCGCCAACATCTGCCATACCCGCGGCATCGAGGTGGTCGAGGCGATGGACAAGCCGGCGCCCGATATCGATGAGCCGGTGGCAGAGACGGCATTGACGGTCACGCGGCTGCGCTAGACGCGGAAAGTACTAACCTTCACTTCGTTCCAGCATGAAAAGGCCCCGGCATCGTCCGGGGCTTTCACGACAATTCTGACTTGGAATAGAAAATCTAATCCAGCAGTGCAGGAAAAATGGTTTGTGCTGGATCGACCGGTGCACGAGGTTCTCTCAGGAAAAAGGAGAACCGAATGCAAATCCGACGCATCAATTCCGAAGCGGCCCTCGTGCCGACGACTGGTTATAGCCAGGCGCTTGAGGTCGCCGGTCACACCAGAATGCTTTTTGTGAGCGGCCAAATCCCGGTCGCGGCTGACGGTACGGTGCCCGAGGGCTTTGAAGCGCAGTGCAGGCTCGCCTGGAGCAACGTCGAGGCGCAGCTCAAGGCCGCCAGCATGACGCTCGACAATCTGGTCATGCACCGGACCTACCTCGCGGATCGGCGTTACACCATGATCAATCGCGCGGTGCGAAGCGAGGTCCTTGGCAGCCGGGAAACAGCGCTGACCGTCGTCATCGCCAGAATCTTCGACGAGGCATGGCTGCTCGAAATCGAGGCCGTCGCCGCGGGTTGAAGCCTTTCTAGTGCGTCGCGCAGCGCCATCGCCGCTGCTTTTCGCGATTGCCGCAACCGATCATGCTGCACCATTGCCGGCGCTGACCCTTGCTGGTGTCGAGGTAATAGACGTCGCAGTCCGAGGCTCCGCATTTGCGGATCCTCTTGCGCTTCTCGTCAACGAGCAGACGCTCGATCGCGAGCGCACAGGCATGCAGTGGGATTTCACGCGCCAGCGCAGGTGACCAGCGGCGGTCGGCCAACCCAAGTGAGGGCGATGCGACCAGCATCCGGGCCGCATGTGCCGCCTGGATCGCAGCAGACAGCGCGTCCAGATCGGACTGCCGCGCCGGCCGCCGCATATGTGCGGCAGCGAGGACATCATGGAGGTGCTCACGGAGCTTGCGCGCGCGTTTCGCAATATGCGAGCCGCCGTTTCCGAGCTGGTGCAGGCGTGCGGCGGTCCGATCGTCGATAAGGCCAGCCAGCGCAGCGAACCGTGTCAGGTCACGATACGTTGCCAGGTTCTCGATTGGCGCGGCTGAGGGCCGCTCGTCCAGGGTGTTCACGAGATCCAGCGCCGGGTGGCCGCCGCTCCATTCGAACGGATTGGCGCGGCCGCTCATCCTGCTTGCCTCATGTTGCGCTCCATCATAACCTGTAAAATATCTCAAAGGGGTTATGAGTCCATTGCGATCGGAGGCGATGATGACCGATATCACCGTCGGTGGCCCCACTGCCGCGCAGTATCTCCGCGGCGCCCTCTACGGCCTCGCCGCTGTCAGCATCTGGTCCGGATGGATCGTGGTGGCTCGCCTCGGACTGCAGACCAGCCTCACGCCGTGGGACATCGCCGCGCTTCGTTTTGGCGTGGCCGGTTTGCTTCTGCTGCCCTACCTGATGCGCAAGGGATTCGCGTTCGAGCGGCTCGGCTGGATCGGGCTGGCGGCGATCGTGATCGGAGGCGGCGCTCCGGTCCTGCTGGCGAATGCCGGCCTGCTGTTCGCTCCTGCCGCGCATGCGGGCGCGCTGTTTCCCGGCGTCATGCCGCTGGCGGTGGCGCTTCTTGCCGCAGCCATCCTGCATGAGCCGTTCACCGATGCGAAAAAACTTGGCTTCGTGCTGATCCTGCTCGGCGTCGTCGCCATCGCCTGGGGCGCCGGCGGCGCAGTCGACTCCGGGCAGGCGATCGGGCACGCGCTGTTTCTCGGTTCTGCCGTGGCATGGGCCTGCTACACGGTCGCGATGCGTCACGCGCGGCTCGATGGCCTGCATGCGGCTGCTATCGCCGCCGTCGGCGCCTTGCTTCTCTACATTCCCGTCTATTTAGCCGTGGAAGGTGCCAGTCTCTCCAAGGTCCCATGGGACGATCTGGCGCTTCAAGCGATCGTGCAGGGGCTTCTTACGGCGATCATTTCACTGGTTTTCTATGGACGGGCGGTCAACCTCCTCGGTGCCTCCAGCGGCGCCGCATTCGCCGCGCTGTGTCCCGCGATGACGGCCGTCATGGCAATTCCAATTCTGGGTGAGTGGCCGACGGCAATGGACTGGATTGCCATATCAGGCATTTCCGTCGGCGTTTACGTCGTGAGCGGAGGTCCGCTGCCAGGTCGGTGGAACTGACTTGGTCATTGCGAAATGGTCGAGGCGATGGACAAGCCGGCCCCGATAGCGATGAGCCGGTGGCGGAGAGGGCCTCGACCGTCACGCGGATGCGCTAGCTGGCGCCGAAGCGCTTGATGATTTTCTCCAGTGGGATTTGCCCGAGGCAGGCGCCCGAACCGGCGGGCGTTTCGCCGTCCTCGATGGCCTGGGCGTAACGCACGTCCGCATCCGCTTCGATCCGGTGGCGCAACGCGGCCAGCCTGGGATAGGCAGCACCGTCGATGGCCTGATGGAATTCCGCCCAGCGCGCCACGCCGATCAGCGTGGTATCCGCCAGCGTCAGGCGATCGCCGACGAGAAAGTCGGTGTCGCCGATCATCGCTTCCAGCTGATCGTGACGTTTGGCTACGGCCTGGCGGCCGAAGTCGCGCAAGGTCGCCAGCAGCGCGGGTTCGGCAGAAGCCATCTCGAACGCCGCCCACAGCGGGGTGAAGGCGGCGGTGAAGCCGGTATTCACGAAGGCCGTCAGCTGGTGCATGCGGTCGGCTTCGGGTGAGTGCGGGTCGAAGCTGATGCGGCGTTCGATGTCGCGGGCCTCAAGCCAGGCGGCGATGGCCATCGTCTCGGTCAGCAAGCGGCCTTCGCCGGTGATGAGCACGGGCGTTTCCTGACGGCCGTTGATGCGGGCATAGCTGTCGTTCTTCATGTCGGCGAGCATGTCGACGCGGCAGAGGTGGTAAGGTTGGCCGACGCGTTCAAAGGCAGCGACGAGCCCCATCGAGCTTCCCGCCGGGAAGCCGTAAAGCAGAATCGGTTCCATCGTTTTCTTTCCGTGATTGGAGGTGTGCTGCGCAGCGCACTGGTACATAGGCGATGGCGGCCCCATGTAAATTACGCACTATTCTGTAACCAGGTCCGGCTCATGAAAGATTCTGTCTCACGCTGCCCCATCGAAGAGACCATGCGGGTGCTCAGCGGGCGCTGGCCCACGCTGCTGCTCTATTATCTCAAGGATGGCACCAAAAGGTTCAGCGATCTCAGGCGCGACAATCCGACGGTGTCGCACCGAATGCTGGCGCTGGAGCTGCGTAAGTTGCAGGACGCCGGGATCGTGCGGCGCACCGCCCACGATGGCTACCCGCTCCGCGTCGACTACGATCTCACCGCGGCCGGTCTCGAACTGGTGCCGCTGATCGATGCCTTGGGGGCCTGGTGGGAGGCACGGAGGACGACGGCCTAGGCCGGGCATTACGAGTTTCGCTACGAAGCGCTGTCTTCTTCATCGGCTGCATTTTGAGTGAGGCTCTGGCGGGCCGCCCTTGCGTTCGTCTCGAACGATGAAGTTGGGCAAAACGCCCCAGTTCCCGTTTTCATCTTGCTTTCGTTTTTCTTTGTGATTAACTCCGATCCGAAAGTTAAATCGCCGAAGTGAAGAGGCGATTGCCGGGGAAGCGTCTGTTGGATCGGATATTCGACCTCGCCATTATCGGAGGCGGCATCAACGGCTGCGGCATCGCGCGCGATGCGGTGGGCCGGGGCAATTCCGTTTTCCTTTGTGAAATGAATGACTTGGCGAGTGGGACGTCGTCCTGGTCAACCAAGCTGGTGCATGGCGGGCTGCGCTATCTCGAATATTACGAGTTTCGTTTGGTGCGCGAGGCGCTGATCGAACGCGAAATCCTCTGGCAGATCGCGCCTCACATCATCCGCCCGCTGCGTTTCGTTTTGCCGCACCATTCGGGGTTGCGGCCGGCATGGCTGCTGAGGCTAGGGTTGTTCCTGTACGACCACATCGGCGGCCGTCATCTGCTGCCGCCGACACGTTCGGTGGATCTTGCTCGCGACGAGGTGGGAAAACCCTTGATCGCCAACCGCTACAGCAAAGGTTTTGAGTACTCCGACTGTTTTGTCGATGACGCGCGCCTGGTCGTGCTCACGGCGCGGGACGCGGCCGATCGCGGCGCCGAGATCCGCACGCGCGCGCGGGCGGTCGAGATTAGGCAGGTCGATGGCGTCTGGCACGTCACGGTCGAGGATACGCAAAGCGGCACACGCACCACGATCCAGGCGCGTGCGCTGGTCAATGCCGGCGGGCCCTGGGTCGAACAGGTGCTGTCGTCGGGATCGGGCGTCAATGCGCGCGCAAAGGTTCGCCTGGTGCAGGGCTCGCACATCGTGGTGCGCAAGCTCTACGACCACGACCGCGCCTATATTTTCCAGAACGCCGACGGCCGCATCATCTTCGTCATTCCCTATCAGGACGATTTCACGCTGATCGGCACCACCGATCGCGATTACGACGGCGACCCGGCCAAGGTGAAAGCCTCCACCGAAGAGATCGCCTATCTCTGTGCCTCCGCCAGCGAGTATCTGGCAAAGCCGGTGAAGCCGGAGGACGTGGTCTGGACCTATTCGGGCGTGCGTCCGCTCTATGACGACGGCGCCAGCGAAGCCAAAGCTGCGACCCGCGATTACGTGTTCGAGCTCGATACGCCCGGCGGCGCGCCGCTGCTGTCGATCTATGGCGGCAAGATCACGACTTATCGGCGGCTGGCCGAAGAAGCGCTGGAACGGCTGGCGCCCTATTTACGCAGTTCAAAGAAAGAAGGCTGGACCGGCAAGGCCGCGCTGCCCGGCGGCGACATGGATGTTTCCGCAATCGCGGCGCTGACGGCGGAACTGACGCGGGACTATCCGTTCCTCATTCCCGCACATGCCAAGCGGTTGGCGCATGCCTATGGCACCCGCGCCAGCAAGGTGCTTGGCAACGCGAAATCGGCGGCCGATCTCGGCCAGTCCTTTGGCGCGACCTTGACGGAGAGCGAAGTCAGGTACCTGATGTCGGCCGAATGGGCCTGCACCGCCGAAGACGTCGCGTGGCGCCGCTCCAAGCTCGGATTGCGGCTGTCCGCGGGCGAAATCGCCGTCCTCGATGAATGGATGGCCGCCCATCGCGCGTCCGGTGAACGCCCCCTGCGTGAAGCGGGAGGACGGACATGAGCGTCACGCTCGAACACGTCACGCGAACCGTCGACGGCATTGCGACTATCCGCGATGTGTCGTTGACGCTTGAGCGCGGCACGCTGAGCGTACTGCTCGGGCCGACGCTTTCCGGCAAGACCTCGATCATGCGGCTGCTCGCCGGGCTCGACAAGCCGGGATCAGGCCGGGTGCTGGTCGACGGCAACGATGTCACCGGCTTCGACGTGCGCAAGCGTTCGGTCGCGATGGTCTATCAGCAGTTCATCAATTATCCCTCGCTGACGGTCTATGAGAACATCGCCTCGCCGTTGCGGGTGCAGGGCAAGCCGCGCGCGGAAATCGAAAAGCGCGTGCAGGAGGCGTCGCGCCTCCTGAAGCTCGAGCCGTATCTGCACCGCACGCCGCTGCAACTCTCCGGCGGCCAGCAGCAACGCACTGCGATTGCACGCGCGCTGGTCAAGGGCGCGGATCTGGTGCTGCTCGACGAGCCGCTCGCCAATCTCGATTACAAGCTGCGCGAGGAGTTGCGCACCGAATTGCCGCGCATCTTCGAGGCATCGGGCGCGATCTTCGTCTATGCGACTACCGAACCCTCCGAAGCCCTGCTGCTCGGCGGCCGCACCGTCTGCATGTGGGAAGGCCAGGTGCTGCAGGCCGGCGACACCCCGAAGGTCTACCGGCATCCCGATACGCTGCGTGTGGCGCAGGTGTTCTCTGATCCGCCGCTCAACATCGTCCACATCGAAAAGAAGAGCGGCACGGTGCAATATGCCGGCGGCATCAAGGCGCCGGCCAGCGGGCTTTATGCCTCGCTTGCCGATGGGCCCTATCGGGTCGGCTTCCGCGCCCATCAGCTTGAAGTCGCCAATGGCATCGCCGGCCGCCACGCGTTTCAGGCCACCGTCACCGTGACGGAGATCACCGGTTCGGAAAGCTTCGTGCATCTTAGCCGCGACGCGTCGAACTGGGTCGCGGTGCTGCAGGGCGTCCATGAGTTCGAGCCGGGCCACGTGCTCGACGCCGTGCTCGATCCCGACAATCTTTTCGTGTTTGACGCTGCCGACCGCCTGGTCGCGGCGCCGAAACAAGACAACGCGTGAGGGAGATGCCGTATGGCCCGCATTGACCTCGTCGATCTCGCACATTCCTACGGCGGCAATGACGCCGCGCCCGAATCATTTGCGCTGAAGCCGGTGACGATGACCTGGCGGCAGGGCGGCGCCTATGCGCTGCTCGGGCCATCCGGCTGCGGCAAGACCACGCTGCTCAACCTGATTTCCGGGATCGTGACGCCGTCGCGCGGCCAGATACTGTTCGACGGCGCCGATATCACACCGCTGTCAACCCAGAAGCGCAATATCGCGCAGGTGTTCCAGTTTCCGGTGATCTACGACACCATGACGGTCGGGCAGAACCTCGCATTCCCCTTGAAGAACCGCGGCGTCCCGAAAGCCGAAATCGACGCGCGCGTGAAGCAGATCGCCGATCTGCTCGACCTCACGCCGCATCTCGATCGCAAGGCAACGCGGCTGACCGCCGATGCCAAGCAGAAGATCTCGCTCGGCCGCGGCCTGGTGCGATCAGACGTTGCCGCGATCCTGTTCGACGAGCCGCTGACGGTGATCGATCCCGAATTGAAGTGGCAGTTGCGCTCCAAACTCAAGGCGCTGCATCGCGACCTCGATCTCACGATGATCTACGTCACCCATGACCAGACCGAGGCGCTGACCTTTGCCGATACGGTGGTCGTGATGCATGACGGCAGGGTGGTGCAGAGCGGCACGCCGGCCGAGCTGTTCGACAAGCCCGCGCATACCTTCGTCGGCTACTTCATCGGCTCGCCCGGCATGAACATCGTGCCGGCCGAGGTGAGGGGCCGCGAGGCCCGGATCAGCGGCCATCCGATCGCGCTGAACCGCAGCTATGACAAGCTGCCGCCGGGCGCGAAGATCGAAGTCGGCGTGCGTCCGGAATTCGTCGACGTCGCGGCACCCGCGCCGGGATTGCTGTCCGCCAATATCGATCGCATCGACGATCTCGGCCGTGTCCGCTTCGCGCGCGTGCGGATCGGCGACGCCAAGTTCGCCGCGCGCGTGCCGCCGGGGTTTTCGGTCTCCGGCGAAACCGCCGGACTGGTTTTCAATCCGTCGCATGTTCACGTCTATGCCGACAGCCGTCTGGTAGAGGGGACAGCCTGATGGACAAGACGATCAACCAAAAAGCCTGGTTCCTGGTGCTGCCGGTGTTTCTGGTGGTCGCATTCTCCGCGATCCTGCCGCTGATGACGGTGGTGAACTATTCGATGCAGGACACCTTCGGCAACAACCAGTTCTTCTGGAACGGCGTCGGCTGGTTCAAGGAACTGCTCGATCCATCGACCGATCTCGGTGGACGGTTCCTGGCCTCGCTCGGCCGCAATCTGCTGTTCTCGGTCATCATTCTTGCGATCGAGGTGCCGCTCGGGATCGTGGTCGCGCTGTCGATGCCGCGCGACGGCTGGAGCGTCGCCGCCTGCCTCGTGATCCTGGCGCTGCCGCTATTGATTCCGTGGAATGTGGTCGGCACCATCTGGCAGATATTCGGACGGCCCGACATCGGCCTGCTCGGCTACACGCTGAACAGCCTCGGCATCAACTACAACTACGTCTCCAACGAGTTCGACGCCTGGGCCACCGTCATCGTGATGGATGTCTGGCACTGGACCAGCCTGGTCGCACTGTTGTGCTACGCCGGACTGAAGTCGATCCCCGACGCCTATTACCAGGCGGCGCAGATCGACGGCGCCTCGCGCTGGGCGGTGTTCACGGCGATCCAGTTGCCGAAGATGAATCGCGTACTGCTGATCGCGGTGCTGCTTCGCTTCATGGACAGTTTCATGATCTACACCGAGCCGTTCGTGGTGACCGGCGGCGGTCCCGGCAACTCGACCACCTTCGTCTCGATCGAACTGGTCAAGATCGCGCTCGGCCAATTCGACCTCGGCAAGGCCGCCGCACTCTCGCTGGTCTACAACCTCATCATCCTGATCGTGTGCTGGGTGTTCTATACCGTGATGACAAACGCCGGGGCCGAGCGCCCGGTCAAACAGGGAGCTGAATGATGCATTCGATTCCCGGACGCCGCGTCATCCTCATCACCTTCCTGATCTTCCTGCTGTTGCCGATCTACTGGCTCGTCAACATGAGCTTCAAGACCAATGCCGAGATCGTCTCCACCATGACGCTGTGGCCGCATCAGCCGACGCTGGAAAACTACAGGCGCATCTTCACCGACGAGAGCTGGTATTCCGGCTACATCAACTCGCTGACCTATGTCCTGATCAACACCGTGATCTCGATCGCGGTGGCGCTGCCGGCGGCCTACGGCTTTTCGCGCTATCGCTTTCTCGGCGACAAGCACCTGTTCTTCTGGCTGCTGTCGAACCGGATGGCGCCGGCGGCGGTCTATGCGCTGCCGTTCTTCAATCTCTATTCGGCGATCAATCTGTTCGATACGCCGTGGGCGGTGGCGCTGGCGCATTGCATCTTCAACGTCCCGCTCGCGGTCTGGATCCTCGAAGGTTTTGTCTCGGGCGTGCCACGCGAGATCGATGAGACGGCGTTCCTCGACGGTTATTCGTTCCCGCGCTTCTTCATCAAGATCCTGGTGCCCTTGATCGCGAGCGGCATCGGCGTCGCGGCGTTCTTCTGCTTCATGTTCTCCTGGGTCGAACTGCTGCTGGCGCGCACGCTGACGTCGGTGAACGCAAAACCGATCTCTGCGATCATGACCCGAACGGTCTCGGCCGCCGGCATGGATTGGGGCCTGTTGGCGGCGGCCGGTGTGCTCACCATCATCCCCGGCGCCCTGGTGATCTGGTTCGTCCGCAACTACATCGCGCGCGGCTTCGCGCTCGGGCGGGTTTAGCGCATGATCCCGAAAAGTGGACACCGGTTTTCGGACAAGATCATGCGCAGGCATGAGGATTAACGCGCCATGGAACACATCGCATGGATGGCCTGGACGCTCCCGACCGCGATCTTCTTCGTGCTGCTGTCGCTGACGCTGGGCGTCATGACCTGGCTTGCGGCGGCGTATCCCGAGGCCGAGCGCGTCGGCGTGTTGCAGATTCCGACAACGCGCGGCGACCGGCTGTTCATCTCGCTGGTACTCGCCGCGGTCATCCACCTGTTGTGGATCGCCTTCGTCGGCACCGATGCGATCGCGACGCTGCCGATCGGAGAGGGCGTTGAGATATCGAGCCTGTGGCTCGCTACCGTGATTTCGCTTGTTTCGGCCGTGGTGGTTTTCCGCACCGTCTGATGAAGCGAAAAAAGACAGATCCGGGATCAACCCGGGCCTGAAAATTGTTTGTCACTGCAACCGGAGGACTCAACATGCGACGTTTTAGAGGAAGGAACGGCCCATTGACCAAGGAGAGCTTTCTGACGATGACCAGCGCGGCTGCGCTGATCGCGGCTTCCGTGACGATCGCCGCACCTGCTCGCGCGGACGATGCGGTCAATCAGCGCTGGATCGACAGCGAATTCCAACCCTCGACGCTGTCGAAGGCCGACCAGCTGAAGGAACTGCAGTGGTTTGAAAAGGCCGCCCAGCCCTTCAAGGGGATGGAAATCAACGTGGTGTCGGAAACCATCACCACGCATGAATATGAATCCAAGACCCTGGCGAAGGCCTTCACCGAGATCACCGGCATCAAGCTCAAACACGATTTGATCCAGGAAGGTGACGTGGTCGAGAAGCTGCAGACCCAGATGCAGTCCGGCAAGAACGTCTATGACGGCTGGATCAACGACTCGGACCTGATCGGCACCCACTTCCGCTACAACCAGACGGTCGTGCTGTCGGATTACATGACCGGCGAAGGCAAGGACGTCACCAATCCCAATCTCGACGTCAACGACTTCATCGGAAAATCCTTCACCACGGGACCGGACGGCAAGCTCTATCAGCTGCCCGTCCAGCAGTTCGCGAACCTCTATTGGTTCCGCTACGACTGGTTCTCCAATCCCGACTACAAGGCCAAGTTCAAGGCCAAATATGGCTACGATCTCGGCGTTCCCGTGAACTGGTCGGCCTATGAAGACATCGCAGAGTTCTTCACCAACGACATCAAGGAGATCAACGGCACCAAGGTCTATGGTCACATGGACTACGGCAAGAAGGATCCCTCGCTCGGCTGGCGGTTCACCGATGCCTGGCTGTCGATGGCCGGCAACGGCGACAAGGGCATCCCGAACGGCAAGCCGGTCGACGAATGGGGCATCCGCATGGAAGGCTGCCGTCCGGTCGGTTCATCCGTCGAGCGCGGCGGTGACACCAACGGTCCGGCGGCGGTCTATTCGATCGCCAAATATCTCGACTGGATGAAGAAGTATGCCCCGCCGCAGGCGCAAGGCATGACCTTCGGCGAAGCCGGACCGGTACCGGCGCAAGGCAACATCGCCCAGCAGATCTTCTGGTACACCGCTTTCACCGCCGACATGGTGAAGCCCGGTATTGCCGTCGTGAACGCCGACGGTTCGCCGAAGTGGCGTATGGCGCCGTCGCCGCACGGCTCGTACTGGAAGGAAGGCATGAAGCTCGGCTACCAGGACGCCGGCTCGGCGACGCTCCTGAAGTCGACCCCGGCGGACCGCCGCAAGGCGGCCTGGCTCTATCTGCAGTTCATCACCTCCAAGACGGTGAGCCTGAAGAAGAGCCATGTCGGTCTCACGTTCATTCGTGAATCCGACATCTGGGACAAGTCGTTCACCGAGCGTGCGCCGAAGCTCGGCGGCCTGATCGAGTTCTACCGATCGCCCGCGCGCGTGCAGTGGACCCCGACCGGCAACAACGTGCCTGATTATCCGAAGCTCGCGCAATTGTGGTGGCAGAACATCGGCGATGCGTCGTCCGGTGCGAAGACGCCGCAAGCCGCGATGGACGCCCTGGCGGCAGCCCAGGACTCCGTGCTCGAGCGTCTGGAGAAATCCAACGTGCAGGGCGCCTGCGGACCGAAGCTGAACAAGAAGGAGACCGCCGAATTCTGGTTCGCCAAGTCGGAGAAGGACGGCAACGTCGCTCCGCAGCGCAAGCTGGCGAACGAGAAGCCGAAGGGCGAAACCGTCGACTACGACACGCTGGTGAAGTCGTGGCCGGCAACACCGCCGAAGCGGGCAGAAGCCAAGTAAGCCTCGCGATTACGAGTGATGCAAAAACTGAAGGCCGGGAGCGATCCCGGCCTTTCTTCTTGTCATTGCGAGCGTAGCGAAGCAATCCATAGTGCGGCATAACGGATAGATGGATTGCTTCGTCGCTGCGCTCCTCGCAATGACGGTGGAGAGAGTTGCGTTCCTACTCCGCCGCCTGCTTCGCGCCGAGCGTCGGATAGTCCGTATACCCCTTGGCGCCACCGCCGTAGAACGTCGCCTTGTCGAACGCGTTCAGCGGTGCACCCTTCTTCAGCCGCTCGACCAGGTCGGGGTTGGAGATGAACGGTTTTCCAAATGCGATCAGGTCGGCCGCGTTGGCATCGAGTTGCTTTGTCGCCAGATCGAAATCGTAACCGTTGTTGGCGACATAGGCCTGCTTGAAGCGCTTGCGCAACGAGCCGTAGTCGAACGGCGCGATGTCGCGCGGGCCGCCGGTCGCGCCCTCGACCACATGGATGTAGGTCAGCTTTAGCGCATTGAGCCCATCCACGATGTGGTCGAACAGCGGCTGCGGGTTTGAATCTGACACATCATTGGCGGGCGTCACCGGCGAAATGCGGATGCCCGTCCGCTCCGGGCCGGCGACCGCGGCCACCGCCTTCGATACTTCCAGCATCAGTTTGGCGCGGTTCTCGATTGAACCACCATAGGCATCGGTACGCTTGTTGGTGCCGTCTTTGGCGAACTGGTCGAGCAGGTAGCCGTTGGCGCCGTGGATTTCGATGCCGTCGAAACCGGCGGCGAGCGCATTCTCGGTGCCGCGCTTGAAGTCTTCGATGATCCCTGGAATTTCCGACAGCTCGAGCTCGCGCGGCTCGGAGATCTCGGTGAAGGTGCCGTTGACAAAAGTCTTGCCCTTGGCGCGGATCGCGGACGGAGCCACCGGCTTGCCGCCGCCGGGCTGCAATGAATCGTGCGAGATGCGGCCGACATGCCAGATCTGAATGAAGATGCGCCCGCCGTTTTCGTGCACGCGGTCGGTGACCTTGCGCCAGCCCGCAACCTGCTCCTTGGAATAAATGCCGGGCGTGTCCTGATAGCCCTGGCCCTGCTGCGAGATCTGGCTGGCCTCGGTGATCAGCAATCCCGCGGAAGCGCGCTGGCCGTAATAGTCGATGGCAAGCTCGCTCGGCACAAAGCTGCCAGGCACTGCGCGGTTGCGGGTCAGCGGCGCCATGACGAGGCGGTTCGGCAGCGTGATTCCGCCAAGCTTGTAGGGCTCGAATAGTTTGGTCTGGCTCATGAAGAAATTTCCGATGGATGGATGATAGGGGAGAGTTGGGCATTACGGCGGATTGCGCAATGCCCAAAGGTACTCGGAAGCCATTCGGTTGCTGCAGGCTAGGTCCGCACAATCCCCGCCATATGGCCGGCGTCGAGGAACAGGGTGTGGGCGTTGACGTAGGATGATTCATTCGAAATCAGGAACAGCGCACCATAGGCGACCTCCCAGCCGGTGCCCTGGCGGCCAAACGGCACTGTGAGCGCACGATCGGTCCGCCTGCGGCTGGCGTCGCGGCCCATCGGGGAATCGATAAAGCCGGGCGCGATCACATTGCAGCGAATGCCCTTTTCCTCGCCGGCCCGCGCGATGGCGCGGCCGAGCGCGATCTGCGCGGCCTTGGAGGATTCATAGGCCGGGTTGCGGCCATTGGCGCGCTGGCTCGCCATCGACGAGGTCAGCGTGATCGCGCCGCCCGGCGACATCATTTCGAGCGCCGCTTGCGCGAACAGCATGTGGCTGCGCACGTTGACGGCATAATCCTTGTCCCAGGCTTCCGCCGTCATCTTCGGCAGCGACAGCCCGCAGGAAATGCCGACATTCAGCGCGAGCCCGTCGAGGCCACCGAGTTGTTTGGCGCAGCGCGCGATCGCCGGCCCGATCGCTGATGCATCGGAGACGTCGACCACGTCGGTAAACGCCCTGCCGCCTTCGCTGGTGATCTGCTTGACCGTGTCATCGGCGGCTTCCTTGTTGATGTCGATGCACGCCACATGCGCACCCTCGCGCGCGAACAATACCGACATCGCGCGGCCGTTACCAATCGGCGGCTCCTCGTCGACGATGTTGCGCTGGCCGGCCCCGACCACGATGATGCGGCGGCCTTCCAGCCGGCCACGACCCGGAGCGAGGCCCAGCGTTTCGGCGTGAAGCGAAGCGGCGGGATCGAGTTGCTTTGGTGCTTGCGTGGTGATGGACATCGGCGGTCTCCCTTCAGCATTTTGTTCTTGCTGAAGGGAGCACTACCACGGCATGGCCGGTGACGCTAAGGCGTCCGGTCTTGCCAGGCGAAACAGATCACTTCGCGCCCATGTAATCTCGCTTGCCGACCTCGACGCCATTGTGGCGCAGGATGCCGTGGGCGATGGCGGCATGGAAGTAGAATTGCGGAAGCGAGAAGTTCGAGATGAATTGCTGGCCCTTCAGCGTCATGGTCTTGTCCGGC
This sequence comes from Bradyrhizobium sp. AUGA SZCCT0158, assembly GCF_018130065.1. Lineage (GTDB taxonomy): Bacteria > Pseudomonadota > Alphaproteobacteria > Rhizobiales > Xanthobacteraceae > Bradyrhizobium. The sequence continues at coordinate 65,796 of NZ_JAFCME010000008.1, read as the reverse complement.
CCCATCGGAAAGGTGACGTCTTTGGTGTCGGCGCCCTCGAACTGCTCTGATTTGAACGACTTGACGTAGTCGATGGTTTTCGCGAGCCGCTGGCGCAATTCTTCAAAGGTCTTTTCGGTATCGGGTGTCGACGGCACTTCGCTGTGGGTGACGCGGGCGCAGCCCCTGACCGCAAAATCGGTGGCGAGCTGAATCTGCTTGGAGAGCGGCAGCATGTCCGGATAAAGCCGCGAGCCGAGCAACACGTCGGGCTGGATCTTCTTCGCCTCGCAATGCGCTTCTGCCTTGGTGAGCAAGCCGGAGAGGCTGCCGAGAATTTGCAGATAGGCCGGAACGGTGGCGTCGTAAAAGGACATGTGATGCTCTTTTCGTTGTGTGGAATTTTATGGCATGCAGAGACTGCGTGCTGCAGGTGGGGCGGGGGAGAGGGAATTACAACGCCGGGAAGGGGTGAGATGTAGTCAAATATTTCCGGCTGGCGTCGGACGCGCCAGCTGCAGGATGCATCGACCCTCATCCTGAGGAGCGGCCTCTTGGCCGCGTCTCGAAGGATGCAGGCCCGTCTGTGGCCTCATGGTTCGAGACGGCGCAAGGGCGCCTCCTCACCATGAGGAGGGGCGCTATCTCACCTGCGGCATCGCCGCCGCCGCCGGCTCCGCACGCGGCCCGCGCATCCGCGCCAGTAACTCCGCGGTCGGCCAGGAATCCGCCGGCAGCCCGTACTTGATCTGCATCGTCTTCACGGCGGTGCGGCTGAGCTGTCCCATGATGCCGTCGACCTTGCCGACATTGAAACCGGCGCGCACCAGGAGGTGCTGCAATTCCTTGAGCTCGTTGAGCGGCAGTTGCGCCACCGGCGCGGCTGGCTGGCGCATCGGCGCCGCGCCCGCGATGCGGGTCGCGAGATAACCGGCGGTGGTCGAATAGATCAGCGAGTTGTTCCATTCGGTGTAGGCGGCGAAATTCGCGTAGGCCAGGAACGCCGGTCCGTTGCGGCCCATCGGCAACAGCATCGACGCCGGCAGATCGTCGTTCGGCAATGGCTTGCCGTCGGCAAAGGTGACGCCGAGCTGCGCCCATTTCGAGCGCGGCAGCTTGATGGTGAGGTCGGCCTGGTCCCAAGGAAAACTTGAAGCGAGATTCTGTGGCGCGCGCACTTCCTGCAACCACGGTTCGCCGCGCCGCCACTTCAATCCATTGGCGATGTAGTTCGCGGTCGAGCCGATCACGTCGGGCGCGCTGTGCAGCAGATCGCGATGGCCGTCGCCGTCGTAGTCGACCGCATAGTTGAAATAATGCGTCGGCAGAAATTGCGTCTGCCCGAGTTCGCCGGCCCACGATCCGATCATTTCGCTTGCCGTGAGGTCGCCGCGATCGATGATCTTGAGCGCGGCGATGGTCTCCTTCTGGAACATCTCCGAGCGGCGGCAGTCATACGCCAGCGACACCAGCGAGGGGAGCGTATGCAGCTTGCCGAGCTCGGCGCCGAAACTGCTCTCCAGTCCCCAGAACGCGGCGATCACGGCCGGCGGCACGCCATATTCCTTCTCGGCGCGATTGAACGCTGCCTGATGCATCCGGATTCGCGCCTGCGCGTTTTTCGCCGCGCCGTCGGATGCCCTGTTCCGCGAAAACTCGGTGAACACCTGCCCGAACACGCGCTGGCCGCGGTCGCGATTGACGATGCTCTGGTCGTAGGTGAGGTAGGGTGCGGCTTCCGCCATCGCGCGCTGCGAGACGCCTTCCGCCACCGCCTTCTGCTTGAGCTCAGTGAGGAAGCGATCGAAACTCATGCCGTTGTGGCACGCCGCACCGCCCCGCGGGGCCGAGGCTACAGGCCGTGCGGCCGGCTGCTGGCCCGGCACCGCATCGGGCCTGGGCTGAGGCGCAACGGCGGGTCTGACGGGAGCCGGGGCTGGTTGGGACAATGCGGCAGAGGAAACGGCGAGGGCTGCAAAAATTGTGACCGCAACGTGAATTCTGATCGAAAGGGTCGGCATCAAGTTCACCGGCTCGCGTGGGAGGGACTGCAATTTGTACAGCCTGTGGGCCGCATCAGTGCAAGCGTAATCCGCCGCCACGTCCACCAATCCCCGGCCAACCGGCGCAAGCCGGCGTCCGACGATGTGAGAACAAGCCCGCTTCCTGCATAGGAGCCTGCCGCCAGAACCGCAGCCCGGAGGCTGTTCCAACCCGCATCGCCCGTGTAGGCTACCGCAACTGCCGGCCACATAGGCCGACGTCCAAATGGGGCGGGCAGAAAAGGGGAGATGACGGACAACCATGACGGAACTCCGATATTTGGCGCCCAATTCGCTTGATGAAGCGATCAAGGCGTTCGCCGCGGCCGGAAGTGCAGGGCGCATCCTGGCCGGCGGTACCGATCTTCTGGTGCAAATGCGTGCCGGCGTCGTGAAGCCGGGCCTGATCGTCGACATCAAGAAAATCGCCGAGATGACGGAAATCGAGCAAACCGCCGATGGCGGGTTTCGCGTCGGCGCCGCCGTTTCCGGCATGGCGCTGCATGACCATGTCAGTTTCGGCAAGGTCTGGCCCGGCGTGCTGGAGGCCGTCAACCTGATCGGCTCCAAACAAGTCCAGGGGCGGGCGTCCGCCGGCGGCAATCTCTGCAACGGCTCGCCGGCCGGCGACAGCGTGCCGGCCATGGTCGCGGCCGGTGCCATCGTCACGGTGCAAGGGCCGGATGGCAGCCGCGAAATGCCGGTGGAACAGGTGCCGGCGGGCCCCGGCCGCACCAATTTCAAGCCCGGTGAAATCCTCGTCAGCTTCACGCTGCCGCCGCGTTCCAAAGGCTCGAGCGACGCGTATCTGCGCATGATCCCGCGCACTGAAATGGACATCGCCGTGGTCGGCCTCGGCGTCAGCCTGACGCTGAAGGACGGCGTCTGCACCGCCGCCCGCGTCGGCCTCGGGGCTGTCGCGCCGACCGTGCTGCTGGTTGAAGCGGCCGCCAAAGCCCTGATCGGCAGCAAGCTCGACGACGCCGCGCTCAATGCGGCCGCCGCCGCCTGTTCCGCCGCCTGCCGTCCGATCGACGACAAGCGCGGCACGATCGCTTATCGCACCAAAGTGGCCGGTGTGCTGCTCAAGCGCACCACCGCGATTGCCGCTCAACGCGCCAAAGGGAATTAAGCTTCATGGCCAAGGTCCACGTCACCACCACCATCAACGGCGAACCGTCAGAGTTTCTCTGCGAGCCCAACGACACCATGCTCGATGCGCTGCGCGGGCCGCTCGGGCTCACCGGCTCCAAGGAGGGCTGTGCCTCCGGCGACTGCGGCGCCTGCAGCATCACGGTCGATGACAACCTCATCTGTTCCTGCCTGATGCTCGCGGTGGAATCCGAGGGCCACGAACTGCGCACCATCGAGGGCATGGCGCAGGGCGAAAAGCTGCATCCGCTGCAGCAGAAGTTTCTGGAGATGGCCGCGCTTCAGTGCGGCATCTGCACCTCGGGCATGCTGGTGGCATCGGACGCGCTGCTGAAGCGGAATCCGAAGCCGAGCGAGGAAGAGGTTCGCTTCTGGCTCGCCGGCAATCTCTGCCGGTGCACCGGTTATGACAAGATCGTTCGCGCTGTCATGGACACCGCGGCCGAAATGCGCGCCCAATAACAGCCGGAGCCAGCACCATGACCGTCGTTACCAACAACAAGTGGATCGGCCAGCGCACCATTCGTCCAGACGGTATGGACAAGGTGACCGGCCGCGCGCAGTTCGCCGCCGACACCAATATGCCCGGCATGATCTGGGGCAAAGTGTTGCGCAGCCCGCACGCGCATGCACGCATCAAATCGATCAACACGGCGAAGGCCGAAGCGCTGCCCGGCGTCAAGGCTGTCGTCACCGCGCGCGACATCGTCGATTTCCCGATAGAGAAGGGCGCCGTCATGCTCGGCATCCAGGACATGCGCTGGATGTGCCGCAACGTGATGGCGCGCGAAAAGGCGCTGTTTCCCGGACACCCCATTGCGGCCGTTGCCGCGACCACCGAAGCGATTGCAGCGGAAGCCTGCAAGCTGATCGAGGTCGACTACGAAGTGCTGCCTTTCGTGATCGAGATCGAGGACGCGATCAAATCCGACGCGCCGATCCTGCACGAGTTCAACAAGTTCGAGGGCAAGCCCTCCAACATCGCCGGCCGGCTCGAGCACAAGAAGGGTGATATCGCCGACGGCTTCAAGAAGGCCGACATCGTCATCGAGCGCAGCTTCACAACGCGCCCGGTGCATCAGGGCTATATCGAGCCGCATGCCTGCCTGATCAGCGTCGCGCCCGACGGCAAGACCACGATCTGGAGCTCCAGCCAGGGGCAGTTCATGGTCCGCGCGATGACGGCCCATCTCACCGGCATCCCGCAGAGCGACATCCGCGCCATCCCCGCCGAGATCGGCGGCGGTTTTGGTGGCAAGACCATCGTCTATCTCGAGCCGCTGGCGACGCTGCTGGCGAAAAAGTCCGGCCGCCCGGTGAAGATGGTGATGACGCGCGAGGAAGTGATGCGCGCGACCGGGCCCACGTCAGGCTCGAAGAGCACGGTGAAGATCGGCGCCACCAAGGACGGCAAGATCGTCGCTGCGCACGGCACCTTCTATTTGCAGGCAGGGGCGCTGCCGGGCTCGCCGATCCGCGGCGCGGCCGGCTGCAGTTTTACGCCCTACGACATCCCGAACCTGTTGTCGGAAGGCTATGACGTCTGCTCCAACCGTTCGAAAGTGGCGGCCTATCGCGCGCCGGGCGCGCCGATCGGCGCCTATGCGGTGGAATGCGTGCTCGACGAGGTCGCCGAGGCGCTGAAGATGGACCCGCTCGACTTCCGCCTTAAGAACGCCGCCAAGGAAGGAACGAAAGCCGCGCACGGCCCGACCTTCCCGCGCATCGGGTACATCGAGACGGTGGAAGCGGCAAAGGCGTCGGATCACTACAAGGCGCCGCTCGGAAAACTTCAAGGACGCGGCGTCGCTTCCGGCTTCTGGTTCAACGCCGGCGGTGAATCCTCCGCGCAGGTCAACATCACCGAGGACGGCAACGTCGTCGTCACCACGGGCCATCCCGATATCGGCGGCTCGCGCGCCGGCATCGCCAACATCTGCGCCGAACTGCTCGGCATCGACTATCGCCGCGTCTCCGTCATCATCGGCGATACCCAGACCATCGGCTTCTCGAACCTCACCGGCGGCAGCCGCGTGCTGTTCGCTTCCTCGATCGTGGTGACGCAGTCGACCGAACAGATCATCAAGACCTTGCGCGAACGCGCCGCAAAAATCTGGGAGATCGATCCCGAGGCGGTGAAGTGGGAAGACGGCGCGGCGCATCCGGTGAGCCCGAATGCCGGCCAGTTCCCGCCGCTGACGCTAAAAGATCTCGCCGAGAAAGCGCCCGCGATGGGCGGCCCGATCGGCGCCGGCGTGCAGCTCAACACCACGGGCGCGGATGGCGGCTTCGGCACGCATATCTGCGACGTCGAAGTCGACGTCGATCTCGGTATCGCGCGCGTGACCCGCTACACCGCCGTGCAGGATGTCGGCCGCGCCATCCATCCCGGCTATGTCGAGGGCCAGCTGCAGGGCGGCGTCGCGCAAGGCATCGGCTGGGCGCTGAACGAGGAATACATCTACACCAGGGACGGCAAGGTCGATAACCCCGGCTTCCTCGACTATCGCATGCCTGTGTGTTCGGACCTGCCGATGATCGACTGCATCATGGTCGAGGTGCCGAACCCGAAACACCCGCAAGGCGTCAAGGGCGTCGGCGAAGTGCCGCTGGTCCCCGTGATGGCCGCGGTGGCGAATGCGATCTACAACGCGCTCGGCAAACGCTTCTACGCCTTGCCGATGTCGCCGCCGAAGGTGCTGGAAGTGATCGACGCGCCGGAGACACGGCAGGCGGCGGAGTGAGGCGACCGACTGCGTAGGGTGGGTGGAGCGACTTGTTCGCCGTAGCTCAAAGAGCGAAGGCGGAAGCGATACCCACCACTTGTTCCGACAAAAGAAAGATGGTGGGTTACGCTTCGCTTACCCACCATATTTCTTGACCCGCCATTTGCACCATCCATGCTGAGACAGCAGGCGTAGCCCGGATGAGCGAAAGCGACATCCGGGTCTTCTTTCCAATCCCGCATGTCGCTGCCCTCATGCGGGCTACAAGATATCTGCGTAGGGTGGGTGGAGCGACTTGTCCGCCGTAGCTCAAAGAGCGAAGGCGGAAGCGATACCCACCAGTTGTTTCGACGAAAGAAGATGGTGGGTTACACTTCGCTAACCCACCCTACGAACTACGCGAAAAACAACAAAGGGGAGACCAGCCATGGAAGACGCCTCCGCCCGGCGCGCGGCGCAATCGCTGCTTGCGGCACATAAGGCCAGCGTGCAATTCACCTCGCTCGCTCCGCCGGACAAACCCGCCACGATCTCGGACGCCTACGACATTCAGGACAGCTATGTCGCGCTGCTCCGCGGTGAGCACGGCGACGCCGTGGGCTACAAGGTCGGGCTGACGTCGGCAACGATGCAGAAGTTCTGCGGGATCGACCACCCCATCGCCGGCGTAGTGCTCGCAAGCCGCGTGCATCGATCCGGCGCGACGATCCGTCGTGCGGATTTCGGGCGGCTCGGCCTCGAATTCGAAATTGCCGTTCGCATCAAATCCGATGTGCCGGTCACGGCTGCGCCGGTGACCGCTGAAATGATCGCGCCGCATGTCGGCGGTGTCTGCGCAGCCATCGAAATCGTGGATGACCGCAACGCCGATTACGGCAATCTCGATGTGCTTTCGCTGGTATCGGATAATTCCTGGAATGGCGGCATCGTGCTGTCGGACTTCGCGGCGAAATTGCCCGACCTGGGGCCGGTGATGGGACGTGCCACAAAGGATGGCGTTGATATCGGCGAGGGCCAAGGCCGCGACATCCTCGGCCATCCCTTCAACTCCGTGGCCTGGCTTGCCACGCAGCTCAATTCGCGGGGGGCGTGGCTGAAAGCCGGTCAGGTGGTGATGACCGGCAGCGTCATGAAGACCGTGTTTCCGGATAGCGATGCCAGCTATCGTTTCAGTCTCGAGGGCATCGGCATCGTCGACGTGCAGGTGCGTTAGGGCGGCGAACGCCTGCGGTCGATCCTGGCAAAGGTAATGTCGTCGCGCGCGACCACCTGCTCGCTACGTCGTCGTGGCGACAACTGCGGTCTGTGGCACCTGCTCGCCGCCCACGGATGCGGGCTTGGTCGCGTCGTTGCGCTGATGTCCTCCGAGACTGCGGCGATAGCGTTGCAGTGGCCGTTCAACAGCCAGGTAGCTGACCGTAGCCATGGCGATCGAAAAACCGAGGACGATCGGACCAGTCAGGTACCAGGGAAACAACTCCCTGAGGTAGATGGCTGCCGGATAATGCCACAGATACATGCCGTAAGAGATGAGGCCGATGCCAACCAGCGGTGGTGCAGACAACACCAGACTGACCCTCGATTCTTTTGTCGAAGCCGAGATCAGCAAGCCTGAGGCGGCGATATGGGCAACATTGGTCATGATCACCAACGACCAGGGCGCGCGCCAAAAACCGATCGCGAGGCAGACGGTGAGTGCAGCCCACGCGACGACGCCCGCGACATTGGCTGCTCTTTCCGAGATCAGGTCCTTGTGCCGGAGGGCTGTCGCCAGCAGCGCGCCGCAAATCAGGCCATCGATCCGCGTATCAAAGCGATAATACGTCGCGTCCCATCCCTGGGTTTCATAGATGTATATGCGCCATGCGCTGGCGAGCAAATAGAGGCCGAAGAGAACGACCAGACGCCCGCGAGGCCCGATGCGCGCCAGCAGCAGAACTGCGAGCGGCCAGATCAGATAAAAGTGCTCTTCGACCGAGAGCGACCATGTGTGAATCAGCACTTTCGGATTGTGCCAGAAGGCCTGCGAATAGTCGGTCAGATAAAATGCCACCAGCGCGGCGTCGCGCACGTGCGACATGAGGTCGAGTTGCGGCCAGAACAGGGGGGCAATCAGCAGATACGCCGCCAGAAACAGCAGCAGAGGCGGGGTGAGACGGAGCAACCGGCGCAGATAGAATCTCCACAGGTCGATCCGTCCCGTCGCGCCGACTTCGTCCACGAGAAGCCGCGTAATCAGAAAGCCGCTCAGAACGAAAAACAGATCGACGCCAAAATAACCCTGGTCGAATACCGTAACGTCGCAGTGATCTGCGATGACCAGGAGCACTGCGACCGCCCGCAATCCATCCAATGCTGGATTGTATGGAAACGGCAGCGCCAACAGAGCCCCCTTGTGCGGCGCAGCCGCGACGGTCGTTGTTACTGAACCGCCGCAGCCATGGGTTCTTTCCGGGACCCTGGCAGTTCGATAGGGGAAAATACTGAGGAAAGTTTACGCACTCCTTAATTTCACAACCTAAACTTGCTAACGTCCTTTCGCCGGGCCCGTTATGTATTGCACGCTACAGCGCTATGGCCGGCGGTCGATCCTGCGGTGATATCGTCACGCGTGACGGTTGTGTTGTCCAGGAAGGGAAGCCGCGGCATTTGCGAAGGCTTCTGTTAACGGTAACTCACGTGAACATCTGAAGCGACCGAAAGGCCGTGCGTCGGACCGGCGATCGCCTTCTCGCGCGCGGATCGGCATGTTCATTCAGCCTGCAAATCAGTTCATGCTCGCGATTACAATTTTCGCCTCGCGTTTTTTGGATCATTAACTACGAGGCGACGCCTCTGTAGCGGTTCGATGCGCCAACCCTTAGTTGGTACCGATTGTTAGTTCTCCTCATGCGAGAGTTTTTTTCATGCGCAGAGACGGCCAGTATGCGGTTTGGTTCAAGACCTCGCGTGGCGAAGGCACCGGCATCGTGCACCTTGCAAATGGCATCATATCGGGCGGCGACAGCTTCTTCACCTATAGCGGCTCCTACCAGGTCGATAACGACCATTTCACCGCGGCGTTGACGACCACGCGGCATGCCGCAGGTCCGCCCACGCTGTTCGGCCTCGACGTGGTCGACGTAGAACTTGCGGGGAGATTCAAGGGCAGGCTGGCGTCGTGCTCGGGAACGGCCAAACAGGCGCCGGGCCTGCCGTTCGAGGCCACGCTGATCCCCCGCGAAGAACAGTCGCCCGAACCCGATCGTAGCCGCGCAGGAAAATTGCCCGATGGCTCCGATGCCAGGCGCCCGGTCCGCCATCCCGTTGTGCGTGGATTATCCAGGGGCTGATCGCGCCCGAGTGGAATTGGAATTATTTAAGGCGGCCTCCGGGCGCGCGCGAAACGGCGCGCCGCAGAAACGCGCCAATTTCGCAGGAGAACGGAATGGCACCCAGGGAGATTTTGCCCATGTCTGAAGTGATACCGTTCCCACCCAAGCCCCAGCCGAAATCGATCGCGGAAGAAACCGCTGAATTCCTGCAACTGCTGGAGCGGATCAGGTCTTCGTCGGATAAGGTCGAGACAGAGGAATTGCAGACAACAGAGGAATAGGCGGACGGGCCCCCAGATTCTTGATTTGACGCGTTTTCTTGAAGCGAACCGGTATCCACTTCGCTGAAAAACGCTTTAATATCGCCGAATCAGGGGGACAGATGAATTTCTCGAAAGCGCATTTCATTGGCATTGCTGGAAAGGGCATGAGCGCAACCGCGCTGCTGCTCCGGCAGATGGGCGTGCAGATCAGCGGCTCCGACGAAGGCTTTTACCCGCCGGTCAGCGACTATCTCAGGAACGAGAAGATCCCGTTTGCCGCGGGATACCGCAAAGAGAACATTCCTGACGATGCCGATGTCATCGTGATCGGCAAGAACGCAAAGCTTCAGCCTGACAGCAATGAAGAAGTTCGCGCGGCAATGGACAGCGGAAAGCTGGTGCGATCGTTTGCGGATTTGCTGCACGACATGACCGCCGGTTCCGAGACGATCGTGGCCGCGGGAAGCTACGGCAAATCGACCTGCTCTGCGCTGCTGGCGTGGTGCCTGAAGGTCTCGAGCAGGGACCCAAGCTATTTTATCGGCGAGATCACCAATGGGTTCGAGCGGCACGCGCACCGCGGGCAGGGCCCGACCTTCGTTCTCGAAGGCGACGAATACCCGGCCTCGAATTGGGACAACAGATCGAAATTCCTTCGCTACAACGCAAAAAACGTCCTGCTCACCTCGGCGACCCACGACCACATCAACGTCTTTCCGACGCACGCGGATTATCTCAGCCCCTTTCAAAGTTTGCTTGGCTCACTGCCTTCGGACGGGCTGCTGGTGGTGTGCAGCAGCGAGCCTCACGCGCGCGCCCTGGCTGGAAGCCTCGCCTGTCCCATTGTTTTTTATGCATTGGACGACAAGGCGCACTGGCATGCCGCCAACATCGCGCGTTGCGCGGAAACCGGTTTCGACCTGATGCGCGGCAGCGAAAAGATCATTCGCCTCTCGACCCGCATGCTCGGCGATCACAACATCGAAAATATCGTCGGCGTCAGCGCGATGCTGCTGGAGAAGAAGCTGCTGTCGCCCGAGGAGCTGAGCGCCGGCATGAGCACATTCCTGGGCGTCAAGCGCCGCATGGAATTGCTCTCGCCCGCATCGAAGCTGCCGGTCTACGAAGGTTTTGGCTCGTCCTACGAAAAGGCCCGGAGCGCCATCGTTGCCACAAAACTCCATTTCCCCGATCGCAGGCTGATCATCGTGTTCGAGCCGCATACCTTCACCTGGCGAAACCGGGCGGCGATATCAGCCTATGACGACGTGTTTGCGGGTGCGTCCCGGGTTTTCATCTATCAGCCGGCATCGCAGGGCGCCGGCACCCATGCCCAATTGACCCAGGATGAAATCGTCGCCCGCGTCAGGGCGGCGAATTACGATGCCGAGGCGATAAGCGACCCGGACGAGGCATTGACGAGATTGGGCGACATCTTGCGGCCGGATGATGTCGTTCTGTTGCTGACCTCAGGCGAGCTAGGCGGGCTGATACGAACCATTCCGCAACTCGTTGAGGCGAAATATCCCGGCTGAAGCGCATATCAGCATGCCGGCTCCTCACGGGTTCTTCGATATTGGCCGGACCGGTGTCGCCACCTATGATCCGCGAAACGGCCCGCCGTCGCGCGGGCATGAGAGGGAAGCCCATGCCAAAAGTCCTGGTTGAAAACAATTCCGACGGCACCACGCTGGTCACGATCAACCGGCCCGAACGCCGCAACGCGATCTGCGCCGAGACGGCGCTGCTGCTGCAGAAAGCCTTTGTGGAGTTCGAGCGCTCGCCGACGCAGAAGGCCGCGGTATTGACCGGCGCCGGCAATGAGGCGTTTTCCGGTGGCGCCGACACCGGCAATTTTCCCGAACTGTGGCGCTGCATTCCGACCGTCGGGTTCGAGACGACAAAACCGATCATCTCGGCGGTCGGCGGCTGGTGCGTCGGCGGCGCGCTGGTGCTGTCGATGATGTGCGATCTCACGGTCGCGGCCGAAAACGCCAAATTTTCCTACCCGGAAGCGCGGATGGGATTCACCGGCGGCATGATCGCAGGGCTCGCCGCGCGGATCCCGCACAAGATCGCGATGGAGATGATGCTGCTGTGCCGCATCGTCGAGGTGCAGCGCGCCTGGAATATCGGCCTCGTCAACGAGGTGGTGCCGGTCGGGCAGCAGGTCGAGGTTGCGCTGAAGATGGCGCGCGAGATGACCGAGTTCTCGCCTTTGGTGCTGAAAACCCTGAAGCGCTTCGTCACCGAAGGCGTCCTGCCGCACGGACCCTCCGAGCAATCCGGCCGCGCCCAGCGCCAGCTTCATGAAGTCAAGGAAAGCGAAGACGCCGTCGAGGCCGCCGCCGCAGTCAAGGAAAAGCGTCGGGCGGTTTACAAGGGACGGTAGTGTTTTCTGTTGCTTCGTAGGGTGGGTTAGCGAAGCGTAACCCACCATCTTCGTGGCCACATCTGCGGTGGGTTACGGCTTCGCCGAACCCACCCTACGGACTGTTCTCAATCCGGCTTCAACCCGCCCGCCCGAACCACCTTGGCCCATTTCTCCGTCTCTTCCGCGATCAGCTTGCCGAAATCGGCCGGCGTGCCCGGCAGCGGTTCGCCGCCGATCGCGGCGAGGCGGGCTTTCATGCGGGCGTCGGCGATGGCCACGTTGATTTCCCTGTTGAGCTTGCCGACGATTTCCGCCGGCGTCCTGGCGGGCGCGCACATGCCGTACCACTGGCTGGTCTCGTAGCCCGGCACGAAATCGCCGACCGGCGGCAGCTCCGGCGCCAATTCCGCCCGCGCCGCCGTGGTCACCGCCAGCGCGCGCAGTCTGCCGCTCGCGATATAATCCGTCGTGCCCGGCGCGGTCGCGAACAGCACCTGCACCTCGCCGCCCAGGAGATCGGTCAGCGCCGGACCCTGGCCGCGATAGGGCACATGCACCATGTTGACGCCGGTCATCATCTTGAACAGCTCGCCCGCCATATGCGGCGCGCTGCCATTGCCGGCGGAGGCCATGTTGACCTTGCCCGGATTGGCCTTGGCATAGGCGATCAATTCAGGGACGGTTTTGACCGGCATCGAGGGATGCAACAGGATGATCATCGGCACGCGGATGATGCCGGCGACCGGGGCGATGTCGCGGATGAAGTTGAACTTCAGATTATTGTAGAGCGCGGCGTTGACCGCGTTCGGCACGGTGGCCAGCAGCAGGGTGTAGCCGTCGGGCGCGGCGCCGACCACGGCCTCGGTGCCGATATTGCCGCCGGCGCCGGTGCGGTTTTCGACCACGAAGGATTGCCCGAGCCGCTCGTTGAGCCACTGGCCGATCAGCCGCGCCGTGATGTCGACGCCGCCGCCGGCGGCAAAACCGGCAACGATGCGCACCGGCCGGGACGGGTAATCCTCCGCCGCGGCGGCATGCGGGAACGCCGGCGCGGCGAGGCCGGCGGCCGTGAGCTGCAGGAATTGTCGGCGTTGAATTTGACGGTGAATTGTCATGGGCGTGCCCCCCGGGGACGCCAATGCTAGCTCAACTTACAGCGCCGGCCTAATCTTCGCGACCCGAGGTCATGGACCTTGCGTTTGAGGATTCGCGGCTCGAGGACACCAGCGCCGAGGTGGCAAACTTCGCGGCTTCGGCTTCGCGAAGCTCCTTGCGAATTCTTCTCGCGTCCCGCAGCGTCCGCTGGATGTTCTTGTCGGCGGAGCCGTCGTCAAAGAACAGCATCGTTTCGCAGCTGATGCACTGCCGGGAATAGCCGCTCTGCAGCCGTCGCGCCTTTTCGCGAAAGCACGATTTGCAGCGGTGGCAGCGGATCTGAACCGAATCGTCCATCGTCTGGTCCCTGGGCCGCGGGCCGTTACCCGTCTTGTTTGGAAGGTCGTTATCGGGCAGCTGTACCGGAGCTTCCTTAAGAGATCGTCCTCGCATCCGGTGGCCATTTAGCTTTCGGCAATGCGATTTCGGGCCAATCCTTTAAGCTTGTCATTAACCGTCCCGAACTTCCGTCCCGCCAAACGAAAAGGCCCGCCTGACAGCGGGCCTTTACAGCCTTTGCGCGGTGGCGGTGGCTACATCGCGATGCCGTAATAGTCGTTGACCGTGCGTACGCGCGCAGGGTCGGACCAGTTCCAGGCGTTGTCGTTGCCGTATCTCGGCGCGCCCTTGAGCTGCGTCTCGGTTATCCCGGTGCGATAGCCGCCGAGATTGGTGTCGTATTTCAGCGACTGCCAGGGCAGCGGATAATGATCGTCACCGATTCCGAGAAAGCCGCCGAAGCTCAACACGGCATACGAGACCTTGCCGCTCATCTTGTCGATCATGACGCGCTCGATCGATCCGATCTTGGTGTCATCGGCGCCGTACACGGCGGTTCCTTCCACCTTGTCGCTGCCGATCAGGGAACCAGTTTCTCTTGCTTCCGTAACCATGGTTGCTCCTCCATTGATCGAGAACGAGCAACCGGCGGAATCACGAATTGTTCCTGCGAAGATTCGACGCGCCAGACTGGCTCGTCATGCCCGGGCTTGTCCCGGGCATCCACGCCTTGGCCTCCACTAAGCAAGAAAGACGTGGATGGCCGGGCATAGGCGAGCGGAAGCGACGCTGTCCTCCAGACGGCTATGCCCGGCCATGACGAAATCTTTTTCAGGTTAGCGAGGCCGAAAATCCTGGATAGACTTTCGGTCCGGCCTCACGCCACGCGGTGCAGCGCGCAGAGCTTGTTGCCATCGGGATCGCGCAAATAGGCGATGTAGAGTTTCACCCCGCTGCCTTCGCGGATGCCCGGCGGATCCTCGCAGGTCTTGCCGCCATGAGCGAGGCCGGCCGCATGAAACGCATCGGCCTGTTCGGGGGAATTGGCGGTAAAGCCGATGGTGCCGCCATTGGCGTGGCATGCTTCCTTGCCGTCGATCGGCTTCGACACCGAGAAGGTGCCGGTTTTGCTGCGGTAGAAGATGCGGTGGCGGTCGACCCGCCCGGGCGGAATGTCGAGCGTGCCCAGCAACGCGTCGTAAAACACCTTGGCCTTTTCCAGATCATTGGTCCCGATCATGACGTGCGAAAACATGTCGTCTTTCTCCCAAAAGTTGCGCCGAGCGATCGGCGACGTTTTGTCCTGTTTTTTGCGAGGTCGAACGTAACAGCGCAGGCCGGAATAGGGAAGTGAATGGCGCCGCCTTCATGCCGCAGCGCCGCGATGTTCGCAAGCGGCGGCAGCATTGACCTCCGGGCCTTTCCGCTTCCTGTTTTCCGGCCTATTGCTAAGGTTCGCGCGGCCGAAACGAACGATCAATGAAAATCACGGATATCCGCACCCATATTTTGCAGGCCACGCTGTCGCAGCCCTTTGCCTATTCGCGGGCGTGGTACGACACGCGCACCGCCATGCTGGTCGAGATCGAGACCGACGGCGGCCTGATCGGCTGGGGCGAATGCTACGGCCCCGCGGCGATCAATTCGGCCGTGGTGAAGAGCGTCGCCCCCTGGCTGATCGGCGAGGACCCGCTGCGCACCGATTTCCTCTGGCAGACCGTCTACGCAAGGCTGCGCGACCACGGCCAAAAGGGCGTCGTCATCGAGGGGCTGAGCGGCATCGACATCGCGCTGTGGGACATCAAGGGCAAGCATTTCGGCGTCCCCGCGCACCAGTTGCTCGGCGGCCGCGTTCGCAGCGAAGTGCAGGCTTACGCCACCGGGCTCTATCGGCGCAAATCCGGTGATCCGCAGCGTTACCTCGCCGAGGAGGCTGCGGGCTACGTTGCCGAAGGATTCAAGGCGGTGAAGCTGAAGGTCGGCTTCGGCGTCGAAGAGGACGCCGCGGTGACGCGCGCGGTGCGCGAGGCGATCGGGCCCGGCATCGCCCTGATGGTCGATGCCAACCACGCCTATGACGCCACGGCCGCGATCCGTCTCGGCCGCATGATCGAGCCGCACGACATCGGATGGTTCGAGGAGCCGGTGCCGCCGGAGGATCTGGCTGCTTACCGCGAAGTGAGGTCGGCGCTATCGATTCCGATCGCCGGCGGCGAGTGCGAATTCACCCGGTTCGGTTTTCGCGATGTTCTGGTCTCGCGTGCGATGGACATCATTCAACCGGACACCTGCGCGGCCGGCGGCCTGTCCGAATGCAAGAAAATCGCCGACATGGCCGAGGCGTTTGGTATCAGGTACAACCCGCATGTCTGGGGCACCGGCATTGCGATTGCCGCCTCGCTGCAACTGCTCGCGGTGCTGCCGACGCATACCCGAAGCTCGCTTGCCCCGTTGCAGCCGATGCTGGAGTTCGACCGCACCGAACATCCGATTCGTCAGGCGATCCTGAAGCGGCCAATCGAACACGAGCGCGGCATCGTCCGCGTGCCCGACGGCCCCGGACTCGGCGTCGAGGTGGACCGCGAGGCGCTCGCGCGGTTTGCGGTGAAGTGAAGGTCCGTTGCCTACGCGGTTGCCGGGCCGGCATTCAGCAGCTGGGAAACCGCTGTGACGAGTTGCGCCGGCGCGAACGGCTTCTGCAACAGCACGCTGTTGGGCACGCCCTGCGATGACCATTCATCCGCAGCCAGGCCCGTCATGTAGATGACCGGACAATGCGGGTCGATCTCCCTGACCTGCCGCGCCACGTCCCAGCCGTTCATCGTGCCCTTCAGGCTGACATCGGTGACGAGCGCCCGGTAGTTCTTGACCCGGCCCCTGACCAGGGTCAGGGCCTCTTCGCCCGATGACAGAATGTCGGTTGCAAAACCGCCTTCGGTCAGCGTCGCCTCAACGACGTCCTGCAGCGGGTACTCGTCTTCGACGACTAGAATGAGTGGCAATTCCGACAACGCTAACCTCTGGCTTGATCGACCGTATTGGGTAAGGTGCGCGGCGCGCCGGCGCCTGCGCCGTTCAACCAACCGGAATCCTGTTCAGTCCATAACGTTGGCAAGATGATGACCTGACGGACGCATAACAGGCATCGAGATTGACCACTGCGCCATTCCCCCCGGAACCGCAGTACGGCGCTGGTTCATCAATTCGTGAACGGTGATGGCGTTCCCGCCGCATGTCTGTTTTTGCGCGATTTACGCCATTTCGGGTCGGCCATGCGCGCAGTAGCTTGCGCGCCCGATCGCAATGAATGTCAGAGCCAAGTAACCATGAACTGGCGACTTGTAAAATGGATCAGCCTCGGCGCCCCGGCACTGTTCGCACTCGTCTTTACGGGCTGGATTTTCACGCTGCCTCCGGCGGTCTCGTTTGCGGCCGCGCCGCCGATCGCGAAAGAGGAGGCCGAGGCCACCATCGCCGCGCTGAAGCCGCCGAAGCGCCAACGTCCGCTGATCGCGATCATCGGCATCAATGACGCCACCGAGACCACCGACTATCTGATGCCCTATGGCATCCTGCGGCGCGCCGATGTGGCCGATGTGGTGACGCTGGCAACCAATCCGGGTCCGATGTCGCTGTTCCCGGTGCTCAAGGTGCAGCCGCAGGCGACCACCGCTGATTTCGACGCGCAGCATCCTGATGGAGCCGACTATGTCATCGTCCCCGCCATGAGCCGGGACGACGATCCGTCCGCGCTGCAATGGATCCGGAGCCAGGCCGCCAAGGGCGCGATCGTCATCGGCGTCTGTGCCGGGGCAAAAGTCGTCGGCGACGCCGGATTGCTCCACGGCAAGCGGGCGACGACGCACTGGTATTCGCTGAAGGAATTGCAGGGCAGGCATCCGTCGATCCGCTATGTCGCGAACCGGCGGCTTGTGGTCGACGGCGCCGTTGCGACGACGACGGGGATATCAGCGTCGATGCCGATGTCACTGACCCTGATCGAGGCCATCGCCGGCCGCGACAAGGCCAAAGCCGTCGGGCGAGACATCGGCCTTGCCGACTGGGACGCGCGTCATGACAGCAGCGCCTTTCAGTTCACGCGCCCATTCGCGCTGACGGCGATGCGCAATGTCCTGGCCTTCTGGAATCGCGAGCAGCTTGGCATCGAACTTTCGCCTGGTATGGACGAAGTGTCGCTGGCCCTCGTCGCGGACGCCTGGTCACGTACCTACCGCTCACGCGCAATGACATTTGCCGCTACCGCCGGCGCGCAGGAAACCCGCAACGGCCTTCGCATTGTGCCCGATGAGGTCGCCGCCAACTGGCCCGCGGAGCGGCGACTGCCTGATATCGGCGCCTCGCCGCCGGCCAAGGCGCTGGACCAGACGCTGGCCGCAATCGAGGCGCGCTACGGCATGCCGACCGCCGACTTTGTCGCGATGCAGCTGGAATATCCGAGGCAAAGCGGGGCGCGGTGATCGCGCTCAAGCAACAGCGCTTACTTGGGCTCCGGCTCAACCAGCCCGTCACCCGGATTTTGCAGTTGTCCAGCAAGCGAAAGCTTGACCGCTGCGCCGAGCGCCTGCGCGACGTTCACGACTTCCTGCTGAAACGCCTTGTCTTCGTCCAGGGCCTGGTGCGCGGTCGCGTAGGGCTCCATGTAGCCGATGTAGCCGTCCCGCTCCGCCATGCCGCCCGCCGAGATCAGCGACATGTCGGTCAGCCAGTCCGCAAGCGAACGGCGCAACGTTTCAGCGCCGACACTGTCGCCATGCGCCACGATGCCGAAATGCCGGCCGGCGAGATGCCGCGGATAAGGCCAGCCCTTCAGTTCGAGCGTCTTCGCTTCGATGGCTTTCTTGCCGTGCGTGGAGGTGGGATCGGGATTGCCGCCGTCGGCGCACACCAGCCGATCCATCATCGCCTTCAGCGCCGTCGGGACATGATACCAGTTCACCGGCGTGATGATCATGATGCCGTGCGCGGCGACCCATTGCGGATAGATCTCGTTCATCCAGTCGTCGGTCTGCCCGAGCGCATAATTGGGATAGCAGCTGCACGGCCAGTGACACAGCGCCATCGAGGTCGAGACGCAGGATTTGCAAGGGTGGATTTGCCGGCCGAATTCCGACGTCAGCCGTGACAGGTCGAGAATGTCGACGGCAAATCCCATCCCCGAAAACACCGGCTCGGCGAGCTTGACGAGACGCCAGGTCTTGGACATCTCGCCCGGGCAGGTATGCTCGCTGCGCGAGGACCCGCTGATGATCAGGATGCGCCTTTGTTCATTTGCATCGTCATGACGTCGCTGCGCAGCTAGAATCGCTTCACGCGCAGCGAGCCAGTCGACGGAAAGTTCGTAAGTGGGATCGGCAAATTCCGGACCCGCCTTGCGCGTCACGGGCGCCTTGCGCGCGTGCGCGTAGGCGTCCCATGCCGCACCGATGATGGCGTCGAGTTCGCGTTGCAGCGGTGCGAAAACCGGGTCGGCAAACCGCCGGCGGTAGCGTTTCTCGAATTCATCGCGGCCGAGCTTGACGGGCGGCATCCCTTTCCGAACATCGAGCTCGGTCATGATCGATCCCAGTTGTTGTCAGCACTATCAACATTTGCGCGGCCCCGCTGGTTCCCATCACCCGAAGTGCTGAATCATTCGTTCAAGCTTTGTCGTCGTTCGGCCGTAGCGTTTTCCAGCCAGGTCGACTCCCAATTCGCGCACGGAAAAGCGCCGCTCGCAGAAGCGCTTACCTTGAGCGAGCGAGGGTTGGACTCGCACCTGCTGTTGGGGCAATCTGGAAAACATACTTGCAGCCATTGCGCGCACAAACGGGAGCTTCCATGAGCGCTATCAATCGCATTCCTTACGGACTATCGGCCGTTGCGGCTTGCTTCTTCACCTTCGCCGCGCCGGCCGGCGCACAACAATTGGCGACCAACGGGATCGGCGTCGCGTCTTGTGAAAAGCTCGCCAAGGACATGAATCCGGCAGAGGGCTTCAACAATGTGACCAACTCCCTGATCTTCTATTGGGTCCAGGGTTACATGAGCGCCGCCAACATCGCGCTGCTGGAGGGCGACAGCCAGTATGTCGATCTCTATTTGATGAACGAAAAGAAGATCCTCCCGCTGATCTACGAATTCTGCCAGAAGAACCCGGGCAAGAAGCCGCTCAGCGTCATCGATCAACTGATCGAGGATACCGACAAGGTCGAAGGCAAGTGGAAGAGCGGCACCGTCCCCTGGGCCGCGGACGACGATTAGAATTCGTTTCCCCCGAGGCGGTACACATAGCTCCCGGTTATGCGCTCGTGTCGGTCCTCTCGGCTTGGGCGCCAGCTGCAGTTTTCGGCTCGTCGATTTGCTCCGCCAGCAGCCTCAACTGTTTTGCTGCTTTTTCTTAGAGCGTTTTCCAGCGAAGTGGATACCGGTTCGCGTCAAGAAAACGCGTCAAATCAAGAATCTAGAGCCCCGTCCCGATTCAATCGGAACGGAAAAGGCTCTAGGCACGCTGCAGCCGCAGCCCGCAGCAATGCGGGCTCTTTTCCTTACAACATGACGCGTTGCAGCTGCTTTGATTCAGCTATGCGACGGGCGGCGACGGGAGCGAATGCTCGAGGAAAAAACGCAGCATTTCCCTTGTGGCATCGGGTCCTCGCGGATCAGTATAGGAGCCCGCGGGGCTGCCTCCCGACCATGCGTGTCCGGCACCGTGCACATTCCAATGCTCCAACATTGCGCGCCCGTTCGCGTCGCTATGAATCGTGCGGGTATAGGCATGGCCTCCCGCTACCTGCCCGCGGTGCACCTTCTCTTGTGTCCTCCTCGTTCTCATAGACTTGAGAATTTGGTCGCCGTTGTTTGGATGCACCGTAGTGTCGCGATCGCCGTGAAAAACAATGGTCGGGACAGGTGGTCCGTCACCTGAAATGACGCTACGAGGGCTGCCACCTTGCCGCATGGCGGCAAATGCAGAGGGTACGTCAGTGGCGGCCCCGCAGGCGAGGCCGGAATGGATTCCAACCGCCGCATACAGATCTTTGTAGGTTGCTCCCATGATAGCCGCAGCGGCGGCCCCGGCCGACAGGCCGCCGACATAGACGCGCCTTTGATCGACCGAATAGTCGTGCATGATTTGACGCGTGATACCTGCGATAAGCGAGGGTTCACCTCTGTCCCGCTGCTGGTCTGCCGTGCGAAACCAATTCCAGCATTTCGCCTGGTTGGCCTTGCTGTGCTGTGCAGGATAGACCACGAAGCAATTTTGTTCTTCTGCAGCAAAGTTCATTCTGGTACCGGCGGCGAAATCGTCCGGTGACTGGGTGCAGCCGTGAAGCATGACGACCAAAGGAAGCGGTTGTCCCTGATAGCGGCTGGGGATGAAAAGCCTGTAGGCGCGACTCCCCGCCGGATTGCTGTAGGCACCCTCGATGAACCTCGCGCCCGCCGGCATGATGTCCGGCATGGACAGCGGCGTGCGATTCAATACACCTCGCAGCGCGATCCCCGAGGGCTCCTTTGCGCGATTCAGCAGCGCTCGGGGCATGCGCGGTTGGGAAGATGCGGACCCAGCCAATTGTGGACTATCCGTCTCCTCAATGGCATTGGCCTTGGCGTCGATGATCATCGCACCGCTGTGCCATGTCGCGTCTGGCGCGCTCTCCCCACGAAGCATGCGCTGAAGGAGTGCGGTGGCCTCAACGAGTTGGCCCGCGCGCGTGAGGCGGGTGGCTTCGCGAACGATGTCCTGCCTAATCATGCCGTCACCGCATCCTGTCGGCGAGAGCGGCTTTGACCGCCGGACTGGCATGCAAAGCTCCCAGCACGGAGACGGAGGCTATGGTCGCGCGCGCAAGCTCGGGCGTGACGTCTTGGGCGATACTGGCAAGGCCGAGGACATTGATGTGGAGTGTCTCACCGGCTCGTCGCGCTGCTTCAAGGTCCTCGCGGCTGTAGTTCCGCAGACCGAGGTCCAGACTTTTTCGGGCCGTTGACTGCTTTACCACGTCTGCGTGACGTTCGAGTTGGTTCCGGATCGCCGTCCGGATAAAATCACTTCGGTTCGAGTAAAATCCTTCCTGAACCATTAGATCGACATGACCAAGGTCGACATAACCAAGATTGATCGTGATTTTTTCGGTGTCAGGGGGCTTAGGTCGAAACTCCTGCACATTGCTCGCCGCCATCACTTAACTCCATACGCCATCTGTATGGATGTTAATTGGATGGTCTGTGGCGCCAATCAAGGTCAAAACCTCTAGGTTCGGCAAAAAAAAACGGCCCGCCGGAGCGGGCCGTCTCGTGGTTTCGCCTATCGAACTCCGCCGCCGTACAGCGCGCGTTCCTTTCGGACCTCATCCGCGCCGTAGGGCTTGCTGGCGGGATCGAACGACTTCCACCCGGTCTTCTGCCAGGCGGCGCTGCGGTCGCGCAGGTTGACGGCGGATTCGTTCAATGCCGTCTCAAAGCGGGAACGATCCGCATCGGCAACGCGTGCCGACACCAGCGTGCCGCCTCGACGAATGCCCTCGGCGTAGGAGTGAGCATCGGCTTCCGAAACGCCGGCTTGCGTGAGCGCGCCGACGATCCCGCCGGTCGCCGCACCTGCGGCCGCGCCAACCGCCGTTGCGGCCAGCCAACCCGCCGCAACAACGGGCCCCAGTCCGGGGATCGCCAGCAAGCCTAGTCCCGCCAGCAGGCCGGCTGCGCCACCGACGCCGGCGCCGATGCCGGCACCCGTGCCGGCACCTTCGGCGCGGTCGTCGGTGCCATCGTGGTCGCGATCCACCTTCTTGTCGGTGTTGAACCAGCCGTCGGAATTATTGGCGACCAGACTGATATCCGAGTGCGGCACGCCGGCGGTTTCGAGCCGTTGGACGGCCTGCCGAGCGTCAGCGTGATTGTCGTATAGGCGAGAGATTGTGACGGTCATTTTTATTGTTCCTTACTTGGCAGTATTGACGTTGCCTTGAAAATCGACGCTCACCGCAGTAGCGGACCCGCTCTTGCTGGCCTTGCCGCGCCACACGCCATTGTCGTCCTTCTTCAGTTCGGTGACGTTGGTGTAGCCGGCATCCTCGATTTTCGACTTGGCTTGTCCTTCGGTAAAACTGTTGCGACCCGCGACAGGAGCGTTGGAGTTGTTTTGTCCGGCGCTGTTGACTGCGTTGTTGTTCGGTCCGGACTGCGCCGGCGGATTTTGCGCCGAGGCCGTGGTGGCCGCCAGCAATCCGATACAAACGAAAAGAACTGAGCGTTTCATAATTTTCTCCAGAGTTTCAGGAGCGGGCCTAATCTCTCGTTATGTCTTTGGTTCCTCCTACCGCGACGTTAAGCGTCTTTCGTCGGCGCCTCGCGACCGGTCAGTATGATCGTTGGCGGCCTTCGGGCCTGTGACCGCCGCCGCCTGCGCGAATGGACAAATCTTTTTAAAACGACGGGCGATGCGATCTGACGGCTGGCGTGGAACCCGGCAGGAACTGGAACGTTACAGGCGCGGTGATTCAGTGATTCAACGAAGGAGACAAAGATGTCCCGCGGGATGCCATCGATGACGGCGCTATTGGGCTTGCTCGCGTTGGCGGGCTATCAGAACAGGGACAAGATCGCCGAGATGCTGAAAGGCGCGACCGGCAATGCGCAGCCGGGGGCCGGCGGCCAGCAAGGTCCGTTGGGCAGCCTGCTCGGCAATCTCAGCGGGGCTTTGGCCGGCGGCGGCGTCGGCGGATTGCTGGGCGGTGGGCTGGGCGAGTTGCTCGAACGCTTCAAGCAGAACGGCCAGGGCGATGCCGCCGAGTCGTGGGTCAGCAAGGGACCGAACAAGGAGCTTCCTGCCCCGCAACTGAAACAGGCCATCGGCGCGGATGTGCTGGCCGAGCTGGAACAGCAGACCGGCCTGTCGCAGGAGGAACTCCTGGCAAGGCTTTCACGCGAACTCCCCACTGCCGTCGATAAATATACGCCCGACGGACGCCTTCCGAGCTGACGCTCACAAACTGAGGTTTTGATATGGGCATTATCTGGACGATCATTATTGGCTTCCTGGCCGGCGTGATAGCGAAGTTCATCATGCCCGGAGACAACGAGCCCTCGGGGTTCATCCTCACGACGATACTCGGCATCGTCGGGGCGTTTGTTGCGTCGTATCTCGGCCAGGCACTCGGCTGGTATCGGCCCGGCGAGGGCGCCGGCCTGATCGGCGCGGTCGTGGGCGCTATCGTGGTCCTGCTTATCTACAGCATGGTTGCAGGTCGCCGCCGCGCGATCTGAGCGTGGTCACCTTTTTCGACATGGCCGGGCATAGCCGTCTGTAGGACGGCGTCGCTTCCGCTCGCCTATGTCCCGGTCATCCACGTCTTTCTTGCCTGATGGAAGCAAGACGTGGATGCCCGGCACCCGTCTCCGCTAGGGCTTCGACGGGGCCACGAGTGGTCGGCCCGCCGAAGCTTTAGCGAAGGCGAAGGCCGGGCGTGACGGTGTTCGGTAAAAGGCGCTATTTCCTTGGAGCATCAGCTGACTGCGGCAATCTGTTGCGACGGGCAAATCACTTCTGATATTCAAAAATCGTGTCAAGTCCTAAATTTCCGAAAATCGAAAATATTTCTCTTCCTTCCACCCCAAATCACCTGCACATAAATAACCATCCCGTCCCATTCAGAGGGGCGTCGGCCGTCGTCATGACGAGGGGCGGGGATGCGGTGGACGCTGATGTTGCGATTGACGGTCGCGGCTGAAGCGTACGGTGAAAGCGTGTGGTCCTGGCGCCCGTAACGGCGTCAAGCCTTTCGGGAGCTAACGCTTCCGAGGGGCGACGGTGGCAATAGAGGCCGTCTCACCGGGGAGAGCGCGTCATAAGCCGTAAGGCCATTGCGCAGGGAATGTCGGATGCTCTCCGCTGCCCTGTATGCTCGTGTGCACCATCTTGTTGCACAATCGCACACGAGACCGCGGGTGCAGCGCGCATCCGGCATTCCCTGCGCCCTCTGAATTCGAGGGTAAGGAAATTTCTCGCAAAGCTCGGGCGCAATGCGCCGCGAGATCGCGAAGCTGCGTTTGAATGATGGTGCATTCAACAACAAACACCGCCGTCGTCCCGGGCTTGACCTCAGATGCGCAATTGCGCATCGGGGGACCCATACGCCGCGGCCCATCGGTAAGCGCTCTGGCGTTAGAGACCTTCTGCAAACAATGACTGCCGCGGCGTATGGGTCCCGGCTCAAGGCCGGGACGACAACTGAGACTTTGGCTGCATCTCCGTCAAATCCCCGCAGGTTCCTTCACATGCTCGATGTCGGGCAGCGGGGCGCCGGCGATCATGGCTTCGAAGCCGCGCAGGCGCTGATAGATCGAGATCAGGTCGACAATCGTGCTCCAGGAGTTGATGAGATATTGAAACGCGTTTCGAACCTGCGTGAACGCATTGAGGATCTGGTTCAAGGTTCCGAGCGTGATCTTGCCGGCCACGATCGTCGGCCCCAGCAGGATGTAGGGAAAGACGACGTCGGTCTGCAGATAGACGATGCGGCCGATGTTGAAGTACAGGAAGTTCAAATAAAGCCGGAAGTAGTTTTTCCGTATGTTGGCGAAAAGCTCGTCGAGCGTCGGCGGATCGGCGCGGGCCGGATCGTCTTCGCCCAGCACGAGCTCCTTGCGGTAGGCGGCTTCGACGCGCTGGTTGAAGAACTCGATGCCCGGCAGCTTGATGCCGATCAGGGCCAGTGCGCCGGTGCCGAGGACCGACCAGATGATCGCAGCGAACACCAGCGGATAGGGAACGGCGCCGATCAGGGGCAGTTCGGTGATGTCGGCGGACAGCTTCACCAGCACCGGCAGGAAGGCGATCAGCGTCAGCACCGCGCTGATGAAGTTGACGCCGAGCTGTTCGGTGATGGTCGCAAATCGCATGGTGTCTTCCTGCACCCGCTGCGAGGCGCCCTCGATGGTGCGCAGCCGCGCCCAGTTCGAGATGTAGAAATCGTTCATCGCGGTACGCCAGCGGAAGATGTAGTGGCTGACGAAGAACCGCGTCAGCACGCCGACGATGACCGCGACCAGCGCAATGCCGGCAAAGGTCGACAATTGCGCATAGAACTGTTCGACCGTGACCGGCGCGGATTTCGAGAGCGCGGCCTGGATCATGTTGTAGAACGGGCCGTACCAGGTGTTGACGGCGACGCTGACCTGGACCTGAAAGTAGGTGGCGAACAGGATCAGGGCGGAGCCCGGAATGGACCAGAGCGCCCAGGGATGCGGCGCGAACCACATCCAGAAGGCGGTGAAGGCACCAACGAAAACGGCGAAGTAGAGATCGAACCACAGCGACCGCGCCGACCAGAAGATGGCAACACCGACGCCTCCCGGTCCCGACGATCCGATCCACTCGCTGGCGAAGCTGTACCAGAGCGTCATCGCCAGCGCCGTCCAGACGATCGCCGACAGGAAGAAGATTTTCGGGCGGGGGAAGAATGAAACGAACATTCAATTGTCTCTCAGGTCAGAGGATTCTCGGTGCCGCTAAAAAGCAACACGTAGGCAACAGATTCTCAGTTGTCATCGCCCACGAATGCGGGCGATCCAGTACTCCGCGGCGCCGGTGACACGCCCGAAAAGCCGCGGTGTACTGGATACCCCGCCTTCGCGGGGTATGACGGCAACTCTTGGAGCGACGCACTCACAACTCTCTCGCGTTACTGAACGCAAACGACGACACGCGCCGCGTGTTCTCGTCCAGGATCAGGGTGCGCGTGATCGGCGGCTCGGCGCGCTGGCTGCAGTTTTCGCGCTCGCAGAGCCGGCAGTTGACCCCGATCGGCGTACCCTCGGTTTTCTCCAGGTCCATGCCGGCGGCATAAACCAGTTTGGCGGCATGGCGGATTTCGCACCCCAGACCGATCGCAAAGCGCGGCTGCGGCTGCGGGTGCGGCGCCACCGGCCGGCGCACCATCTGCGCGATCGAGAAGTAACGGGTGCCATCTGGCAATTCGATGACCTGCTTGAGCAGCCGGTCCGGCGTGTCGAAGGTCGAATGCACGTTCCACAGCGGGCAGGTGCCGCCGAATTTCGAGAACGGAAACGTGCCGGAGGAAAACCGCTTGGAAACATTGCCGGCATTGTCGACGCGGAGCAGGAAGAACGGCACGCCGCGCGCGTTCGGCCGCTGCAGCGTGGTCAGGCGATGGCAGACCTGTTCGAAGCCGGCATTGAAGCGCTGCGCCAGCACGTGAACGTCGTAGTTCAGCGCTTCGGCGGCGGAATGAAACGCCTGGTAGGGCATCATGGTGGCGGCGGCGAAATAATTCGCCAGCGTGATCCGGTAGAGCCTCCGCGGCGTGTCGTCGAGCGGGCCGGCGCGGTTGACGATGGCATCGATGCTGGCGCTGCATTCGGCAAGGCCGATCTGCAGCGCCAGCTGGAAGGCGCGGCCGGGGCCGTCGACCAGTTCGGAGACCAGCAGCTGCCGGCGATGGCGGTCGAACCGCCGCAGCGTCTCGCGCATCACGTCGACAGGCATGATGCGGGTGACGATCGAATGCTTTTCGCGCAATCGCGCAGCGAGGGCCGCAAACAATTCCTCGGACGGCACGCCCAGTTCGTCTCGCAGGCTTTCCGCGGCCTGCTCGAGCTCGGGGAAGTAATTGCGGTTGGCCTCGATCAGGTCGCGCACCCGCTCGATCGGATTGGCCTCGAATCGGGTTCCCTCGTCGCGGTCGGCCATTTGCGCCGCCACAAGCGTTTCGCCGCGGCGGGCCTCGGTATAGGCGGCGTACAGCCGTTGCAGGGAATGAGTCACACCGGG
Source organism: Bradyrhizobium sp. AUGA SZCCT0158 (assembly GCF_018130065.1). Classification (GTDB taxonomy): domain Bacteria; phylum Pseudomonadota; class Alphaproteobacteria; order Rhizobiales; family Xanthobacteraceae; genus Bradyrhizobium. The sequence goes on along the minus strand of NZ_JAFCME010000008.1, from coordinate 38,720 downwards.
GCACAATTCAGCGAGATCGCGCAGTTCCTGCTTCGGCAGGTCGATTTGCCGGAACAGGGGATCGGAGAAGATCTCGTTCAGTTCGGCGAAAAAGCGATCCTCGTCGGCGGTCGCAAGATCACGCAAATCAAGGTCATAGGTCTCCGCCAGCCGGAGCAGCAGCTGGGCGGTCACCGGGCGCTGGTTGCGCTCTATCAGGTTGATATAGCTCGGAGAAATCTCCAGGCCCTCGGCCATCTGGGTCTGCGACAGGCCGAGCTGCTGGCGGATCCGGCGAAACCGCGGACCGACGAACAGCTTCTTTCCGGACTCGCTCGCCATGTCAGCCTTTCTGACGGATTTTGTGACAAAATTAACAAAATGACATCTGTGACAAGTTCAGATGTTACATGACATCACCATTCAAAATCAAGCTACCTATACGAAATCAGGATTTTGGCGTTTAGCTCTCGGTACGTTTTGCAATGCACTGTCATGAATGTCGCTTTGGCGGATGTTGCAATTAGTCGTCACCGAAAGGATTATGCAAATGAACTATCAGCCACGTGGCATCGACCAGGCCATCAAGGGACCCGCTTCCTACGCGAACGAGCTTGCCGCTGCCAAGGCGCTGCTCGAGACCCAGCCGACCTGGAACGGCGTCACTGCCGAGGCCGTGGCGCGGATGCGTCTGCAGAACCGCTTCAAGACCGGCCTGGACATCGCCCGGTACACCGCGGCGCTGATGCGCAGCGATATGGCTGCCTACGACGCCGATCCGACCAAGTACACCCAGTCGCTGGGTTGCTGGCATGGCTTCATCGCGCAGCAGAAGCTGATCTCGGTCAAGAAGCATTTCGGCGGCAAGACCGATCGCCGCTATCTCTACCTCTCCGGCTGGATGATCGCCGCGCTACGTTCCGAGTTCGGACCGCTTCCCGATCAGTCGATGCACGAGAAGACCTCTGTGCCGGCGCTGATCGAAGAGCTCTACACCTTCCTCCGCCAGGCCGACTCCCGTGAGCTCAATGACATCTTCCGCGCCATCGACGCCGCCCGCAAGGCAGGCGACAACGCGAAGGAAAAGGAACTGATCGAGAAGGTCGACAACTTCCAGACCCATGTTGTGCCTGTCATCGCCGACATCGACGCCGGTTTCGGCAATGCGGAGGCGACCTACCTGCTCGCAAAGAAGATGATTGAAGCAGGTGCGTGCGCGCTGCAGATCGAAAACCAGGTTTCCGACGAAAAGCAGTGTGGCCACCAGGACGGCAAGGTGACTGTGCCGCACGAGGTGTTCCTGGCGAAGATCCGGGCGTGCCGCCATGCCTTCCTCGAACTCGGCGTCGAAGACGGCATCGTCGTGACCCGCACCGACTCGCTGGGTGCCGGTCTCACGCAGCAAATCGCTGTCAGCCACAAGCCCGGCGACATCGGCGATCAGTACAACAGCTTCCTGGATTGCGAGGAAGTGACCGCCGACAACGCCAGGAATGGCGATGTCATCATCAACCGCAACGGCAAGATGATGCGTCCGAAGCGGCTCGCCAGCAACCTCTATCAGTTCCGTGCCGGCACGGGCGAAGACCGCTGCGTGCTCGACAGCATCACCTCGCTGCAGAACGGCGCCGACCTGTTGTGGATCGAGACCGAGAAGCCGCATATCGAGCAGATCGCGAAGATGGTCGACCGCATCCGCGAGGTCGTTCCGAACGCGAAGCTGGCCTACAACAACTCGCCGTCGTTCAACTGGACGCTCAACTTCCGTTGGCAGGTCTACGACGCGATGAAGGAAGCCGGCAAGGATGTCAGCAAGTACAACCGCGCCGAGTTGATGAAGCCGGAATACGACGATACGCCGCTGGGCATTGAAGCCGACGAGCGCATCCGTACCTTCCAGGCCGATTCAGCCAAGCGTGCCGGCATCTTCCACCATCTGATCACGTTGCCGACCTATCACACGGCAGCGCTGTCGACTGATAATCTCGCGAGGGAGTATTTCGGCGAGCAGGGCATGCTGGGCTATGTGAAGAATGTTCAGCGCCAGGAGATCCGTCAGGGTATCGCCTGCGCCAAGCATCAGAACATGGCCGGCTCCGATATCGGTGACGAGCACAAGGAATATTTCGCCGGGGAAGCCGCTCTGAAGGCGGGCGGCGCCCACAACACGATGAACCAGTTCGGCTAAGTAACAGCCGGTCAACAGCAGGAGACTACCATGACCAAAGGCAGCAATTTCTGGGTGATTGGCGGCGAGTTCGGGTCGATGAACTTCCACAAGCTCGTGGAAGGATCGGCCCAGGTTCAGGGCCCGTTCAAGACCCGCAAGGAAGCCGAGGACGCCTGGCGCGTCGTCTCGGAAGAGAACCGCCACAAGGCCGGCGTGCGCTTTTCCATCGTGGAAGAGCCGTCCCGAGTCTCTGCTTGAGCCTCGGCCTGAGCGGCTGCTGCCGATAAACTAGAAGAAACGTCCAAGGACCTGCGAGCAGGCGGCCCCATCCGGAATCCCGGGTGGGGCCGTCCGGCTTTTCAACCGAAACCTAAGTCATTGGGAACTAACGACCTTTGCGGAAAACATGGTTACTGCTAGGTTAACCGCCGCCAACCCTTCAGGACAAAGGCGGGCCGCAAGATGTCAGATGTACAGAGTACCGCCCCTATTGAGCCGCAACCGACGCGGCTGCGCGACGCGCTGCGCAAGGCGCGGATCGAGGCCGCCGACCGCACCGGCGTCGTCGTCGAATTGCGCGACGCCGAAGTGGCGCGGCTCGAGATCATGAACGAGGCGCTCGATCCCCTGTTTGCCCAGATCCCCGAAAAGGTCGACCTGTTCGATCGCGGCGTCAGCCAAGGCGAGACGCCGCGGCTGTGGATCGATGTCGTCGCGCACATCCTGATGGGACGCGACAAGCGCATCTACCGCTTCGTGCAGGACACCCGCTTCGGCCGCATCGTGCTCGCCGAATCCCACGACGTGCCCGTCATCGTCGATGCCGTCACCGACTATGTCGCGCGCCGCATGATCGAGCGCGAGCATGCGATGGTGGCAACGCCGATGGTCGAGCCATCAGCCGAAGAGCCGCCGAAACGCCGTGGCGGCTTTGGGATGTTCGTACTCGGATTCCTGCTCGGCGCCGCCGCCCTGTTCGCCATCGCGCTGTTTGCCAGCTTGCGTGATCTCTAGATCAGCTTGGTCTGCCGGATTTGCCGCACGCGCATGTCGTCGCTGATCCCGCGCACGGTCTGCACGCAGTGCCAGTGGTCGCCGTCGCGCTCGATCGAAAACAGATTATAGGCGGCGGCGGGATAGTGCCGGTGCGCCAGTGCCGACGCCGAAGGCACGCCGATCGCGGGAATCTGGCGGTCAGTGCCTTCGATCCACATGGTCGAATGGATGTGGTCGTGCCCGTGCAGTACCAATTCCACGCCATGGCGCTTCAAGAGCGCGCGCAGCTGCCGCGAATCCGTCAGCCGCTTGATGCGGGAATCCGAATGCAGCGGGTGATGGACCAGCAACACCCGGAATGCCTGTTCCGACGACAATTGCGTCAGGATTTTATCCAGTTCATCGAGCTGGGCCCGCCCGAGCCTGCCGGTCGCCATCAGCGGCAGCGTCGGCACTGCCGAGGATACGCCGATCAGCGCCAGCGGGCCGCGCCGGCGCACGAACGGAAACGTCGCGCCGTTGGGCCCGGCATCGCCGCGCAGATAGTCGCCGAACGTGCCGGCGAAACGATGCCTGGTGGCGCGCACATAGGCGTCGTGATTGCCGGGAATAACCGTGACTTCCTGCGGCGCGCCGACGCTTTCAAGCCAGGCCTGCGCCGGCGAGAACTCGGCTTCTAGCGCCAGATTGACCAGATCGCCGGTGACCGCAATATGGTCAGGCTGCTGGACCTGCATGTCCGCGACCAATGCGTCGAGCACCTCGCGGCGGTGGTATTTGTGGCGGTTGCGGGTCCAGTTGAGATAGCCGAGCGCGCGCTTGCCCGCGAGATCGCGCAAGCGTGCCGCCGGCAGCGGCGGCAGGTGCGGATCGGACAAATGCGCCAACGTGAATGCGGCCATCAAAAACCTCGTCAGGAATCCTTGCCAGAAACCTTGCCAGAAACTCTGCAATGTATTGGCAAGCCAACCGTATCTGCGCAAGGATCAAACATCATGTCCGGCATCTGAGGGTATTTGTGACCGCTCTGCAGAATCTTCGAAAACGCTTCGAGCCGCAGCTGCGGCGGGTAATGCATCTCTATTGGCGGATCGCCCGCGGAATGACGCTCGGGGTCCGCGGTGTCGTGCTCGACGGCGGCAACAGGGTGTTTCTGGTCAAACACAGCTATATCTCCGGCTGGCATCTGCCGGGCGGCGGGGTTGAGGTCGGTGAGACATTCCTCGAAGCATTGCGGCGCGAACTCATGGAGGAGGGACGGATCGAACTCACCGACGAGCCGCCCTTGCATGGGCTGTTTTTCAACCTCCACGTATCGCCCCGCGACCATGTCGCGGTCTATGTCGTCAGGCAGTTCCGGCAGGACCGCTTGCCGGAGCCCAACCGCGAAATCGTGGAAAGCGGTTTCTACGACGCCGGTGCGCTGCCGGCCGAGACCACAAAGGGGACGCGGCTTCGGATCGCCGAAGTGCTCGATGGCAAAGCGCCGATTGCGACCTGGCGGTGATTTCTGTCCGGCCAATTTGGCTGCGTTTTCGTCTTGCAGGCCTTGGAAGGTGAGAAGCAGGATTTGGCGTGGCCGGCAATGGACCGCGCCGCCGCCAGATGCTATCCCGCGCCTCACCATGAGCGAACTCTCCGTGACCATATTGCCCGAAACGCCAAAGGACGCGCAGGCGATCGAGCGCCTGCTCGAACGCACCTTCGGCCCCGGCCGCTTCGTGCTGAGTGCCTACCGGCTGCGCGAGCACGTCGATCATCTGCTCGATCTGTCGTTCACGGCACGGATCGGCACACTGATGGTCGGCTCGGTGCGCCAGTTGCCGGTTTGCATCGGCGATACCCCCGCCCTGATGCTCGGGCCGCTGACGGTCGAGCCGCCGTTTCGCAGCCGCGGCGTCGGACGCATGCTGCTCGATCGCGCCCTTGCGGATGCCAGGGCGAAAGGCCATCGCCTGGTTATTCTGGTCGGCGACGAGGCCTATTACAGCCGTGTCGGTTTCAAGACCGTGCCGAAGGGGCGGATGACCATGCCCGGCCCGGTCGATTACAGCCGCCTCCTGGTCGCCGAACTCGTCGATGGGGCCTTCGATGGCGTCTCCGGTGCCATTCGCCCGGACTGGAGCAAGGCGCGCTGACCTCGCCCTGCTCCAGCGGGGATTCTAGAACTTCAGGTTCGCAAAGGCGCGTACGCCGATGCCTGGCAGCAGAACCTCGTCCTTGTTGTACGAGACCGAGTTGCGGATGTTCTCGTTCAGCAGATTGTTGCCGACCAATCCAACCGTCATCTCGCGGGCTCCGAACCAGGACGCATCGAGCTTGGTCCTGTAGCTGATCTCCGCCTTCAGCAGATTGTAGCCGGGCGTCGGCGTTTCGGCGATCACGGCGACATCATTCTGAGCGAACGCGTGCAGCAGATTGACCCGCATCAGCCAGTTGGCGTCGCGATAGAACAGGCCGCCGCCGAGCCGCTGCGGTGGAATCCGCGGTACGTTGGTCCCGTCCTCGAAGGTCGCGCGGACAATATCGTATTGTCCCTCGATCCCGAACAGGCCGTTCCAGACCGGCAGCACGTCGTACTGAAACTGGAATTCGCCGCCGCGGAAGGTGGCGTCGCGCTGGGAGTAGATCGCCTGGTTGAGCTCGAGGCCCGGGCCGGCCTGGCACACGCCGTCTTCGCACGTGTTGCCGGTCAGCCGCCGAAAGATGAAGCCGTTGAACTTGGTGTAATAGCCGGTGATTTCAAATCGCAAGGGGCCGGTTGCCCGTCGCAGACCGACTTCGACGGATTTCGCGGTCTCGATACCCAGATTGGGATTGCCGATATCGAAAGTAGCCGTCGCATCGTGAGCGCCGCGCGAAAACAGCTCGGCGGGCTTGGGTGCGCGCTCGACATATTGGCCGGTGATGCTCGCAACCAGATTCCATGGAAGATTCTGGATAAGGCCCATACTCCCGCTCTTCGGCGCGAAGTTGAGGTTGCGTGGCGTGGCAGGACCAATGGCGGCGGGATCGACGTTGAGATCGAACTCATCCGGAATGAATCCCGGTGTCGTTCCAGTCAGGTGGGCGTGCTCGATACGCCCGGCGATCTGCGCCTTTGTCGTATCGCTGAATTTCAGTTCGTTGAAGATATATCCGGCGACCTTGGTGTTCTTGTTGGGATCCCACAAGCCATTCAGCGGACTGCCGATATCATCCGGGCTCGGTGCTGTGAGTTCCTGATGCGACGCCTGGATGCCGACAGCCGTGGTGAGGGCGGCGAAGCGGACGTTGAATGGTGCCAGCTGCACCTCGACGCGGCCTTCCTGCTCCTTGTTGGTGAAGGTCTGGCGCACGCCCAGCGTCGATAGGTCCGCGGGGTCGGCGAGGCCGATCTCATTGTGCTTATAGTCGGTGGCGCCCGCCCAGAAACGGACCGCATCGATTGCCGCAGCGTCCGGCCGGTATTCGCCCTTGGCCGTGAATTTGGTTTGACGCGCATCGATCCGGGTCTGGTGATCGGCGCCGTCGATGCCGGGTATGTGATAGAGCGTGTCGTTCTGCGTGACGGCCGCGCCGATGAAGCCGCCGTGGAAGAAATACGAACCGCCGATCGATGCGCCGGTGGCCTGCGCCGCGGAATTCGGCTGCCGTCCGTCGACCGGCCGGGTCTGGTCGAACAGATACGGATAGCTCGGAATGCTGTAATCGCCCGACTTGCGTCCGTAGGCGTCGGCATGAATGGCAACATTGCCGCCGCCGGCGTCGAGCAGAATGCCGCCTTCGACGCCGCGATCGACCGAATTGACCGCGGTGCGGGTCTCGACGTTCACGCATCCCGGCGATGCGGCATTGGCGAGCGGCGCCTTCACCGGAAGCCCATAGCTTTGAAATGCGGGTGCCGCGCAGGTGGGCAAAGCGTCCGGAATGCGGTTGTTGGTGGCGCTGACAACGCCACCGATCGCCGTGGACCCGTATCGCAGGGTTGCCGGACCGCGGATGACCTCGATCTGGTTGGTCGAAAGCGGATCGATCGGAACGAAGTGATCTTCGCCGAGGTCCGAGGCGCCGTTGCTGCCGATGCCGTTCTCGACGATGCCGACGCGATTGACGTCGAGACCCCTGATGATCGGCCGGCTTGATGCTCCGGGTGCAAAGCTTGAGCCGGTGATCCCTGGCTTGGAGAACAAGAGATCGCCGAGCGTGCCGCCGCCTTGCCGCCGGATTTCCTCGTTCGGCATGACGGTGACGGTCGCGAACTGATCGGTCACGACCGGAAGCACGCCCTGTTGAGGCGCCGCGGCGACGGGGGCCGGTTGCGGCTCGTTATCGCGTTCGCGACTGCGGCCGGGCACGCCGCGGGCGACGCGCGCCGGCTTTCGCGCCGGGGTCACGTTTCGCCGCACGATCGGGCTTGGCGCCGTCACGGTGATTTCCGGCAGTTGTGTCGAGGAGGATGGCGCGGCCGTGTCCTGGGCCATCACGCCGTTGCCGACCGCGCACAGGAATAGCCAGCTTGCGCCACCGATGTGGAACGCTCGTCTCTTGGTGAATGTCATTTGTCCCGATCCTGATTCCGTCAAGCGACGGACGATTCGATTATCCCTTGACGGATCGGCCACGTGTCACGCGGCGATCCCCTTCGGGCGCATCAGTCAATCGATGTCAGGAGGCGGGAGGGGCGCGGGACTGGAAGGCTGAATGGACCGAGCTCAGATGCGCGAATTCGGCGTCGGTCGTCAGGTACAGAAGCTCGATGGCCTGCGGCAGCAGCAACAGCGGCGGTGCCGAGAATAGAACGTTGTTGGCCAGCGAAATGACGGCGCAGATCGCACAGGCCTCAGCCGGATGGTCGGTATCGTGATTGGACGGTGGCTGCGTCTGGGCAGCTTGGCCTGCCACATCTGGTACCGCAGGGATCTGCGCATGATCGAGGTCAACCTGCGTCAGGCTGGTCGCGATCGCAGGCGCCGCCGCTGCCGGGTGGAAATGTCCGCACGACAGCGCAAACTGGATCGCGAGCGCGAACAGCGCCAGCCGCGAGCCGTGTTTGACGTTATTCCGGAACCACTTCACGACGACTGACGCCTTGTCCCCCGGAGCGGCCAAGGTGTCTCGGCCGTCCGATGTAATAATATAACATCAGCGGTGGTCCGCGGGGTCAACCGCGCTCGGTCCGGGTGTCGGCGCAATTCAAGGCGTGTGTGTGATTCACGCAACGGTATGCGGGTCGAGCTGATCACCGTCGATTTGAGCGCACCTGGCGTCCCTCAAATTTTCCTGGTTGACAGCCCAGCCGGGTTCGGATTGTTATGTTATAACATTACATATTTGCGGATCATCCCATGCCTCGCCATCCTCGTTTGGGATTCCGTGAACTGAACAGGCTCTTTGACCTCGATGCAAAAACTCCCCGTCACTGTCTTGTCCGGCTTCCTCGGGGCTGGAAAGACAACTTTGCTGAACCACGTGCTGAACAACCGTCGCGGCCTGAAAGTGGCGGTGATTGTGAACGACATGAGCGAGGTCAACATCGACGCCGACCTCGTACGCGATGGCGGTGCGAACCTGTCGCGGACGGATGAAAAGCTGGTTGAAATGACCAACGGGTGCATTTGCTGCACGCTGCGCGACGATCTCTTGAAGGAAATTCGTGGGCTCGCGGAGAGCGGACGGTTCGATTACCTCCTGATCGAATCGACCGGCATTTCCGAACCGCTTCCGGTTGCGGCGACGTTCGATTTCCGCACCGAGGAGGGCGACAGTCTTTCCGACGTGGCAATACTCGACACCATGGTGACGGTGGTCGATGCGGTAAACCTGCTGCGGGACTATTCCTCGACCGACTTCATCCGGGATCGCGGCGAGTCGCTCGGTGCTGACGACAAGCGGACGATGGTGGATCTGCTGGTTGAGCAGATCGAATTCGCTGACGTGGTGGTGCTCAACAAAATCGGCGATGCTTCCAAAGAACAGTTGGAGGCCGCTCGCAAAATCATCCGCGCGCTGAACCCCACAGCCGACATCGTGGAGACCTGTTTTGCCAATGCGCCCTTCGAGCGCATTCTCAACACCGGGCGTTTCGATTTCGAGCGGGCGCAACAACATCCGCTCTGGTTCAAGGAGCTATATGGCTTTGCCAACCATACGCCGGAGACCGAACAATACGGCGTCGGCAGCTTCGTCTATCGTGCGCGTCGACCGTTCGCGCCGGCGAAGTTTCATCAATTCCTCAGGGAAAGCTGGACCGGAGTCATCCGGGCAAAGGGCCATTTCTGGATCGCCACGCGTCCGCAATGGCTGGGTGAATTGAGTCAGGCCGGTGCGATCGTCCGAACCGAAGGCCTGGGCTTTTGGTGGGCCAACGTGCCGGCTGACCGCTGGCCGGACGATCCGTTCTGGCGGCAGTCGCTCAAGAAGAACTGGAACGAACTGTACGGCGATCGCCGGCAGGAGATCGTGTTCATCGGCACGGCCATGGACCAGGACGCCATCACGGCGCGCCTCGACGCATGTCTTGTTCCGGGAAAGTCCGGCATGCACATCGAGGAATGGGCTAGTCTGCCCGATCCGTTCCCCAGATGGCGGCGCGCCGATGAGGCCGCTTAGGGATTCCGTGTGCACCGGGGGCCTCGGCAGCCGACCGGTTCGGGGTGCCTGTTCTTACTGATTAGCAACGGGTCCCACGGTCGAGTTGAGAAACTCCCGAAGCGCCTCGCTCGATTGATCGGCTGCTGATTTGTTGAATTCCAGACGATGTCCGCGCGGTCGTAAGGGCCGGAAGGTCAAACCCGAAATACGCCTCGGGATAGGTGATCAGCCGAACCGGGGCACCTTCGCCCTTCTGCCGGGAAATCCCTATATCGTCTTCGCCGGCAGCCATTTTCCGGCATGCATCCACACCAGCGAAGTCATCGCGCTCGCCGATCAGGATCAAGGTGGGCACGGTCATGATGCCCTTAAAGCCGAGGCAGGGCGGATAGAACGCGGCCGCCGCCCGAAATTTTGATCTGGTCGCCTGTTCAATCGCGCCCCGTTCAATCGCCGAAAGGGTTTGCCAGGCGCCCGCCGCGAAGCCAACGATCGCAGCGCGTTTTGGATCGATGAAACGTTTCTGAATGAGAAAATTCAAACCCCGATACGCATCAAGGGCCAGGTCGGTGTAAACGCCACGGTCGCAATTCTTGATCCCTCGCGGACCGAAGCTTTCGATCGTCAACGTGACGTAACCCCAAGACGAAATTTTTGCTCCCCAATGTTCATCGAGTGACTTGGCACTGTCATGTTTGCCGCACGAGGGGAGAAGCACGATGGCGGGCGGACGGTCCGCGCCTTCGGGACGCCTAAGCAAGCCCTGCAGGTCGAATGGCAATGGCCTGACGGCAATTCGGACAATCTCGGGAGGCGAAACACGTCGCTGTTCCGCGTGGCTCGGGACTGAATTACTGATGCAAAAAGGGACGAGGAAAGCGGTGATTTTGATCAGCCAGGCGTTTGCGCCATCGTTCGGCAAGATCAACGCCCCTCGCGGACCCACGTCGCTGCAAACGCGCCGAGCAGCAGCAGCAGGCCGATCAGGCCGGCGAACATCGGCAGCACGCCGACGCCCTTGACGACGCTGGCGTCGCGCATCTTCACGCCCATCCAGCCGTCGCCGCGGAAGATGCTGGTGGAGCGCACCGGCACGATGCGGGGCAGGTCGATGCTTGACCCGTCGACCACGCGGCGCGCGTCGCCGCCGGTCGCTTGCGCCAGCGGCTTGAGCATTTCGATCGTCGACGTGACTTCGGAAAATTCCCTCGGGTTGGTCGGCCCGACATTGATCAGCGCCTTCAGCGTGCCGTCGGTCGCCTGCCACAGGCCGAGTTCGTTTGCCGGCAGGGTCGAACGCCAGGTGCCGGGATCGCTCGCGCTCAACGTCAGTTCGCGCGTGGCACCGCTCGGCGAGGTCACCGTTACCGGTGCGACGTTGTCGGCCATGGTCTGCCGCAACACCACGAGGTCCTTGCCCTGGATCTGCAGGCGCAGGGCCTCTTCATCGAGGTCGGGTTGCTTCATCAGCCAATGCGACATCCGCCGCAACAGATCGAGATGCGGACCGCCGCCTTCATAGCCGCGCGCCCATAGCCAGATATGGTCAGACAGCAGCAGCGCGACGCGGCCCTCGCCGAAGCGCGACAGCAGCAGCAGCGGCTTGCCGTCGGCGCCGGTCATGACCGGGGGCGTGATGGCGTTGCGCGTCTCCACGGTGCGGAAGAACCGGCTCCAGTGCGGCGGTTCGTTGGCGGAGCCTTCGAGGCCGCGCGTGACCGGATGACGTTTACCGATGTCGCTCAGACGTGCATAAAACGGCTTCTCGGAGACGCCGACGGGTTCGGCCGGCAGCACCGAATCCAAAGGGGTGCGCCAGATGCTGCTGGTCGAGGCGTAGTCCGGCCCTGCGGACACCAGCACCGCGCCGCCGGCACGCACGTAGCGCGCCATATTCTCGAAATAGGGAATCGGCAGCACGCCCTGGCGGGCGTAGCGGTCGAAGATGATCAACTGGAACTCGTTGATCTTCTGCTGGAACAGTTCGCGCGTCGGAAACGCGATCAGCGACAACTCGTTGATCGGCGTGCCGTCCTGCTTCTCCGGCGGCCGCAGAATGGTGAAATGCACGAGGTCGATGCTGGCGTCCGACTTCAACAGATTGCGCCAGGTGCGTTCGCCGGAATGTGGCTCGCCCGACACCAGCAGCACCCGCAATTTGTCGCGCACACCTTCGATCGCGACCACGGCGCGGTTGTTGACCAGCGTGAGTTCGTTCTCGAGCGGCGAAGCCTCGATCTCGACGATGTTGGAGCCGGCATGCTTGATGTCGATATCGACATTGGCGGTCTGGCCGCTCTGCAAGGTGCGTTCGTTGATCACTTCACCGTCGCGGCGCACGACGATCCTGGCGCGCTGGCCGGTGACGCCCTGGTCGTCCAGCCGGTAGGTGATGGTCTGGGGCTGGCCGACGATGCCGAATCTCGGCGCGGCCGAAATCGCGACGCGGCGGTCGCGCTCGTCCTTGCGGCCGGTGACCAGCGCATGCACCGGCGCCTGGAAGCCCAACGCCGCGGCGTTGGCGGGAATGTCATGGACGCGGCCGTCGGTGATCAGGAAGGCGCCGGCGACGCGGTCGACGGGAACATCCGAAAGCGCCGACGACAACGCGCCGAACAGCTTGGTGCCGTCGGTTTCGCCATCGGCCTGTCCGGCATCGACGACACGCACTTCCAGTCCCTTGACCTTCTTGAGGCTGTCGACCAAGGCCTCCTGCGCCTTCGCCGTCTCCTCATTGCGGGTGCCGAAATTCTGGCTCGGGCTCTTGTCGATGACCACGGCGGCGACCGACGACAACGGCTCGCGGTCTTCGCGCGTGAAAGAAGGGTTGGCGAGCGCGAGCAAGATCAGCGCCAGCGCGATGACGCGCACGGCGGCGCCCCGCGCGCGGCCGATCAGCAGCAGCACCGAGATCGCGACGATCGCGGCCAGCGCGATCCACAGCACGAGGGTGGGAACGAGGGGGGTGAACGCGATACCGTACTGCATGCCGTTATTGCCCCAGCCGTTCGATGAGGGCAGGCGCGTGCACCTGGTCGGCCTTGTAGTTGCCGGTCAGCGTGTACATCACGATGTTGACGCCGGCGCGGAAGGCGAATTCGCGCTGGCGCGGCTCGCTCGGCGTCAGCGGCAGCATCGGCTGGCCGTCGGGCCGGATCGCCCAGGCCCCCGCAAGATCGTTCGAGGTGATGATGATCGGCGAGACGCCGTCGCCGCCGCGCGCGGGCCGTGATGCGGCTTCGTCGTCATCCTCGCGCGGCAGGGTTTCGACCCAGGTCTGACCCGAGTTGAACCGGCCCGGAAAATCCCGCAGCAGATAAAACGTCTTGGTCAGCACGTGCTCGCGCGGCACCGGCTCGAGTTCGGGCACATCGAGCGAGGAGAGAATCTCGCGCAAGGTGCGCATGCCCGCTGTCTGCGACGCGCCGTTTTCTCCCGGCGGCGCCTCGATGGCGTCGCGGGTGTCGAATACGACCGTGCCGCCCTGCTTCATATAGGCGTCGATGCGGTTGATGGCGTCCTGCGGCGGTTTCGGCGCGCCCGGTACCACCGGCCAGTAGATCAGCGGGAAGAACGCCAGCTCGTCGCGCGCAGGATCGATGCCGACGGGGTCGCCGGCTTCCAGCGCGGTGCGCTGGGCGAGAAACAGCGTCAGTCCCGATAGGCCCGACTTGACGATCGAGTCGACGTCGGCATTGCCGGTGACGACATAAGCGAGGCGCGTCTGCGAGACCGACTTGATCGCAAAATCGTCATTGTCGGCGGCGCGGAGCGGGGCGGGCGCGATCGATGTCGCGGCCAGGATCATCGCCAACAGCAATGCTGCGGGTGCGGCACGCCGCCGCCACAGCGCGGCAAGTCCCGCGCCGAGTACGGCGACCACGATCGCATCGACCAGGAAAAGCGCCAGCGATGACGACAACAGGATGCCGCGCAGATCGCGCGGTTCGGCGTTGGTGTAGCTGGCGCGGCGGGCGCGCAGCGACGTCGTGTCGAGGGCGGCGATACGGTCGGCGGAGGCCAGCGTGTTGACCGCGATCGGACCTTCGGCCGCGCCATAGAAACCCGGCGGATGATCTGCGGTGGCGCGGTCGCGATAATCGGCCGGCATCGGCTTGGCGGTGGAGGGCGGCGGGCCAAATGCGCCAAAACCATCGAGCGTGCGCAGCGGCGCCACGGTCTCGACATTGGTCACTTCGCTGGCGACGCCAGCGCCCGGCTTTTGCGTATAGCCGGACGTGTCGACCAGCCGCCGCAGCATCTCGACGAAGCTGCCGGACATCGGCAGGTCGGACCAGCGCGAGTCGGCGCCGACATGGAACAGGCTGAGGATGCCCTTGCCGCGATGTTCGCCGGTCACCAGCGGCGTGCCGTCTTCCAGCGAGGCCCAGCTCTTGGTTGCCAGCACGGCATCTGGTTCAGCCAGAACCTGGCGGTTGACGGTGACGTCCTTCGGTACCTGCAAGCCCGCGAACGGACCGTCGGCGGCGAACGAGGCCATATGCTGCGGCTTTTCCCAGGTCAGGCTGCCGCCGAGGCTGCGGCCGCCGCGGCGCAGTTTGACCGGCACCAGATCGTCATCGGCCTGCGCCAGGCGAGGCCCGGCAAAGCGTACCAATACGCCGCCCTGATCGATCCAGGCGTTGAGGCGTTCGCGGATTTCCGGCGACAGTGTGCCGACATCGGCCAGCACGATCATCGGGAGTCGTTGATCAAGGAACTGTCCAATCACCTGCTGCGGCGCGCCGCGGTCGCCGAGCCGCACGTCGGCGAACGGCGACAGCGCGCGGGTGAGATAGAAGGTCGAGGCGAGCAACGGCTGCGCGGTGTCGCTGGTGGCGCCGGTGACGACGCCGATCGCGCGCCGCCGCCATCGCTTGTCGAGCAGCTGCACGGCGCCGGCGGATCGCTCGCCGGCAATTTCCAGCCGCGCGATGTCGTTGCGCAACTCGACCGGCAGCTCGAACGCGGCTTCGGCTTCGCGGTCCTGCGGGCCGAACGCGTAACGGGCTTCGCCGATCGGCGAACCCTTGGCGTCGATCGCACGCACCACGCCGGCGGCAATGCCGCTGTTGGTGCGCAATACCTTCACCGTCATCTTCGCCGCGGCGTTTTCGGCCGCGACCAGCGCCAGGGCCGGGGATGCGCCGCCCTCGTAGATCGTCAGCGTGCGGTCGCCGACCGTCTTGGCCAGCGCTTCCAAAAATTCCGCGCCGCGTCCGGTGTCGACGCCGTCGGACAGCCAGGCGATCTCGGCGTCGCCGGTGGTCTTGAGGAAGCGATCGAGCGGTGTGAGCGTTTCGACGCGCTCGATCGAATAGGATTTTGGGGCGAGCTGTCGCAGCGCGACGCGGGCCGTGCCGCCCGGCATCAGCGTGACATCGCGCGCCGGCTCGGACAGTGGCACCAGCGCGACGCCGCGGCGGTCGTTGTCGGCATTGGCGATCAACTCGTCGGCGGCCTTGATCCTCGTTTCCCAGCTCGAGGCTGCGCTCCAGCCGTCATCGAGCAGGATCACCAGCGGCGCCTTGCTGCCGCCGGCGGCGGTCTGTGGATTCCAGATCGGACCTGCGGCGGCGAGGATCACCAGGGCCGCTGCCGTCAGGCGCAACAGCGTCAGCCACCACGGTGTCCGCGACGGGGTTTCTTCCTTGGGCTTGATGTCGAACAATAGCCGCGTCGGTGGAAACTCGATCCGTCTCGGACGCGGCGGCATCACGCGCAGCAGCCACCACAGCACTGGAAGAGACAGCAGACCCAGCAGCAGCAGCGGTTGAGCAAAGGAGAGGGGCAGGCCCGCGATCATGCGCTTCGCCCCGCTTTGACGGTCAAGGAACGCGCCGCGCCCTTAGCTACCATCATGCCCGAGTGCAGGAACAACAATAGCTCGGCCGCGGAGCGGCTGGTGGTATGGGTTGAAAACAGCCAGTCGAGCTTGTTGGTTTCGCCCCGGATCTCGTCGCGATGCAGCGCCACGCGCGCGACATAGTCGCTGGCCCAGCTTTCGGCGCGGCCGGCGGTGATGACGCCGCCGCTTTCCGGTTCGACGAATTCGACGCGGCCGGCATAGGGAAAGGTCTCTTCGGCGGGATCGACGATCTGGATCAGCGTGCCATGTGCGCCGGAGGCCGACAGGCCTGCGAGCATGGTGCGTATTTCGCTCATCGGCGACCAGAAATCCGACAGCACCACGATCTCGGCCAGCGCCGACGGGATGAACGACGGCGGCAGGCTGGCGCGCGCGGCATCGTCATGCAGCATCGCCTGCGCCATCTTGTCGATGACGCTGCGGCTGGCGGTCGGGTTCATCAGGCCGGGGATGCCAACGCGTTCGCCGCCCGCGACCAATAGTTCGGCCAGCGCGAAGGTCACGATCAGGCCGCGCTCCAGCTTGCTGTCGCGCGCCTGCTTCGAGGCAAAAGCCATCGACGGCGAGCGGTCGGGCCACACCCATACGGTATGCGCGGCCTCCCATTCCTGTTCGCGGACATAGAGATGATCGTCGCGCGCCGAGCGGCGCCAGTCGACGTTCTGCGACGGCTCGCCCGAGACGAAGCGGCGGTATTGCCAGAAACTTTCGCCGGAGCCGGCGCGGCGGCGGCCGTGCAGGCCGTGAATGACGTTGGCGGCGATGCGGCGGGCTTCAAGCACGAGACGCGGCAGCGATGCGGCGAGCGTACGGCTTTCGCCATCGGCACGTCGGATTGCTGTGATCTCCCCGTTGGCGTGCTTGGTCTCTGCGGCCATCAACCGATCCGCGTCTTCAATTGTCTGATCACGTCAGGAATGGTGCGGCCTTCCGCGCGCGCCGCGAAGGTCAGCGCCATGCGGTGCTTGAGCACGGGTTCGGCAAGGTCGAGCACGTCGTCGATCGAAGGCGCAAGGCGGCCGTCGAGCAGCGCGCGGGCGCGGACCGCCAGCATCAGCGACTGGCTGGCGCGCGGACCGGGGCCCCAGGCGATCAGCTTCTCGCTCTCGCCATCCGGATTGGGACGCGCGGCGCGCACCAGCGAAAGAATGGCCTCGACCACGCTGTCGCCGACCGGCAGGCGGCGCACCAGCCGCTGGGCGGTGATCAGGATCTCCGCGTTCATGGAGGCCTTGGCGAGCGTCTCATCCGCGCCTGTTGTCTCGAACAGGATACGGCGCTCGGCGTCGCGGTCGGGATAGTCGACGTCGATTTCCATCAGGAAGCGGTCGAGCTGGGCTTCCGGCAGCGGATAGGTGCCTTCCTGTTCCAGCGGGTTCTGGGTCGCGAGCACATGGAACGGCTTGGGCAGATCGTGCCGCGCGCCTGCAACGGTGATGTGCTGTTCCTGCATGGCTTGCAGCAGGGCCGACTGGGTGCGCGGGCTGGCACGGTTGATTTCGTCGGCCATCAGAAGCTGCGCGAATACCGGGCCCGAGATGAAGCGGAACGAGCGTTTGCCGGAGTTGCTCTCGTCCAGCACTTCGGCGCCGAGAATGTCAGACGGCATCAGGTCGGGCGTGAACTGGATGCGCTTGGCATCGAGACCGAGGGTGATGCCGAGGGTTTCGACCAGCTTGGTCTTGGCGAGGCCGGGAACGCCGATCAGGAGCGCATGTCCGCCGGACAGGATCGTCACCAGGGTGTTTTCGATTACCCGCTCCTGGCCGAAAATGACGGTGGAGATGGCTTCTTTCGCGGCCTTGATCTGGCCGGCGACCTGTTCGGCCGAACGGACGATTCCGTCCTCGAGCTTTTCGACACCATCTGCGCCAGGCATATCTATCTCCTTCATCGCTTCATGACCCCGCCGAATGCGTCGTCATGCCACGAACCTCATGCTAAACCTGCGCAAAGGTCATGTATTCGCTGAATTAAACTATCCCCACATTATCGGTATATGGGGGTATGAACGGCATCACGATATGGCGAGAATATTGTTCCCGCTCACGTCTCTCGGACGTGCACCAATCGTGCCAGATTGAGCCGCAGAAGCTTTAAGGCAAACAATGGCGAAGCAAGGGCAAACCAGCACACCAGGCCGTGAAAACACCGGTCTCGAAGGTCTGACCGCCGCAGCGACCGATGCGGCAAAAGCCAGTCCCGCCGGACGCGGCCTGCCGCCGGTGCATCTGTGGAATCCGCCGTTTTGCGGCGATCTCGACATGCGAATCGCCGGCGATGGCACGTGGTTCTACATGGGCACGCCAATCGGGCGGCCGGCGCTGGTCCGGCTGTTTTCGACCATCCTGAAGCGCGAGGACGGCAAGCACTTTCTCGTGACCCCGGTCGAGAAGGTCGGCATCCGTGTCGACGATGCGCCGTTCCTGGCGGTCGAAATGCAGAACGAGCAAAGCGAGGGCGGTGGCCGCCTGCTGCGCTTCCGCACCAATGTGGACGACTGGGTGCCCTGCAACGGCGGGCACCGGCTGCGGTTCGAGATGGCTGCCGACGGCGGCCTCATGCCCTATCTTCACGTCCGCAGCGATCTCTGGGCCAAGGTCACCCGCGCGCTCTATTACGATCTGGTTGACATGGGGGAAGAGCGGGTGGTCGATGGACAGCCAATGTTCGGAATCGAATCCGGCGGCGAATTCTTCGCGATGGCCGATGCGAAGCAGGTGAGGGACGCGCTTTGAACGAGCCGATGCTGAAGAAGTTGGAACCGGCTGCGGTCAGCTCGGCGGAATTCTTCGCGCGGACCAAGGCGCGGCTGAACTTCGACGTCCCGCCCGGCCTGATCGATCCGAACATCATTCCCAGAACCGGCGACGAGGGCAATGATCGGATGCTCGAGATCATCGCCCAGGAACAGCCGGTGCGGCCGGCGGCGGTGCTGATCCCGGTGGTCGATCATCCGGAGCCGACGGTGCTGCTGACGCAGCGCTCGGAGCATCTGAGCAGCCATGCCGGCCAGATTTCGTTTCCCGGCGGCAAGATCGATGCAACCGATGCTTCGCCGATGGATGCTGCCTTGCGCGAGGCCGACGAGGAAGTCGGACTGAAGCGCGATTTCATCGAGCCGATCGGCTACCTCGATCTCTATGGCACGGCATTCGGCTTTCGCATCCTGCCGACGGTGGCGCGGGTGAAGCCCGGGTTCAAACTTGACATCAACGAGGGCGAGGTCGTTGACGCCTTCGAGGTGCCGCTGGCGTTCCTGATGAACCCGGAAAACCACCAGATCCACTCCAAGGAATTCCGCGGCATGGAGCGTTCCTATTACGCGATGCCGTTCGCCGAACGTTACATCTGGGGCGCCACCGCCGGCATCCTGCGGGTGTTGTACGAGCGGATCTATCTCGCATGATCCGTCCGGTACTGACCGAACTTGCAATTTTCCTGATCCCGTTCGCGGCCTATGCGCTGTTCCTGATCGCAACCCGTTCCGGCGTGCTGGCGAAATCTTCCTGGCCGGCGCATCTCGTCGCCAAGCTCGTGCTGGGGTCGCTGTTGCTGGTGATCACCAGTTTCGTCCTGCTCGCGCATTTCAGAGGGGGGGAGCCGGATTCGACCTACGTTCCCGCCCATATCCAGAACGGCAAGCTCGTTCCGGGGTCCGATAAGCCTGGAGCGGGGAAATGAGCGAGGTGCGCGTTCTCGCCGATACACCCTGGCTCAAATCAGGACCGGCTGCCCGCGTGCTCGCGCTGCTCAACGGTAACAACGAGGAAGCCCGCGTGGTCGGCGGCGCCGTCCGCAACGCGCTTCTGAACATCCCGCCCGGCGATCTCGACATCGCCACCACAGCGCTGCCTGATGAAGTGGCGCGTCGCGCCAAAGCGGCGGGCATCAAATGCGTGCCGACCGGCATCGAGCATGGCACCGTGACGCTGGTGGTCGACTCCGTGCCGTTCGAGGTCACGACCTTACGCGAGGATACCGAGACCTTTGGCCGCAAAGCCAAGGTCGCGTTCGGCCGCGACTGGGTTCGCGATGCGGAGCGGCGCGACTTCACCATCAACGGCCTGTCCGTCGATGCCGACGGCGTCGTGCACGATCATGTCGGCGGGCTCGCCGATATTGCAGCCCGTCGCGTGCGCTTCATCGGCGACGCCGGCCAGCGCATCGCCGAGGATTATTTGCGCATCCTGCGGTTCTTCCGCATGAACGCCGTCTATGGCGTGGGCGCGCCCGACCGCGAAGGCTATCTCGCCTGCATCGGCGGGCGTGCGGGACTGGCCAGTCTCTCCGCCGAACGTGTGCGGATGGAAATGTTGAAGATCATGGTCGCCGAGGGCGCGCTGGTTGCCGTCACCGCGATGGGGGATGCCGGTCTTCTGCAAGCGATCTTCGGCGGCGTCACCTACACGGGACCCATGGCTGCGATGATATCGGCGGAGCGTATGCTGGGGCTGACGCCGAGCCCGGTTCGCAGGCTTGGCGCGCTCTCGGTAGCGGTAACCGAGGACGCCAAACGTGTCGCGACGCGGCTGCGTCTCACCAACGCGGAAGCCAAGGCGCTGGATTCCATGGGTCACCGCTGGTGGCGGCTTGCCGACATGGACGAGGCGAGGGCACGGCGGCGGCTCTACCGGCTCGGCGAGGAACAATATCGCGACCGGCTGCTACTGGCCTGGGCGCGCTCAGAGGGAAGCCAGGGCTTCGCTGACAATCGCGCCGCCTATTGGCGTGAATTTGCCACCCTGCCGCAGCGCTGGAGCGCACCGAAGTTTCCGCTGAAGGCGACTGATTTCATCGCGCGCGGCATCGCCGAGGGCCCGGCGCTCGGCCACGTGCTGACATTGGCGGAGGACGCCTGGCTGGCGGCGGATTTTCCGCTCGATGAACCGGCGCTGGCGGCCATTGCCGACCAGACCGTCGCCCGTTTCACCCGTGACCATCGGCTGTGAAACGGCATCCGTGAATATTCTCGCAGGCTTTGCCGACATCTCGATCGTGCAGCTGTTGCTGGTCGCCGGCGTGGCGCTGTTTGCTTCCGTGGTCGGCGGCCTCGCCGGTTACGGCACCGGCGCGCTGATGCCGCTGGTGCTGGTGCCGTTGATCGGCGCCGAGCCAGTGGTGCCGATCATCGCGATCTCCTCGATCTTCACCAATATCAGCCGCTTCGTCGCTTATGTCCGCTATGCCGACCGCCGCCGCGCGCTGATCGTGATATCGGCCGCGGCGTTGACCACGGCGCTCGGGGCTTACGGCTATACGCGGCTGTCCGGTGCCGGCGCGGCGCTGGTGATCGGCAGCATGTTGATTCTGAGCGTGCCGCTGCGCCGTTTTGCCAAACGCCGCGATATCAGGATCAGCGACGCCGGACTCGGCGCCGGCGCGGTCGGCTATGGCGTGGTGGTCGGCGGCACCTCGGGCTCCGGCGTGATCCTGCTGTCGCTGTTGATGGCGGTCGGCCTCGAAGGCGCAGCCGTAATCGCCACCGACGCCGTGATCTCGGTTGCGACCTCAATCGTCAAAATTTCGGTGTTCGGCCTGGCCGGCGCCGTCACCGCGCAGGTGCTCGCCTTTGCGATCCTGATCGGGGCTATCTCGCTTCCCGGCGCGTTCCTCGCCAAGGCCTTTGTCGAGCGCATGCCGGTGCATATCCACACCGCGATCCTCGACGCCGCCGTCATCACCGGCGGCGTGGTGATGATCTCAACCGCCGCGCGGTCTCTCATCGGTTAGAACGCGGTCGGTTGGAAAAACGATACCGCCGGGCATCCTGACCCGGCGGTATCGCAGGAGTGCTTTACGCTACCTTCTTGCTCTTTTTCTTCTTGTGGTCGTCGTCCTCATCTTCGTTGTCTTCGCTCTCGTCTTCATCCTCGTCCTCATCTTCCGCATCATCGATTTCGGCGGATTCGAGCACGGCCTTGGGAAGCGTTTCGCGAAACAGATCGCCTTCGCCGCCCATCCACAGACACTCGACCGTGTCGTCGTTGACCTCGGCCACCGTCAGCGGGTGACCGCCGGATTTCAGGATAACAACATCGCCTGGCTTCAATTCCATGATCTACCCTCCGCGCTGATTGACGCGATGGGCAGGCTAGCGATCGGTCATGACAGGCCGATCACGGCCGGCGGTTTTCGCGGTGGAGATTAGCGCGGTGGAACCGAAGCTCTAGACTCTTGTTTTGACGCGTTTTCTTCACACGAACCGGTATCCACACCCCCGGATCAAGTCCGAGGGCATGCGCCGCTCGAAAACGCTCTAAGGCAGCAACTCGGTCAGCGAGCGGATGATGCGGTCGGGCTTGATCGTTGAATCCGCGGGGAGGCCGTCGCCGTGTACGTCGATCCAGATCGCGTAGATGCCGAGGCGCTGCGGCGCCACGACTTCCCATTCCAGATTGTCGCCGATCATCCAGGTCTCGGGCGCGGTGACGCCGAGGGCCTCCATCGCGTGCAGATAGGCGCGCTCTTCCGGTTTGCCGAAGCCGTGCTCGCCCTCGATCTGGATGTGATCGAACCTGTGCGACAGCGCGAAACGTTCGACCTTGGCGCGCTGCGGACCGGCGGCGCCGTTGGTCACCAGTGCCAGCTTCACCCCGTGCGCCTTCAGCGCGTCGATCGCGTCATGCGCGCCGGGGAAGACGAACATCTCTTCCTCGCGGTAGGCATGGAACCGGATGGCGAGCCGTGCGGCGAGATCCTGCGACAGCGGCGCGTGGCCGGCGGCGGCAAGCGCTGCAAATCCGTTGCCGACCACGATATGTCGGGCCTCCTCGAGCTTCAGCCGCCATTCGGCTGAGGCCGCGGCCCAGAATTTCCGGCCGGAATCCACGATCGCCGCGGCGACCTGTTGCGATGTGATGGCGCCCAACTCATCGGCAAATTCCGCCGCGACATTGTTCCAGGCGATCTCGGGGCGGCCATAGGCCGACAGGATGGTGTCGTCCATGTCGATCAGCATGGCGCGAGGCAGCTGTGTCATCTTGTTCAGGGCCATTCTGGTCAGGGCCATTTCACTTCGGGGGGCATCGACGACAGGATTGAATCGACATTGCCGCCGGTCTTCAGGCCAAAGGTGGTGCCGCGGTCATAGAGCAGGTTGAATTCGACGTAGCGTCCGCGGCGCACCAGTTGCTCCTCGCGATCGGCCGGTGTCCAGGAGGTGTCGAAATTCTTCCGTACCAGTTCGGGGTAGATTTTCAGGAAGGCGCGGCCGACGTCCTGGGTGAAAGCGAGGTCGGCATCCCAGTCACCTGAATCGTGGTGATCATAGAAAATCCCGCCGATGCCGCGCGCTTCCTTGCGATGCGGCAGGTAGAAATATTCGTCGCACCATTTCTTGTATCGGTCATAATCGGCAGCGCCGTTCGGCCCGCTGCATGCCTGCTTCATCGCCGCGTGAAAGGCGATCGTGTCGGCGTCTTCCTGGCTGCGGCGCCGGTCGAGCACCGGCGTCAGGTCGGCGCCGCCGCCGAACCACGTCTTCGTCGTCACCACGAAGCGGGTGTTCATGTGCACGGCAGGAACGTGCGGGTTGCGCATATGCGCGATGACGGAGATGCCGGATGCCCAGAACCTGGGGTCATCGGTGGCGCCCGGAATCTGCGAGCGGAATTCGGGGCTGAATTCGCCATGCACCGTCGAGCAATGCACGCCGACTTTCTCGAACAACCGTCCGTACATCATCGACATCACGCCGCCGCCACCGGGTTTGCCGGTATGGTCGGCACGGTCCCACGGCGTGCGCACGAAGCGCCCCGCGCTGCCGGGATAGAGTGAGGCGGGTGCATCGTCTTCGAGCCGCTCGAAGGCCGCGCAGATGTCGTCGCGCAGCGCTTCGAACCAGCCCCGCGCCCGCGCCTTGCGATCCTCGATGACGGTGACGTCCATCGGTCTAGCCTTGCGGACCGTAATAGGTGCAGCTCTCGTTGCAGCTGTCGCGGTGAACGCTGACGCGGGTGATCTTTCCGGCGTGCTGGACCCGCTCCCAGATGAAGCGGGACAGGTTTTCCAGGGTCGGCGGGCCGAGCGCCTCGACCTTGTTGAGGAGCTTGTGGTCGAGCGCCTTCTGGACCTCCGCCATGCTGCGTTCCAGCAGGCCGAGATCGAGCACCATCCCCGTGGCGGGATCGGGCGTGCCGCGCATGCTCACTTCGGCGCGAAACGAGTGGCCGTGAATCTCTTCACTATCAGCGCCAAAGGTCGTTCCCGGCAGCGAATGTGCGGCCTCGAAGCGAAACGATTTCGTCAGTTCCCACATTGTGAAAGCTCAAATCCTATCTGATGCCAGTACTACCTGATACCGAGTGTCTTGTGTGTCTGCAGGCTGAGTCGCCATTGCGGGTGCTGCAGGCAATAGTCGATCGCGCGTGCGGTGTTTTCGACCACGTCGGGTCCATCCATCGGCTGCAGCGAGAAGCGCTCGAAGGCGAGACCTTCGAATTGCTCGGGCGCTGCATCCGCTTGCGGATAGACCAGCTTCAATTCATGGCCCCGGCGCACCACGAGATCGGAGCCGGCTTTCGGGCTGACGCAGACCCAGTCCATGCCCTCGGGCGGCTCGATGGTGCCGTTGGTTTCGATGCCGATCTCGAAGCCGCGCGCATGCAGCGCGTCGATGAACGGCGTGTCCACCTGCAGCAGCGGCTCGCCGCCGGTCAGCACGACGTAGCAGTTGTTGTTGGCGCCGGTCCATTGCGCGGCGATGGTGTCGGCGAGCTCATCGGCCGAGGCATAGCGGCCGCCCAGCGTGCCGTCGGTGCCGACGAAATCGGTGTCGCAGAATTTGCAGGTGGCGGAGCTCCGGTCCTGTTCGCGGCCGGTCCAGAGATTGCAGCCGGCGAAACGACAAAACACGGCCGCACGGCCGGCATGCGCGCCTTCGCCCTGCAGGGTCAGAAAGATCTCTTTGACCGCGTAACTCACCATCTCTCCATCAGGTCCCGATCAAGCCTTCTCAATCAAGTTTTGGAACCGGTTTGCCGCAGCGCCTCGCCCAGTGCCATGGCGGCCGCCATCGCGACGTTGAGCGAACGCAGGCCCGGCTTGATCGGGATCACCAGCCGTGCATCGGCGACGCCGGCGACCTCGTCGGGGACCCCTGCGGATTCCCGCCCGAACAGCAGGACGTCGTCCCGCTGGTAGCGGTACTCCAGATAGGAACCGGCCCCCTTGGTCGTAAACAGGACCAGCCGGAAACCCCCGTCGTTACGCCATTGTTCGAATTTTGACCATGAGTCGTGGCGTGTAATAGCGACATGGTCGAGATAGTCCATGCCGGAGCGGCGGAAATGCCGGTCGGAGACCGGAAAGCCCGCGGGCTCGATAATGTGGGCCGCGACATCCAGGCACGCGCACAGGCGCAGAATCGTTCCGGTGTTCTGGGGGATATCGGGCTGGAATAGCGCAATCTGCATGATGCTGGCGGCCCGTGAAGCCCTGATGAAATGACTGAATAATCACAGCTCGACGCGGATTTAGTGCATTGCACGCTTGCGAGCCGATAGCGGGCTTGCGCTCTTACGGCAAGGGTGCCAATAGAACGATTCTGGACTGCTTGTTCCGCCCGGATTGGCCGGGAAAAGTGGTCTTTCTGCCGCCGCGGGGGCCGCGGGCGCCGGCAGCCACTTTCGGGCGCGATTCCAGCGTCTCCGGGGCGGTTCCGCTGGCTGCAGATGAGAAAGGGCTTGGAATCGTGACGACAGCGTCTTCGGCGGACCATCCGACACGCCGTGATTTTCTTTTTGTTGCAACGGGGGCCGTCGCCGCCGTAGGCGCCGCTGCCACCGTGTGGCCGCTCGTTGCCCAGATGAACCCGGACGCCTCGACGATCGCGGCCGGTGCGCCGATCGAGGTCGATCTGACGCCGATTGCCGAAGGGCAGGACATCAAGGTCTTCTGGCGCGGCAAGCCGATCTACATCAGCCACCGCACCAAGAAGCAGATCGAAGAGGCACAAAAGGTTTCGCTGTCGAGCCTGCCCGATCCGCAGCCCGACTCGGCACGCGTCAAGGCGGGCCATGACCAGTGGCTGGTCGTGATCGGCATCTGCACCCATCTCGGCTGCATCCCGATCGCCCATGAGGGCAGTTACGACGGCTTCTTCTGCCCCTGCCACGGTTCGGTGTACGACACCTCGGGCCGCATCCGCTCGGGCCCGGCGCCGACCAACCTGCCGGTGCCGCCCTACACGTTCGTTTCCGATACCAAAATCCAGATCGGCTAAGGCCCCCGGACGCCCGTCCGGGACCTTAATCCGTCGCGTCGTTTTACTTCCTCAGGATCGCATCAATGAGCGGACCATCCGATTTCCAGCCGACCAACCCCGCCTTGAAGTGGATCGAACGGCGTCTCCCGATCATGGGTCTCGTCCATTCCTCGTTCGTGGCCTATCCGACGCCGCGTAACCTGAACTACTGGTGGACCTTCGGCGCCATCCTCTCGATGATGCTGGCCCTGCAGATCGTGACCGGCGTGATCCTGGCGATGCACTACACGCCGCATGCCGATCTCGCTTTCAAATCGGTCGAACTGATCGTCCGCGACGTCAACTACGGCTGGCTGCTGCGCAATATGCACGCCTGTGGCGCCTCGATGTTCTTCTTCGCCGTCTACATCCACATGTTCCGCGGCCTGTATTACGGGTCGTACAAGGAGCCGCGCGAAATCCTCTGGATCCTCGGCGTCATCATCTACCTCTTGATGATGGCGACCGGCTTCATGGGTTACGTGCTGCCGTGGGGCCAGATGAGCTTCTGGGGCGCCACCGTCATCACCAATCTGTTCTCGGCCGTGCCGTATTTCGGCGAGAGCATCGTGACGCTGCTGTGGGGCGGCTATTCGGTCGGCAATCCGACGCTGAACCGCTTCTTCTCGCTGCACTATCTGTTGCCGTTCGTGATCGCCGGCGTGGTCGTGCTGCACATCTGGGCGCTGCACGTTGCGGGCCAGAACAATCCGGCCGGCGTCGAGGCGAAGACCGAAAAGGACACCGTGCCTTTCACGCCCTACGCCACCATCAAGGATGCGTTCGGCGTCTCCTGCTTCCTGCTGTTCTTCGCCTGGTTCATCTTCTACATGCCGAACTATCTCGGCGAAGCCGACAACTACATCCCGGCCAATCCCGGCGTGACGCCGCCGCATATCGTGCCGGAATGGTACTATCTGCCGTTCTACGCGATCCTGCGCTCGATCCCGAACAAGCTCGCCGGTGTGGTGGCGATGTTCGGTGCGATCCTGATCCTGGCTTTCCTGCCCTGGCTGGACAACGCGAAGACCCGCTCCTCGAAGTATCGCCCGCTGGCGAAGCAGTTCTTCTGGGTCTTCGTCGTCGTCTGTCTGCTGCTGGGCTGGCTCGGTTCCAAGCCCGCCGAAGGCATCTACGTGGTCGCCGGCCGGATCCTGACCTTCATGTACTTCGCCTATTTCCTGATCCTGCTGCCGCTCTTGAGCCGGATCGAGACGCCGCGGCCGGTGCCGAATTCGATCGCCGACGACGTGCTGGCCAAGACCGGAAGCAAGTCGACACCGATGGTTTCGACGGTGCTTGCGCTCCTCGTCGCCGGCGGGTTGTTGGCCGGCGGCATGCAGCATGCTCGCGCGGCGGAGGGCCAGGAAAAACCGCCCGGAAACAAGTGGTCGTTCGCTGGCCCGGTCGGCAAGTTCGATCGCGGCGCGCTGCAGCGCGGCCTGAAGGTTTACAAGGAAGTCTGCGCGTCCTGTCACGGCCTGTCCTACATCGCCTTCCGCAACCTCGCCGAAGCCGGCGGTCCCGGTTATTCGGTGGCGCAGGCGGCAGCGTTCGCGTCCGATTACAAGGTCAAGGACGGTCCGGACGACAAGGGCGAGATGTTCGAGCGGCCGGGCCGGCCGGCCGACTATTTCCCGTCACCGTTCCCGAACGAGAATGCGGCGCGGGCCGCCAATGGCGGCGCGTTTCCGCCGGACCTGTCGCTGATCAACAAGGCGCGTTCCTACCCGCGCGGCTTTCCGCAGTTCCTGGTCGACTTCTTCACCCAGTACCAGGAGCAGGGCCCGGATTACGTTTCGGCCGTGCTGCAGGGCTATGAAGACAAGCCGCCAGCCGGCTTCTCGCTTCCAGAAGGTTCCTATTACAACAAGTACTTCCCCGGCCACGCCATCAAGATGCCGAAGCCGCTCAGTGACGGCCAGGTGACCTATGACGACGGCGCGCCGGCCACCGTCGCGCAGTACTCCAAGGACGTCACCACGTTCCTGATGTGGACCGCGGAACCGCACATGGAGGCGCGGAAGCGGCTCGGTCTGCAGGTGTTCGTGTTCCTGATCCTGCTCACGGGGTTGCTGTACTTCACCAAGAAGAAGGTCTGGGCCAACGCGCACTAAGCGCTGGGTTCATCGCAATTCGGAAAAGCCCCTGCGGGGGCTTTTTTGTTGGGTTCGTCATTGCGAGCCACCCGGTCGGCGTGCAGCGCCGCCGGATGGACAGGCTCCGCGAAGCAATCCACCTATCCGTTATGCGGCGGCATGGATTGCTTCGCTGCGCTCGCAATGACGGCTAATGGATTGCTTCCGGACCCCACAGCGGACAAAATGGCCGCCAATCGCTCCCCAAAAAATACGGAGGACCCCATGGGAACCAGCATCACTTTCAAGCGTCCCGACGGCAAGGACGCGGCCGGCTATCTCGCCAATGCGGCGCGCGGCAACGCGCCGGGCGTGGTCGTGATCCAGGAATGGTGGGGGCTGCAGGACCAGATCAAGGGCATGTGCGACCGCTTCGCGGCGGCCGGGTTCGACGCGCTGGCGCCGGATCTCTACAAGGGCACGGTGGTGCCGTATCACGACACGGACGCCGCCGGCAAAGAGATGAACTCGCTGGATTTCATGGATGCGACGACGCAGACCGTGCGCGGCGCCGCGCAATATCTCGCCAAGAACGGCGCCAAGGTCGGCCTGACCGGCTTTTGTCTCGGCGGTGCCGTCACCATCATCGGCGCCACCAAGATTCCGGAGCTCACGGCCGGTGTGGTGTTCTACGGCATCCCGCCCGAGCAGGCGGCAAAACCGGCGGACGTGAAAATTCCGCTGCAGGGCCACTTCGCCAACAAGGACGACTGGTGCACGCCGGCGCTGGTCGACGGTTTCGAAAAGGCGATGAAGGAAGCGGGCAAGTCGCTGGAGCTGTTCCGCTATGACGCCGAGCACGGCTTTGGCAACGAACAGCGCCTGTCGGTGCACGACCGGCAGTGCGCGGAGCTCGCCTGGGGCCGCGCTACGGAGTTTTTCAGGAAGCATCTAGGGTAAGACGTCTCCTTGTCATTGCGAGCCAACGGGTCGGCGCGAAGCGCCGCCCGATGACAGGCTCCGCGAAGCAATCCATGTTTCAGCTTGCGGCGCTATAGATGCTTCGTCCGCTTCGCTCCCTTGCACAAACGCTTCGCGTTTGTTGCAGGCAATGACGATAGATAGAGGTTGAGAATGAAAATCTTCTGCACAGGCGCGTCCGGTTATATCGGCGGATCGGTGGCGGCTCATCTCGTGGCCGCCGGACATCAGGTCACCGGCCTGGTTCGTTCCCCGGAAAAGGCCGATGCGGTGCGCGCCCGCGGCATCGAGCCGTTATCGGGAACGCTGGATGACGCAGAGATCTTGGCGCAAGCGGCGCGCGCCGCCGACATCGTCATCAATGCGGCCAGTGCTGATCACAAGGGCGCGGTGGATGCCCTGCTTGGCGCGCTGGCCGGAAGCGGCAAGCCGTTCATCCATACCTCGGGTTCGAGCATCATCGGCACACAGTCCAAGGGCCAGCGCTCCGATGCGGTGTTCGATGAAGACACGCCGTTTACGCCATCGCCTGCGCGTGCGGCGCGGGTCGCGCTGAACGAATTGATCCTGTCCTATCGCGACAAGGGCTGCCGTCCCGTCATCATTTGCCCGAGCCTGATCTACGGCATCGGCCATGGGGCGGGACGCGACAGCGTGCAGGTACCTTTCCTGATAAAGCTCGCGAAAAAACGCGGCAACGCGGCCCATGCCGGTCCCGGCGAGAATATCTGGTCGAACGTTCATATCGACGATCTCGTGACGCTCTATGCGCTCGCGATCGAGAAGGCGCCAGCCGGCGCGTTCTACTTCGCCGAGAATGGCGAGGATTCGATGCGCGAGGTTTGCGAAGCCATCAACCGCATGCTGGGTTTTGCTGGACCGCCATCGGCAATGTCGATGGAAGAGGCGGTCGCCGAATGGGGCGAGGGCACGGCTGAAAACACGATGGCATCCAACAGCCGCGTGCGTGCGGTGCGGGCACGGCAGCTCGGCTGGAAGCCGCAGGCGCGCAGCCTGATCGAGGAGATCGAGCAGGGCTGTTATCGGTAGCAGGCAACCCGGCGTGGATCGGAGGGTGAGTTCGAATGGTACCAACTATCCAGCCAGACCAAGAACCGATCGCGGTCGGCGAAGGTGTGTTCGCCGTGCCGCAAGCGCATCGGTCGGCGGTGCTGGAGGGGCTGGAACAGGCCGAACTCGGAGAGTTCGCGAGCGATGAGGAGATGGCCGCACTTTGGGAGAGGTGTGGTCTGTGAACTATAGCTCTGTCGTCCCTGCGAACGCAGGGACCCATAGCCACCAGCGATAATTGTTTTGCACGCTGGTCGCTATCTTCCTCTTTCAGCAACAGAGGCCGCGGCGTATGGGTCCCTGCGTTCGCAGGGACGACATCCGTTATGAGGAGCCGGCATCGCCCCGCACCCCGTCCCACCACGCGCACGTGCCCGACATCAGCTGGTAATTGCCTTCCATCACCTGCACCGGCGCGCGCAGGCCCTCGGTGGCGGCTTGCATCCGCATCTGGCGCGCGGTCTCGCGGTCTTTCGGCGGCAGCCAGACCCGTTCATGTCCCCACAGGCTGGGGCCGTGATGCATTTCGACCGGCTGCCATGTCGAAGGATCGATCTCGCGGCCGCCCCAGCCGCATTCGATCATGAAGGACGACGGTGTCCTGGCGTAGAACGAGGTCATGAAATCGTTGGTGTGGCGGCCGAGCGTGACGCCGACGCGGTCGGGCTGCATCATCGCGATGTCGTAGGATTGCCCGACATCGTCGAGCGAGAACAATTCCACCATCAGATGATGCATGCCGTTCCTGCCGGTCTCGATCAGCGCCAGGCTGTGATGCCGCGCGTTGACGTGAAAGAAATAGGCGCGGAACGGCTTTTCGATGTAGTCGGAAAGCCCGAAGCCGAGCACGTCGACATAGAACGCCATCATCGGATCGATGTGCTCGACGGTCAGCACGGCATGTCCGAGGCCGAGCGGACCGGTGCGAAAGCCCGAGATCGAGCGGCCCGGACTGAACGGCGTCTCGTCGATCTCGGCGCCGTAAAACGCCTCGAGCCGGTTGCCGCCGGGATCGCGAAACGAGATCAGGCCGCGCACGCGCCGGGCATCGGCCAGCGTCTGCGGCTCGGCCGTGACGGTGATGCCGGCTTGTTCGAGCCGGGCGGCGAGCTGGTCCAACGCCGCCGCGTCGGCGACTTCCCAGCCGAAGAAGCGCGCGCCTTCGCCCATCGCGCGGTCGATGACGATGCGCTGCTTGCGGTCGTCCATCCGGAAGGCGAGCAGCGAGTTGCCGCGCTCGACCGCCTGCAGGCCGACCAGGGAGGTCCCGAACTGGCGCCAGTCCTCCAGCGCATCAGATCCGAAGCCCGCGTATCCCAGACCCAGCAATGCCATCCCTTGCCTCCGCCTGCCTGTTGTTTTCGGGCGTTGTTGCCGCCGCCGCTTGGGCCGGATGCTACGCGGATTTTGGCCGTTTCAAACCCCAAAAGATAGCCGGCTGGGCAGGCCAGGGCGCCGAGGCCTCCCTTGACATCGCTCGCGGCGGATGGTGATTAAGCGACATGAGCACCGCCGTCCGCCCATCCCGTCTTTGGTGGCGCACCTCTTAAGAGGTGGCCGGTGCGATTTCATTTTAACAATCGTCGAAGGTCGCCATCGCAGTGCGACCGGCGGTTTGTTTATTTGCCCTTCGTTTGTCCTGTGTGGCGTTCCCTCACCAAGTTTCGTAAGAGGATCACATGAACAGGACCGTCTTCTCCCTGCCCGAGCACAGCGATTACCGGACCGTCAGTGGTCTTGCGATCTCGCGCACCGTCGAGCAATTTTCCGGCGACGCCAAGCGGCTCGATGACCTGATCGACCTGCTCGACCGCCGCCGTGGCGTGGTGCTGTCTTCGGGCACCACGGTGCCGGGCCGCTACGAGAGCTTTGACCTCGGTTTTTCCGATCCGCCGTTGGTGCTGGAAACCGAGGGCGCGAATTTCGCGCTCAGCGCGCTGAACGGGCGCGGCGAGGTGCTGATCGCCTTTCTCGGCGAGGTCCTGCGCGAACCTTGCGTCGTCGTCACCGAGCAGAGCGCGTCGCGTCTCGCCGGCCATATCATCCGGGGCCCCGCGCCTGTCGATGAAGACCAGCGCACCCGACGCGCCAGCGTGATGTCGCTGGTGCGCGATCTGGTGGCGAGCTTCACCGCCAATGACGATCCGCTGCTCGGCCTGTTCGGCGCCTTCGCCTACGACCTCGTATTTCAGATCGAGGACCTCGTGCAGAAGCGCGCGCGCGAGGCCGACCAGCGCGACATCGTGCTGTATGTGCCGGATCGCCTGCTCGCCTATGACCGCGCCACCGGCCGAGGCGTGGTGCTGAGTTACGATTTCGCCTGGAACGGCAGATCCACTGCCGGCCTGCCGCGCGACACCGCCGAGAGCGTCTACACCAAGACGCCGCGGCAGGGTTTTGCCGATCACGCGCCCGGCGAATACCAGGCGACGGTTGAGACCGCACGCGCCGCATTCGCGCGCGGCGATCTGTTCGAGGCGGTGCCCGGGCAGTTATTCGCCGAGCCGTGCGAGCGTTCGCCCGCCGAAGTGTTCCAGCGGCTCTGCCGCATCAACCCGTCGCCCTATGGCGCGTTGATGAATCTCGGCGAGGGCGAGTTTCTCGTCGCGGCCTCGCCGGAAATGTTCGTGCGCTCCGACGGACGGCGGGTCGAGACCTGCCCGATCTCGGGCACCATCGCGCGCGGTGTCGACGCGATCGGCGATGCCGAGCAAATCCGGCAATTGCTGAATTCGGAAAAAGACGAATTCGAGCTCAACATGTGCACCGACGTCGACCGCAACGACAAGGCGCGCGTCTGCGTCCCCGGCACCATCAAGGTGCTGGCGCGGCGCCAGATCGAGACCTACTCAAAGCTGTTCCACACCGTCGACCATGTCGAAGGCATTTTGCGCCCCGGCTTCGACTCGCTTGATGCGTTCATGACCCACGCCTGGGCGGTGACGGTGACGGGTGCGCCGAAATTATGGGCGATGCAGTTCGTCGAGGACAATGAGCGCTCGTCCCGGCGCTGGTATGCCGGCGCCATTGGCGCTGTGAATTTCGACGGCAGCATCAACACCGGGCTTACCATCCGCACCATCCGGATGAAGGATGGGCTCGCCGAAGTGCGCGTCGGCGCGACCTGTCTGTTCGATTCAGATCCCGCCGCCGAAGACCGGGAATGCCAGGTCAAGGCGGCCGCCCTGTTCCAGGCGCTGCGCGGCGATCCGCCGAAGCCGCTGTCGGCGTTCGCGCCTGACGCGACCGGCTCGGGCAAGAAGGTGCTGTTGATCGATCACGACGACAGCTTCGTGCACATGCTGGCGGATTATTTCCGGCAGGTCGGCGCGTCCGTGACCGTGGTCCGGCATGTTCATGCGCAGCAGATGCTGAACCAGAAAATCTGGGATCTGCTGGTGCTGTCGCCGGGTCCCGGCCGGCCCGAGGATTTCGGGATCTCGAAAACCATAGGAACGGCGCTGGAGAAGAAGCTGCCGATCTTCGGCGTCTGCCTCGGCGTGCAGGCAATTGGCGAATATTTCGGCGGCCAGCTCGGGCAACTCGGCCAGCCCGCGCACGGCCGGCCGTCGCGGGTCCAGGTGCGGGGCGGGCGGCTGATGCAGAACCTGCCCAACGAGATCGTGATCGGCCGTTATCACTCGCTCTATGTCGAGCGCGACAGCGTTCCCGACGTGTTGCAGGTCACCGCAACCACCGAGGATGGGGTTGCGATGGCGATCGAACACAAGACCCTGCCGGTCGGCGGCGTGCAGTTTCATCCGGAATCGCTGATGTCGCTCGGCGACGAGGTGGGTTTGCGTATTGTCGAGAACGCGTTCCGGCTGCATGTTACGAATTGAACGGGGACGTCATTGCGAGGAGCACTTGCGACGAAGCAATCCACCCCTTGGCGGCCATGGATTGCTTCGCGGAGCCTGTCATCCGGCGGCGCTGCGGGCCGACCGGGTGGCTCGCAATGACGAAGAGGAAAAGAGAAACCGATGACGTTTGAACATGACCTGAAGGCCACCGTCCGCACTATTCCGGATTACCCGAAGAAAGGCATCCTGTTCCGCGACATCACCACGCTGCTCGCGGATGCGCGCGCGTTCCGCCGTTCGGTCGATGAACTGGTGCAGCCCTGGGCCGGCAGCAAGGTCGACAAGGTCGCCGGCATCGAGGCGAGGGGATTCATCCTCGGCGGCGCGGTGGCGCATCAGGTCTCCGCCGGCTTCGTGCCGATCCGCAAGAAAGGCAAGCTGCCGCACACCACCGTGCGGATCGCTTATTCGCTGGAATACGGCCTCGATGAAATGGAGATGCATGCCGACGCCGTGCAGCCCGGCGAGCGGGTCATCCTGGTCGACGATCTCATCGCCACCGGCGGCACCGCGGAAGGCGCGGTGAAGCTGCTGCGCCAGATCGGCGCCAATGTGGTCGCGGCCTGTTTCATCGTCGACCTGCCTGATCTGGGCGGCGCCGACAAGCTGCGGGCGATGGACGTGCCGGTACGAACACTGATGGCGTTCGAAGGGCATTGAGTTTTAAACTCTCGACACGTCGTCCCTGCGAACGCAGGGACCCATAGCCACCGAAGGCCGTAGGTAGAGAAAGCCGTCTGCTATCTTGTCCTCATCGTGAGGCAGCGGTATGGGTCCCAACACGTTCGCAGGGACGACACCTGATTAAACCGCCTGGGCGCCGAGTTGCGTGCGCCAGTGCTTCAGACGCTCTTTCAACAGCGCGTCCCTGATGTAGGACGTCTCTTCCTCTTCCAGCCGCTCGCATTCCGCGAAAGTCAGATTTTCGGGCCCATGCGTGGTCCATGCCGCCTGCAGGCTGCGGCAGGTGTGGCTGCCCTGGCGCAGCGAAAACCAGATCCGGTTCTTGATCTTTTCGAGGTCAGGGGCCTGACCGACCCACTGCTCGGCCGAGGCCTTGCTGCGGATCACGAAAATCCCCGCGATGGTCTTCCGCGACTTGTAGGCGGCGATGGCGGCTTTTCTGTCTGATGTCACCGGAGGCCTTGGGCGGGTTGCTGTCGGGGAAGGCGATAGCAGCCAGGTGAGATCAGGTCAATATTACCCGGGTAATATTATCGAGGCCGGCCTCACGACCGCTGCAGAATCAGGCTGAGTTCCAGCTCCCGAAAACTGGTGTAATTCCTGCGGATCCATTGATGCAGTTCGGTCGAGGAATCCTTTTCCTGGCGCAGATAGCCCGTGAAGGAGAAGGTCAGCCGGTCGATATAGGTCTTCAGGAACACCGGCAGCGCCGATATCCGGAGCACGCGTCCCCGTTCCATCGCGGCGGGCAATTCGCCGCGCACCACGTGCTCATTGTCGATCGCGATCAGCGCATTCGCGGGAATTTGCTGCTTCAGCATGTGGTAGGCGGTGGCCGAGGCGCGGTCGGTATCGGCCACGAACAGGATCACCGGCGCGACGCCGCGGCGCACGGCTTCCTTCATGAAGCCGATCTCATCGATCATCTTGAAGAACTCGTCGAAGGCGTGGAAACCGAGGTCGATGACCTTGGCGACGCTGTCATTGACGATCAGGCGGTCCATCAGCTGCATCTTGCCGAAGGTGTCGATGACGTCGGCCGTCTCGGTGGTGCGCGGCAGATATTCCAGCAGCGAGGGCTCCTTCAGGTTGATGTCGAAGGAGATCACCGTGCCGTTCTTCAACAGCAGGAATTCGCTGAGCAGCCGCGCGATCAGCGTCTTGCCGACCAGCGGGCGGGGCGAGCAGATGATGTAGACGGACGTGGGGCTCATCACGCGCTATATCAGGCGATTTTTCCGCCTAATCCAGCCCCATCGCGCATCTTGCGCGATTATTTTTCGCCGCTGCGGGTGCTCGATTTGCCGCTGCCGCCGCCGACCAGGTCGGTCAGCTTGATGCGGTCGAACTCGCTCCAGACATTGGCGAGCCAGTGCCGGACATAGCCGCGCAGCACGAACGAATAGTTCGCGGCCTCGTCGCTGGTGCCCTTGTTGGCGACGAATTTGAGGAACGGCACCGAGGAGACCTCGACCTGCTCATAGGCCATTTCGTTGAGCTTGGGGATCGTGAGCTCGGTGGCATCCTTGATGCGGTGGAAATAGGAATTGTAGGTCGCCTGGTCCCACTGGAAGAACTGGGTGTCGTTGATGAAGTTCTTCACCAGGTAATATTTGGCGCCCTGCATGAAGTTCGCGGTCTCGGCGATTTCGTCCAGCGACGCGATCGAGGGGCCCAGGATATGGAACACGGCAAAGGTGATCTGGCCGGCCTTGGCGGCATCGAGGAAGCCAATGTCGCGGAGTGAGGCCAGCGCCGGCGACAGCAGTCCGGCGCGCACGTCGATCACGGTCACCGAGGTCCCGGCATTGAGCGTGTCGAAGATTTTCATCTGGTCCGCGGTCGTCGTCATGTCGACGATCTGGGTGATGTCGGGGTGGAAGCGCTTCAGCGTGCCGCGCGGCGACTCGGTGTCGAACGCCCGGGTCGGGACGTTATTGGCGCTGAAATAATCCAGCAGCGTTCGCGACACGGTCGTCTTGCCGACCCCGCCCTTGTCCGCGCCGACCACAATCACGACTGGCTTTGCCATGGAATTTCCTACTACGCGCCCCCGATCGCGGGAGCGATCGGCAGGTCCCCATATACCTGTTTGGGCGCGAACATGGCAGAAACAAGGGAGAATTCAATTCCTGGAGCCCGCACCGGCGTTATTCGTAGGTAATTCGTTAATGTCGCCGTACCGAGGCTCAGCTGTGCCGGCCCCAGGGTCCCCAGCGAGGACTCTGTCGCGGACCTTGCGGCAGGCCCGCGGGTGCTGCGGCATCGCTCCACGGACCGTGGGGGACCCGGGGCGGCAGTTGATCCGCCGACTGCGGTTCCGCCTGATTCTCCGGCTCGTCGTCGGCCTCGTCAGGCAGGGCCAGCGGGCCCGGATCGCGGCCGCCGGCGTACTGCACCAGCGCCTTGACCCGCGAATCCACCGACGGATGGGTCGCGAACAGATCGGCAAATCCCTCGCGGGGATTGTCGAAGCACAGTTCCATCACCGCCGAGGTGGCGCCGGGAAGCTCGCCCCGATTTTCGATCTTGCGCAGCGCCGTGATCATGGCGTCCGGGTTCTTGGTGAGTTCGACCGAGCCGGCGTCGGCCAGCAATTCGCGCGACCGCGACAGCGCCAGTTTGACCACCTGCGACAGCAGCCAGGCCAGCAGGATCAGGACAACCGCGATAATGACGACGATAATCGCACCGCCGCCGGAGCTCTTGTTGTCGCTGTCCGAGGACGAAGAGGACGACGAACGCGAGGACGAGGATGACCACGATCCGCCGGACGAATTCCACGACAAATTGGTGAACATCCGGAAGAACAATTCGCCGAAGAAGCCGACCACGCCGGCGATGATGACCGCGATCACCATCAGCTGCACGTCGCCGTTGCGGATATGGGTCAGCTCATGGCCCAGCACCGCTTCGATCTCCTGATCGTTGAGCGTCCTCAGCAGCCCTGTGGTGACGGTGATGGCGTATTGCCGGCGGTTGAGGCCGCTCGCGAATGCGTTCAGCGCCGGGCTGTCCATCACCTTCAGCTTCGGCATCGGAAGGCCGCGCGAGATGCAGAGGTTTTCCAGGAGATTATAGAGCCGCGGCTGCTGCTTTCGCGTCACGTCCTCGCCGCCGGTGACGGCGTCGATCATGTTCTGGTGGAAGAAATAGGCGATCACGATCCAGAGCGCGGCGATGCCTGTCGCATAGGGAAAGGCCGTGACCAGATCGCGCGCTGCGGCCCGCAAATAATAATCGACCGAGCGGTCGCTGCGGATCACGACTTCCGCCAGCAGCGCGCCGGCATAGACCAGCACGTAGATCAGCAGGAACAGGCCGGCGAGCAGCAGCATCGAACGGAACTTGTTCGATGCGATATGCGTGTAGAGCCCGTACGCGGCCATGATGTGTGCTGCTTCTCGCCGGAATATCGCGGCCGTTAGAACTTTACGGTCGGCACGACCTCGACTTCGGTGCGGCTGGCGCCGAGATCGAAGAATTCCTTTTTGGTGAAGCCGAACATGCCGGCGAACAGCGCGGCGGGCAGCTGCTGGATGCCGGTGTTGTATTCCTGGACCGCGTTGTTGAAGAAGCGGCGGCTCGAGGCGATCTTGTTTTCGAGGTCGGACAGTTCGCCGGCGAGCTGCTGGAAATTGGCGTTGGCCTTGAGGTCCGGATAGGCCTCCGACAGCGCGATCAGGCGGCCGAGCGCACCGCTCAGCTGGTTCTCGGCGGCGCCGATCTGCGCCGGCCCCTGCGCCGACATCGCGGAGTTGCGGGCCTTGATGACGTCATCCAGCGTGCCGCGCTCGTGGCTGGCGTAGCCCTTTACGGTCTCGACCAGGTTCGGGATCAGGTCGTGACGCTGCTTGAGCTGGACGTCGATGTCGGCAAAAGCCTGGCTGACACGCTGGCTCAGCGCGACCAGGCGGTTATACGCACCGATGGCGAACAACACGAGAATGACAATGACGCCGATAACGATCCAGCTCGTCGACATGGCAGACAACTCCTGATGAGACGAAGAAAGTGTGGAACCTAGACGAAAACCGGGGCGTGCGGCAGCCCGCCGCGACGTGGGGGCTTCGTTTAGTCGAAACGAGCGATGGATAAGTTCAAGCTTTTGTCGTCCCGGCGAAGGCCCTAGGGCATGCACACATCTGATGTCGGGGATTCCCGAATCGGCATTTTGTGTGATTCATATTGTGACACTTCGGCTTTGGCA
>NZ_JAFCME010000067.1 GCF_018130065.1 Bradyrhizobium sp. AUGA SZCCT0158 | reverse complement strand
CCGGTCGCACCTGTCGAGCCGGTGGCACCTGTCGAGCCGGTGGCACCTGTCGAGCCGGTGGCACCCGTCGAGCCGGTTGCTCCAGTCGAGCCGGTGGCACCTGTCGAGCCGGTCGCACCTGTCGAGCCGGTGGCACCTGTCGAGCCGGTGGCACCCGTCGAGCCGGTCGCACCCGTCGAGCCGGTGGCACCTGTCGAGCCGGTGGCACCCGTCGAGCCGGTTGCTCCCGTCGAGCCGGTCGCACCTGTCGAGCCGGTCGCACCTGTCGAGCCGGTGGCTCCCGTCGAGCCGGTCGCACCCGTCGAGCCGGTGGCTCCCGTCGAGCCGGTGGCTCCCGTCGAGCCAGTTGCACCCGTCGAGCCGGTCGCGCCAGTCGCACCTGTCGAGCCAATTGCACCCGTCGAGCCAGTTGCTCCCGTCGAACCGGTCGCACCGGTCGAGCCGGTCGCACCTGTCGAGCCGGTGGCACCTGTCGAGCCGGTGGCACCCGTCGAGCCGGTTGCTCCCGTCGAACCGGTCGCACCCGTCGAACCGGTTGCTCCCGTCGAGCCGGTCGCACCTGTCGAGCCGGTCGCACCTGTCGAACCGGTGGCTCCCGTCGCGCCAGTTGCACCTGTCGAACCCGTGGAGCCGGTCGCACCTGTCGAGCCGGTGGCACCTGTCGAGCCGGTGGCTCCCGTCGAGCCGGTTGCTCCCGTCGAACCGGTCGCACCTGTCGAGCCGGTCGCACCTGTCGAGCCGGTGGCTCCCGTCGAGCCGGTGGCACCCGTCGAGCCGGTGGCTCCCGTCGAGCCGGTGGCACCTGTCGAGCCGGTGGCACCCGTCGAGCCGGTTGCTCCCGTCGAACCGGTCGCACCTGTCGAGCCGGTGGCTCCCGTCGAGCCGGTGGCACCCGTCGAGCCGGTTGCTCCCGTCGAGCCGGTGGCACCCGTCGAACCGGTGGCACCTGTCGAGCCGGTGGCACCCGTCGAGCCGGTTGCACCTGTCGAGCCGGTGGCACCCGTCGAGCCGGTGGCACCCGTCGAACCGGTTGCACCTGTCGAGCCGGTTGCTCCAGTCGCGCCGGTCGCACCCGTCGAGCCGGTCGCACCTGTCGAGCCGGTGGCACCTGTCGAGCCGGTGGCACCTGTCGAGCCGGTGGCACCCGTCGAGCCGGT
>NZ_JAFCME010000007.1 GCF_018130065.1 Bradyrhizobium sp. AUGA SZCCT0158 | reverse complement strand
TGGACGTAACAGTTGCGATTGACGGTCGCAGCTGAAGCGTACGGCGAAAGCGTGTGGTCCTGGCGCCCGTAACGGCGTCAAGTCCTGCGGGAGCTAACGCTTCCGAGGGGCGACGGTGGCAATAGAGGCCGTCTCACCGGGGAGAGCGCGTCATAAGCCGTAAAGCCATTGCGCAGGGAATGTCGGATGTTCTCCGCTGCCCTGTATGCTCGTGTGCAGCTTTCTTAGCACTATCGCACGCGAGACCGCGGGTGCAGCGCGCATCCGGCATTCCCTGCGCCCTCTGAATTGAGAGGGTGGAGAATTTTCAACAACTCGGGCGCAATGCGTCGCGAGAATGCGAACACATATTCAGTTGTCGTCACCCGCGAAAGCGGGTGACCCAGTATTCCAGAGACGCTGATGATGGAACCGAGAAGCCGCGGCGTACTGGATCCCCGTCTGCGCGGGGATGACAGCGTCGTGTGGGGCCGCACTATCCTCCGTCATTGCGAGCGCAGCGAAGCAATCCATGCATCTGTTATGCCGAGACGTGGATTGCTTCGCGGAGCCTGTCATCGGGCGCGCATTCGCGCGACCCGGTGGCTCGCAATGATGCGGATGGACCCCCGGCGGGTTGCGATGTCAGCCTTGACGCGCGCGCAACTTGCGCGACAAATGCATCTGTCATGAACGCATCTGAATTGCAGAAACTCAAGGACTGGCTGGTAGATGGCGCGCGGTCGGCGGCGAACCCGGCGCTGGCGATGGCGGAAGTTTGCGAAAGGCTGGTCAAGGCGGGCATCCCGCTGTGGCGCGCCGGTGTTTTCATCCGGACCCTGCATCCCGATATCTTCGGCCGCAATTTCATCTGGAAGGCCGGCGCCGAGGTCGAGGTCGGCACGGTCGATTTCGGCATCCAGGATACGCCGGGATTTCACACCAGCCCGCTGTCAATCGTGTTCACGCAAGGACGCGAGGTCAGGGCTCACACCAACGATCCGGAGGCCGCGGCGCGTTTTCCAATTGTCGAGGATATGCGAGCCGAAGGCGCCACCGACTATGTCGCCCTGCCGCTGCCGTTCACCGACGGCGCCATCAACGCCTCGAGCTGGACCACCAGGCAGCCGGGCGGCTTTACTGACGAACAATTGAACGCATTGCATTCGGTGCTCCCGCCGCTGACGCGTTACATCGAGATCATCAGCCTGCGCCGCACCGCCATGAGCCTGCTCGACACCTATGTCGGCAACCGCGCCGGCGAGCGGATCATGGCCGGGCAGATCCGCCGCGGCCATACCGAGTCGATGAATGCGGCGATCTGGCTGTCGGATCTGCGCGGCTTTACGGCGTTGTCCGACCGCCTGCCGTCGGAGACGGTCGTGGACATCCTCAACCAGTATTTCGACTGCCAGGTCGCCGCGATCCGCTCCCATGACGGCGAGGTCCTGAAGTATACGGGCGACGGATTGCTGGCCGTGTTTCCGATCGACGAATATGTCGGCGACGAGCAGCAGGTGTGTTCGAAGGTGCTCGAAGCCGCCCGTGAGTCCCGGGCCAGCGTGATGGCAATGCGGTATGCGATCGGGGACACGATCGAACGTTTTCGCTTCGGTCTCGCCCTGCATGTCGGACCAATTCTCTACGGCAATATCGGCGGCGGCAACCGGCTCGACTTCACCTGCATCGGTCCTGCCGTGAATCTGGCGGCGCGGCTGGAGAAGATCGCCAGCCGTCTGCAGCGCACGGTGGTGGCATCGGAAGGTTTCGCCGGCATCTGCCGGGGAGGGTGGAGCGATCTCGGCGAGTTTCCGATCGCCGGATTCTCGAAGGCGGAGCGCGTCTTTGGCCTGGCAGATGAAACGCCGGCGGCCTAGCCGCAGTCAACCTGTGCCGCTATTCCTCGGGCTCTGTGGTGAACAGCAGCGGATAGCCCTTGGCGCGGCCGGCGTCGGTGGCGCGGGTCGCCTTGGTCTCGGCGACGTCCTTGGTGAAGACGGCGACCACGCACACGCCGCGGCGGTGCGCGGTGATCATGACCTTGTGGGCCTGATCTTCGGTCATGCGGAATTCGGCCTTCAGCACCGTGACGACGAATTCGCGCGGGGTGTAATCGTCGTTGACGAGAATGACCTTGTGCAGGCGCGGCCGTTCGGTCTGGGTTTTGACCTTTGTCTTTGGCTTGGCGACGGTATCGATCATTCCTGTGGCGGCTCCAAGCAAAACAGCTCCGCGCCGTTGTCAGCCGGCGCGGCAATCCGCCAGGCGCTGCGTCATGCTCTGATCGCCGCGGCTGACGGCCGTCTCGATCAGTTTACAGGCTCCGGGCCGGTCCTGAAACTGGGCGTTCTGCGACAGTTTCAGGTCGATCAGCGCGGCCATCGCGCCGGGTTCGTCGAGTTCCGCGGCCTCGGTGGCGTAATAGAGCAGATGTCTGGGATTCTTGATCCGGACTTCGGGGTTGCCTGCGAGGATGCGCACCACGTCGATGCGCGCGTCGAGGTCCCAAACGCCGGCCTGGTCGAGCAGGTTCGCCGCCTGCTGGACGTCGCGGGGCACCACCTTGCCTTCGAGATAGAGCCGTCCCAGCACGCCCTTGACGCCTGTCGTGTCGGTGCGTGCCGTGAGCAAAGCAAGGGCGCGCCTGGGATCGGCGGGGCCGCCTTCACCGGCAATCAGCATTTCGGCCAGCGGTGGCGGCGCACCGCCGGGATCGGGCCGCAGCGACTCTTCGAGCAGCGTGCGCGCGCGAACCGGGTCGTCCTTGCGGATGGCGATCGCCAGCTCGCGCCTGGCGCCGAACGCGCCGGCCGCTGCCATTCGCTCGAGGATGTCGATGCCGCGGGCGCGTTCGTCCGGCC
The DNA here is from genome assembly GCF_018130065.1 of Bradyrhizobium sp. AUGA SZCCT0158. GTDB lineage: Bacteria > Pseudomonadota > Alphaproteobacteria > Rhizobiales > Xanthobacteraceae > Bradyrhizobium. The sequence continues at coordinate 304,186 of NZ_JAFCME010000007.1, read as the reverse complement.
TGTCCGACGTCACCAGCAAGCGGCCGAGCAGCACCAGCAGGTCGGCCTTGCTCGCGTCTTTCGCCGGGTTGGCGACCGCACGCTCGGCCCAGTACCGCGCGGCAACCGGATCGCGTTTCACCGTAGAACCACGGTCCAGCAGGATCGCGAGCATCTGCGTGGAAAAGGCATGTCCGAGTTCGGCCGCCTTGCGCAGCGACTGATCGGCCTCGGCGCGCGTCACCATCGGCACCTTGTCGAGGTCGCCGCGGTCCCAGGATTTGTGATGCTCATAGAGTTCGTAATAGGCCTCGGCGTTGCCTTGTGCGGCGGCCTCGCGCAGCAGGGCCAGCGCCTCGACCTTCCTTGCGTAGGGCATCGACCGTGCCACCGCGACCTTGAAATGGGTATTTTCGGGCTCATTGACCAATGCCAGGGTGCAGCTCTCGCTCCGCAATGTCCAGCGGCGCAGCGCCTCGTCGCTCATGTAGCCCTTGGGATTTTCGGAAAGGCGCAGACAGAGCTCGCCGGCATTGGCCGAATTCAGCGCCGGTTCCGCTGGCGCAGCCTCGGGCTGCGCCGCGCCCGACAATTTCGGTGGCAACAACAGCGCCGCCGCGACGGCGAGCGTGGAAAACAGCAGGACCGACGGCACGACCGCGCGCGGCGACATTCGCCGACGCGCAATTTCGGGACGTTTCGGGGGTATGTCCATGTCCACGCCATCTGCGGCCTGGTCGCCGCACGCCCCTTCTGTCGCGGTGAATGCCGGATTTGTTCAATCGGAGATCACGGTATTGCTTCGCTCTGTGACTGATCCTCACCATCGCGAATCGAGGCGCGGCAACGCTTGCCTCGAATCGAGGCAGTGGAGAGCTAACCCAAATGTGAAGGACAGATGATATCTGCCCTTTGCGCGGCGCAATTTGCGTGTCACCATTGTCGCCAGTCGACGGGAGGGCAGCGATGCGCTGGTATGTCTCGATCGGAGCTGTGCTTGTGGCAGGCGTACTCGCCGGTGGCGATGTCGCGGGGGTCGCCGCGCCGGGCACAAGGAACCAACTTGGCCATCCGCCAGGCCTTCAATTGGCGGACAAAGCAGCCAACCCGACCGTCGATGTCGAACTGGTCCTCGCCGTCGACGTCTCCTATTCGATGGACATGGATGAGCTGGCGATCCAGCGCGAGGGGTACGCCCAGGCCATCGTCTCCAAGGAGTTCCTGCAAGCGCTGAAGACCGGCCCGCACGGCAAGATCGCGGTGACCTATTTCGAGTGGGCGGCTTCCACGGACCAGAAGATCATCATTCCGTGGCGATTGATCGATGGTCCGGAAACGGCGGATGCCGTTGCCAACGAGATCATGAAGACCCCGATCCGCCGGGCGTCGCGCACCTCGATATCGGGTGCGATCAATTTCGCCATGCCGCTGTTCGACGAGAATCCGCATCGCGGGTTGCGGCGCGTGATCGATATTTCCGGCGACGGTCCGAACAACAACGGTGGTCCGGTCGTCGTCGCCCGCGATGCCGCACTGGAGAAGGGGGTCGTCATCAATGGTCTGCCGATCATGGTGAAGGAGCCGTCCTATTCCACCATGGATATCGACAATCTCGATGCCTACTATGAGGATTGCGTGATCGGGGGGCCCGGCTCGTTCGTGGTGACGATCAAGGAGCGCGAGAAATTCAAGGAAGCGATCCGGACCAAATTATTGCTCGAAATCGCGGGCCGCACGCCGGAACGGCCGGTGGTGCCGGTTGCAGCCAAGGAGAAGGAGCCGCGGGTCAATTGCCTGATCGGTGAGAAGATCTGGCAGGACCGCTGGGGGCGGTGACGTCGTAGGATGGGTGGAGCGAAGCGATACCCATCATCGCTACTGCAACGGCGGTCGATGGGTTTTTCTTCGCTCAACCCATCCTACGATTTTTTCCGCACGAAGCGCGCCACCAGCTCGATATGCGGCGTGTGACGAAACTGGTCGACCGGCGTCACGCTCTCGATCGTGTAGCCGCCGTCGATCAGGATTCTGGCATCGCGCGCGAAGCTCGTGACGTTGCAGGACACCGCCACCACTGTCGGGATTTTGCTCGCCGCGAGCTGCGTCACCTGCGCCTGCGCGCCCTGCCGTGGCGGATCGAACACGATCGCATCGTAATCGCGCAGTTCCTGCGGCATCAGCGGCCGGCGGAACAGATCGCGCGCCTCGGCCTTGACCGGCTTCAGCCCCGACGTCGATGTCGCGGCCTTCTGCAAAGCTGCTACCGCATTTGCGTCGCTGTCGAAGGCGGTGATCCGCGATCTGGTGGCGAGGCGAAGCGCGAACGGGCCGACGCCGCAAAACAGGTCGGCGATATGCTTGGCGCGCTTGCAGTGGCCGGCGACCAATGCTGCGAGCGCTTCCTCGCCGGCCACGGTCGCCTGCAGGAACGACCCGGGCGGCAGGGCTAGCTGGGCGGCACCGATGCTGACGACCGGCGGCGTTCGCATCAGCACCAGTTCGCCATGGCGCGTCAACCGCGCCAGCTTGTGCCGCTCGGCGACATCAGACAATCTTGTGATCAGCGCTGTCGCAAGCGCGCCGGAGCCACGCACGTCGACATCGAGGCCGCTGCTGGTGGCCGTGATCTGAATGTCGAGCGGCTTTCCAACCGAGATCAGCGGTTCAGCGATCGCCCAGGCGGCCTCAAGCGCGCCGTCCAGATGCGGGTCGAGGATCGGGCAACGGTCGATCGGGATGATGTCGTGCGAACCGGCCGCCGCAAAGCCAACCTTGAGCACTTCATGCGTACCCATCCGCGCGTGCAAGGTGATGCGGCGTCGGCCAAGGCCATGGGCGTCGATCAGGGGGGCGACGTCGCAAGCAATCCCGGCTTGCGCCAGCGTCGTGACCACGATTTCCCGTTTCCAGGCGCGATAGGGCGCAGCGTCCCAATGCTGGATGGCGCAGCCGCCGCAGGCGCCGAAATGCGGACAGAAGGGTGCTATGCGCGCCGCGCTGGCGCGTTCGACCTTGATCAGGCGTCGGCGGTCCGGATGACCCGGCACGTGCTCGACCTCGACGGTTTCGGTGCCGAGCGCGTAGGGCACGTAGACGCTGATGCCGCCGGCCGTGACGACGCCGTCACCGCGGTGGCCGACATGGTCGATGACAAGTTGTTCGGCTTCAGCCACGGCGCGCACCGAGGAAGAATTCGAAGTTGCCGTCGCCGCCGGTGATCGAGGATGGAAATACCTGGATGTCGGTGCAGCCCTGCGAGGTCGCGAATGCCGCGATGTCGTCGCAAATTTCCTGATGCACCATCGCATTGCGGATGATACCGCGCTTGGAGTGCTTTCGTGCCGCCTCGAACTGCGGCTTGATCAGCGCCAGCAGATGCATGGGGGCGGCCGCCAGCGACAGCGCCACCGGCAGCACCGCCTTCAGCGAGATGAAGCTGACGTCGATCACGACGATGTCGGGTCGTGCGGGCAGGCGCTTGCCTTCGAAGGCGCGAATATCGGTCGCTTCCATCGAAACGATCCTGGGATGGCCCTGCAGCGAGGGATGCAGCTGGCCGTGGCCGACATCGATCGCGAACACGAGGCTGGCGCCGTTCGCGAGCAACACCTCGGTGAAGCCGCCGGTCGATGCGCCGACGTCGAGGCAGACATGGTCTTCGATTTCGATCGGATATTGTTCCAGCGCGCCCGCCAGCTTGACGCCGCCGCGCGAGACATAGGGATGCGCGGGTTGCCCGGCGAGATTGGCGTCGGCGGCGATCAGGTCGGACGCCTTCGCGACCGGTTTGCCGTCGGCCGTTACGCCGCCGGCCTCGATCGCGGCGCGGGCGCGAGCCCGGCTTTCGAACAGGCCGCGTTCGACCAGCAGCACGTCCGCGCGCTTGCGGGAAGCAGTCTTGTTGTCGTGCGTGTCAGCCAATTTTCAGCTCGATTTACCTTTGACGTGATCCACCGCCAATTCGACGCAGGCCTCGAACGCGGTGAGGTCGTGCCAGACATCCGCAGACAGCTGACGCGGTGTCACCAGCGGGCAACCGTGCAGATCGAGCGCATGAATCATCATGAGATTATCCGGCCAGCCGAAATCTTCCACCGTAAGCCCCTCCGGATCGACGAGCCGCCCGTCGGCAGATGTCGTCACGTCGCACATTCGCGCGACGCGATCGCGATAGACAGTCGGGTCGTTGCTGTAGGCGAGACAGAATTTGCCGCGACCCGCCGCATAGCCGAGTTCATAGACCGTACCGGCGTCGGCACTGGGGCCCCGAAATGGCGTCAAATTGGCAATAATGGCATCCGCCGCATCCATCATCGCTTCATTGGCCTTGAAGATCCTAAGCGAAGCGTCGCTGGCCGACAGGTCGACGAGATTATCGAGCGGATAAAGTCCGGTCAGGCCTTGGCGGGCGCAGATTTCGGCCTTGCGCCGTCCGATCTCGATCGCGTCTGGCAGGAATACATCGGGGCCTGCCAGATAGATCTTCATGGGATCACCGGGTATTTCAGACGCGTTTTCTTGACGCGAACCGGTTCCCACCCCGGATCAAATCCGGGGCAGGCCTTCGCCTGAAAACGCCATGCAATCTCAGGCGAGCTTGACCGTCTCGGCCTTGTAATCCTTGCCGAGCGCCTCGAACACCTTGGCCACGATGCCCTTGGCGTCGAGGCCGGCATAGGCATACATCGCGTTCGGCGAGTTATGGTCGATGAACTCGTCGGGCAGGATCATCGCGCGCATCCGCAGTCCACCGTCAAGCATACCGTTGTCGGACAACGTCTGCATGACGTGCGAGCCGAAGCCGCCGATCGAGCCTTCCTCGATCGTGAGCAGCACTTCGTGCTCGCGCGCCAGCTTCAGCACCAGATCGACATCCAGCGGCTTCATGAAGCGGGCGTCGGCAATCGTGGTGGAAAGGCCGTGCGCTGCGAGTTCGTCGGCGGCCTTTTCGCATTCGGCCATGCGCGTGCCGAACGACAACAGCGCGATCTTGCTGCCCTGGCGGACGATGCGGCCCTTGCCGATTTCGAGGGGAATGCCGACTTCGGGCATCTCGACGCCGCGGCCTTCGCCGCGCGGATAGCGCACCGCGCTCGGACGGTCATTGATCGCAACCTGCGTGGCGACCATGTGAACCAGTTCGGCTTCATCGGAAGCGGCCATGATCACGAAGTTCGGCAGACAGCCGAGATAGGCGTTGTCGAACGAGCCGGCATGGGTGGCGCCGTCGGCGCCAACGAGACCGGCGCGATCGATCGCGAAACGAACCGGCAGGCTCTGGATCGCCACGTCGTGGACCACCTGGTCATAGCCGCGCTGCAGGAACGTCGAGTAGATCGCACAGAACGGCTTGTAACCTTCGGTGGCGAGGCCGGCCGCGAACGTCACCGCGTGCTGCTCGGCGATACCGACGTCGAAAGTGCGGTTGGGGAAAGCCTTGTTGAAGATATCGACGCCGGTGCCCGACGGCATCGCCGCAGTGATAGCGACGATCTTGTCGTCCTTCTCGGCTTCCTTAACGAGGCTCTGGCCGAATACGTTCTGGTAGGCGGGCGCGTTCGGCTTGGCCTTGGCCTGCGCGCCGGTGGCAACGTCGAACTTGACGACGGCGTGGTATTTGTCGGCGGAGGCTTCGGCCGGGCCATAGCCCTTGCCTTTCTGCGTCACGACATGAACCAGGATCGGGCCGGTCTCCATGTCGCGGACGTTCTTCAGCACCGGCAGCAGATGGTCGAGGTTGTGACCGTCAATCGGACCGACATAGTAGAAGCCGAGTTCCTCGAACAGCGTGCCGCCGTCCATCATGAAGCCGCGGGAATATTCCTCGACGCGGTTGGCGCGGTTGGCGATGATCTTCGGCAGGCGCTTGTTGATCTGCTTTGCCGCCTCGCGCAGCGTGCGGTAGGTCTTGCCCGAGTAGAGTCGCGACAGATACGCGCTCATCGCCCCAACCGGGGGCGCAATCGACATGTCGTTGTCGTTGAGGATCACGATCAGGCGCGAGTTCATGGCGCCCGCATTGTTCATCGCCTCATAGGCCATGCCTGCTGACATCGAGCCGTCACCGATCACGGCGATAATGTTGTTCTTGCCGCCGGAGAGGTCGCGCGCCACGGCCATGCCAAGGCCGGCCGAAATCGAGGTCGAGGAGTGCGCGGCGCCGAATGGATCGTAGTCGCTCTCGCTGCGCTTGGTGAAGCCGGACAGACCGCCGGCGGTGCGCAGCGTGCGGATCCGATCACGGCGGCCGGTGAGGATCTTGTGCGGATAGGCCTGGTGGCCGACGTCCCAGATCAGGCGGTCACGGGGAGTATCGAAGACGTAATGGATGGCCGTGGTCAGTTCGACGACGCCGAGGCCGGCGCCGAAGTGCCCGCCGGTCACCGAAACCGCGTCGATGGTTTCCTGGCGGAGCTCGTCGGCAACCTGCTGGACCTGCTCGATCTTGAGCTTGCGAAGGTCATCGGGGGTGCGGATGGTATCGAGAAGGGGCGTCTTACTAAATTCGGTCACAGCGATATTCCAATTTTGCATGTCGGAGCGAATGGTCCGACGCGAGATGGATTGCGCGTTAACCGCGCAGCGAAAATCCAGAGCCCGGGTGCCATCTCGGCAGGCCGATTTCTGATTTGAAAGCCAAGATACACTCCGGATCGAGCCATGTGATCTACATCACGCTGGTCCGTTTAACCCTTCCCGGTCAGTTTCTTCAGCCATTTGAAGAACTTGCTTCCGTCGGAAATGACCGGCAGACCCGCTCTCCACAGCCCATAGAATTGCAAGCTTTACACCAAAGCGGCGGCCAAAGCCAACCCGCTGCTAGGTCAGGGTTCCCGGCCGTTCGGTTCAAAAACCTCGATTTTTTAACCGCTCCGGCGGGCGGAAGGTTCCATGCCGCCTAAATCGTTGGCATCCGGCGCGCCGGCCCTGGCGGTTTCGATCCGTTTCCAGGCCCATTCGCGCGCAGCCGGATCGCCGGTTGCAACCGCCAACGCGGCATCCGGAACGGCCATGCGCGCGCTCAGGGGGATCGGTCCGCAGACGATCATGAAGAAATCGTAGGCGTCGGGCTGTTCGTTGGCCATCACGAACTGGAAATGGACCCGGAAGAACTGCCAGCGGAAAGTCTCGTAATGGTCGGCCCGGACGATGTCGCGGAAACGCACCGCCACGATGGTGGGATTGCGCCTGATGGTGCCGACCTCGATGCCGTGGCTCTTGATCGGATCGAACTGGTAGAAGTTCATCACGTCCTTGCGTGCCTGGCAGTCGATCCAGTCGATCGACGGCTCGACGGCGAGCTGGCGCAGATGCTCGCGGAAATCCTTCGCCGCCGCGTGGAAGCCGATGATTGGTAAATTGCCGCCGATCGTCAGCAGTACGATGCGCGGACCGTGACGTCCCAGTGCGGGGTCGAGCTTGAGCGCGCGCGCCAGCATTTCGGTGCCCAGGAATGATCCGGAACTGTGGCCGACAACGACGATCTCTTCGGCGTCACTCGAATGCGCCACATTGACGAGGTGCTGCGCGAAGCGGTCGAGGCGCTGGTCCCAGTCGGGGCGGGCGCGGTGCGCAAAGTCCCAGGTCCAGATCCAGTCGGACAGCAGATAGAGCACGTAAGTGCTGTTTTCGGTGTATTTCAGCAGGATGCCAAGCAGTGCCACGAATATCGCGATCGAAGCGGCAATGCTGAAGGGCGCCGGGATACCCAGCGCATCGAGGCCCTTCATGAATACGAAGGCGATGCCGGCCGAGCCCAGGGCTTCCAGCAGCAGCACGAAATGCGGGTAGGTGATGAAGGCCGCGAAACGCCAGTTCGCACGTGTGAAGCGCGCGAGCGTGCCGTTGAACACCAGCCGCCAATAGATCCAGACCGCGTTGAGAACCGTGCGCCAGATCGGCGAGGCGAGGTCGCGCTGGATGAAGTCTTCGAAGCGCAGGAAGTCGTAGCTGGTACGGGTCTGCCAGTCGTCCGCCTTGGTCTCGATGGTCCAGGACGCCATCTCGTCGTCGGCTGCTACCTTGGGCCGGCTGATGGTGGCGGAAAGCTGGTACAGCCGGCCGAATTTCCGCAGTTCGGTACGGAACATGCGATAGTATTGCGCCAATCCGCGCGGATCGTACCCCTGTATGTAGATGATATGGCGGTGCTGAACGCGCACGAACTGTCCCCGGGTGCTGGCCGGACTATATCAGGCCGTTTTGCGCGCCAAGAACTAATTCGGCGGCTAATTGGGTAGCTAATTCGGCCGCTACTCGGCCCCTTGCGGGATGGCGGGTGTCACATTCGCCTAATGTTCCCGATTATTGCACGTCGAGCGGCTCGGTGCCGGTCACCTGTCCGCTGGCATCGGTGGTGATCTTGTCGACGCGGGCCTCGGCCTGCCGCAGCAACTCCTCGCAGCGCCGCTTCAGGGCCTCGCCGCGCTCGTAGATCGCAACCGATTCCTCAAGCGGGACCTTGCCGTCCTCGAGCCGCTTGACGATCGATTCAAGTTCCTCGATCGCGCGCTCGAAGCTCAGCTTTTTGACGTCCACTTGGGTGTTTTCGGCCATATTGTGTTCCCGGATGCGCAGATCAAATCGTGATGCGCAGAATCAAACGAAGTTTTTGCGGGCGTATTGTGGCGAGGTTTCAGGCGCCCATCAATGCGGTGACATGGGATGCGACCGACTCTTTCAGCCCCTGCAGATCGTAGCCGCCTTCCAGCACCGAGACCACCCGGCCACCGGCGCTTGCATCCGCGACATCCATCAGCTTGCGCGTCACCCAGCCGAAATCCTCCGCCTTCACGTTGAGCGAGGCCAGGGGATCGCGGAAATGCGCGTCGAAGCCGGCGGAGATGATGATGAGTTCGGGGCTGAATTTCTGCAGCTGCGGCAGGATCAGGTTTTCGAACGCCATGCGGAACTTGACGCTGCCGTCCTCCGACGCCAGCGGCGCGTTGACGATGGTGTCGTGCTCGCCGCGCTCGCCGGAGGCGCCGGTGCCGGGAAACAGCGGCATCTGGTGCGTCGAGCAATACATCACGGTCGGATCGGACCAGAAAATATCCTGCGTGCCGTTGCCGTGATGGACGTCGAAATCGACCACCGCCGCGCGCGCGATGCCGTATTTCCGCTGGGCATGGCGGGCGGCGATCGCGGCATTGTCGAAGAAGCAAAAGCCCATCGGCTTGCTCACTTCGGCATGATGGCCGGGCGGGCGGACCGCGACGAACGCGTTGTGATGGGCGCCGGACATGACCGCGTCGGTCGCGGCCACCGCACCGCCGACGCCGCGCATCACAGCTTCCCACGTCCCCGGCGACATCGAGGTGTCGCCGTCAATATAGATCAGGCCGCTGGTGGGCGCGATGTGGCGGAGTTCGCCGACATAATGCTCGCCATGGCACAGCGTCACGGAATCAAGACTGCCTTCCGGCGCTTCGCCGCGCACCAGCGCCTTGAAGCGGTCCTCGCCGAGCACCTCGGCGACCGCGCGCAGCCGGTCGGGACGCTCGGGATGTCCCGGCGGCGTCAGATGGTCGAGACAGGCGGAATGCGTCAGTAACAGCGTCATGCGAAATCCTGGCGTGCGGGCGGGCCGCGAACGCACAATCTAGGCGCTCGGCGGCCGCTCGGAAAGGGCCATGGTTCCTTCCCGCGGGGGAGGCGGACTGCACCTCAGTTGATCCGGGCGATGCGATTGACGGCACCGGGGGCGACCGGACTGTTGGCCAGGAAATAGCTGTTCAACGCGTCGATGTCGTAGACGCCGATTCGCGGGGCGGTTCCTTGGGTGAGGACCGTAAAGCCGTCGCCGCCGACCGCGAGGAAATTGTTGACAGTCACGCGATAGCTCCCGGCGGGGTCGATCGGCGCGCCGTTCAGCGCCATTCGCTCCGGGAGAATGCGCTCGCCGTCCGGCTTGCTGTTGTCCCAGGCGTAGCTGAAACCCTTCGAGACCTGCAGGATCCGCGGCCGTTTCGGATCGAACCATTGCTGCTCCAGCATGTCCTTGATCTGCTTTCCGGTCAGCGTCAGCGTCACCAGTTGGTTGCGGAACGGCTGGCTCGCGAACAGATCGGCATAGGTCACGGCGCCATCTTCCTTGCGCGTGATGTCGATGCGCACGCCGCCGGGATTGGTGAAGGCCATCACCGCGCCGCCGTTCGCAGGCGCACTGGTCGCGGCGAGCTGCGCGTCGGCGATGACGTCGCCGAGCGGGCTCTCGCCGGCATTGTTGGGCACGCGCGACAGCGTTTCCGTGATCGAGCCCGCCGGACGGTTGGCGATCGGCGCGGCAACCCTGTCATAGGCTTCGATCAGCGCGGTCTGCTCGGGATTCTTGGCGTAGGCCTCGGTGCGGACGATGGTGTTGTTGGCCCTGGCGCTGACGATGTCGCGGCTGGCCGGATCGAGCTTGACGTCGATGGCGGTAACGATGGTGCCGTATTTGTCGCCTGACGTGACCAGCCTGCCGTCGATCTCACAGACATAGGCCTGATGGGTGTGGCCGGAGACGACGATGTCGACCGCCTTGTCGAACTTCCTGACGATATCGACGATCGGGCCTGATATGCCCGGGCACTCATTGTAGTCGCCGGTCGGCAGGCCGCCTTCGTGAATCAGCACCACGATGGCCTCGACGCCGCGCGCCTTCAGTTCGGGGATCAGCGCGTTCACCGTCTCGGCCTCGTCGCGGAATTCGAGGCCGGCGGCGCTCTCCGGCGAGATGACGTTGGGCGTGCCCTTCAGGGTCAGGCCGATGAAGGCAACCGGAATGCCCTCGAAGGTTTTGATTTCATAGGCGGGAAGCACGGTCTTGCCGGTCGCCTTCTCGAAGGTGCTGGCGGCCAGATAGCGGAATTTCGCGCCGAGGAAGGGATGCGGCCCCTGACATTTGTCGACGGGATGGCAGCCGCCGTTCTGCATGCGCAGCAGTTCGGCCTTGCCTTCGTCGAACTCGTGATTGCCGACCGAGGAAATATCCAGTCCCATCATCGACAGCGCCTCGATGGTGGGCTCGTCGTGGAACATCGCCGACAGGAACGGGCTGGCGCCGATCAGATCGCCGGCAGCGACGAAGATCGAATTCTTGTGGCCGTCGCGAAGTTCCTTGACCAACGTTGCCATGTGCTCGGCGCCGCCGGCGGCGACGAACATCTTCTTGGTCTTGTCCTCGGGATCGGCGACCCGGATCCCGAACTGCGGCGGGCGGAGATAGCCGTGAAAATCATTGATCGCGAGAATGCGCAGATCGATGGGGGCGGGGGTTTGGGCGAGGGACGCGGCGGGAGCCAGCATGATCGCCGAAACAAGGATGTGACGAAGGAGAATTTTCATGGAGCTAACATGCGAGAGCGGTTTTCTGATTCCCCGTCATTGCGAGGAGCGTAGCGACGAAGCAATCCATTCTTCCTTTATGCGGCGCGATGGATTGCTTCGCTGCGCTCGCAATGACGGATGGGGAGGGAACGTCTTTCCCTCTACCCCTTCTTGCGGTCGAAGAATTTCTTGAACGCTGATATCGCTTCCTTGGAGCGCATCCGTTCGCCGAACAAATGGCCTTCCTGGTCGATCCGGCGGGTCATGTCCTCCGGCTGCAGTTTCAGCAGCTTGCGCGAGATCGCCACCGCTTCGGCCGGCAGCGCGCAGATTTCGCGCGCCACCTTGCGCGCTTCGGCCTCGGTATGCCCCGGCGCCACCACGACGTTGACGAAGCCGGCGGCGTGCGCATCGTCGGCGCTGAATTTGCGTCCCATCACCAGCATCGCGAACGCGCGCTGGTGTCCCATGGCGCGGGGCGCCAGCAGGCTGGAGGCGCCTTCCGGCACCAGCCCGAGATTGATGAATGGTGTCGAGAACGTCGCGGTATTGCTGGCCAGCACGTGGTCGCAATGGAACAGCATCGTGGTGCCGATGCCGATCGCGATGCCGTCGACGGCGGCGATGATCGGCTTGGTGTTGTGCGCCAGCGAATAGAGAAACTTTGCGGCGTTGGAGGCGCGGGGCAAATCGGGATTGGAGGTGCCGTCTTTGAGGAAATCCTCCAGATCGTTGCCGGCGGTGAACACGCCGGAGCCGCCGGTGATGATGAGGCAGCGGATGGCCGGATTGTCCTGCGCCTTGTTGATCGCATCGCTCATCGCGCGATACATGTCCTGGGTGATCGCGTTCTTCTTCTCGGGCCGCCGCATCGTGATCACGCGCGTTGCGTCTTCGTCGGACACTATGATGTGTTCGGTCATGAAGTTTGTCCCTGAACAGGCCGGCGACAGGGCCGCTGGCGAATAATCACACTATATCCTACATGATCATATCCTACATGATCCCGAAGACCCAAATCGCCGCGCTTGTTTTTCCTCGCGATAAGGATGATGCCATGCAGCTCACCGGAATTCACCACTTGACCGCGGTTTCGGCGAAGCCGCGCGAGAATCTGGCCTTCTACACCGGCCTGCTCGGCATGCGGCTGGTCAAGAAGACGGTCAACCAGGACGACGTCAGCGCCTACCATCTGTTCTATGCCGACGGCAAAGCCAATCCCGGCACCGACCTCACCTTCTTCGATTTTCCGGCGGCGCCGGAGCGGCGCGGCACCAATTCGATCTCGCGCACGGGCTTGCGGGTCGCGGGTGAAAAGACGCTCGGGTTCTGGCGCGACCGCCTCAAGGCGGCGGGCGGCGTGACTGGCGATGTCATCGAGGTCGACGGCCGGCTGACGCTGCCGTTCGAAGACGGCGAGGGGCAGCGCCTGGTGCTGGTCGATGACGGCGGGGCTGGCGCTTCCTCGCCCTGGGAGCGCAGTACGGTTCCGGCCGAGCATCAGATCCGCGGTCTCGGCCCGATCGTGCTCACCGTGCATGATTTGTCGCGTACCGCGTTGGTGCTGACCGAGGTCATGAACATGCGCCGCGTCCGCGACTATGCCGCGCACGGCGCGCAGATTCACGTGTTCGCGATGGGCGAGGCAAGGGACGAGAACAATCTCGCCGCCGAACTGCATGTGCTCGAGGACAAGGCATCGCCGATGGCGGGGCAGGGCGCCGGCGGCGTGCATCATGTCGCGTTCCGCACGCCCGACGAGGCGCAGTATCATGCCTGGACGCAGCGGCTGAACGAGCTGCGCGTTCGCAACAGCGGCGAGATCGACCGGTTTTACTTTCGCAGCCTCTATTTTCGCGAACCCAACGGCATCCTGTTCGAGATCGCAACCGACGGCCCCGGCTTTGCGACCGACGAGCCGATGGAAACGCTCGGCGAGAAACTGGCGCTGCCGCCGTTCCTGGAGCCGCGCCGCGCGGCGATCGAGGCGGGGCTGAAGCCGATCGGGTAAAGGCATGACCATCGCTCTTTCTGCGAATGAAGCGGCGACGTTCGCCGAGATCGGCGCGCTACGCATGCACGCGGCGCTCGGCGCGTCGGAATTGCGCGACCTTGAAGATTCGGTCGCCAATTTGCCCGCGGATCAGGCCGGCATCAGGCTTCACGGCAATGCCGAGGTGCGGCGATTTCTTGCGCCGCCGGGAGCCGTTTGGAAAGTCGCTGCCGCGGTCCTCGGTGAAAGCTGTCATCCCGTCAGAGCCATTCTTTTCGACAAGACAGTTTCGACCAACTGGGCGCTTGCCTGGCATCAGGATCGAACGATCGCCGTCGCTGGACGCGTCGAGGTCGCGGGCTTTGGTCCCTGGACCGTCAAAAGCGGATTGCTTCACGTCGCGCCGCCATTTGACCTGCTGGCCGGCATGGTGACGCTGCGCGTTCATCTCGACCCTGTACCGGCGACGAACGCGCCCCTTCTGATCGCGCCGGGATCGCACCGGCTGGGTCTGATCCCCGAACCCGAAGTAAAGAGCGTCGTTGAAAAATGCGGGGTCGCTGTTTGCCTGGCTGACGCCGGCGATATCTGGCTCTATGCGACGCCTATTTTGCACAGCTCGGAAGCGGCCAGCGATCCGGTTCATCGAAGGGTCCTGCAAGTTGATTTTGCCGTCGGCGATCTTCCGGGTGGCTTGAGCTGGCTCGGGGTGTGAAGAGCGCGTAGCCTGCTTCTTGCTCGGTGTCGTCCCGGCCTTGAGCCGGGACCCATACTCCGCGGCGGTTGTTGTTGCAGAAGGTCGCAAACGCCTGCGCTCTCACCGATGGGCCGCGGCGTATGGGTCCCGGGTCAAGCCCGGGACGACGGCTGTGTTTGTCGCTGCAGCATTATCCAAACACACCTTCGCATTCTCGCGGCCTGATAAGCCCGAGCTTTGCCAGAAATTCCTCGCCCTCTCCAATCAGAGGGCGCAGGGAATGCCGGATGCGCGCTGCACCCGCGGTCTCATGTGCGATTGTGCTAAGAAAGCTGCACATGAGCATACAGGGCAGCGGAGAACATCCGACATTCCCTGCGCAATGGCTTTACGACTTATAACGCGCTCTCCCCGGTGAGACGGCCTCTATTGCCACCGTCGCCCCTCGGAAGCGTTAGCTCCCGAAAGACTTGACGCCGTTACGGGCGCCAGGACCACACGCTTTCGCCGTACGCATCAGCCGCGACCGTCAATCGCAACGTCAGCGTCCACCGCAACCCGCCCCTCGTCGTGACGATGGCCAACGCCCCTTGTGTCCCGGGCGGTTGTTCCTGAGCAGCTCGTAGGATGGGTGGAGCGATAGCGATACCCATCAATTCCGGTTTGCGCTTGTGCGATGGGTTTCGCTTCGCTCTACCCATCCTACGCACTACGCTTACTGCGCTAACAGCCGCACGAAATCGATCACGCTGTACGCGGCCTCGCCAGAAAACGCGCGATGGCACGGCCGAGGTCGGCGCTGTCGAGGGGCTGCTCGAGCGAAGCCTTGGCCGCCGCGACCAACGGTTCGGGAGCGTTGTTCTGACCGGCTTTCTCGCAACAGAAATGCGCAAAGGCCGTGGTGAATTCGGGATGCGGCTGCACGGATAGCGTTACGCCGTTCGCATAGAGAAGGCCCGCGTGCGGCGTAAACGCCGAATGGAATATGGTTGTTGCCCCCGTGGGTGGCGCGATGACCTGGTCCTGATGCGAGGCGGGAATTGCGATTCTATCGCCCTCGATCACGCCGTTGCCGGGCGCGACGTCATAGACGTGACGCCCGATGCCCCAGCCCTTTTCCGATTTGCGCACCGTTCCGCCGAGCGCCTGCGCGATCAATTGATGGCCGAAGCAGATTCCGGCCATGGGAGTTTTTGCTTCATACGCCGCGCGGACAAAGCGCTCGAGAGGTGCGATCCAGTCGAGATCGTCGTAGACGCCGGCCGGCGATCCCGTGAGCAGAATGGCTTCGAGGCCGGCGGGATCGGGCAGCGCTTCGCCATCGGCAAGCCGGACCGTCGCAAAGCTCGCCGAGGCATCCGCCTCGCCAAGCAGCCGTTCGAACATCTGGGGGAAGGAGCCGTGCCGCGCGCGATTGGCAGGCGAAATGACGCCGGTTTCGATGATCGTGATTTTCGGCATGAAAGTTTTCCAGGGCACCAAAGCATAAAGGCACCACAACATGAAAGAGCCTCAGCTCCTTGGGGAAAGAGCTGAGGCCCGACGCGGCTTCTTGGGGTTCGCGGCCAGGATTTTGTCAGGGGGGCGATGTCCGGCAGCGTTTGAAAATGATGCCGAGATTTCGGGGTTTCCGCAACAGACATCGTGGAACGAACCCGCTTCTTTGGGGGTAGTCCGAATTGGCTTTCCCATCACATGCTTCAGCGCTTGACCAGGCAAAGATAAGGTTAATGCTTGGGGTGGGTTGCCACCGGATCCGCGCAACGCGCGGCCCGGTGATAAACTCCGCGTAACCCACCGCTGTTCGTATTCGCGTCGGCGGTGGGTTACGGCTTACGCCTTCTCTTTGCGAGCTATGGCGGACAAGTCACCTGACCCACCTACGTAGCGACGCAGCCGCCGTCAGCCGACGACGACTTCGCTGATCTGCATGACCGGCGCGATGTCGGTGTAGTTCTTGATGTCGCCCATGATCTCTTTGGCATGCGGCCCGAAGCCGGCCTGGAAGGACTCCACCGAGTCGGCGAAGATGTGACACATCCCGACATAGGTCGCAGGCGCACCGGGCGCGCCGCCGCCGAGGCCCTTGTCCACCGTGTAGGACTTGCAGGCATCGCCCATGCGCGCCTTGACCAGCGGCATGTGCTTGTCGCGATAATAATCGTGGTCGAAGCGCGCCCCCGGCGTGTTCGGATACATAACGCTTACCTTGATCATGGCGTGCTCCTCGTTTGATATTCGCCGGTTGATTTCCGGCACAGGTCCAAACTGTGCGTCAGTTTTACCGATCCCGCAACTCTGAAACACCGGGTTGCAGTTGCATCGGTCGCAAATTACTTCGGGGCGAAAATCTGGAGTATGGTACGAGCAGCCGGAGGAACAGCGATGCAATTGCGGGTTTTTGGGCGCACGGGAATGCAGCTCTCGGTGCTGGGCTTTGGGTGCGGCGCCGTAGGCGGCGTGATGGTGCGCGGCGATCCGGCCGATCAGGAGCGCGCCGTCGCGCGGGCGCTCGATGTCGGCGTGAATTATTTCGACACCGCGGTGCTGTACGGCGACGGCCAGTCGGAAAGGAACCTTGGCCGTGTCTTGCACAAGCTGAAGCCGGCCAACGCGATCGTCGGCACCAAGGTTCGAATAGCGCCCGATGCGTTCGGTCGCATTGCCGACGCCATTACCACGTCGCTCGAAGGCAGTCTGGCGCGACTGGGTCTTGAGCACGTCGACATCTTTCACCTGCACAATCCGATTACCGTTTCAGGCGGCGGATCGGCGCTGAGCGCGCGGCAGGTGCTGGACGAGGTGGTGCCGGCGTTCGAGCGGCTGCGTCAGCAGGGCAAGATTCGATATTTGGGGATTTCGGCGGTCGGCGACACCGGGGCGCTGCATCAGGTGGTCGATGCCGGCGTCTTCGACAGCGCGCAGATCGTCTACAACATGCTCAATCCATCCGCCGCCGAAGAACTGCCGAAAAATTATCCGGCGCAGGATTATGCGCGGTTGTTCGATCACACACGGGCGGCCGGCGTTGGCGTCGTCGGCATCCGCGTGCTGGCGGGCGGCGCCCTCTCGGGCTCGGCCGCGCGTCACCCGATTGCAAGCCCGGCGCCCGAGCCGATCGGCTCAGCCATGAGCTACGATGCCGATATCGAGCGCGCCCGCCGTCTGATGCCGCTGGTGGAGGAGGGGTCTGCTTCCAGCCTGACCGAAGCTGCGACGCGGTTTGCGCTGTCGCACCCGGCGATGGGCACCGTCCTGGTCGGCATGGCGACGCCGCAGGAGTTCGAGGGTGCATTCGCGGCGGTCGAAAAAGGGCCATTGCCGCAGGCGGCGCTCGACCGGCTGGCGACATTGCGGCAGGCGTTCTCCGGCGAGGCGCGGTGAATGGCGACGCGTAGGATGGGTAGAGCGCAAGCGAAACCCATCGCCTTTGTGCGTGGGTGCGATGGTGGGTTTCGCTTCGCTCTACCCACCCTACGCCACGCCGCTTGCTCACCGGCCCGGGCTGGAAATCAGCGGCGGTGCGGTTGAACCGGCGGCGAGCGAACGTTGCACCATGACGGTGTCGGCCCAGCGGCCGTAGCGGTAGGCGACGCCCGGCAGCAGGCCGGCGCGGGCAAAACCGAACCTTTCGTGCAGCGCGAGCGACGCCGTATTGTCGGAATCGATATAGCCGATCATCTGCCGGAACCCGGCTGCGGCGCAGACGTCGATCAGCTCCTGCAACAACCGCCGTCCGACGCCGCGTCCCTGATGCTCGCGATGCACATAGATCGAATGCTTGACCGCGTAGCGATAGGCCGGCCGCTTGCGAAACAGCACGACGTAAGCGTAGCCCACCACCTCGCCGCCGCAAACAGCCACCAGATGCGGCAGGCGCTGGCTGCGCAGGTTCTTGCGCCGGTCGCGCAGATCCTCGGGCTCCGGGGTGCCGCTGTCGTCGACGCTTTCCTCGACGCCGCGGCGGATATGATGCCGATAGATCGCCAGCATCGCCTCGACATCGCCGTCGCGCGAGGGTCGGACCAGCACCGGCGGCTGGTCGGTCACGGCCGGGTCTGTTGTTTCGACGGGCCGGTTCATTCGCAGACCACATAAGTATGCAGCCGGATGCGGCCGGACGGATCGACTTCCTTGTAGACGCCCTGAATCTCGACGTCGAAGCCGGGGAAGGTGTTGAAGCAGGTTTCGAACATTTTGAGGTAGTCGATCATCGGCTGCGCCCGTTCGGTCAATCGTTCGCCCGGCACGATGGTGGCGATGCCGGGGGGATAGACCACGAACGGCGTCGTGGCAATGCGGCCGGCGATGGCGTCGATCGGCAGGTAGTCGACGTCGTTGCGCACCAGATAGCGCGCGGCGTCGCGCGGCGACATTGCGATGTCGGGCAGATGCTCTGCGAGGAATTGCTTCGCCTGCAGCGCGCTGACGCCGGCTTCGCGGAAGAAGCCGTGCATGCCGGCGCAGAGATCGCGCAGGCGGACGCCGGCATAGCGCTTCGGCCGGCGCTGATGGAATTCCGGAATCACCTCTTCCAGCAGCGCGTTGTCGTCGTGCAGTTTCTTGAAGGCGACGAGGCCCGAGATCAAGGTGCCGGCCTTGCTGGCCTCGACGCCGGGGGTAAGCAGGAACAGCAGCGAATTGAGGTCGTTCTTTTCCGGCACGATGCGGTTCTCGCGCAAATATTGCGCGACGACGGGGGCGGGAATGCCGTGCTCGGCATAGCGGCCGGTGGCGTGGTCGAAGCCGGGCGTCAGAACCGTCAGCTTGTTCGGGTCGGTCATGGCAAAGCCCGCGGTCAGATCGGGAAAACCGTGCCAGCGGGCGTCCGGCGAAAGCTGCCAATAAACGGGGTCGGTGACCAGCATGTCGGTGGAGATGGTCTCCCAGGCCACATTGTGCACGGCGCCCGCGCGGGAGACGTCCGGGATTGCGACGCGGTCGGGCACGAACGGCTCGAAGAACCAGCGGCGTTCGGGCCGCGCCTCCTTTTCCTCGAATTCGCGGCGGACCGCGCGCATCTTCTTGCGCAGTTCGATGCCGAGCCGGATCGTGTCGTCCCACAGCACCTCGCCGGACCGGCCCTTCATCATCTGCGCGCCGACATCGAGGGAAGCGAAGATCGGATAGAACGGCGAGGTCGATGCGTGCTGCATGAAGCTTTCGTTGAAGCGGCGGTGTTCGATGCGGCGCTTCTGGCCGGTGATGTGGCGGTCCTTGATGTGGATTTGCGAGGCCTGCGAGAAGCTCGCCAGCTGCTTGTGGGTCGACTGGGTCGCGATAATGCCCGGCGCGTCGGGACCGAGACCGGACAGCCCCATTGCGAAACGGCCGGCATAGAGCGGATGAAATTTCATGAAGCCGGCCCAGGCCTCGTCGAACAGGATGTAGTCGCAGAGGTGGCCGATCGCTTTGAGGATCATCTCGGCGCTGTGGATGGTGCCGTCATAGGTGCACTGCTCGACCACGGCGACGCGGAACGGGCGCGGCTCGCGCCAGGCTTCCGGATCCTTGACCAGCGGATGGCTGCGGATGCGTTCGCGTAAGCTCGTCTCGTCGATGGCGTCCCAGCGCATCGGGCCGATCAGGCCCCAGGCATTGCGGACGGTGGGGATATAAACCGGAATGCCGCCGGCCATCATCAGCGCGCCATGATGCGCCGCCTTGTGGTTGTTGCGGTCGAACAGCACGAGATCGCCGTCGGTGACGAGCGCGCCCAGCACCACCTTGTTGGAGGTCGAGGTGCCGTTGAGCACGAAATAGGTCTTTTCGGCGCCGAAGATTTGCGCGGCTTCCTTTTGCGCCTTCAGCGCCGGGCCCTCGTGAGTAAGGAGATCGCCGAGGTCGAGCACGGAATTGTCGAGGTCGTCACGAAAGACAGCTTCGCCGAGATGTTCGACGAACACCCGGCCGATCGGGCTGCGGCTGTAAAACACGCCGCCATTGTGGCCCGGGCAGGTCCATAGCTGGTTGCCCTCTTCGGCATAGTCGACCAGCGCGCCGAAGAACGGCGTCTTCAGGGTTTCGGCATATTGCTTCAGCCGGCTGATCAGGTTCTTGGCGATGAAGGGCGGCGTTTCCTCGGACAGGAAGACATAGCCGTCGATGAAATCCAGCACCTCGACCGGCAGGTCCTCGAACCGCTTGCGGCGGATCAGGAGGATGATCGGAAAATCGAGGCCGCGCCGGCGCATCAGATTGATCAGGGCCATGGTCTTGCCCTCGAGGCCCTTTTTGCCCCAGTCGACCACCATGCAGCCGATCGCGGCATCGGTCTGGACCGCGATTTCCGCATCCTCCAGCCTGCGCGCCCGGACCACTTCGAAGCCGGAGCGCTCGATCTCGGTGATGATCTGATTGAAACGGAGGCCTTCGAGATCGTCGGTATCAAAGACCGGCGCGGCGAACAGAAAGGTGAAGCGTCGGAAATAGTCCATCGGGGTCCTCGAGTGTGTGTCCAGCAAGCTGTTGGCGCATTCGATGACATCTGGATGACGGATGGGTTCCGGCCCGGCCCCCAAGACTCTGCCGCTCGATCGAGGGGCTGCCCTTCAGCCCCGGTACCGCAGCGCTTCCACCAGCACCGTAAACGCCGGCGACTGCTGGCGGCGGCTCGGGTAATAGAGGTGATAGCCCGGAAACGGCGCGCACCAGTCGTCGAGCACGCGGACCAGCCGCCCGTCGGCAAGGTACGGCTGGACCTGGTCTTCCGGCAGATAGGCGAGACCGTGCCCTCCCAGCACCGCGTTCAATCGCAATGCGGTGTTGTTGAACACCAAGGGACCATCGACTCGCACCCTCAGTTCACGGCCGCGTTTCTCGAATTCCCAGGCGTAGATTCCGCCATAGGTCGGCAGGCGGATGTTGATGCAGTCGTGCGCGGTGAGATCCTGCGGTTTCTTCGGCACCGGCTTGCGTTCGAAATAGGCGGGTGCGCCGACCACCGCCATGCAGAAGTCCGGTCCGATCCGTACCGCGATCATGTCCTTGGCAACCTGCTCGCCGAGACGGACGCCGGCATCGTATCGCTCGGCGACGATATCGGTGAGGCCGTAGTCGATGATCAGTTCGACCTTGATGTCGGGATAATTCGGCAGCAGCGTCGTGAGCGCCGGCCAAAGAATGGCCTGCGCGGCATGTTCGCCGGCCGTGATCCGGATGGTGCCGGCGGGTTTTCCCCGCAATTCGGTCAACGCCGATAGTTCCGAGTCGATCTGCTCAAATTTTGGTCCGACGGTTCGGATCAGCCGCTCGCCGGCTTCGGTCGGCGCCACGCTGCGCGTGGTGCGGGTGAGCAAGCGCAAACCGAGCCGTTCCTCCAGGCCACGAATGGTGTGACTGAGCGCCGATTGCGAAACCCCGAGCTGTGCTGCCGCCCGCGTAAAACTGCGTTCTCGCGCAACCGCGAGGAACGCCATGAGATCGTGCGTGTTTTTCCCGAGCATTGTTGAGCCAGACTCATAAGTGTATGCGGATTAATAGGCCTAATCGAAACTCGCCGCACTTCCTAAATGCCCGAAGGCACGAGCTCGTTACCTGCCCGGGCGGGCGGCGCGCAACCCACGATCATGATCGGCGTTAGCAACCATGGATCATGGTCGGCGTTGGTGGGCGGGACGCAATCGAACGAAGCGGCAAAAAGGATTGATGGCATGCGAAGCCCCGGTGATTTCAGATTCTCTCGGCGCGACCTGTTGATCGTCGGCGCCGCGTCTCTCACGGCGCCGGCCCTCGGGGACACGACGTCGACCTTTGTGGCCAAGGCCGATGTCGCCCTGAAGCCTGCGGTTCCCGGAGCGCCCGTGATGTCCAAAGTTTCCTTCAATGTGAACGGCCAGGTGCGCGAGCTCGAGGTCGACACGCGGACCACGCTGCTCGATGCGTTGCGCGAGAATTTGCATTTCACCGGCACCAAGAAGGGCTGCGATCACGGCCAGTGCGGCGCGTGCACGGTGATCGTCGGCGGGCGCAGGATCAATTCATGCCTGACGCTGGCTGTGATGCACGAGGGCGAGAGCGTCACCACCATCGAGGGATTGGGTACGCCTGACAACATGCATCCGATGCAGGCGGCGTTCGTCAAGCATGACGGCTATCAATGCGGCTATTGCACGCCCGGGCAGATCTGCTCGGCGGTCGCCGTGCTCGACGAGATCAAGGCCGGCATTCCCAGCCATGTCAGCGCCGACCTGACGGCGGCGCCGCAATTTTCGGCCCTCGAGCTGCGCGAGCGGATGAGCGGTAATATCTGCCGTTGCGCGGCCTATTCCAACATCGTCGATGCGGTCACTGAAGTTGCCGGGAGCAAGGCATGAAATCCTTTACCTATCAACGCGTCACCTCGCCCACCGCGGCCGCCGCCGCTGCCGTGCACACTCCCCACGCCAAGTTCATCGCCGGCGGCACCAATCTGCTCGATCTGATGAAGCTCGAAATCGAGACGCCGTCGCATCTGATCGACGTCAACCGCCTTGGGCTCGACAAGGTCGAGCCGACGCCGGACGGCGGCCTGCGCATCGGCGCGGTGGTGCGCAACACCGATCTTGCCGCCGACGAGCGGGTACGGCGCGATTACGGTGTGCTCTCGCGCGCGTTGCTCGCCGGCGCCTCGGGCCAGCTGCGCAACAGGGCAACGACCGCGGGCAATCTGCTGCAGCGGACGCGCTGCCCCTATTTCTACGACACCAACCAGCCCTGCAACAAACGTCAGCCCGGCAGCGGCTGTTCGGCGATCGGCGGGTTCAGCCGTCAGCACGCCGTGATCGGCGCCAGCGACGCCTGCATCGCGACGCACCCGAGCGACATGGCGGTTGCGATGCGCGCGCTCGACGCCACCGTGGAAACGGTGCGTCCTGACGGCGCCGTGCGAACCATCCCGATCGCGGACTTCCACCGGCTGCCCGGCGATACGCCGCAAATCGAAACCGCACTGGCGCCGGGTGAGCTGATCACCGCCGTGACGTTGCCGAAACCGGTCGGCGGCAAGCAGATCTATCGCAAGGTGCGCGACCGCGCCTCCTATGCGTTCGCGCTGGTTTCGGTCGCCGCCATCGTGCAGCGCGACGGCTCGGGGCACGTCGCGCTCGGCGGCGTCGCGCACAAGCCATGGCGCGTCGAGGCGGCGGAAGCCGCGCTGCCGCGCGGGGCGCGGGCCACCGTTGCGCAATTGCTCGGCGACGCCAAGCCGACCCGTGAGAACGCATTCAAGCTGACGCTGGCCGAGCGCACGCTCGCCGCGGTGCTGGCAGAGGCGAGAGGCTGAGCCATGAAATTCGATTCCCCGGCCACATCAAATCCGATCGACCAGCTCAAGGTGATCGGCCAACCCGTCAGCCGTATCGACGGTCCACGCAAGACCACGGGAACCGCGACCTACGCCTATGAATGGCACGACGCGGCACCGAACCCGGCCTATGGCTACATCGTCGGTTCTGCGATCGCCAAGGGCCGCATCAAGTCGATTGATCTGACCGCGGCCAAGGCCGCGTCGGGTGTGCTCGCCATCGTCACGGCTGAGAATGCCGGCAAGCTCGAGAAGGGAAGTCTCAATACCGCTAAATTGCTGGGCGGGCCTGAGATTCAGCACTATCACCAGGCCATCGCGGTGGTGGTTGCGGAAACGTTTGAGCAGGCGCGCGCGGCCGCGCAACTGGTCCGCGTCGATTATATCAGCGACAAGGGTGCGTTCGACCTCTCGAAATTGATGGAATCAGCCAAGCCTGAGAAAATCACGGGCGGTCCCGCCGACACCGCGGTCGGCAATTTCGGCCCGGCCTTCGCTGCGGCGCCGGTCCAGCTCGACGCCACCTACACTACGCCAGACGAAGCGCATGCGATGATGGAGCCGCATGCCTCGATGGCCGCCTGGGACGGCGACAGGCTGACGCTCTGGACTTCGAACCAGATGATCGCCTGGAACGTGGCTGACATCGCCAAGACGCTCAACATCCCGAAAGAAAAGGTTCGCCTGATTTCGCCGTATATCGGCGGTGGCTTCGGCGGCAAGCTGTTTCCGCGCGCTGACGCGCTGCTCGCTGCGCTTGGTGCACGCGCGGCCGGCCGGCCCGTCAAGGTGGCGCTGCAGCGTCCCCTGATGTTCAACAACACCACGCACCGCCCTGCCACGATCCAGCGCATCCGAATTGGCGCGACCAGAGACGGCAAGATCACGGCGATCGGCCACGAGAGCTGGTCCGGCGATCTGCCCGGCGGCAAGGCCGACGGCGCGGTGAGCCAGACGCGGCTGCTCTATGCCGGCGCCGACCGTATGACCACGACGCGGCTGGCGGTACTCGATCTGCCGGAAGGCAATGCGATGCGCGCGCCGGGCGAGGCGACGGGCATGATGGCGCTGGAGATCGCCATCGACGAGCTGGCGGAGAAGCTCGGGCTCGATCCGGTCGAACTGCGCATTCTCAACGACACGCAGGTTGATCCGGAAAAGCCGGAGCGGCCGTTCTCGCAGCGCCGGCTCATCGAGTGCCTGCGCACTGGCGCCGAGCGCTTCGGCTGGAGCAAGCGCAGCGCGCAACCGGGCAGGGTGCGCGACGGCCGCTGGCTGGTTGGCACCGGTGTCGCCGCGGCGTTCCGCAACAACATGCTGACGAAATCGGCGGCGCGGGTCCGGCTCGACAACAGCGGCGTCGTCACGGTCGAGACCGACATGACCGATATCGGCACCGGCAGCTATACGATCATCGCGCAGACCGCCGCCGAGATGATGGGCGTTCCGATCGAGAAGGTGGCGGTGCATCTCGGCGATTCGAGCTTCCCGGTGTCGGCCGGGTCGGGCGGGCAATGGGGCGGCAACAATTCGACGGCCGGCGTCTATGCGGCGTGCATCAAGTTGCGCGAGGCCGTGGCGCAAAAGCTCGGCTTCAATTCCGCCGAAGCAGTATTTGCCGACGGCCAGGTCAAATCGGGCAATCGCAGCGTGCCGCTGGCGCAGGCCGTCGGTGGCGGCGCGCTCGCGGCCGAGGACGGTATCGAATATGATGGCGAGCTCGCCAAGAAGCATCAGCAATCGACCTTCGGCGCGCACTTCGTCGAGGTCGGCGTCGATACAGCGACTGCCGAGATTCGCGTGCGGCGCATGCTGGCGGTGTGCGCCGCCGGCCGCATCCTCAATCCGAAGACGGCGCGCAGCCAGGTAATCGGCGCGATGTCGATGGGAGTTGGTGCCGCGTTGATGGAAGAACTCGTGGTCGACAAGCGCCATGGCTTCTTTGTCAATCATGATCTCGCCGGCTATGAAGTGCCTGTTCATGCCGACATCCCGCACCAGGACGTGATTTTCCTCGACGAGACCGATCCGATGTCGTCGCCGATGAAGGCCAAGGGCATCGCCGAACTCGGCATTTGCGGCGTCGCCGCCGCCGTCGCCAACGCGATCTACAACGCGTCAGGCGTGCGGGTGCGTGACTATCCGATCACGCTCGACAAGCTGTTGCCGCGGCTGCCGGAAGTGGGATGAGCGTCAATCCCGCTCACAGCCTGCGATGATCACGCGCAGACATGTGCTTGCAGCCAGCAGTGGCGGCCTCGCCGTGCTGGCAGCGGGTGCTGCCGCCGCAACGACGGCAGCCACACCACGAAAGACCAGAACCATGGACATCAAACGAAGCGGCTCGCAGCCGTCCGGCAAGGGACCTCCAGATTATTTCACCGGCACCGTCCGGGTCGATCCGCTGTTCAAAGCGACCGAGCCGGCGCGCGTCGTTGGCGCCAGCGTCACCTTCGAGCCCGGCGCGCGTACCGCATGGCACACCCACCCGCTCGGACAGACCCTGATCGTCACGTCAGGCTTTGGCTTGGTGCAGCATTGGGGCGGGCGGACCGAGGAGATCCAGCCCGGCGACGTGGTCTGGTTTCCGCCCGGCGAGAAGCACTGGCACGGCGCGGGGCCCACGACAGCGATGACGCATCTGGCGATTCAGGAAGCGCTCGACGGCAAGACCGTCGACTGGATGGAAAAGGTCAGCGACGAACAGTACGCGCGATGATCTGCAGCTCCGACCGAGTTTTGCCCGTGCGCCCTGTCCGTGGAACCGCGTGGAGTTCCCGCGGCCGCAACCTCTCCACCGTGCTGCCTTGCTTTGGTCAAACCGGAATGAGGTAAGGGGAACGACGTGTGGGGAATTCTGGGGGCTGGAAGTCGTCGATCTCACGCAAATCCGCCGGTCGCTCTTGGGGAAATCTTGGGCAGGGTCTTAGGCAAAGTCTTAAGACAGGCACTTGGGGCGCAGGCGACATTGGATCGAGTACGGAGCGCCGATGCAATCGATGCAGAAACCGAAGCCAACCGACGATCCGCACGATATCCTTGTGGTCGCACCCGATGCCATCAGGGTCGCAGCCGATGCCGCCAGGGTCGTACCCGATCCCGTCAAGGTCGCACCCGATCACGTCAAAGTGGCGCCCGCGGAGGAAGAGTTTTCCAGCCTGGCGCCGGATGCCGTGCGCGCGCCTTCGGGTCCGCAGCCTCACATCGAACCGGTCTTCCCGGCCGGAGTAGCAGTGCCGCCGGTCGACGCCACGTTTCGCGCAACCGCCGTCGATGAAATCACGTTTCGCGCCGCCGCCGTCGAAGATGCGCTGATCAAGAGCCGCCGCCGGCCGAGGTCGTCGATGGCGAGGCGCGCGATGCGTGCCGTCACGGCGTTGCTGCTGGCGGGCTGTATCGGCGGCGCCGCCATGGCTTGGCATTACCATGCCGAGGCGGCTCAACGGATAATCGCGGAATGGGCGCCGCTGTTCGCGCAAAAATCATCGCCGGCGCCGGAAAAAACCGGGCTCACCGCGCAGCCGGTTCTGGCTGCCGCTGATGTCGATGCGTCGAATACTGCACCGGCTCAACCGGCGCCCCAGGCGCCAGCCGCAGCGCAAGCTGCTGCTGCGCCGGCTGCAGCGGAGGTTGCTGCGACAACAGCGCCGGCCGCTGCAGCCCCGCCGGCCGCCGCCGCGCCTGATGAGTCGCAATCGCTCGACACGATGGCGCGCGATCTGGCCAGCGCAAGCCGGGAGATCGAACAGCTCAAGGCCAGCATCGAACAGCTCAAGGCCAGCCAGCAGCAGCTCGTGGCGATGGTTGCGGAGAAATCTGCCGCGCAAAACGCGCCATCCAAAAAGCCGTCGCGGCCAGTCGCCGCGGTAGCGCCGGCGCGGACGCAGGCTCCGCCACCGGTGCCGCCACGGCCGGTCCGGCAGCAAGCCATGCCGTCGGCCGCCGCCGCGCCGTTGTCAGCGACTTCGGCACCTTACGTGCCGCGACAGCTTGAGGCGCAATCGCCAACCACCGCTGAAACGCTGAGCGATCCGGAGTTGGTGTCGGTGCCGCGGCCGCCGATGCCGCTGCGTTAGGACGGCTTCCGCAGCCTAAGCTCTGAGGTCTCGAAAGGCGTCGTCCAGCCGATCAAGCGCCTCGTTGAGAATCGGACGTGGCGTGGCAAAGTTGAAGCGCAGCCAGGTTTCACCGCCGGGCCCAAACTGCTCGCCGGGGCTGGCAAAAATGCGTGCCCGGTCCTTGACCCGCGCGGCCACGTCCGCAGCCGTCAATCCGGTTCCGGAGAAATCGACCCAAGCGAGATAGGTTGCATCGAGCCGCATCGAACGTGCGCCCGGCGCGGCATTTTCTATTCGTGCGGTGAGCGTATCGCGATTGCCGGCAAGATAGGGCAGCAGCGCATCGAGCCAGGCCTCGCCGGTTCGCCAGGCCGCCTCGGTCGCGATCATGCCGAAGGCGTTGTAGGAGGCGAGCCCGCTGGCCGCGATCCGCGCGTCGATCCGCGCCTTCAAAACCGGGTTCGACGTGACGCAGGCGCCGACATGGGCGCCGGCTAAATTGAAGGTCTTGGTCGCGGCGAGGCAGGTGATCAGGCGATCGGCGATCTCGGGTGCGGCTGACAGCGTCGGCGTGTGTTTGACGCCGCCCAGCAGCAGGTCGCAATGGATCTCGTCGGAAACCAGAATCAGATTGCGTTCGGCACAGAAGGCAGCGAGCCCCCGGATCTCCTCTGGCGACCACACGGTGCCGCCCGGATTGTGCGGGCTGCAGAAGAAGACAATCCTGGTTCGCGGCGTGAGTTGCTTTCCCAGCGCATCGAGGTCCATCTCGTAGCGGCCCTGGCGCTGGACCAGCTGCGCGTCGAGGATGCGTCGCTCATTGGCGAGAATGATCTTGCGGAAGGCATGATAGGCCGGTGGAAACACCACGACCTCATCACCCACTTCGGTGACGGCCTGCAGGATCAGACCGAGGCCCGAGACGACACCGGGCGTCGGGCTGACCCAGGCCGGGTCGATCGCGAGATCATGCCGGCGCGCCATCCATTCGGCGAGCGCTGCCGCCCAGCTGCCGGTGTCGGCATAATAGCCATGGACGCCGCGGGCAACGAGTGTGGACAGTGCTTCCGTGACGCCGGGAGGCGCCGCAAAATCCATGTCGGCGACCCACATCGGAATTCCGTCCGCTGCCGTGATCCCCGAATTCTTGGCCATCATGTCCCATTTCGACGCGTGCGTGCCGCGGCGATTAATAACGCGATCGAAATCAAACATCGGGACAGTGGCTCCTGCGTTGGTAGCTCTTGCGGCGCCTGATGCGCCTGGTTGGGTGGTGGGATGTGCTATGCCAGCAACACCGCATCTGCGCCGTTGACGGCGTCGGCGCTGTCGATGACGGTCTTCTCCAGCGAGGTGGCCTGCACCGAAATGTTTTCGGCAAAGAACCTCGCCAGCGTGACGTAGCGCTGCGGATCGCCGGCTTCGCCATTGCTCTTGGCGGCGAGCGCCTCGCCGGCCAGCATGCAGCCGCCGAGCGTCGAGCCGAACAGCCGCAAGTAGGGCGTCGCCCCCGCGAGCGCGTCGTTCGGCGCGGAGGCAACCTTCTCCAGCAACCATTTGCTGGAGCGTTCGAGCGAGCCGAGCGCGTCGCGCAATTTTGCCCCCGTGGTGCCGAAGGCCGGATCGTTCGATAGCTCGACCTGCCTGACGATCCCGGAGAGCTCGTCGATCAGGGCCCAGACCGAGGCGCCGCCATTGGCCGCGAGTTTGCGCGTCACGAGGTCGATCGACTGGATGCCGTTGGTGCCCTCATAGATCGAGGTGATGCGGGCGTCGCGATAGTGCTGGGCGGCGCCGGTCTCCTCGATGAAGCCCATGCCGCCATGAACCTGCACGCCGAGATAGGCCACCTCATTGCCGATATCGGTGGAGAAGGCTTTTGCAATCGGCGTCAGCAGCGCGCCGCGGGCGGCGGCGTCGCTGCGCACCTTGGCGTCCTTGGCGCGCACTGAGACATCGAGTGCGACCGCGGTGGCGTAGCAGATGGTGCGGGCGGCCGCCGTCATTGCGCGCATCTGCAGCAGCATGCGCTTGACGTCGGGATGCACGATGATCGTGTCCATCCCGTCGCCCTTGGAGTCGACGGCGCGGCCCTGGCGGCGCTCCTGCGCATAGGCCAGCGCCTGCTGATAGGCGCGGTCGGCGATGCCGACGCCCTCGAGGCCGACGCCGAGGCGGGCCTGGTTCATCATCGTAAACATGCAGAGCATGCCGCGGTTTTCTTCGCCGATCAAATAGCCGATCGCGCCGCCCTTGTCGCCCATCGTCATGGTGCAGGTTGGCGAAGCATGCATGCCGAGCTTGTGCTCGACGCCGCTCGGATAGATGTCGTTCTGCGCGCCGAGCGAGCCGTCGGCATTGACGAGGAATTTTGGAATCAGGAACAGGGAAATGCCCTTGGTGCCCGCGGGCGCATCGGGCAAACGGGCCAGCACGAAATGAACGATGTTATCGGTCATGTCGTGGTCGCCATAGGTGATGAAGATCTTCGTGCCCTTGATGCGATAGCTGCCGTCCGGGGCGCGCTCGGCGCGGGTGCGCAGCGCGCCGACGTCGGAGCCCGCTTGGGGTTCGGTTAGCTGCATGGTGCCGGTCCATTCACCCGACACCAGTTTTTCCAGGTAGATCTTTTTCAGCTCCTCGCTGCCATGGGCGTCGAGCGCCTCGATCGCCGACAGCGTCAGCAATGGGCAGAGGCCGAACGCGATGTTCGACGCGCTCCAGATTTCGGTGCAGGCGGCGTTGATCGCGAGCGGCAGGCCCTGGCCGCCGAACGCTTCCGGGCCCGACACCGCGTTCCATCCCGCCGCCGTCCAGCGCTGATAGGCGTCGGGCCAGCCGGGCGCGGTGGTCACCTTGTTGTCGGCGAGCTTGATGCCGTGTTCGTCGCCCACGGTGTTCAACGGCGCCAGCACGTCGGAAGCGAATTTGCCGGCTTCCTCCAGTACGGCCGCGGTAATATCGCCGTCGAAGTCGCCATAATGGCCGGCCTCTACGGCGGCCTTGAGGCCGGCGCCATGGTTGAGGGCAAGCAGGATGTCGTTGATCGGCGCGCGGTAGGTCATGTTACTCGCCTCAGTCGGGAAAGCGGGGGGCCGTCTTCCCACGAAACCGGCCTTCTCTCAACTCTCCGATAGGCGGGAGGGCCGGTCTGGCGAGGCGGGCGGTTTGAGGCCATCGCGAGCCCCCGGGGCGTCCACATCAGACGAACCGTCAGGCCCATTATAAAGGGTCGTGTTTCCGGAGCCGATTTAGGCCCGAATTCGAAGCCTATCCTTTTGTTTGAGCGTGATCTTTCCGGAAAACGGGTGCCCACCCGGCATCCGGTGCGGGGGATGCCCTTTCGGATCATGCTCTAGCCGGTTGAAATGGCTCACCTCTCCCTATAGACCCACGTTGCCGGAGGGAGTCCGCAGCAGGTTTCCTGCCGTGTTCCCTGCCTGTTGGGGCGTAGCCAAGCGGTAAGGCAGCGGATTTTGATTCCGCCATTCGGAGGTTCGATCCCTCCCGCCCCAGCCAGCCAGTCGTGCGTTCGGCCAGGCTCCCCAAGAGACGTCAGAATGGGCCGGAAATCCCGGCTGTTCGCGCATTCGCTTTCATCTCTGACTCCCGCTTTGTCGGACAAGAGGCGGAAATCGCCAAAAGTCTCCTTCCATTTCCGCGAATATTCCCGTTTTGGGGAGACTTTCGGCGGAGACGGGTTCGATCAGGACTGCCGCCCAACCACGGCACTCTGATTGGGCAAGTTTGCCTGCCCCCCACTACGCGGAAATGGGGATTTGTCGGCGGGATTCTGCACGAGGGCGACAGGTGCGATTAGATTTCGCCGCGCCGGACCCGGCGCTCATGCTTGGCCAGGTTCGACTAACGAAGAGTTATCCTGGCGGCGGCAGTGTGGGCCTCGGTCACGACCTGGCCCCGACTGCAAGGGAAACCTTTCGCCGGGACTGCCGCGTGATGAACGCAGCTGCGGACGCCTTCTTCATCTCGTTTCTTCGCCATAGCGGACCAGTTGTAAGGGGACCAAGCGGCTCTTCGGCCTTTATGTCCCTTCTTTCTTTGCTGCAATAGCCTTAGAGAACGCCCCTGGCCCAGCGAACTTATCGATTTGGGCATCCAGATAGTCGATGTGAGCAGAGTGTATGGCTTCCATCTCGTGCACCAGTGCCGCCAAATCTTTCGCCATATCTACGACGGATCTTCCAAAGTCCTGTATTTCGAGCAAGGTCAGCGGCTGATATTTCAGCGATTTAGCGCGCACGTCGTAGGGACTCGGCGCTAAGGACGGGACCTTGAATGCTGCAGCGGGGATGTCTGACTTGAACGCGCTGTGATGTGCGAGCCGGTCCCGAATTTCCTTGAGGGCCCGTAGCCTGTTTGTGAGTTTATCAAACCTAGGCTTCAAGTGAGTGTATAGCTCCTCGTGAGTAAGCAGCTCGGAGATGATGCTCAGCCAAGTACCGAAATTGATGATCGAGTACATCACCACGCCGGCCTTTTGGATCGAATTGCACATCAGCTTGGATGCGATGCAGACCATAATCTCTTCGAGCGAAGCCCAAGCCGAAAGAGCCTTCCCGACCTCTGTAAAGAGGCTCATCTCATGGATTGCGGCGGTGTTTTTCGTCGCTTCTAGATCCTCGGTCTCAAAACTGGCCTTCTCAGCAGGCTCCGCCCCATCCAGCATCTTCGTTCGAATGAACCGGAAGGTCCTGATGTAAGCGTTGAACTTCGATTCTTCGAGCTTAAGCAGTCTCAACAGAAGCTTACGTTTGATTTGTCGAAGATATGACATAGTGGTCACGTGAAATTCGCATCAATGGCGGTTTCGATCCTGCCGATAATTGCATCTTCGGCCACGAACATCAGCCCGCAGAAAATGAGGTGAAACTGCGCCGCATCAGACATGTCCTGGCCATCGTCGAACACAGCACGCTTATCGTCGAATGTATCGGCGAAATGAGAGAAGACCCCAAGCGAATTTGGGTGGCAGACTTCGGATAGCTGATCGTAAACAGCACGGATGTTGGGATGCTCCACGGTCATCTTGTCGATGGCTGTGAGGATATTGCGGGCCTTAATTTCTGCGCCAAAGAGTTCGATATCCTTCGGCCGTCGCGAGGCAAACACTTTCGGGAAGACAAGCGCATCGATTTTATCGACATCGCGAGCCTCCAGTAGCGGGAACACCGTTCGGTTAAAATCCCAGATGACCGCGGCGTCCTCTAGGAGAGCGCGAGAACACAGGGCGGCCACGAGAGGTCGCCCGTTCTTGATTTCGCGGTTACCACTTTCGAGCAGTGATAAGCCCCTTCGGATGTGTGCCTGCAGAAAGATGGTCACCCATCGGCAACAGTAACGGAGGTGCGTCGGCTCATCGTAGGGAATGATGTCGACCTTGCGCGCCGTAAGCTTTGCGACACCGCGATTGACGGCGTCCGCCCATTCTACAGGCGTATCCTTGGGTAGGTTCTCGACATCAAACATAGGCCGCATGATTCTCAACCCTGAAAAGGTGAATTATACTCCTGGTTGAGATGGCACGGAACAGCGGAGGATCTGCAGCAAGAAGAGCGGACGGTCTGCCTGTAGGGAATCCGTTTCAACCTGGGCAAAGAGGAAATCCTAGAGGGCGCGCGAAAGGATCGCTGGGTCTGAAGTCCGACCTGCGCCGTATCCTCGATACAAACCGGCCAAATGAACCAAAGGGCATGCCTTGCCGACTGAAGCAAATTACACAAAGCTTATCAGTCGGTCAGATTGTTCCATAACATTCGATGGACGAATGGTATGTCGTTGGCAAGTCGGCGTCAGGCGGTCTTTCAGAGAATCTGACTGTGAGGCCGCGCTGGTAGGGTAGGACTCGTTGCGGTCCGACCGATCTCGATGTCAACGGTCATATTACGACTCGAATCTCACATTGAAGAGCGGTTAGCACCGGGTCGAGCGCCGCCGTCCAGGGAAGCGTACAAAGTGGATAACTTGTATTTGCCGGCGATTTGCGGCACCTGAGTTGTCGAATGACGATGGAAGTTTCGTGAAGAAAAGCAGGAAGGTCAGCTCCCGCGGCGTGACCAGGAAAAGCGCGGCCAGGACAGGCGGACAATCCGCGGGTTCCGCCATCTCGACGTCCTCGCCCCTCGGCATGTTGGCGCTCCATCTTCGCGAGCAGTGGAAAAAGTCCGGTCGTGATGGGTTGGTGTTTCTCGCTGAAGACGAGAACAGGGCCGAGCGGCTCGGCGGCATCGTCCATGCACTCGATCCATCGCTCGATGTTCTCGTATTCCCCAGATTGAATACGTTGCCCTTCGATGGGCTGGAGCCATCGCGCGAGATCGCTGGCAGGCGGTGTTCGGTCTTGCGCCGTCTTGCCAGAAGAAAGAAGCCGATTCTGCTGGTCTCGACGGCAGAGGCAATCATGGAGCGGCTGCCTTTGCCGGCGAGTTGGTCGCGCATCAGCCTGAGCCTGAAAGTGCAAGCGTCGTATGCCGAGCGGGACCTCAAGGACCGCATGGAACAATTGGGCTACGATCTCGACGAAGAGGCAGAATATCCGGGCACCGTGCTGTTTCACGGCGCGACATTCGAGATCTTCCCGGCCGGTGCTCTCGGGCCGTACCGGATCGAGCATTCCGGCGGTGCGATTCGCAGAATTGTTGCCGTCGATCCGAATGAGCATGACGTCATATCCGATTTCAAGGAACTGATTATCGATCCGATGTCGGAACGCCTCGCGCTGGGCGGTAGCCGGGCGCTGCGGGCTACCTTCCCGGACTATTGCGATCGGGCACGATGGATCGTTGATGCAAAAGTACCTGTTCACGCTGACAGCTGGCTGAGTACGATCGAGGAGGCAGCTGGCCGCAGGGATTCGGAACGCGAGTATCTGGGGCGAGGGGATTGGAAGAAGCTGAAGAAGCGCATGAGTGTGCTTCCTGCTAAAAAGGCGTTTGTGGCCACGCCCGACTTCTCGAAAGTCGCGGCGCCGAGGAAAGCTCTTCGCGCGTTCGTGGCCAATGCGGAACGCGCCGGATCTCGTTTGCTCTTCGTCGCCGCGGTCGAAGACGATCTGCGCGCGATGGAGCGCATGAGTGGGGTCAGGGCGGACCGTTTCGCCAATTGGGACGAGGCGGCGGAGGCCAGAAGACGCGAGGGCGCGCTGTTGGCCGACTTCGACGCGGGTTTTTTCGCTCCCGGGAAAAAGCAGACCTTGGTTGTGACCGCGTCTGACGTGCTCGGTAGCCGTGCCCATCATCCGCAACCGATGGCCAAAGCCTGGACAGCCGCCTTCAATCACCCGGATATTCCCGAGCGCGGCGCGGCCGTCGTTCATCTCCAGCGTGGCTTGGCTTTACTTGATCGTTTGCAGACCATCGACATGGGCAACGGTACAAAGCGCGAGATGATCAGGCTCGAATTCGCCGGCGACGATGCTGCACTTGTTCCGCCTGCCGATCTCGCCTTGATCTGGCCGTACGCCGTAGAGCCCGGTAAGCTCACGTTAGACAAGGCCGATGGCAGCTCGTGGTGGAACAGACGTGGCGAGGCCGAGCAGGAAATCGAAGCAGCGGCCAAACAGCTTGCGAAACATATCGCCCAACGACGGCGCCGGCGTGCTCCCAAGCTGGTCGCTCCAGGGGCGGCCTATGAAAGATTCGTCGCGCGCTTTCCCTGGTTCACGACACCTGATCAGGCCAAGGCGATCCGGGACGTGCTGGACGATCTGGCGGCTGGTCACCCGATGGACCGGGTGGTCTGTGGTGATGTCGGCTTCGGCAAAACTGAGGTCGCCTTGCGGGCGGCGGCGGCTGTCGCGCTGTCAGGAAAACAGGTCGCTGTTGCGGTTCCGACCACCGTCCTCGCCAGACAGCATGTCGAGACGTTTCGCAAGCGGTTCGGTCCGCTCGGAATCGAAGTGGCGAATTTGTCGCGGGCAGCAACGGCAGCGGAGATACGAGATACGAAAGAAAAACTCCGCCGCGGCAAACTGAAAGTCGTTGTCGGCACACAGGCTCTCGCCTCGACCGACGTGAAATTTGCCGACCTCGGCCTCGTCATCATCGACGAGGAGCAGCATTTTGGTGCGGCGGAGAAGGCGAAACTTTCAGGCCTTGCGAAGGGCGTTCATGCCCTTTGGATGAGCGCCACGCCGATACCGCGCACGCTGGCGGCGGGTCTTGCAGGATTCCGGGACCTGAGCATTATTGCGACGCCGCCGGTTCACCGGCTGCCTATCGTCACCAGGGTTGCTCCGCTGTCGGACGCCGCGATCGCCGCGGCTTTGCTTCGTGAGCAGAGACGCCACGGGCAGAGTTTTCTGATTTGCCCCCGTATCCAGGATCTGGAGCCGATGCTGGCAAGGGTGAAGTTGACGGCTCCAGACCTTCGCATCGTATGTCTCCATGGCCGGTTGCCTGCCGAGGATATTGACGATCGAATGATGAGCTTCGTCGACGGTGAAGCGGACGTGCTCCTCGCGACCAATATCGTGGAGAGCGGCCTCGACATCCCCCGGGCGAACACCATCGTCATCTGCTGGCCGGAGAAGTTTGGTCTGTCGCAGCTTCATCAGCTAAGAGGCCGCGTCGGACGGGGCG
Organism: Bradyrhizobium sp. AUGA SZCCT0158; assembly: GCF_018130065.1. GTDB lineage: Bacteria > Pseudomonadota > Alphaproteobacteria > Rhizobiales > Xanthobacteraceae > Bradyrhizobium. Next base: position 268,269 of record NZ_JAFCME010000007.1, on the reverse strand, counting down.
GCACGCGTGCTTTCGCGTATTTGTTAAACGAGTCGAACTCCGAACAATCCGAGAAGCGTTTGGCCGTGCTGGAGCAGTTCAGCAAGCCCGGCGCCGGCTTTGCCATTAGCGAGCGTGATCTGGATCTGCGGGGCGCCGGAGACCTCTTCTCCGAACAGCAGTCTGGCCATCTGCAGGTATTCGGGCCAATGCTCTATAGCCATCTTCTCAAGCGGGCGTCGGAGAAGGGCGCCGACGGTGGCGCCGAACTGTGGGTGCCTGATCTGAACCTGCCGATCGCCGATATGCTGCCCACGGGCTACGTACAGTCGGACGCTGTTCGCCTGGAAATCTACGGCCGTATTGCCAGATGCCGCACCGAGGATGATCTCGACGATTTGGAGGACGAAACCGCACGTCGTTTCGGCAGGCTGCCGCCGGCCGCGCGCGAGTTTTTCGCTGCGGCGAGGCTCAGGCTAGATTGCAAGCGGCGCGGCATTATGAGGCTCGACGTCGGCCCCGAGGCTGTTGCGGCGACCTTCCTCCCTGGTCGGCTTCGCAAGTCGAGAGCGAAGTCACTGGAGCGCGATGGCGATCGCGTGATCTATATCGGCAATCGCAATGCGAAGCCGTTCGAACGAATAAGCGACTTCCTTGAGTTGCTGGACGAGTAGTTGGCTAGAACCGTTTCCATAGCATTCGATCGACGAATTCAGCCGATCACCTCCCGCTGTACGGCCCAAGGTAACGGCAGCGTTTTGGGAATGTCCTTTAGAGCCATTGTGGCCTCGCCATTCAGGACGCTCATGGTCAATTCTGGCGGCAGGAACGCTAATCGCAGGCCTTGCCGAACCACTTTTGGACTGATGTTGGCCGCCGCAGCAAGGTCTTCAACGCAGGCGTACCGACCCGCGGTTAGGTCTGCCAGCCACGCGTGAGCCCGGGCGACGGACTTCACAAGTTTTTCGTCGGTATGGCCCGGCGCGCGCGTGATGGTGGCAACGCCTTTTGGCTTAGGTGACCAAGGAATGTCGATGGTTCGCTGCTTTCGCTTGATATTTCCCGCATCCACACGGATGCAAGCTGCTGATACCATCACTTTTACGATTTGATCGATCGCTATCCCGCGCTCTTCGGCTGCCGCTTTTCGGACGCCCTGAGTTTGGCACTTTTCGGACATGGCTAATCTGGCGGGCGATGGCCGCTTCTGAGTGAAAAGCAGACATCGTTATTATTCGATTTGCGACTGGCCGCTCATGGCGCAAAGCGGCCGCTCGCAACGAGGCCTGGCCTAATCTACTAGTCTAATTAGTTGCTTCGCAACGGTTCCCAGGGCCAAGCGCAGAGGGGAAGTGATTTCAAAGGGGGCGGTGGATATCCAAGCGAGCGCAATTTCAACGGATGGCCCAGAAGGTGCGTCGGCGGGTCGGAGGCGGCGCCGATCGGCTCATCAAACAGTTCGAGCAGATTTCGCATGGCGTTTCACCAGATCATTCGAGACCGTGTCGATGATCTCATCCGATAGTGCGGGATCTGGCACCACGCGGGAGAGGACAATCGATCCGATCATCTCGGCGAGCGCCGCTATCGCCGCGCTCCGCTTCGCTTTTGCACTGCTTCCTGGCACGAGCTTGGTTAGAAGCCCGATATAGTTGCTGACGATGCTGCCGAAGCACTCCCGCAGCGCCGGATCGTCGTGACGTGCCGCGTCGGCAGCCATTGCTGCAAGGCCGCACCCTTGCCCCGGATCATCGCGGTGGTAGTCCGACACGTAATGACGCACGAGGGTCTCCAGCGGATCATCGCTCGCTGCGATACGGCCCGCGATATCCTCGCTCATATCCTCGTAGGCCCGCTTGACCGCCTGAACGATGAGGTCGTCCTTTGACTTGAACTGCCGGTAGAAGCCTCCGGGAGTGAGCCCGGCAGCCCTCGTCAAGTCGACAAGCCCGATACCGTCGATCCCACGTTCCCGGAACAGCCTTGCGGCGGTCGCGATCACCCGCTCGCGATTCTGCTCGACCGCTTCCTTGCTGACTTTCACGAGCCCTTTCCTTCCGATGGCGACGGCCGAGGCATAACGCCGGCATGACCTCTTTCAGCGGGGCCCGAACTGTCGTCCAAGAGGCCCTTGACAATGATTACATACATAATCATAAATAAGCGATGATTACGAACATAATCATTGGCGGCGCTGACAAGGGAATTCGAGATGGCACAGGCACAATCGCGCACAGCGGAAGAAAAGGTCGCTCTGATCACGGGCGCTTCCGGGGGCATCGGGCTTGCGGCCGGACTTGCCCTGATCCGCGCGGGATATCGGGTGTTCGGCACCAGTCGTCAGGCCGCGCCCGACGAGGTGCGGCAGGGCATTCATATGCTCCGCTGCGATGTCACCGATGATCAGTCGGTCAAGCAACTGATCAAGGATGTCGTTGGGCTTGCAGGCCGGATCGACGTGCTCGTGAACAATGCCGGCCGTAGCTTGATCGGCGCCGCCGAGGAATCATCTCTCGATCAAGCCCAGAGCCTGTTCGACATCAACGTCTTCGGCATCCTTCGCACCACCACTGAAGTGCTGCCCATCATGCGCAAGCAGGGCCGGGGCCGGATCATCAACATCAGTTCCGTGGCCGGCTTCCTGCCTGGACCATATACAGCGCTCTACAACGCCACCAAGCACGCCGTCGAAGGCTATTCCGAATCGCTCGATCACGAACTGCGAACATTCGGCATTCGTGTCTCGCTGGTCGAGCCAGTCTTCACCCGCACCGCGCTGGAAGAGAACGGCGACAAGCCCGATCGGATCATAAACGTCTACGACAAAGGACGCACGGCCATGAACGCGACCTGGCGCAACGGCATCGCGGCCGGCGATCCCGTGGAAGCCGTGGCGGACAAGGTAGTGCAGGCTGCCACCGAAAAACAGCCGAGCATTCGGTACACGCCCGGAAAAGTGGCGGGCCGTCTCCGCCTGATGCGGCGCTTTGTTCCCGAAAAGACTTTCGAGAAGAGTTTTCGCAAGCAGATGGGCGTGGCTGATTGATCCCTGAAATCGAGAGATCTCCAAGCAAGCAGACATGTCTCTTTCACCGAGGAGCGACCCATGAAGTACTATTTGTGCAAGTACATTCCGCCGCGCGCTGATTTTCTCGCGACCATGACCGCCGACGAGAAAGCATGGATGAAGCAGCACGGCGCGTTCCTGGATGACCTGCTCGAAAAGGGACAGATCGTCGCGCATGGCCCTGTCATGGACCCGAGTGGCGGTTACGGCGTGTCGCTCTATCAGATCGCCGATGACCAAGACATCAAGGCGATCACCTCGGAAGACCCCATCGTGAAGAACGGCGCCGGTCACTATGAGCATCACCCGATGCTTCATCTGAAGGCGCGCGGCTAACCGTGCCGCTCCGACGATTTGTCACCACCGATCCCCGGCAGGGCATCCCGATGCTCGAAATTCATTCAGGACAACATCCATGACCATCGCACTCGTTACCGGCGCTTCGAGCGGCATCGGCGTAGTTTACGCACGCCGCCTGGCCGCACGCGGCCACGATCTCGTGCTCGTCGCTCGCGCGACCGACAGGCTCAACGCCCTCGCCACCGAACTGCGCAATGCGCATGGCGTTGCGGTCGAAGTCATCACGGCCGACCTGATCGACGGCTCCCAACTCGAACCGGTTCTCCGGCGCCTCCGCTCCGACCCGCCCATCGACATCCTCGTCAACAATGCAGGCGCGGCGTTGATCGGTGATTTCGCGACCGCCGATCCAGTCAGGATGGACGATCTGCTACGGCTGAACGTGGTCGCGCCGACGTTGCTCGCGTCCGCCGTCGTCGGCGGCATGGTTGAACGCGGCAAGGGCGCGATCATCAACATCGCGTCGGTGCTGGCTCTGCTCCCCGAATACTCCCGGGGCATCTACCCGGCGACCAAGTCATACCTGATGACGCTGTCGCAAGGCCTTGCCGCCGAAGTCGCGTCGAAGGGCGTCTATGTGCAGGCCGTGCTGCCTGCGGCCACGCGCACCGAGATTTACGAACGAGCTGGTGGCGACGCCAGCAAGGTGCCCAATGTCATGGAGGTTGAAGATCTCGTGGATGCGGCCCTGGTCGGCTTCGATCGCAAGGAATTGGTGACAATTCCGCCGGTGCCCGATGTGGCGGCGTGGGACGCCTTTGAGAAGGCGCGCGGCGTTTTGGCGGCAGGCTTCGGCAACTCCAAGCCCGCCGCGCGTTATCGGGCCTGACGGCGAAGTTGGTCGTCGTCGCCCACTGATTGGCGCGAGCAAATCGGACATTTGCGCGATAAGAGTGGCCATTTCGGAGCGCGCCGCTGGAACACGAGTACTTCCCCCGCTATCCCGGGCCGATTTTGCACGACAACCAGCCTGGACGTGTTATGCGGCATCGGGTTCGGAGCTATCGGTTCTCTTTCATTGCCAACGTCGAAAGATGACGCTGGCGTTGACGCCTCCGAAGCCGAATCCATTCGAAATCGCATGCTCTATCGTCATGCGCCTGGCCTCATGGGCGACGAGGTCGACGCCTTCCGCGGCCGCGTCACCGTTTTCGAGATTGAGAGTGGGCGGCGCGACCTGGTCGCGTAACGCGAGGATCGTGAAGATCGCTTCCGCTCCCCCGGCTGCGCCGAGCAGATGACCAGTCGCCGATTTGGTAGCGCTCACGGCAATTTTACCGTCGCGGCCGAACACGGCTTTGATCGCTTCAAGTTCGGAAGCGTCGCCAACCGGCGTCGAAGTGGAATGGGCGTTGAGATGCTGGATATCACCGGGCTCGAGGCCGGCCTGCCGCAAGGCGCCTGCCATCGCACGTCGCGCGCCGTCGCCGTCCTCGGGCCCTGACGTGATGTGGTAGGCATCCGCAGTCGTGCCATAGCCGACGATTTCGGCGATCGGTTGGGCTCCGCGGCGGAGTGCGTGTTCCAGCTCTTCGATGACGAGGATACCGGCACCTTCACCCATGACGAAGCCGTCGCGGTCGCGGTCGAAGGGCCGGGACGCACACGCTGGGGTTTCGTTGAAGCCGGTCGAAAGGGCGCGGGCAGCGGCGAAGCCACCGAGGCTTACGAGATCGATGCAGGCCTCCGATCCGCCGCAAATCGCGATGTCCGCTTCGCCGGTTCGAATGAGGCGTGCGGCATCGCCGATCGCCTGCACGCTCGCGGCGCAAGCAGTAACGGGCGTACCGATGGGACCCTTGAAGCCGTAGCGGATGGAAATATGACCGGCCGCGAGGTTTGCGAGAAAGGACGGCACGGTGAAGGGCGAGAGACGCTTGATCCCGCGCTGATCGGTGGTGCGAACTGCCTCGACGATTGCCGGAAAGCCTCCGATACCCGACGCGATGATGGTCGCCGTGCGCTCGAGCGAGTGTGCGTCGGAAGGCGTCCATGCCGCTTGTGCAATGGCCTCGGCCGTGGCGACCAGTGCGAACAGGATGAAGCGATCCATCCTCCGCTGATCCTTGGGAGCAACGACCAGATCCGGATCGAAGCCGCCACCCGGATCGTCGGCTTTTATCGGCACGATTCCAGCGACCCGCGCGGGAAGGGTAGCCGCCCATTCGGGAAGGGTAGCCAGCCCTGAGCGGCCCGCAAGCAGGCGGGACCAACCCAACTCACTGCCGCAACCCAGCGGTGATACCAGTCCCAACCCCGTAACGACGACACGACGCATAATCAGTTACCTTCCAATCTTGGCCCATCGTCGCTGATGGCAGCTAAGCGGCCATTCGCAGCAGATCGATGATCTCGGCTTCGTTTCTGAAAGGCCGCGGATTGGCCTGTATGAAGCGATGATTGATTGCGATCTTGCTGATCTGATCGAATTTGTCTTCACCGATGCCGACGTCAGCGAGGCGGCCAGGTAGTCCAAGTGCTTTTGTGAATCCTGCAAATGCGTCTGCGGCGTCCCCACCCGGGGCGCCAAGAGCGGTCGCCAACCGCTTCTGCGCATCCTCGGTAAATGGTTTGTTGTAGCGGAGAAGGCTCGGCATGATGACAGGTGTGCAATAGTAGTGGGGAACGTCGAAGGTGCCTCCAAGCACATGGCCAATGCCGTGGCTTGCTCCCATAGGGACGCGTGCCTGTAGGCCGTAAGCCGCGAGCCATGAGCCATATTGAGATAGTCGACGAGCCTCCAGGTCATCAGGTTGCTGCAAAGTCTGGAGCATTCCCTCACGCAGAATGCGGATGCCCGCCAAGACGACTTCGTCAGCTAACGGGGTGCCGGCAGGTGAGCATAACGCTTCGATACCGTGATCCATCGAGCGTGTTCCCGATCCCATCCAAAGGTTCGATGGCGTTTGAAGGGTGAGGGCAGGGTCGAGGATAATCGCCAGTGGCATCATTTGGGGATGGAAGAATATCTGCTTCAACTTATGGCGCTCGTCCGTGACGAGTGCTGCTGCATTGTATTCGCCGCCATTCAGCGTGGACGGTATTGCGATCTGTCGGACTGTGGGCGAAAGGAACGGAGAGATGTTTACGCCCGGGCCCATGGGAAATGGATCGAAACCCGCTTCATCGCGGATATCATGTTCCATCGCCATGATGACTATCTTGGCGAGATCGATAGCAGAACCTCCCCCGACAGCCACGATTAGATCAGCTTCTGCGTCATTAGCTTGACGGGCCACCTCGGCAGCTTGCTTGCGCGTCGTATGCTGCGCAATTCCATCAAAGGTCGCCACATGTTTGTCGCCAAGAGCACGACGAATCTTCTCGATCTCATCGGTCTTGGTGTTCAAGGTTCGACTGACGATGAGGAAGATGCGCTTGGCATCCAGTCGCACCGCCTCGTCGTTCAAAGCGTCCGCCGCAGCTTTGCCATAAACGACACGATCGATTGCTGGAAAGGTGTGGATCCCGGATTTGCGCATTTCGTGTCCTCCATGAATTTACAGGATTAACTAGCTCTCAAGCGGCCGCGGTTTCGCGAACCTGTTTGGCCGCCGCCTTCAGAAGGGCCTGAGCCAGATCGGGGTCGTTGACGACGCGCGATAGCATCAGCGCACCGACCATCGTCGAGAGAATGGCCATCGCTTTGCCCTTGGGCTTCTCGCCGCTGGTTTCGGCAATCATTCGGCTGAGGATTTCGAGATGGTCTTTGATCCCGGTTTCGAATGACGCTTTCACGTCGCTGCCCTGTCTGGCGGCATCTGAGCCGAGCGCCACGATCGGGCAGCCGTCCATCTTTTCATCGCGATGGTCGGCGCTGAGGTAGAACGCAACCACTGCGCCGAGTGGATCCTTGGGTTTCGCCGCGGTCGCGGCCGACCATCGGAGAGTGGCGCTCTCCAACGCCCGCTTGGACGCCTGAGCCGCCAAGTCCTCCTTTGACGCGAACTGCTTGTAAAAGGCGCCTTGGGTCAGCCCGGCACCCTTCATCAGATCCTTGAGGCCGATGCCGTCAAAGCCGCACTCCCGAAAAAGGCGACTTGCGACATTGATTACAGTTTCGCGGTTTTCCGCGGCCTGGACGCGACTCACGCGCATTGCAAATCTCCAACTTTTTTAGATTGCGTTCGAAATCTATATCAGATATAGAGTTCGAGTGCAATCTATATTGGTGAGGCTGTGCCATGAAAAAAGGACCCATTATCGTGCTGGGAAGCATCCTGATCGCGGTGTTCGGGGTCGCCGGATTCGTTACGCTTTCCATCCGTACGCACGCAGCCTCTGCCGTGAGCGACCCGAGGCAGGACCCACCGATCGTCAGATTGGTGACGGCAGCACGGGTGACCGGATCCGAACGCGGCTTCACGGGCATCATAGCGGCGAGGGTGCAGAGCAACCTCGGTTTTCGCGTTGCCGGCAAGATCGTGGAACGGCTCGTGAATGCCGGTGAGCAAGTTAAGGCCGGTCAACCGCTGATGCGGATCGACGAAACCGACCTTCGCCTTGCGGTCACGGCGAAGCGCAACGCCGTTGCCGCAGCGCGCGCATCTTTCGTTCAGACCGAAGCGGATGAACAGCGATACGCCAGGTTGGTGAGCAGCGGATGGGCTTCCCGACAGCGCTACGAGCAAGCGAAGGCCGCGTTGGATACCGCCGCGGCCCAACTGGCCACCGCTGAAGCCGATGCGCGCGTCTCCGAGAATGAGGCGACCTACTCGATCCTGGTAGCGGACGCGGACGGAACGGTGGTCGATACGCTTGGCGAGCCCGGGCAGGTCGTCTCCGCCGGCCAGACAGTCGTTCGGATCGCGAAGGCCGGCCCCCGCGAAGCGGTGGTTGCGCTTCCCGAAACAATCCGGCCAGCGATCGGCTCCGTGGCGGAGGCCAGCGTGTATGGGGCCGACGGGCGGCGCGATATGGCGCATCTGCGGCAGTTGTCGGATGCCGCCGATGCTCAGACCCGCACCTATGAGGCCCGGTATGTGCTCGACGGTGAGGCTGCGGCAGCCTCTCTTGGCGCGACGGTGACCATTCGACTGGCAAGCCAGGCCAGCCAGCCGGAAGTTCAGGTGCCGCTGGGAGCCGTGCTCGACGACGGCCGGAAGACGGGTGTTTGGGTCCTGGACAGCGCCACATCAACCGTCCGCTTTCAGACCATCAAACTTGTTCGGCTGAGCGGCGAAAGCGCGGTGGTCTCTGGATTGAGTTCTGGTGATCCGATTGTTTCTCTCGGCGCTCACCTCCTGCAGGAGGGCGCTCGCGTTAGGACTGCGTCCAACTGATGAGCTTCAATCTTTCCGCGATCACCGTCGGAGACCAACAATGCTATACGGTTACATTGTCAAGAACGAAATCCGAAAGACCTTCGACCACGTCAACAACCACCGCTGGGATGAAGCGGTGAAAGCAGTCGCGCCGGATGTCCATCACCGCGTTTCCGGCGCCCACGCGCTTGGTGGTGAGCGCAACGACAAGAAAGCCATGCGCCGCTGGTTTGAGCGCCTCGGACGCGTCCTTCCCAATCTCCATCTCACAGTCAACAACATCTGGGTGAAGGGCTGGCCGTGGAATACCACCGTGTTTGTCCAGTGGGACGGCACCGCAACGCTGCCACACGGCAACGCGTCGTACGTCAACCGTGGTCTCCACGTGTTCACCCTGCGGTGGGGTAGGGTCCATGCACTCGAGGAATTTCAGGATTCACAGGAAGCGGCCCGTGGGCTTGCTGCCCAAGCGGCAGCTGGTCTCAAAGAAGCTGTCGCCGAACCCATTGTAAGTTAGCAGAAGCGCAGTCAGAGGCCCGCGCTTTTTGGGTTAGCGCGGTTCACTCGGCGCCCCACCTGCCGCAAGACGGCGAACGTCAGGACGTCGAGGAATAGGAGTCGGCAAATGCTGAATTTCAATCTTTCCGCGATCGCCGTTCGAGAACGGGCCGTAACCCTGTTTTTCATCCTCCTGATGGCGGCCGCAGGCGTCTATGCCTTCTTCATGCTCGGGCGGGCGGAGGACCCCTCCTTCACCATCAAGACGTTGACGGTCACGACGGTATGGCCAGGCGCGACGGCGCGCGAGATGCAGGACCAGGTCGCCGAACCCTTGGAAAAGCGGCTTCAGGAACTGACGTGGTACGACCGGGTGGAGACAACCACACGGCCAGGCTACGCGTACATGACGGTTACGCTGAAGGACAGCACACCGCCATCCAGCGTGCAGGAGGAGTTCTACCAGGCCCGCAAGAAGCTTGGGGATGAAGCGCGCAAGCTGCCGTCCGGTGTGCTCGGCCCCTTCGTCAACGACGAATATTCGGACGTGAGCTTCGCCCTTTATGCCCTCAAGGCGAAGGGCATGCCGATGCGGGAACTCGCCAGGCAAGCCGAAACCATTCGCCAGGACCTCCTGCACGTCTCCGGCGTCAAGAAGATCAACATCCTCGGCGAACGTCCCCAACAGATATTCATCGAGTTTTCCTACGCCAAACTGGCAACCCTCGGCGTATCGGCACAGGATATCGTTGCCGCCTTGCAGCGGCAGAACGTCGTCACACCCGCAGGCTCAATCGACACCAAGGGGCCGCAGGTTTTCATCCGGGTCGACGGCGCTTATGACAGCGTCCAGGCGATCGCCGACACCCCCATCGTCGCTGCGGGGCGGACGCTGAAGCTCGCCGACATCGCCGATGTCCGCCGCGGCTACGAGGACCCTCCCACCTACCTTATTCGACACCAGGGTGAGCCCTCCATCATGCTCGCGGCGGTTATGCAGGAGGGCTGGGATGGCCTCGCGCTCGGCAAGGCGCTTGAGCAGAGGTCCGCAGCTATCGCTCGGACGCTGCCACTCGGGATGAATCTAGCCAAGGTCAGCGACCAGGCCGTCAACATCGCCTCGGCGGTTGACGAATTCATGATGAAATTCGCGATGGCGCTCGGCGTGGTGCTGCTGGTGTGCCTGCTCAGCCTCGGCTGGCGCGTCGGCATCGTCGTGGCGGCTGTCGTCCCTCTGACGCTTGCCGTCGTGTTTCTCATCATGCTGGAAACCGGCCGGTTCTTCGACCGCATCACGCTCGGCGCCCTGATCCTGGCGCTTGGTCTTCTCGTGGACGACGCCATCATCGCCATCGAGGTGATGGTGGTGAAAATGGAAGAGGGCATGGACCGCATCAAGGCGGCGGCCTATGCGTGGAGCCACACTGCGGCGCCGATGCTGTCCGGTACACTCGTGACGGTCGCCGGATTCCTCCCGGTCGGCTTCGCGCGCTCGACGGCAGGCGAATACGCCGGCAACATCTTTTGGGTCGTGGGGTTCGCCCTCATTGTCTCCTGGATCGTCGCGGTGGTCTTCACGCCCTATCTTGGCGTCAAGATGCTTCCGACGATCAAACCGATCGAAGGCGGTCACCACGCGATCTACGGCACACCGAACTATCGACGCCTGCGAGGGATCATCACCTTCGCGGTGCGCCACAAGTTCGTTACCTGCAGCATCGTCGCTATCGCTTTCGCGCTTTCCGGCGTCGGCATGGGCGCCATCAAACAGCAGTTCTTCCCGACGTCCGACCGCCCCGAGGTGCTGGTGGAGGTTCGTTTACCAGAAGGCACCAGCATTGAGACGACGACCGCCGCAGTCGAAAAGCTCGAGCACTGGCTGGACCACCAGTCGGAGGCTAAGATCGTCACGAGCTATGTCGGCAGGGCGCTCCCCGGTTCTTCTTCGCGATGGCGCCTGAGCTGCCTGATCCGGCCTTCGCCAAGATCGTCGTGCTTACACCGGACGCGGACGCGCGCGAGGCTTTGAAGCATCGGCTCCGACAGGCGGTGTCAGATGGGCTTGCGCCTGAGGCTCGCGTGCGCGTCACTCAGCTTGTGTTCGGACCCTACACGCCGTTCCCGGTCGAGTTTCGCGTCATGGGGCCTGACCCCGCGCAATTATACGCCATCTCTGACAAAGCTCTCGATGTCATGCGTGGCGTTCCCGATGTGCGGCAAGCGAACCGCGATTGGGGTAATCGCACACCTGTGCTCCGCTTCATCCCGGATCAGGATCGACTGAACCTCATCGGCCTCTCCTCGGCGGAGGTGGGCCGGCAGCTGCAGCTCCTCCTCACTGGCATCGCTGTTACGCAGGTCCGCGAGGACATTCGCAATGTCCCCATCGTGGCACGCAGCGCCGGTGGCGAGCGGCTGGATCCAACGCGTCTGGCGAATTTCTCACTGATGAGCCGGGACGGCCGCCCGATTCCGCTCGACCAGATCGGCCATGCTCAGGTCCGTCTCGAAGAGCCGATTATGAAACGCCGCGATCGCACACCCGTCGTCACGATTCGCTCGGACATCAACGAGGCGACCCAGCCTCCAGAGGTCTCTAAGGAGATCAAGACGGCCCTTGAGCCGCTGATCGCATCCCTTCCGGCCGGATATCGCATCGAATTGGGCGGATCGATCGAAGAGGCGACCAAGGCCAATGACGCGTTGGCGACGGTCTTTCCCGCCATGATCGCCGCCATGCTGATCGTCACCATGCTTCAGGTGCGATCCTTCTCGACGATGGCGATGGTCATGCTGACGGCACCGCTTGGCCTCGTCGGCGTCGTACCGATGCTGCTCACCTTTAATCAGCCCTTCGGATTCAATGCCATTCTGGGCCTGATAGGACTGGCGGGCATCCTGATGCGCAATACCCTCATCCTGACCGAACAAATCAAGGAGAACCGGGCTGCCGGCCTTGATGACTATCACGCGGTCATCGAGGCCACGGTGCAACGTACGAGGCCCGTGATCCTGACCGCACTTGCCGCCGTGCTGGCCTTCATTCCCCTCACGCATTCCGTCTTCTGGGGGTCGATGGCCTATACGCTGATCGGCGGCACGGCGGTCGGCACGGTTCTGATCCTGCTGTTCCTTCCTGCGCTTTATGCCGCGTGGTTTCGGATCAAGCCGACTGCAAATGAGATCCATGAGGGTTCGACGGAGGAATCGGAATTGCGAACCGCAATGGCTGCCGAGTAGGGCGCTCTTGTCGGAGGAGATACTTCAAGCTCTCACCCGCGGGGTCGCTTTGATCATATGCAAGCCAGCTGCGCCATCTTACTGCTCACAGGCGATCCTCTAGATCGAGCTGCTTCTTGTCTCCAAACACATCAACGTTAGTTTTATAATGGAATTGATAAGCTGGCGCTGGAACAAGCAACGCGCGCCTTTCTCTCTTTGCTTGTATTCAGCGCGCGAGCGCGCGTGGCCCCCACGACCTAATCGCCTTCTAGGGCCGAATTGCTGTGACGGTTGAACTCGTTTCCGCTCGCGCCGCGAGGCTCGTCGCTGGCTGGCTGACCGGCGGGCGACAACGGAGATGCTTGACGAGTTCTAAAATAGAACTATAAGATGGCGCGAGCGACTTACCCCGAAGGGTGCGCGCTTGGGAGGATGATCAATGTTGACGAAATGGAAGGCTGTGGCGGCTCTGGCTTTACTGCTGAGCGGGCCTGCATTCGCGGCGGACGAGCCGGGAATCTCTGCTACCGAGATCAAGATCGGCGGCGTCTTTCCCTTCAGCGGACCGGCATCATCGATCGGTCTCGTGGGCAAGGGGGTTATCGCCTATATTCAGTCGGTCAACGATCGCGGCGGCATCAACGGACGCAAGATCAATTACATCGCGTATGACGATGCTTACAGCCCTCCCAAAGCCGTGGAGCATGTCCGCAAACTCGTTGAGAGCGACGAAGTGTCGTTCATGTTCGGCCAACTCGGCACTCCCGGTATCTCGGCTACGGCCAAATACCTGCGGTCGAAAGGAGTGCCCAGTGTCGCAATTATCAGCGGGTCCTCCAAGTTCACGGATGTCGCCAGTCATCCCCTGACCACGACAGGTCTTGTCAGCTATGACACCGAAGGAAAGATCTACGCCAAATATCTGACGAAGACATTGCCAAACGCCAAGTATGCCATCCTCTATCAGAACGACGATCTCGGCAAAGACTATGTCAGCGCCTTCAAGGCGTTTCTCGGAAAGGATTTCGACCGAAAGGTCGTGACCGCTTCCTATGAGGTCACCGAACCGACGGTTGATTCACAGGTGGTCAATCTGAAGAGCTCCGGTGCGGATGCCCTCGTGATCGCCGGCACACCGAAGTTCGCCGCTCAGGCCATCCGGCAGGCGTCGGTGATCGGCTGGAAGGCGACCGTCATCATCAATTTCCCATCCGGCTCTGTCGGAGGCACGCTCGCTCCCGCCGGTCTCGACAAATCGGTCGGCGTGATCGTCGGCACGACCAACAAGGATATCCTGGATCCGACATGGAAGGATGATCCGGGCATGCAGACCTACCGGGCATTTCTGGACAAGTATTTGCCGGGCGTCGATATCACCAATGGCAGTTACCTGACCGGCTACCAGCAAGGCGTCCTGCTCGAGCAGATTCTAAAGCAATGCGGCAATGATCTGTCCCGCAAGAATATTCTCGCGCAGGCCAAGAACCTCAGGGATTTCGTGGTGCCGACTGTGCTGCCTGGCGTCAAGGTCAACACCACCGACACGGTGAACATGATCTGGACACAGATGCGACTGCAGCGATGGACCGGTACTAGTTGGGAAGGCTTCGGGGAAGTGCTGGATGCCAAGTCCGAGTGAATTCACTGGGCGAGGCGACGGGGGCGGCAGTTGGCGGGCTGGTTGCCAACCGCCGGCTGGTCTGGCCCGAAAGCTCGATTGATCGTTCGCGCGATCCAGGCAGGTAGGTCCAGCGGACATGGCATCAGAAGCGACGAATCGTGCCCCGCGCGCTTGTCGACCATCACAGCGGTTCAGGAGATTGTTTCGATGTCGACGAAGCCACTGACGTTCGCGCCAAGGGAGCTTTCCATAGAGCGTCGAACCGACGGCACGCTCATATTGAGCTCGCCACTTGAGTTAGGAAAGTGCGACTGGCGTATAACGGATTTTCTTCCGAACTGGGCAAATTCTGTTCCCGATAGAATTTTTCTTGCGCAACGCAATGCGGAAGGGGGATGGGACGAGATCACCTATCGCGAGGCATGGTCGCAGGTTCAGGCGGTTGGCCAAAGCTTGATCGACATGGGCGCAAAGCCGGCCGACAAGCTGGCGATACTTTCAGGAAACTCGATCGAGAACGCGGTGATCTCGTTTGCCGCGATGTCGATAGGGGTAGTTCTGGCGCCGATATCCCCAAACTACACGCTGATGCCCGGCGGCCTGGCTCGGCTCAAGGATATAGCGGACGCGCTGCGCCCGAAATTTGTTTTTGTTCAGAGCGCGCGCGACTTTTCCGCGGGACGTTCTATTCCCGAACTGGCAGCATCGACCTGGATCAGTGTCGATGGGGCGCCGGATACCGTGCCTTTCGGTGCGCTGAAATCCCGAACGGGGAGCAAAGAATTCGCGGATGCATCACAGGCGGTTTCTTGCGACGCTGTCGCAAAGATTCTCTTCACATCCGGTTCGACAGGTTTTCCCAAAGGCGTGCTCAACACTCACCGCATGATGGCGAGCTCCTTGCAAATGGGGAGTCGGCTGGTGTCTCCTCCGGACGCGCCGGTGCAGGTCGAGTGGCTGCCATGGCACCATACGATGGGCAGCAACGTCATCCTTCACGGCATTCTCAAGAATGGCGGTACGCTCTACATCGACGATGGCCGGCCGCTGCCTCAGCTCTTCCACAAGACGGTCGCGAATCTCAGGGAGATTTCGCCCACCGCCATGTTCAACGTACCTGCGGGCTACAATCTCCTATGTGATGCTATCGAGAACGACCTCGAACTTGGCGCCAGCGTATTCAAGCGGATCGATAGATTGAGCTATGCCGGGGCTGCCATCTCGCAGGCCACGCTTGAGAAACTCTATCGGCTGACATCGTCGATCACTGGCCGGCGAATTCCGGTCATGTCGGGCTACGGCACCACCGAAACGGCCCCGACAATCAGTACGACCCATTGGGCGACCGACCAGCCGGGAGAGATCGGTCTTCCCGCGCCGGGTCTGCAGCTAAAACTGATCCCTGTTTCCGATACGTACGAGGCGAGGGTCAAGGGACCCAACGTTACGTCAGGTTATCTCGGAAGGCCGGATTTGACGGAACTGGCCTTCGATGAGGAAGGATTCTATCGCATCGGCGATACCGTCTCGTTTCTGGATCCTCAGAAGCCGGAGCTTGGGTTGCGCTTTACAGGCAGAATTTCCGAGAACTTCAAACTCGCGAACGGTACGTGGGTCTCGATCGGGAATATGCGAGCGGCAATTCTGGCTGCAACCCGGGGCGTATTGCTGGACCTTGTCGTCGCGGGAGAAAATCGTGAATCGTGCGCGCTGCTCTGCTGGTTGAATCCGGCCGAGGCAGCGCGAATCTCGAAGACGTCCGATTTGACCTGCGACCCTCTCGTAGTTCAATTCCTGAAAGACCGTTTTCGGGAATACAATGAAACCGTCGGAAGCAGCGAAAGAATTTGTTCGTTCTCACTGCTCAAGGATCCGCCGTCGATGGCGGCAGGCGAGATCACCGACAAGGCCTACGTCAATCAGCGGGCCGTGTTGAGCCACCGATCGTGGTGCGTCGAAAGGCTGTATGCAGAGCCGCCAAGCGAAGACGTGATAGTGATTTGAGCGTGAGCGCCCTGACGGGCAATCACGCCGCTTGTTTGCGGGTCTTTGGCTTTGCGGGCTTGTCGCGAGAAATCCGTTCTGAAGGGGCGCGGGCCCCGGGGCCGGGGTGGGTGTGTACCTCCTTGGCCAAAAGCGGCTCTCCGCATTCGGAGCACACCATGACCGGATCGAAGTTCTTGCCGCATTTGCGGTGCTGATGCAGCAACGGCCGCCCGCGTTCGTCGACCATGTGGGTGTCGCCCCAATGGACGAGCGCCATCATGATCGGATAGAGGTCGAGACCCTTCTGCGTCAGGATATACTCATGGCGCTTAGGTGACTCCTGGTATGGAACGCGGCGCAGCACGCCCTGCCGAACCAGCTTTTTCAGCCGCTCTGCGAGCAAATGGCGCGTGATTCCAAGCGCTGACTGAAAACCCTCGAAGCGGCGCGTACGCAGAAAGCATTCGCGGAGGATCAGAAGCGTCCAACGGTCACCGATCACACCGATGGTTCGAGCCATCGAACATGGCTCTTGCTCAAGTTCATCCCATTTCATTCCTGCTCTCCGGTCGGCAGGCGCCTGTTCCCCTCGAATCAATCCCGGGAACCGCAGCCGCCTCTTCCATTCTAGATAGGTACTAAATGCCAAACAATACCCCGCGACCAGTTAAAATCAGCAGAATTCAGCGCAGATTTGACAGTTCGATTTTAGAACTGTATGACCGAATGGTAGCCGGAGTTCGGCTGGACGATCACCAAACCTGACCATCACTGCGCTCTGCGGGAGGAACTGACATGCCCCTGAAAGTTGAATTCCTGTTCGATTTCGGCAGCCCGAACGCTTACCTCGCTGAACTGGTCCTGCCGGGAATTGAATGGCGCACCGGCGTGAAATTCGAATATGTCCCGGTTCTGCTCGGCGGCATCTTCAAGGGGACCGGCAACATGTCGCCGTTCGACTCGCTTCGCGGAATCAAGAACAAACCGGAATACCAGGCGCTTGAGACCCAGCGCTTTATCCGCCGCCATAACATCACGAAGTTTCGCCAGAATCCCTTCTTTCCGGTCAACACGCTGATGCTGATGCGCGGCGCCGTCGCGGCTCAGTTTGAAGGCGTGTTTGAGCCCTATTTTCGTGCGGCCTATCATCATATGTGGGAAGAGCCCAAGAAGATGGATGACCTCGAAACCTTCCGGAACGCCTTCATCTCCTCAGGCATCGATATCGACCGATTGATTGCGCGTGCGCAGCAGGATGACGTCAAGAAGGGGTTGATCGATCGGACGACCGACGCGGTTGGCCGTGGAGCATTCGGCTCACCGACTTTCTTCGTCGGAAAGGAAATGTTCTTCGGCAAGGACCAGCTCCGTGACGTCGAGGAGTCGATCGTCGAACAAACCAGTCAGCTGGTTTCGAAAACGGCCTAAGGTTGCGAATTGAGGCCTGCAGAGCCAGGCCGATGTTCCGGGCTTGCATGGGGAAAATTCAGTCGGCCCCACAACGAAGTAAACTCAGGGAGAATGCCCATGCCTGGCCCACTTAGCGGTGTTCGAGTCCTCGATTTGACAGGCGTGGTGTCCGGTCCCTACGCGACCATGTTTCTGGCGGATCAGGGCGCTGACGTCCTGAAGATCGAGCCGATTGGCGGTGATATCACGCGGCGCAGCCGCGCCACCATCGATAAGGATGGCGAGTTCTCCGCACTTTTTATCTCTTCGAACCGCGGCAAGCGCTCACTGTCGATCGACGTCAAGAGCGCGGCCGGTCGAGAGGTTCTCGCCAAGCTGGTCGCGCAGGCGGATGTCTTGGTGCAGAATTTCCGCCCCGGCACCATGGAGCGCCTCGGTCTCGGCGTCGATGAGTTGCGCCAACGCCATCCGCGCTTGATCTATGTCTCGATCAGCGGCGTCGGCGAGACCGGCCCGTATGTGAAGAAGCGCGTCTATGATCCGATCATTCAAGCGCTGTCGGGGTTTGCCGATATCCAGTCGCAGCCGGTAACCAACCGTCCGCAGATGATCCGCACGATCGTATGCGACAAGACTACCGCTGTGTTCACCGCGCAGGCGGTGGCAGCGGCGCTCTACGCCCGCGAGAAGACTGGGCAGGGCGATCATATTCAGGTCGCAATGCTGGATGCGATGATTTCATACCTGTGGCCTGAGGGCATGATGCAATACACGGTGGTAGGAGCCGAGACGACCGCCGCAGATCCCAACGACCGGCCGGATCTCGTGTTCAAGACCAGCGATGGCTACATCACGGCCGGTACCATTTCGGATTCCGAATGGCAGGGCTTTTGCCGGGCCTCCGGCGATCCCGAGCTTGCCAAGGATCCCCGCTTTGCGACTCCGGGCGCGCGCTCGGTCAATGCCACGGCCCGCATCAACAAGATGGCGGAGTATATCGGCCAGCACACCACTGCCGAATGGCTGGAGCGCCTGGACGCTGCCGACGTGCCTTGTGCGCCGATCCTGCGGCGAGGCGAAATCATTCACAATGAACAGGTAATCGCGCGCGGCATCATCGCGGAGTTCGATCAACCGAAGGTCGGACGGGTGCGGCAGCCGAAGCCGGCGGCCCGCTTTGAGATCAATGAGGCCGCGATTGGCGGGCCAGCTCCCCGCGTCGGCGAGCACTCCCGCGACGTGTTGCGCGAGCTGGGTTACGACGACGGCGCCATCGACAAGATGGTCGCCGAGCGTAGCGTGCGTGTGGCGATCTAACCTCGAACCCCTGCGCGAGGTGGTGGTCGGTCTTTAAACCTTCGCCGGCACCGGCGTGATTGGTGCCATCGGGACATTCGCCGCGACGGCTCGCTGGAAGGCCTCCCGTTTCTTGATGCGTTCGAGATAGGGCTGCGCATTGTCGCAAATGCCAACGCCATAGGCGACGGCCCACTCAAGGCAGGTCGTGAGCAGGATGTCGGCGCTGGTAAACCGGTCGCCCATCAGGAATTGCCGGCCGTCTGCAAGTGCTACTTCGACATGGCGCAACTGCTGGCGGAAATACTCGCCGGCCTGGGCAACGACCTCGGGCGCAATACCGTAGATTGGACCGAGCGCGTCGGCCCGATGGCGGCGCATCACGTAAAGGCTGGTTGAATCCAGCTCCGCGACGATAAAGAAACACCATTCCAGCCACGCGGCATACTCACGGGTGGTTTCAGGAATCAGCGAGCGCTCCGTCGTGGAGTACATTCGCGACAAGTAGGCAACGATCGCGGCGCTCTCGCCGATGGAGAAGTCGCCGTCCTGAAGCAGCGGAATTTTCTGGCGCGGATTGAGCTTGGTATATTCCGCGGTCTTGGTCTCGCCCGTCCGCGGCCCGATCGGCTTTGTCGTGTAAGCCAAGCCCAACTCGTGCATGGCCCAATGCGGACGGATGGTGCGGCTTGTCCCAACGCCCCACAGGGTCAGGTTTGGTGTAGCGCTCATGTTACCACTTCTCCACGGACGGACGGAGGTCGAGTTCGTGGGTCCAGCCATCCCTGCTTTGCTGGTGGGTGAACCAATAGGCCTCAGCAATGGAAGATGTCTTTGTCAGGCTATCTGGGGGAATTTCGCTTGCCTCGATCCCCTTCGCCGCTTTCATGCGCTGATGAATCGCCTCGCTGTCGACGCCAGCGTCGATCAGGAGATGCACGACATGAATGTTCTTCGGCCCCAACTCGCGCGCCATCGCCTGGGCCACGGCTCGAAGTCCGAACTTCGCTGATGAAAATGCCGCAAACCCCTGGCCGCCGCGCACGCTGGCCGTCGCACCCGTAAAGAAGATGGTGCCGTGTCCACGCGGAAGCATGACGCGCGCAGCCTCACGCCCGACCAGGAAGCCGCCATAGCAGGCCAGTTCCCATGCCTTGAAGAACAGCTTCTCTGTGGTGTCCAGCAAAGGCTTGTTGACGTTCGAACCGGCATTGTAGAGACAGACCTCGATCGGTCCGAGCTCTTTTTCGATCCGCGCGAATATGCCCTGGACCTCTGCTTCCTGACGGGCGTCGACGCTGAACGCGTGAATGTTATGTCCAGCTTCCCTCAGCTCGGCCACAAGTCCCTGCGATTTGGACGCATCACGCCTGCAGATGCAAACCGTATAGCCGCCCTTGGCAAAACGCCTCGCGACCGCCGCCCCGATCGCATCGCCTGCGCCCACAAGTATCGCTACGCCGCGGTTCGCCGTCATTCCGCTCCTCCCACAGAGTTCCTATTTGATACTTTTATCGTAACGGTCGGATGGCGCTCTGTAAAGGACGGCGTTCAACAATGATCCAATCATAATAGGGCAGCCTAGTTGCCCCTTCGAACCTCGTAAAGCCCGGACGATGATTTAATCATTGACGAGTTCTAAAAAAGAACGGTAGGTTCGGCCAAGCATCCGCGCGTTGCGCGAGCGGGCAATCGTTGATGGGGAGGTCAGTCGTGGCGGAGCTTTCAGAGGCGATCGATCTCAAGGAGATTGCTGTCGGCTTGCCGCGTCGCATCCATGAAGTGACGGCAAGACAGGTTGCCAAAGCCCCCGACCGGATCGCGCTGGTCGAAGACGGGGCATCCTGGAGCTACCGCGATCTGGATCAGCGTGTCAGCGAGATCGCCAGTGTCCTGTTGTCGCTGGGGATCAGAGCGGGCGACCGGATGATCATTGTCAGCGAAAACTGTATTGCGCTCGCCGCGTTGCTGCTGGCGACGAGCCGGCTCGATGCCTGGGCCATCGTCGCCAACCCGCGATTGTCCGCACGCGAACTCGATCAGATCCGCGGCCATAGCGGCGCCCGCCGGATGTTTTTCACATCAGGCATTTCGAAGGAGGCCGCGGCTCACGCTTCGCGCTATGGCGCCGAGAACGAGCGAATAGGCCCACTGCCGGAAGTTGGTGTTGGTCCGCTCAACGAAAGCGCCACCGTCGAGCCGGTGGAGGCCGATCCCGTAAAACAAGTCGCAGTGCTGATCTACACCTCGGGAACGACGGGGACCCCGAAAGGCGTGATGCTCTCCCATGACAACTTGCTGATCAGCGCAAAGACCACGGCGCATATTCGCAAAATGAACGAAGACGACAAGATCTATCTCGTCTTGCCGATCTCCCATATCGTCGGCATCTCGCTCCTGATCATGACATTGATGACCGGCGGCACGGTGCGGATGGTCAGCAAGTACGATCCTGCCGCGACCGCCAGGGCGATTGCGGAGGAGGGCGTTACCATCCTCAATGGGGTGCCGGCTACCTATCAACGGCTGCTGGAGTACAAGAGCGTGTCGGGTGTGGAGCAACTCGCCCGAGGCTCATTACGCCTGATCGGCGTCGCTGGCGCGCCCCTCGATCTGAATCTGAAGTTGCGTGTGGAAAAGGAGTTCGGCCTTCCGCTGCTTAACGGCTACGGGATCACCGAATGTTCGCCGGGGATATCGGGCGTGCGCTTCGATGCGCCACGCGCCGACCAGGCGGTAGGCACAGTACTGCCGGGAGTAGAGGCGAGGGTCAGAACGCTGGACGGAATTCCGACCGCAAGAGGTGAAGTCGGAGAGCTGCATGTCCGCGGGCGCAACGTGATGCTTGGCTACTATCGTGCCCCCGAGTTGACCGCCAAGGCAATCGACAGCGAGGGCTGGTTCAACACCGGCGATCTGGCGCGTTTCGACGGCGATTGTCTGTACATTGTCGGCCGCACCAAGGAAATGATCATCCGTTCGGGCTTCAACGTCTATCCCGCCGAGGTCGAAGCGGTCCTCAGTTCACACAAGGACGTCGTGCAATGCGCCGTGGTCGGCCGTGCTGTCGACGGCAATGAAGAGATTGTCGGGTTCGTGCAACTGCTGCCAGGGTCGCGGGCGACGCCGGAGGATCTGATGGGCTTTATCCGATTTCAGCTCACCTCATACAAGCGGCCGTCCAAGATCATCATCCTCGATGCTTTGCCGGCCACCTCAACCGGCAAGATACTCAAGCACAAGCTCGCGGAGTCCTTGCGTGGCCAAGGTGGCGAGACCCCTCCGGCGCAGACCGCCGAACCTCGCAGACAACATGTCTAACCTGACCGGGAGAATACCCTTGCAAAAGAGAAACGCGACCGTGGCCGTGATCGGTGCTGGCGACTTTATCGGCAGTGAAATTGCAAAGAAGTTCGCCTCGGAGGGCTTTACGGTGTTCGCCGGGCGCCGCAACGGCGCCAAGCTCGAACCGCTGGTCAAGGAGATCGAGAAGGCCGGCGGCGAAATTCACGCGCGCTCGCTCGACGCACGCAAGGAGGAGGAAATCATTTCCTTCCTCGGCGACGCAGACAAGCACGCACCGCTTGAGGTTTGCATCTTCAACATCGGCGCCAACGTCAACTATCCGATTCTGGATACGACCGAACGCGTATTCCGAAAGGTCTGGGAAATGGCCTGCTATTCCGGCTTTCTCGCCGGCCGCGAGGCAGCCCGCCTGATGCTTCCCCGTGGTAAAGGCAATATCTTCTTTACTGGCGCAACAGCGAGCCTTCGCGGTGGGACGGGATATGCGGCCTTCGCCAGCGCGAAGTTCGGCCTGCGGGCCGTTGCACAGGCGACCGCGCGCGAGTTGGGCCCAAAGAACATCCACGTGGCGCATCTCATTATCGACTCCGGTGTCGACACTGAGTGGGTGCGGCAGCGGCGGATCGAGGCACTTGGACCGAACGCGCTGGATGATCCTGATCTTCTAATGCCACCATCGTCGGTCGCGGAGTCCTACTGGCTGCTCTATCAGCAGCCAAAAAGCGCCTGGACTTTTGAACTGGAGATTCGCCCGTTCGGCGAGAAGTGGTAGCGGGAGCCTCTCACAATGGAACTCAATCTTTCCAGTGAGGAGGCTGCGTTTCGTGACGAGGTGCGCGCTTTCATCGCGGAGAACTATCCCGCGGAAATGCGCGTTCCCAATCCGGAAACCGACCTTTCCAAGGAGCAGATGCTGCTCTGGCACCGTATCCTCCACCGGAAGGGATGGATCGCGCCGCTATGGCCCAAGGAGCATGGCGGGCCGGGCTGGTCGATCACGCAGCGCTTTATCTTCGAGCAGGAAACGTCACGTGCCGGGACGCTGCCGCCACTCGCGTTCAGCGTGACCATGGTCGGGCCGGTCATCTACACGTTCGGCAACGACGCGCAGAAACAGAAGTATCTGCCGCGCATCCTGTCCGGTGAAGATTGGTGGTGCCAAGGTTATTCGGAGCCGGGATCCGGCTCCGACCTCGCGTCGGTCCGCACCAAGGCCGTGCGCGACGGCGATCACTACATCGTCAACGGCCACAAGACCTGGACGACGCTGGCCCAGCATGCCGACTGGATCTTCTGCCTGGTGCGGACCAATCCTTCGGCAAAACCTCAGGCCGGCATCTCCTTCCTGCTGATCGACATGAAATCGCCCGGCGTCACCGTGCGGCCGATCATCACCATCGACGGGTCGCATGAAGTGAATGACGTGTTCCTTGAGGACGTGCGCGTCCCCGCGGAAAATTTGATCGGCGAGGAAAACAAGGGTTGGACTTACGCAAAATTCCTGCTGGGCAACGAGCGTACCAGCATGGCCGGGATCGGCCGGTCGACGCGTTATCTGGGGCGTCTCAAGCACATCGTGAGAACCGAGGTCGGCGAGGATGATCCGACCTTCGGGGAATTCATCAAGGAAATCGCGCGCGTCGAGCTGGATGTACTCGCGTTGGAGGCAACGGAACTGCGAATCGTCGCGCAGATGTCGCGTGGCATCGATCCGGGGCCGGCTGCGTCGCTGTTCAAGATCAGGGGCACCGAAATATTCCAGCGCATCACGGATCTGACGCATCAGGCCATCGGTAACTACGGTCTGGCGATCCGCGAGCACCCGGTGAGTGCCAACCACTTCATGCCGGGGCCGGACTACGGGCACACCGCGACTGAGAAATATCTGAACTCCCGAAAACTCAGTATCTACGGGGGATCGAATGAAATCCAGCGCAACATCATCGCGAAAGCAGTTCTCGGTCTCTGACCACATCGCACGAGGCATCGGATGGATATCCAGTTGACGGAAGAACAGGAATTGCTCCGTTCCAGCATTCAACGCTTCCTGCGGGAGCAGTATGATTTCGACGAGCGTCGAAAAATTGTTGCGACGGATGAAGGCTGGAGCCGCAAGCACTGGAGCGCCTTTGCCGAGCTTGGGTTGTGCGCCGCACCGTTTCGGGAAAGCTCAGGTGGTCTCGGTGGCGGATCGCTTGCGACCATGATCGTGATGCAAGAGTTCGGACGTAGCCTGGTCGTCGAACCGTACCTTGAGACCGTTGTTCTCGCAGGCGGCCTGATCGAAGACGCCGGCTCGCCGGAGCAGCGCGAGGCGTTCTTGCCGAAGATCATGGATGGCAGCGCCATATGGACGCTGGCCTGGGCGGAAGGGCGATCACGCTACGATTTTGACAACGTCACGACAACGGCGCGACGTCAGGGGGACAACTTTGTCCTGAGCGGAACAAAGGCAGCGGTGATTGGTGCGCCGTGGGCCGACAAGCTAATCGTCTCGGCGCGAACGTCCGGTGGGCCCCGCGACCGTGCCGGCGTAAGCCTGTTCGTCGTTGATCGCCATTCTGCCAATCTCCACTTACAAAGCTTCAAAACCGTCGATGGTCGGCGCGCCGCCGAACTGACGCTGATGGACGTCCACGTTCCGGGCAGCCAGTTGCTTGGTGCCGAAGGCGAGGGCGTCGCCGCCCTCGAAGTGTGCCGTGACCGCGCTATCGCAGCACTCTGCGCGGAAGCCGTCGGGGCGATGTCGGTGCTGAATTCGGCGTCGCTTGAGTACAGCAAAGCGCGCAAGCAATTCGGGGCGGCAATTGGGACGTTTCAGGTGTTGCAGCACCGCATGGTCGACATGTTCATCGCGCTCGAAGAGTCGATTTCGCTCACACAGCATTTGAATCTCAGCCTTGCAGCCCGGGAGCCAAATGGATCGAAGCTGGCATCGGGCGCGAAGTCGAAGGTTGGCAACGCCGCCCGCTTCGTCGCAGAGCAGGCCGTGCAGCTACATGGCGGCATGGGCATGAGCGACGAATTGAACGTCGGGCATTACTTCAAGCGAATAAATTCCATCAACATCCAGTTTGGCGATCCCACCTACCATCTGATGCGGTACGCGCAGCAGAACTAATTGCCCCTTCCAACGCAGCAAATCGACTGCCGCACCCCGATCAGAGGTAAAGAATGACCGAAGCCGTAATCGTATCGACTGCTCGCACCCCCATTGGCAAGGCCTACAAGGGCGCCCTCAATAATACCGAAGGCGCGACGTTGCTGGGTCATGCTATTTCCGCTGCATTGTCACGGGCCAACGTCGAGGGTGCCGAAGTGGAGGACGTCGTGATGGGTTGCGCCATGCAACAGGGCACTACTGGCACCAATATCGCTCGAAAGGCGCTATTACGGGCCGGACTTCCAGTGAGCGTGGCCGGGACAACCATCGATCGCCAATGCGCGTCCGGCCTGCAGGCGATTGCCCTGGCTGCGCGGTCGGTGATTTTCGACGGCGTGGAAGTCGCTATCGGCGGCGGTGGTGAGTCGATTAGCCTGGTGCAAAACAACCAGATAAACACGTTTCATGCTGTCGACCCGGAACTGCTCGCTATGAAGGGAGACGCTTACATGGCGATGCTGGATACGGCCGAGATCGTGGCAAAGCGTTACGGCATCTCGCGCGAACGCCAGGATGAATATAGCTTGGAGAGCCAGCGCCGGACCGCGGCAGCGCAGCAGGGCGGCCGCTTCAACGACGAACTCGCACCGATCAAGACAACAATGGCAGTCGCCGACAAGGCGACCAGTGCGGTGTCATATCGGGAAGTGACTCTGTCGGCTGACGAGGGGCCGCGTCCTGATACCACCGCTGAGGCTCTCGCAGGCGTCAAGCCGGCCAAGGGACCGGGCTTCACCATCACCGGCGGCAATGCGAGCCAGCTCTCCGACGGCGCTAGTGCTGCCGTCATCATGAGCGACAAGCTGGCGGCGCAGAAGGGACTGAAGCCGCTCGGCATTTTCCGCGGGTTTGTCGCGGCAGGCTGCGAGCCGGACGAGATGGGAGTAGGGCCGGTCTACGCTGTGCCCCGGCTACTCAAGCGTCACGGTCTCAAAATCGACGATATCGATCTCTGGGAATTGAACGAGGCATTCGCGGTACAAGTAATCTATTGCCGCGACAAGCTCGGGATCGATCCGGAGAAGCTCAATGTCAATGGCGGCTCGATCGCGGTTGGCCACCCCTACGGCATGACCGGAGCCCGGCTGACCGGCCACGCCTTGATCGAGGGTCGCCGACGCAAGGCCAAATACGCCGTCGTTACGATGTGCGTGGGCGGCGGCATGGGCGCTGCGGGACTTCTCGAAATCGTTCATTGAGCAAAAAGCGCGATAGATAAACAGGAGCTCCTTGTGAAGACAGCAATTACTGAATTGTTCGGCATCGAACACCCCATCATCCAGGGCGGAATGCATTTTGTGGGCTTTGCTGAAATGGCAGCGGCCGTGTCCAATGCTGGCGGCCTCGGTCTCATCACTGGATTGACGCAAAGAACGCCTGAACTTCTCGCAAAGGAGATCGCTCGCTGTCACGAAATGACCGATAAGCCATTCGGGGTGAATCTGACCTTTCTGCCAACGTTCAGCGCACCTCCCTATCCGGAATACATTGCAGCCATCAGGGAAGGCGGCATCAGGATCGTCGAAACCGCAGGGCGTAGCCCCGAGCAGTACATGCCTGCCTTGAAGGCGGCAGGCATCAAGGTCATCCACAAATGCACTTCGGTTCGCCACTCGCTGAAAGCCGAGCAGATCGGCTGCGACGCCGTTAGCGTCGACGGGTTCGAATGTGGCGGCCATCCCGGCGAAGACGACATGCCCAACATGATCCTGCTGCCGCGTGCAGCCGAGGAACTGAAGATACCGTTCGTTGCCTCCGGCGGTATGGCGGACGCGCGCAGCCTGGTCGCGGCGCTGGCGATGGGCGCCGCCGGCATGAACATGGGAACGCGTTTTATCGCTACCAAGGAAGCGCCGGTACACCAGAACGTCAAGGATGCGCTGGTGAAGGCAACGGAACTCGACACCCGTCTGGTGATGCGCGGGCTCCGGAATACCGAGCGCGTTCTGAACAACAAGGGCGTTGAGCAGTTGCTCGAAATCGAACGAGCCAAGGGCAAGCAACTCAAGATCGAGGATATCCACGATCAGGTGGCGGGTGTTTATCCCAAGGTGATGATCGACGGCGACATGGACGCTGGCGCCTGGAGTTGCGGCATGGTCGCGGGCCTCATTCACGACATTCCCACGGTCAAAGAACTGATCGACCGCATCATGGTGGATGCCGAACGTATCATCCGTCAGCGTCTGACTGGCTTCCTCGATGATGCCGGGCAGAGGCCGGTTGCCGCTCGGGCGATCGCGTGAGCTTTCCGAGCAAAATATCACTGCCGGGGGAATTCATGCATCTGGCCGACTTCCACTACTACGAGCCTTCGAAGGGCCACGGGCTCCGACATAATCCATTCAACGCGATTGTCGCGCCGCGTCCGATTGGTTGGATTTCGTCACGCAATGCGGCTGGTCAACTGAACCTCGCTCCATACAGCTTCTTCAACGCGTTCCTCTACGACCCTCCGATAATCGGGTTCTCCTCAATTTCGTGGAAGGACACCGTCAAGAACATCAGCGAGACCCACGAATTTGTTTGGAATCTAGTTACGATGGATCTGGGCGAGCGCATGAACGTGACGGCGACGCCGCTCGATCACGGCGTGAGCGAGTTCGAAACAGCAGGGCTGACGCCAATCCCCGGGCGCCACGTAGCGGTGCCGCGGGTAGGCGAGAGCAGGGCCGCGATGGAATGCAAGGTCGTCGAGGTCTCTCAGTTGGCGAATGCGCGCGGTGAGAAGGTCGAAGGATGGTTCGTACTCGGCGAGGTCGTCGCAGTATACATCGACAAGTCTTTGATCGAGGACGGCGTCTACAACACTGCACTTGCGCGTCCCATACTGCGCGCCGGCCGTGGTGGTGATTACCTCGAGGTCAAGACGGAGAACATGTTTGAGATGCCGCGCCCGCCAGGCAGCAGCAAACCGGAGTTCCATGGCTCCTAATGGGGAGCAGGTGACCTCAGACCCCGCGCGTACAGACCAAGCGCCAGCAGTGAAAACCCGCTCAGCACGACGCCCAGCGCCAACATTGCTTCATGCGACACCGTGGCAGCAAGCCATACGCCGATTGCGGCGTTCATCATCTGCCAGAAGCCCAGCAGTGCCGAGGCCGCGCCGGCTTTCTCCCCGAATGGAGAGAGCGCGCGGGCGGTAGCCAGTGGACTGACAACGCCCATGCCGAGGAGGAAGACGCACATCGCGCCCAGAAACGGCAAGAAAGTCGGGCTGATCTTCGAGATGAGCAGGATCGCAACGCTGCTCGCGGCCGTCGCCCACAGTCCCGCCCGGATTGGGCGATCGAGCCCGTAGCGTGGCGCCAATTTCGTCGCCAGCATGCCCGCGGCGAATACGATAAAGACGGTGCCGGCGAAGAAGAGGCCGAGCTGGATAGGCGTGAAGTGCATCGCTTCAATGAACAGGCGCGGCGCAGCCGAAAACATGGAGAACAAACCGCCTAGGATCAGGCTCGAGGTTGCAGCCGGGATCGCGAAACGACGATCGCCAATCAGGCCAGCATAGGTCCTGGCGATTGCGACCAGGTTGAGCGGAGTGCGGATCGACTTGTGAGTTTCGCCGAGGACAATGCCGTAGGCAATCGCGCCAACTGCGGCAAAGGCAGCGACGAGAGCGAATTCGGAGCGCCAGCCAAAACTGTGATCGAGTGCGCCGCCAAGCAGAGGCGAGAATCCGGGGGCTGCGGACATCACGATCATGATCAGCGCCATCGCGCGCGCCAATGCCGGCCCACTGAACATGTCGCGGGCAATGGCGCGAGACAACACTGACGTCGCGCAAGCGCCAGCAGCCTGCACGATGCGGCCGGCCAGAAGATTAGGTAGATCTGTTGCCAGACCGCACCAGACGCTGCCCCCGAAGAACACGGCAAATCCGATCAGGACTGGCCAGCGTCTTCCGTAGCGATCCGAAAGCGGTCCGACCAGGAGCTGGCCTATCCCGAACACCGCAAGAAAGACGGTGATGGCGGATGTAACCGCTGCGCTGGTCACATTCAATGAGATCGCAATTTGTGGCAGCGACGGCAGCAAGATATTGGTCGCGAGCGTTCCCATGGCGGCCAGGACGGAAAGAACTGCGATCGCCAGGCCGCTGGAGACGGGAACGTCCCTCGGCACGCTTTTGGTCGTTTGGCACTGGCCAGCCATGGGAACTTTCGCGCTGATAGGGATAGGCAGGTCACAAGGCGGCGAGTGACGCGGTTCGCGCGCTCGCCGAGCCCTTTCTGGTCGGTTCGGCCGTGCTACCTGCGGACGACGCGCTCGATCGCGATGGCGGTGGCTTCACCGCCACCGATGCAAAGGGCTGCAACGCCGCGTTTGAGGTTCTGCGCCTCCAGCGCATGCAGCAGCGTCACGATCAGGCGCGCGCCGGTGGCACCGATCGGATGACCGAGCGCGCAGGCGCCGCCATTGACGTTCAGCTTCTCGCGGGGGATGCCGAGGTCCTTCTGCGCGGCCATCGCTACCACGGCGAAGGCTTCGTTGATCTCGAACAGATCGACATCGCCGACGCTCCACCCGACCTTGTCCAGCAGCTTGCGAATGGCCGGGATCGGCGCGGTGGTGAACCATTGCGGCTCCTGGCTGTGGGTGGCATGGCTCTTGATCTCGGCCAGTACGGGGAGGCCGTCGCGATCCGCGAGCGAGCGCTTTGCGAGAATGAGCGCCGCGGCGCCGTCGGCATTCGCCGAGGAGGCGGCCGGCGTGATGGTGCCGTTGGCGCGGAACGCGGCTTTCAGACCGGGGATCTTGGCGGGATCGACCTTGAGCGGGTGCTCGTCATTGGCGATGAGCCGCGGCCCGGTCTTTTCGGTCAGTGTGATCGGCGCGATCTCGGCTTTGAATGCGCCACCCTCGACCGCCTTGCGGGCGCGGGTCAAAGTCTCCATCGAGTAGGTGTCCTGATCCTTCCGGGTGAATTGATAGGCTTCCGCGGTGGCCTCACCGAAATCGCCCATCGAGCGGCCGGTCTCATAGGCGTCCTCCAGCCCGTCCATCATCATGTGATCGATGATCCGGTCATGGCCGGCGCGGTAACCGCCGCGTGCCTTGGCCAGCAGATAGGGCGCATTGCTCATGCTCTCCATGCCGCCCGACAGTACGATCGAGGCCGAGCCCGCATTGATGATGTCGTGAGCCAGCATGGTCGCCTTCATGCCGGAGCCGCAGACCTTGTTGACGGTGGTGGCGCCGGTGGCATCCGGCAGTTTGGCGCCGCGGGCGGCCTGGCGTGCCGGCGCCTGGCCTTGTCCGGCCGGCAAGACGTTGCCCATGAAAACCTCATCGATCCGCTCGGGCGCCAGCTTGGCCCGTTCCAGCGCCGCGCCGATCACGTGGGAGCCGAGCTTGTGGGCGCTGAGAGGCGACAACTCGCCCATGAAGCGGCCGAGCGGCGTGCGGGCGGCAGAAAGGATGACGACGGGGTCGGAAGCGGTGGCCATGGCGAACTCTCCTGTTGATAGGTGTTGTTATATGATGATAGTCATATAAGATAGCCAGCATTGCAATGAAATGTTGCCGTGAACTTCAAGGACGCGCGGTTCCAGAATTGCTTCGAGGGGATGGGGACGGGTTGTGCAGCCGATCACCTTAGGACCTTGCACGGAGTGGCGATGCGATACGTAGAAGACCACAGGCGTCAAACCCACGATCGAATCGTTGAAAATGCTTCCTACGGTTTGCGCCAAAAAGGCGCGGAAGGGCTCAGTGTTGTCGACTTGATGAAGCTCGCGGGTCTGACCCACGGCGGCTTCTATAACCATTTCGAGTCGCGTGCCGCGCTTGTCAGCGAGGCGATCGCCTTTGCGATGGACCAAACGACTGGACGATGGAGAAAACTGGCGAACGGGAAGGCCGACGGGGAACGTTTCGAGGCGTTGATCGCCGATTATCTTAGTCCCCGGCATCGCGACAATCCCAAACACGGTTGCGCGCTTCCAACCCTGGCCGTCGATGTCGCGCGATCGAGCCCGAGCGAGCAGCAGGCCCTGGCTTCCAAACTGGAGAGGATGATCGACGCCCTTGTCGAGTTGCTTCCCGGTGAGCCACCTGGACAGGCCCGCCAAATCGCGACAGGCGCTATCGCAACCATGGTGGGATCGATCGTGCTGTCGCGTGCCGTCGGCGCGGGGAAACTTTCCGACCGCATCCTCGATGCCGGACGCAAGACCGCAGGCGGCCGGACTCGGAAGCCGCAACGAAAAACAACAAAGGCGACGCGCTGCGAAAAATCATAACAAGGGAGGTCAAAATGACGGCCGGCAAATGGCTCAAGACGGCCTGCAACCTGTGTTACATCAATTGCGGGATCGAAGTCCTGGTCAACGAGGGGCGCCTCGAGAAAGTACGGGGCGACCGTTCGAGCCCGAAATCACAGGGCTACCTGTGCAACAAGGCGACCCGGATTCCATATTATGCGAATGACAAGGATCGGCTTACGACTCCGCTGCGTCGTCGCGCCGACGGCGGTTTCGATGCAATCGAGTGGGACGTGGCGATCGCAGAAATCGCAGATCGGCTGCGAGACATCGTCGACAGATATGGCGGCAAGACTATTGCCCTTTACGGCGGTGGCGGGCAGGGCAACCACGCCGGCGGCGCCTATGCCAGCGGATTGTTGCGCGCACTGGGTTCGCGCAGCGTCTTCAATGCCCTTTCGCAGGAAAAAACCGGCGACTTCTGGGTCAATGGCCACATGTTCGGCAGCCAGACGTGCCACACCGCCGAGGACGTCCATCATTGCGATCTCTTGCTTGTCATCGGTGCAAATCCCTGGATTGCGCACGGCTTCCCCAATGCGCGCGATCATCTCAATCAAATCCGCAAGGATCCCGCACGCAAGCTGATCGTCATTGATCCCAGGCGAACCGAAACCGCCGAAATGGCGGATCTGCATCTCGCGGTTCGTCCCGGCGCGGACTCGTTTCTCCTAGGCGCGCTGCTGGCCACGCTTGTCCGGTCCGACGGGATCGATCATGCCTTCATTGAGGAGCACACGATCGGATTCGCGGAAGTGAGGCAGGCGCTATTAGATATCCCCGTTGAAGAATGGGCTGCCGCTGCCGATATCTCGATCGCGGATCTGGAGCGCTGCGCCGCGATGATCGCAGCGGCGAGGGCCATGGTGGTGCGGGTCGAGCTCGGCATCCAGCAAGGCATCAACTCGACGCTCAACTCCTATCTCGAAAAGCTTCTGATCATGCTTTCCGGCAATTTCGGCCGTAAAGGTACTAACCAATTGCATAGCTGGCTTCAACCGCTATGGGGCAATTCTCCGAACCAGACATTCGCACCGACCGGCGACGCGATTATTGGGGGCCTGTTGCCGCCCAACATTTTCCCCGAAGCGGTGCTCACGGACCATCCCGACCGGTTGCGATGCGCCTGGATCGACAGTTCCAATCCCGCCAACACGGCCGCAAACACCCAGGCCGTGGAACGCGCGCTGCGCTCGCTGGACCTATGCGTTGTGGTCGACGTTGCGATGACCGAAACCGCACAGCTCGCGCATTACGTTCTCCCGGCGTCCTCACAGTTCGAGAAAACTGAATTCACCCTGTTCAACTTCGAATTTCCGACGAACTATTTTCATGTTCGTGCCGGTGTGTTGCCGCCGCTTGCAGGCACCCTGCCGGAGCCTGAGATCTACACGCGGCTTGCCATCGCCCTTGGGCTTCTACCAGGGGACAATGTGCTCGCGCCCCTGCGGGAGACGGCGCGGCGTTCGCGAGCAGAGTTCGCCGTCGCCTTTCGTGCTTTCATCGCGGAAAACCCCGGCGCAGTTCCTGCCCTGGTGCTCTACCATACGCTGGGACAGACGCTTCCGGACGGCACGGCGGCAGCGGCACCCTTGTGGGGGGCGGCGCTGGCTTGCGCGAAGCGATCGCCGCAAGCGGTGCGGCGGGCGATCGGCGCGTCGGACGAGGAGGCGGATCACCAGCTCGGCGATCTCCTGTTCGACACGATCGTTGCCACCCGGCAAGGCACGGCCGTTACCCGGCACGACTATGACGAGGTCTGGTCATTGATCAGCCATTCGGACCGCAAGGTTCGGCTGGTGGTCCCGCAGATGCTGGAATGGCTGGCGCGGCTCGATCCGCAAGCAGCGGGCGCGCCAAAGGAGTTTCCGTTCATGTTGGCGGCAGGTGGCCGCCGCATGTTCAATGCCAACCAGATCTTTCGCGATCCCGCGTGGCGGCGCGAGGATCCGGACGGCGCCATGTTGATCAATTCGAGCGACCTGAGCGAGTTGGGCGCAGAGGATGGTGACTGGATCGCCGTCGAGTCGGTGGTCGGACGGCTCGTTGTCCGCTGCAAGGTCGACGATGCCATGCGGAATGGCCAGCTGGCGCTGCCGCACGGTTACGGTCAGGCATACCCGACGTTGGACGGAGAGCGCCTGATCAACGGGCCACGCATCAATCTGCTCACGGAAAGCGGTAACCGCGATCCCATTGCGGGCACGCCCTACCACAAGAACGTAGCGGTCCGTCTGGCCCTGGTGTCCGCGCACGAGGCTGCCACCTATCAATCGCAATCCGAGCGAATTCACATGAGAGCGGCCGGACAATAGCTCGAAGGGAGCGCTAAAATGACCGATAAACCAGTCGCGATCGTGACCGGAGTAGGGCCGGGCACGGGAGCGGCCATCGTCAAGCGGTTCTCTGCAGGCGGATTTCGTATCATTGCGCTTGCCCGTTCAGCGGAACTCATCAACCGCCTTGCGCAAGAGCTTCCCGATGTGCACGCGGTAACCTGCGACGTGTCCGACGAGAGCCAGGTGCGGACCGTCGTTAATGACGTAAAGCGCCGTTTTGGAGCCGCCGAGGTTCTCATCCACAACGCGGTCGGAGGAGGCTGGGGAAGCTTTCGCGAGATCGATCCGAAGATGCTGAAGGGCAATTTCGAGGTCAACGTAATGGGCTTGTTGTACCTGGCCCGCGAAGTGGCTCCTGACATGATCGATCGCGGCAAGGGCGCGATCCTGGTGACCGGCAACACGTCTTCGATCCGGGGGAAGGCCAATTTCGCCGGCTTCGCTCCGACAAAGGCGGCGCAGCGTATATTGGCCGAGTCGATCGCACGTGACATGGGACCTCTCGGCGTCCACGTCGCCTATGTCCTCATCGACGCCGTGATCGATACGCCCCGGATGCGAGCGCGGATGAGCGACAAACCGGATGAATTCTTCATCAAGCCTGTCGCCATCGCCGACGAACTGTATCATCTCTACAGTCAGGACCGATCGGCCTGGTCATTCCTCGCGGAATTGCGGCCATTCCGCGAAAACTGGTGACAGAACGCGGTTACAGTCGAGTAACGCGCTTACTCATCTAAGAGCGCCGCAGACGCTGGACCTGAAAGGTCAGAACCATGACGGATGAGTCAATCTCGATTGATACAGGGACGGACGAACTGCTGTGCGCGATTCGGGATCGCGTTGCCGTAATCACCTTGAATCGGCCCGAGGCGCGAAATTCGCTGTCCGACCAGCTCACGCCGGCGTTGCGCCGAATGATCAAGCAGAATGGGGACGATCCGGACGTCGGCGCACTGCTGATTACTGGTGCAGGCACTGCTTTCTGTTCGGGTGGCGACGTCAAGGGGATGGGCGGTAGTTCGGCCGCACCGGCGATGTCAATCAGCGACAAGGTTGCGCGACTGAAGGAGCGTCAGCGGACATTGACCGGCGTGCTTGTCTCGGTGCGTAAACCCACCATCGCGGCCCTGCCGGGACCGGCGGCTGGCGCTGGGCTTGCGATCGCGCTCGCCTGCGACATTCGTATTGCAGCCGAATCCACCATCATGACGACTGGTTATGCCAGGATTGCGCTCACCGGTGATTACGGAATTTCGTGGCTATTGACCCGGGCGGCCGGGACGGCGCGTGCCCGCGAACTGATGTTTTTGTCCGAACGGATCGACGCACGCCGCTGCGAAGCGCTGGGGCTGGTAAATCGCGTGGTGCCTGATGTCAACCTGCAGAGCGAAGCATTTGAGATCGCGAGGACGTTGGCGAACGGTCCGGGGAGTGCGTTTGCCTCCATCAAGGATAATCTCGACCTTGCTTTGTCGGCTGACTTCCTGACGTCATTGGACCACGAGGCCGAGAAGATGATCCTCGCAGCGAGCACCGCGCAGCATGCCGAAGCCGTGCGGGCCTTCATCGAGAAACGCGCTCCTAATTTCAGGTGAGACCAAACGCTGAAGTCACCCCTCGGCCGATTTGTTTTCCGGGGATGGTCCGGCAATATCCGTCACCACGGCGGCCATCAGCGATTCCGCCAGAGGGGCATCCGCAATCACCCGAGACAATATGACAGCGCCGATCATTTCCGAGAGGATAGCCGCGGGATGTCTGCTGCCGATGGCCCTCGGGTTCGCGGACGACAGTTTCCCAATCTGTTCGAGATAGTTTTGAATCGCCGTGATGAAGACAGCGCGGAGCGCAGGGTCGTCGCTCCGCGCGGCGTCCACGGCCAATGCCGGCAGAATGCACCCGGACCCTGGATCGTCGCGATGGGCCGATGACACATAGCGTTCGATGAGTTCGCGAAACGGATCTTTGGGCTGTTGGGCCAGTCCATCCTTCAGCAACGCTGTCGTGTCCGCGATCGCACGTTCGCTGGCCTTGACCGCCAGATCATCCTTTGAAGCGAAGTTGCGATAGAAGCCGCCATGGGTCAGGCCGGCAGCTTTCATGATGTCGGCAACGCCGATCCCCTCGAAACCATGCTCGCGCAGCAGGCGCGCCGCAGTCCCGATGATGTGCTCGCGGTTCTCGAGCGCCTTCTCTCGCGACACCCTCATCGTTTTCTCACTCCGTTGGTCGCAGGACCTGCGCCTGTTGGTCCTGACCACGGCCGAGCGATCTCAGATTCGTAAAAACTCCGCTTGACTTTTTTCATGACGATCATCATCTAACACATAAGATGACGATCGTCATAAAAAAATGAGGAAAGTGGGCTGTTTTATAGCTGAGAGGTAAAATAATGCCGGGTTTGAGTGCGCCGGAGCGCAAGAAGACAACGGTCTTCGCCGGCTCGTCGTGTGGCAAGGCCGCGCGGCAGGTCGCCTACGCCGGGTGTCCTCGGGCCCTGTTCGACAAGATTCTGCGGTCGCAGTTCGGGCTGGCGTAATTCAGCACATGTACTGGCGCGCAAAGAGGGGAGTTGTGCCATCCGGCCGAATATCCCGTCCATCTTGGAATTTTCGGTCCGAGCCGGACACTGGAGAAAGCCATGGCTAGTTCTGTTACTAACATCGGACGGGGGACGCGCTACATAGATGCACCCACGCTCTCGATAAATGTCGGGGGGACATCTTTCGTCTACCGCGACATCGGCCCTCGGAGCGGCGTGCCGCTCATCCTTCTTAATCATTGGGGCGCTGTTCTGGACAATTTCGATCCGCGGATTGTCGATGGTCTCGCCAGCAAGCATCGCGTGATCGCGACCAATTACCGGGGTATCGGTGCATCGGGCGGAACAGCGCCTGTGACCATCGATGAAATGGCGCGGGATGCGATTGCCCTGATCCGCGCGCTGGGCTTCGAAAAAGTCGATCTGGTCGGCTTTTCCCTCGGCGGATTTGTGGCGCAGGATATCACGCTGAAGGCACCGGAGCTGGTGCGAAAGCTCATTCTGGCCGGCACGGGCCCGGCGGGCGGCACAGGTATCGACAAGGTGTGGCCGGTATCCTGGCCTTTGATGATCAAAGGATTTCTGACGCTGCGGGATCCAAAATTCTATCTGTTCTTCACGTCCACGACCAACGGCCGGCAAGCGGCGGCAGCCTTCCTGGAACGGCTGAAAGAGCGCAAGGCAGGCCGGGACAAAGGACCTACGCCCAGCGCTTTCTGGCGGCAGGTGAAGGCGATCACCGCTTGGGGCCGACAGGCGCCTCAGGATCTCGGCAGCATCCGCGTTCCGGTGCTGATCGCGAATGGCGAGAACGATATCATGGTGCCGACCGAAAACAGCATCGATATGGCGCGCCGTATCCCGGGCGCAGAACTGGTCATCTACGAAGATGCCGGGCATGGCGGGATTTTTCAGAACCACGCCGTTTTTGTGCCGAAGGCCCTGTCCTTCCTCGGCGCCTGACGCCGCGACATATTTCAGATTGGAGAAGACGCCATGAAGGCATTCGTTGTCGACAAGTACAAAAAGAAGGGCGCTCTGCGCTTGGCCAAAGTGCAAGAGCCGGAGGTGCGCGACGATGATGTCATGGTTCGAGTTCACGCAACCGGTGTGAACGTTCTGGACTCTAAGATCAGGGACGGAGAATTCAAAAGCTTCCTGTCGTATCGTCCGCCTTTCGTTCTCGGTCACGATGTGGCGGGGATCGTCACCAGGGTTGGTCCCAAGGTCAGGCGATTCAAGGCGGGCGACGAGGTCTATTCACGGCCGCGCGATCATCGGGTCGGAACATTCGCGGAATTCATTGCCATCAATGAAGCCGACGTGGCGCTGAAGCCCAAAAACATCAGCATGGAAGAAGCCGCGTCCATTCCGCTCGTGGGGCTGACCGCCTGGCAGGCTCTGGTAGAGGTGGCCAAGCTGAAGCCCGGGCAGAAGGTCTTCATTCAGGCCGGCTCCGGTGGTGTGGGGACTTTTGCCATCCAGCTTGCCAAGCATCTCGGCGCGATAGTTGCGACGACGACGAGCACGAAAAATGTCGAGCTGGTCAAGAGTCTCGGCGCGGACATTGTCATCGACTACAAGACGCAGGATTTCGAGAAGGTTTTGTCGGGCTACGATCTGGTCTTGCACAGCCAGGACGCCAAGACGCTCGAAAAATCCCTGCGCGTGCTCAAGCCGGGTGGCCTCCTCATTTCGATTTCGGGGCCGCCGGATCCCGAATTCGCCAAGGAGCTTGGGATGAACCTGTTCCTGAAGCTGGTGATACGCCTCCTGAGCCGTGGTGTGCGGAAGCACGCCAAAAGCCTGGGTGTGCGCTTCTCGTTCCTGCTCATGCGTGCGCAGGGACAGCAGCTGAGCGAAATCACGTCGCTGATCGAAGCCGGCGTGATCCGTCCGGTCGTGGATAAGGTCTTTCCGTTTGAGAAGACTGGAGATGCGCTGACCTACGTCGAGACCGGGCGCGCAAAGGGCAAGGTCGTCATTGCAGTGAAACAGTAGGTCCCCTAATGACGCGGCCTGAGTTGCGATGCCACGACGCTGGCCGTTCGCAAAACGCATCCGAGGAAGCATCATGACTGAATCCAAGCGCGACACCCAACCTTCCATACAGGACGTCGCACTCATTGTCGGCGGTGGCCCCGGCATCAGCTCGAGTTGCGCCCGGCTATTCGCGGAAAACGGCATGCGTGTCTGCGTCGCTGCCCGGAATCCGGACAAGGCGGTCCTTGAGACCCTTGAGAAGACGCATGGCGTGCGACGATATGCCAGCGATGCCAGTGAGCCGGCAGCCGTGGCGCAGCTGTTCGGAAATGTTGTTCGAGACGTCGGGACCCCAAGGCTAGTCGTGCACAACATCGATGGCCGGGTTCCCGGCATTTTTCGCAAGAGCGTTATCGAAGCCGACCCGGCCATGGCGCTCGAAACCCTTCGAAACTCGGCGTTTTCTGCGTTTCTGGTCGGTCAACAGGCAGCTCGGCTCATGCTCGGAAACGAACCCGACGCCAACGGCGCGAGAGGAACGATCGTCTTCACGAACGCCAGCGCGGCGCTCAAGGGCTTCCCGTCAAGTGGCGCCTTTGCAATGGCGTGTCACGCCAAGTCCGGACTCGCGCAAAGCATGGCAAGAGAACTGATGCCGCAGGGTATCCACGTCGCGAATGTGCCGATCGACGCCGCGATCGGCTGGACCCAGGAGGACGGGACCCGCGCTCACCGGCTGGCGGGAACAACGGTCGACGACAACATGGCCGACCCCGTCCATATCGCGAAAACCTATCTTCAGCTTCACCGGCAGCATCGGTCGACCTGGGCGTTCGAAGTCGTGCTCCGGCCGTGGGTCGAGAAATGGTGAACCGCACTTGCTTTGGTCCGGACCCTCGACGCGCGATTGACCATTGCCTTTCGAGTCGACGTGCTCTCGCCGACATCGACCGCAAAACAATGGTCTCCAGGAGGGTTTGCTGTCTTGTTGCCGCGCGGTCCGATTTTCGTCGATGCGTCGCCGAGCAAGTCCGGCCGCGACATAGCTAGGCATTGACGTCGACGACCGTGCGGCCCTGCACCTTCCCCGCGAACATTTGGCGCACGACATCGGGAACCTCCGCAAGGCCGACCACCTGCATCGTTCGGGCGAGCTTGCTCAGGTCCAGGTCGCGAGCCAAACGCGACCATGCCTCGAGTCGCGCCGCCTGAGGCGCATTCACCGAGTCGATGCCTGCCAGGGTGACATTGCGCAGGATGAACGGCAGAACCGTTCCGGGAAGATCCACACCCTGGGCCAGTCCGCAGGCCGTCACCACGCCGCGATACTGCGTCTGCGCCAGCACGTTCACCAGCGTATGACTGCCGACGGAGTCGACGGCGCCAGCCCAGCGCTCGCGCGCGATAGGCGCTCCAGGCTCCGAAAGCGTTCGTCGATCAATGACGTCGGCCGCGCCGAGACTTCGCAGATAATCGGCTTCCTCAAGCCGTCCAGTAGATGCAACGACGCGATAGCCGAGATCGGCGAGGAGGGCGATCGCGATTGACCCGACGCCGCCGTTGGCGCCGGTTACGAGGATGTCGCCACGCTGCGGTGTGATTCCGCCATGTTCGAGGGCGAGAACCGACAGCATCGCGGTGTAACCGGCTGTGCCGATCGCCATAGCGTCCTTTGTCGAAAATGGCGCCGGAATCTTGACCAACCATTCGCCTTTCAGCCGTGCCTTCTGGGCATATCCACCGTGATGGGTCTGACTTAACCCCCAGCTGTTGGCGACGACGCGGTCTCCGACTGCGATGCCGGGATAGGAGGATGCCTCCACTGTTCCAGCGAGATCGATACCGGGAATGAGGGGAAACTGGCGAATGACCTCCGTGCGCCCGCTAATGGCCAACGCATCCTTGTAGTTCACGGTCGAATAATCGACGGCGACCGTAACGTCGCCAGGCATGAGATCTTGCTCGTTCATTTCGACCACGTTGGTCGTAATCTTTCCGTCTGTCTTTCCTGCCAGCAGTGCCTTGAACGTCATCGCCATATCCTAGGTCGGTGTTGCGTTGTCCACGGACCTAGGGTCGCGCCTCTCTTTCGCAAGAAGGCACAATTAAAGCGGATACTATCATTTATGGACGTACCCGACGGCCAAAGCGGGGAGCCGGGCCTTGGCGGATATGACAGCGGGCCTGACATGGCGACGAGTGCCCCGAAGCGCGGGCAGGCTGCCGGCCATGCCGAGGCTTATCCGTGCCGTCGCACTGGCGCTCGCTGTCAGCGAGTTCCTTGCCGAGATCACGCTGCTGTCCTACGGGAGGCTGCGAGATCTATTGTATTAGGATCGTCATGTGATATAAACCTGACGTCGGTTCAATGGCATCGACGGCAACATCCAAAGACGTCAACCGAGCGAATGTGACCGGAGCCTAGGCTCGCCGATCCGAATTCGTGTCCTGCATGCCGCAGAACGCATAATAATGGCAGATGCGACCATTTTTGGAGGTGTCTATGCGTCCAAGGCGGTTTGACGCGAAAAGCGGATGTGCGGTCGGAGTGACACTGTCCGTCATTGGCGGCATGTGGAAGCCACTGATCCTGTTTCATCTCTTTGCTGGCAAGAAGCGGTTCATGGAACTGTCCCGAGCCATCCCCAACGTCACGCAGAGGATATTGACACTCCAGCTGCGCGAACTGGAGGCCGATGGCGTGATCGTGCGCCATGCCTATCCACAGATTCCTCCGAAGGTGGAATATGAAATCTCCCCCTTCGGGCAGAGCCTGGCGCCTGTACTGCTTTCGCTTCGGAGTTGGGGCAAGCAGCATGGAGGTTTAATCGAAGGCGTCTCTCAGCCTCACTACGCCGCTGAAGATCGTCAGCCAAACGCATGCTCCCTGTAACGTAGGTTGAGTGATGCGTGGGGACTTTGTGCTGTGGATGCCCGAGCAGCCGAGACGTTTCACCGTACGGCGCCCAATGAGCTGGCGTCGTACGACGAGTTGCCAGCTTCAGCCAGTGTTCACTTGGCGATCAATGCCGCAGTGGCATAGCAATGACGCGATGATTGCGAGTCGCTAGACAACGATGCCTGTGCCAAGCTTCTCCAACCTGCGCACGCGAAGCGAGCATTCGCGTGGGATTAGCTGACTCTGACGAGCGCTGATATCGCGACTGCGCGTGCCAACGGGCAACGCACTTCCCCGAGTTAGTCTTATCCCACTGATTTCTCCGAATAATCCGCGTCTCAACCGATCAATCCCAAATAGGAATTGAGCCCGTGAGATGGAAGCCGTCCTCACTTCCAGAATAGCGCTGCGCCATCCGCCTTGACAGTTCTATTTTAGAACTATTTACTTGCGGCGGCCGATGAAAGTGAAGGAGCGGACTTGCCCGTTTAAAGGGGAGGCCACGCA
Source organism: Bradyrhizobium sp. AUGA SZCCT0158 (assembly GCF_018130065.1). GTDB lineage: Bacteria > Pseudomonadota > Alphaproteobacteria > Rhizobiales > Xanthobacteraceae > Bradyrhizobium. The sequence continues at coordinate 226,558 of NZ_JAFCME010000007.1, read as the reverse complement.
GCACTCTCGAAAACAAGGCGCGAGGAGGATGGCATGAGGAGCGTGGACGTTATCACTGCGGCCGAGCTGCTGGACGGCCTGCCGTCCAGGGTACACGAGGTCTACGCGCCGTTCGTGCAGGACATCCCGGATCATCCGGCCTTCGTTGAAGGGAGGCGTTCGTGGAGCTACCGACAGTTCTCGGAAGCTGTCGACGCAGCGGCGAAGGACCTTTCCAGTTTGGGGATCAGGCCCGGCGATCGCGTGATGATTGCGAGCGAGAACAGCGTGGCCCTGGGGGCGATGCTGTTCGCGGCGAGCAAGCTCGATGCTTGGGGCATTGCGGTTAATCCCCGCCTCTCAGCCAGGGAGATCGATCTGATCGGAACGCACAGCGGCGCAAGACGTGTGCTGTTCAACGCGGCGCTTTCGAAGGAAGCGGCCGATCACGCGAGCCGCGTCGGAGCTAGAATCAACGCTGTGGGGCCATTCGGTGGAATCGGGATTGGTCCGCTCAATGCGGATGCGCAAGCAGAGCCCGTCGAAAAGGATGGCGCCCGCCAGGTCGCGGGCCTTCTCTACACTTCGGGCACGACCGGTGCTCCGAAGGGAGTCATGCTGAGCCACCGCAACCTGCTCTTTACCGCAAGGACTTCAGGAGTTCTTCGCCAAAGCGGCCCCGCCGACCGCATCTACGGCGTGCTGCCGATGTCCCACATCGTCGGGTATTCGATCCTGCTGATCGCCACGCTGATGCACGGCGCTACCTTGTACGTTGTGGCCAAGGCCGATCCCGCCGCGCTGGCCCATTCCATAGCCGAGGAGGGAATTACGAGCCTGTTCGGTGTTCCCGCCACATATCAGCGTCTGCTCGAACACAAGGCGGTCAAGGGTATCCAGCGACTCGAGCGAGGCAAGCTGCGGACCATAGCCGTCGCCGGCGCGCCGCTCGACCTCGATCTGAAGAAGCGGATCGAGGACGAATTCGGAATCCCGCTATTGAACAATTACGGCATAACCGAATGTTCGCCGGGCCTGTCGGGTGTCCGTTCAGAACATCCCGTCTCGGACGAGTCGGTCGGCCCCTTTCTTCCCGGTATTGAGCACCGGATCGTGGACAGGCAGGGCAAGAAGGTGGCGACCGGCGAAGTGGGCGAGCTGCACGTCCGAGGTCCTAACGTGATGCTTGGCTACTATCGCTCTCCCGAGCAGACGGCCGCGGCGATCGATGACCAGGGATGGTTCAACACAGGGGATCTCGCCCGAGTGAACGGCGAGGGCCATCTCTACATCGCCGGCCGAACCAAAGAACTCATCATCCGCTCCGGCTTCAACGTTTATCCCGCCGAGGTGGAGGCGGTGCTGAACGCGCACGACCAAGTCGTCCAATCGGCTGTGGTGGGACGACCGGTTGATGGCAACGAGGAGGTCGTCGCGTTCGTTGCACTTCTCTCCGGCGCCAGTGTCAGCGCCGAAGACCTGAAGGCGTACGCAGCCCAACAGCTCACTTCGTACAAGCGTCCGACCGAATTGATCGTGCTCGACGCTCTGCCGTCAGCCTCCACTGGCAAGATACTCAAACACAAGCTGCGAGAGCTGGCGATCGAACGGGCGGCGCAGGCGTCCAGCGCCGCAGCCGCGGGCTGACCGATGCACTGCAAGGATTGGAACGAAGTCATACCAGGAGTCGGTCGCGAGGCCGCACGGAAATTCAACGAATGATGAGCGACGCCCGTCGCCGCACAAGGGAGAAGTCGATGTTCAGGAAGTCTATACTGGCGGCCGCGATCGGCGTGACGATTGTCGGCGCGCACGCGCGTGCGGAAACACCCGGCGTCACCAGCGCCGAAGTGAAGGTGGGAGCTACGTTTCCGTTCAGCGGTCCCGCGTCGCCGCTCAGCAATACCGGGAAGGGTCTGATCGCGTACGTCAATTCGATCAACGAGCGCGGTGGCATCAACGGCCGCAAGATCAATCTCATCACTTACGATGATGCTTACAGCCCTCCCAAAACGGTGGAGCAGACCAGGAAACTCGTCGAAAGCGATGAAGTGGCCCTCCTGTTCGGCCCGCTCGGTACGCCCGGCATCGGCGCCACCATCAAGTACGTCAACGCGAAGAAAGTGCCGCATCTGTTTGTCGTAAGCGGCGTCACCAAGTTCACGAATTTCGCTGAATTTCCGATGACCACCACGGGCCTGCCCAGCTATGACACGGAAGGGCGAATCTATGCGAAATACATCACCCAGGCCCGGCCGGACGCCAAGATTGCGATCCTGTATCAGAACGACGATTTGGGTAAGGACTTCCTCAATGCATTCAAAGGCTATCTGAAAGACGACTTCGACAAGAAAGTTGTATCGTCCTCCTATGAAGTGACCGAGCCGACGATCGATTCCCACGTGGTGAAGTTGAAATCGTCTGGCGCAGAGGCGTTCCTGGTTGCCGGCACGCCGAAGTTCGCGGCTCAGGCTATCAAGAAGGCCGATGAGGTTGGTTGGAAGCCTCTGTTCCTGATCAATTTCGTTTCGAGCTCGGTCTCTTCAACCATCGTTCCCGCGGGACCGGAAAAGGCTGTGGGCATCATCGCAGCAACGATCACCAAGGATCCGAACGACAAGAAGTGGGCCGACGACCCTGGCATCAAATGGTACCGTGAGCATTTCGCGAAATACCTGCCTGGCGCGGACATCGGTGATGCCAATTATGTGTTCGGGACGCAGCAGGGACAGATTCTGGAGCAGGTGCTCAAGCAGTGCGGTGACGATCTCTCGCGGGAGAATATCGTCAAGCAATCGCGGAGCATCCGCGGGCTGTCACTCCCCACGCTCATACCGGGTGTTACGGTCAACACCGGGCCGGAAAGCAGTATGGCGTACACGCAGCTGCAGCTGCAGCGCTGGAACGGCAGCACGTGGGATCAATTCGGGAAGGTTCTCAGCGCCGAGGAAAAGTGAGCTTGCCTTTTGAACCAGCGATGCGTGTGATCGGAGCCCGCAGAGCGACCAACTGACCAAGGAAGCGCGAATGTCCAGCGACGCACTTTTCCGGCCTTTCCAGCTGAAAGGGCTTAACTTGCCGAACCGGGTCGTAATGGCGCCGATGACGCGCTCATTCTCTCCGGGCGGAATTCCGACCGAAGACGTCGCGCGGTACTATCGGCGCCGTGCCGAAGGGGCGGTCGGGTTCATCATATCGGAGGGGACGGGCGTGGATCGTCCGGCATCCCTGAACGATCCGAATGTTCCCCGCTTTCATGGCGATAAGGAATTGGCAGCGTGGCGGCGTGTGGTTGACGAGGTGCACGCCGCGGGTGGCCTGATGGCGCCGCAGTTATGGCATGTCGGAGCCGTTCGCACGCGCGCCGAGAATTGGTCTCCTCCCGGCGCCTACGACAGTCCGTCCGGCCTGTCGCGACCGGAGAAGAAGTTCGGCGAGCCGATGAGCGAAGAGGCCATCGCTGACGTCATTCGCGCTTTTGCCGATGCGGCGCTTGCGGCGAAGCGCTTGGGATTCGATGCCGTCGAATTGCATGGCGCGCACGGCTATCTGATCGATCAGTTCTTCTGGGAGGGCACCAATCGCCGCGAGGATGCTTACGGTGGCAAGGACCTGCCCGGCCGGGCCAGGTTTGCCGCTGATATCGTCCACGCGGTGCGCAAGGCGGTCGGAACGGATTTTCCGATAGTGCTCCGCATCAGCCAATGGAAGCAGCAGAACTTTGAAGTGAAGCTGGCCGATACGCCTCGCGCATTGGAAGCCTGGCTCAAACCTCTGGTCGACGCGGGAGTCGACATTCTGCATTGCTCGCAACGGCGCTTCTGGGAGCCGGAGTTCGAGGGCTCCGATTTGAATTTCGCCGGATGGGCCAAGAAGGTGACGGGCGTGCCGACGATTTCGGTCGGGTCGGTCGGTCTGACCGGCGAATTCATCGCCGCATACGGCGGCGAGAGTTCCCGTCCGGCGTCCCTCGACGAGTTGATCCGCCGCCTCGATCGCGAGGAGTTCGATCTCGTCGCGGTGGGCCGGGCGCTGCTTCAGGATCCGCAGTGGCTACTAAAGGTGCGTGACGGCCGGACGGAAGAACTGATGGCTTTCGAGCGGACCGCGTTCGCGGCGCTGAGCTGAGTAGAGCGATGAAAGGTTCGAAGCAGGGCGCATCGCCACTGAATAAGGTCTAATCCAAATTTTCTGTAGCCAGTGCTTCGGCGACCGTTCCAAGCTGGCTGGCAGGGAATAATTAGCTGCACGCCAGTCGATCGGAGCCTGCGTGTCGTTGCACAGTCCCCTGGAAACAATTCGGAGGCAACAAATGAACGACACTAGAACCCATGTCGGCCAGATCCGCACCGAGGTGCACGGGCATGTCTTCAAGATCATCATCGACAATGTGGCGAAGAAGAACTCCTTCAGTCCGCAGATGATGGCCCAGATGTCGGACGCGATGACGCTTCTCGACCGAACGGACGATTACTGGGTCGGGGTACTCTGCGCCGAAGGCCCTGATTTCACAGCCGGGCTGGATATGCCGAAATTCTTTGGACCCAAGGCCGAGAATACCGAGATCAAGCCCGGAAACGTCGACGCGTTCGCGCTGAAAAGCCGTTGTCGCAAGCCGATTGTGACGGCAGTGCAGGGGATCTGTTTTACGATCGGCATCGAAATGATGCTGGCTGGCGACATCGTCGTCGCGGCCGACGACGCACGGTTCTGCCAGATGGAATCCAAGCGCGGGATCGCGCCCCTTGGTGGTGCGCACTTCCGGTATTTGACGCGGGCTGGCTGGGGAGATGCGATGTATCATTTTTTCCTGTGCGACGAGTTCAACGCAGCGCGGGCTTACAAGATCGGATTTGTTCAGGAAGTCGTCGCTCCCGGCCAGCAGCGCCATCGACTACGTAAACGTAGACCGAGGCTCCGATCGGCATCAGATCGAGTTTTGGCTGGTTGCGCTGATGCGCATATGCCGACAGCTTACCGGCAGTCGAGTAGCCGCGCGTAGACTGAAAGTCAGGCATGCCAGGTCCGGCTCGCCGGCGGCGTTCAAGGCCTTCTTTGGAACCGAGGTGGAATTTGACGCCGATGCGGATGAGATAATGCTTCCGGCGCTGGCCGCTTCAATGCCGATCGTCGGGCGCGACCCTCATCTGAACGACTTGCTGCGACGATATGCAGAAGAGGCGCTTGCTCACCGACCGGGATTACGCGGGAGCAATCATTCGCGCGTGGAGGGATTAATGCCGCAGCTGCTTCCGCATGGGCGCGTTGAACTTTCGGAAGTCGCCCGCCAGCTCGGCATGAGTTCGCGTACGTTATCGAGGAAGCTTCGAGACGAGGGTGTAACCTTCGCCGAAGTACTCGACAGGCTGAGATCAGCTCTTGCCCAGCGCTATCTCAGTGATCGCGAACTGCCTATCACTCAAATAGCGTGGCTGTTGGGCTATCAGGAAGTCAGCTCCTTCACCCACGCATTCAAGCGATGGACAGGAACCACGCCAAGAGAATTCCGGCTGTCCAATTGCGTTCCAGCGAGAGGCGCGCCGATAGCGTTGGAAGCTCGTGACAAGGCCGACGACGAGCGACAGGGCGGCACCTAGGGTCGGGCAGTCCAGACCGTTAACTCAAAGCCATGGGCATGGTCGAAAAGGCATCCTTGCGAGATTTTCGGCGCGGAATCCCAAATTCTTGGCGCGCGATAACAAGATTTTCATGGCAGCGCTCCGGTATATGCGCACAGGCGCCGCACCAGGCTGGAATTGCCGGAAGCTTCATGTCACGCGACGATGCATTGTTCTGGCTTTCAATTGTTTGGCTTTCTGGCCTATGCAGCGCGGCTGCATGGGTACTTCTTGCGTTTTGACCGCGAAATCTCCGACAGCAGGAAGCTGTCATCGAATTCGAGCACGATCTATCGTGCGGACAGATCGGGCGCGTTCCCGATCTTCTGGACGGCGACGTTGACCGTCATGCCCAGGTAGTCGTTCGCTTCACCAAACCACGACCCTGCCAGCGGGATTGCTTGCGCCGGATGTCGGGCTACCGCCACCGGAATCAAATCAAAACCGGCACTGATCTGGTTGGTCGGGTCGTAGTCCAGCCAGCCGGCACCTGGGAGAAAGACCTGCAGCCACGCGTGGGTGGCGCCGGATCCGCTCACGCCGACCGCGCCGCCATCCAGCGCCGCATCGTAAAGATAACCGGTGACGAAGCGCGACGCGAACCCGAGCCGGCGCAATGCCTCGATCATGAGCCAGGCATAGTCCCGGCAAGTGCCGGATTTGGCGCGCAGGGTTTCACCGGGCGACTGGGTTCCTTCGGCGTCCCTCGGACGATAGGTGAACGTGTCGCGAAAAATGTGCAGCATCCGGTGCAAGACATCGGTGGTTCGATCCTGGTCGTCGGCAACGAAACTCTTGGTCCATGCGGCCAGGCTCGCGTCTTGATCCTCGGCATGAGGGCGTAGGTAACCGGCCAGGTCGGTCCATTCGTCGGGGGTGTACTGCACCGGAATTTCTTCGGCCCGGGATTCCAGCGGAAACGCCTCGACTCCTTTAACGCCGTAATACACGCCGCGAGCCTCAAAAATGATGGTCAGCTCACTGGCAGGTTCACTGAATTCCATCACCGTTACCGTGTTGGAGCGGGCATCGGTGGTCCAGTGCATTTTGCAGGAACGCTGCTTGTTGCGGACCAGCTGACGAGACGCGCCGATGCGCCGCGCCTTGGCAAGAACATGGCGCGGTGCGTACCGAAAATAACAGGCTTTGCATACCGGTAAGTGGTGGTGTGGCTTATCTTCCCGAGAACCGCCATTGTTCGTCCTGCTGTACAACCGGTGATTCAGGGCGCGTTTGCCACAAGCGCTTGGTTGCTGGTTTACGACGCTCTCTAACATCGCGGCGGCCGGCCTTGATCTAGATCAAGTGTCGGCTTTCTCACGACCAGCGGTCTGGCTTCGATGCACATTTGATCGCGGTCAGGGGTTCTTCGGTACGACCGGGCGCGGCACATTCGAAGACCGTTCGGCGGCTTTGTTTTTCCCCTGTTTCGTCCGAGAGGTTCCCTGTTACCGGGAAATATTTCCTTGTGAACTGAAGGGGGAATTGGCCCTGAGGCGGCTGCAATGCAGCCAGCTACTGGGCTACTCTCATGTTCTCGCTGGCCCCCAAAATCGTCCGTTTCCCTGTAAAATACCCTGTCAGGAGGGAATTTGCCTGGAGACGGGTGCGATCGGCACTGCGTCGCCAGCCAGCAACAGGTGAGGGCTTTCGGCCGTGAGGACGCATCCAGCGACGACACGCTCCATTCCCTGCTTTCTGGCGGCAATCGCGGCAGTAGTGCTGCTTGCGCTCCCCGCCGTCGCCGCCGAACCCACGCCACGGCAACCGGGGCTCGCCGACGCGGTAAACGCCATTCCACCGGCAGAACTCTATCGCGGGCAAACCATCGTGACGGGGCAGGGCGAGGCAAACCGTATCCTCGGCTTCGCATCGTGCCTGGAAGACGTTCTCGTCAAGGTAAGCGGCATGCTGCGGCTCGCAGGCGATCCGCGTCTCGACCCATACAAGGCCGATGCTGCGAAACTGGTTCGGGACTTTTCCTACCGCGATGAAAAGGGCGGCAAGCCGAAGAACGACGAGCAGGGCACCCGTGATCGCTCCTTCATTCTGACGGCCGAGTTCGACGAGGCCGCCATCAACGGCATGCTTGCCGAGCTGGGCGTCAAGCCATGGCTTACCCGCCGCCCGGTGCTTGGCGTCTTCGTGGAGATGCAGCCGGGCGCGCGACGATACGTGGTTGCAGGGGATTCGAAAGAGACGGAACTGCAGCGGGCTGCCCTCCTGGCGGCCGCGGCCAAGCGGGGAATGCCCGTCGTGCTGCCCGATGCCGCAGCGCTGGCTGGCGTCGGCACCAATGAGCTTGCGCTTGCGAGCATCGCGCCCGCGAAGATCGCCGAAGCCGTGGCCGGGCGGGGCGGAGAGGTCGTGCTGATCGCCCGCCTCGTGTGGGACGATCAAAAGCTGCGGTGGAACTCGAACTGGCAGCTCGATTGGCAGGGCAGGTCGCAGCAATGGCAGCTTGCGGCTGTCACGTTCGACGAGGCCTTCCGGCAAGGCATCGGCGCTGCCGCGCAAATCATTGCCGGGCACCAATAACGAACCGGAATTCGGCCGGGCAGCGGTGTGGTGACTCGGATCGATGCGCGATAACGGATGCTGTCGACCGAGACGGTTAAACCACCCACGCCGACGACGTCGTGAGTCAGGGCGCTGTCAGCCGATGCGCCCCACCGAACGAAGCCAATCAGCGCGACGAGAACACATTCTTCAACTGCACCAGGAATGTCACCAGCCATGCGCAGGCAAACATGCCCGCGAGACCCAGCGCCGTTCTGCGATCAGTCAAAGACAGGTTTGTCCACCACCATATCCGGTAAAGCCATAACCCTGTCGTGGCGATGCCAAGCAAGCAGACCAGCATCTTGAGAAAGGACGAGTTCGCGACACCTAAAGCGCCAAACAAGAGCGTTGCTGGAATGAGAAACATCGTGCAGGCGGATATCAAGGTCTCGTTCATGGGTCCTCAAGACATCTACGAATCGCGAGATTACAGATGCAGTTTGCAGCAACCGGCATCCTTCTGGAAGTGACACCAAGCGACTGATGATTGGCTTTGCCCGCCTACGATGCAAAGCGGACATTGGCAGACGAGGGCAGCCAAGGACCACAGGAGTGCTCCACTCAGCCAACCGCGGAAACGCCCGTTTTGAGGAGACTTTCAACGGAGACAAATTTCGATCCCGCTGAGCGGTGGGCCGGCAGTGGAATCTGGCCGAAGAATTCCCCGATCATGTGACGCCTCTCAATTCGTCCTCGACCGCTGCTCAATGGACCGAGGCAATCTTCTCTTACTCACATCCGGATTCGACGCTTACCTGATCACGTGTTGCCGTCGCCTCGCATGTCCGCTGGTGAGGTCGAAGCAGACTTGCTCGTAGATTAACCGGAACGTCTGCTGGTGACCCGAGCCGACATCGGTCAGACGCGCGCGCCTGCTCACGCGCTCACCAAGTGCCTCTATTCAGTCATGCTGATGACGCAATTTCTTTCTTAGTCGGTGGGAAAGACACCTGTGGAAGGACCACCCTGGTTCCCACAACGGTTCCGTCGCCAGTGTCGGCACGAACCCGCAAAAATCGGCACAAGCTCGTCAACGCATCCGCGTTCGCTTGACCATTTTCTGCGGGATCGGGAATCGAACGATCCAGAAAATCAATCGAGGAGTTATGATGTTGTTTCGCTCGGGCGCCGCAATTTGCGGTGTCGTAGTGCTGCTTGCCATTTCTGTTACCGTTGCTCGAAGTGAAATGGCTGCAGTTCATTCAAGCGCGGTCGTCAATGCCGCTTCGGGGGACGCGATTGTTGGCGCAGCATCCACGTACAATCCGTTCCGGCCCGGATGGCGGGAGGGCGGTCCGAACACAGCTTCAGGCGAGCGCTATGAGCCCTCTGTCTGGGCAGCTGCCATCAAGACGAGTCTGCGCCAGAAATTTGGTGGGGTCCGATATGGCGCGAGGCCGAAATATGCCCTCGTTGAGGCTGTAGGCAAGAAGGTCATCGTCAAGATAAATGACGTGGGGCCACTAACGCCTGGCCGCATCATTGACCTCAATGAGCGGACGATGCGCCATTTCGATCCAAGCCTGCAGCTCGGGGTAATTTATGGCGTAAGCGTCAGGCCGCTTTTCGGCGACTATTGGATTCCCGGACCGGTTGGCTGATCATCGCAAGGCGCTGGCACGGCGCAATTTGCGTCGCTGCCGTCCTGGTCCGATCCTCAGGTTTCGATGCCCAGTACGGGGCCACCGAATTGCGCTCCGTGAGCGCCGATCGGCGACCTGTGCGGTTCGTCGGCAGAGGGCGCGCCGTCAACCAGAACGTCAATTCTTTGCCGCAGATGACCAACCAGCTGTTCAGCGCCGACAGTCAGGCAGCCATGATGTCCCCATGGTACCTCGACGACGTCGAGTTGAGAACTGAGATGCCGCCACGCCCGGCCGTCGTGTTCGGCCGCGTAGAAAGTCACAGGGACCTCAAGCGGTGCCGGAAGATATTGCGCCATGGCGGCTGAATAAGCGTGCCACAACGCCGGCGGAATCTCGAGCTCGGCGGTCGTAATCGGCGTACTCGTCGACGCCTTGAAGCGACGCTCCAGCTCCGCCATTTTTTCAAATGCCCGGCGTAGAAGGTAAAGCGGAAGCAGCGGCTTCATCAGCCCGATGATCGCCCGCGGTACCGGACGCGCACTGATGGTCGGCGGGTCGACCATCGCAACCATATCAACCTTGTGGCCGGCGGCCATCAGCAGGCGGGCTGTTTCAAACGCCACCATGGCGCCGTTGCATTTGCCACCCAGGAGGAAAGGACCGCTGCTCTGCCTCTCCAGAACAAGCGGCAGGCGGTCGGCGGCCATCTCTTCGATCGACGGCGGAATCCTTTCCCCACGAAGACCATGGGGATCGATCGAAATGATCCGGTAGTCGGGCCCGAAAAGCTCGACCATCCGCCGCATACCCGAGTGGCCGCTGACAATGTCCCCATTGAAGAAGAACAGGGGAGACCGATCGCCGCCGGCACCGAACTGGAGGAACGGCGTCGCCGGGGTGCCTGTCTGCATGGCGATTTTTGGGGCAAGTTGGCGGATCGTTTCCGCCCCGTACAGAATCGTTCCCGGTAGGCGTTGGCCGATCAGCCGCTCGATTTCGATGAGCATTTCCATCGCTAGAAGGGAGTCACCACCGCTGGCGAAAAAATCATCTTCGACCGTCACAGCCTCGGACTTCAGCAGCCTCCGCCACAGGGTCAGCAATTCAGCTTCCAGATCCAATGGCCCTTTGTTCACAACAGGCACGGGCATCGCGCCCTGATCGCCCATCAACCCGTCGAACGACTCGCGCAGCCGTCGGCGCTGCACTTTTCCCGTCGCCCCTTTTGGCAGTTGGTCGAGGATCAGAATGCGCCGCGGAATCTTGAACGAGGCCAACGCGCGTTGCAGGAACTGGCGAAGCTCCGCAGGTGTCGCCTGCGCACCAGGATGGGGAACGATGGCGGCTGCGACGTCCTCGCCAAGGCGTGGATGGGGGATTGCGAAAGCAGCGGCCTCGGCTATGGCGGGATGGCGTAGTAGGGCGGATTCAACCTCAGCAGGGGCGATCTTCTCACCGCCGCGGTTGATCAGTTCGCTCAGGCGCCCGTGCAGCGACAGGAAGCCGTCCTTGTCGAGGCTGCCGATATCGCCCGTGCGCAACCAACCCTCTTTGAAAGCAGCTTGATTGAGTTCCGGCGCATCGAGATAGCCAGAGATCACGGTGGGGCCACGAACCCAGACCTCGCCCCGCTCGCCAGCTGGTAAGGCATGTCCATCCTCACCAACAATGGCCACGGTATCGGGCCACGGTTGCCCGCAAGTCCCTGGCCGGTTTGGACCAGGCGGCGGCAGGTTGGTGGCGATTTGCGCGGCTTCGCTGGAGCCATAATGTTCCAGCACCGGCACGCCTAAAATGCGCTGCAGGTCGTTCTGCACCTCCTTCGGGAGTGGCGCGCCGCCCGATACAACGAACCGCAGAGTGTGCGCCGCCTGTGCATCCTCAAGGCTTTTTGCCTTGTCGAGCACGGCAGTGTGGAGCGTGGGACCCGCCGAGTACCAGGTCGGCCGCAGGACATCGAGCCATTCATCGAGCGCCACGACGGCAAAGTTCGCCGGCACAGCAATGCTGCCGCCCGTCAGCAGTGGTGTGAAGACCGTTACTTTGAGCCCATGGGAGTAGTGAGGCGACGACGCGCTCAGGCAGCGGTCCTCAGGCGTGAGGCCGAACCAGGCCTGAAGCCGTGCGGCCGCCGCCAGCATATTGCCATGACTGAACGGAATGAGCTTTGGCTGCGCGGTCGTGCCCGACGTCTGCAGGATGAAGGCAGGCGAGCCCGGATCGGGCTCAGCGTCGATCGCAGGGGAGTTGGAGGCCTGCACGTCGATATTTAGTCCAAGCTGACCGTGTCCGATCGGAGCGGCTTCGATCACGGCAATCCTTCTCTGCTCAGCGGCCTGACACGCTTCAGAGGCCCTGCCTTGCGGCACGAGAAGCGCGTTCAGGTGCAGCATGTCGAGACGTTGATCGAATTCCGCCTCGGACAGTCGCGGATCAAGAGGAACCGCGATGCTGCAGCAGGCCACTGCCACGATGGCGAGAGCCGCCTCCGCGCCGTTCGGCATGAGTACCCCGATCCGGGCGTTGCAATCGAATCCAGCCAAACGAAGCTGCCGGCGGATGCCGTCCAGCTGGCGCTGAAGGTCGCGGTACGTCAGCGGCGCAAAATTGGTGGAGACAATCGCAGGCTGGTCCGGGAACCGGCTGGCAGTCCGACCGATGACCTGGCCCAGCGTGCCTTGGACCTCGAGCTCTGCGCCGTCGCGGACGGACGAGGCTCCCTCGGACAAGATCACGCAAGCCGAATTCGCGTTCCCCAGGAGCAAATTCGTCACACAAGCCTCCCGTGACCACAACAATGTGACCGCTGTGTGCCGCCGCCGCTACACCAAGCCACTGCAATCGCCAGTGGCAAGATTACACCCACCTCCCCACTGACTGGACAACTGGCAATGATGGGTACCTCGGATGGGTAGGGGAATTCTGCCTATGGAATTCTGTATCCATTGGCAGCGTATCGGGCAGCCGATAGAGCTCTGGACGGCGCATGGCCTTACCTACGAAAATGGTCGCAGGCAGGCGATGCTCGTCTGTAACAGGGGGACGCCCGCCTTGTTCGCTCGCGTGCGGCGGCCAGGGTCCGATGGGCGCGGATGATTGCTATGTCTTTATTCCGGTTTCACCCGCCACCAGCAATTCGCAAGCGAGGCCTGCGAAGCGCAATACTAGCGGGTCTGGGCCGCGGCACGCATAGCTGGCCAGCCCTTCTTGTGTTGAAGGGGCTCAATGCCGCACTCACGGCGGTATCGAATTTCGTCCTGGCGTACGTGCTGGTTCGAACAGTTGGCCTGGAGTCGTATGCTTTTATTGCGGGCTTGCTGGCGGTCGCTGCTCTTGTGGTGCAATGCGATCTTGGAATTACCGTTCTGACATTTTCCGAACTGCGGTCCCACTACCTGAGTGAGGCCGACAGACGTAAGGCGAACCAGGACGACCACGACCTGGTGCGAGCAACCGTGACGATCTACACCGCGATCGCTGCCATCGCCGTCGCAATTCTGGGTGTGGCGTTCGTTTCCGGCATTATTCCTGTCGCACATCATGGCATCGGGTATTTCCTGATTTTCGCCGGGGCTGTCTGTCCTTTGCCGCGCATGCCGCTTCGCGCGGCCATCAACGCCAGGGATGGCTTTGTTTGGACTGAGGGCGTTGATCTGGTTAGACGTGTCGCGATCCTGGCGGTGACGATCGCGATGCTTTTCGGCCTTTCGTTTGTCGCATATGGCGCACTGAGCTTGTGCATATGGGTGACGTCGATATCAGCTCTGGTCTGGCTCGCCCGCCCACACGGCTTTGCATTGCAGAGTGGAGTGTTTCTCAAGGGTCTGCTTTTTCTGAGGCGCAAGTTTCGGAAGGCGAGCGCGACGGTCGTGTTGTCGTCGGCCGAGTTTGTGATCAGCATTTTTCCGTACTACCTGCTGGCTGCGACAGGGGATGGAGCGGCAATTGTCGCGTTCGATATGTTCTATAAGGTGTCGCGCTTCGCGATGGTGACCTACCTGATTGGCGCAGAGACGGCCCTCCCTCATCAAACGCGCGCGCTACATAACGCAAATGCGTTCGGATTGGGCAGAGCAACCGCGGCCGGATTCCTGTTGGGTTTATTGCCGATGACCCTGGGCATTGTCGCGGTCTCCATGTTCGGCGAAAGGATATTTGGTACTATTTTGAACGATAGCGGAATAGTCTCGCCGACTATGCGCGCGGCACTTTGTGCAATGCTCGTGTTCATGCTGATACAGACAACGTGCGCATTCGTGCTGGTCGGCGCGGGAAGATTTGAGGCGCTTGCCCGTCGCGCCAGCATCACCCTTGCGGGGATGGCGCTGATCAGCGCTCTTACGTTTCTGTTTCATTGGAGCATCGACACGTTTATCGTCGCCTATGTATGTGTCTATGGAGGAGGCGCTTTGCTTTACGCGGCGTGTCTGTATTCGCTAAGCAGATCCTTGTGGGAAAAGAGCTCTCACGCCTTCAAAATGGGAACGTAAATCGGCGATGGAAATGCGCCAATCTGCGGGCGCCGGCGGCTTCTCAAGAAAGCAGGGAGAGAAAAATTCCCGAACGCCATTGCCGGCAGCGCTCATTAGCGTCGGCGCAGCGGACGTTCGTAGGCGACGATCGCCACATCAGGAAATGTGGTCTCGATTTCAAGGATCTCATCAAGGGCGGCAGGATCCAGACGCGCCGGGACGATCCGATTGCAAAGACCCCGACCGACCTCCGCCTCTTGCCGGGTGCGATAGGCCATCAGATAGACGCCAAGCCGATCTCCGGCCTGCGCCAGGAGGCGACCCTCTTCTGCGCTTGGCACGTACCACTCCGACGCATCGATTTCGGCGAGTTCGCAATCCTCGAATTGATCGAGAATCGGCAATCGCCCGCAAGGACGCCCGACGGGATTGTCGCGCTTATCCGGCCAGGCTTCGATCACGTCACGGGTCTCCTGCGGTTTTGCGTTGACATCAAACTGTGATGCATTGGACCATGGCGCAAGCCTTCATCGCACCCGGTCGCAAACCCGGAATAACAAGAAGTTGGAACTGATGATCCTTTATTCCGCAGCGCTTAGCATGTTTGGTGCCAAGGTCCAGATCGCCCTGATCGAGAAGGCAATCGATTTCCAGCTGGTCATGGTGCCATACGATCGCGATCGCGGCTACGAGCCGAAACATCCCGAGGTGCTACGGGTCAATCCGAAGCGGCAGGTGCCGGTGCTGATCGACGGTGACGTGGAGATTTTCGACTCGACACAGATCTTCGAGTATCTGGAGGACGTGCAACCGGCGCCGCCGCTGTGGCCCCGAAAGCCCGCAGCGCGGGCCGCCGCACGCCTGCTCGAGATGAAGTCCGATGAAGTTTATTTCCCGCACGTCATCAGGTTGATGGGATTGCAGGACGAGCCTGACGACCCGGCCGCGGTCGCAGCACGTGACCGTGCGTCACGCCATTACCTGGAGATGGATGCGCTTCTGGCTGATCGCGAATGGCTCGCCGGCGATTACACCTTTGCAGACATTGCGTTCTACATGGCCGCTTTGTTCGGCGAACGCATGGGAGCGGTGCTGGGGCAGGAGACACCGAGGCTGCTTGCGTGGCGCGAGCGCATGACCTTGCGGCCCGCCGTGATGCCGGTTGTCACCGCACTCGCGCGTTACCTATCGAGCCAAGGACGACCGGTGCCGGGATGGCTCGATGCAGCCGTGAGATAGCCGGCAGGCGTTCACCCGAGGCGCCAACACGCATCATGAGCCGCGATACGGTCCAGGCGCGTTGTCGATCATCTACATCCATTCCGCCCCCTTCCTGCGGCCTGGATTGAGCGGTATCAAGGAGTCGCTCGGGCGGTGTTGCCCCCGACGCCAGCAGGGGTCGTTAAATGGCATTTGAACTGTTCCAACTGACCGGCCAACGGGCGCTCATTACCGGCTCGTCGCAGGGCATCGGCTTTGCGCTGGCGCAGGGCCTTGCCGAACACGGCGCCGAGATCGTCCTCAACGGCCGCGACGCCGGCAAGCTGGAGGCGGCCGCGGCGAAACTCAAGTCCGCCGGACACAGGGTATCGGTGGCCGGCTTCGACGTCACGAACGCGCAAGCCGCCAGGGATGGCGTCGGGGCGATCGAGCAGAACACCGGGCCGATCGATATCCTGATCAATAACGCCGGCATGCAGTTCCGCTCGCCGCTCGAAGACTTTCCCGTCGAGAGATGGGAGCAATTGCTCGCCACCAACATTTCGAGCGCGTTCTATGTCGGCCAGGCCGTCGCCCGTCACATGATCCCGCGTGGTCGGGGCAAGATCATCAACATCGCCTCGGTGCAGAGCGAACTCGCGCGCCCGGGCATTGCGCCCTACACCGCAACCAAGGGGGCGATCAAGAACCTGACCCGCGGCATGTGTACCGACTGGGCCAAATACGGCCTGCAGATCAACGCGCTGGCGCCGGGTTATTTCAAGACCCCGCTCAACCAGGCGCTAGTGGACAATCCGGAATTCTCGGGCTGGCTCGAAAAGCGAACCCCTGCCGGACGCTGGGGCAATGTCGAGGAGCTGGTCGGCGCCGCCGTGTTCCTGTCCGGAAGGGCGTCGTCCTTTGTCAACGGGCACACGCTCTATGTCGATGGCGGGATCACCACCAGTCTGTAAGCTTCGCGCCGCGGGAGTTCCACATGAAAGCCGTCGTCATCCATGCCGCCCGCGATCTGCGGGTCGAGGAACGTGAAGCCGAGGCCGCCGGCGCGGGACAGGTCGAGATCGCCGTCGAGGCCGGCGGCATCTGCGGCTCGGATCTGCATTATTTCAACCATGGCGGCTTCGGCACGGTGCGGGTGCGCGAGCCGATGATCCTCGGTCACGAAGTGGCCGGGACCATCAAGGCGCTGGGGGCGTCGGTATACGGGCTCGCGATCGGCGACCGCGTCGCCGTTTCGCCGAGCCGGCCCTGCAATGCCTGCGACTATTGTCTGAAGGGCCAGCAGAACCAGTGCCTCAACATGCGCTTCTACGGCAGCGCGATGCCGATGCCGCATATCCAGGGTGCGTTTCGCCAGCGCCTCGTCGCGGAAGCCTGGCAATGCCACAGGGTTGCCGACGGTGTCTCGATCAACGAGGCGGCCTTTGCGGAGCCGTTCGCCGTTGTCCTGCATGCGGTCAACCGCGCCGGATCGCTGCTCGGCAAGCGGGTGCTGGTGACGGGATGCGGCCCGATCGGCGCCCTGGCGATCGTGGCGGCGCGTCGGCACGGTGCGCGGGAGATCGTTGCGACCGACGTAATGGCCGCGGTTCTCCAGAAAGCGCTTGGGCTCGGCGCCGACCGGGTGATCAATGTCGCTGAAGCCCCCGATCAGCTCGGCGCCTATTCGGCCAACAAGGGCTATTTCGATGTCCAGTTCGAGGCGTCCGGCAACGAACGAGCGGTCCGCTCGGGGCTGGAGGTGCTCAAGCCGCGCGGCGTCCTGGTTCAGCTCGGCCTCGGCGGCGACGTTTCGATCCCGCAAAACATGGTGGTGGCCAAGGAGATCGAAATGCGCGGCACCTTCCGCTTCCATGAAGAATTCGGCCTCGCCGTCGACCTCATCAACCGGAAACGGGTGGATCTGGCGCCGCTGCTGACCGGGGTTTTTGGACTGGAAGAGGCGATACACGCCTTCGAGGTTGCGGGAGATCGCAGCCGATCCATGAAGGTTCAGCTAAGCTTCTGAAGATACCGGAAGATAACAGGGGGAGAAAAAAATGAAACTCGTACGTCTGTTGGGTGCGGTGGCGTGCCTGATCCTGTTTCAGGCCTCGGCAATGGCGCAGGAAGTGTCGCTGCGTCTCGTGTCGGCCTTTCCGGAAAACAGCTTTTACGTTTCCCATCTTTTGAAGTGGGTGAAATCGGTAAACGAGCGCGGCAAAGGGGTCCTGCAGATAAACTTCATCGGTGGCCCCCGTGCCATTCCCACATTTGAAGTTGGCAATGCGGTGAAGACGGGGGTCGTCGATATCGCCATGTCGACCGGGGCTTTTTACACCAACGTCATGCCCGAATCCGACATGCTGAAGCTCGCTGAAAAGCCGGTCGCCGAGCAACGAAAGAACGGAGCCTTCGACTACATCAACAAGGTGTGGAACGAGAAAGCCAACATGCAGTACCTGGCGCGGATGGTGGAGAGCCAGCCGTTCCATCTCTATCTTAACAAGAAGATCGACAAGCCGGACCTTACCGGCCTCAAGATCCGGATCACGCCGGTTTATCGCGAGTTCTTTCAGGCGCTCAATGCGAATGTCGTCACGACTGCTCCAGGTGAAGTCTATACGGCGCTGGAGCGAGGGGTTGTTGATGGCTATGGCTGGCCGATCGGTGGGTTGTTCGACCTGAACTGGCAGCAGCACACCAAATTTCGCGTCGATCCGGGCTTTTACGATGCGGAGGTTTCCATCATCGTCAATTTGGACAAATGGAAGAGCCTTACCGAGAAGCAGCGTGACTTCCTGAACAGCATGGCGTTGGAGCTGGAGGCCGGCAACAGCTTCTGGAAGCAGTATGCCGTCGATGAGGAAAAGCGGCAGGCGGATGCCGGCATCCAGACGATCAAGCTGGATGGCGACAAAGCGAAGGTCTTCGTCGATACCGCCTATAGCGTCGCTTGGGCGGCTGCGATCAAGGCGAGCCCGGCGCATGCGGAAAAGCTGAAAGCATTGTTCGGGAATCGCTGATAACTGCGACGTCCGCCAGTGGCGAGAGAGTGTGCTCTATGGATGTGCTGGATCGGTCGATTGGCAAGCTTTGCCTCGCGTTGGTATCCCTGGCATGTGCGTTGCTGTTCGGGATGATGCTGGTCATTTGCGTTGACGTATTCCTTCGCAACGTGACCGTGCCTGGGATGCCCCGCGGGTTTGCCTTGGCCAGCGACCTGTCTGAGTCTGCGATCTATCTGATGACCTTGCTGGTGGCGCCGTATCTGTTGCGAAGCGGTCGCCATATCCGGATTGATCTCCTGCTCCACATGGTGCCGGCGCGGATCGGCTGGCTGATGGAGTTGCTTGCCGCCTGCGCGATGCTCGTTTGTTGCCTGGCGATTGTCTGGTACGGCTTCATTGTTACCGCGCGCAGTGCGGGCGGCAACGCCATGCTCATCAAGACCGTCGTCTATCCGGAGTGGTGGATTCTGGTGCCGCTGCCGTGTGTGTTCGTGCTGTTGTCGCTCGAGGCAATCTTCCGGCTGCGAAGCCTCATTGACGGGCCACGGCAGCCGCGCCACGAGCAGGTGTCGGTGTCATGATGAGTTGGGAAGCTGCCGCCTGGTTACTGCTCGGCGGATCAACCGTTCTGATGTTCGCCGGATTGCCGGTCGGATTCGCGTTTCTCCTCATCAATCTGATCGGAGCCTACCTTTTTATGGCCGGTGAAGCCGGCCTGTCCCAGCTCGTGCGCAGCTCGGTCTCCTCGATCACCACGTTCTCCCTGACGCCGATTCCGCTCTTTGTCCTGATGGGCGAAGTGCTTTTTCACACCGGTTTGGCGGTCAAGGTCATCGACGGCATTGAGAGGGTTATCAAGCACGTCCCGGGCAGACTTGCGGTGGTCGCGGTCGTGGCCGGAACCGTGTTCAGCGCGATTTCGGGATCGACGATCGCAACGACGGCGATGCTCGGCAGCCTGATGGTGCCGATCATGCTGTCGAGGGGCTATCATCCCACGATGGCAACGGGCCCCATCATGGCGATCGGCGCGGTTGATATGCTGATTCCGCCGAGCGCCCTTGCCGTTTTGTTGGGAAGCCTCTCCGGCATTTCGATCTCCAAGCTCCTCATCGGGGGAGTTATGCCGGGCATCATTCTTTCGGTTCTCTTCGTGGGGTGGATTATCCTGCGCACGCTATCCAAGCCGGAATTGGCGCCCGATAGCGAATTCAAGGAATACAGCGGATGGGCGAGGTTCAGTCCGCTGGTACTCTATGTGGTGCCGCTGGTTTCGATCTTCGGGCTTGTCGTCGGTGCGATGGTGGCCGGCTGGGCAACACCGACAGAGTCTGCCGCGATCGGCGCTTTCGCGACGATCGTGCTCGCGGCAGTCTACCGAGCGTTGACGCCGAAAGTTCTGTGGCAATCCCTGCACGGCACGGTGCTTATTTCCGGGATGATTCTCTTCATCATCATTGGAGCAACGACCTTTTCTCAAATATTGTCGTTTTCCGGCTCCACGAATGGAATCGTGAACATCATCACGCAAAGCGGGCTGTCGGCCAACGCCCTGGTCATCGTCATGTTGTTGATCCTGATCGCGCTCGGCGTCTTCATCGATCAGGTCAGCATGATGCTGATCACGCTTCCCATCTTCATGCCGCTGGTGAACTCACTTGCGATCGACCCGGTGTGGTTTGGGGTGCTGTTCCTGATCTGCATGCAACTGGGAATGCTGCTGCCGCCCCACGGCCTGTTGCTGATGACGATGAAGGGGGTGACGCCGCCTCAGGTATCGATGGGGCATATCTTCCAGGCGGTCGTTCCATACCTCGTCATCAGCATTGCAGTTCTCGCGCTGGTCTATCTGGTGCCTGGAGTGGCGACCTGGATGACGAAAGCGCTGTAGCGCGGACCTGGCATGATGCTGGCAAGGGATCGTCCTGGCCGCATAGCCAGGCTCCCGGTTGAAGCGAAACGCAATATGACGGACTGGGTACTCAGGAAGGATTACTGAGCTCCCTCGATTTCGGCGGTGTGATTGTTGAGGACGGCAATGGTCCCGCTATAGCTCAGCGCCGGACAGCGGTTTCCATGAACTCCTGCACCGAGAGCGGCACCTCATCGAATTCAGGAAAGCGCCGACGCAACTCGTCGGCAATATCCACCGTGACATCGCGCGACCAGCCCTCGGCAGTATTGAAGGCGACGATCCGCACTGGATGGCTAAACTGGTCTTCCAGGAGGCGGCGGATCAAACTCTCGCGGTCGGTGCCTTCCTCGTCTGCCTCGCACCAGGCGCGTCCGAGCCTGCCAAAATCGTTTAGCACCAGATAGATGTCGTGATCGCCACGATGCGGCACGATGGACGGGGAGCGAGGCATACGGAATAATTCCCGCGCGAAAACAGGTATGGAACCTTACTCTGTTGCAATTCTTTGTGTTTGGAAAATCCGAGGTAAATCAAACGGATGATAGATGAGGGCGCGATCGGGGCCTATGCTCACGCCGCTGGGCTTTCAGCGCATCTGGTCCAGCAAGCCTTGGCCTCAGCTCGCAAGCCTCCGAGCTGGGGCTTTTTCCTTCTGCGAACAGTGGCGCCGCCCCGAGCGTTTTAGGGCCTGAGGTTCCAAACTATCTCAGTGGCTGAAGTCCTGGTGACGACAACCTCGCATCGCGATCAGCGGTGGTGTCGGCTGCCTGATCTGTTTCGGTGGTCTTCGCAGCAGAGGCCGGCATCGTCGCGGCCTGGGCCTCTAGCCGTGCCCGCTCGGCTTCGATGTTTTTTCCCGATCATCGCCATCGCAAGGCGCACAGCACTGCAAACGACGCATTGCAGTGCTTCCATTTTATGAGGGAAGAGCCGCTCCTTGTGCCTTTCGCGTAACACTCGCCCGGAAAGAAGTCTGAAGACACTTGTGCAGGGTGTCCGTTGCTCGATCGTTACCTAAATCTGCGACCTAAGATTCGAACGGTTGCGGAGCCGGGCCTGGTGAGGGCCACTCCGAAAGAGCAGGCAAGCAGATCATGAAGATATTCAACAGCACGGTTCTTGGCACGGCAGCATGTCTTGTCGCCTTGAGCGGAGCCCACGCGGCGGATCTTCCAGTCAAGGCCAAGGCGGTCGAATATGTCAGGATCTGCTCCCTTTATGGAAACGGCTTCTACTTCATCCCGGGTACCGACACCTGTATCAAGCTCGGCGGTTACATGCGCGCCGATGTCACCTTCAACGGCGGCGGTATTCAGGGCACCCCGGCGTGGAGTGGCCTGGCGGGTCAGAAAAGTCGGCTGAGCAACTATTATTTCGCTCGCGCCCGCGAAAACCTCAACGTCGACACCCGCACCGCGACCGAATACGGCGTGGTCCGTACTTACTTCGATGCGAATTTTTCCTGGACCACGGGTACCTATGCCGCTGCCGCCGCTGGTGGCGTCGGTGGCACCGCGTACTCTGCGTCGCCGCTTAACCAAGCCGACGGCGCTACCTCAGGCGGCGGGTTCGCCGTCAACTTCGCATTCATCCAGTTCGCCGGCTTCACGATCGGCAGGGCTGTATCGATGTTCGACGCCCCCTTCGCCGGCTATCCCGCCAACATCACTGACGCGCTCCTCGGCGGCCACTCCGATCAAACCGGCGTGAACCAGTTTTCCTATACGGCCGATTTCGGTCAGGGCATCAGCGGTACGGTCTCGCTGCAGGATCAGGTCACCTATTACCAGACCAATTTGTGGAACGCATCGGGCCTCACCGCAGCCGGCTTCGCGGCCGGCGCCTACGGCACCAATAATTTCGGCGGCACGCGGTCTCCCGACATCGTCGGCATGCTTCGCGTCGATCAGGCCTGGGGCATGTTCCAGGCCTCGGTAGCCGCGCACAACATCCACGCGGGCTACTACGGCGCGGCTGAAACCTCAGGTCATCCAAGCGACAAGTGGGGCTGGGCTGGTCAGCTGGCCATGACGATCAAGAACCTGCCGACTGGCAAGGGCGACGACATCGATATTTCATTCGGCTATTCGGACGGTGCCAGCCGTTACGTCTGGCAGAGCCTGGTCGCACCCACCGTCGCCATGTATGGCAGCAGCGCTCTAGCTGGCGTTTACCAGGGCCTGAGTATTGGGGGCGTTTCTGACGGCATTTTCACGACCGGCAATGGGATCGAGACGACCAAACTGTGGGGCTTTCGTACCGGTTATACGCACAACTGGAACAGCCAGTGGAATTCAGCGCTGTTCGGCTCCTACACGTCGGTCAGCTACAATGCCACGGCAAGGGGTTATATCTGCGCCACCGTCACCACCTTCCTGACGCCAGGCTCGACCTGCAATCCGAACTTCAACGTCGCGCAGATCGGCACCAACACGCGCTGGTCCCCCGTGAAGAACCTCACTTTCACGGGTGAGCTGATGTACACGCATGTGGATCAGCAATATTCCGGCGTCGCCGCCTTGCCGGCGGTCAGTGTCAAGCCGGCAGCCCTGTACGAACTCAAGGACCAGGGCACATTGTCACTCGCCTTCCGCGCCCAGCGTAACTGGTAAGACGAGCCTATGCTTGCGGCGGGTTGCTCATCGTGCTGAGCGCCTGCCGCACGGCTTCCACCAGGTCCAGGGCCACCGGCGAGGGACTGCGCTGCGGCGGAAACACGGCAGCGAATTCGAAATCGATCCGCGGCAGGAAAGGCCGCGCCACGACGCCCCGGTTCTCGAACTCCTGCGCTGTGAACGGGTCGCAGATCGCGACGCCAAGTCCGGATGACACCAGCCCGCACATGATTTCCGAGAGGCTGGTCTCGACCCGGAGAACCCGGCGGACATCGTCGCGATTGAAGGCCTGGTCGATCAGATGCCGGCCGGTGGATCCCGACGTCAGCGACACGAAGGTCTCGCCTTCGAAATCGCGCGGCTGCAACGTCGCCTTGGCCGCGAGCCGGTGTCCGGTTGGCAGCACGGCGACGCGGGCCGGCGCCGGCAACCGCACGCTCGATAATCCCGCGTGGGCGATCGGCACTTCGGCGAAGCCGATGTCACATTGGTTGTTCAACACCCAGTCGACCACAATCGGTGAGATCACGCCGAAGAACGACAGATTGAGGTTCGGCCGCTCCATCAGGAATCGCCCGGAGAGCCTCGGCAAATAGCCGTTGGACAGCGCTGGCAGCGCCGCGATCCGCAGCGTGCCGGTCCGGCGGCTGCGGATTTCTTCGGCTGCCGCCGTGATCCGTTCGAGACCGACAAAGGACCGTTCGACCTCCATGTAGAGCGCCGTCGCGGCAGCCCTCGGCACCAGCCCGGTGCCGCGCTTGTCGAACAGCTCCATTTTCAGCAGCGCCTGGAAGTCGCGCAGCAACCGGCTGACGGCTGGCTGCGTCACAGCCATCAGCTTTGCCGCTTCCGTCACGCTGCCCGTCAGCATCATCGCGCGGAAGGCTTCGACCTGCCGCGAATTGATTCGAGCCATCTTCTCTCTATCCATAATATTTCGGCATGAAGAGGG
This sequence comes from Bradyrhizobium sp. AUGA SZCCT0158, assembly GCF_018130065.1. Taxonomy (GTDB): domain Bacteria; phylum Pseudomonadota; class Alphaproteobacteria; order Rhizobiales; family Xanthobacteraceae; genus Bradyrhizobium. The sequence goes on along the minus strand of NZ_JAFCME010000007.1, from coordinate 202,648 downwards.
TGCCATTATTAATTGGACGACGAAAGCGTGGGTTGCGATCTTTTTCATCAAGGCTGGAGATAGCTGATTTTTTGGGCGACGCCGGTCGGGAGCGGACCGGTGATGGCCAAATCTCCACGCGGATCCGACATAGCGTCGTACCGCGATACCGAGAGCCGGACAGAACAAGGATGCGCTCGTGATGTTACCCAGCAAACGGACTATTGGAGATCGATCGATATGAAGCATCTCGCCTTTGTCGGAGCCGTCAGCATTGCCGCGATCGCCCTAGCCCCGTCGGCGGGTTTGGCGCAGCAGAAGACACTCTATGTCGCCGGTTACGGCGGCTCGTTTGAGAAGACGATCCGCGACGAAGTCATCCCGGCGTTCGAAAAGGCGAACGGCGTCAAGGTCGAATATGTCGCCGGCAACTCGACCGACACGCTTGCCAAGCTGCAAGCCCAGAAGGGCAACCAGCAGATCGATGTGGCGATCGTCGATGACGGTCCGATGTACCAGGCCATCCAGCTCGGCTTCTGCGGCAAGCTCGAAGGCCTTCCCGCCGATATTTACGAGGCCGCACGCTTCAAGGACGACCGCGCGGTTGGCATTGGTCTGGTCGCAACCGGCCTGATGTACAACACTAAAATCTTCGCGGACAAGGGCTGGGCGCCGCCGACCTCCTGGAACGATCTCAAGGATCCAAAGTACCAGAAGCAGCTCGTCATTCCGCCGATCAATAACACCTATGGCCTGCACACCTTGCTGATGCTCGCCCGGATGAACGGTGGCAGCGAGGTCAATGTCGACGCCGGCTTCAAGATCATCAAGGCCGACGTCAATCCCAACGTGCTGGCCTATGAGCCTTCGCCGGGCAAGATGACCGAGCTGTTCCAGTCCGGCCAGGCCGTGTTGGCCGTGTGGGGCACGGCCCGGGTCCAGAGCTTCGCCAACACCGGCTTCCCCGTCGACTTCGTCTATCCGAAGGAAGGTGCGGCCACGTTGCTGACGACCGCTTGTCCGATCACCAAGCCAAACGCATCGCCGCTTGCATCGGCATTCGTCAAGACGCTGCTCGAGCCGAAAGTACAGCTCGTGCTGCTGAAGGACTACGGCTACGGCCCGGTATTGAAATCGGTCGTGGTCCCGCCGGAACTCGGCAAGATGGCGCCGATCGGCGAGCGCGCCGCGAAACTCTATACGCCCGACTGGACCGTCATCAACGACAAGCGCGAGGAATGGACCAAGCGCTGGAATCGCGAGGTCGAGCGCTGAGCCGACTGCTGAGTCAAGGCTCGGCGCAGGCGGACACAATTTCGGCGATGGTCCGCGCGACGCCGCAGGCCATCGTCGCGCTTTGCCACAGCAGCACCCGGAAGCATCCATGTCCTTTCTTGAGCTCGACCGTGTCGCAAAACAGTTCGGCGCGCAGACTGTGGTCGATGACTTCAGTCTGACTGTCGGCAAGGGCGAGTTCGTCTCCTTCCTCGGCCCGTCGGGCTGTGGCAAGACCACGACGCTGCAGATGATCGCGGGTTTCCTCGATCCCTCGCGCGGCGCGATCCGGCTCGAAGGACGCGACCTGACCGCGGTGCAGCCGGCGAAGCGCGGGCTCGGCATCGTCTTTCAGAGCTACGCGCTGTTCCCGCACATGACGGCGGCCGAGAACGTCGCCTTTGGCCTCGAGATGCGGCGCGTGCCGCGGTCCGAGTGCCGCGAGCGCGTCCGCGCCACGCTCGCGATGGTCGGGCTCGCCGGCTACGAGGAACGCTATCCGCGGCGGATGTCCGGCGGTCAGCAGCAACGCGTCGCGCTTGCCCGCGCGCTCGTGATCCGGCCGAGCGTGCTGCTGCTCGACGAGCCGCTGTCGAACCTTGACGCCAAGCTGCGCGAGGAAATGCAGATCGAGCTGCGCCAGATCCAGCGAAATCTCGGCACCACCACGATTCTCGTCACCCACGACCAGAACGAGGCGATGTCGCTGTCCGACCGGATCGTGGTGATGAGCCAGGGCCGCATCGAGCAGATCGGAACGCCGCAGGAAACCTACGAGCGGCCGGCGTCCGCTTTCGTGTCCCAGTTCCTCGGCAAGACCAATGATTTCGCCGCGACCATCGACCGGACCGCCACGCCGGGACGGCTGATCGCGGGATCCTGGAGCGCGCCGGCACCGGCCGGACTCGCGGGCCCGGTGACGGTCAGCATCCGACCCGAACGGATCGGGTTCGGCGACGCCGGGCTCGCGGCGAAGATCGTCACCCGCATCTTCCAGGGCAATCACTGGCTGTTCCAGTGCGAGAGCGAATGCGGCGCGGTGATCGTGATCCGCCAGAACGACGGCCAGCCGCAGCCCGCGGAGGGCGAGGCCGTCCGGCTCGCCTGGCGGCCGGAAGACATGAGCCTGCGGCGCGCCGGAGCTGCCGCATGAGCGCGGTCGTCGATGCGGCTCCGCCGAGCGCGAAACCTGCGACGGACGGGCGCGATGCGCGCACGGCGTGGCTGCTGACCGCGCCCGCGCTGATGCTGTTCGTCGGCGTGCTGGTGATTCCGCTTGCCATGACGGTGATGCTCTCGTTCCACGACTGGGGCCAGTACAAGGGCATCGAGCCGGTCTTCATCCTGAAGAACTGGCACGAGGTCGCGACCGATCCCTATTTTGCCGAGATGTTCTGGCGGACGTTTCGCATCGCGCTGCTGACGACGCTGATCACCGCCGTGCTCGGTGCGCCGGAGGCCTACATTCTCAACCGCATGAGCGGACGCTGGAAGAGCTTCTTCCTGCTGGTGATCCTTGGCCCGTTGCTGATCTCCGTGGTGGCGCGCACGCTCGGCTGGGCGCTGCTGTTCGGCGGCAGTAACGGCCTCGTCAACAAGCTGCTGATGTCGCTCGGGCTGATCGGCTCGCCGCTGCCCTTCATGTTCACCGAGACCGGTATCGTCATCGCACTTGCGCATGTGATGATGCCGTTCATGGTGTTGTCGGTCTGGGCCGCGCTGCAGCGCGTCGACCCGCAGATCGAGAACGCCGCGCTGTCGCTCGGCGCCGGCCCGTTCACCATCATCCGCCGCATCGTGCTGCCGCAGATCATGCCGGGCGTGTTGTCGGGCGCGATCATCGTGTTCTCGCTGTCGGCCAGCGCTTTCGCGACGCCCGCCATCATCGGTGGCCGCCGGCTCAAGGTCGCGGCGACGCTCGCCTATGACGAGTTTCTCAACACGCTGAACTGGCCGCTCGGTGCGGCGGTCGCGGTGCTGCTGCTGGTGGCGCTGGTGCTGATCGTCGTCGGCAGCAATGCGCTGATCGAGCGGCGCTACGCCGAGGTGTTCCGATGAGGACCAACGGCCCGCTCGCGCTCACCTTCCATACGATCTTTGTCGTCATCATGCTGGCGCCGATCCTGGTGGTCTGCCTCGTCGCCTTCACGCCCGAGGGCTATTTGTCGCTGCCGACCCACAGTTTCTCGCTGCGCTGGTTCAGGGCGATCGCGAATTATCCCGAGTTCGTCCATGCGTTCTGGGTGAGCCTCGGGTTGGGTGCGCTGTCATCGCTGGTGGCGGTGCTGTTCGCGGTGCCGGCGGCGCTGGCCATCGCCCGTTACAGTTTTCGCGGCCGCGACACGCTCGCAGCGTTGTTCCTGTCGCCGCTGATGATCCCGCATGTCGTGCTCGGCATCGCCTTCCTGCGCTTCTTCACGGCGATCGGCATTGGCGGCAGTTTCGCAGGATTGCTGGTCGCGCATGTGGTGGTGGTATTCCCGTTCGCGTTGCGGCTGACGCTGGCCGCGGCGACCGGCATGGACCGCTCGATCGAGATGGCCGCGGTCTCGCTCGGCGCCGGCGACTGGACGCTGTTCCGCCGCGTGACGCTGCCGCTGATCCTGCCGGGCGTCATCAGCGGCTGGGCGCTGGCCTTCATTCAGTCCTTTGACGATCTGACCATGACCGTCTTCCTGGCGACGCCCGGCACCGAGACGTTGCCGGTTCGCATGTTCCTTTACATCCAGGACAACATCGATCCGCTGGTGACGTCAGTCTCAGCCAGCGTGATCGCGATCACCATGACCGCCCTGATCCTGCTCGACCGCTTCTACGGGCTCGACCGCGTGCTGGCCGGCAAGAACGACCCGGGGCGCTAGGAGTACCCATGTTGAAGGACTATGACGTCGCTGTCGTGGGCGGCGGACTGCTCGGCTCCGCTATCGCCTGGGGTCTTGGCCGGCTCGGCAAGAAGGTCGTTGTCCTCGACGAGGGCGACATCGCCAAGCGCGCGTCGCGGGCCAACTTCGCGCTGGTCTGGGTGCAGAGCAAGGGCCTCGGCATGCCGGCCTACACCGGCTGGACCATGCGGGCGTCCGAAACCTGGGGCAGGCTCGCCGCCGAACTAAAGGATCAGACCGGGCTCGACGTCGCCCTGCAGCAGAACGGCGGTTTCCACCTGACCCTCGGCGAGAACGAGTTTGCGCAGCGCGCGCAGCTTGTGACGCGGATGCACAACCAAGTCGGCGCGGCTGATTACCGGATGGAGATGCTGTCGGCTTCCGAGGTCAAGAAGATGCTGCCGCTGATCGGTCCGGAGGTCTCCGGCGGCAGCTTCTGCCCATGGGACGGGCATGTGAATTCGCTGCGCACCTTCCGCGCCTTCCACACCGGCCTGAAATTGTTCGGCATCGAGTACTTTCCCGAGCGGCCGGTCTCGGCGATCGCGCGGCGCGGCGGCGAATTCCAGCTCTCGACAGCGCAGGGCGAGATCCACGCCGGCAAGGTCGTGCTCTCCGCCGGCAACGCCAACCAGTCGCTCGCGCCGATGGTCGGCCTGTCGGCGCCGATGGGCCCGACCCGCGGCCAGATCGTGGTGACCGAGCGCACCATGCCGTTCCTGCCGCATCCCCTGACCACCATTCGCCAGACCGACGAAGGCACGGTGATGATCGGCGACAGCAAGGAAGATCAGCTCGACGATCGCACGCTGAACCATGCGGTCAGCGCCGTGATGGCGGATCGGGCGCAGCGCACGTTTCCGCATCTGGCGCGCCTGAACGTCGTGCGCACCTGGTCCGGCATCCGCGTGATGCCGCAGGATGGTTTCCCGATTTACGATCAGTCGGAGAGCGCGCCGGGCGCGTTCGTCACCTGCTGTCATTCCGGCGTGACGCTGGCCTCCAATCACGCCTTCGAGATTGCGCGGATGGTGGCGGCGGGCGCGCTCGAACCGGAACTGGTCGGGGCGTTCTCGGCCCGCCGCTTCGACGCCAACCATGCCGCGACCGGCAGCGGCTATTACTGACATCGACACGACCCGAAGGGGCGAAGAGGCAGCCAATGTTCAAACGATCCGATCAGGACAGCAGACGATCCGTGCACATCGTCGTGGACGGGGCCGCCGTCGCGGCGCGCGAGGGCGATACGGTGTCCGCAGCATTGCTCGCCTCCGGCCGTGACGTGCGCCGCGCGACTGCCGTGAGCGGCGCACCGCGTCTGCCCTATTGCATGATGGGCGTGTGCTTCGACTGCCTCGTCACCATCGACGGCGTCGGCAATCGGCAAGGCTGCCTGGTGCCCGTTGCCGAGGGCATGCAGATCGAGATCCAGAAGGGCAAGCGGGAGATCGGCCGATGAACACGACTGCCAGGCGCGACAGCTATGACGTCGTGGTGATCGGGGCAGGGCCTGCCGGACTCGCCGCCGCTGCGACCGCGGCCGAGGCTGGCCTGTCGACGCTGCTGCTCGACGAGAATGCCGGCCCTGGCGGTCAGGTCTGGCGCGCCATCGCCTCGACCCCGGTGACGAAACGCGACCACCTCGGCGCCGACTATTGGGCGGGCGCGGAACTGGTCGAGGCGGTGCGATCGAGCGGCGCCGAGATCATTCAGCGCGCGACCGTGTGGAGCCTCGACAAGCATCTCGAGATCGGCGTGTCGGTCGGCGGCGCGTCGTTCTTCGTCAAGGCGCGTCGTGTAATTCTGGCGACGGGCGCGCTGGAGCGGCCGTTTCCGATTCCCGGCTGGACCCTTCCGGGCGTGATGACCGCAGGCGCGGCGCAGACCATGCTGAAATCATCGGGCCTCGTGCCGGACGGGCCGACGGTGATCGCGGGCCAGGGGCCGCTGCTTTGGCTGCTCGCCGCGCAGATCCTGCGCCTCGGCGGCCGCATCGACCGCATCCTCGATACCACCGAGCGTCGAAATTATCTTGCCGCGCTGCCTCACGCCTTCGCCTTCATGACGTCGCCCTATTTCGCAAAGGGTTTTGCGTTGATGAGGCAGGTGCGCGCGAAAGTGCCTGTGGTGTCTGGCGTCACCGAACTCGCTGCCGCCGGTGACGGCGAGCTCGCAACCGTAACCTATCTGTCCGGCAGCCGGCGCGAGACTGTTCCGGCCGAGTTGCTGCTGCTGCACCAGGGCGTAGTGCCCAACGTCAACCTGGCGATGGCGGTCGGGATCGAGCATCGCTGGGATGAGCTGCAATTGTGCTGGTCGCCGGTGCTCGATCGCGATTGCAATACGTCGGTCGAAGGCATCGCGATCGCCGGCGACGGTGCCGGGATCGGCGGCGCGGAAGCCGCCATTGTCCGCGGCCGTATCGCTGCGCGCGCCGCGGTCGAGGCGCTGGCGCCTGCGGCTGCTTTCAAGCTCGCGCCGATGGCGACCTTCAGGGCATCGCTGGTAAAGGCCGAGCGCGGCCGCATTTTCCTCGACACGCTGTTCCGTCCGGCCCCGCAATTTCGCATCCCCTCTGACGACACCATCGTCTGTCGCTGCGAGGAGGTATCGGCCAAGGACATTCTCGACGCCGTCGCGATCGGTGCGACCGGTCCGAACCAGCTCAAGGCCTATCGCCGCACCGGCATGGGTCCCTGCCAGGGCCGGCTCTGCGGCCTGACGGTCACCGAGCTGATGGCGCAGGCCCGTGGCAAGACGCCCCAGGAGATCGGCTACTATCGGCTGCGTGCACCGGTGAAGCCGATCACGCTGGCGGAACTGGCGGCGGTGCCGAAGACAGACGCCGACGTCAATGCGGTGGTGCGCGGATGACGAAGCTTGCGGATGCCATCATCGTCGGTGGCGGCATCCACGGATGCTCGACCGCGCTTCACCTGTGCCTCGCCGGCATGAAGCCGGTGCTGGTCGAGAAGGACTATGCCGGCCGCCACGCCTCGGGCGTCAATGCCGGCGGCGTCCGCCAGCTTGCACGGCATGTCGCCGAGATCCCGCTCTCGATCCGCTCGATGGGAATTTGGGAGCGGATCGAAGCGCTGGTCGACGACAGCTGCGGCTTCGAAAGCCACGGCCAGGTGCTGGTCGCCGAGAACGACACCGAATTTGATGCCTGTCGCGCGCGTGTCGCCGAGCTGAACGCGCTCGGCTTCACCCACGAGGAACTGATCGATGGGCCGGAGCTGCGGCGGCTGGTGCCGGCGGTGGCCGACAGCTGCCCCGGCGGGGTGGTGTCGCGGCGCGACGGCGCGGCCGAACCGGCCCGAACCACCACCGCGATCCGCCGCAAGGCCGAAGCGCTCGGCGCCACCGTCGTTGAGGGCGTCGCCGCGACCAACATTCGAAAGCAGGATGGGCTGTGGCGGGTCGATGTCGGTGCCGATAGCTATGCGGCGCCGGTGCTCGTCAATGCCGCCGGTGCCTGGGCCGGTCGCATCGCTGCTGATCTCGGCGAGCCGGTGCCGGTCGAGACCGTGGCGCCGATGCTGATGATCACGTCCCGCGTGCCGCATTTCATCGATCCCGTCGTGATCCTGCGCGGGCGCAAGCTGTCCTTCAAACAGTTCGCCAACGGCACGGTGCTGATCGGCGGCGGGCATCTGGCGACGCCGGATCAGGATCGCAACGAGACGGTGCTGGACTGGCGCAGCCTCGCCATCAGCGCCCGCACCGTGTTCGAACTATTTCCCGTGATGCGCAGCGCCACCATCGTGCGGGCGTGGGCCGGCATCGAGGCTCGCACAAAAGACGAACTGCCCGTCTTCGGCCCGAGCGCCCGCCACGTGGGGCTCTATCACCAGTTCGGCTTTTCGCTGCACGGCTTCCAGCTCGGTCCCGGCGCCGGCGCCGTGATGACGGAGCTGATCGTGAGCGGCGGCACCCAGACCCGGATCGGCGATCTCGGCATCGACCGCTTTCATTCTTCCCCACCCTGAAACCAAGATGAGGACATCATGAACATCATCCGCAACATCCGTACCCCGATTATGCACCGCGCCGTCGAAGCCAACAGTTTCGTCTTTGTCGGCGGCACGATCGCCGACGACACCAGCGTCTCGATGGGCGACCAGACCCGCGACATCCTCGGCAAGATCGCGGGCTATCTGAAGGAGGCGGGCACGGATCGATCGCGCGTCGTCAGCGCCTCGATCTTTGTCACGGATCTCTCGAAGAAAAAGGAGATGGACGCGGCCTGGACCGAATTCTTCGGTGACAATTTGCCGGCGCGCGCCACCGTCGGTGTGGCCGATCTCGGTGGCGGCGCCTTGATTGAGGTCGTGGTCACCGCGCTCAAAGGCTGAGGCGCGCATTTCCCTCTCGTTTCACCGGCTGACCGGTGAAACGAAGGGGACCGTGCGCGGTGCGGTCATTCTTCCGCTGGGCCGGCAAGGCTGCGACGGAGGCGCTGGGTTTCGCGCCACGTCTCACGAGCCTGTTTGCCAAAACGAGCGAGTCTGGTTGCGACCTGCATGATGATGAGTGTGACCATGGCTATCGGCCCGCTCTGGAGAACAAGCGATCGATTTGTCGCTCGGCATCATCTGACAGTTTTTGCAGCCCGTGGTCGGTAATGTACGTCTCAACGGCGCGGGCAGCCCGTCGCTCATTGGATTCGATACGAGCGCGCAACAATCTTGCAAAAAATGAAATCTTTTCGATCGGGGCAGAAAGCCAGGCCCCAGTGGTTAATACGTTCGCCATTAGATGGCTCCTTTTCGGAGTTGTCCTTGGGGCGAATTTCCTACCTGAGCCAGAGATAAGGGTTGCTGCGTGCAATGCGAGATCAAATTGCGCGCATCATGCATGAATTTTTGCCGCATCAGCGAGTGATGACGCGGTCACGGCTGACGACGCCAATCCGGTCAGCGGCAAAGGTTAACGGCGGGCTAAATTCCGGCGGCCATGCCCAATCGGCCGATGCCCGGAAATTTCAGCGCCGGCCGGCGAATATCCACTCCCAGCACCGCGCCGAGGAAATTGATTTCGAGGCCTTCGACCCATCCGACGGTGAGGCCGAGATAACCTCCAAGCGACGCAAAAACGCCGGTGCCGGAAGCCGTCAGTCCGAATGACTTGCCCTCGTAGGGATAGTCTTTTCCGATCGCGGTGGGCGGCAGCACAGCCATCAGTTCGGGGACCGCGTTGAGGACGGCCTGCACGAAGGTGTTGGAGTTCGGACCCGGCCACGGGCTGTAGTCGCCATAGGCCCGGAATCGATAATTTTCGACGACGTGACGGATCTTAGGAATGAGGCGGCTTGCTTCCTCGCCATCGACCGCGACGATGGTTTCGGGGGACGCGCCGAACCAGCGCGCATCGGCCGCGAAGCCGTTGGTCCGAATCGGCTCGCCCCAGGCGGTGTAGTCATAGCGGGTGTAGGTCGCGGCGTTCTGCTCCTTGATAACGATCCAGGTGTGGATCGCGAAGATCGCCTTCCAACGCAGCGTGCGCGCGCCATAAATGCGAATGACCGCCTCGGGGTGACGAGACGCCTCGGGCAAAAGCCCGGCGCTGGAGCGGTCCGCTGTCTGCCAGCTTCCACGCGGGTCATCGGACCAATAGCGGGCCGCCGATACACCGATCGGGAAAAAAACCAACGACAGAAAGATGATGACTAGTTTGATCAAGGGGGCGACGGGAGTGATTGATATGGAAACAACGATCCCTGATATAGTTCGGCTTTCTGTTTGCGCCAGTTTGGTGCCGAGTCTTTATGAAGGGGGCGCCACTCGCAAGGCAGACTGGCGCGATCCATCGGGAGACATCAGCCAGCGCACCGATGATCCGGCGCGCTGGCTTGAGCGCTGCACTCCGCGGCTGCTACCCGAGCTTGGTCGACGAGCGCGACAGCAGTTTCCAGTCCGACCCCTGCTTTAGCCACGTCATCAGGATGTGGAGGTTGGTGGAGGTCTTCTTGCCGTCGGCGACGGCCTCCTGCTCACCGAGCCAGTTGAACCGGACGGTCGCGACCGGGCCGACGACGCGGATCGCGGGGTCCTTATAGACCAGCGACAGCCACTTCGATTTTCCGCTGGTCGCGCCGGCGAGGAAGGCCGCTTTGTCCTCGACGCGGCCATCCGAGTGGCTGTAGCTGAGTTCGGCTGCGCAAAGCGACGCCAGCCCCTCGGCGTTGGCGGCGGCCTGCGCGGTGCGGAAGGCCTCGAGGTTCTTGGCGACCGCATCTTCATCGGCGCCGGCGAAGGCTGGCATCACGCCGAGAAGTCCGATGGCGAGTACCGGTAACGCAAGCTGACGACGATCGATGTCCATGGATTTCCTCCGTTGTTATGGTTTTGAGACCGTGCGTTGTTTTTGCTGGCCGGGATTCGCGATCGGGACAGGAGCCGGCCTGCGCACGCACGCGGTTGCGGCTTCCGCAGGACCGATTGAAACACAGGGTTGTGTCTTCTGAAAGTATTATCAGCGGTGTGCGCTGCGAGAGAAAGCGAGGTCGCTCGCGCAGGCGCGTCAGGTTTGCAATTTTTCTGCTTGTAATCTGGCTAGCGTCAGCTTCAGGCGAGCAGAGGCTCTGGAGCAGCCGCGTGGGCGTTAAATGCTGCCGCCATGCAGATCCGAATCAGACCAGCGCCGTCGGCTTTGGCGGATGGGCGGTCCGGGGATGATGATCGTGCAGGTAGGTTGCGAGCGTATTTGCAATGACGCCGTCATCGACGGCAGCCGCAAACAACATTTCCTGGGCGTCGCGCGACAGCTCTGGCCACACCTTCAGTGCTGCGTGACCGAGCAGCGCAGCGAACTTGCTTTCGTCCATCTCAAACCTCACGCGGTGCCGGAAGCCGGGCGCGCCGAAGGCCGCAGATTTCTCTGCGGCCTCGACTTGCGAAATTGAAATCCTAGTAGCGCGGTCCGACGCCAAATCCAACACCGACGCCGCCCGGTCCGACGCCGATACCGACGCTCGGGCCGTCATTGTAATAGCCGCGGCGTTCAATGTATCGCTCGCGCGGAGCGTAATAATTGTAGCTGTCGCCGTATTCCCGCTCAACGACGACGCGACGGCCGCCACGGGTACGGTAGCATTGGCCAAATTCGTCGCAGACCATTCTGACATGTTCGATGCCGTTATCCGGCATCACGGTAATGCCATTCGAGAGCGGTGCGGCCGTTGCGCCGGTAGCGAACAGGGTGCCGGCGCCAATCGCGAGCACTACGATCAATTTCTTCATGACTGAACTCCTTCAGGTCGATGATCACCAACCCCATCACTTACCGAATGTTCCCGGTTCCTCAATATTTGGCGCTGCGGAAATCGGAACCCGGCAGCCTCGGGCTCGTTCATCCCGAACGCAACAGGAGGAGTTCCAAATGAAAACACGTCTTCTTTTAACCACCGCCGTTGGTGTTGTCTTCGCCACCGCGGCATTTGCGCAGTCGCCAAAGGAGCCGTCGACCTCGCCGAGCCCGCAAACCCAAACGCCGCAGAAGGCACCTGACAGGTCAAGCGGCCAGACGCCGTCTTCGTCGCAGGCGCAGACGACGCCTTCCACTTCTTCCCAGTCTGGTGGAACGTCTGCTCCGGCTCAGGCGCAAACCAATGCTCCGTCGCCGTCCAACAACCAGGCCCAGCAGACGCCTGCAACCGGCAGCTCGAGCAATCAGGCGCAGCAGGCGCCGGCAAGCTCCAACACAACAGCGCAGCAGCCGCCGCAGAACACAACAGCGCAACAACCGTCACAGAACACCACCGCGCAGCAGCCCTCGCAGAGCACCACTGCGCAGCAGCCTGCCCAGTCGACCAACCCGCCTTCGAATACGGCGCAATCCTCGTCGACCAACGTGAATGCGTCGGTCAATATCAACGATCAGCAGCGAACGCGGGTCACGCAATCGATCTCGCGGCTGAACGTGCAGCCGCTCACCAACGTCAACTTCTCGCTCTCGGTCGGCACAGCCGTTCCGCGTGACGTGCGGCTGCAGACACTCCCTGCGGACGTCGTGGAAATCGTTCCGCAGTATCGCGGATACAGCTTCTTTGTGGTGCGCGACGAAATCGTGATCGTCGAACCGTCCACCTACCAGATCGTGACGGTTCTGCCGCGTTCGGGCGGCTCGACGGCCGCCGCTCCGGCGCGCTCGCAGTCGAAGGCCGCGTTTACCGACAAGGATCGCGACGCGGTCCGCAAGCACGTCAAGACCAGAACTGAACGTACCGAACGTCAGGCCACCGGCAGCACGGCGCAAACCACCGGCAGTAGCGCAAGGATGGTGATCCGTCGTGGCGAGCGTTTGCCGGAAGCCGTCGAAGTGGACGAGTTTCCCGAGACGGTGTATCGGGACGCGCCCGCGCTGCGCGAGTATCGGTACATTCATCGCGAAAACCGGACCTATCTCGTCGATCCGGGCGAGCGAATGGTGATCGAGGAAATCGACTGACGGCATTCGGATTGAAAGGCGGCCTTCGGGCCGCCTTTCTCACGTCGGTGCGCTCGCCGGTCAGTCTATGCCGGCGCCCAGGCCTGCACCGCCCGACGGGCGCCCAATTCGTAGAGCTGCGCCAGGGCGCGCGTCACGGCGTCGCGCAGGCGGGGGTCGTTTCCAAATTCGCCGAAGATCGAACCAATGTCGAGCAACGCAGGCGCGAGCCGATCTGCGACGGGGCCGGCTTTCTTGGCGATCGCCGCCAGTTCCGCCGCGAGGGGATCGCGCACGTCGATCGTTTGTCCTTTCTCGTCGCTCGCCGTGACGTAGCGCATCCAGCCTGCGACCGCGAGCGCGTGCGTATTGATCGGCACGCCCTGCCGCAGCCGGTCCTGCATCGTGCCGAGCAGCCGCTGTGGCAATTTCTGCGATCCGTCCATCGCGATCTGCCAGGTGCGGTGACGCAGGGCAGGGTTGGTAAAGCGCTCGAGAAGCGAGGCGCTGTATCCCGCCAGATCGGTCCCCTCCGGCATCGAAAGCGTCACGGCGGATTCTTGCATCACACCGTGGGCGAACGCCGCAAAGCGATCGTCGGTCATGGCAGCGGCAATGGTCTCATGGCCCGCGAGATAGCCGAGATAGGCCAGCGCCGAGTGGCTGGCGTTGAGCAGCCGCAGCTTCATGTGTTCGAACGGTGTCACATCAGTGACGAGCTGCACGCCGGCGCGTGCGAAATCGGGCCGGCCGGCCGGAAAATTGTCTTCGACGATCCATTGCGTGAACGGCTCTGATATCACGGGCCATGCGTCGGTCATGCCGAGTTCGGACGAGACCGCCGCGCGATCGGCGTCGGTGGTCTCGGGGACGATGCGATCGACCATCGTCGACGGGCAGGCGACGTGATCGGCGATCCACTTTCCGAGCTCCGGCGATCGCAGGTGAGCGAACTCAGTCAGGATCCGTTTCACGGTATGGCCGTTGGCCGAAAGATTGTCGCAGGAGAGAACGGTGAAGGGCGCGATATCAGCCGCGCGGCGGCGCGCCAGCGCGGCCACGATGAATCCCGGGGCCGATCGCGGTGCATCGGGGTTTGCAAGGTCGTGGACGATATCGGGATGGTCAGCGTTAAGTTCGCCGGTCTGCGGCGTGTGGCAATAGCCCTTTTCAGTGATCGTCAGCGAGACGATGCGCGTGGCGGGATCAGCCATGCGCGCGATCAATTGCGCGGGGTTGTTCCTGGCGACCTGCGTCTGCAGCACCGAGCCGATGATCCGGTGTTCAGTGCCCGCGCCGGAGCGAACGGCAAGCGCATAGAGACAATCCTGCGGGGCGAGGGCGTCGTAGGTGTCCGAACTTCGAAGGCTGGCGCCGATGATTCCCCAGTCCGTCGCGCCGTTTGCGAGCAGGTCGTCGATCACGACCGCTTGGTGCGCACGGTGAAAGGCGCCGATTCCGAGATGGACGATGCCTGATGTGACGCCTGCCCGGTCGTAACCGGGGCGTCCGATATGGCTGGGGAGCCGGGCGAGGCTGGCGTTCGAGAGGCGCAAATCGGCCTCCTTTGGGTTGGAATGGCGGAATTTTCGCCATTCGCCTTGACATGGCGTACCCGTAAGGTCAATGTTTGGTCAATTGGTAAGGCCAATTTACCGATTGGCGGTTGGCTCAAGGCCAGCCGATTGGCCAAAGCCAGCCAGAAAAAGAACCGATCCGCGGGATCATTCGGGGGAAGCAGCGTGCCGTTAGAGGCAGTGGAAGCGCGACGCCTATACCGCCAGGTTGCCGATCAGCTGCGCGCCTTGATCGACAGCGGCGAATACGCCGTCGGCTCCAGGCTCCCCACCGAACGCGATATCGCCGAGCAATTGAAGGTCTCCCGTCCCACCGTGCGCGAAGCACTGATCGCGCTCGAAGTCGAAGGACGTGTTCGCATTCGTGTCGGCTCCGGAATCTATGTCAGCGACCCGGCCGCGCTGGCCGCGCCTTTGCCGGCCTCCGCAATGATCGAAGGGCCGTTCGAATTGCTGCGCGCCCGCGAATTCATCGAAGGCGCCATCGCCGAGCAAGCGGCGAGGGTGGCGAAGCCGGAAGATATCGCGCGCATCGACGCCTCGCTGCTGGCGATGGCAAACACCCAGCATCCCGGCGACGCCTCGATGATCCACGACCGCGCGTTCCATGTTGCGGTGGCGGGATGTCTGGATAACGCCGTGCTGGTTCGCGTCGTCGGCGAACTCTTTGACCAGCGGCTCAATCCCTATTTCGCCAAGCTCGCGCATTATTTCGAGAACCCGGAGTCCTGGGGCGCCGCGCTCGCCGAGCATCAGGCGATCCGCGACGCCATCGCCGCCCGCGATCCCGACGCTGCCCGCACCGCCATGCGCGAGCATCTGGCGCGTTCGCAGGAACGCTTTGCACAAAACTTTGGAGCCGAAGCCGCATCGCCTCACACAGAGGCAAGGAGCGGCTGATCACGCATTCGAACGGTTCGGCCAAAAAGGCTGAATCGGTTGAGTAACAAAAGCAAATGTAACAACGGAGGAGATTTCAATGTTGAAGAAATTGACGATTGTCATAGCGGCTTCCGCTGCTGCCTTGATTGGCGCCACCAGCGCCGGCATGGCGCAGACCAAGCTCAAATGGGCGCACGTCTATGAGACGTCAGAGCCGTTCCACACTGCATCGGTGTGGGCCGCACAGGAGATCGGCAAGCGCACCAACGGCCGCTATGCGATCGACGTCTATCCGGCCTCGCAGCTCGGCAAGGAGGCCGATATCAACCAGGGCCTCTCGCTGGGCTCGGTCGACATCATCATCTCCGGCTCGAGCTTCGCCGCCAAGAGCTTCCCGCCGATCGGCGTGACCTATTACCCCTACACCTTCCGCGATGCCGATCACCTTTTGGCCTACACCAAGAGCGATGTCTTCAAGGATCTCACCAAGGGCTATGAAGACAAGACCGGCCACCGTATCGTGGCGGTGACCTATTACGGCGTGCGTCACACCTCGTCGAACCGCCCGATCAAGGCCTGCGCGGACATGAAGGGCCTCAAGATCCGCGTGCCCGACGTGCCGGCCTATCTGGCGATGCCGCGCGCCTGCGGCGCCAACACCGCGCCGATCGCCTTCGCCGAGGTTTACCTGGCGCTTCAGAACGGCACCGTCGAAGCCCAGGAAAATCCGCTCACCACCATCGAGGCGAAGAAGTTCTACGAGGTACAGAAGCACATCGTGCTGACCGGTCACATCGTCGACCACCTCAACACGATCATCTCGGGCGGGCTCTGGAAGAAGCTCAGCGAAGAGGATCGCAAGATCTTCACCGACGTCGCCCAGGAAGCCGCCGCCAAGGCCACGGGCGAGATCAAGGTCAACGAGGCCAAGCTGGTCGATTTCTTCAAGCAGAAGGGTCTTACCGTCACCGAGGTCGACAAGGCCGCGTTCCGCGACACCGTGATCAAGACCACGAGCTTTGAAAGCTTCGACTACCGCAAGGCCGACTGGGAGCGCATCCAGGCGGTGAAGTAAACCGACGGGCTTTGCCCCTGCCTGCCGCGTCCTTCGGCGGGCAGGGGCAAGCTATCTCGAGCGCATTTGGAAAGAGACGCCGATGTCGGCTGAAGTGCACAAGCAGATCACGGCGGAAGAGATCGCCCATACGTTCGAGGACGAGGCGCCGAAGGGCGCCGACCTCAGTCCGTATGCGTTCGAGGACTGGCTGGCGCTGGTGATCTTCTGGATCATGGCGCTGTGCGTTTTCCTGCAGTTCTTCACCCGCTACGTCCTCAACGACAGCTACGCCTGGACCGAGGAGATCGCGACCTATTGCCTGATCGGCGTGGTGTTCATCGGCTCGTCGATGTGCGTGCGGCTGTCGCGGCACATCCAGGTCGACCTGGTGTTCCGTTATCTGCCGCATGCGGTGGGGCGCGCGCTCTCGACCGTGATCGATCTGATCCGGATCGCCTTCTTCGGCTATGCGATCAAGCTGGTCTGGGTCTACATCCAGATCATCGGCGAAGAGCGGATGACGACGATCAAGATTGAAAAAGGTTTTGTCTATTACGGCGTCCTGCTCGGCTTCGTGCTGATGTTCGGCCGTTCGATCCAGATCGCGATCGAAAACTGGCGGCGCGGCTATTCGATACTGGAGCGCCCCGGCGCCTTCGACGGAACGGAAGGGTAGGGCGATGCTGCTGCTGCTTGGGGCATTTCTGCTGTTGATGCTGGTCGGCCTTCCCGTTGCGCTCGCGATGGCGGTGTCGTCGCTGTTGTATATTCTCGTCACCGGCGTCACGCCCGACGTGACGCTGGCGCAGCGTATGATCGCGGGCGTCGAGAGTTTTCCGCTGCTCGCGGTTCCCTTCTTCATCCTCGCCGGCAATCTGATGAACATCGCCGGCGTCACCGGGCGCATCTACAGCTTTGCGGTAGCATTGGTGGGCTGGATGCGCGGCGGCCTCGGCCACGTCAACATCGTCGGCTCGGTGATCTTTTCCGGCATGTCCGGCACCGCGATCGCGGACGCCGCAGGCCTCGGCACCATCGAAATCAAGGCGATGAAGGACCACGGCTATTCGACCGAGTTTTCGGTCGGCGTGACCGCGGCGTCCGCGACGCTTGGCCCGATCATCCCGCCGTCGCTGCCGTTCGTGATCTACGGCATGATGGCGAACGTCTCGATCGGCGCGCTGTTCCTCGGCGGCCTCATTCCGGGCGTCGTCATGACCTTGATGATGATGGCGACCGTGGCCTATTTCGCCCACAAGAACGGCTGGGGCAGCGATACGCCGTTCTCCTGGCGGCAGATCGGCTCGGCCGGGCTCGAGATCGTGGTCGTGCTGTGCTTTCCGCTCGCGGTCTGGCTGCTGGTGCTCGCCGGGCTCTCGGTCAACATGGCTGTTGGCATCGGGCTCGTGGCGCTGCTGGCGCTCGACTGGTATTTCGATTTCTCCGCCGTGATGGCGCTGATGGCGCCGGTCATCCTGATCGGCGGCATGACGCTGGGCTGGTTCACGCCGACGGAGGCTGCGGTCGCCGCCGTGATCTGGTCGCTGTTCCTGGGGCTGGTGCGCTATCGCTCGATGACGTTGCAGACGGTGGCGAAGGCGACGTTCGACACCATCGAGACCACGGCATCGGTGCTGTTCATCGTGACGGCGGCCTCGATCTTCGCCTGGCTCTTGACGGTGTCGCAGGCGGCGCAGATCCTCACCGACGCGATACTCGGGATCACCCAGAACAAATGGGTGTTCCTGCTGCTGGCGAACATCCTGATCCTGTTTGTCGGCTGCTTCATCGACACCATCGCCGCGATCACCATCCTGGTGCCGATCCTGCTGCCGATCGTTCTGAAGCTGGGCATCGACCCGATCCATTTCGGGCTGATCATGACGCTCAACCTGATGATCGGCCTGTTGCACCCGCCGCTTGGCATGGTGCTGTTCGTGCTCGCCCGCGTCGCAAAGCTCTCGGTCGAGCGCACGACGATGGCGATCCTCCCCTGGCTGGTGCCGCTGCTGCTGGCGCTCGTCGCCATCACCTACATCCCGGAGCTGACGCTCTGGCTGCCGAAATATATGGGACTTGCTAAGTGATAGGACTCGCAAAATGACATCGAAGGCTTTGGCTGCAACACTGTTTGGCCCCGAGGATTTGCGCATGGTCGAGCGGCCGCTCGATCCGTTGGCGTCAGGCATGGTGCGGATCCGTTTCGGCGCCGGCGGCATTTGCGGCTCGGACATGCATTACTACCGCCATGCCCGCACCGGTGATTTCGTCGTCACCTCGCCATTGGTGCTCGGCCATGAGATCGCGGGCGAGGTCGTCGAGATCTCGGGCAGCGCGCCCGGCCTGAAGACCGGCGATCGCGTCGCCGTCAATCCATCGCGCTGGTGCGGCCATTGCACACCGTGCCGCGAGGGCCGTCTGAACCTGTGCGAGAACATCTTCTTCATGGGCTCGGCTTCCAAGACGCCGCACATGCAGGGCGGATTTTCCAGCCTGTTCGACGCCGTTCCCGCGCAGTGCGTCAAAATTCCGGACCATGTGACGTACCAGGCGGCGGCGCTGGCCGAGCCGCTCGCAGTCTGCCTGCACGCGGTCGCCCGCGCCGGCGACGTCAAGGGAAAACGCGCGGTGCTGTTCGGCTCGGGCCCCATTGGCCTGCTGACGATGCTGGCCGCGCGTCGCGCCGGCATTGCCGAAGTGACCGTCGTCGATATCGCCGCCGCGCCGTTGGCGTTTGCCACGCGGCTCGGCGCCAACCATGTCATCGACATCTCCAAAGGCGATGAAGCCCTGAAGGCTGTCGCGCCCTACGACGTCGCATTTGAAGTTTCCGGCACGGCGGCCGGCCTTGCCAGCGCGATCGGCGCGGTCAGGCGCGGCGGCGTCGTCGTCCAGATCGGCAATCTGCCGGGCGGGCAATTTCCAACGCCGGCGAACGCTGTCATGGCCAAGGAGATCGATCTGCGCGGCTCGTTCCGCTTCGGGCCGGAATTCATGACCGCGGTCGAACTGATTTCCGACGGCAGCGTCGATGTGCTGTCGCTGGTGACCGCCGAGCGTCCGCTCTCGGTCGCACCCGATGCGGTTCGTCTCGCGCTGGACCGCTCGCAAAGCGTCAAGGTCGTGCTGACGGCGCAGTGACCGGAAGATATTCAGGAGATTTTCATGATGCTGCAGGGATGGCGGTGGTACGGGCCTGATGATCCGGTGTCGCTCGACGATATCCGCCAGGCCGGCGCCACCGATGTGGTCACCGCGCTGCATCAGGTGCCGATCGGCGAAGCCTGGACGCGATCAGGCGTCCAGGAACGCAAGCACATCATCGAGAAAAGCCAGCCCGGCCGTTCGCAGCTGACCTGGTCGGTGGTGGAATCGATTCCGATCCCCGACGACGTCAAGCGCCTCGGCGGCAAGGCGACACGCTCGATCGAGGCCTGGATCGCCAGCCTGGAGGCGGTGGCATCGGCCGGCATCAAGATCATCTGCTACAATTTCATGCCTGTCGTGGACTGGTGCCGCACCGATCTGGAATGGGAGCTGCCGAACGGCGCCAAGGCGATGCGCTTCGACCAGGAGCGGTTCGCGGCGTTCGATCTGCACATTTTGCAGCGCCCGGAAGCGGCGGCGGAATATTCGGAAGCCGCCCGCGCCCGTGCCAAGCAGCTTCACGCCGGGATGACGCAGGCCGATATCGACGTCCTCGTCACCAACATCGCCAGCGCCTTGCCGGGGTCGACCACCGATCCCCTGACCATTCCGCAGTTCCGCGACCGCCTGCAGCAATATAGTGGCATCAATTCCGCCGTCCTGCGCCAGCATCTGATCGAGTTTCTCGCGCGCGTCACGCCCGTTGCCGAGCAGCTCGGCGTGACGCTGACGCTGCATCCCGACGATCCGCCGCGGCCGCTGTTCGGCCTGCCGCGCATCGCCTCGTCGGCGGAAGACTACCAGGTGCTGTTCGACGCGGTGCCGTCCAAGGCGAACGGCATCTGCTTCTGCACCGGCTCGCTCGGCGTACGTGCGCAGAACGATCTGCCGGCGATCGCAAAGCAATTCGCGCCGCGGATCGGCTTTGCGCATCTGCGCGCGACCAAGCGCGAAGCCGACGGCCTGTCGTTCTTCGAATCCGATCATCTCGACGGCGACGTCGATATGATCGCGGTTCTCAAGGCGCTGCTGACCGAAAACCGCAAACGTTCGGCAGGTGAAAAAATCATATTCCGGCCGGACCACGGCCATCGCATGCTCGACGATCTCGCCGAGACCAAGCGCACCAATCCCGGCTACACCGCGATCGGCCGGCTGCGTGGGCTGGCGGAACTGCGCGGCGCCATCCGCGCCATCGAGCACGCCGGCTGATCGCCCGGAATCATCGCGCGATCAAGCGGTTCCCGCCTGACCGATCTCAACTCCTGATTGGCCTGACACAAACCCTCTATCCCGGCTCGACGGTTGCGGCGATCGTTCTCCGCAAGCCGTGGCCTGCTTTTGGCCGGCGTACGGGCTGGCGCCGTGCGACGGGTCAGGCCATGTTAGGCGGGATGGACCGGAGCGCGTGACGGGGATGGAAGCTTTGCGGTGCGGTAGCCTGTATGCTCGGCCCGCCATCGGGCGTGGCAGATGAAGGGCGCTGGCAAAACCAAAATCGGCCTGCGCAAGGCCGCTGCGGCGACGCAGTTCGATTGCGCGACGGCGTTCCAGAAAATCGCACAGGACTGTGTCGGCAAGGTCAGGCTGCATCACAGCAGCGCCTGCGCAGGCGATGCCGAAGCCGTGCATCAGATTCGTGTCGCCATTACCCAGCTGCGGTCCGCCGTGTTCTTCT
Source organism: Bradyrhizobium sp. AUGA SZCCT0158 (assembly GCF_018130065.1). GTDB lineage: Bacteria > Pseudomonadota > Alphaproteobacteria > Rhizobiales > Xanthobacteraceae > Bradyrhizobium. The sequence goes on along the minus strand of NZ_JAFCME010000007.1, from coordinate 181,741 downwards.
TTGCTTCGATTGTGGTCGATGCGGAATGGCGGCGCCTGAAGAAGGAGCTTGCATGGCTGAACGGCTCGCTCGGCGCCGCGCGCGACAGCGACGTGGTCGTGGAATATGCACGCCGCAAACGGTACCGGGACTGGGCGCAACGCATGATCGGCGAGGATCTCGAGGCGCATCAGACGCGCGATCATCGCCGGATGGTTCACTGCCTGCGTTCGGCGCGATTTCATGACCTGATCGAGGCGATGTCCAGCTGGATCGGGAGTGGGTCATGGCTGCCGCGTTGGGAGCGGATGCTGCGCCGCAAGTCCGCAAGGCCGCTGAAGGCCTATTGCAAGCGCGAGCTCAATCGCTGGCGCCGGCAACTGATCCGAAAAGGCCGGCGGCTCAAAGCCCTCGGCGCATCGGCTCGTCACCGGCTGCGGATCAGGGCGAAGCGCTTTCGCTACATGCTGGAGGCGCTGACGGGCATAGTCCCGGTGTTCGGCCATGGCGAATTCCGTCACGTCCACAAGCCGGCGAAACAGCTGCAACGCACGCTCGGCGATCTTCGCGATCTCAAGCGCTTCGCCAGGCCCGGACTGTCGGCTGAAGGCGATAATCCAGGCCAACGCCGGCCACCGGGCTATCGCCGGCAACGGCAAAAGTTGCGAAGCGCCGCGATATCGGCCTATCGCGGTCTCAAGGAAGCAGGGGCATGCTGACGCACGCTTGATCGTCGGCTATGATGCCTTAAGTCCCAATCGGTTTACCCGCGATGCCCGACGGCTCCGCCTCCGCTCATCTTTATCGTCCGAAACTCGCTACCGTGCTGGCCGAGGGATACCATCTTGGCCACTTCCGCCGGGATATGCTGGCGGCGCTGACGGTTGCGATCGTGGCGCTGCCGCTGTCGATGGCGATCGCCGTCGCCTCGGGGGTTTCGCCCGAGCGGGGATTATATGCCGCCGTCATCGGCGGCTTTCTAGTCTCGGCGCTGGGGGGCAGCCGCTTTCAGATTGGCGGCCCGGCCGGCGCGTTCATCGTGCTGGTCGCGGCCACCGTCAGCAAATTCGGCCTGGAAGGCCTGTTGCTGACCGTCTTCCTCTCCGGGTTCATGCTGACCCTGATCGGCCTGCTGCGGCTTGGCGTGCTCATTCGCTACATTCCGCACGCCGTGACCGTCGGCTTCACCTGCGGCATCGCGGTGACGATCTTTGCCAGCCAGCTGCTCGATCTCGGCGGCCTGAAATTAGCCGGTGTAGAACCCGGACCGTTGCTGCCCAAGCTTGCGGCACTGGGTCAGGCGCTGCCGACCATCAGCCCGGCCGCACTTGCGGTCGGCATCGGCTCGATCGCCTTGATTTTCCTGCTGCGGCTGATAGCGCCGAACTGGCCGGGCATGCTGATCGCGGTGACGCTGGCCTCGGTGGCGGCATGGCTGTTCGGCTTGCCGGTCGAGACCATCGGCAGCCGCTTTGGCCAACTGCCGGACGGATTGCCGGGACCCCGGTTGCCATCGATCTCGTATGCGTCCGTGGTCGAGGTGTTGCCGGCCGCGCTCTCCTTCACGCTGCTCGGCGCGGTCGAGAGCCTGCTCTCGGCCAAGGTCGCCGATGGCATGACGGGGCGCAAGCACCGCTACAATATGGAAGTCGTGGCACAGGGTGTCGCCAACGTCGCCTCCGCACTGTTCGGCGGCATCAGCGTCACCGGGACGATCGCGCGCACGGCCACCAATATTCGCGCCGGTGCGGTCAGCCCGGTGTCCGGCATGATGCATGCGCTGTTCGTGCTTGTGTTCATGGTGGTCGCGGCGCCGCTGGCCAGCTTCATCCCGCTGTCGGCGCTGGCGGGCGTGCTTGTCGTGGTGTGCTGGAACATGGCGGAGAAGGAAGAATTCCTTGATCTGCTGCACGACTGGCGCGGCGCCGGCGTGCTGCTCGCCACTTTCGGACTCACGCTGATCGAGGATCTTACGGTCGGCATCATCGCCGGCTGTGCGCTGGCGGCGGCGTTCGCCATTTTCGACCGCGCCAGGCGGCAAGACCCGTCCTCCTGAGTAAAGCAAGGAAGCTGCCGTGCACATCCTTCGTCCAATGTTTGCCTGGGACCGCGACGGCGCGCTGGAGTTTGCCGCCTCGCGTGGATTTGGTGCGATGGTTGCGAGCGGCGGCGCCGGCCCGATCAGTTCGCATGTGCCGTTCAGGATCGACCGGACGGGCGATGCCGTGACGGTGCAGTTTCACCTCACCGCACGAAACAAGCTGGCCGAACTCGCCGATGGAAAGACCCCGTTCCTTCTGATTGTCTGGGGCCCGGACGCCTATGTTTCCAACGACTGGTATGCGGCGCCGGATCACGTCTCGACCTGGCTCTATGAGGCCGTGCATCTTTCCGGTCCGGTGCGTCGGCTTTCGATGGAAAGCAATCGCGGCCATGGCGACGTGCTACTGTCGACCTTCGAGGAGCGGTTGACACCGAAGCAGCCATGGTCGCTGTCGACCATGGAGGCGACCAAGCGCGAGTCCATGCTGCAATCGATCGTCGTGCTCGAAATGGACGTGAAGCAGGTGGAAGGGCAGCGCAAGCTGAACCAGCACAAGTCAGATGAGGACTACGCCTCGATCACGCGGCATCTTTCGCAGTCGGAGGACGCCGACGCCCGCGAACTTGCGGCCAAGCTGAAGGCGCTTCGTCCCCATCTCGAATATTAGCCGTCCGGCCACGGCTGGCGGCTGCGCTGGATCGGCGTTAATGTCTCCCGAGAAAAAAGGGAGCAGGCCGATGTGGCAGCGGGCGTTCTATCACGAGGGCATGAGCGAACTGCAGGACCGGTTCGACGGGCGGCGTGTGGCCGAGGCGATCGAGCGGCACCGCAAGCATTACGAATTCTGGGACGACGAGAAGGCGCTGATCGAGAGTTCGCCGTTCTTCTTCATCGGCACTTCCTTTGCGGATTATGTCGACTGCAGCATCAAGTCGGGCGATCCCGGCTTCGTGAAAGTCGTTGGCCCGAACATCATCGAATACCCGGAGTATGACGGCAATTCGATGTACCGCACGCTCGGCAACCTGTCGAAGAATCCGAATGTCGGGCTGTTGTTCGTGCGCTTCGACGGCAAGAGCCGGCGCATGCGCATCAACGGCCGCGCCGAGATCCTCGATGACGCGGCGGCGATCGGCCGGCATTACGGCGCGCAGCTCGTGGTGCGGATCGAGTGCGAGATCTATCCGAACTGCCCGCGCTATGTGCCCGACCTCGCCGGCGCCAGTCCGTCGCCCGGCAATACGTCGCCCTATGTTCCCCGCGAAGGCGAGGGGCCACCGCCGCCGCCGGAGTGGAAGGGCCGCGATTACATCCGCGACATCCTGCCCGCCGGCGATCCGCATGCGGAGGTCGTCAAGACGGGTCCGCGTGAGAGCTGAACGTTTGCCCTAAGGCCGCGGCTGGTCGGCGGCCGACACCGTCACGTCAGGGCCAGGCTTGATGGGCCCGCTGATATACTTGTGGGAGTCGAGCGGATCGCACGTGACCGTGCGTGTCTTGTCGATTTCCTCGCCGACTGTTTTCGTCATCGGCGCGAAGCTGCCGTCTTCTGTCTTCAGGATGATCGGTTCCCCCTGCAGGCAGAAATCGGGGAATGCAATGCCGTGTCCGTCCTGACCTGCGAATTTTCCGACCAGTAGTTGGGATGCCTGCATTCTGGCGGCCGCCGATGCCCGCATCGGGCGTTTCGGATCGAACGGGCGATAGCAGGGGTAATCAGGAAGCGATTGGAACTTGTACTTTACCGTGCAGGCCGCCCCGCCGGTCTTCACGAATGGCGCGTCGGAGGGGCCGTCCGCAGCGCGCTCGAATACCAGCGTTTCCAGACTCAATGATTCGGCATTGGGACTGGCAGATTCGCCCGCAATTTCTGCTCGCGAAAAAACAAGTTGGGTTTTTGGGAGCCCCTCGCGCGTTTCGAGCACTAGGACAGGTCGCGAGGCCCAGGACCGGTGCAGGTTTACGTCACTTCCATTCATCATGAGCTTCACATCGCCGACGGCAGGGCTTTCTTTCTCAAAATCAATCATGCGGACACCGACCCCTTCCATCGAAGACTCCAGACTGAGGAAGCGGAGATCGTCTCGTTTACGCGTGATCGGCATCATCGGATCAAAACGGTCGTCGATGTCAAACTTCACCGTCTTCCTGATTCTTGATCCCGAAGCCTTTTTTTCCTGGGAGTGCGCGGTGACATCGATTACCAGCATGGTTCCTTTAGACGAGTATTTGACGCCCAGTGCATTCTGGAGAAGCCTGACCGGCAGCAATGCCGGTGATGGTGCAATATCACGCGCGAACAGGATTTGCTGCCCTGGACGGATGACTGCAAAGTTCTGAAAGGCGCCGAGGCCGGCGCCGCCGGAAACTTCCGGTCCGGAGAGGAGAATGCAATCGGCCTGGTCGTCGTTCTTTACCGTTTCTCGCTCGACCTTCCTGGACGCGGACCGCAGACAGAAGCTCAGGCTGCGATCATCTTCCCGCTTCGCGCTGATTGCGGCTGCAAAAATGCCATTTGCACTTGGTATCTCCATTGGAAGTGGTGAGCTCGCATACATATCGACCTCAACCATGGTAAGTTGGGAACCCGCCTCCTCGGAGCAGAGGTCACGCTTTGGCAATGTGTGGGTCAACAACTTCGCGGCATCCGCCAGGACCAGGCAGGAGATGGTGTCTCCCGGATTGTTCCGCGTCACCCAGATGAGATGATTCTTGCCCGCACCATCGACCAGCAGATGCGGTGCGGCGTGATGACGTCGCGGCGGCAGCCAAACCGGATTGGTGTTGGATAGGATTTGATCTTCGCGCTTGAGCAAGGCGTCGGGAAGCCGCTCGATCCCGACCGATCGGAGTTCCGCGCTGACGTCGCTGCGTCGTTCGGTGGTTTGAAAGACCGGTACGTCCTTGCAGGTGACGCAGGTCACCGTAAGGTTTGATCGCTTGTTCTCGAATGTCAGAATGACTTGATCGGGCTCGTCGTGGTACTTCTCCCGATCGATGGATTTAAAGGGATGATCGACCACCCGGCTGACCAGGAATCCGCTGGACCGCCAGGGATCCGAATCGAATTCGAAGTAGGTCGACCGGTCCCAGGCGCGATAGGCGTCGGCGCCGCCAATGCTCACGCCCGCCAGAACCATTTTTGAATCGGTCTCGCAGCGTGCCGCCTGATCCGCATCGTCGCCGTTCCGGATATAGAGGCAGAGCCGGAAAGCCGCATTCTGCATGATGCGATCGCAGTCGTTCTGGTTATAGCCGTAGGTAGCCAGGCCATGGCGATAGCAAAGATCGTGAAACACGCACGCCTGCCGGAACCGTTGCAACACGAGATGGCGTCTGCCTTTATCGTCTGCGCGATGGTCGAAGAAAATGTTGGTCAGGGCAGGGAGGCTGCAGTTCAATCCTTCGCCGCTGCCGCCGATGGTGCTGACGACGTCAGGGCCGGATTGGAAGGAAGCAACGGTGGGTGGCATCTCGCTGTCGGAAACGTCATCGACGTTCTTGTAGATGGAGTTGACCATCGTCTGGTGAAGGAAAATCATGTCAACGAGGACGACCAGCACCGGAAGCAGAAGTGCCGCAACGCAGGCGAGCAATAATCCAACTCCAAAACGCTTCGACACAAAACGCTTCGACATGAGATCCCCCGCGCGCAAGGAGCGAGAAACGGCCGGACAGGCGTTTGGCTTCAAGCGCGATGTCCGTTCAGAACGCCGTTCGCGACTTCGCAAAATAAGAGACGTATATCGGTGGAGAGATGACAACCATAGGTTAGTGGATTGTCAAGCGCGTGGCTTCACAAGGTATCGCAGCCCGGCGGTTGCAATTTCGTGATCAGGGCCCGCGCTGGATCGTTGCGCCCTAGAGCTTTGGTTCTGATTGAATCAGAACCAAAGCTCTAGATTCTTGTCTTGACGCGTTTTCTTCACGCGAACCGGTATCCACTGCGCTTGAAAACGCTCTAATCCCGCGCGGCCGGCTTGGTCGCAAATTGAGGAAACTTGTCGGCGACGATGGGGCCGTCGGTGCGCCAGGAATAGCAGCCGCCGATGAAGAACGGCCGCTTGCCGGAGTTCTGCTGGGTTTCCAGCGAGCCGCGCCCTTCCGGAGCGTCGCCGTGCGACATGGTCTGAAACAGCGTGGTCACCGCCGGGCCCAATAGCTCCGACAGATGGGTGCAGCCCTCGAGCCGGCCGATCTTGCGGCGGACCAGCTCGCGCCAGCCCTTGCCGATGCTCTCGCCGACCAGCCGCTGCAGGATCGGCTCGACGTCGATGCAGGTGGGATAGGGTGTCGCCTGCATGGTGGCTTCGGCCTCGTGGATTCTCATGGTGTCGTCGATCGCCAGCCGCAGGCGGATATCGTGCACGGGATCGCCGGGCTTCAGTTCCTCGCGATAGCGGTCGGCCGCTTGCGTGAACGGCTTTGTGTCGACCAGCCGCGCCTCGACTTCCCAGAGCCCGTCGTCCCTGATGTAGCCGTTGCATTCGACCGTTCGCGTATGCATCAGGCGACGCCCGGTTCCGTCGGCGGCCTTGTCTTGGGGCATGTTGCTGTCCTCAGGCGAATTTGACGATCATCTTACCGAGTGCGGATCGCGACTGCATGGTCTTGAACGCCTCGCGGAAATTCTCGAACGGCACGACCTTGCCGACCACGGGGCTCAATTGGCCCGAGGCGAGCCAGTCGAACAACTGCGCGATCAGGCGGGTATGCGTTTCCGGCTCGCGCTTCTGGATCTGCGCGAGGTCGACGCCGAGCAGGGCGCCGCCCTTGAGCAGCGGAAGGTTGAAGGCCAGCGCCGGAATGGTGCCGGAGGCGAACCCGACCACGAGGTGCCGCCCGCGCCAGGCGATCGAGCGAAACGCCTGCAGCGCCACCTCGCCTCCAACCGGGTCGAAAATAACATCCGGGCCGTTGCCGCCGGTCAGCGTCTTCAGGGTCTCGCGCCAGTCCGCCTTGGTGTAGTCGATGGTTTCATCGGCGCCGTAACCTTTGGCGAATTGGCGTTTCTCCGGTGTCGAGGCCGCGGCGATGACCTTCGCGCCCATCAGCTTGCCGAGTTGTACCGCCGCGATGCCGACGCCGCCCGCGGCGCCCAGCACCAGCAGCGTTTCGCCCTTGCGCAGTTCGGCGCGCGCATCCAGCGCGTAAAGTCCGGTCAGGTAATTCGCCTGAAAAGACGCTCCGGCCTCGAAGGCAATTTTTGGCGGCAAATGCTTCAGCGCCGCTGACGGCACGCAGATGTATTCGGCGAGCGCGCCGGATCTGACCATGCCGACCACGGGCATGCCCGGCTTGAACGCGGCGACGTCGCCTGCGGCACCATCGACCACACCGGCGAATTCCGTGCCCGGCACGAACGGCAGCGGGTCCTTGGTCTGATACAGCCCTTGCACCTTCAAGCCGTCGACGAAGCCGATGGCGGCCGCGCCGATCCTGACGCGGACACCGCCGGGCGGGATATCCGGCATCGCCATCTCCTTGATGGAGATGCCGTCAATCGAATCGTAATTCTCGACCACCACGGCTTTCATGCAATTGGTCCCAAGGTCTTTCCTGGCGCCGTGCTGTGACCCGGCCTGTTGATGTGTTTGCAGATTCTGGGGGCCAACGCTACTCGGCCGCCTCGGCCTGCCGGTCGATCGCTTCTGAACCGGCCTTGATCAATGGAATGAGGTCGCGGCCGATCGCCATCGTGTCGTGCGGATTTTCGAATCCGCGCAGCAGGAACGAATGGATGCCGAGCCGGTAATATTCCAGCACCGCAGCCGCGATCTGTTCCGGCGTTCCCACCAGGCAGGACGTATTGCCGGGCGCACCGGTGGCGCGCGCGATCCCCATCCATAACCGTTCGTCATGAACGTCGGCCCGTGCGGCGTAGCCCAGCAAGCGTTCGGCGGAATGGTTGGTTGCTTGCGGCGCTTCGCCGGTCTTGCGCTCGACGTCCGCCAGCAGCGCGTGCGCCTTGTCCCAGGCTGCGCCCTCGGTGTCCGCCATGATCGGACGCAACGACATGTTGAAGCCGACCCGGCGCCCGAACGCGGCGGCGCGACGGCGGAAATCGTCGACGCGGGCGCGGGTCTCGGCGAGCGGCTCGCCGAAGATCGCGAACACGTCGCAATGTTCGGCGCCCATTTTCAGCGCGCCGTCGGACGAGCCGCCGAAGAATAGCTGCGGGTAGGGCTGCTGAAACGGTTTGATGTCGCTGAACGCGCCCTCGACCCGATAGAACTCGCCCTTGTGGTCGAGCGGGCTGTCGCTGGTCCAGATCCGGCGCATCACATCGAGATATTCGCCGGCGCGGCGGTAGCGGTCGTTCTTGGGCAGGAAGTCGCCCTCGCTGGCCTGGTCCTGGTCGCTGGTGCCGGCGATGACGTGCAGCGACATCCGTCCCTGCGTCAGCTGGTCGAAGGTCGCGATCTGCCGTGCCGCCAGCGCCGGTGCCACCGAACCCGGGCGATGCGCGATCAGGAATTTTATTCGCTCGGTATGATCAGCGGCATACAGCGCGATTGCAAAACCTTCGGCGGCCGAGGCGTAATATCCGACCAGCACGGAATCATAGTTCCACTGCTCATGCAGGCGGGTGAAATCGATCACCCATTGGCGCGATATCTGGCCCTTGATCAGGTGAACTGCGACGCCCTCCTGCTGGGTGCCGATCATACCGATGATTTTTGCTGGCATGGTTGTTTCCCCGGGGTATTCGTTCGTTGTCTGAATGAAACGCGCAACAACAGGGGAAATCAAGCGCTTCACAGGCCGGAAGCTGTGTCAGCCTTGCAACCATGCCATCAGGAAATGACGCCGCCAGGGCATCTCCGTTGCTGGGGGCAATGCCATGACTTATGAGAGGGGCAGGGGCACTTCGCGTGGTGAAGTATGAGCATGGACAAGCATACGCTTCGCTGCGGCGCGATTGAGGCGACCATCAAGGCCGATGGCGCTGAATTGTGCTCGCTCCGAAATGAAGGGATCGAGCTGCTTTGGCAGGCGGGGCCGGCATGGCCGCGCCACTCGCCGTTGCTGTTTCCGATCGTCGGCCGCCTCAAGAGCGATCAACTGCGCCACCGTGGCAAAACCTATCCGATGACCCAGCATGGCTTTGCGCGGGATGTCAGGTTCGGGTGGCTGGAACAGGGGGCCTCGTCGTGCAGGCTGGTGCTTGTCGATAGCGAGGCGACGCGCGCCCGCTATCCCTTTGCGTTCCGGCTCGAGGTTACCTACAGCGTTGAAAATGCCGGCCTGAAAGTGGCGTTCGACATCATCAATACCGGCGACGAGACCTTGCCGGCTTCGATCGGCGCGCATCCGGCGTTCAACTGGCCGTTGCTGCCGGGGCTGGAAAAGGAAGCCTACGCGCTCACCTTCTCGGACGAAGAGCCGGCGCCGATCCGCAGGCTGGCAGGTGGCCTGATGCGCGCCGAGTCGGAGCCGTCGCCGGTTCGCGGCAACAGCCTCTCCCTCTCGGAGCGGCTGTTCGAAGACGATGCGGTTATCATCGATCGGCTCGCGAGCAGTTCGGTTCGCTATGCAGCCGATCGTGGGCCTTCGATCGAGATGTCCTGGGAAGGATTTTCCGAACTCGGCGTCTGGTCGAAACCATCAGGCGCGGCGTTTCTCTGCATCGAGCCCTGGCATGGATTCGCCAGCCCGTCGGAGTTCGACGGCGAATTCACCGGCAAGCCCGGATTGATGCAGATTGCGCCGGGCGAGAAGCGGAGCCTTTGCTATCGGATACGCGCGGGTTGAGGACGGCATTTTCGGCTGATTTTGTCGGCAGGCGCCCCACAAACCGCATTTTCTGGCTTGAATGGTCCTTGCTTCCGCTTTTGGCGGCTGCAATGGATATGGCTGAACCCTCCTAGCCACCCAAGAGAAGAGATCGATGAGCCAACTAATTGTCCGCGCCGGCGACTTCACCTTTGAGGCCCGTTTTGAAGAGCAACTGGCGCCCAAGACGGTTGCCGCCTTTCGCAAGGCGATGCCGTTCGAGAGCCAGGCGATCCATGTCCGCTGGAGCGGCGAGGGGGTCTGGATGCCGCTCGGCGATCTCGATTTCGGCGTTTCCTACGAGAACCACACCAGCTATCCCGCGCCGGGCCAGATCATCCTCTATCCCGGCGGCATCAGCGAGACCGAAATCCTGCTCGCCTATGGCGGCGTGCATTTCGCCAGCAAGATGGGCCAGCTCGCCGGCAACCACTTCATCACCCTGACCTCGGGGCTGGAGAACCTCACCGCGTTCGGCAAGACCGTGCTGTGGAAGGGCGCACAGAAGATCCGCTTCGAGGAAATCTAGGTGACGGGCTACCCCCGCGACCTCCGCGGCTATGGCCGCAATCCGCCCGATCCGCGCTGGCCGGGCAATGCGCGCCTCGCCGTGCAGTTCGTGGTGAATTTCGAAGAGGGCGGCGAGAACAACATCCTGCACGGCGACCGCGCCTCCGAGGCGTTCCTGTCGGATGTGCTGGGCGCGCAGCCCTGGCCCGGCAAACGCCACGCCAACATCGAATCAATGTTCGAATATGGCTCGCGCGCCGGCTTCTGGCGGCTGTGGCGGATGTTCACCGAGCGCAAGATGCCGGCCACCGTGTTCGGCGTCGCGACTGCGCTAAAGCGCAATCCCGACGTGGTCGCTGCCATGAAGGAGGCCGGCTGGGACATCGCCAGCCACAGCCTGAAATGGATCGATCACAAGGACATGTCGGAGGCCGAAGAGCGGGCCGAGATTGCCGAGGCGATCCGCGTTCATACCGAGGCGACGGGAGAACGTCCGCTCGGCTGGTACACCGGGCGTTCCTCGATCAATACGCTGCGGCTTCTGATGGAGGCTGGCGGCCTGCTCTACCTCAGCGATTCCTATGCCGATGACCTGCCATACTGGATCAAGGCAGGCGGATTGCAGCCGCATCTGGTGATCCCCTACACGCTCGACGCCAACGACATGCGCTTTGTGAACCCGCAAGGCTTTGGCGGCGGCGATGAATTCTTCACCTACCTGAAGGACAGTTTCGACGTGCTCTATGCCGAGGGCGCGACCTCGCCGAAGATGATGTCGGTCGGCCTGCATTGCCGTGTCGTCGGCCGCCCCGGCCGCGCCGCATCGCTGATGCGCTTTCTCGATTACGTCATGAAGCATGACGCCGTCTGGGTGCCGACGCGGTTGCAGATCGCGCAGCATTTTCACGCCAATCTCAGTCATCTCGCCGAAAGCGCAGCTGATATCGGATAGGCCAGCGGTCCTGGCCGCGACCGGCAGTCGCATATGGGATATGCCGTCTTCAATCGCGTCGCGCGCGAATGTGAATTGACTGCCGGCGGTATGGCTTGTCTGGTTCGACGGGTTGATGCTGTGACGTCAATCCCGAAGGAGGTCCCGATGCGCACTCCGGCTTTGATGATATTGACGGTGGTCACCGTTTTGACGTCTGCGCCGGCTTCGGCCCAGACCTATGGCGGCAATTATCCGGTCTGCATCCAGAACTACCGCTGGGGAGGAAGCGACATCGATTGCCGCTTTACCTCGATGGGGCAGTGCGCCGCGTCGGCATCGGGCCGCGCCGCCCAGTGCCTCGTCAATCCATATTATGCGAATGCGCAAATGCCCCGTGGGTCGTCGCGTCGCGCGTATTGATTGATCGCGCCGCTGTTTACTGCAACGGACGGCGCCGATTGCTTTGGGCGCTGGCTGAAGGCACGGCGCCTCCCAGTCCGGCGTTGGCCCTGTTTATCGCATAGAGCGCGGCGGCAGCGTCGCCGGGCTGCTCCCGCGCCAGTCTGCCTGCAGGCGTGAGCACGCCGCCATTCAGCACATCCCGGTCCGGATTCTGTGCAGCATAAGCCGCCGGCTCCTGCGCAAGCGCGGACGTGGCAAGTATGGCCGAGACCAGCACGCTCGCGACGAGCGCCTTGAGCCGTGTCATGATCGTTCTCCTGCGGAGTTGCCTTCGCGGCGCTCTCTTCCGGACTTTTCCGGGTAAGGCCCATCTAGGCATTGCCGCGGGGAATGCGTGGTGCAGGTAGATCACACTTCCGCGAATGCGGTCGGGCGGTTAATGCCCAGCCATATGCCGCCCGATCTCGGTGAGATCGGCCTCGCTGGCGCGGGCTTCATGGACGAACTGGCCGTGGAACATCACCACCAGACGATCCGACAGTTCCAAGAGTTCGTCGAGGTCCTCGCTGACCAGGAGCACCGCGGCGCCGCGGTTACGCGCCGCCATGATCTCGGCATGGATCTGGGCGACCGCGGCGAAATCGAGCCCGAAGCAGGGATTGGCGGCGATCAGCACCTCGACCTCGCCGCCGAGTTCGCGCGCCAGCACCGCGCGCTGCACATTGCCGCCCGACAGCGCCGAAATCGGCGTATCCGGCGAGCGGGTCTTGATCTTGTAGAGCCCGATCTTGCGCTCGGCATCCTTGCGGAACGCGGAGCGATTGAGCCACCAGCCTTTGCTGGCGAACGGCGCGCGGTCGAATTCGCGGAACGCGAGGTTGTCGGCGACGCTCATGCCGCCGACGCAGGCGTTCCTCAAGGGCTCTTCCGGGAGCAGTGACATCTTGTGCCGGCGCATCTCCTCGCGGCTCGCCGAATAGAGATCGCCGCGAACGCGAACCTCGCCGCTTTCCGCCTCGCGCTGGCCGGCCAGCACCTCGACCAGCTGCCGCTGGCCGTTACCGGAGACGCCGGCGATGCCGACGATCTCGCCGCCGCGCACGGTGAGCGAGACATTTTCGACCGCGACCGCGCCGGCATCGTCGATCGCACAAAGCTTGCTCAGTTCCAGCCGTGCCTCGCCCAATTGTCCGACGCGCGGCGGCTGCACCGTCAGTTCTTCGGCGCCGATCATCATCCGCGCCATGCTATCAGGCGTGAGATCGGCGACCTTGCCGTTGCCGGCGAGCTTGCCGCGGCGCAGGATCGTGACCTCGTCGGCGAACGCCATCACCTCGCGGAATTTATGCGTGATCATCAGGATGGTCAGGCCGCCATTCACGACCATGTCGCGCAGCATGCCCAGCACCTCGTCGGCCTCGCCCGGCGTCAGCACCGAGGTCGGCTCGTCGAGAATGAGAAAGCGGCGCCTCAGATAAAGCTGTTTCAGGATCTCGCATTTCTGCCGTTCGCCCGCGGAAATGTCGGAAACCCTGGCGTTAAGCGGCACCTTGAACGGCATCCGCGCCAGAAACGCTTCCAGCTCCTGCTTTTCCTTCGCCCAGTTGACGATGGCCGGAACGTCATCGCGCGCCAGCACGAGGTTTTCCGCCACCGTCATCGCCGGCACCAGCGTAAAGTGCTGGTAGACCATGCCGAGCCCGAGCGCATGCGCATCCTTCGGGTTGGCGATCGCCTGTTCGCGGCCGCCGACCATGATGTCGCCTTCGGTCGCGTGATAGTAACCCATGATGCATTTCACGAGCGTGCTTTTTCCTGCGCCGTTCTCGCCGAGCAGCGCGTGGAACGAGCCCGGCCGCACCTTGAGTGCGACATTGTCGAGCGCAAGAAAGTCGCCGAACTTCATCGTCACCGCGACCGCGTCGACGCCGAGCGGGCCTTCGGGAAGCGGCGTTTCGCCGATGATCATGAGACGGCCTTGATGAACGCGCCCGAGGTCGCGACCGCGCCGAACACGCCGCCCTGCATCTTGATCATCTTCAGCGCGTGGTCGTGGTTGCTCTTGTCGGTGGCCGCGCAGCAATCCTCGATCAGCACGCATTCGAAACCGCGGTCGTTGGCTTCGCGCATCGTGGTGTGGACGCAGACGTCGGTGGTGATGCCTGTCAGCACGAGGTTCTCGATGCCGCGCAGCCGCAGCATCAGCTCGAGATCGGTGGCGCAGAACGAACCCTTGCCGGGCTTGTCGATGATCGGCTCGCCAGGCAGCGGCGCCAGATCGGGAATGATCTCCCAGCCAGCCTCGCCGCGCACCAGCACGCGGCCGCACGGGCCGGGATCGCCGATCCCGGCGCCGATCTGCCGCGAGCGCCACTGCTTGTTGGCGGGCAGGTCGGTCAGGTCAGGGCGGTGGCCCTCGCGGGTATGGATGATGTGAAAGCCCTGCGCGCGCATCACGGCGAGCAGCTTCTTGATCGGCTCGATCGGCGCGCGGGTCAGCGAGAGATCATAGCCCATCTTGTCGACATAGCCGCCGACGCCGCAGAAATCGGTCTGCATGTCGATGATGACGAGCGCGGTGTTTTGCGGGCGCAGGTCGCCATTATAGGGCCACGCATAGGGTTCGGATGAGATATAGCGCTCGGGCATGGCACGTTCTCGCTTATCGGGTGATGGACAATTCGGCCGGCGCGCCGGTCAGCGTGCGCTTCGGCGAGCAGGTGATGATCATGATCGCGAGCGTCAGGATGTAGGGCGCTGCGTTGAACAGATGATAGCCCGAGGTGACGCCGACCGATTGCAGCGCCGGTCCGAGCGCCGCGGCGCCGCCGAACGCGAGCGACGCCCACAGGCACAGCATCGGATCCCAGCGCGCGAAGATCACCAGCGCCACGGCCGTGATGCCCTGGCCGGAGGACAGGCCCTCGTTCCAGCTGCCGGGATAGAACAGCGACAGGAACGAGCCGCCGATCCCGGACAGAAAGCCGCCGACCATCGTGGCGCGCAGCCGGATCGCCAGCACTGAATAGCCCATGGCGCGGGCGGCGTCCGAACTCTCGCCGGCGGTGCGGATGAGCAAGCCCCAGCGCGTGGTCTTGAAGGCCCAGTATAATATCGGCGCCAGCGCAAGGCCGATCAGGAACAGCACGTTGATCCGCAGTGCGGCGCGCACCTGCGGAACGTCGCTCCACCAACCGAAATCGATCGCCGGTAATCGTGCCGCGGTCGGTTCGATCAGCGGCTTGCCGAGATAGAACGCCAGCCCCGTTCCGAACAGCATCAGCGCGATGCCGACCGCGATGTCGTTGACCCGCGGCAGCGAGCAGATGCCGGCATGCAGCGCGCCCAGCATCGCGCCGGCGATGCCGGCGGCGAGCACGCCGAGCCAGGGCGAGCCTGAGAGATAGGAAATGCCGTAAGCGCTCATCGCGCCCATGACCAGCGTGCCTTCGAGGCCGAGGTTGATACGGCCGGAACGCTCGGTGATGCATTCGCCAAGACTCACGAACAGAAACGGCGTCGAGACGCGGATGGCGCCGCCGAACACGGCGAGCGGAACGGTCCAGAGTCCGAGCGATCCGTCCGACATGTCAGGATTTTCCTTTCAGGAAGCCGATCCGTCCGTACAGCGCGTCACTCGCCAGCACGAAGACGAAGATGATGCCTTGCAGAACCAGCACCGAGGCATCAGGCAATCCGAGCCGCCGCTGTAATAGCCCGCCGCTGGCGCTGATGCCGCCGAGCAGGATCGCCACGGGAATGATCGCCAGCGGATTATGCCGCGCCAGGAAGGCGACGAGGATGCCGGTGAAGCCGTAGCCGGCGGCGAGATTGGCGTTGGTGCGGCCCTGCACGGCGGCGACTTCGACCATGCCGGCAATGCCGGCGGCGCCGCCGGCGAGAAAGCAGATCATCAGGATCAGTTTGTTGACGCCGAGGCCTACGATTTTTGCCGCGCGGATGTTGCCGCCGGCCACCCGCGCCGAGAAGCCGAATACGGTATGATAGATCAGGATGTAGGACGCGAACGCCGCGACCAGGCCGAACGCCAGCCCCCAATGCACGTCGGTGCCGGGAATGCTGCCGATCATGTTGGCCGCGCCGATTTCGCGGGTCGAGGGCTTGTTGAGGCTGGCGGGATCGCGCATCGCGCCTTCGACCAGATGGTTGAGCACCGCAAGCCCGATATAGACCAGCAGCAAACTCGAGATCGTCTCGTTGACGCCACGGTATTGCCGGAGCGCGCCCGCCAGCGTGATCCAGAGACCGCCGCCGATCACGCCGGCGCACACCATCGCGGTCTGCACCACCAGCGGCGAGGCCCACGGCATCGCCAGCGCGACCGAGGTCGCCGACAGCGCGCCAATGAGCAGCGCGCCTTCGCCGCCGATAATGACCATACCCAGTTGCGCCGGCAGCGCCGTGCACAACGCGGTCAGGATCAGCGGCGCGGCACGCGTCAGCGTGTTCTGCCAGGAGAACCAGGTGCCGAACGCGCCCTGGTACATGTAGAAATAGAGATCGAGCGGGTTCTTGCCGAACAGCGCCACGAACAGCCCGAAGGTTGCGAGCGCGCCGACCAGCGCCGCGCCCGGGATCAGGATGTATTCGATGGTGGCGCCGTAGCGTTGGAGGAAGCCGGGATCAGCGGCCGGCGCAACGCCGACCGCCTCCACCGGATCCGCCGAACCTGTTGTCACGAAGTCGCTCCGAGCACGCCTTCCACCAGATAGTTCATCTTCTCGAGCTCGGGATCGGTCTGGCCCCGATCGGTGCCTGCGGTAATGACCGCGTTGCCCTTGTTGTCCATGATCGGGCCCTTGAAGATGGTGTAGGTGCCGGCGACCAGCTTGGCCTTGATGTCGTCGGCGTGCTTGCGCGCCTCGGCCGAGACCGCCTCGCCATAGGGCGAGCATTTGACGATCTCTTCCTTGAGGCCGCCGCGATAGAAGTTCGGAATGGATTCGCCGGCCGCGATCATCTTGACGAATTTCGGGTAGAGCGCTTCCCAGTTCCACTCCGCGCCGGTGAGATACGCCTTCGGCGCCAGCGGCGACTGGTTGACGTGATAGCCGCACACCATCGCACCGCGGCGCGCGGCGTTCTCGACCATGGTCTTGGGACCGTCGACGTGACAGGTGAGGACGTCGACGCCCTGGTCGATCAGGCTGTTGGTGGCCTCGGCTTCCTTGACCGGCATCGACCAGTCACCGGTGAAGATCACCTGCGTGGTTGCCTTCGGGTTGGCAAGCTTGGCGCCGAGCGTGAAGGCGTTGATGTTGCGCAGCACCTGCGGGATCGGTTTCGCCGCGACGAACCCGAGCTTGCCGCTCTTGGTCGAGTAGCCGGCGACGATGCCGGAAATGTACTGCGCCTCGTCGATATAGCCGAAATAGCTGCCGGCATTGGTCGGGTCTTTCTCGCTCCACAGGCCGCCGCAATGCTCGAAGCGCAGTTTTGGAAATTTCTTCGCCATCTTGATGACGTGCGGGTTGTAGTAGCCGAACGAGGTCGGAAACAGCAGGGACGCGCCGTCGAGGTTGATCATGGACTCGATGGTCTTTTCGACCGCATCGGTCTCAGGCACCTTTTCTTCCTCGATCACCTTGAGGCCGGGCATCTTCTTCAGCGCCGCGGCGCCCTGCGCGTGCGCCTGATTGTAACCGTAGTCGTCGCGCGACCCGACATAGACGAAGCCGATGGTGGTGCCGGCCGCGCGCGCGGCGCCCGCGCCGAAAGCGGTGCCGAGTGTCAGCGCCGCACCGCCCTGCAACAGATGCCGTCGTGAAATCCTGCCAAATTCCATGTGCCTGCTCCCTCTGGCGGCTGGACCGCCCCCTATTTCGTGGGCCGCGCCGGTGCGGCGGGCTCGGGGAGGGATGTCGCAATCTTCATGCCAGAGCGCGAGTGGCGGGCAGCCATCAGTAAGCCAATGAGTACATTGAGGTATCCCGTTGGCTTGCCTGCTCGGGGAAAATTGTGTGCGGCAGAATTGACTAATTTTTAGGCGGCATTCCACGATTGTATGCAAGGTCGTTAAGCAGTTGTTAGATCCTGCAGAACCGTCGGCGGGCCAAATTGGCGGCGGATTTCTTGCGAGGCCGGCTGGTCAGGTGAATTGAGCCTGCTACCAGTCAGGGGTCCGCGGCAGCGTGGGTCGAAACCGCCGGCATTGAACCTATCGATCGGCCGGCGCTGCGGCGCCGTACAGGAAAAGCATGAGCAAGACAGAAATGGCCAGCAGCGGATCGAGCCGGGCGACGCTCGGCGATGAGATCGTCAGCCGGATCAACCAGCTCGCGGCGATCTCCGAGACGCCGGAGCATCTGGCGCGAATCTTCCTTTCGCCCGAGCATCGCGCCGCTGCCGATCTCATTCTTTCCTGGATGCGCGAGGCCGGCATGACCGCGCATCTCGACGCCATCGGGAATGTCTGCGGCCGCTATGAAGGCGACCGGCCGGGCCTGCCGTGCCTGATGCTAGGCTCGCATTACGACACCGTACGCGACGCCGGCAAATGGGACGGCCCGCTCGGCTTGATCACGGCAATCTCCTGCGTCGCCGATCTGAACCGGCGCGGGCGGCGGCTGCCGTTCGCGGTCGAAGTCGTCGGATTTGCGGACGAGGAGGGCGTGCGGTTTGCGTCCACGCTGCTCGGCAGCCGCGCGGTCGCGGGCACCTTTGTCGAGAGCGCGCTCAATTCACGCGACCATGCCGGGATTTCGATGCGCGATGCGATGGTCACATTCGGCCTCGACCCCGAGCACATCGGCGCGGCCGCGCGCACCCGCCGCGAACTCCACGCCTATGTCGAGCTGCACATCGAGCAGGGCCCGGTGCTGGAAGAGAACAATCTGCCGGTCGGCGTCGTCACCGCGATCGCGGGCGCGACGCGGCTGGCGGCAAAACTGACCGGCATGGCGGGTCATGCCGGCACGGTGCCGATGGCGTTCCGGCGCGACGCGCTGGCGGGCGCCGCCGAATGCATCTGCATGGTGGAGGAGTTCTGCAAGACCGATGCGGCCGGCCTCGTCGGCACCGTCGGCTATATCGACGCGATGCCCGGCGCCACCAACGTGATCCCCGGCCTGGTGTCGTTCACACTCGACATCCGCGCACCATCAGATCCGCACCGCAAGATGGCGGTCGCCGACATCGTGCGGCGCATCGAAGCCATCGCCAAACGCCGCAATCTCGTCCTGCAGCTCGACGTCACCCACGAAAACCGCACCGTGCCCTGCGCGCCGTGGCTGAAGGCGCAGGTCGCGGACGCCGTCGCCGCCGAAGGTTTTGGTGTGTTCGACCTGCCGAGCGGGGCAGGGCATGACGGCATGGCGATGATCGATATATCAGACGTCGCCATGCTCTTCGTCCGCTGCCGCGGCGGCATCAGCCACAATCCGGCGGAGCATGTCGAGCTTGCGGATGCCGATGCCGGAGCGCGGGTATTGTTGCGGCTGGTGGAGAATTTCAGGCCGAACACGTAGGTTCGTAGGATGGGTTGAGCCCTTGCGAAACCCATCAGCTCCGTCGCTTTCATCGATGGGTTTCGCGAAGAGCTCAACCCATCCTACGCCTACATGACAATTCGATGACATCTTTCCCCACGCTGTTGCGGAGAGACGAATCAATGATGTCTGGAGTACCAACGCGTGATACCAGACACGCCGGACATTGCTCTCATCCTTGCCTATGAACAGCCAGATCACATTTTCATCGCATCGCGAATACCGCTTTCATCAGGGCATGTTGTCCAGCCTTGTCGCCAACGGCATTCAGGCCGTCAATTTTCTCGGTGATCGTTTCCTGCGAAGATATCATTTGTCGGCAGGCATCGAGGAGCTGTACCGGCATTCGATGAATGCGGCGTTTGCCGAGAAGGAAGCCTTTCTCGTTACCGGGGCGCCGCACGCCTCCGCCTATTATCCGCGCGACTTTGCCTGGTTCTATCCTGATGTCCTCGATCCCGAGACCATCATGGATGCGCAGGATGCCGTGCGCAGGGTTCGGCTGCTGGAGAAAAGCGTCCGCCTGATGCTTGAAGCCGTTCGCGCCGGCGTCGTCACCACGACGATCGTGCCTGCGGGGCGCAACCGCTACATCGGCATCAACTATTTTTCGAGGCCGTCGGACACGCTGCTGGGCATCCTCGCAGGCCTTGAGCAACTGCTCTCCGCCGAGCAAAGGTCGGCTTCGTATTTGGCGATGTCGCAAGGTGCGCATGCCGGCCGCCTGTTGCTGTCCGAATATCGCGAGAACCTGAAGCGGGAGATAGTTGAGCTCGCCAGGGCGTTGCAACGGTTCGATGACAACGGGCTTTCGGCGCTTTTGTGCGACGTCAGCGCGCCCCGTTCTGCGGCGACCGATACCCGTGCCGAACGCCGGCGGTTCGTCACCAATGCCTGCGTCTACGCGACGTTCCTGCGCGGTATCAAGCTTGGTGTCATCGAGCGGACTGAGCTGGAGCAGCTGCTTGGACGCGCGCTTTCACAGTACAAGCAGGAGCTGCTGCTGCTGTTCGGCAGGCACGGCTATATCAGCCATTCCCTGGACTCCCGGCAGCAGGCGCCGGTCTATTCCATCGCGCTCGATTTCGTGAACGTGCATCAGGGCTTTTGGGATTTGAACGACGCGGAAGAACGCGCGCTGTTCGCGGCCACGACCGACTTCATCCTTGCCGAGCCGCGGTTTCGGGTCCCGGATACATCGCACTTCCTGGTGTCGGCGGATAATCCGCTGAACAAGCTCATTCACAAGATCGCGGCGCCGGCCTATCAGGGCCGTTCGTCCTGGCCGACGTTCAACGTCGAATTCGCCGATCGCATGCTGGACTACGATGAATGCTCCGGCACCGAGACCTATCGGGCCCATGCCTGCGCTATCTTGCGCGATATCCGTACCGTGACCGAAACCCACGGCGGATATCAGGAACTGATTTCCGAAAAAGGCCTCAAATATCGCACCTGGGCCTATCAGAGCGCCGTCGCGCACTCCTGGTTTCCGCGCTTCCTGACGGTCTGGCGGCGGGCATTCGGGACGTCGCTGCTGGGGAGCCTGTAGACCGTAGGATGGGTAGAGCGCAGCGAAACCCATCGCCAGCGGATGGTGGGTTTCGCTGCGCTCTACCCACCCTACGGACCTCCTCGTCATTGCGAGCGGAGCGAAGCAATCCATGTTGCTCCAAGCCGTGCCATGGATTGCTTCGCGGAGCCTGTCATCGGGCGCGCATTCGCGCGACCCGTTGGCTCGCAATGACGGTTAGGTGCGACAAATCAACCCGACGGGCAAATCAGTTCGGAGTTTCAGAAATCGTGTCAAGTAGAAAATTTCCGTAAATCAAAAATATTTCTGTTGTCGGCCGACCCAAATCAGTGCGCATCTATCGCCATCCCGTCCTACTCAGAAGGGCGTCGGCCGTCGTCACGGACGTTGGGCGGGTTGCGGTGGACGCTGGTTTGCGCTGAGACGACGGCGTGGACTCAAGCGTACGGCAAAACCGTGTGGTCCTGGCGCCCGTTGCAGGCGTCAAGCTGTCGGAGAAGCGCAAGCGGGAACGGCAGCGACGGAGTCAACTAAGAACTCGTCTCCGGGGAGAGCACGGCATAAGCCGTAAAGCCATTGCGCAGGGAAGGCCGGGTGTTCTCCGCTGCCCTGTATGCTCGTGTGCAACTTTTTCAGTGCTAACCGCACACGAGACCGCGGGTGCAGCGCGCACCCGGTCTTCCCTGCGCCCTCTTGATGAGAGGGCGGGAAGTTTTTGGCAAACCTCGGGCGCAATGCGTCGCGAGAATGTCGAAGTGTGTGTCACACCCACAATTGTCGTCCCCGCGAAGGCGGGGACCCAGTATCCCAGAGACGCCAATGCCAGAACCGAGAGGCCGCGGCGTACTGGATCCCCGCATGCGCGGGGATGACAACCGGAAAGATTGGCGCGACGCGCTACTCCGCCGCCTTCGCCGTTTTCCCGAACATCCGTGTCGGCGCCGGAAAACCGCACGACGTTCCGTCCGTCACCTTGACCTGATCCTCCCACGGCAGCCGGAACGTGCCCGCCACCATGTCCTGCATGAACGTATACGGGCAATCCATCGCGCCGCCTTTCACCGCGACGTAGCCGCGGTGCCAGAGCTGGTAGATGTTGTTCTCGACGCCCCAGTGGATCCGCGCCTCACGCACCAGGTCAGGGCGGACTTCGGCGGTGATGATTTCGTCGGCGCGGCCGGTGGTGCCGTGGGCGATGATGCTACCATCGAAATTCACGATCATGCCTTCGCCCATGGAATCGAACGAACCGTCGGAGCCGCACATGCAGACATTCGCGGTCACCATCAAATTCTGGAACGCGTTCGCTTGATTTGTAAAACGCCAGCTTTCGCGGATCGGCGCGGTGTAGCCGGCCGTGCGGATCATAATCTCGGCGCCCTTGTAGGCGCATTCGCGCGCCATCTCCGGGAACATGCCGTCATGGCAGATGATCAGCGCGAGCTTGGCGCCTTTCGGTCCCTCGATCACGGGAATGCCGATATCGCCGGGCTCCCACGGCTCGACCGGAATCCACGGATGGAATTTCCGGTAATAGAGCTTGATCTCGCCGTTGTTATCGATGATCAGGCCGGAATTGTAGGGATTGCCGTTCGGGTTGAACTCCATGATGGAGAAGCAGCCCCAGATCTTGTGGTCGATGCAGGCCTGCTTGAAGGCGGCGACCTCAGGGCCGTCGAGCCGGCACATGATCTCCGGGTTGGTGTCCATCGACAGGCCATGCAGCGAATATTCCGGAAATACGACGAGATCCATGGTGCCGAGATTGCGCCGCGCCTTGCCGACCATGGTGACGATGCGCTCGGTCTGCCGCGCGAGGTCCGCCTTGGTCACGACAACAGGCAATTGCAGCTGAACCAGCCCGATCACGACGCCCTCCGGCGATTTGTTGAGGCCTCCGAGTCCGTTCATGTGTTCCTCCCGAATTTGTGGCGCTGCGCCAGACCGCCAGCGGTCGACGTTGCGATACCGCGATATTTTGCAACAAGCGTGCCAACTCATTCCCGGCTTGCGCAAGAATTGTACAATGGCATGCGCCTTGCTTAATCTCTTCGAAAATTACTCTCGGTCGGGCGCTTGCATCATGACGAACTCAAAGAGGCCATCCATCGGCAAGGTCGCCGCCGAGCCGGAGCCGATCGCGCTTGAGTGGGCGGCCACCGCGCTCCTCATCATCGACATGCAGCGCGACTTCATGGAACCCGGCGGCTTCGGCGAGACGCTGGGCAATGACGTGTCGCAGCTGGCGCGCGCGGTGAAGCCGATCGCTTCGGTGCTGTCAGCGGCGCGCGAAACCGGCATGCTGGTCATCCACACCCGCGAGGGACATCTGCCCGACCTGTCCGACGCGCCGCCGGCCAAGGTCGAACGCGGCGCGCCCTCCTTGCGGATCGGCGATCCCGGACCGATGGGGCGCATTCTCATTCGCGGCGAGGCCGGCCACGACATCATTTCCGAACTCTATCCGCTCGACTCCGAGATCGTGATCGACAAGCCGGGCAAGGGCGCGTTCTACGCCACCGAGCTTGGCGATGTGCTGGAAAAATATGGCATCGAGAATCTGCTGGTATGCGGCGTCACCACCGAAGTCTGCGTCAACACGACCGTGCGCGAGGCCAACGACCGCGGTTATCGCTGCGTGGTGCTGGCCGATGGTTGCGCATCCTATTTTCCCGAATTTCACGAGATGGGCCTCAAGATGATCAAGGCCCAGGGCGGAATCTTCGGCTGGGTCACGGACTCAGCCGCGGTATTGGAGGCGCTTGCACCGGAGATTTTAGCTAACCGCCCTTGACGGCGCCTGCGGTCAGTCCGGCCACGATCTGCCGCTGCGCAAGCACCGTCAGCAACAGAACGGGGAAGGTCACGATGAGCGCGGCCGCCGCAAGCGGTCCCCAGCTCAGCTGGTCGAACGAAATCATGTTGTAGACGGCGACGGGCAAAGTGCGCGTCTCCCGTCCCGCCAGCACGATGCCGAACACGAAATTGTTCCAGGAGAAGATCACCGCGAGAATGAAGGCCACCGCAAGCCCCGGACGCGCAATCGGCAGCGCCACGTGAAGGAACACCTGCCAGCGCGTGGCGCCGTCGATCAAAGCGGCTTCCTCGAGCTCCAGCGGCGTGGTCTCGAAATAGCCGATCATGATCCAGATCACGATCGGCACCGTCACCACGAGGTGGATGATGATCTGCGGCACCAGCGTGCCGAGCAATCCGAGCCACTGGAACAGCAGGAACAGCGGGATGAGATACGACAATCCCGGCGTGATGCGGGCGATCAGGATCACGATCGCGGATTTATGCGCGGCCATCCGCGCGATGCCGTAGCCGGCGGGCACGCCGACCAGCATGGCAAGGCCGGTCGCGGTGCCGGTCACCACGAGGCTGTTGATGAAGTAGGTCAGGAAGCGGTTGGAGGCGAGCACGTCGGCATAATTCTTCCAGGCAAAACGCTCGGGGAAAAACACCGGCGGGTAGGCCGCGTTGTCGACCTCGAACTTGACCGACAGCGAGGCCATCCAGAGAAAGAACAGGATCGCGGGTGACACGACCACGAAGACCGCAAACCACAGCCCGATCTTGCCGAGGATCTGACGCAGACTCATGCGCCGCTCCCGATCTCGGTCCACATCGTGCGCTGGCGCAGATGCAGCATCAGCGCCGCCATGGCGACGATCAAGAGGAAGAAGATCACCGCGATCGCCGAACCATAGCCGAGGTCGTAATAGATGAAGGCGACGCTGTAGAGATAGAGGTTGATGGTCTCGGACGCCGAGCCGGGCCCGCCTTGCGTGATGGCGAAGATGATGTCGAAGCTCTTGACGGCATCGATCATGCGGATCATGCCGGCGATAAACAGGAACGGCGTGATCAGCGGCAGCGTGATGTAGCGGAACACCTGCCAGACGCTGGCGCCGTCGATCTGCGCACTCTCATAGGGCTCGGTCGGGATCGCGGCGAGGCCGCCGAGCACGATCAGCATCACCAAGGGGGTCCATTGCCAGGTCTCGACCAGCACCAGCGAGGGGATCACGGTGCCGGGATGGAACACCCACAATTGCGGCGGCAGGCCGACCAGCGAGAGCAGGTAATTCAAAATGCCGAGCTGCGGGTGGAACATCATGGTCCAGACCAACGCGATCGCCACCGGCGTCGCCATCATCGGCATGATGAAGACCCCGCGCAGAAAACCGCGGCCGGGAAATTTGGCGTGAAACACCACGGCGGCAAAGGTGCCGAGGATCAGCGGCAGCAGCACCGACAAGGCGGTGTAAAGCAGGGTGTGTCCGACCGCTTCGACGAAGCGTGGATCGTTCGGCATTCGAAGATAATTGGCGAAGCCGACAAAGGTGGTCGGCGAGCCGACCTTCCACTCGTTGAGGCTCATCCAGATCGTGAACACCCATGGGAACACGATTACGGCGAGCACGACGACCAGCGCCGGCACCACGAACGGCCAGTAGGACGGCGGCCGCCATTCCTGCTCCGGCGCGGCATCAGCCGCGGCCGGAGTGACTTCTGCTATGGCCTTCACGCTTTTTCGCTGCGCTCCAGGATCGGGCGGAACTGCTCATGAGCCTTCTTCAGCTCCGTTGCCGGATCAGCGCCCGCAAGGGTGGAGGTGAGGGCCGCACCGACGAGATCGCGGAATTCGGCGACCGGAATGATCACGGGCAGGCCGAGCTTGCTGATCTTGGCGGAATCGATCACCGACTGCAGCCATTCCTTCGGCATCTTTACGCCGGCCTGGATCTCCGGGTCGTTGAGCACGGAGTTGCGGAACGGCACGCCGCCGCCGGCCTGCAGCAGCCGCGCGCCTTGCTTCTTCGAGACCGCCCATTGGCAGAGCAGATAGGCGGCTTCCTTGTTCTTGCTGGCGGCCGCGATGCCGATGCCGTCGCCATAGGTTGCCGAATATTGTCCCTTGGATCCCTTGGGCACGACGGTGTAGCCGACCTTGCCGACGACGCGCGAGGCGGCCGGGTCTTCCAGCGGGGGGGCCCAGCCGACGCCGTCGATCCACATCGCCGAACGGCCTTGGGTGAACGAGGCCATCGACTCCATCCAGTTGAAGCCGGCGACGCCGGGAGGCGCGACCTTGGTCAGCAGCGTCTGGTAAAGCTTGGTGGCTTCGATCGCCTCCGGGCCGTCGGTCAGGATGCCGCCCTTGGCATCAAGGAATTCGCCGCCGGCGTTAAGGAAGAAGTTGGTCCACAGCGTCATGTTGGCGTTGCGCAGGCCGCGCCCGACGAAGCCGAAGGTGCCTTCCTTGGCGTCGGTGAGCTTTTCGGCCGCGGCGACCATCTCGTCGAAGGTCTTCGGCACCGCGACGCCCTTCTTCTGGAACAGCTCCTTGTTGTAATAGAGGATGAAATAGTCGACCGACCACGGCAGGGAGTGCATCTGCCCCTTGTCGTTCTTGGCGTATTGCAGGCCGCCGGCCGAGAAATCGCTTTCGACGAGGTCGGGCGCGGTGAGGTTCGGGTCCTTCATGTAGCCGGAGATGTCGGCGAGCCAGCCGGCCTTCTCGAACTGGCGCTTCTGCACGTGGTAGCTCAGATGAACCACGTCGAAGCTCGGCTTGCCCGAAGCGAGTTCGATCACGGCCTTCTGGCGCTGTTGCTGTTCGGGGATCTGCTCCGACTCGACCTGGATGCCGGTGAGTTCGGTAAATTCCTTGATGTTCTTTTGAAAATTGTCGCCGCGCGGACCCTTGGCGAGGATCACCTCAAGCTTGGTGCCGGCGTACTTCTTCCACTGCGGTTCGGCCGCGCGGGCCGGGAAGCCGGTCAGGCTCAGCGCCCCTGCGGCGGCGGTGCCGGCCAGAACGGAACGGCGCGAGATCAGATGATTCTTCATTATTTTTCTCTCCCTGGGTCGGCTTGTTTTGCGGCGATAGTAACGTCCGTGCGTGGCCTGCCTAGCCCCCTTCGTGCGGTATTATGGCGGAGCGCAGGCGATGCCATTGGTTGATCGCGCTTGCAATCGAACTAATATAGTGTACAAACAGTACAATTAATGTCGGAGCCGGGCGAATGACGACGAGCGGCGACTATCAGGTCTTCGAGGCGGGCGACGTTCCGCTTCAGTCGGGCGTCATGTTCCCTTCCATGCGTCTCGCCTACAAGACCTATGGCAGCCTGAATGCGCGGAAGGACAATGTGATTGTCTATCCGACATCGTTCAGCGCGCAGCACTTCGACACCGAGTGGCTGATCCAGCCCGGCGGCATTCTCGATCCCGAGCGCTACTTCATCATCATTCCGAATCTGTTCGGCAACGGCCTGTCTTCCTCGCCGTCGAATTCCGGGATCACACCGTTTCCGGCGATCAGCTATCACGACGCGGTCGCGGTGCAGCGCCGCCTGCTGGTAGAGCAATTCGGCATAGCGAAGATCGCGCTGGTCTATGGCTGGTCGATGGGCGGCATGCAGGCCTATCACTGGGCGGCCTGCCATCCTGACATGGTGGAGCGCGCCGCCATCGTCTGCGGCAGCGCGCGGTGCTCGCCCTACAACCACGTATTCCTGGAGGGCGTGAAGGCGGCGCTGACCACGGATCCGAATTTCCGGGATGGCCGCTTCATCGCCAAACCTTCCGCCGGCCTTCGCGCCATGGGTCGCATCTATGCGGGATGGGCGATGTCGCACGCCTTCTACCGGGATGAGGTCTGGCGCGAGGCAGGATTCAAATCGCTGGAAGACTATCTGGCAGGCTCGTGGGATGTCGCCTTCGCACGGCGCGACGCCAACGATCTGCTGGCGCAGATCGGCATCTGGCAGCGTGGCGACATCAGCCAGTGCCCGGAATTTGGCGGCGACATTACCCGCGCGCTCACGGCGATCAGGGCGCATGTGGTGCTGATGCCGGGGCAGACCGACCGTTACTTCGACGTGTGCGACAACGAGGCCGAGATCGGCAAGCTCGTCAATGCGAAGTCGGCCGAGCTCCATCCGATTCCGTCGATCCACGGTCACCGCGCCGGAAATCCGATCAACTATCCCGCGGATCGCGCATTCATCAACGCCGAGATATCGGCCCTTCTGCAGCGTTGAAAATCATCCTGGAGGCAGTGCGACCATGAGCACAGCGATTACCGCAACAGGAGAGAAGCTCTTAAGTTCGGCTGATCTCCGCAAGCTATCGGTGCGATCGAACCTTCCGGGCATCATCCGCGCGGTCAGTCACTACGGCGCTATCGTCGTTTTCGGCACGCTGATCTGGCAGGTCGCCTCGATCCATGGCCTACTCTGGGCGATACCGCTGATCGTTGCGCAGGGGTACTTCGTTGCCTTCCTGTTCATGGTGGTGCACGAGACCGCTCACAAGACGGCGTTCCGGAGCCGCGCACTCAATCTCGTGTTCGGCCATCTGTCTTCGTTCGCGATCGGGCTGCCTTACGAATATTATTGCCTGTTCCACTGGGACCACCATCGCTACACGCAGGATCCGGCGAGGGATCCCGAACTGCTGGTCGGCCCGATGCCCGCTACCGATACGCAGCTTGCAATCGCCTATAGCGGTCTTCGGCAGGTCGGCTTCCGGCTAGGTCTGATGCTTCGCCATGGCCTGACGGGCAACGCCTCCGCGCCCTGGATACCGGAAGCCAAGCGCCACATCGTGGTGAGGGAGGCGCGCCTCTATTTGCTCGGCTATGCGGTGCTGCTGCTCGCCTCACTCGCATCGCAGACCACGATCCTGCTCTGGGTATGGGTCGCGCCGCTGGTGGTAGGGCAGCTATTCCTGCGTCCTTATCTCTATGCCGAACATACCGGCTGCGATCGGACGCGCAGCGCTTTCCAGAACACCCGTACGACCTATACCGGCATATTCACGAAGTGGTTTGCCTGGAATATGCCCTACCATGTCGAGCACCATGCCTATCCTTCGATTCCGTTTCATGCGCTGCCGAAGCTGAACGGTATCGTCGACGAACAGATCGTATACCGGGGCCGGGGTTATCTCGCGGTGACGCGGGAAACGTGGAACTGGTTCCGACGCGAGCGACGTAAGGGAGCCGTCACCGAACCTTGATCATCAGCAGCGTGTCGACGAGGTTACGCGCTTGCGCCGGCGAGATCGGCTTGATGCCGAAGATGTAGCGATAGAACAGGCTGCCGTAGATCGCGTCATAGAGGTCTTCGGGCGTCCCGGCGGCGCCAACGCTGCCGTCCTGCTGGCCGGCCGCAATCAGTTCGACCAGCGCTGTCCTTCGATACCGGAGATAGCGCTCGTAGAAAATCTCCGCGGAACCGGTGTTCGAAATGCATTCGGAGATCACGGCGAGCTGCACCTTGCCGAACTCACCCTGCAGCGCCTTCGCATAGGCGGCCGCGTGGCTTCTCAGGCGGTCTGCCGGCGTGCCGGTGCTCGGCAGCGGCAGCATCAACGAAGCATGGTGCAGGAACGCATCGATCAGCAGCGCCTCGCGCGACGGCCACCATTTGTAGATGGTCATCTTCGAGACGTTCGAATCCCGCGCCACCGCATCGATGCTGGTGGCGGCAAGGCCCGTGGTGGCCATCAGGGTGTAGGCGCTCTGCAGAATGGCGTTGGTCGTCTCGGCGGAACGGGGACGACCACGGCGGGTCGTTGCCGTGTCGCCGTCCGGTTCGATCTTGCCCTTCGCCATGATCCGGCTGTCCCTCGATACAGCGACAAGCGCGGTCGGCTACGCCTTGACGAAGGCGAGCAGGGTGCCGTTGCCTGCTGCCGGTGGCACGATCACGCCGCCACCGCTGTGAACACCAGTGCCACCGAGCGCCTTCTCGGCTGCAGCGACGTCGGCCTCAATCACCAATCCCGCGCCGCCACGCTCGGGCAGACCGGTCAGCGATACCTCGGGATAGCGCTTGCTCAGTTGATCCCTGGTCAGGAACATGAAGTCGGCGCGATCGGAGCCCGAGGGCACGGCGATGGCGCCGTCCTGCTCGCTCCTCACGTCGCGATCGATCATGCGCGACATATGCGCGGCGTCGTTGGCGGGCTCGGGCGAAACGATCAGCACCTGCCGCAGGCGCTTGGCGCCATTGGCGTGCTTCATCAGTTCGGGAATCCATACCGTCTCGCGGGTCTTGTGCTGGCAGGCGAAGATGCGCACGCCGCCCGGCGCTTCCGCGGTCGGCCACTGGAACGTTCGGAATTTTGCTGCCGAGACGGTGCCATCGGGCATCGTCACCGGTCGTTCGAAATCGGTCGGTCCAACCGGCGGATAGCCGCGCGCGCGAATCTCTTCGGCGCCGTCGGCGGAATCCACTGCAGTGAAGGCGATGCGCTCGATGCCTTCGCCGCGCTTCTCCAGAAACGCCCGCGCCGGAGCATTATGTTCTGTCGGCGTCAGCACGCCGAGCAATTCCATATAGTCAGGGTCGAACATGATGGTGTAATTGCCCGACCCCATATGCGCGCTATGGGTGCCTCGCGGCGACACAGTAAAGCCGAGCCGCCTGTAATTTTCAGCTGATTTGTCGAGGTCCTTCACCATGACCACGGCGTGATCTATTCCGACGACGTTCTCGAGTGCCACTCTGCTATTTCCCCGGGCTGATGATGCGTACTAAGCTAACCATTCGATCTGCCGCCCGCAAGAAAGGATCATGATGAATAGCGCTGAAGTCCGCTGGCCGCCTTCGCTGTGGGCCGCGGTGACGCCATCAGGGCCTGAGCTTCCGGAATTGATCGGGACGCAGCAGGCCGATGTGATCGTGATCGGTGCGGGCTTTACGGGACTATCGACGGCGCTGCATCTGCGCGAGGCCGGCGTCGATGTCGCGATCGTGGAAGCCGCGGAGCCTGGGTGGGGCGCGTCGGGTCGTAACAACGGCCAGGTCATTCCGACCCTGTCGCGGCCCGATCCGGAGGACATCATTGCCAAACACGGCGCGGTGGGCGAGCGCTTCGTCGGCATGCTGCGCGACAGCGCCTCCACGCTGTTCGAGGTGGCGCGGCGCTACAAGATCGAGGCCGAGCAGGAGCAGACCGGATGGGTGCAGCCGGTACATTCGCCTGGCCGCATCAAGGTCGCGGAAAGGCGTGTGAGCCAATGGTCGAAGTTCGGCGCGCCGGTTGAACTGCTGTCGCGCGAACAGACGCGCGACATGACCGGGTCGGATGCCTGGTACGGCGGCTTCTGGAACAAAACCGGCGGCCACGTCAATCCGCTGGCGCTGGCGCGCGGGCTGGCGCACACCGTGCTCGGCCTTGGCGCACGCATCTACGCCCGTTCGCCGGCAATCAGTTTCGAGCGTCGCGGCGATCGCTGGGTGGTGAAGGCCGAAAAGGGCGCGATCAGCGGCCGTGCGCTGGTGGTTGCGAGCAACGCCTATAGCGGCGAATTTTCGAAATCGCTGGTGCCTGATATCGCACACGAGGTGATGCCGGTGCTGTCTTGGCAGATGTCGACGCAGCCGCTGTCCGACAACGTGCGCAAGACCATCATCCCCGGTCGCCAGGCGCTGTCCGATACCCATGGCGAACTGTATTTTGCGCGTTACGACGTGCGCAATCGGCTGGTCACCGGCGGTGCGGTGCTCGGCCCCGGCAACAAGGTCGAACGGATCAAGGCTGTCGTGACGGAGCGCTTGCAGCGGCTGTGGCCACAGATCGGCGAGGTCTCGTTCGACTATGTCTGGAACGGCTATGTCGGGATGACGGCGGACTTCTTGCCGCGCATCCACAAACTCGGGCCCAACGCTTATGGCTGGACCGGCTGCAACGGCCGCGCGGTCGCGCTGACGATCCCGCTTGGCAACGAACTGGCGAAAGCGGTCCGCGGCGTGCCCGAAAGCGAACTGGCGTTGCCGTTTACCGAACCTGTGCCGTTCGTGGCGCACGGATTGCTGCGCAAGATCGCGCCCTGGATGCTGCTGCTCTATCGGCGCCGCGATGCGCGGGAACTGATCAAGGGCGACCGTTTCGAGTTGCTGCGATGGGCGGAGTATTTTCTCGCCTCGCGGCGTCCGCAGTGATATCGCCACACAGATTCTCTACGGCGCGCGAACTCTCGGCGAGTACGCCGACGGGCCTGCCGTTGGCGTCGAGGTCAACCAGAATTTCCTGAATCTTGCCGCTGATGATGTAGACGCCGGTGGACGCATGAAGGCTTGGATTGAGCTGGCGCTGCTCGGCGCCGTATGAACGTTGAGCATGCCGCCCTTCTTCGGGGGGCCTGCGCGAAGGCCCGCATCGGAACTGGAGTCATTTTCTAATCGCCGCCCGGTTCGGAAAATCCTTCCGAAAATCCGGACATGCGCATCAGCGTTGCGATCGCCGCCGTTTTATTCGGCATCGCTCGCCATGGCGCGATCAGGCGCGGGGAGTGGTCGGAGATCGTCGAAAAAGGCTGTCTGGCAAGGCATTTCGCCGCATTCAGCTGGTTTAATGCACCGCCAAAGCCTTAAAAACTAGCCTATTTCCCGCGAATCAGTGCAAGTCAAATAGCGATATAGTTGTGCAGAATGTCGAAAAGCCTGTTTTTTTAGGCAATTTCCGCCATATCGTGCCTCTTCCAGAATCAAATGGAGCAACCATGGCTACCCAAATGTCTAAGTCGCAGCTGATCGAGAAGATCGCGACGTCCACCGAAGTTTCGAAGAAGGAAGTCAAGGGCGTGATGGACGCGCTCGTTGACGTTGGTCACAAGGAGCTGAAGAAGAACGGGGTGTTCCTCGTCCCCGGCTTCGCCAAGTTCGTCGTGGTCAAGAAGCCCGCGACCAAGGCTCGCAAGGGCACCAACCCCTTCACGGGCGAAGAAATGATGTTCAAGGCCAAGCCGGCGCGCAAGATCGTCCGCGCCCGCCCGGTCAAGGCCGCCAAAGACGCGGTGTGATAGCGAAAAGGCCTCCGGCGACGGAGGCCTTTTTTGCCCGGGGCCATGGCGCTTTCGAGCGAAGTGGTCACCGGTTCGCGCAAGCGAAACGCGAAGGATAAAGCGGGTTCCGGTTCTGAGCCCATCAGAGCCGGGGTGCCGCTAGACCACCGGCGACCGGCCGCCATCGACATTGATGGCTGTCCCGGTGATGTAAGAGCCCTGCTCCGAGGCGAGGAAGCAGGCGAGGTTGGCGAATTCCTCCGCCGTGCCCATCCGCCCGAGCGGGACGCCCTTGGCGAGGTCGCGGGTAAAATCGTCGAAATCCGTATCCGGCGCCTTCTCGGCGTGCCGCTTGACCCATTGATCGCTCACGATCAGCCCGACCAGCATCGCATTGACCAGGACGTTGTGCGGGCCGCCTTCGTTCGCCATGGCCTTGGTCAGCGCCATGCCGGCTGCCCGGGAGACCGAGGTCGGGGTTGACGCGGCAGCCGGCGCCTTGGCTCCGATGTTCAGCACGTTGATGATGCGGCCCCATTTGCGCGCCTTCATGCCCGGCCAGACCAGCCGGCTGAAACGGATCGCGGCGAACAGTTTCAGGTCAAGGTCGTCCTGCCACATTTCGTCGGTCACGGTCTCGAACGCCATCGCGCGCGAGGTGCCGGCATTGTTGACGAGGACGTCGACCGGGCCGAGATCGGCGGCGATCGACTCATGCGCCTTGGCGATATCCGCCGCCTTCGAGACGTCGCAGACATAGTCGCGGACCTCGACGCCTTCCTTGGCGAGTGCCTCGCGCGCGGCCTGCAAGTCCTGTGCGCCGCGCGCCAGGATCGCGACCTTGGCGCCTGACTCGGCAAAGCGCCGCGCGACGGCAAGCCCGATGCCCTTGCTGCCGCCGGTGACGGCGGCAACGCGGCCCTTCATGGTGACGTTCATTTTTTCCTCCCTGGGTGCGGCGGTTCTGCGACCGTTCAGTGCTGTAACGCTGGACGGGCGGGGAGAGTAGATCAAGCCGGACATGGCAAGGCGTGCGTTTTGCGGGCTAACGAACCCGTGAAGTGCAGAAATATCCATCCGGGAGAACCGGTGCGCGCGACAAGGATCTTTCCCGCACCGCACCTGCGGGAACGGCAATTTTGCTATTTCCAATGCGGTCTTGTGGGGGAGGGCCGGCCTGCCAAAATCAAATCGAACCAACAATAGAGTCCAGGAGAATGCCATGGGCCTGCAACAAGCAAAACTCGAGTCGCTCCCCTTCGTCACCGGCGAGCTCAACTACCTCGCGCCCACCCCCGGAAAGCCGCGCACCTACGCCTTCGATCCGCCGCCGGGCGAGCCCAGATCGACGGCGCTGCCCGAACCCCATCAAGTTCCGATCTTCGACGCCCGCCTGATCGCTGGCAGTCTTTCGCTGGACCGCGAGGGTTTTGCCCTGGTCCGCCACCCGACCAGCGTCCGGAATTTCTACGACGATAAGGAGGTGCGGAACGTCTACTATCCCGCCGCCGAAGCTTTTCTCCGCGCTACGCTGAAAGCCGATCGCGTCGTGATATTCGACCATACCGTTCGCAAGCGCGTCGACGGTGCGGCCGATGTGCGGGGCGCCGGCCCGCGCCAGCCGGCCACGCGGGTCCATGTCGACCAGACCGATCTATCAGGCGCCAATCGCGTTCGTGAGCATCTGCCTGACGAAGCGGACGAACTGCTGAAGGGGCGGGTCCAGGTGATCAATCTGTGGCGGCCGATTCGCGGACCGCTGCGCGATACGCCGCTCGCGATGCTGGACGGCCAAACCGTCGCGCCCGGCGATCTCATAGCCTCCGACCTGATCTATCCGAACCGGCAGGGCGAAACCTATTCCGTGAAGTACAACGCCGACCATCGCTGGTACTACATTCCGGAGATGACCGCGGACGAGGCGCTGCTGCTGAAGTGCTACGATTCAGCCACCGACGGCCGCACGCGATTCGGGCCGCACACCGCCTTCATCGATCCAACGACGCCGGCTGATGCGCCCCCGCGCGAAAGCATCGAGTTGCGGACGCTGGTGTTCCACAAGCACTGATCGCGTCGCCGGGAATACCATTTGGTATTCCCGGCGTATTGGTGTTACCCCGGCTGCAACAAGGCCGGGAAGAAACGAAACATGGACGGCGGCAAGGCCGACGACGCGGATGTCAACATTCGCGCACTGATTTTTGCGCTTCTGGCGCTGGCCTGCGGTCACATGCTGTCGACCTTGCTGCGCACGATCCCGGCCGTCAGCCTCGACGTGATGGCCGCCGATTTCAAGACGTCGCCGCAGGCGCTGGCGAGCCTGACCTCGATCTATCATTTTTCGTTCGCGGCATCGCAGATACCGGTCGGCGCCGCGATGGATCGTTTCGGCGTGCGGCCGGTTTCGCTTAGTCTGCTGATTGGAACGATTGTCGGCGCGTTGGCGTCCGGCCTGGCAACCGGGCCGGAGAGTTTTCTGTTCGGACAATTCCTGCTCGGGGTTGCGAACTCGGGCATGTTGATGTGCCCGATGACGCTGGCCGCAAAGCAATTATCTCCGGCGCGGTTCGGCCTGTGGTCCGGACTGATCCTGTCGATCGGCAATATCGGTATGCTGCTGTCGTCGAGCCCGCTCGCCTTCGTCGTCGAACTCTGGGGATGGCGGGTAGGGTTTTGGATTTCCGCCGGCTTCGGCCTGATGGTTGCACTGGCCGTCTACGCCCTGGTGCCGAACCAGCGGGCTGAACATGCCGATCGCTCGTCGCCGCTGTCGCAGATGGCAAGCGTCCTGCGCATCGGCGTGTCGTATCGGCTGCGCGGCCTGATTGCCATTGCGCTGGTCTCGCTGGCGGCCGTGCTGGTGCTTCGGGGATTGTGGGGCGGGCCGTGGCTGATGGAGGTCAAGGGGCTCAGCCGGATCGGCGCCGGCAACGCGCTCGGCCTGTTCACGATCGCGCTGATCGTTGGGCCGGCTCTGATCGGTCTTTTCGACCGAAGCTTTGGTCATCGCCGCGAGGTGCTCGCGGCCACGCATTTCCTGGCGGCGCTGCTGCTCGCCTTGATGGCGGCGGGCGCGTCTCATTTTCCGGTCTCGGACCTGTTCGGCGTAGCGGCGATGCCGGCTCAGTATGACATTGTCCTGCTGGTGTTGATCGGTTTTGCCATGTCGGCCCAGCCACTGGTGTTCGGCATGACGCGGCAACTGGTGGACCAGCAGAACACCGGCAAGGCGCTGTCAGCGGTCAATCTGGCGTTCTTCCTGGGAGCGGCGCTGATGCAATCGGCAACCGGCGTGGTCGCGGCGCTCCTCGGTTTGCCGGCGGTATTGCTGTTCATGGCCGCGGCGCTGATCATCGGGACAATCGTATTTTTGCTGTATACCTAGATCAGGTTGAGTTCGAGCACTGGTGGAAGATCGCATGTATCCGGATCCAAATTCCTCGTCGCAAAAAATGTACAACCGCGCACTGGCGAGTCTACCCGGTGGCAATACGCGCACCACCGTCTTCATGAAACCGTATCCGATCTACGCCGCGCGCGGCGAGGGATGTCGGGTGTGGGACCTCGATGGCAACGAGTACATCGATTGCATCAACAATTTCACCTCGCAGATTCACGGCCATGCACACCCGGTGTTGATCAAGGCCGCGACCGCGCAACTTGCGCTGGGATCGGCATTCGGGATGCCGACCGAATCCGAGGTCGACCTTGCCGAACTGCTCGCTGCGCGATTGCCGTCGGTCGACCAGGTGCGCTTTTGCAATTCGGGTACTGAAGCTGTCATGATGGCGTTGAAGGCCGCCCGCGCCCATACCGGCCGCCCCAAAATTGCAAAGTGCGAGGGCGCGTATCATGGCTCCTATGACTACGCCGAGGTCAGCCTCGATCCGACGCCGGAAGCCTGGGGCCGCAACGCACCGGTGTCCGTCGCTTACGCCAAAGGCACGCCCGACAATGTGCTGGCCGATGTCCTGACCATTCCGTTCAACGACACCGAGGCCGCGGTCAGCCTGATCCGCGAGCACGGTCCCGAACTCGCCTGCGTCCTGGTCGATCCCATGCCCAATCGCGCCGGTCTGGCGCCGGCCGATCAGGCCTATCTGGAGGCGCTGCGCAAGGTGACGCGCGAGGTCGGCGCGCTGCTCGTGTTCGATGAAGTGATCACGTTCCGGCTCGGCTATCGCGGCGCGCAGGGTCTGTTCAATATCGACCCCGATCTGACCACGCTCGCAAAAATCATCGGCGGCGGGTTTCCGGTTGGCGCGGTGTGCGGTCACAAGGAATTCATGGCGGTGTTCGACCCCCGGCCGGGCAAGCCTGCGCTGCCGCATGGCGGCACGTTCTCCGCCAATCCGGTGACGATGCGCGCCGGTATCGCCGCGATGGAACTGCTGGACGAGGCGGCGTTCGCGCGGCTCGATGCGATGGGGGAGGCGGTCCGATCAGGGATCGACGCAGCGTTCCGCCGCCACAATGTTCCCGGCCGCACGGTCGGGCTCGGGTCGCTGCTGAAGATACATCTCGTCGATCGTCCGGTGCGCGACTATCGCTCGGCCTATCCGACCGAAGCGGAAGCCAGGCGTCAGGTGGTTTTCAATCAGGCGCTGCTCAATCGTGGCGTGCTGGCGGCGGGCAATGGATTGATGGCATTGTCGACCCCGATGACGGATGCCGATATTCATGCGATCATCGATGCCGTATCGGCCGCGATATCGGAAGTGTCGGCCTCGCTCTAGGTTCAAGAACAACAAGGCAAGCAAGAACAACAAGGCAAGAATGTCCGCCAAGATCGATCCCATCACACGGTCCGTCGTCCAGCATCGGCTCAGTTCGATCGTAAAAGAGATGGGCGAGGCCATGCTTCGCACCTCCTATTCGCAGATCCTCAATTCCAGCCGCGATTTTTCGTTAGGGATTTGCGATACGCAGGCCCGCCTGATCGCCCAGGCCGATCATCTGCCGGTGCATGTCGGCGCGTTGCCATGGGCGACGATCGCGGTGGAGGAGCGCTTCAAGGACGTCAAGCCGGGCGACGTCTTCCTGCTCAACGATCCCTATTATGGCGGCAGCCACCTGCCTGATCTCACCGTCTTCGTGCCGGTGTTCGACGGCGACAAGCGGTTGCTCTGGACCATCGTGCGCGCCCACCAAAGCGATATCGGCGGCGCCACGCATGGCGCCTACAATCCCGGGGCAACGGAAATCTGGCAGGAGGGCCTGCGCATTCCGCCGATCAGACTGTCCGAGGCGGGGCGGCCGCGCGAAGACCTGCTCGAGATGCTGGCGCTGAATGTGCGAAACCCGCGCGAGTTTCGCGGCGACCTTGCTGCGATGCTGGGCGCGGCGCATCTCGGCGAACGTCGCGTCGCAAAACTGTTCAGCGAATTCGGCGCGCCGGTCGTCGAAGCGGCGATCGAAGCGATCCTGGATGCAACTGAACAGCAGACCCGCGCCGTGGTCTCGACCTGGAAGGACGGCGTCTTCCGCGGCGAGGCGTTTCTCGACGATGACGGCCATGGCCGCACGGATATCAGGATCGCGGCCAAGGTTACCAAGAAGGGCAGCGATGTCGAGGTCGATCTGACGCAGTCCGATCCGCAGTCGACCAGCTTTGTGAATTCCTCGCATGCCAACATGCAGGCCGCGGTCGCGATGGCCTTTGCCTATCTGATCGACGCTGACATCCCCAAGAACACCGGCGCGCTGCGCCCGTTAAAGGTGATCGCCAAGCAGGGGACGATCGTCTGGGCCGATCCGGGCCGGCCGGTGACGTTGTGCACCAGCCATCCCTCCAACGAGATCGTTGAAGCGATCGTGAAGGCCATGTCCGCCTCCTGTCCGCAGCGCGCGATGGCCGGATGGAGCCGCAGATTCCGGATCGCGATTCAGGGCGAGGATCCGCGCACCGGAAAGCAGTTCATCTGGCATTTGTTTCAGGCTCGACCGGGCGGCGGTGCTTCGTCCGGCGGCGATGGTTACTCGTCGATCGGCGAATGGCACAGCGTCGGTGGATTGAAGTTCGGAAGTATCGAGGTCGCCGAGGCGCGCTTTCCGTTGCACTTCCGCCAGCATGAATTCCGACCGGGCTCCGGCGGCGACGGCCAGTTCCGCGGCGGTCTCGGCGTTGCCCTCGATCTGGTGCTGGAAACCGAAAAGCCGTCGCGCGGCAACACCGCGGGCGATGGCGCACGCCATGGTCCCTGCGGCATGCTCGGCGGCGAGGACGGCGAACCGCATCATTATCGCCTGCTGTCCGAAGGCCGCGAGCCGCGCGTGTTGCGCACCAAGGAAGTCGGCATCGAACTCCATCCCGGCGATTGCCTCGAGATCCGCTCATCCGGCGGCGGTGGCTGGGGGCCACCGTCGAAGCGATCGGCGGAGGCGCGGCGGCGCGATGCCGAGCAGGGATTGACCAGTGTTTCCGCGGAGCGACGTGGCTGACGATGTACACAATCGGGGTTGACGTCGGCGGAACCTATACCGACCTGGTGGCCACGGATGCGTCCGGGCGCACGATGTTCGCAAAATCACCATCCACGCCGGCCGACCAGTCGATCGGCGTCATGACCGGGCTGGAAGAACTGGCGCGGCGATTGAACACGACGCGTGCGGATATGCTAGCCGCCACAGATCGGCTGGTGCACGGAACCACGGTTGCGACCAACGCGTTGCTGGAGCGCAAGGGCGCCAAGGTCGCGCTCTTGACCACCGAGGGCCATCGCGACGTCATCGAAATGCGCGAAGGCCTCAAGCCCGATCGCTACGATCTGCGCTCGCCGCCGCCGGAGCCCCTGGTGCCGCGCGAACTGCGTTTTGGCGTTCGCGAGCGGCTCAAGGCGAATGGCGAGGTCTTGATTGCACTGGACCAGCCCTCGCTTGATGAGGCCATCGCTGGCATCCGGAAATCCGGTGCAACTTCGGTCGCGATCTGCTTCCTGCATTCCTATCTCAACCCGGTCCATGAACTCGCCGTGGTCGAACGGCTCGCCAGGGAACTGCCTGACGTCAGCGTGTCGCGCTCCAGCGACGTGCTGCCGCAGATCAAGGAATATGAGCGCGTCTCGACCACGATCGTGAACGCCTATGTCGAACCGATCGTGCGGCGTTATCTCACCAATCTCGAACGGCGGCTGAAGGAGGCCGGCCTCAAGGGCAGCCTGTTCGTCATCCTGTCGCATGGCGGCATGGCGCCGGTCGAGGAAGCCTCACGCCTCGCCGCGGGCACGGTGCTGTCAGGGCCGGCGGGCGGGATGTCAGGCGGCCGACGCTGTGCTGAGCTGCTCGGCATTCCCGATCTGGTGCCGTTCGACATGGGCGGAACCAGCACGGACATCTCTCTCATTTCGGACGGGCAGGCCTCGCTCTCCGCTGATGGCCTGCTCGCGGGTCAGCGCATTGCGTTGCGCAGCCTCGACATTGCGAGCATTGCGGCTGGCGGGGGCTCGATCGCCAGCGTCGATGGCAGCCGCACGCTGCGGGTTGGTCCGGAAAGCGCCGGCTCGATTCCGGGCCCAGCCTGTTACGGCAATGGCGGGCAGGCGGCTGCTGTCACCGACGCCAATGTCATGCTCGGCTATCTCGATGCGGCGGCCTTCATGGGCGGGCAGCGCCCACTCGACCGCGCGGCGTCGGAAGCGGCTGTCGATCGTGTCGCCGCAGCCATGGAGCTCTCGCGCGTCGAGGCCGCGGCCGGCATTTACCGCATGATCAATTTGAACATGGCCGACGGCATCCGGTTGATGACGTTGCGCCGCGGCGTCGATCCCAGGAAATTCGCGCTGCTGAGTTTCGGCGGCGCGGCGGGTCTGCACGCGGCCGAAGTCGCGCGCGAACTGGAGATCAAGCGCATCATCGTGCCGACGGTAGCCTCCGTGCTGTCGGCATGGGGAATGCTGACCAGCGATCTGCGCTATGAGATGAGCCGCACGCATTATGGCAAGGCAGCGCGCATTTCAGCCGGCGAAGTGCGTGAGCTGTTCGCCGAACTGGAACAATCGGCTACCGGTCGGCTGCGCTCATGGTTCAACGGTCCGCTGTCGATCGAACGCTCCGCTGAAATGCGTTACGGCGAGCAGATTTTCGAGATCGACGTATCGCTGGACGGTCTCGACTGGAATGCGCCCGATCTCGTCGACCGGATCGAGCAGCGCTTCCATCGCAAGCACGAGGAACTCTATACCTACGCATCGCCCGGCCAGGAGGTCGTGTTCGTCAATGCGCGGGTCGCGGCGGTCGGTGCGGTGGCGCCGAACGATCAGAACACGCGGCCGGCGGCGTCCGCCAGCGCTTGCGTGCCACGCGGCAAACGTCAGGCGTTCTTTGGCGGCTGGCGCGAGGTGCCGGTCTACGCGCTCGATGCGCTGCAGCCCGGGCATTCGCTGACCGGCCCTGCCATTATTGAGGCGGAAACCACCACAGTGCTGGTCGATACCGGCGACCGTGTCAGCGTCAATGCGCTGGGGTGGCTGGATATTACGCTGCGCTGAACACAAAAATTGATTTCAACAGCGCCGGACTGGGCAGTATGGTCGCAAGCGCTGGGTTAGGCGTCACAAGCTTGAGTTAGCGTGAGGCCATGCTGATGAAAACAATAAATGCAACTGGAACTATCCTGGCCCTGTTAGCCGCCGCGCTGTTTGCCGGCATGCCGATATCAGCGCGGCAAGCCCATGGCGGCGGCGTCACCGATACCGAAATCCGCATCGGCAACATCATGCCCTATAGCGGGCCGCTGGCTGCATTCGCGGCGATCGGCAGAGCCGAAGCCGCCTATTTCGACATGATCAACGACCGCGGCGGCATCAACGGCCGCAAGATCAAATTCATCTCCCGCGACGACAGTTCCAATCCAAGGATGGCAGCCGAGCATACAAGTCAACTGGTGGAGCAGGAGAACGTGTTGCTGATGTTCGGCTCGTTCGGGACGCCGGGCAATCTGGCGACGCGGACCTATCTCAACGAGAAGAAGGTGCCGCAACTCTTTGTCGCGTCCGGCGACGAGGAGTGGGCGCATCCCAAGCGATTTCCTTGGTCCATGGGCTGGCAGCCGACGTTTCGCGCCGAGGGACGGATCTACGCCAACTACATTCAGGCCTCCTATCCGGATCGCAAGATCGCGGTGCTCTGGCAGAACGATCAGTTCGGACGCGATCTGTTCAGGGGATTGCAGGAAGGGCTCGGCGTCACGGCCCGCATGATCGTGGCTGATATCGCCATCGAGGCCGATATGTCGATCGATGCCCAGGTCGACATTCTCAAGAATTCCGGGGCTGAAGTGCTCGTGCTCAATTGCGCGCCGCCAATCTCGGCGCGTGCCATCCGAAGAGCGGCCGAACTGGGTTGGTATCCGGTGGTGGTGCTGGTCAATGCGGCGGCTTCGATCGCGAATGCACTGAGACCTGCCGGGCTTGCGAACGCCACGGGCGTGATCTCGACCTCGTTCCTCAAGGACGCTGGCGACACCACCTGGACGGAAGATCCTTCGATCAAGGCGTGGCTGTCATTCATGGACAAGTATTATCCCGACGG
Source organism: Bradyrhizobium sp. AUGA SZCCT0158 (assembly GCF_018130065.1). Lineage (GTDB taxonomy): Bacteria > Pseudomonadota > Alphaproteobacteria > Rhizobiales > Xanthobacteraceae > Bradyrhizobium. The sequence continues at coordinate 139,717 of NZ_JAFCME010000007.1, read as the reverse complement.
CGACAGGGAGGACAGTTACGCCATCTTCGGCTATGCCGTGGCCGAAACCCTGGTCCAGGTATTGACCCAGTGCGGCGACGACCTGTCACGCGAGAACATCATGCGGCAGGCCGCGTCGCTGAAGAATTATCAGAGCCCGATCATTCTGCCGGGCATTGCCATCAACACGGGACCTGCGGATTTTCACCCCATCAAGCAGATGCGGCTGGTGCAATTCGACGGCAACGCCTGGCAGCCGATCGGCGACGTGATCGAGAGCGCGTTTGCGAGCAAGCCGGGCGATAATTGAACTATCCCTCCGTCGTCCCGGCGAACGCCGGGACCCATACCGCGTGATCTCTCGATGAAGCGATATGGTCGATGCCTTCCGCAAAATGAAGGCCGGTGGTTATGGGTCCCGGCTCAAGGCCGGGACGACGTAAGCTAAGGCTGCCGCTACCCATCCTACACCAGCGCCTACTTCTTCTGCCCGTAACTCAACAGCCCGCCCTTGCTCTTTGCCGGATGGGCGCGCAGGCCTTCCTCGTTGGGTTCGGTGCCCCAGCCCGGCCGGTCCGAAATCACGAGGTGGCCGTCGACGATCTCGGGCAGATGGGTGAACAGTTCGTGGTCCCACGCCAGCCGGTCGATATCGGTTTCCATGATCCGCAAATTCGGCACCGCGGCGCAGAAGTGCGCGTTCATCATGGTGCAGAGATGGCCGTAGAAATTATGCGGGGCGACGTTGACCTCGAAATGCTCGGCGGCGGCCGCAATCTTCATCGACTGCCACACCCCGTTCCAGGGCGTGTCGATGATCGCGACATCCATGGCCTGTTCGTTGAAGTAGGGCAGGAATTCGCGGAGGCCCAGCAGCGTCTCGCAGGATGAGATCGGGTGCGGGCTCTGGCGGCGGATATAGCCCAGCGCCTGCGGATTGAAGGTGTCGATCTCGACCCAGAACATGTCCATATCCTTGATCGCGCGCAGGATCTTCAGATAGCCCTCGGTCTTGGCGTTGAAGTTGAGGTCGAGCAGCAGGTCGACATCGGGCCCGGCGCCGTCTCTGATAGCCTCGAGATGCATACAGAGATTGCGGATCACTGTGCGATCGACGTTGATCTCGGGCTCGAACGGCGAGCCGAAGCCGGGCCGCCAGCCCTGCGGCTTGCCGTCGGTGTAGACGAAGATGTTGGTCTTCATCGCGGTGAAGCGCTTTTCGCGGACTTCGCGGCCCATCGACTTGACGCCGTCGAGATCTGATATCGCCGGCTTGTACCAGTCCGGATGATTGATGCGCCAGGTCGCGCAATGCGACCAGTAGACCCGGACGCGGTCGCGGATCTTTCCTCCCAGCAGCTCATAGCAGGGCACGCCGAGCGCCTTCGCCTTGACGTCGAGCAGCGCGTTCTCGATGGCGCCAAGCGCCAGCGCCACCACGCCGCCGGCGGCCGGCCGCGTTGCGGCAAACAGCTCTGCGTAAATCCGCTCATGCTGAAAGGCATTCTTGCCGACCACCCGCGCCGACAGCCGTTCGATTGCCGCCGTGACGCCGGGCGCGCCAAAACCCTCGTCGTACTCGCTCCAGCCGACGATGCCGTCTTCGGTCATGATCTTGACGAAGTGATAGTTGCGCCAACCGGCGTCGCAGGAGAGCGTTTCAACGCTTCTGATCTTGGATGATTTAGTCATAATTTCCTGCCCGGCTGTTGTTTTCGTTGACCGATAACAACAACGGATTGGCAGGGGCGTCAATCGCGCGTAGCGCGATGCCCGTATGCGGCGGATGCGCTGCCTAAGCCTGCGGTGGAAACAGCGTCGGTTGGCGTCGCTCGAATACCTGACGCCCGTTCTTGAAGCCCATCAGCACATCGGGCAGTTCCGCGATCGCGTTCGGGCCGGTGTCGGTGTCGAGGATGACAAGATCGGCGGGATTGCCCGGCGCGATGCCGTAATCCCGCAGGTTCATCAGGCGCGCCGGCAAGTCCGTCACCAGATCGAGGCAGGCGTTGAATTCGCTGATCCCGGCGTGGGCGACATTGGCGTAGAAATTGGCCATGCGAAGCAGCGACGCATCGCCGAACGGCGTGAAGGGATTGAGCACGTTGTTGGTTGCGACCGAACACAGCACGCCGTTTTCCACCAGCCGATGCGCCGCGGTGAGGCCGCGTGGTGCATTGTGAGTGGCGTCGCGCCCCATCAAATAGAGATCGGTTGCCGGCAGCACGGTGACGGCGACGCCAGCCTTCGCCAGCCGTTCGGTCGCGGCTTTCAGACGATCCGGCGGCAACGCCGAGAGTTTGGTGGCGTGCCCGATCGCGACACGGCCGTGATAGTTGCGCCGCTCGGTTTGCCGGCAGACTTCCTCCAGATGCCACCAGGACGGATCGAGATCGAAGTCGAGATGCAGGTCGACATCGACGTCGAATTCCTGGGCGAGATCGAACAGTCTTTCGAGGTGCGCGTTCGGGTCGGTGTCCATATAGGGACAGCCGCCGATCGCTTCGCCGCCGTCGCGCAGCGCCGCGACCAGGAGTTCATCTGCGCCGGGATCGTTGGTCAGGCCTTCTTGCGGGAACACGCAGATCGACAGATCGATCGCCCAGGCATAGTCGCGCTTCAGCGCCTTGATCGCCTCGAAACCGCGCAGCGCGATGCGCGGGTCGATCTCGACATGCGTACGCATCCGCGTGGTGCCGTGCACGATGGCGCGCTCGAGCACCCGCGCACCGCGGGCATAGACGTCCTCGACGGTGAAATCCCGTTTCATGGCGGCGACCGCAGCGATGGCCTCGCTGACGGTGGCATGGTCGTGCCCGCAGCGGCCGAGGAGGCAGGCCTTGTCGAGATGGATGTGGGTGTCGACGAAGCCGGCGAGGGCGAGCTTGCCGCCGACATCGATCTCGGGCGCGTTGCAGGCAAGCCGCGGCTCGATGGCGGCGATCCGCCCCTCGGATACGCCGATATCGACCGGGAGGGCCGAGGCCCGGGTCCGGGCGTTGCGGAAGATCAGGTCGAAGGCGGCGCGCGCGGTCATCAGGACTTTAGGTGTTTCTTGGCTGGTTCGAGGTGAGGGAGCCTAGCGGAAGAGAGGTTTAGAGGCAGCTCCAGATTGTGTGCAGTTTATAGACCAAACTGTTCAAAATATGTGCATGCAATTCGGGGCCCCGATTGTAGTATTCCGGGGATCAGGAGCAGCCAGCCATGACCATTGCCGCCAAAGCCGAAAGCAAACCGATGTCGGACGCCGAGGTGGTCGAAGCCTATCTCACGGCCTCGATGATCCCGGATCCGGATGCGGCGGCGGCGTATATGAGGCCGGGCACCATCATTACCTTCACCGGCGGGCGCGAGTTCGATCATCCGCGCGGACCGACCGGCTTCAACGCCGCGCGCTATCGCTGGGTCAAGAAGAAGATGGATCGCTTCGACGTCTGTCCGGGGGCCGACGAGACCGTGGTCTACAGCATCGGCACGCTGTACGGCGAATGGATCGACGGCACGCCGTTCGAGGGCAACCGCTACGTCGATCGCTTCGTCGTCCAGAGCGGCCAGATCGTGAAGATGGACGTCTGGAACGACAGCGCCGAGAGAATTCTGGTGCAGCGGGGGATCGAGGCGTGAGGTCGTCATTGCGAGGAGCGAAGCAACGAAGCAATCCATCTATCCGTTATGCCGCGCTATGGATTGCTTCGATGCGCTCGCAATGACGGTCATAGACCGCGCTACCTAACCCTCACCACCTTCGGCATTTTCACCACGCGGTCGCTCTCGCCCTCATCGGCATAGGGTGCCAGAATATCCAGCAAATCGCGGCCGCGTTGCGGGGCCGGCGCGACCAAAGCCCGGTTCGCCACGGAATCCAGATGGCTGTGCATCAGGCTCATCACCTTGGCCTCGTCGCCCTTGACCAAGGCTGCGATAATTCCGCGGTGCTCATTGATGGCGCATTCCGACGAATGCGGGCGGCTGTACAGAGATAGCGTCAGACAGCAGCGATAGGCGACTTCGCTGACGTAACGCACCAGGATCGGGCTGTTCGTCATGTGCGCGAGCAGGATGTGGAACTCGGTCGCAAGACGAATGGATACCGCATCGGTGCCGTCGCGCGCACCATCCTCGGCGTCGACGTGGGCGTTCAGCGTCGCGATTTGGGCTTTGGTCAGTTTGCCGGCGAGCTGGCGCACCACGAGGCGTTCGAGTTCGATCCGGATATCAAAGGCGTCGCGGGCTTCCTGCCAGCTTGGCGTTGCCACGACAGCGATGCGGTTGCGGCGAAGTTCGACGAGGCCTTCCGCAGCGAGTTGTCCCAGCGCGTGGCGCGCAATGGTGCGGCTGACGCCGAAGCGCTCGCCCAAGGAATCCTCCGGCAGTTTCGCGCCGGGCTCCAGCGCCTGCTCGATGATGGCGCGGCGCAGCGCGCGGCAGATCACCCCGACCTTGTCGGATGATTCCGCATTCTTGCCGGCCGAACGAGGCGCCATGGACGAATCCTGAAGGAGTGCTTCGAATGCGCCCTCATAGCACAAATGGACGACAATTGAGCGCCTGAATTGCATGCAGTTTGGCGGCCGGATTGCCTAAAAGGAATCCGCTGGTTTGGGCGGCCTTTGCGATGCCATTGATTTCAAACGCGAGTTCTGCTGGCATCCGGCTTGCATGCACTTGTAGCCATGATGCGCATGCAACCACATTCCGAATTCTCCGGCGCGCCGGTTTCGGCCTCCGCCGCCCCCGCCGCCCCCATCGCCATTGAGCTCTCTGACGCCTCCGTCACCTTCGGCCGCGGCGAGCGGGCGGTGCCGGCGCTGTCGAAAACCACGCTTCGGATTGCCGACGGCGAGTTCGTCGCGCTGGTCGGCCCGTCCGGCTGCGGCAAGTCCACTATCCTGCGCCTGGCCAGCGGGCTCGTCCAGCCGACCACCGGCGTCGTGATCGTCGGCGGCCGGGAAGTCGCGGCGCGGGCGCTGCGCGTCGGCATGGCGTTCCAGAATCCGACCATGCTGCCCTGGATGACGATCGAGCGGAACATCATGCTGCCGCTCAAGATCGTCGAGCCGTTTCGCTCGCAATTCCGCAAGCTTCGCAAGACCGAATTCCGGGACAAGGCCAACGCGCTGCTGGAGCAGGTCGGCCTCAAGGGCTTTGGCAGCCGTTATCCCTGGCAGCTCTCCGGCGGCATGCTTCAGCGCGCCAATCTGTGCCGCGCGCTGATCCACGAGCCGCGCATGCTGCTGCTCGACGAGCCCTTCGGCGCGCTGGACCAGTTCACCCGCGAGGAACTTTGGTCGATCCTGCAGGACCTCTGGATGACCCACAAGGCGACCGTGCTGCTGGTGACGCATGATCTGCGTGAAGCCGCTTTTCTCGCCAGCCGCATCTGCGTGATGAGCGCGCGCCCCGGCCGCATCGTCGATGACAGCCCGGTCACCTTCAGCCGCCCGCGCACGGTGGCGATGACGTTCGAGCCCGATTTCGTAGCCCTGAACCAGAAGCTGCGCACCTTCATCGTCGATGCGCGCAGCGCGCCAGCCGAGGGAGCGGCATCATGACCGCAAGGGATATCAGACAAAAGGCCTGGTCGGCGGCACTGATCGTGCTGTTCTTTGTCGCCTGGGAACTGTTTTGCGTGATGACCGGGATGTCCGACCTGGTGCTGCCGCGGCCGTCGGAAGTCTTCGTGACGCTGTACCAGAAATTCCCGCTGCTGTGGCCGCATATCCTGCAGACGCTGGCGACGACGATGATCGGCTTCGTTCTCGGTGTCGGTCTTGGCGTCGTGCTCGGCGCGGTCATCGGCGTTTCCAAGACGGCTTACGACACGGCGTATCCGCTGCTGGTCGGATTCTCCTCGATCCCGAAAGTCGCTGTCGTTCCGATCTTCGTGCTGTGGTTTGGCTCCGGCTCGGTGCCGGCGGTGCTGACCGCGCTGTCGATCTGCTTCTTTCCGATCGTCGTCAACATCGCGACGGGGCTTGCGACCACCGAACCCGAACTCGAAGACGTGTTGAAAGCGCTCGGGGCCAGCAAGCTCGACATCCTCTGGAATGTCGGCCTGCCCCGCACCATGCCGTTCTTCTTCGCGTCATTGAAGGTTGCGATCAGCTACGCCTTTGTCGGCGCCGTTCTCTCCGAAACCGTGGCGTCGAACCGCGGCATCGGCAACGTGATGATGACCGCGTCCTCGAATTTCAACGTGCCGCTGGTGTTCGCCGGCCTGTTCGTGCTCGCCGGTCTCGGCGTCGCGCTCTACGTGATCTTCTCGCTGATCGAGGGCCGCGTCACCGGCTGGGCCACCCGAAAGAACGACATGATCGCGACATGACGATTTCACCAAACGCCATCCAACCCAGTCGAGGAGGTTCATGATGTTAACGAGAATAAGCGCCGCGCTGTTGGGACTATCTTTGTTCGCGGGTGCCGCGAACGCCCAGGAAACCACCATCAAGCTGACGCTGGGCTGGAAAACCCAGGGCAGCGACGCTGCGTTCTTCTATGCCAAGGACAATGGCTACTTCAAGGAAGAGGGTCTCAACGTCGTGATCGACCAGGGCGAGGGCTCCGGCGCGACGGTGACGCGGATCATGTCGGGCGCCTATGACGCCGGTTTCGGCGACGTCAACGCCATCATCCAGAACGCCTCGACCAAGCCGCAGGACGCGCCTGTGATGGTCTACCAGATCTGGAACCAGCCGCCCTTTGCGATCGTGACGAAGAAGACCAGCGGCATCAACACCATCAAGGATTTCGAAGGCCGCACCCTCGGCGGCGCGCAGGGCACGCCAACCACGCGGCTGCTGCCGGTGTTCGCGCAGAAGAACAAGCTCGAGGGCGAGAAGATCAAGATCTCCAACATGGCGCCGAACCTGCAGGAGCCGATGCTGATCAAGGGCGATATCGATGCTGCCCTGGTGTTCAACATCACCAGCTATTTCAACCTGGTGCTGAACCGCCAGGATCCCGACAAGGACTATAAGTGGTTCTCGTTCGGTGATTACGGCCTCGATCTCTATTCCAACGGCCTGATGGTCTCCCGGAAGCTGATCGCGTCCAATCCAAAGGCGGTCGCCGGGCTCGTTCGCGCCGTCAACAAGGGCATGATCGCGGTCGCAAAAGACCAGAACGCCGGCATGAAGGCCGCGCTCAACTACGACAATCTGATCAATGTCGACGTCGAAAAGCGCCGGCTGCAATATTCCTTCGACAAGCTGATCGTCTCGGCCGAGATGAAGGAAATCGGCGTCGGCGACGTCAAGGACGACCGCATGACCCGCGCCATCGGCATCATCGTCGAAGGCTATCAGCTTGCCCGGGCGCCGGCGGCATCGGAAATATTCTCGCGCGAATTCCTGCCGCCACGCGCGGAACGTGAATTGAAGTATACCGCGAACTAACCACGTCATTGCGAGCGCAGCGAAGCAATCCATGCTACCACGCGGAGAAAGATGGATTGCTTCGTCGCTTCGCTCCTTTGCACAAACGCCTTGCGTTTGTTGCAGGCAATGACGGAGTGCTATAATGCCAATAGCCGTTGCCGCACACAGCCTATTCTCTGGCCCTGACGCCGGTCTAATCGAAAACGCCGTGCTGCGGCACGATGATGGCCTGATCACATCCATCACCGAGGGCGCGCCGCCCGCCGCCGGCCCGCGCTCCCTCATCCTTCCCGCCTTCGTCAACGCGCACGACCACGCACGGCCGACCGCGTCGTCTTTCGGCGCGATCGGGATGCCACTGGAAAGCTGGATCCTGCGATCCGCGCTCGGCACGCCGGTCGATCCCTATCTCACCGCGGCCTCCGCGCTGGCGCGTTCGGCGCGGGCGGGGTGCGCCTCGATGATGGTGCATTACACGCGGCCGAGCGGGACCATGCCGCTGGTCGACGAAGCCAAGGCGATCGCGCGAGCGGCCTCCGATGTCGGCATCCGCATCGCGTTCGCCCTTGCGGTGCGCAACCAGAATCCAATCGTCTATGGCGATAGTGAATCGGTGCTGTCAGAGTTACCCGGTGATGACCGGAAGACGATCGAGGAACTGTTCGTTCGTGCGCCGATGTCGCCCAAAGCCTTTATCGAACTGACCGACGCGATTGCGGCAGCAATTGCGAGTCCCAAGGTCGATGTGCAGCTGGGTCCCGCAGGCGTGCAGTGGTGTTCGAAGCCGCTGCTTGAGGCGGTGGCGGAGAATTCCGCGCTGACCGGCCGCCGGATCCACATGCACCTGCTGGAAACGGTCTATCAACGCGCCTGGGCGGATGAGCATTTCCCTGATGGTATCGTTCGCTACCTCCGCGACATCGGCTTCCTGTCGGAGCGGCTGACACTGGCGCACTGCATTCATGCGCGGCCGAATGAAATCGAGATGATCGCCGCGTCAGGAACACGCATCGTGACCAATTTCAGTTCCAACATGCATTTGCGCTCGGGCCTAGCGCCGATCGCGGCCGCGCATCAATGCGGCTGCGCCATCGCCGTCGGCGTCGACGGTCTGGCGCTGGACGAGGATGACGATGTGCTGCGCGAGATGCGGCTGGTGCAGATGTTCCACGGCGGTCTCGGCTTCAAGCGAACCTGGACGCCCGCGGAGTTTTTCGGTCTTGCCGTCGCCAATGGCCGCAAGGCGACCGGCGCGCCGGGTACGGGCGCGTTGACGCCCGGCGCGCCGGCAGACTTTGTGACGATCGATCTCGATCGCCTCGATCGCGACGAGATCATGCCGGTCGATCCGATTGAACTGCTGTTCGCGAGAGGCAACGCGTCGCTGTTGCGCGAGGTGGTTGTCGACGGACGCACGATCGTCAGCGAAGGCCGTTGCACCGGCGTCGATCTTCCCGCGATCGAGAAGGAGTTGCGCGGCATCTACCGGGTCAATGCCGGCAAACTCGGAAATTTCCAGCGCGCGTGGCCGCTGCTTTCGACTTCGCTTCAAAACTGGTTCGAAGCGCAACTGGATTGCAGTTAAGCGCATCGCATCGTTCGCCAATTCCGTATCACGGAAGAAAATTCCGCTTGCATCGACAGGCGGGCAAGGTTTCATGGTCAGCAACAAAAAACTGAACCGGCGCGCGCATGACGTCGGTCGTTTGACCATGAGGAAGCGTGATGGGCGCGTTGGCGCATCTGCGGATTGTCGAGATCGGAAGCGCTGCGGCGACGAGCTATTGCGCGCGGCTGTTCGCCGATTTCGGTGCGACCGTGCAGAAGATCGAACCGCCCACGGGTGATCCGCTTCGCCGCGCCGCGCCGTTGACGCCAAAAGGTCACAGTGCCTGGTTTGCGTTTCTTAATTTCAACAAGTCGAGCGTGGCGCTCGATTCCAGCAACGTCGACGCTTCATCGCGCCTGACCGAACTGATCGCGGCGTGCGACATTTTGCTCGATGGCCGCGACATCGATGTGGCGGATTGTCCGGCCTTCGATCTTGCGGCGATCAAGCAGCGCAATCCCGGCCTCATTCATCTCGACGTAAGCTGGTTCGGCCGTGAGGGGCCGTATGCAGAATTCGAAGCGACGGACTCGACGATACGTGCACTAACCGGACTGGTAAAATTGGTCGGGCCGGTTGAGGGACCGCCGATGCATGCGCCGGACTTCCAGACGGGCATCTTCGCCGGCCTCTGGGGGTTCATCGCGGCGGCTTCCTCGGTGCTGGGCCGGATGCAGGACGGTCGGGGACGGTCGAACTCCCTGAGCATTTTCGAATCCAGTATCGCGGTGACCGAATACATCATGTTCGAATCGTTCGTGCGCGGCGACATCATGCGGCGCATCGGCGTCAACCGCTTCTGGCCGACGTTCCCGGTCGGCATCTACGAGACGAGGCAAGGCTGGCTCGGCGTTACCACGGTGACACCGGCGCAATGGCGCGCCTTCTGCGACATGCTGGGGCTGCCGGAATTGCGCGACGATGCGGCGCTGTTCATGGGCGTCGATCGCCTGCAGCATATCGACTTGATCGAGGGCAAGATCATTCCGAGACTGAAACAGCGCACCGCGCAGGAGTGGTTTGCCGAGGGCATGCAGCGCAAAATACCGATCGTGCCGGTGCCCGACATCCGCGACCTCATCGCCGACGAGGAGAAGAAGGCGCGTGGCGCGATCGTGCCGGTTATGATCGGCAGCGAAACCGGCTTTACGGCAGGCTCGATGCATCGCTTGACCGGAACACCGCCACGCCGCGGCGGCGCGGTTCCCGATATCGGCGAGCAAATGCTCGGCTGCGCGCATGTCAGCGAGGCCGCGAAACGGGTGCCGGTGCCTGCAGAGCAGGGATCAGGCCGCCTGCCGCTGGAAGGCATCCGCGTGATCGATTTCTCGATGGGCTGGGCCGGGCCGATCTGCACGCGCACGCTGGCCGATCTCGGCGCCGACGTCATCAAGATCGAGGCCACGCAATATCCGGATTGGTGGCGCGGGGTGGACCGGCGGCCGGCCTATGTTCTCGAACAGATGTACGAGAAATCGGTGCGCTACTGCATCATGAACCGCAACAAGCGCGGCATCACGCTCGACCTGACTCGCCAGCAGGGCCTCAATCTCGCAAAACGACTGTTGGCGGATGCCGACGTCGTCGTCGACAATTACTCCGTCGAGGTATTGCCGAAGCTCGGGCTCGGCTATGAGGTGCTGAGCAAGCTCAATCCCAAGCTGGTCATGATGTCGATGTCGGCGTTCGGCGCCGGCAGCGTGCACCGCGATTGCCGCGCCTATGGCTCGACGCTCGAGCAAGGCTCGGGCCTGCCGAGCGTGGTCGGCGATCCCGATGGCCCGCCTGTAATGAGCCACACCGCGTTCGGCGATGCCGTCGGCGGCTTGAATGGCTGCGCCGCGGTGCTCACGGCACTGATCCACGCCAAGCTCACCGGCAAGGGGCAGTTCATCGATCTGGCGCAGATCGAATGCATGATGCCGTTTGCAGCGCCCTGGATCGTGGCGCATTCGATCGACGGCAAAGAACCGGTCAGATACGGCAACCGCCATCCGGATTTCGTGCCGCATGGCTGCTTTCCCTGCGCCGGCGTCGATAACTGGATCCTAGTCGCGGTTTCCAGCGACGCGATGTGGCCAAGGCTTGCAAAATTGCTCGGCCGGGCCGATTGGGCCACTGACGCCTGGCTGAAGAGGGCGGTGGGACGGCGCGCCATCGAGCGTGAGATCGAGGCCGCTATCACCGCATGGACGTCAACGCGCGACCCCGAAGAGGCGATGAACGCATTGCAAGCCGCGGGCATCGCATCAGGCGTGGCGCGATTGCCGATCGAACTGTTGCAGGATCCGCAACTGCATGCGCGCGGCTTCATTCAGGAGGTCGACCGCGCCTTTATCGGAAAACATCCGCAACCCTCGATGCCGTTCCGTGAGGGCGCAAAGCCGTTTCCGATCCGAACTGCGCCGCCGACGCTCGGCGAACACAATCAGGAAATTCTCGGCGCGCTGCTCGGGCTTTCCGATGCCGAGATCGATCAGCTGGTCCGCGATGGCATCATCGGAACCGAGATGCTGATGGAGGAACAGCTTGTGAAGAAGCGGGCGGCGGGTTGATGGCAACGGCTCAGCCGGCACAGCGCGGATCGGAAGCGGTTGCGGGCGGCCCGCAGGCGCTGATGTCGGTGCGCGGCCTCGGCATCCGCTTCAAGACCTCGCTCGGTGTCTGGCAGGCGACCCGCAAGATCGATTTCGACATCGCCCCTGGCGAGCGCGTCGGCATTGTCGGCGAAAGCGGCTGCGGCAAGACCATCACCGGGCTGTCGATCCTGCGGTTGTTGCCGAACAATCTGGCCGGGCTCGACGGCTCGATCCATTTCGATGGCACCGATCTGGCGTCCTGCAGCACACGGGAGATGCGTGCGATCCGCGGTCGGCGCATCGCGATGATCTTTCAGGAGCCGATGAGCGCGCTCGATCCGGTATTCACGGTCGGCCATCAGATCGCCGAGACGCTACGCGTTCATACCAACGTCACCAGGGAAGAGGCGAGGGAGCGCACGCTCGAGATGCTGCGCCGAGTCGGCATCGCCTCGCCGGAGCGCCGCATCGACGATTATCCACACCAGCTTTCCGGTGGCATGCGCCAGCGCGTGATGATCGCAGCAAGTCTGATCTGCGGACCGCAGCTGTTGATCGCGGACGAGCCGACCACGGCGCTCGACGTCACGGTGCAGGCCCAGATCCTGGAATTGCTGCGCGACCTCAGCGAAACCTCCAATACGGCGCTGATGCTGATCACGCATGATCTCGGCGTCGTCGCCGAGACCTGCACGCGCATGATCACGATGTATGCGGGCGAGGTGATCGAGGACGCCGCTGTCGATGACGCGCTGGTGCGGCCGCTGCATCCCTACACGTCCGGCCTGCTGCGCTCGCTGCCGCATCTGAGCCCGCGGCACGGCAAGCTGCCGTCGATCCCGGGCCGGGTACCGTCGATCATGGACATGCCCAACGGCTGCCGCTTCAAGGCGCGCTGCGCGCATGCGGTCGCCGGCTGCGAGAAAGAGCAAGCGCTGCTCGATGCCGGCAACGGCCGCAAGGTGCGTTGCTGGCGTTTTCGCGAGCTCGAGCTGCCCGGCGCCTTGCAGCACGCAGCGACGTCGCCAATCGCGGCGATGGTGGCCAGCCCATGACGCCGCAGACCGCCGATAATGCCATCGTCTCGGTGCGCGATCTGCAGGTGGGCTTTCAAACCACCGATCGCCGCGCCGTCGTGAAGGCGGTGGACGGCGTGAGCTTCGACGTTCGCCGCGGCGAAACCTTCGGCATCATCGGCGAGTCCGGATCGGGCAAGACCACGATCGGCCGCGCGCTGGTGTTTCTGCTGAAACCGAGCGGCGGCGCGATCCTGCATAATGGCGTCGATCCGCTGGCGATGCCGCGGCAACAGTTCCAGAACCATCGCCGCGACTACCAGATCATCTTCCAGGATCCGAATGCCGCGCTAAATCCGCGCATGACGATCCTCTCGTCGGTGCTGGAGCCGCTCGAGCTGGCGCGCGCCGGATCGAAGGCCGAGCGGCTGCAGCGGGCGCATGAGGCGATGGATCGGGTCGGGTTGCCGCTGGACCTTGGCGAGCGCTATCCGCACCAGTTGTCCGGCGGCCAGAAGCAGCGCGTGGTGATCGCCCGGGCGCTCACGCTACGCCCGAAGATGATCGTTTGCGACGAGGTAGTGGCGGCGCTCGATATGTCGATCCGCGGCGACGTGCTCAATCTGTTCGCCGAACTGCAGCGCGACCTCGGTCTCACTTACGTCTTCATCACCCACGATCTCGCCGTGGTATCCCACATCAGTGAACGCATCGCCGTGATGTATCTCGGCCGCTTTGTCGAATTGGGACCGACGGAGAAAGTCTCGGAACATCCGCTGCATCCCTATACCCGGGCGCTGCTGTCGGCCGAGCCACGGCCGCTGCCGTCGACCATGCGCGGCAACAATCGCATCGTCCTGCAGGGCGAAATCCCAAGCCCGATCGATCCGCCGTCGGGATGCCGCTTCCGCACCCGCTGCCAGTATGCGCAAGCCGTCTGCGCCGAAAAGACGCCGGACTGGCGCGAGCTGATGCCCGATCACTGGGTCGCCTGCCATTTCGCCCACCGCCCGAATTTTTCACCGAACTAACAAAAACCGCCGGAGGAATTGCCATGACACAGACGACGCGACGCGAGGTAATGGCGCTGATATCGGGCGCGCTGGCCGGTGCAACCCTCGGCGGCCCTGCATTTGCGCAAGGCGCGCCGAAGCGCGGCGGTATCCTGCGCATTTCGGCGCCGGCGAACCCATCGAGCCTTGACCCCGCGACCGGCGGCGCCGGTTCGGACCATGCCTTCCTGTTCACGATGTACGACACGCTGACCGAATGGGATTTCGAGACGCTCAAGCCCAAGCCCGGCCTCGCCGAGAGCTGGAGCTTTTCGGACCCGACCACCCTGGTGCTCAACATCCGCTCCGGCGTGACCTTCCACGACGGCACGCCGCTCGATGCCGAGGCCGTCAAGTTCAACCTGGAACGCAACAAAAGCGATCCGAAATCCAACATCAAGGCTGATCTCGCCGCGATGGAATCGGCTGCGGTGACCGGTCCGTTGCAGGTCACGGTGAAGCTGAGCACACCCGACGCAGCATTGCCCGGCATTCTCTCCGACCGGGCCGGCATGATGGTGTCGCCGGCCGCGGTCAAGGCCAGTGCGGCCGGCAATGTCGCGCGCACGCCGGTCGGCGCCGGCGCCTATACCTTCGTCAGCTGGGCGGACGGCGAGAAGATCGTCATCAAGCGCAACGAGAAATACTGGAAGCCGAACCGTCCCTATCCAGATGGAATCGAGTTCTCGATCATTCCGGAATTGACGACCGGATCACGCTCGGTGACCGCCGGCCAGAACGATCTTATGTATCAGCTGCCGCCGCGGCAGAAGGCGATCGTGGAGCGCGCCAGCAACATCAAGATCTTCAACGGCCCGACGCTCTACGTGTTCCAGATTTTCCTGAACTGGGCAAAACCGCCGTTCGACAACATCAAGGTGCGTCAGGCCTTCAATTTTGCGATCGATCGCGAAACCTTCGTCAAGGCGGCGCTCGCAAGCCTTGCCGAGCCGGCCTACATGAACCTGCCGAAAGCGCATTGGGCCTACGACAAGTCGGTCGCCGGGCTTTATCCTCACGATCCCGACAAGGCGAAGAAGCTGCTTGCCGAGGCCGGATTCAAGGACGGCTTGCCGATCGAACTGGTCGGCTATCCCGATCAGGATTCGGTGCAGCGCCAGGAAATCCTGATCGAACAGTTCCGCAAAGCCGGCATGAATGTGCGGTTCCTGAATGCGCCGATCGCGGAAGCCTCTGCTGCGTTCTTCGGCGCCGAGAAGCGTGGCTCCGGCATTCTCGCGGCATGGACCGGGCGGCCCGATCCGAGCCTGACCTATTCGCTGATGTTCACCAAGGACGCCTATTACAATGGCGGCCGGGGCGCGGTTCCGCCGGAGCTCGAAGCCGCGATCAAGGAATCGCGCGCGTCGGAAGACATCGAGCTGCGGCGCAAGGCGTTCGCGACCGTGCAGCGGCTGGTGATGGAAAACGCTCTTGTGGCGCCGCTCGCGTTCCAGTTCGAACTGGTCGCCATGAACAAGAAAGTGCAGGGCTACAGGCCGAACCTGCTGGGCAAGCCGAAATACGACGACGTCTGGCTGGAGAGCTGACCGAATGGCGCGACGAAGTCCGACAAGGGTCATCGGCGGCCGCCTGCTGCAGGCGCTGCCCGTGATCCTGCTCGCGACCTTCATGGTGTTCGCGCTGCTCAAACTGGTGCCCGGCGACATCGCGGTGACGCTGGCCGGCGACAACGCCACCGACGCGCGCATTACCGAAATCCGGAAGATCTACGGCCTCGATCGGCCGTTCCTGGTGCAGTACGGCGCGTGGCTGGCGAATGTCGTGCAAGGCGATCTGTCGCAATCGCTGCTGACGGGCGAGAAGGTCGCGACCTCGATCTCGCGGGCCTTTCCCAATACGCTCTTGATCGTGGCGATCGCGCTGGTGCTGGCGCTGGTCACGGGAATTCCAATGGGGGTGATCGCCGCGATCAAACCCGATGGCTGGGTCGACAAGACCGTGAGCCTGATCGCGTCGCTCGGTGTCGCTATACCCGGCTTTTGGCTGGCGATGATTCTGGTCGCCGAAATTTCCCTCAAGCTGAACTGGCTGCCGGCGACCGGTGCGAAATCCTTCAGCGTTTCGCCCATCGAGGCGATCCGGCATGCGCTGCTGCCGGGCATTGCGATTGCCGCCTACGGCATGGCCGAGGTGGCGCGGCAGTTGCGGGGATCGCTGCTGGAAGTGCTGTCGTCGCAATATGTGCGCACCCTGCACGCCAAGGGCCTCTCGATGACGCGCATCCTGTGGCAGCACGGGCTGAAGAATGTCAGCGTCAATCTGTTCACGATCATCAGCATCCTGGTCAACCGCATGCTGGCGGCGACCGTCGTGATCGAAGCCGTATTTGCGATTCCCGGCCTCGGTAGCCTGATCGTGCGCGGCGCCATCCAGCGTGATTTTCCGATCGTGCAGGGCGTGGTCTTTACGATGGTGATCGTAGTCATTCTGGTGAACCTGATCGCGGATTTGCTGTGCGCGGCCGTTGATCCCCGGATCGAACAATGACCGACATGGCGCTCGAAACCCCCAAGCGACTGGTCCAGCCGAGCCGGCTGCGGCGGTTTTTCCGCTGGCTGGCGGGCGATCTGCGCGCCGCGCTGGCGATCCTGGTGCTGCTGGTGCTGGTGGTTGTCGCGATCGGCGCGCCCTGGATCGCGCCCTATCTGCCGACCGCGCAGGACGCCAACAACATGCTGGCGGCGCCGGGCCCCGGGCATCTGCTCGGCACCGACGATCTCGGCCGCGACATCTTCAGCCGGCTGATCTATGGCGCGCCGGCAACTGTCTATGCCAGCCTGCTCGCGGTCAGCGTCGCGGTTGCGATCGGCCTGCCGGTCGGCCTGGCCGCCGGGTTCTTCGGCGGCTGGACCGACGACATCATCAGCCGTGTCATCGACACGTTCCTGTCGTTCCCGGCGATCGTGCTGGCGATCGCGGTCACCGGCGCGCTCGGCATCGGCCTCACCAACGGCATGATCGCGGTCGGGATCGTGATGTTTCCGGCGCTGGCGCGAATCGTCCGGGCGCGGACGCTGATCGTGCGGCAGGAGCTCTACGTCGACGCCTCCAGGTGCTTTGGGGCGCCGGCCTGGCATATCCTGTGGAAACACGTGCTGCCGAACGCCCTGCAGCCTGTGATCGTGCAGGTCACGCTGCTGCTGGCGGCAGCCCTGCTGGCGGAGGCCAGCCTCAGCTTCCTCGGGCTCGGCATCCAGCCGCCAAACCCGAGCTGGGGGGCGATGCTGGCCCGTGCCTACCAGTATATGGAGATCGCGCCGGAGCAGATGTATGCCCCGGGGCTTGCCATTCTGGTGGTCTCGTTGGCATTCAATGCGCTGGGAGAGTCCTTGCGTATCGTGCTCGATCCGACCATGAAGGATCGATAGGGCATGACCCGGAAAAGTGGGCACCGGTTTTCCGATAAGGTCATGCTCAAATGAAAAGTCTTTTGCGGAAGTTCTTATGCCTTTCAATAGACTCCTGATCGCCAACCGCGGCGAGATTGCCATTCGAATCGCGCGGGCTGCGGGCGAGACCGGCCTTGCCACCGTTGCGATCTATCCCGCCGATGACGCCCTGTCGCTGCACGTTCGCTCCGCCGACGTGGCGCATGAAATCCCGGGGCGGGGCGCACGCGCCTATCTCGACATCGAAGCCGTCGTCGCCACCGCCAAGGCCACCGGCTGCGATGCACTGCATCCCGGTTACGGTTTTCTCAGCGAAAACACCCTGCTGGCCCGGCGTTGCGCGGAAGAGGGCATCACCTTCGTCGGCCCGTCGCCGGAGGCGCTGGATCTGTTCGGCGACAAGGCCAAGGCCAAGGCGCTGGCAAAAGAGACTGGCGTGCCCATCATCGAGGGCACCAGCGGCCCGACCTCGCTCGACCAGGCCAGGGATTTCTTCGCGTCGCTCGGCGCCGGCGCCGCCGTCATGATCAAGGCCATCGCCGGCGGCGGCGGCCGCGGCATGCGGATCGTGGACGATGCGGCAAAGCTGGAAGAGGCCTATGCGCGCTGCCAGTCCGAGGCCAAGGCGGCCTTCGGCAGCGACGGCGTCTATGTCGAGCGCCTGATCCGAAACGCCCGCCACATCGAAGTGCAGATCATCGGCGACCACCATGGCGCGATCAGCCATTTGTGGGAACGCGAATGCACGATCCAGCGCCGGAACCAGAAGCTGATCGAGGTGGCGCCAAGCCCGTCGCTGAGCAACAGTCTGCGCACGCGGATCATTGACGCCGCCCGGGAACTCGCGGGCGCCGCAAACTACGACAATCTCGGCACCTTCGAATTCCTTGTCGATGGCGATGCCAAAGGCGATGCGCAGGCCTTCGCCTTCATCGAGGCCAATCCGCGGCTGCAGGTCGAGCACACCGTGACCGAGGAGGTGCTCGGCGTCGATCTGGTGCAGGCGCAGCTCGCCGTCGCCGGCGGCGCCACGCTGGGCTCGCTCGGCCTCGCACAGGCCTACATCCCAAGACCGCGCGGCTACGCGATGCAGCTCCGCGTCAACATGGAGGTGATGGACGAGCACGGCGTCACCAAGCCGACCGGCGGCACGCTCTCCATGTTCGATCTGCCGGCCGGCCCCGGTGTCCGCGTCGATACGTTCGGCTATTCCGGCTACAGGACCAGCGCCGCCTTTGACTCGCTGCTCGCCAAGGTCATCGTGCACGCGACCGGCCCGAACTGGGCCGATGTGGTGCAGAAGGCCACCCGCACGTTGCGCGAATTCCGCATCGGCGGCGTCGCTACCAATATTCCGTTCCTCGGGGCGGTGCTGGCGCATCCGGATTTCGTCGCCAACCGGATCAATACCGGCTTTATCGATACCCATGTCGCTGCATTGGTGCACGCGGCGAACGATCTTTCGGCGCCCGAGCTGCTGGAAGCGGGCGCGGCCGTGTCGATTCCCGAGGCCCCCGAAGCCTCGGCCGGGTCGGCCGGTCCGGCCGGCTCCGTCCCGGTACCGGCGCCGCTGCAGGGTACGATCGTTGCGATCGAGGTGCGGGAAGGCGATCTCGTCCGGCCCGGCCAGCAGATTGCGGTGCTCGAATCCATGAAGATGGAGCATCTGGTGACCGCGCCGCATGGCGGCAAGGTGACGAAGATTGCTGCCGACGCCGGCGTCACCCTGATGCAGGACGAAGCCATCCTGTTTCTCGAACCGGCCGAGATCGATGCCCACAATGTGGCGGAGGAAGAGGATGTCGATCTCGACCACATCCGCCCTGACCTCGCCGAACTGATCGCGCGTCACGCCATCACGCTGGACGAGAACCGGCCGGCCTCGGTCGAGCGCCGTCGCAAGACCAACCAGCGCACGGCGCGCGAAAACCTCGCGCAGCTCGTCGATGAAGGATCGTTCGTCGAATATGGCTCGCTGGCGATCGCGGCGCAGCGGCGGCGGCGCAAGGTCGACGACCTCATTCAGAACACGCCGGCTGACGGCCTGATCTCCGGCGTCGCCACCGTGAATGCGGAAAAATTCGGCGCGGAAGGCGCGCGCTGCATGGTGATCTCCTATGACTACACCGTGCTGGCGGGCACCCAGGGTCATATGAACCACAAGAAGATCGACCGCATGCTGGGGCTCGCCGAACAATGGCGGATGCCGCTGGTGTTTTATGCCGAGGGCGGCGGCGGCCGTCCCGGCGATACCGACCGGCTCGGCATGACCGGCCTCGACGGGCCGTCCTTTGTGCAATTTGCAAAACTGTCGGGGTTGGTGCCTGTCATCGGCGTCGTCTCCGGCTATTGCTTCGCCGGCAATGCCGCGATGCTCGGCTGCTGCGACGTGATCATTGCCACCAAAAATGCGTCGATCGGCATGGGCGGTCCGGCCATGATCGAGGGTGGCGGTCTTGGCGTCTATCATCCGGCCGAAGTCGGCCCGGTGTCGTTTCAGTCGCCGAACGGCGTCATTGACATCCTGGTCGAGGACGAAGCGGAAGCAACCTCCGCCGCGCAAAAATATCTGTCGTATTTCCAGGGCACAGTGACGGATTGGAAGGCGCCGGACCAGCGGCTGCTGCGGCGCGCGATCCCGGAGAATCGCTTGCGGGTCTATGACATCCGGGCCGTGATCGACCTTATCGCCGACGAGGGATCGGTGCTGGAAATTCGCCGCGATTTCGGCGTCGGCATGATTACGGCGTTCATCCGCATCGAGGGAAAACCGTTCGGGCTGATCGCCAACAATCCAAAACACCTTGGCGGCGCGATCGATGCCGCGGCCGGCGACAAGGCCGCGCGCTTCCTGCAGCTCTGCGATGCCTTCGACATTCCGATCGTGTCGCTGTGCGATACGCCGGGCTTCATGGTCGGGCCCGAAGCGGAAAAGACCGCCATTGTGCGCCACGTGGCGCGGATGTTCGTGACCGGCGCCAGCCTCACGGTGCCGTTGTTCGGCATCGTGCTGCGCAAGGGCTATGGCCTCGGCGCGCAAGCCATGATCGGCGGCGGCTTTCATGCCTCGTTCTTCACGGTGGCGTGGCCGACCGGCGAATTCGGCGGCATGGGCCTGGAAGGCTATGTCCGGCTCGGCTTCCGCAAGGAAATGGAAGCGATCGCCGATCCCGAGGAGCGCGAGAAATACTACAAGGCCAAGGTCGCCGAACTCTATGCCAACGGCAAGGCGGTCTCGATCGCTTCGGTGCTGGAGATCGACGAGGTCATCGATCCCGCTGATACCAGACATTGGATCATGTCGGGGCTGCGCTCGGTGCCGAAGCCGGAGCCGCGGAATGGACGGAAGCGGCCGTGTATTGATGCGTGGTGAGAGAGCCGAAAATCCGTCCACGTCGTCCCGGCCTTGAGCCGGGACCCATAACCCCGGTCATCTATTGTTAGGCAAGGCGTCTGCCACATCGCGATCTCGATAGATCACGCGGTATGGGTCCCGGCTCAAGGCCGGGACGACATTAGAAAGCTACCCCAATTGCAACTCATCATACCCCTTCGCCGCGACCTCATCGCATCGCGCGCGATAGGCCGGGGCGCTGCCGCTGTAGCGGGCGATGATGCGGGTCTGCTTGCCTTCGACGTTGGAGTTGATGCCGGTCATCCAGGAATCGATCTCGTTGGACAACAGCCCGACGCCGAGCGCCTTGACGTGATCGGTCCATGACTGCACACCGGCGGTGGTCGCTTCCAGTCGTGTCAGTTTGTTGTCGTACGCAAAGCGCACCAGCCCGGTCACCCAATCGACGCTGTATTCGATGCTGCGCGGAATGTTGCCGAGCGCGGTGTGCGGCCCCATCAGCATCATCATGTTGGGGAATTCGTGGACCATGATGCCCAAGTAGGTCTGCGGCCCGTGCTTCCATTTCTCCTTCAGCCGCGCGTCATTGACGCCGCGGAAGTCGATCTTGTCGAAGCTGCCGGTGAGCGCGTCGAACCCGGTCGCATAGATGATGATGTCGAACTCGAATTCCCTTGCGCTGGTCTTGATGCCCTTGGTTGTGATCCGCTCGATCGGCGTCTCCTTGATGTCGACCAGCTCGACATTGTCCTGGTTGTAGACCTCGAAGTAAAACGTCTCCAGCGGCAGCCGCCGCGTGCCGAATCCGTGGTTCTTCGGGATCAGTTTCTCGGCGACCTCGGGGTTTTTAACCCGCTGGCGGATTTTCCGCGCGACGAAATCGCTGATCGTCGCATTGGCTTTGCGGTCGATCAGGATGTCCTTGAAATTGCCTTGCCAGATGCCAAAACCACGCTCGCCGTAGAGCCGCTCGTAATTGGCTTCGCGCTCCTCGTCGGATACCTCGAAGGCGCCGCGCGTATCAGGCGTGTGAACGAAGCAGGCAAATGTCTCCTGGCAGCGGGCAAATATCTCGGGATAGCCGGCCTTGATTTTCTTCTGCGTCTCGGCGTCGATCTTGCCGTTGTGCAGCGGCGCTGCCCAATTCGCCGTTCGCTGGAACACCGTCAGATGTCCGACCTCTTTGGCGATGGTCTGGATGGTCTGGATGCCGGTTGCACCGGTGCCGATGACCGCGACGCGCTTGCCGGTAAAATCCACCGGCTCCTTGGGCCAGCGGGCGGTGTGGAACGATGCGCCCTTGAAATCGCCAAGACCTTCGATTCGCGGCAGCGTGGGCGTCGAGAGCGGCCCGATCGCCGTAATCAGGAAGCGGGCGTTGAAGCGGCTGCCGTCTTCCAGCGTAATCGTCCAGCTCCGGCTTTCTTCCTCGTAATGGGCGGCCTTGACGCGGCTTTCAAACTGGATGTCCCGGCGCAGATCGAACTTGTCAGCGACGTAGTTGCAGTAGCGCAATGTTTCCGGCTGGCCTGCAAAATGCTCGGACCAGTCCCACTCCTGCAGCAACTCCTTGGAGAAAGAATAGCCATAGGAATAACTCTCTGAATCGAAGCGGGCGCCGGGATAGCGATTCCAGTACCAGGTACCGCCGACATCGGTGCCCGCCTCGAATACGCGCACGCGCAAACCCAGTTCACGCAGCCGGTAGAGTTGGTACATGCCGGAAAGGCCGGCGCCGATGATGATGACGTCAAGATTCGGAATCGGCGTTGCTCCCAAGTATGCACTTTATGTATGTCCTTGGACCTAAAACTATCCGTTCTTGCGCCGGTGGACAAACCCCGCCTGGACGCGTGGCAGGGTTGCAGGTTTGCCGCCGGGCGGCCTCTCGCGCCTTTACTCCTGGCCATATCTGCCCCTATCGTCGGAGGCAGGAGCGCCCGGCAAGCGGCGACGGAAACAGGGGGACACGATGGTGCAGGCGCTGCGCAAGCTGGCCTCGATCGACGTCAGCGATCCCCATTTGTACCAGGACGACAATTGGCGACCGCTGTTCGCGCGGCTGCGCCGCGACGATCCCGTGCATTATTGCGAGGCCTCGCCGTTCGGGCCGTTTTGGTCGGTAACGCGCTACGACGATATTTTTACCGTCGAGCTCGACCACGAGAATTATTCGTCGAGTTCTGAACTCGGCGGTATCCAGATCACCGACCAGCCCCTCGGCCAGGAGTTTGCCAACTTCATCCGGATGGACCCGCCGGGCCATACCGCGCATCGACGCACCGTCGCGCCCATCGTTGCGCCGTCGAACCTCGCCAACCTTGAGGCGCTGATCCGCAAGCGGACGTCGGAAGTGCTGGACGCGCTTCCGCGCAACGAGACGTTCGATTGGGTCGCACGGGTCTCGACCGATCTCACCAACATGATGCTGGCGACGCTGTTCGACTTTCCCTGGGCCGATCGCGAGAAACTGACCTGGTGGTCCGATGTGGCGATCGCCAATATCGAAGCGCCCGACGCCGTCGTGCATTCGGCGGAAGAACGTATCGCCGAACTCACCAAAATGGGTGAATATTTCCGAAGGTTGTGGGATGCCCGCGCGAATGCCGCGCCAACCGTCGATTTGATCTCGATGCTGGCGCATTCGGAAGCGACGCGTAATCTGCAGGCGCGCGAATTCATCGGAACGATCGCGCTTTTGATCGTCGGCGGCAACGATACCACGCGCAATTCCATGACCGGCGGGCTGATGGCACTGGTCGAAAACCCCGAGCAGTTCGAACTGGTGCGCAGCAGGCGCGAGTTGGTTCCAAATCTCGTTTCCGAAACCATCCGCTACCACACGCCGGTGCTGCATATGCGCCGCACTGCGCGCAACGATGTCGAATTGGCCGGGCGCCGAATCGCAAAGGGTGACAAGGTCGTGATGTGGTACATCTCCGGCAATCGCGACGAGGATAAGATCGATCGCGCCGACGAGTTCATCGTCGGTCGCGCCAAACCCCGGCAGCATCTCGCCTTCGGCGCCGGCATCCATCGCTGCGTCGGCGACCGGCTCGCCGAACAGCAAATCCGCATTCTCTGGGAGGAAGTGTTGGCAAGGGAGCTTCGTTTTGAGATGGTCGGTCCGCCGCAGCGGCTCTATTCGAATTTCATACGCGGCGTTCGTTCGCTACCGGTAAGGATTGTGAGTTAAGCCGTCATTGCGAGCGCAGCGACTTGTCCGCCGTAGCTCAACGAGCGAAGGCGGAAGCAACCATCCTACCGCGCAAAAAGTATGGATTGCTATGCTGCGCTCGCAATGACGAAAGAGAGACCTTCAAGGAAATAGAATGAAGAACGATCCCGTTGACGTCCTGATCATTGGCGCCGGTGCTTCCGGTGCAGCCGTGGCCTGGAGCCTTGCCGATACCAAGATGCATATTCTCTGCCTCGACCAGGGCGGCTGGATGAATTCGTCGGAATATCCGAGCACCGGGCGTGACTGGGAAGCAAAATTCTACGGCGACTGGTCGACCAGCCCGAATATCCGTGGCCGGCCCCAGGACTACCCGATCAACGACGACAACTCGCCGATCAAGGTTGTGAACTTCAACGGCGTCGGTGGCTCGACGGTCATGTACACGGCGCATTGGCCGCGGCTGCATCCGTCGGATTTCAAGGTGAAGACACTCGACGGCGTCGCTGATGACTGGCCAATCGATTACGACACGCTGACGCCGTTCTTCGAAGAGAACGACCGGATGATGGGCGTCTCGGGCCTATCGGGCGACCCGCGTTCGCCGCTGACGCGCCCGCCGATGCCGCCGCAGCCGCTTGGGCTCTCCGGCCCGCTGATCGGCAAGGCCATGAACAAGCTTGGCTGGCACTGGTGGCCGTCGGACACCACGGTCGCGACGATGGACTATGAGGGCAGAGCGCGCTGCATCAATCTCGGCCATTGCACGCCGGCCTGCGCGCAAGGTGCCAAGGCTTCGACCGACATCACCTATTGGCCGCACGCGATCCGCGCCGGCGTCGAACTCAAGACCCATTGCCGGGTGCGCGAGATTCTGACCAACGAGCACGGCATGGCTTCGGGCGTCGTCTATTACGACAAGGATGGGGTCGAGCAGTTCCAGCCGGCCGAGGTCGTGATCATCGCCTGCAACGGTGTCGGCACACCGCGGCTGCTCTTGAACTCGGTCTCCGGCCGTTTTCCGAATGGCCTCGCCAATTCATCCGGCCTGGTCGGCAAGAACCTGATGTTCCATCCCTATGCGCAAATCTACGGTTTCGTGAAGGAGCCGACTGACTCTAACCGCGCGCCGCCGACCTGCCTCTGGAGCAAGGAGTTTTACGACACCGATCTGTCGCGCGGCTTCGTCCGCGGCTACGGGATCCAGTTCGGCCGCGGCGCAGGGCCGGTGTTCGAAGCCGTCGCGAGCGAGCAGAAGGGCATTCTGCCATGGGGCGCGGATCACCACCGCGTCTTCCGCAGGCTCAATGGCCATCGGCTCGGGGTGTCAGCGATTTGCGAGGATCTGCCCGAGGAACACAACCGCGTCACGCTCGATCCCGTGCTGAAGGACTGCCACGGCATTCCCGCACCGAAGATCGACTACACGATCAGCGAAAACAGCCGGAAGATGATGGCGCACGGACTGGCGCGGGGTAGGGAGATCCTCGAAGCCGCGGGTGCCACGGACCTCTGTATCAACGACCCGATCCCATGGGGCGGCTGGCATCTGCTGGGTACGGCGCGGATGGGGACCGATCCGGCGCGCTCCGTCGTCAACGAATGGGGCCGGTCGCATGATGTGAAGAATCTCTTCATCGTCGACGGCAGTGTGTTCGTGACGTCAGGTGGCGTGAACCCGACCTCGACGATCCAGGCGATCGCGCTCTACGTCGCCGACCAGATGAAACAACGTCTAGCCAATCTCTTCGACTGAGGCCGCCATGTCCGTGTCAAATGAACTGACCTCAGCCCAGCGCGACGATCTCCGCATCGTCGCTGCGATGATCGTCCCCGCCAGCGACGAGTACAAGGTGCCCGGCGCAGACGACCCTGCGATCCAGGCCGACATGCTGGCGACGCTCGGGCGCGACACCGCACTGGTAGCACAGGCGCTCGATCACCTAGCGCAGCTTGCCGACAAGCCGCTCGCCGACCTCGATCCGGTGCGTCGCGATGCGGTGGCGCAGGAGTTCCGCGCATCGGGTGGTGCTGCGGCAGCAACCCTCGTTCGCGTCGTGCTGCAATGCTACTACCGCGACGATCGTGTGCTGCGATCGCTCGGGCTGGAGCTCCGCGCGCCGTTCCCGCAAGGTTACACGCTGGAACAAGGCGACTGGTCGCTTCTCGATCCGGTCAAGGCGAAGCCGCCGCATCTGCGGCGGGCCACGTAAGCCTCAGGGCAGGTTTACGCGGAGGTTGAGGCTCTTGCGGCGAGGTAATCCCGTAACCATCTGATCGGCGAAGGAATTCGCCATGTTGGATTTTAGCCCAGATAACGCCGATGACGGATCGTCATCGCGCGCGACCGAACACGCCCCCGCCAACGACCAGGCGCTGCTGGACGCCTATTCCAACGCCGTGATCGGCGTGACCGAACGCGTCGGCCCTGCCGTCGTGCGCGTCGAAACCGGCCCCAAGGTGCGCACCGCGCGGGAGCGCGGCGGGCTTGGCTCGGGCATCGTCATCTCGCCCGATGGTTTCGTGCTGACCAACAGCCATGTGGTCGGGGCGTCGAAAGAAATCCGGTTGCGGGATACCGAAGGTTTTGTCACCGACGCGCACGTGCTTGGCGTTGATCCCGACACCGATCTCGCCTTGCTGCGCGCCGACGGCGCGCGCGATCTGCCCTATGCCTCGCTCGGCAATTCCAAGAGCCTGCGCCGCGGCCAGCTGGTGGTCGCGATCGGCAATCCACTTGGATTTGAGTCGACCGTGACCGCCGGCGTGGTGTCGGCGCTGGGCCGTTCGATCCGCTCGGTGAGCGGGCGGACCATCGAGGACGTGATCCAGACCGACGCTGCGCTCAATCCCGGCAATTCCGGCGGGCCGCTGGTGTCGTCGGCAGCGGAAGTGATCGGGATCAACACCGCGATCATTCAGGGCGCGCAAGGTATCTGCTTTGCGGTCGCCAGCAACACCGCGCAGTTCGTGCTGTCGGAGATCATCCGCCACGGCTATGTGCGCCGCGCCTATATCGGTGTGTCCGGCCAGACCGCCCCGATCCCGCGACGACATGCAGTGGTGGCCGGTGTCGACAACACAATGGGCGCGCTCTTGGCGCAGATCGAGGCTGACAGCCCTGCGGCGCAGGCCGGCCTGTTGCCGGGAGATGTCGTGATAAAACTGGATGGCGTCGAGATCAACGGCGTCGACGACCTGATCCGCGCACTCGACCGCGACCGCATCGATCGCAAGCTGGAAATGGACGTGCTCCGCATGGGAAGGTTGCGGGCGGTGGATATTCATCCGGTGGAGCGGAAGAGGGCGGCAAGGCAGTAATTATTGTATCAGCGGGCGCCGCTCTTCCCCTCTCCCCTTGTGGGAGAGGGTGGCTTCGCGAAGCGAAGACGGGTGAGGGGTTCTCTCCTCACGGCAAGATGAGCGATGTGGATAGAACCCCTCATCCGGCGCGCCTTGCGCGCCACCTTCTCCCACAAGGGGAGAAGGAAGAAGAGACACCCATGTTCGCGCCGTTACCCCCGCAACGCCGCCAGCAATTCATCCGGCGCTTCGGCCATCATCATGTGGCCGGCGCCTGATAGCACCACGACGCGCGCGTTCGGCGTTGCCGCTGCCAGCGTCTTGCCGGCTTTTGCCGGGGTCATCATATCGCGTTCGCCGAGAATGAATGTCGCTGGCACCTTGACCGCCGCTGCGGCAGCGAGCGCGCCCTCGTAGGAATTGCAGGCGTTGAGATCGTTGTACAGCACGCCCGGACGGGTCTGCTGCAGCACCCGCTGCGCGCCCTGATGCATCCATAGTCCCGGCGCGAGGCTGCCGCCGAGTTCGGCCTTGAAGCCGAGACCCCAGATCGAGACCATGTCGATCGCATCGGGATTGTTGAACTCCGCGGCCTTGAGCAGGTCGGGGCCGACGGTCATCGTGGCCGCGGTTCCGATCAGGCTGAGCCCTGAGACCTTGTCCGGATGACGCGCCGAGGTTTCCAGCGCGATCAGCGATCCCATGGAATGTCCGACCAGTTTTGCCTTGGGCGCGCCGGCCGCATCCAGCAGTGCCGCGGTCCAGTCGGCCATGTCCGATATCGTCGGCAAGGCGTTGCCGGCCGAACGGCCATGGCCCGGCAGATCCGGCGCCAGCACGGCATAGCCGTGATGGGCGAACCAGCGGCTGTGCAGCGCCCAGGTCGAATGATCAAAACCCGCGCCGTGCAGCATCACCACCGCGGGCAGCGACGGATCGAACGGACGACCGCCGGTGGCAACGAACGTATCGGACCCTTTGACTGACAGTTGCATGGCTCACACCTTCTGCGATGCGCGAAGCGCCTGGCCGAGATCGTCGATGATGTCAGCCACAGCTTCAATCCCGACGGATAGCCGCACCAGTTCCTCGCCGACGCCGGCGGCCTTGAGTTGCGCCGCGTCCATCTGCTGATGCGTCGTACTGGCGGGATGGATCACCAGCGTCTTGGCGTCACCGACATTGGCGAGGTGGCTGACCATGCGCAGCGTCTCGATGAATTTCTTGCCCGCGGGACGGCCGCCCTTGATGCCGAAGCTGACGATCGAGCCGGCGCCCTTCGGCAGCAGCCGCAAGGCCAATTGATGGTCGGGATGATTTTCCAGCGCGGGATGCAGCACCCACTCGACCGCCTTGTTGGCTTTGAGGAATTCCAGTACCGCGAGCGTATTGCTCATATGGCGTTCCATGCGAACACCCAGCGATTCCACGCCCTGCAGCAGCTGGAACGCATTGGTCGGCGACAGGCACGCGCCGAAGTCGCGCAGGCCTTCGGTGCGGGCGCGCATGATGAAGGCGGCCTGGCCGAATTGCTCGTCGAAGACGATGCCGTGATAGCCGGCATACGGCTCGGTCAGGACAGGGAATTTGCCGGAATCGTGCCAGTCAAAATGCCCGCCATCGACGATGACGCCCCCGATCGCGATGCCGTGGCCGCCGATCCATTTGGTCGCCGAGTTCATCACGATGTCGGCGCCGAGCTCGATCGGCCGGCTGAGGAACGGCGTGGCGAAGGTGTTGTCGATCAGCAGCGGGATCTTGGCGTCATGGGCGATTTCCGCGACCGCCGGAATATCCAGCACCTCAAGGCCGGGATTGCCGATGGTCTCGCCGATGACAAGCCTTGTGTTCGGCTTGATCGCGTCGCGGAACTCGTCGAGCGCGCGCGGTTTCACGAATGTCGTCGTGATGCCGAAGCGCGGCAGCGTGTGCGCCAGCAAATTGATGGTGCCGCCATAGAGCGAAGAGGAGGCGACGATATGGTCGCCGGCATTGAGTAGGGTGGCGATCGCCAGATGCAGCGCCGCCATGCCGCTCGCGGTGCAGATCGCGCCGACACCGGCTTCCAGCGCCGCAAGCCGCTCTTCGAGCACTGCGGTCGTCGGATTGGAAATCCGCGTATAGATATGCCCGGCGCGTTCGAGGTTGAACAGCGCGGCGGCGTGGTCGGAATCCTGGAACACGTAGGACGTGGTCTGGTAGATCGGCACCGCACGGGCGCCGGTGACGGGGTCCGGGCGCTGGCCGGCATGCAGGCTCAGGGTTTCAAAGGCAGGCGGCTTGGGTGCGGGCATGCGGGCCTCGTCAGATCGTTGGGTGGCCAGGGATTGCGTGTTGCGTGTTGCCGGTTCAGACGTGCACGGCGGCGCGGACGCGGCCGGCATTTCCGAATACGCGTATGTATCGCTCGACCTCGGAGGGCGAGCCTGTCGCCTTTTCCGGATTGTCCGACAGTTTGACGGCCGGCCGTCCATCGACCGACGTCACCTTGCAGACGATCGAGATAGGATCGAGATCGGCCGATCCGTCCGGCGCGCAGCCGACGAAATCATTGGTGAGGTTGGTACCCCAACCGAAGCTGACGCGGACCCGCCCGGTAAAATGCCGATAGGTCTCTTCGATCGAGCCGACGTCCATGCCGTCGGAGAACACCAGCAGCTTCTCCCGGGGATCACGGCCCTTCTGCTTCCACCACTTGATAATGTCTTCGCCGGCCGCGATCGGCGGCGCGCTGTCGGGTCGAAAGCCGGTCCAGTCGGCGACCCAGTCCGGCGCATCGCGCAGGAACGGCTTGGTGCCGAAGGCGTCGGGCAGGGCGATCAGCAAATTGCCGCCATAGGTATGGCGCCATTGATCGAGGATGCGATAGGGCGCCCAGCGCAATTCGGTATCGTCATTCGCAAGGGCCGCTGCAACCATTGGCAATTCATGCGCATTGGTGCCGATCGCTTCGAGATCATTGTCCATCGCGAGCAGCACGTTGGAGGTGCCTGTGAACGATGAGCCGAGGCCTTCCTTGACCGCCTCGACGCACCAGCGTTGCCACAGAAAACCGTGACGGCGGCGGGTGCCGAAGTCGGACAACCGCAAGCCCTCGAGCTTGCGCAGCCGCTCGACCTTGGTCCAGAGTTTTGCCTTGGCGCGGGCATAGAGCACGTCGAGCGCAAATCGCCCCTGTCCCTTCAGCGCCTGGCGCGAGCGCAGTTCGTTCAGGATCGCGAGCGCCGGGATTTCCCACATCGTGGTGTGGGTCCACGGCCCGTGGAAATGCAGTTCATACTGGCCGTCCACCTTGCGCAGCTCGTATTCGGGCAGGCGGAAATTGGCGAGCCAGTTGATGAAGTCGGGCGAGAACATCTGGGTCTTGCCGTAGAACGTATTACCGGCGAGCCAGATCAGTTCCTTCTTGGTGAAGCGGATGGAGCGGGCGTGGTCGAGCTGGGCGCGCAACTCGCCCTCATCGATGATCTCGGCCAGCCGCACATGCTTGCTGCGGTTGATCACCGAAAACGTCACCTGCTGATCCGGGTAGAATTCCCGAATCATCTGCAGCATCAGCAGCTTGTAAAAGTCGGTATCCAGCAGGCTGCGAACGATCGGATCGAGCCGCCAGCCGTGGTTGTAGGTCCGGGATGCAATATCTGTGACTGCCATGCCGGAACTCTATCGCGCCCGCGGCGGCCCAACCAGTGGCTTTTGGCGGCAGCATGCCAGCTCAGCGCGCCATTTCCTGCCGGATTCGCCCAACGGTTGCGTGGATATCGCCCCATCCCGGCCTCTCCGGGGCAAATTGTCGCCGCAGGTAGGCGGCGAGTTCAGCGACCTGGCCGTCGGTCAGGCTGTCCTTGAAGGCGGGCATATAGCCGAGGTCGCTGGTCACGGGGGCTTTGATGCCGTGCAGGATCACCTGGATCAGATTGTCAGGCACGGCGCTGTGCAGGTTGCTGTTCAGCGCCAGCGACGGCCGGCTGCCGAACAAGGGCGCGCCACCGACCTCGTGGCAGACCGCACAGGCACCCTGGTAGATCCGCGCGCCGACGCTGGAGGCCGCAACGAGCCGGGTGCTGGTCGCCGCCTCGAGTTTGGCGGCGAGGGCATCCTGTGCCCGCTTGTCGGCGGCGGTCTCATTGAACGAGCCGAGATAGACGGCCATGGCGCGGATATCCTGATCGGGCAGCGCAGCGAGTTCCTTCACGACCGGCGCCATCGGTCCCGCGGCGACGCCGTGCAAGCGCGACTCGCCGGTCCGCAAATAGGCGTAGAGCTCATCTTCGCTCCAGGGGATCGGCGCCTGCGACAGTGACGTCAGGGCGGGTGCTTCCCAACCTTCGGCGAAGCCGCCCGCGAGGTAAGCACTTTGCTTTTCCGCTCCCAGCGCATTGCGCGGCGAATGGCAGGCGCTGCAATGGCCGAGGCCTTCGACCAGATAGGCGCCGCGATTCCACACGTCCGATTTGCTCGGGTCTGCCTGGAACGGCTTTGGCTGATGGAACAGCGCGTTCCATCCGGCCAGCAGCGGGCGGATGTTGAACGGGAACGCCAACTTGTTTTCCGGATTTTCCGCGCGCACCGGCGATTGCGCCATCAGGTAGGCGTAGAGCGCCTGCAGATCGGCATCGGTCGTCTTCGCGAAGTGCGTATAGGGAAACGCCGGATAGAGGTGCCGTCCATCGCGATGGATGCCTTCGCGCATCGATCGCTCGAAGGCGGGATAGGACCATGCGCCGATGCCGGTTTCCACGTCGGGCGTGATATTGGTGCTGTAGATAACCCCGAACGGCGTATCGAGCGGCCGGCCGCCGGCATTGAGCACGCCATTGATGCTGGTGTGGCAGACCGCGCAGTCGCCGAGCGCCGCGAGTTGCTGGCCGCGCGCGATGGTCGCCGCCGAATAGACTGACGCATCCGGCCGCGCGATCGGCCCGATCGCGCGCCACGGCAGTACAGCAGCGCCGATGCCGACCACCGCCGCGCATAATGCCGCCGCCGTCGCCAGCACGCCGCGCCGTCCGGCAAACGGGTTTTGCCATTTGGTGAGATCGGGTACGGGCGGCGGCGCAGGCAATGCCTCCGGCACCGCCGCCGCGTCGCCGTGCAATCCCCGCAAAATGCGCTCCGGCGTGAACGGCAATTCGCGAAAGCGCACACCGGTCGCATCATAGATCGCGTTGGCGATGGCGGCAGCGCTGGGGACCGAGGCGGACTCGCCGACGCCGAGCGGTGGCTGGTCCTGCCGCGGCAGCATCAAGACATCGATCTTCGGCAGGTCAGGAAATTTGACGATGGGGTAGGCGCCCCATTCGCGCGCCGTCACGGACGCGCGGTCGAACGAGACTTCCTCCATCAGCGCGCGGCTGGTCGACTGGATCACGTTGCCGTGGATCTGATGACGCACCCCTTCCGGGTTGATCATCAGCCCGGAATCCTGGCCCGCGACCACGCGGGTGACGCTGACATCGCCGGTCGCCTTGTTGACGGCAACATCGGCGATCCACGCCGACCACGCCGCGCCATAGCCCGGGAATTTGCTGTGCACATAGAGCGCATAAGCAAAGCCGCGCCCGCGCACGATGTCGCCCTCGGCTTCAGGCTCCTGCCGTACCGGTCGCGGTTTCCAGCCCGCGCGCTCGGCGACCGCATTGACGAGATCGACGGCGCGCGTGTCCTTCAGGTAGCGCAGGCGATATTCGATCGGATCGACGCCGGCTTCAGCGGCGAGTTCGTCGATATAGGATTCATGCGCGAAAGTATTGGGCAGCGCCGAGACGCCGCGGAACCAGGAGGCGCGCACGATCGGCGGCATGTCGTGCGCCACCACGCGCATGTTCTCATAGTCATAAGGCGGGATCGCGGTGCGATCGCCCATCTCGAACACGGCGGGCTCCGGCGCGATCCGTCCGGTGAGCAGCAGCGCCAGTGTCGGCGCGCCGTTCGACGGATAGCGCGTCGCAAAATCATAGGCCGCGACGCCGCCGTCGGCGTTGAGCCCGCCATTGACGTCCATCAATTGCCCGGTGCCCTTCGGCTCCCAGGCGTGTTCCTGCTCGCGCGTCAATTGCACGCGGACGGGACGGCCGACCGCGCGCGACAGCAATAGCGCATCGGCGGTGACGTCGTCGGCGCAGTTGCGGCCATAGCAGCCGGCGGCTTCCATCCTGATCACATCGATCTCGGCTTCAGGCCGCTCGATCAGCAGTGCTAGATCGGTGCGCAGGATGTGCGGGTTCTGCGTGCCGGACCACACCCGGATCGCGCCGTCCTGATAGTCGGCGACCGCGCAGGAGGGGCCGATGGAGCCGTGCATCTGATACGGCCAGACGTAAGTCCGCGCCATCGGCTTGGCGGCTGATGCAATGGCGGCGTCGACGTTGCCCTTGTCGATCAGCGTCCGCGGCGTCGATGGGTTGGCCCGCAGCACCGTTTGGAGATCGCCGAGGTCGGGCAGGACAGGCACCGGCTTCCAGCTCACCTTGAGCTGCGCCGCCGCCTTGATCGCGTTCTCCTCGCGCTCGGCAACGATACCGATGAAATCGCCGATCCTCACCACGGCCACCAGCCCCGGGATATCGCGCACCGAAGCTTCATCGACCGCGATCAGGCTGGTGCCGACGAACGGGCCGGCGTCGATGCCGGCATAAGGCGGCCGCACGACGCGGCCATGCAGCATACCGGGCACGCGCATGTCGTGAACGTAAACGAGTTCGCCGGTCGCCTTCGCCGGCAAGTCGACGCGGGGCACCGATTGCCCGACGATGGAATAGGCGCTGACGTCCTTCACCGTTACGTCTTCGGTGAGTTCGAGCCGAATGATCTCGCCGGCGATCAATTCTCCATAACTGACAGTGCGGTTGTCCTTGCCGCGGATCAGCCCGTCTTCGATGTTGAGATCACTGGCCGCTACCTCCAGCCGTTCCGCCGCACGCGCGATCAAAAATTGCCGCGCCTGCGCTGCAGCCTTGCGCAGCGGCACCGCCGTGATCTGGATGGTTTCGCTGGCGATCGTCGCGCCCTGGTTGGGAACGACAGAGGTGTCGCCCAGCACCACGACGACGCGGGCAAAGGACACGTCGAGTTCCTCGGCGACGATCTGTCCGAGTGCGGTGCGGATTCCGGTGCCGAGATCGACGTGGCCGTTGTAGGCGGTGACCGAACCATCAGCGGTGATCTTGACGAAGGTTTCGAGCGCCTCTGCCTGACGAACCACCGACAGCGATCCCTGCGCTCGTTCACTGCTCGCTGGCGTCTCCGACGTTGCCATCAGTCGTGCGCCTCGACGGCGTGGCCCGCGGCCCGCATCGCCGCCCGGATGATCTCGATATGCGCGCCACAGCGGCACAGATTGTAGCGTAGTGCTTCCAGCACTTCGGCCTCAGAAGGGTGCGCGTTGCGCGACAAGAGCGCCTTGGTGCTGATGATCATGCCGTTCAGGCAGTATCCGCATTGCGCGGCCTGCTCGCGGATGAAGGCCTCTTGAACCAGATCGGGGTGCTCGCGCGAGCCGAGGCCTTCAAGCGTCACAATGTCGCGCCCGGCGCAGCCTTCGATCGGGATCACGCAGGAACGCGCCGCCTCACCGTCGATCAGCACCGCGCAGGCGCCGCACTCGCCGAGCCCGCAGCCATATTTCGGTCCGTTCAAGGCGAGGTCGTTGCGCAGCACATAGAGCAATGCGGTGTCGGGCGCGGCGTCGACATCGCAGCTTTTGCCGTTGACGGTCAGGCGCATCGTGCTCTGCGTCATGCTGTGCGCCTTGATCCCTGGGCCCCGGTTGCGCTGCAAAATGTGGTGCGGACGTCCTTCGAAGATACCGTTTGTATACAAACGTGCAAGCGGGGCGTTCCCTGACGCAATGCCTTGCCCGCTTTATAAACACGGCGCGAGGCAAATGAGTTTTTATGCGGCAATCGCGGTTTTTCGCTTGGGGCCCCGCTTGACAGGGTTTCCGTCCGCGCGCAACATCGTTCGTGTACGAACAAAATGATCGTCTCGCGGGAATGCGGGTATGATCGACGCCTCCCAGCGAGCAGGCTTGTTCACGATGACGGATACAACGACTGCCGGTGGCGACAAGATCCGCTGCGATGCCTGTCCGGTGATGTGTTACATCAAGCCGGGCGCGGCGGGCGCGTGCGATCGCTATGCCAATCATGACGGCGTATTGGTGCGCGTCGATCCGCATATCGTGCTGGAGCGAACGGTGTCGCATGGCGGACGGCTGGTGCCGTTCCAGGCCGGCGGCGGCGATTGGGACGGCAAGCTGGTCCGTGAGCCCAATGTGTTTGTGACTGCGATCGGCGCCGGCACGACGTACCCCGACTACAAGCCGGCGCCCTTTATCGTGTCGTCGGAGATCGACGGCGTCGACATGGTCACCGTCGTGACCGAAGGCATTTTCAGCTATTGCGGCGTCAAGGTGAAGATCGACACCGATCGCTATCTCGGTCCCGAGACCGCGACCGTCCGCGCGCAGGGCGAGGCGATCGGCCATGTCACAACAGGCGAA
Organism: Bradyrhizobium sp. AUGA SZCCT0158; assembly: GCF_018130065.1. Classification (GTDB taxonomy): domain Bacteria; phylum Pseudomonadota; class Alphaproteobacteria; order Rhizobiales; family Xanthobacteraceae; genus Bradyrhizobium. Next base: position 104,354 of record NZ_JAFCME010000007.1, on the reverse strand, counting down.
TATGGCTCGCAGATGCTCTCGCTCGGTGGCGTGCATCATCTGACCGGCGGTTCCAAGAAAGAGGGGCGCGTCACCTGCGACGCGTTGATGGACCTCTCCAATTGCAAGCCGGTCGAACTGACGATCGACGGCGGCGCGACCGTCGTGGTGCAGGCCGGGTATCCGCCTGTTGTCAATGGCGTCGCGGAAGAGCGGATGCGGGTCGGCTGCGGCTCGGCCACCATCGGCATGTTTGCCAAGCAATGGCACGGCAAAGTCGATGAGGTCGTGGTGGTGGACGACCACATCACCGGCGTTCTCTCGGAGCACCAGGCCGGCAAGCTGCTGGATATTCCCGATACCGGGATCAAGATGAAGGGGCGGCGCTCGACGCCGGGGCGTTATTTCCAGGTCGCCGAACCCGGCACCGGCTGGGGCGGCACCAAAATTTCCGATCCGCTGTCCGTGCTGGGCCCGTTCAATCCGAAGGAGGCGCGGCCGGGCCTGACCATGCTGATGGTTTCGACCACGGGCGAGCACGCCGCCTACTACGTGCTCGACGAGGCGCTCAAGCCGGTTGAGACGCAGATGCCGCTCGATCTGAAGCTCTCGGTCGAGCGTATCCAGGAAAATTGCGAACCGGCGCTATGCACGGTGTTGTTCATGGGCGGCGCCGGCGGCTCGCTGCGCGCCGGGGTCACCGACAATCCGGTGCGGCTGACGCGGTCGGTCAAGGATGCGCTGACGCGGGTCACCAGCGGCGGTGCGCCGGTTTACGTCTGGCCGGGTGGCGGCATCACGTTCATGGTCGATGTTACCCAAATGCCAGCCGGCGCCTTCGGTTATGTGCCGACGCCTGCATTGGTGGCGCCGATAGAATTCACGCTGCGGCTTTCGGACTATGCGGCGCTCGGCGGCCACATGGACTACGTCCGGCCGCTGGCCTCGCTCAAGGACAACACCGAAGTCCGCCCGATGCCTTACATTCCGGTACGGCACGCATGAAACGCCTGCCGCAAATAGCGCTTCTTCCTGACGGCAAGCGGCTGCATTTGCAGGACGGTCCAATCGATCTGATCATTGAGGCCAAGGGGCAGGAGGCGGAGGTCCGCGCCGCCTATGACGCCGCAGTGCGTCGCTTCACCGGTTTGCTCGATGAACTCTGCGAGGAATTGACGACGCTGCGTCAGCCGGTAAATCCCGTGCAATGCGCCCTGCAAGGCGTGGTCGCGTGCCGCATGCATGCGGCGGTCGCTCCGTTTGCCGCCCATCATTTCATCACGCCCATGGCAGCGGTGGCCGGCTCCGTCGCGGAAGAGATTCTCGGCGCGATGCTGGACGCGGCTCGTCTCGAGCGCGGCTATGTCAATAATGGCGGCGACATCGCGCTGCATCTGACCGGCGGCGAACAATTCACCGTCGCCCTGATGGACCGGCCGGACCGGCATGGCCTGATGCGCACGATGATCGTCGATGCCGACGGCCCGGTCCGGGGCATCGCGACCAGCGGCCGCCATGGCCGCAGCTTCTCGCTCGGCATTGCGGATGCCGTCACCGTGCTGGCGCGAACGGCGTCGCAGGCCGATGCCGCCGCCACCATCATCGCCAATGCCGTCGATTTGCCCGGTCATCTCGCGATTGTCCGCTGTCCGGCCAATGAATTGCAGCCCGACAGCGACCTCGGTCCGCGCCGCGTCACCCGCGATGTCGGGCCATTGACCGAAGACGAGGTCGAAGCCGCGCTGGAGGCGGGGGCTCTCCGCGCGCAACAATTGTTCGCAGCCGGGTTGATTGAAGGCGCGGCGTTACGCCTGCTTGGCGAAACGCTCGTGGTCGGAACTACTGGCTGTGCGACGCCTGCGTTGCATGCCCATCACGGAAGCGCGATAGAAAGTGAAGTTCATGCTTGAGCGGGAAAAAGGCCAATGAGCGCCATCATTCGCAAGATCGTCACGGTGGTCGAGGAAACCCATCTGGAGATGGGAAAGACCATCGCGCCGCCGACGCGGCGTGCCGCGGCGATTGCCGTGATCGAAAATCCGTTCGCCGGAAAATATGTCGAAGACCTTTCGCCTTTGATCGCGATCGGCGAGGAACTCGGCGAATTGCTGTCGAAGCGGGCGGTGGCGGCGCTTGGGATCGACGGCGCCAACGCGCAGAGCTACGGCAAGGCCGCAGCGGTCGGCGAAAACGGCGAACTCGAGCACGCGGCCGCGATCCTGCACCCGAAGATGGGCGCGCCGGTGCGCAAGGTGCTGAGCAAGGGCGCGGCGCTGATCCCGTCCTCGAAGAAGCGCAGCGGTCCGGGCACGACGCTGGATATTCCGCTCGGCCACAAGGACGCGGCCTTCGTGCGCAGCCATTTCGACGGCATGGAAGTGCAGATCAACGACGCGCCGCGCGCCAACGAGATCATGGTCGCGGTGGCCGTCACCGACAGCGGCAGGCCGCTGCCGCGTGTCGGTGGATTGACGGTTGCTGAAGTCAAAGGTGAAGACGGTTTGAGATAGGGCATGATCCGGAAAAGTGAGTACCGGTCGTCCGAAGAGATCATGCTCAAGTAAAATTGGTTTCAACATTGGAGGGTGAGGGTATGCGACGAAGTTATTTGTTGGGAGCGGGATTGGCCATCGCGGTTACGGGCATGGCGAGCTCTGCTTTTGCCCAAAGCGAGATCAAGATCGGTGAGATCAACAGCTATTCGCTGCTGCCCGCCTTCACCGAGCCCTACCGCAAGGGCTGGCAGCTCGCGGTCGAGGAAGTCAACGCCGCCGGCGGCATCAACGGCAAGAAGCTTGTGGTCGTCTCCAAGGACGACGGCGGCAAGCCGGCTGACGCCACCACCGCCGCCAACGAACTGGTGTCGAGCGAGAACGTCGCGATGCTGACGGGCACCTTCCTGTCCAACATCGGCCTTGCCGTCAGCGATTTTGCAAATCAGAAGAAGGTATTCTTTCTCGCGGCGGAACCCCTGACCGACGCCATCACCTGGTCGAAGGGCAACCGCTACACCTTCCGCCTGCGTCCTTCCAATTACATGCAGGCGGCCATGCTGGTGGAAGAAGCCGCCAAGCTGCCGGCCAAACGCTGGGCCACGATCGCGCCGAACTATGAATACGGCCAGTCGGCCGTTGCCGTGTTCAAGAAGCTGATGTCGGAAAAGCGTCCCGATATCGTCTGGGTCGACGAGCAGTGGCCGCCGCAGGGCAAGATCGATGCGGGCCCGGTGGTGCAGGCCGTGGCCGCCGCCAATCCCGAAGCGATCCTCAACGTCACCTTCGGCGCCGATCTCGTGAAGCTCGTTCGCGAAGGCAATACGCGAGGCCTGTTCAAGAACCGTTCGGTGGTGTCCTTCCTCACCGGCGAGCCGGAATATCTCGATCCGCTGAAGGACGAAACGCCTGAGGGCTGGATCGTAACGGGTTACCCCTGGTACGACATCAAGACGCCGGACCATGATAAATTCCTGAAAGCGTATCAGGCCAAATTCAACGACTATCCGCGCCTCGGCTCGATCGTCGGCTACCAGACGATCAAGGCGGCCGCAGCGATCGTCGCCAAAGCCAACTCCACCGATCCGGAGAAGCTGATCGCCGCGACCGAAGGGCTGTCGATGCCGTCGCCGTTCGGCGAAATCACCTTCCGCAAGATCGACCACCAGTCGACGCTCGGCGCTTACGTCGGCAAGACCGCGCTGAAGGACGGTAAAGGCGTGATGGTGAACTCGGTCTATCGCAAGGGCACGGATTATCTCCCGAGCGATGCCGAAGTCGAAAAGCTTCGCCCGAAGGATTGAGATCGTCGGTTACTTCTCCCTCGCCCCGCTCTTGCGGGGAGAGGGTCGGGGTGAGGGGCTCTCACCGCGCGTCCTGTGCTCGTGGTTAGACCTGTACCCCCTCACCCGAATTGCTTCGCAATTCGACCTCTCCCCGCAAGCGGGGCGAGGTAAGAACAGACCTCATCCTGAGGAGCCACGCGTGAGCGTGGCGTCTCCAAGGATGATGCCACCGACCTGACCAACGCGAGCAAAAGACCGCCCATGGCCTTCTACTTCGTTCAGTTCCTGACCGGTCTCGCCAGCGCGGCGTCGTTGTTTCTGGTCGCGTCAGGTCTGTCGATCATCTTCGGCGTGACGCGGATCGTTAATTTCGCCCATGGCGCCTTCTACATGCTCGGCGCCTATGTCGCGTTCACGCTGACCGAGCGCTTCTCCGGCGCGCTCGGCTTCTGGGGCGGCATCGTGGTCGCGGCGCTGATCGTGGCCGTGGTCGGCGTGATCGTCGAGATGGTGCTGCTGCGGCGGATCTATCACGCGCCGGAACTGTTCCAGTTGCTCGCGACCTTCGGCCTGACCTTGATGGTCGAAGACCTCGTGGTGCTGATCTGGGGGCCCGATGATCTCCTCGGCCGCCGTGCGCCGGGTTTCAAGGGCGCAGTCGATTTCTTCGGCCAGAACATTCCGACCTACGATTTGTTCCTGATCGCAATCAGTCCAATCGTGCTCGGCGGGCTTTGGCTGCTGTTCCAGCGCACGCGCTGGGGCGTGCTGGTGCGCGCGGCGACGCAGGACCGCGACATGGTCGCAGCGCTCGGCGTCAATCAGAAATGGCTGTTCACCAGCGTGTTCGCGCTCGGCGTCTTTCTGGCAGCGCTGGGCGGCGCTCTGCAGATCCCGCGCGATGCGGTGCATCACGCGCTCGATCTGCGCATTATCGTCGACGTGTTCGTCGTGGTCGTCATCGGCGGGCTCGGCAGCATCATCGGCGCCTTCGTGGCCGCGGTGCTGGTGTCAGAGCTCAACGCCTTCGGCATTCTGATCTTCCCGAAGATTTCCATCATCCTGGTATTCCTGGTCATGGCGGTGGTGCTGATCGTCCGTCCGTGGGGCCTGTTCGGCAAGCCGGAGGCAGCCGCGCGTCGCACGCCGGGGCTGACTGTCAATCCCTGGCGGCCGCTGACGACAAACGAGCGCTGGCTGGCGATGGCCGGGCTTGCGGTTGCGGCGATGCTGCCGCTGTTCGCCGGCAATTATGCGCTCACCGTCGGTTCGGAAATCGCGATCTTCGTGATCTTTGCCGCCAGCCTGCATTTCCTGATGTCGGTCGGTGGGCTCGCCTCGTTCGGCCATGCTGCCTATTTCGGGCTCGGCGCCTATGGCGTTGCGTTCCTCGCCAAAATGGCGGGGCTCCCGATGATCGTCTCGCTGCTTCTCGGCCCGCTGCTCGGTCTGCTCGGCGCGGCCATCTTCGGCTTCTTCGCCGTGCAATTGTCCGGCGTCTATTTCGCGATGCTGACGCTGGCGTTTGCGCAGATCGTCTGGTCGATCGCGTTCCAGTGGGTCACGGTGACCGGCGGCGACAACGGAATTTTGGGCGTCTGGCCGGAGAAATGGGCGGCGGGTCCGGCGAGTTTCTACTGGCTGTCGCTCGGCATCGCCGCGATCGCGGTGGCCATATTGCGGGTGATCGTGTTCTCGCCGTTCGGTTTTGCGCTACGCGCAACGCGGGATTCGCTGCTGCGCAGTGAAGCTATCGGCATCAACGGCAAGCGCGTGCAGTGGACCGCCTTCGTCATCGCGGGCACCGTCGCCGGATTTGCCGGCGCGTTGTTCGCGTACCTGAAAGGCAGCGTGTTCCCCGACAGCCTCGGCATCTCGCTGTCGGTCGATGCGCTGGTGATGGTGCTGCTCGGCGGCGTCGAGACCGTGTCCGGCGCCGTGGTCGGCGCCATCGTCTTCAAGGCGCTCAACATCTGGCTGGTGAGCCAGACCGATTTGTCCAAGCTTGTGCTCGGCGGCTTCGTCGTGCTGATCGTGGTGGCGTTCCCCAAAGGCATCGTCGGGGTGCTGGAGACGATCCGCAATCGCCGCAAGTCTTCGACGTCTGAATCATCGTCTAAGTCGTCCCTAGCCACTTCCCGGATCGAGACCGCCGAATGAGCATGGTCCCCACATTGCTGTCGGTCGAGAACCTGAGCAAATCCTATGGCGGGGTCCACGCCGTGCGGAGCGTTTCGTTTGCGCTGCGCGCCGGCGAAATCCTGGCGCTGATCGGGCCCAATGGCGCCGGCAAGAGCACCTGTTTCGACATGCTCAACGGCCAGAACACCCCCGACAGCGGCCGGATCAATCTGCTCGGCGAAGAAACCGTCGGCAAAAAGCCGCGCCAGGTCTGGCGGCTCGGTGTCGGCCGCACCTTCCAGATCACGGCGACGTTCCCGACCATGACCGTGCGCGAGAACGTGCAGGTCGCGCTGGTGTCATACGGGCGGCAATTATTCAATCTCTGGGGCTCGACGGCGCGTTACGCCCGCGAGGAAGCCGGCCGGCTGCTCGACCTCGTCGGCATGGGCGCCTATGCCGGGCGTCCCTGCGGCGAGCTTGCCTATGGCGATCTGAAGCGGCTCGAACTCGCAATCGCCCTCGCCAACCAGCCAAAACTTCTATTAATGGACGAGCCGACCGCGGGCATGGCGCCGCGCGAGCGCATCGAACTGATGCGGCTCACCGCGCAGATCGCCCGTGAAAAATCGATCGGCGTGCTCTTTACCGAACACGACATGGACGTGGTGTTCGAGCATGCCGACCGCATTCTCGTGCTCAACCGCGGCAGCCTGATCGCCGAGGGCACACCCGAACAGGTCCGCGGCAATCCGCAGGTCCGCGCGATCTATCTCGGCGAGGGCCTGGTCTATGATTCGCGGCACCGCGAGGGAGCCGGCGCATGAAGCTCTCGGTGCAGGACCTCAACAGCTATTATGGCCCGGCGCATATCCTGTTCGATATTGCGCTCGAGGTCGGCGAGGGCGAAGTCGTGGCACTGCTCGGCCGCAACGGTGCCGGCAAGTCCACCACCTTCCGTTCCATCGTCGGTCTGGTCCAACAGCGCTCCGGCCGTATCCTGTTCGAAGGCAGAGACGTCTCCACCGAGCCGACGCATGCGATCGTGCGCGGCGGGCTCGGCTATGTGCCTGAGGAGCGGCGCATCTTCACGGACCTGACGGTCGAGGAAAATCTCGAAGTCGGCCGCCAGCCCAAGCGTCCCAATGCGCCGCATTGGACCCGCGAAAAGTTGTTCACGCTGTTTCCGAATCTGGGCGAGATGCGCGGGCGCCCTGGCGGGCGCATGAGCGGCGGCGAGCAGCAGATGCTGACGATCGCGCGGACGCTGATGGGCAATCCATCCCTCGTGCTGCTGGATGAGCCTTCCGAAGGGCTGTCACCGAAGATCGTGGAGCAGATGGTCGACGCCATCCTGGCCATGAAGAAGGAAGGCGTCAGCATCCTCGTCTCCGAACAGAATTTGCATTTCGCCCGGCTGATTTGCGACCGTGCCTACATCATCGAGCGCGGCAAGATCTGCTATGGCGGCACGATGGCTGAACTCGACGCACGTCCGGACATCCGCGACGCGCATCTGTCGCTGTGACCGGCGGCGGCAAACAAGAAGAGAGAGCGTAGATGGGCAGGAGTGTTTCGGCGAAACGGAGCGTCAAGCCTGCGCGGCCGTCCTACATTCTGGACGAGCAGGTCGGCTTCATCCTGCGCCAGGTCTGGCAACGCCATTCGACGATTTTCGCCCGCGAGATCGGCATCAATCTGACCCCGACGCAATGGGCGGCAGTTGCGAAGCTGACCGAGACCGGTCCGTGCTCGCAAAATCTTCTGGGCCGGCTGACCGCGATGGACGTTGCCACCATCAAGGGTGTGATCGACCGCCTCACGGCGCGCGGTCTGACCGAGACCAGCCCGGATCCCGAGGACGGCCGCCGTCTGCTGGTCAGTCTCACGCGGGCAGGGCAGCAGCTCGCGGAGAAAGCCGCGCCCAATGCACTCGCGATCACCCGGGAAACGCTGGCGCCGCTCGACGCCAAGGAGCGCGAGATGCTGATGGCGCTGCTGGACAAGCTGCGCTGACGCGGAGGCGTGCCTTCCGATCGAAGCGAATTCACGCCGCAGCGCCGCACGGTGGTTGCGCTACTCCGCAAGACTGAGCACCAGTGCAATTGCTCCCACCAGAATGAGACTGATTGCCCATGACCTATCCAGGTTGAACCAGCTCCGCGATACGAATTTGAGGCCAAGATAACGGTACACCAGCCATGCCAGGCATCCGCCGGCCGCGATCATCGCGATGGCGTGGACGACGGCGACCAGTCCGGCCATACCGAGATTGGCGTTGATGAGGCTCAACGCTGCCTCGTGGCCCTTGTCGAGGTCGGCCTCCCGGCAGAGCCCGAGATAGATCGGCACCAGCATCAGCCCCGCGCCGTGCGCGATTGCCACGGCAAAGGACCACAGCCCCAGTTGCGTCGGCCGTATCCGCGCCAACGCTCTTGGATGGCGCCGATCGACAAGGCGGAAGATACCGAACCCGATAACCAGGAGACTGGCGCCGATCTGGATCTGGCGTTGCCATTCGACGAGGGTGACCAGCAGCGCGAAGGGGAGGAGCACCAGCAGCATCGCCAGCAGATGGCCGGCCGTCAGCGGCACCAGCGCGGCGCCGAGGGCACGCGTCGTCCTTTCCATCAATCCGGCGGATACAGCGAGCGGCCATCCCATTCCCGGATTTACGCCGTGGTAGAAACCGCTCGCGATGACAGCCAGCCAGAGCCAAGCCGGTGTCCAATCCGCCGTAGTGCTCACATTCAAGCCGACGGATAACAGAATGAATCGGTCGAACAGTCTCCTCCATCGAGCCTGATCTGATGCGCGCGGTATCCGTCGGGGAAGCTCACGCAATAGTCCTTTGCCAGTTCGAGGCCGCCTTTCGGGTTTGCATTGGCCATCACCTCGACGCCCGGAATGCCCTGCGGATAAAATTGGTCGTCCCAGGTCGAGTAGAGCGAGTTGGTCCAGTAGACGCGTTTGCCGTCGCGGCTGATCTCGACCATCTGAGGTCCGCCGGCGTAGGCCTTGCCGTTCGGATGAGGCGTGCGGCGTGCGATGCCGCCGATATGGACCGATCCGGCAAGTTCGGGCTTTCTGGGGTCACTGACATTGTATTGACGCATCTCGCCGGTGCCCCAGCAGGCGACGTAGAGAAACTTGTCATCCATCGACAGGTCGATGTCGGACACCAGCGGCGGCACTGCGCCAAAGCCCTGCAGAAGCGGCGGCAACTCGTCCTTCGCCGCGGGCTCGGGCGGGATGGTCGCCGTCTTCTCGATGTGAAATTTTCCGCCATCGCGCCACCAGGTCCAGATCGAACCTTCAAGGTTCGTGGTGTCGACCACGACGCCCAGGAAGCCGTACTCCTTGACGGGATCATGCGCGGGACGCACCTCCAGCGCCATTTGATGGTTGGCGCCGAGATCGATGGTCTGGACGTTTCGCCGGGCCCGCAGATCCCAGAAGTGGACCCGATGGCCGTATTTGTTCGAAAGCAGATCCTCGGGCACGATCCCGTTCTCGAACTGCGGCGGCAGCGCCCACTCGCTGCTCACCATGTAATCGCGGGGCAGATTCCACCAGAAATCATAGTGCTTCTCTTGAGGACCGCGATCGATCTCCCACCGTCCGAGCACTTCGAATGTCTCGCAATCCATGATGAAGATGCCGGGCGGTCCATCGGTGCCGTCCTTGCCACCGCCGCCGAGCGTTGAAACGTAAATACCATCCGGCCCGCAATGGATCGTGTGCGGCCGGGAGTACCCGGTCTTTTTGAAGACCTCCTCGGGCTCGATGATTTTGTGAATCTTCGCCTGTGTGGGATCGGGTTTGGTATCGACGATGTAGATCCGGGAGGACCGCATACCGGGGATGATGAGGTAGCGGCGCTCGAGGAAGGCGTGCCCGGTGAGCGGCGACAAGGCCGATGAACAGGCGTTCCATCCGAAATGATGAAACTCGTCGCCCTTGTTGGGCATCGTCACGGTGTGGACGATCTGACCGAAACGCGGAGAGCCGGGCTTGACGTCGATCACGGCAAGCGCGTCGGGTTTTGAAAAGTCCGGGCTGAGCAGCAAGGTGTAGGCGAAGCTCTCTGGCGGAGCTTCCATCGCAAGCTTCGGCGACGCGTGAAACGTGGGGTCTGGTCTCATCGTCATCGTACTGCCTCCCTGTTTGCCTTGGTGGGTACCAACATGGCTCAGCGGCATGCAGCAGAACTAACCCGGCTCGTTGAGTCCTCTTAGACTGTGCCGCCGGCGGGGTTCGCTGACGGTGACCATACACCTCAATGCCATCAGGTGAAAGAAACGATCCGGGCTCCGATCTCGCGGCGGCCGGGAAGGCCGCACCGCACGCGCCCGCCATCTCGAGACAAATGCCGGCGTCGCTCAGTCAGGGAGAGCGAGATGCTGATGGGTTTGTTGAACGAGATGCGGTGATTGCGGATAGCCCGGGAATTTCACATAATTGCGTCGGGCTGGATCCGGACACGGGGCGGGGAGCGCAATGAGCGACTGGTTGCACAATCTGCCTGTGCCAGTGATGGCGCTTTCCATCTTTGCCTTCACCTATCTGCTTGCCATCATCATCTTCGCAGCGGTTGCGGCGCTCGCGACGGGAGAACGCGCAAAATCATTCCCAGGCGATTTCGCCGGGCATGCTGCCGGTGCTGGGCATCATCTTCGGCCTGTTCGTCGCCTTCACCGCCGCCCAGGTCTGGAACGACAATGATCGCGCCAGTGCGGCGGTGAGCCGTGAAGCCAGCGCGCTGCGGGCCATCGTGCTGCTCGCCGCCGGCCTGCCGTCCGAACAGGAGGGCCGGGTGCGCAATCTCGTTCGCGGCTATATCGAGCAAGCCGCCAAGGTTGAATGGCCGATGATGGCAGGGCAGACAGCCTCGCTGAGGCCAGCTCCTCCGGCTCTCACCGAGGCGCTGCAACTCGTTGTCTCGATGTCGCCGCAGGGAGCGGGCCAGCAGACCGCGCAGCGCGAGATCATCAGCGCATTGGGAGTAGCGCTCGATGCGCGCCGGCAGCGGATCATCATCAGCCAGGCGGAAGTCAATCCGGTTAAATGGTGGAGCCTGTATTTGCAGGCGATTTGCGAACTCTTCGTGATCGCGCTCGTTCACTGCGGTAACCGGCTGGCATCGGGGATCGCGATGGCGCTGTTCGCGACCGGCGTCGCCGCCTCGGTGTTGCTGATCGCCGCCCACGACCGGCCATTCACCGGTCAAATTTCGGTCGGACCGGAGCCGCTTCTGCAGATCATGCCGGATGCGTCGACGGGCCGGTGAGCGCTGTATTCTGCGAGCGCGAGATCAAACGAGGCCCGGAGTGCCTAGGAGTCCGGGCCTCGTGATCAAACAACCCCTGGACATCGGTGTGATGACCGAAGTCCATCCCCCAGCTGTTCGCGAACGCTTTATAGGCAATGTCGCTTAAGGTGACTAACCCGGAGAACTACGGGGCGCGCACTTCCATCGTCACAACTGTGGGCACACTTGCGCTTGCGTCAGGGCCGGTCGCCATGTCTCAAAGGTGCCATAAGCGAACGTCGGCACTTCACTCGATCACCTCGTCGGCGCGCGCGAGGACGGTCGCAGGCAGCTCGATGCCCAGTTGTTTTGCGACGCGGAGATTAATCCTGAGATAGAATTTGGTAGGTCGTTCGAAAGGCAGGTCGCCCGGCTTCGCGCCTTTCAGAACGCGATCAAGCTGCGAGATCAAGTGACGGTTAGCGTCGGAGAAATCCGGCCCGAACGACATAAAGCCGCCGTTAGCGACCCAGTCGGGCGAAGGAAAGATCGCGGGTTTGTTGCTCGCGCCGACCAGCTTGATGACCTCGGCCATGTGAGCACTGATCAAGGCATCTGGGACAAACACGAGGGCGTCTAATCTGGTCAGGACTTCCGGGCCTAATGCCTTCGCAAGATTAGCGGGGTCATCGATGTTGATGGACTCGACCGTAAAACCGAGCTTACGGCCGGTCTCCAGGACAGGCGCCAGGCTCTGCGCACCGCTGCTTAGCTTTGTCGTCACCGTCCCGAGGCGGAGGGCGCGCGGGACAACCTCCCGCATCAGTTCGACGCGCTTTTCTGTGGTTTCCTCGGAAAAAACCGCGATACCGGTTACGTTGCGGCCGGGACGCGCGAGGCTATCCGCCAATCCTGACCCGACCGGGTCAACGGCGGTGAGCGCGACAATCGGAATTGTTTGAGTTGCCTTGTAAGCAGCCAGCGCGGCTGGCGTGCTTATCGCGAGAATGACGTCGATGCCGTCCTCTCGTATCAACTCTTGCGCCAGCCGAGGGAGCGCATCAACATTCCCCGCCGCGTCCCGAAACTCAAGACGAATATTGCGTCCTTCGACGTAGCCGAGCTCCCTCAAAATCCTGCGGGTTCCTTCCGCCTGCGACGCAACGTGGACCGGGGCGAGACTTATGACGCGCGGTATTCTTGCCGGCTGTTGTGCTCTTGCGGCAAGCGGCCACATCACCGCTCCGCCCAGAAGACTTACGAACTGGCGTCGTCGCATGTGACCTCGCTGGTCGCTCTCCGCGCTATCGCCGAACTATAGCAGGCTAAGGCTGTGCGGCGAACGGCATGTGACCACCAACTCGGCGATAGCCACGCCGGCAATCCAAGTGCCGACAGGTGAAATGTCGCGTTGGGTCAAACTCGGAAGTCTGAGTGCGCAAGTGGGAAGTCCGCTTTGCCCTCAGCAAGAGGCATCTTCAGCCAGACCTTTCAGGTCCGAAAAAGCGCGCCAATACCCGACATCATCCGCCGGTCAGGACAGGGAGGTGGGACCGCGGGGGCGGGTGTACCACGGATTATCTCCCACGCCGCAGAGCCCCTGCGTGCTATCGTTCTGGGTATCGAAAATATCGGCCTTAGCCCGGGACGGAGTTGCGATGAACCGGCGCGATTGCTCGGCGTTCTCGGCGGCGCGGCCATCGCGTGGTCGCTCGCCTTCCCTGATGCGAATGGGCAGGAATTGAGAAAGGTCTATCGAGTGGGCTTTCTAACATTGTCTCAACTCAAATAGGACATTCTGGACATGTCGACGCTCACCCCGCATGGCGCGTGCCTGCTGTGGAAGCCGGAATTGATCTGGCTGAATGCCGTTTCCGACGCCATGCTCGCCAGCGCCTTCTTTGCTACCGCGTTCGTCCTCGGGTTTTTCGTGTGGCGGCGCCGCGATGTTATGTTCCGCGGCGTATTCTGGACATTCGCCGTCTTTGCCGCAGTCTGCGGAGTGACCCGGCTGCTGTCGATCCTCACGTTGTGGGTGCCGGCCTACGGCATCGAGGCCTTTACCAAAGGCTTCCTGGCGCTGATATCGGTCGTGATCACGGCGGCACTGCTGCTAATGCTGCCGCGAATCCTGGTGCTGCCGACACGCAGGCAACTTCAGCAAGCCAATGCGGCGCTTGAGGAGGAAATCCGACAACGGCGCAAGGCCGAGGCCATGGTCAAACGCTTTCAGGAGATAGAGGCGAGCGAGGCCCAGGTCCGGCAAGCGCAGAAGATGGAAGCCATCGGCCAACTCACCGGTGGTGTCGCGCACGACTTCAACAACATTCTGACCGTGATCACCGGAACCATCGAAATCCTCGGCGAGGCGGTCAAGGATCGTCCGCATCTCGGCCAGATCACCGATATGATTAGCGCCGCCGCAGCGAGGGGGGCCGACCTGACGCGGCATCTGCTGGCCTTCGCCCGTCGACAACCGCTGCAGCCGCGCAACACCGACGTCAACGTCCTGGTCATCGATGCAGTACGCTTGCTACGACCGACCCTCAGCGAGCAGATCGAAATCGAATCGATGCTGGTGCACGATTCCGCGCCGGCCCTGATTGATCCCAGCCAGCTCTCGACTGCGATCCTGAACCTTGCACTGAATGCGCGTGACGCCATGCCGAACGGCGGCAAGCTGACGCTCGAAACCAAGAATGTCGTGCTCGACGAGAACTACGCCAGCATGAACAGCGAGGTTAATCCGGGCAACTACGTCATGATCGCGGTGAGCGACACAGGGGCGGGAATTCCCGGCAGCCTGCTCGACAAAGTGTTTGAACCATTCTTCACCACCAAGGAGGTCGGGAAGGGATCGGGGCTCGGTCTCAGCATGGTCTACGGCTTCGTCAAACAGTCGAACGGACATATCAAGATCTACAGCGAAGAGGGCCACGGCACCACCGTGAAGCTTTACCTTCCGCAGGCGGCAGGTATTACGGACGCGCTGGCCGCCGAGACCGGCATCCCGGGGGTCGAGCACGGCGACGAATCCATCCTGATTGTCGAGGACGACGCGCTGGTGCGCGAATACGTCGTGGCGCAGATCAGCCGTTTCGGATACCATACACAGGCCGCCGGCAATGGCGCCGAGGCGCTGGCAATCATTGATCATCCCGGACGCATCGATCTGTTGTTCACCGACGTGATAATTCCCGGGGGACTGAACGGCCGTCAGCTCGCGACCGAGGCGTTGAAACGCCGTCCTGGACTAAAGGTGCTTTATACGTCCGGTTACACCGAGAACGCCATCGTCCACCATGGCCGGCTCGATGCCGGCGTGCTGCTACTGCCGAAGCCTTACCTCAGCTCCGATCTCGCGCGGATGATTCGAACCGCGCTGGCATCGTGAATTCCCTGGGATGGGGAGGCGATCCTTTGATCCAGGGGGCGGCGTCGCGCGGCCAGCACCGGACCGGCATTGGCCGATGAGGTTGGCCGGCTTTGGCGCAATCACATCGCTCTGACCGTCGACCGGTGAGGCCCGGTTTACCCTATGAGCGGACTTCTCAGCAAAGACGGGTATAGCCACAACCGGATGTCATGGCCCTGTGGCACGAGGCGTGCAGTCTATGCAGTGCTGGGAATTTTAGTGTCCCAGTTCAGGAATAAGCGCCGCCGGGCGATACATTTTGATCCCGGCGGCGTGTCTTTTTGATACTGGCGCCGGCCAGGCCGCCAGCCACGGCCGTCGACCGCGCGAGATGGATGATCATCTCTGCGTTCGTAGCTTGCTGTGGTTAATGATGGGATATCTGAGGCTGCCGTTCCTTAGCCTCGTAGTATTCGGCCGAGAACTGAATTGACCATCGCGAGAAGAACGAACGCAACTTCTGCGTGGGCTTTTCCACGCCGAACCGTTCGGCGACATGCACCCCGCGCAGCCACCTTACCGCCGATGTGAAGCCGGCAGTGCGCTCGAGCCTCTCAACCGCCGCGATGCCGGCGGTCTCTGCCTGCCGATAGCGAAAACCGATCTTCTTGATCACATACAGGCGCCTGATGGTTTCATAGCTCTTGAACACGCGCTGCACGAACGGATGTTTCCTGGCCTGTGGCCAGGCTGCCGGGTACACCGGCAGCACCAGCAGCTTGCTCTTGGCGATGACAGTTGCCAGCGGATGCAAGAGCTGCATCCAGGCCGGCCAGGACGCGACCTTGGCAAACAATACCGCGTGCATCGCCGTTGCAGCCCCGAAGGAGATCGGCAGCCAAAGCACCGCGCCCACGAGCACGAGCAACGCGGTGTTCGGCGTCAGGTGCCGGCATTTTCGGAACACCCATGCCATACCGCTTTCAAAGGCAAGGTACACAGCATGTTCGAACGTCCGATAGCTGATCTTCCGCCGCAGCCACGACCAGTTCCGGCGGATCGATATACCCCACTGTCGACGTTTCGTCTCGGAAACGGGCAGGAAGTGCAACGCGCCGTTTATGACAGTAACGATGACATTGCCGAGAACCCTGACAGCGAAGAGCGGAAGCCAGACAACCTGCATTGCCAATGGGAAGGCGTAGTCGAGCAGCCGCATCAAGATCGAAAGAATGAAACGCAGGATCTTGTTTGCGGCGAGCGCGACAGAAACAATTGGTATGATGATCACATCGTCGAGTGCACCGGAGAAGCGGCTTTCCTCGTTCCATGCCGGGTTATGATCATGGGTCACGGTGCAACGGCTCCGGGCCGAAGACAGGGGATCGTGCCGGCTCAGACTAGCACACTGCAAGGGCCAGCGGGTGGCCTCAGATGCGGGTCCGGGTCGTGGGAGCGATGGCCCTATGCCCGCTAAGGGTCAAAAGCGCCGATAGCCGGTGGGATGAAGCGAGCATTTCATGCCCATCGACGATCTCTGGCACCGTCGTCGCCGGCGGCGTGTTGAGGTTGCGCTGGCGTATTACGGTGAAGTATCAAGGGTGCACTGGTCCGGCGATGATCTCTTGAGCCGAACTTTGAGTGCACCGTCGCTGCAATGTGGGCGCGCTCATTCCCTGCGGTCATGCTCCGTGCTGCCGACGGCATGATCCGAAGGGAATATGCTTTCGTAGATCGCACGGGCTTCCCGGATCAAGCGGGCTCGCTCGAGTTCGGATTTCGGAACAAAACGGATGACTTCGCCCACGGGGCTCTCCAGGGTTGGAAAAACATTCCTCCAACAGTTGGTTCGGATATTCATGGTTGTAAGATCCACTCCGATCACAAGAACTTATTTCTCGATGGATATTGCGCTGTGAAAATCCCCTCTCTTTTCGGGGTCACTGGGGGAAAACTGTGAGTGCAGGTTCCTTTCCGATGCAGGCGGCGCGAGGCCGCAGGGCCCCGGGGGGCCGATGGGTTCCGGTCACCGTGTTCTTACGGGTCGCAATTGGCAAACAGCTTGCGACGGGTGTGTCAGCTGTTCGGCATCCATGCACATTGTGTGCCGAACCAGGCCATAGGGAGCATGCAAATGAACATACAAGCTCGTTTTGAGACAGCACGCGAAAGCGCAATACGAGAGGTCGCAGCAATCAGCAAGATGCTGGCGGATCTTGTTCGCACCGTTCAACTGATCGAATTCGAAATCGCAGCCGAGGAAGAGCGCGCCCGGGTTTCCGACCAGTCCGACGTCAAGTATCCGATACTGGCGAGGACGCTGATCGAGCGGCGCGACAATCTTAAGGTGACCATTGCCGCCCTTGAACAGCGTCACACCGAGCGAGCGCTGCACGAGCAGATGGCACCCGCGGCTTAACGGCACCGCCGCCGAGAGGCGCGGCGGCGGCGTCGTCCGATACGAAACCGCGGGTCGTAACGAAGGGAAGGCATCACGCGCTAGGAACGCGAGAAAACGCGCAAGCACTCTGACGTCGCTTCCGCAAGCTGCTCGACCAACGCGCCGGCAGTCGTGTCGCTGGCGAGTGCTGCGGATTGACCGGCAAATAAAGCGGTAAGCTCCCTGTCTCCCGTGCCCCCGAGCGGCGCGGTGAGACTGAGCTGGCCGGGAAATGCCACCGGCCTCAGCTCCGAGGCCACGAGGTCGTCGATCAATCCGTTTTTCACATAGCGCGCCGGCCGGCCGGTGATCACGTCGGTGACGACAGTACAGGCGTCGGTGGGCTCGCGCAGCGCCGCGCGATGGGCATCGAGCACGTTGGCCTCTTCGCAGCGCAGGAAGGCCGTGCCCAACTGTACGGCGCTCGCGCCAAGGACAAAGCTAGCGGCCACCGTTCGCCCATCGGCCACGCCCCCGGCGGCAATGACGGGAACCCTCACCGCATCCACCACTTGCGGCAACAGCGCGAACAGGCCTGGCTGCATGCTGATGTCGACACCGGTGAAGGTGCCGCGATGTCCGCCGGCTTCGGTACCCTGCGCGATGATGGCGTCGACACCGCGCTGCTCAAGCATCCGTGCCTCAGCCACGGTCGTGGCGCTGGATATGATGAAAATTCCGGCGTCCTTGATGGCGTTGATGACCTCCTGATCAGGCAGGCCAAAATGGAAGCTCACCATCTGTGGCTTGGCCCGCATCAGCATCGAAAGGTGTTCGTGGCTCACTTCACCCGCCGCACCTTTCGGCTCGGGCACCGCTCCGAGACCCTTTGCGTCGAAGTGCGCCTGCAGACGCGTCCGCATCGGCTCGCTGACGTCAGGGGTAATCCTGGGCTCCGGCCAGAGCGGATAGTTGACGTTGAGGCTGCCGCCGCTCAGCTGTTGGAAGCCAGCGATCCGCCGCTCTGCTTCCTCGGCCGAAAACCCCCACATGCCCAGGCCGCCCAGACCACCGGCATTGCTGACCGCCGCGGCGAGTGCAGGGGTACTGAGCGAGCCCATCGGCGCCTGAAGGATCGGCCATTTGAGATTGAGCCTGTCGGTGAACGCGTTTTGGGACCACATCAATCGTTTTCCCATTCGTTATAACTGTCGTAAGTATTCTGTAATTGGCCGAAAGTCTCTCGCCATCCGATACGCGCCGGGTGCCATCGCCGCCGGCGGCACGCGCCGTTTCCTAATCAACGTACGCCTGGCACTCGATCTCGACCTTCATTCGTGGATCGACCAATCCCTTCACCTCGACGAGCGTGGAGGCCGGCAGATTTTCGCCGAAATAGGCGATGCGGCGCGGGTTGATTTTGGGCCGTTCCGTGATGTCGGTCATGAAAACCTGCACCTTGACGACATGCTCGGGCCCGGCGCCAGCCGCCTTCAGGCACTTGTCCATCACAGCGATGGCGATGTCGAATTGGGCAACAACGTCGGACGGTATGCTGCCGTCCTGCGCCTGGCCGACGACGCCAGCGACCCAGACGTGGGGGCCTGCACGGGTCACGTGGCAATAGTGGCTGACTGGCTTTGGAACGTCGGGAACGATGATGCGCTGGATTTTGGGCATGCCTGGCTCGCGAGTTGGGATCGACGCCCGGAGGTTAGCTGCAGTTGGCCGGGCCGGCCAGCACTGCCGCTCCCCGTGGTTTGGTGGCTGTCGGCCCTAGTGCAGCAGCGGCCCGATATGCTTTGATGCGCCGGGCTGGAACTGAAACGCGTGGGTGGCCTCATGTACATAGTCATTCGAAAGTACACCAAGGTTCGCTCGGTTGCGGATGCTGCTCGCCGCGCCAAAAGCGGCATCGGTCAGATGCTCAGGGAATCGCACGGATTCAGATCTTATTATGTCCTCGATGGGGGCGACGGCGTCGGTGTCGCTGTCATGATGTTCGAGGACCGCGAAAGCGCCAGTGCGGCGAACGAAAAGGTGCTCGAGTTTGTTCAGGCAAGCCTGCATGACCTGAATCTTGGAGACCCCGAAATCATCGCCGGGGAGGTTTTGGTGAATATTGAATCTGATGCGTAGCTGTTCATAAAGCCTACCCATCCGCTGCGTGCGCAAGCAAGGCGTCGCCACGAAGCCGTGAGCGCGCAGCGCGAACCACGCTGTGCAATTCAACGAGGGCGGATGAAGCGAGTGTTTAGTGCCCGACGATCTCCGGCACCCGTGTTGCCGGCGGCGTGTTGAATTGCTTTAATTCTGTATAGAACCTGCAGGTGTAGTTGAATGTCGTGCAATTTTTATTTGCACCCAAGAAAAGATGCGATAGCGTTGATTGTTCGGTGTGGGTCTCCCAATGCCAAGTGCATTCGACTGGGGCAACAATATGCGCCTCGTTTAATTCGCCTTAGTAAGCCTTCGCGACTGGGACGCTTCCGATTGGAGATCGTGCGTTGATCGGCGAAATCGGAACTGCCAATGTCTCATGATCGAATCTGCCTTTCGTACTCGCCAGCAGGTCGGCGATCGTTGCAACTCGCCTCATTGAACGGTGATGAATGAGCAGCCTCTTGAGGGTAGCGATCATCGTCGCCTGCGTTTGTGTCCAAATCTTTGGGACGTCTGCGGCGCAGTCAGGCCAGTTTGCGAGACCATTGAGCGGAAAACAGGTAACTTTGCGCGGCCAAAAAGCCGAGGTGGCGATGATAGCTGACAGTTCGAAAGCAGAGTGTTCTGTCCGTGTCGGAAGATTCGTCGATCAGTTAGACAAGGTGCTCAGCACCCAGAATTCGGTGGATCCAGTACAAAAGCTATTCAAAGAGTACTTTCCTCTTGAGGGATGCGATCCGGACGAAGTTGTTAAACTCTGTCGACGGTCGCAGTACTTCAGCGGAATTACGACTGATCCAAATTCATTCGTAATTTCCTTCGACAGCCGAATTCGTAATCCGCATTCGGGAATCTACGTGCAATTTAGTCTTGATAGGCGCTCGGGAAACTCTGAATTGCCGTTCGTCAAGATAAAGATTTAGGGGCTGAGATGGCTGAGATTGGCGTTCTTCAGAACGTGTCGCTTGCGAACCGTAGCGCCAGCGATTTCCATATCGTGTAGGAAAACCGTCTGCATGAGACGCAACACCGAAACGACAGGTGCGGTCGGCCAATCCGCCGGCCGCGCGTCAACTAGTGCCCGCCAACAATCTCCGGCAGCCGTGTCGCGGGCGGCGTGTTGCGGCTGCGCTGGGTGCGGACGATGCCGTCGATGATGGTCATGCCGATGCCGGGCAGGTCGCCGAGTTGCACGCTGTGCAGCAGGCTCTTGCCCGGCGAGTGCTGCGCCATGTCCATGATGACGAAGTCGGCGGAGCGGCCGACCTCGATCAGGCCGCAGTCGAGCGCGCGCATGCGGGCGGTGTTGCCGGTGGCGAGGCAGAAGGCGATTTCCGCCGGCAGTTCGCCGAGCGATGACAATAGCGACACCATGCGCAAAATGCCGAGCGGTTGCACGCCGGAGCCGGCCGGCGCGTCGGTGCCGAGAATGACGCGGTGCAGGTCGCCCATCTCGCGCGCGGTGCGCAAGGTAAACAGCGCCGAGCGTTCATTGCCGTTGTGAACCAGCTCCAGCCCGCGCTTGCAGCCCTCGCAGATGCAGCGGATCTGGTCGTCGGGTAGCGCCGTGTGACCGCCATTGATGTGGCCGACCACATCGGTGTCGGCTTCCAGCACCACGTCCTTGTCGATCAGGCCGGAGCCCGGGATCGAAGGCCCGCCGGTGTGGATCGTGCTCTGGATGCCGTATTTGCGCGCCCATCCCACCATCTTGCGCGCGGTCGGGCCGTCCTTGACGCCACCGAGGCCGACCTCGCCGAGCAGCTTGACGCCAGCCGCGGCGAGCTCCTTGAAGTCGTCCTCGACCATTTCGTTTTCGATCACGGGCGCGCCGGCATGGATCTTCACGCCGCCGGGCCGCAGCGTCCAGAATGCGCGCTGCGCGAAAATCGCCATCGCCTTGACGCCGACGACGTCGCGGGGACGGCCGGGCATATGCACTTCACCGGCCGATATCATCGTGGTGACGCCGCCATGCAGATAGCTGTCGATCCAGCCCATCTGGTTCTGCCGCGGCGTCCAGTCGCCGGCGACGGGATGGACGTGGCTGTCGATCAGGCCGGGGGCCACCGTGGTGCCGTTGGCATTGACGACAGTCGTGGCGCCCTCGGTGTCGACGTCCTTGAAGCGGCCGATGGCGGTGATTTTGCCGTTCTCGGCCACGATGGTGTCGGCGTCCAGGATCGGCTTTTCCAGCATCCCCGACAGCAGCAGTCCGATATTGCGGATCACCAGCTTGCTCGGGCCGCTTGCCTGGGGTGCGTCGTGCGCCATGGATTCTTCCTTGTTGTTCAATGCCTTCAGGGCGTTGCCGGCCATCTTGCCCGCGGCTTGACGGCGGGATCAAGAAGGATTATTCATTCGTACACGAATGATCGTATACGAATGATTTTGCCGACGCAATCTGCCTCCAATCGGATCGAAAGATGAGCAATTTCAATCAGGAAAGCGTTCTCAGCGTCCATCACTGGACCGACACCCTGTTCAGCTTCACCACCACGCGCGACCCCTCGTTCCGTTTTCGCAACGGCGAGTTCACCATGATCGGGCTGAAGGTCGGCGAGAAGCCGCTGCTGCGCGCCTACAGCGTCGCCAGCGCGAATTATGAAGACCGGCTCGAATTCTTCTCGATCAAGGTGCCGGACGGGCCGCTGACTTCGCGCCTCCAGCATCTGAAGGAAGGCGATGAGATCATCGTCAGCCGCAAGGCCACCGGCACGCTGGTCATCGACAATCTGCAGGACGGCCGCAACCTGTATCTGATCGGCACCGGCACCGGGCTCGCCCCGTTCCTCAGCGTGATCAAGGATCCCGAGACCTATGAGCGGTTCGAGAAGGTGGTGCTGCTGCACGGCTGCCGCCGCGTCGCGGAACTGGCCTATGGCGAGATGATCACCAAGGAACTGCCGAACGACGAATTGATCGGCGAACTCGTGCGCAACCAGCTGATTTATTATCCGACGGTGACGCGCGATCCCTTCCACAACCGCGGCCGCATCACCGATCTAATCAATTCAGGAAAGCTGTTCGCAGATATCGGGCTCGCGTCGCTCGAGCCTGCGCATGACCGCGTCATGATCTGCGGCAGCCCGGCGCTGGTGGCGGATACGCGCACGCTGCTGGGGGCTAAGGGCTTCGTCGAAGGCAATCACGGCGAGCCGGCGCAGTTCGTGGTCGAGAAAGCGTTCGCGGAGCGGTAACCGAGGACGCGAGACCGGGCCCATCCTTTCTTTGCATGGGGTTGTTTTCGCGATTTTTGTGTCTCGGCCCTCTGGGCCCATGACTAGGGTCGAATGGCCGGCGCTTCCAGCGGCATGCCCCTGGCACGCGACATCAGATAAAGCTCCAGCTCGACCAGTTCCGGCGCACCGTAATCATAGGCCTGCGCGCGGATGCCCGTCATGCAGGCGCGCAGGCGGCGCTGCAGCGATCCCAGTGATTGCCATTCCAGCCGATAAAGCGGGTAACCCGTCGGGTGTCCTTGCGTGATCGCCGATCCGGCCAGACGCTTATCCCAGTTCTCATCGTGGCAATTGGTGCAGCCGAGATTGAGCTGGCCCTGCCGCTGCATGAACAGCTCACGGCCCCTGGCGACGAACGGCGCTAGCTGCGGATCGTTGCCGGGCTCGATTGCAGCCCCGCGCGATTGCTGCGCGACAAAGGCGGTCAGCGCCAGCAATTCGCGGCTTTCGTAAGGAAGCGGCGTCGCCTGCTGTTGATTGGTGCGGCACAGATTGATGCGCTGCTCGAGATCGACGGGACGGCCGAGCGCCTTGTCGAAGGCGGGATAGTGCGCCGCGACACCCTTCATGCTGACGCGCGCGTCCTGATGGCAATCGGCGCAGGCCTTGTTTGCAACGCCCGTCTTGCGCGCCCACAATTTCTCGCCGTCGAGCACCCACAGCATGCCGGGATTTGTCGTATCGTCGTCCTGCATCGCCCTGGTGTCCGGCGCCATAAAGCTATAGCCGGAGCGGCGTTCTGCTTGCGGGATTTCAGCGCCGACGGCATCCACCGCGAGCAGGGCAGACAGGGCGATGAGGCCGGCAAATCTCATTCGACTGATATCGAGGCCGATGCGGTTTCGGAAAAGCCGTTATCGCCGATCCATTCGAACTCGAACTTGCCGCTCGCGGTCGCCGTGGTGAAGAAGGTGATGAACGGGTTGGCGGCGATCGCGGGAAACAGATCGGCGCGAAAAATCTCGGTGCCGTTATAGCGGCATGCAAAACTCGTGATGATGTCGCGCGGCACCACCTCGCCGGTGGCGGTGTGCCGATAGCCGGTTTCCATGATGTGCGACATCAGCGTCTTGATCTCGATGATGTCGCCGCGTTTGGCCTTGGCGGGAACGTTGATCAGCGCGGAGGTCATCAGATCACCTCATCGGTGCAGGCCGCCAGCGTCACCACGACGTCGACGCTGGCCGACCAGAACGAGCCGTCGGACAACCGCGCGATGGCGACGATCTTCTGGCTGTCGGCGAGGCGAATCCGCGTGGACACCTGCGCGCGGCCGCAATGCGGGCCGAGATGGAAATTGCCGATATTGGGCTGCGGGTTCTTCTCGTTGAAGATGTGGATGCTGCGGACGTGATCCTCCGGCGCCATCGGGCTTGCGACGTTGACGGTCAGCGGCACCGTGTTGCCGTTCTCGACCAGCGGCGGCACGTCGAGCTTGACCTTGCCGGTGCGCACTTGCGCGCCATTGGTGACGCTACGAATCGCGGATGCGAGTTCGGCGGGTGTCGCTTCGCCCGGTCGCACCGTGACGATCGGGACGGCGCCGAGCACGGCCACGCCGCCGGCGAGGCCGAGGAACTGGCGACGTGTGGAATCCTTGTGTTGCATCGTCACTTCCTATTCGCGCAGTGTCACCAGATAAGCCACGATATCTTCGATCTGTTCCGCCGACAGGATCGGCTTGCCGCGCCATGCCGGACCAACACGATGCAGGCCGTCCACGCGATAATAGGACGGCATGATCGTCGCTTCATTGAGGCGGCTCGCGTCCACCAGCCGCAGCCGTAGCTGGCCCTCCGACCAGCGGCTACCGGAACCGGCGAGGTTGGGCGCCAGATCGCCCTGAAATTTCTCTTCCGGAAACGGTCCGTTGTGGCAGAGGATGCAGGTGCTTTGGCGGTTGAGGAGTGTCATCCGCCCGCGCACGGGATCGCCGGGCGCGCCGGTCAGCGACATCGCAATGGCATCGCCGGTCACGGCATAGCCTCGCAGCTCTTGCGCGGCAGCGAGGCCGGGCAAAGCGAGCAGTGCGCCCGCAAGGATCGGACCCGACATGTAAAGCTTAGCCAAAGACTTCCGCCGTGATGGTCGCGAACCAGGATTGCGCATAGTCGGCCTCGCGCGCGCGGAAGTCGCGCGGCACATCCGCCGGGCTGACGCCGCCGGCGCCTTCGACGTCGGCGAACAGCCCGTTTTTCGGCTGGTAGACGCCGGCGACCGAGAAGCCGTAGCCGGGGGCCGCCAGGCTGTAGCAGGTATTGATCAGCTTCGGCGCCTCGGGCGCTCGGCCCGCGATCAGCGTGGCCACCGCGCTCGCGCAAGCCTTGGCCTGGGAATTCGCGGAGAACGCGGATTTCGGCATCGAGCCGGCAATACAGGCATCGCCGATGACGTGGATGTTCGGCGCCGATTTGGATTCGAAGGTGAGGGGATCGATCGCGCACCAGCCGGTATTGTCGGTCGCGCCTGCGATGGTGGCGATGCGGCCGGCGCGCTGCGGCGGAATCACGTTCGCCACCTGCGCGGTGTGGTTGCCGAAATCGGTAATCAGCGTGTTAGTCGCCGGGTCGACAGAGTTCACCTTGCCGCCCTGTGACAGCGACACCCATTCGATCATTCCCGGATAAAGTTCCTTCCAGGCGTTCTGGAAAAGCCGCTGCTTGGAGAAGGTGTCCTTGGCATCGAGGATGATCAGCTTCGAACGTGGCTTCTTGGTTTTCAGATAATGTGCGATCAGGCAGGCGCGTTCGTAAGGTCCCGGCGGGCAGCGGAACGGATTGGCAGGCGCGGCGATAACGACAAGGCCGCCATCGTCCATGGCTTCGAGTTGCTTGCGCAGCAGCAGCGTCTGCTCGCCGGCTTTCCAGGCGTGCGGCATCTTTGCAGCGGCAGCTTCGTCGTAGCCGGGCAGCGCTTCGAAACGCAGATCGACGCCGGGAGACAGCACCAGCCGGTCGTAGGCCAGCGACGTGCCGTCGGCGAGCCCGACGGTCCGCGCCTTGGCATCGACCGCCGTTGCCGCCTGTGCCACCACGGTGACGCCGCCGGCGGCGATCTTGTCATAGCCGAATTGCTGTTCCTCGAGCGAACGCAGTCCCGCGATGACGTTGTTGCTGAACGGGCAGGCGGTGAAGGTCCGGTTCGGCTCGACCAGCGTGACCTGCAGTTTCGGCTCGATCTGTTTCAATGCGCGGGCGCAACTGGCGCCGCCGAAGCCGCCACCGATCACGACGACGCGCGCCGCGGCTTGCGCGAATGCGGGCAGTGGAAACGCCAGCGCCGTCACGGCGGCAGCACCGGCACCAACGAATTCCCGCCGGCTCATGCGATGGTTGATGCCCATGGCTTGCGGCCCCCTTACTTCTGTGCTGCGAGCCACGCCGCAATCGCGCGCAACTCGTCGTCGGAGAAGCCTTTGGCGATGCGGGTCATCACCGTGCCGGGAAGCGAACCGTCGCGGAATCCCGTCATCGCGGTCATGATATCGCCGGCGTCACGGCCGTACAGCCGCGAAATCGGCGAGGCCGCCACGGCTCCTGCGGCGTGACAGCCGGAACAGGCCGCTGCACCAGGCGGAGGGATGGAAGCCGCCAGCAGCGGCGAACTCCACGCCACGGCCGTTGCAATTCCGATGGCAACGCAAAACGTTCTCATCCGCGGATATCCCCGAAGTTGGGGGCGGCGGCCGGTGAAGGCCGCCGCCCGCGTTGTCAAGCGAAGCTGATATCCTGGTCCTTCAGCGGCACCGAGCGGATGCGTTTTCCCGTTGCCGCGAAATACGCATTGAGCACGGCGGGCGCCGCGACGCAGATCGTCGGTTCGCCGACGCCGCCCCAGAAGCCGCCGCTCGGCACGATGACCGACTCCACCTTCGGCATCTCCGCGATCCGCATCGAATTGTAGGTGTCGAAGTTGGACTGCTCGATGCGGCCGTCCTTGACGGTGCAATTGCCGTAGAACAGTGCGGACAGGCCATAAACGAACGAGCCTGCAATCTGGCGCTCGATCTGCGCCGGATTGACGACGTGGCCAGGGTCGGTGGAAGCGATGATACGGTGTACCTTGATCTTGTTGCTGTCCGTCACCGAGATTTCGGCAGCACCCGCGACGTAGCTGCCGTAGCCCATGTGCTGGCAGATGCCGCGGTAGACGCCCTTTGGCGGCGGCTTGTCCCAGCCGACTTTTTCCGCCACCGCATTCAGCACCGCGAGGTGCTTGGGATGCTTCGACATCAACTTACGCCGGAACTCGACCGGATCCTGGCCGACCGAATGCGCCAGCTCGTCGATGAAACACTCGAGATAGATCGCGTTCTGATTGACGTTGACGCCGCGCCAGAAGCCCGGCGGGACGTGGGGGTTGCGCATCGAATGCTCGACCAGCAGGTTCGGAAAACTGTATCCGATCGCCCAATCGCCGGTGGGCGCGAGGCCCTGGAATGCCGCCGTGTCCATGCCGTTGACCAGTGCCGCCGGACGCACGGTGAACAGGATGGATTGGCCGGAGATCCGCACATGCAGCGCCGTCAGATTGTTGTCCTTGTCGAAGGCGCCGGTCAATTTGCATTGGGTGACCGGATGATAGGTGCCGTGCTGCATGTCGTCTTCGCGTGACCACAACAGTTTGATCGGCGTGCCCGGCATCTGCTTGGCGATGGAGACGGCCTGCCGGACATAGTCGGTCATGCCGCGACGGCCGAAGCCGCCGCCGAGGATCAGCTTGTGAACCTCGCATTTGTCGGCAGGCAGGCCGGAGGTTTCCATCACCGCGGCGAATGCCGCTTCGCCGTTCTGCGTTCCGGTCCAGACTTCGCACTTGTCGGGTGTGTAAAGCGCGGTGGCGTTCAACGGCTCCATCGCGGCGTGGTTCTGGTAGGGGTAGTTGTACACCGCCTCGAGCTTCTTGGCGGCGCCGGCGATGGCGGCTTTGGCATCGCCGTTCTGGTTGCCGATGAAAGCGGGCTGCGAATTGTCGAGGCCCTCGGCCAGCCATTTGGCGATCGATTCGCTCGACACCTTGGCGTTCTCGCCTTCATCCCAGACGATCGGCAACGCGTCGAGCGCGGTCTTGGCGTGCCACCAGGTGTCGGCGACGACGGCGACGGTAGAGTCGTTGACCCGCACCACCTTCTTGACGCCCTTCATGCCCATGACCTTGGCTTCGTCATAGCTCTTCAGCTTGCCGCCAAAGACCGGGCATTCCTTCAGCGCGGCGTTCAGCATTCCCGGCAGCTTGACGTCGATGCCATAGATCATCTTGCCGGTGGTCTTGTCGGCGGTATCGAGCCGCAACACGCTCTTACCGGCAATTTTCCAGTCCTTCGGATCCTTCAGCTTGACGTCTGCATCGGCGGGAGGCGACAGCCTGGCCGCGGCTTCCACCACCTTGCCGTAGGTCGTCGTCTTGCCAGACGGCGTGTGTGTAATGGTGCTGTTGGCGGCGGTGCATTCAGAAATCGGCACCTTCCACTCATTGGCTGCGGCCTGGACCAGCATCATGCGCGCGGTGGCGCCGCCCTTGCGGACGTAGTCCTGCGAGGTGCGGATGCCGCGGCTGCCGCCGGTCGAGAAATCGCCCCAGGCGCGCTTGCGTGCGACACTTTGACCCGGTGTCGGATATTCGGTGGTGACCTTCGACCAGTCGCATTCGAGTTCTTCCGCGACGAGCTGGGCGAGGCCGGTGAGCGTGCCCTGTCCCATCTCCGAACGGGCGATGCGGATCACGACGGTGTCGTCGGGGCGGATCACCACCCAGACGTTGACCTCAGGCGATCCATCGGCAGCGCGGACCACGGTGGGGCCACCGAAGGGGATGTCGAGACCGACCGCGAGACCGGCGCCGGCAGCGGCGGTACCGATGACGAAGGCGCGGCGGCTGAGTGCAGGTGTGATGTGCTTGTTCATGACATCCCTCAAGCGTTCGCGGCGGCGTGGATTGCCTCGCGCACCTGTTGGAAGGTGCCGCAGCGGCAAATATTGGTGATGGTCTCGTCGATGTCCTTGTCGGTCGGCTTCGGCTTTTCCTTTAGCAGGGCCGCTACCGCCATGATCATGCCGGTCTGGCAATAGCCGCATTGCGGCACGTCGTTCTTGATCCAGGCCTGCTGCACCTTGTGCAGTGCGCCATCGCTGGTGGCCAGACCTTCGATCGTGGTGATCTGCTTGCCAACGGCTTCGCTGACAGAGATGCCGCAGGAGCGCATCGCGATCCCGTCAATATGGATCGTGCAGGCGCCGCATTGTGCAATGCCGCAACCGTATTTGGTGCCGGTCAGTCCGACATTCTCCCGGATCGCCCACAGCAGCGGGGTATCGTCCTCGACGTCCACATTGATTGATTTTCCGTTGATAGTGAGGTTTGCCATCGCGTTTCCCCTGTTAGCTCAATTCATCAATTGAACCCGGCGCGGACAGTGGACCGCAATTTGGAACAGTTCAAATCAAGAAAATGCGTTTGCGATGCGGGAAGAAAATTGACCAGCCGGGGTTTGGTGGGCGCAGGGCGCCACATGGCCGTCATGTTCGCCAGGTGCGGCTAGGGTTTGCCTGTCTTATAGGCACAGTCCTTCAATCAATCTCGCGATGGAGCCACCGCCAGACGCAGGAAACTCATTACGCACCCGAGCGCGGCAAAGCCGGCGCCGAGTGTCAGTGCAAGCGTCGCGCCATCGTGGCCGCCGAGCGCAAAGCAGAGTGCGGCGAACGCAGCACCCAGCGTTTGTCCGGTGAGCCGTGCGGTCGCGACGATGCTGCTGGCGCTGCCGCTGCGATGCGACGGTGCGCTCGACATCAATGCACGCAAATTTGGAGTTTGAAAGAAACCGAAACCGATCCCGCACACCACCATGCGCCAGACGATGTTGGCGACGCCGGGATCCGCCGGCAGCGTCGCCAGCAACACCATCCCCGCGCATAGCAAGGCGAGGCCGATGCCCCCGAGAATGCCGACGGGATAGCGGTCGGACAGCCGGCCGCCGATCGGCGCCATGATCGCGACCACCAGCGGCCACGGCGTCATGAAGAAACCGGTCTCGACCTGGGTGCGCATCAGCACGTCTTCGAAATAGAACGGCAGCGAGACGAAAGCGATCCCCTGAACCGCAAAGGTACATACCGACGTCGCCGCCGATAGCGCAAACATCGGCCGCCGGAACAAATCGATCGGCAGCATCGGCGCCGGGTGATCCGCCTGCCGCCGCATCATGATCCAGCCGAGGATGATGGCGCCAACCAGTTCGGCCGTTACCAGCACCGGCGGTGCGCTGTGTGCCGCACTTCCGATCCCGATGATGAACAGGCCGAGGCAGCCCGTGGTCAGCGCCGCGCTCGCAAAATCGAATGCGTGCGTCGCACGTGGCGTCGGCGGCAGCGTCTTTAGTCCGATCCACACCGCGATCAGGCCGAAGGGAATGTTGATCGCGAACAGCCACGGCCAGGGGCCAAGCGCTAGAATGCCGGATGCGATCGTCGGTCCAAGAGTGAAGGCGGTGCCGACCACCAGCGCGTTGTGACCAAAACCGCGGCCCAGCATGTGCGTCGGGTAAACATAACGAACCAGCGCCGCATTCACGGCCATGATGCCGCTGGCGCCGAGCCCCTGCAGCGCACGCGCCGCCACGAGACTGGGCAGCGACCACGCTAACGCGCAGCCGATCGAAGCAATCGTGAACAGCAACAGGCCGCCGATATAGATGCGCTGATGGCCGACGATTTCGCCAAGCGCGCCGAGCGGCAGCAGCGTCGCCACCAGCGCGATCTGATAGACATTGACGACCCAGACCACATCGGCCGGGCTGACATGAAGGTCGGCGGCGATGGCGGGCAGCGCGATGTTGGCAATCGCGGTATCGAGCGAGGCCAGCGCCAGCGCGGTGAAGATCGCCGCGACCGCCCAGCGCCGGAGTTCCGGCGGCAAGCCGTCGATACCGGGCGTAGCAGGCGGCTTGGCGGTCGCAACTTCTGACATCGAGATCGGGGTTCTCCACAGCCGGCGCGGGTAACGGCCTTAAGGGGCGTGTACTACGGACGCGAGGTGTTCCACAGGCACGCCGCTGCATGATGCGTATGCGAAGGCCGGCTTCCGCGGCATTTTGAGCGCCGACTTTGTGCTACTTCCCGCCCGCCGCCTGATCGACTAGGCTCGCGGCGCATTGCGGGCGCAAGATCCGAAAACGGACGGTCGCAGGCCAAGGGGAAGCGCTTTGGACGGACAGGGGAACCGGCGCAGCGAGGTCATGCGTAGCGCCAGTGAGGGGATGCGTCGGCGCGTGTGGGCGAACCTGTGGGTTGTGCTCCTGCTGGCTATTCTCGGCTTTCTCGTCATCTATCCAATCCTGATGCTGCTGCTCGGTTCGCTCACCGACACCAACCCGGTGGTCGAGGGCATCAGCCTGCGCCATCTTTCGATCGCGAATTTTCTCGTGGTGCTGGCGAATCCCAATGTCGGGGAGGCGCTGGTCAACACGTTGATCGCCTGCGGCGGCGGCACCGCGATTGCGGTCGTGATCGGGTTGCTGTTCTCCTGGATCGTGGTTCGCACCAATACGCCGTTCAAGGGCTTTATCGCCGCCGCCAGCATCCTGCCGCTGTTTGCGCCGCCGCTGGTCGCAGGCGTGGCATGGGCGATCCTCGGTTCGCCCAAGACCGGCCTGATCAACACCATGTTCAAATGGATCGGTCTCGACTGGCGCGTCGATTTCTATTCGCTGTGGGGCCTGGTGTTCGTGTTCGGCATCTATTACGCGCCTTACGTCTACATGTTCACTTCCTCGGCGCTGCGTAACATGGACCCGAGCCTGGAGGAGGCCGCCGAGATTTCCGGCGCCAGCGCGTTCGCGACATTGTTCTCGGTGACTTTCCCGCTGATCATGCCGGCGATCATCTCAGGCATGCTGCTGTCGTTCATCGTGATGCTCGGCATCTACGGCATTCCGGCGGTGCTGGGGTCGTCGACCAATCTGGCGCTATTGACGACTTATATCTTCAAGCTCACCAACTGGTCGCCGCCGCTCTACAACACGGCCGCAGCGGTTGCGATCATCCTGATGGTCGTCACCGGCGCGCTGGTGTTTTTGCAAAACAGGGTGCTCAGCGGCCGCAGCTACACGACGGTGGCCGGCAAGGCGTTCCGCCCGCGCAGCCTCGATCTCGGGCGCTGGCGCTGGTTCACGTTCGCCATCGGTATCGTCTATCTGCTGATCGTGGTGGTGCTGCCGCTGCTCGCATTGATCGTGGCGGCGTTCCGCAAGTTCATGTTCATCCGCGACGTCAGTAGCCTGTTCGACATGCGCCAATACTCGATGGTGCATTTCAACAGCATCTTCGACAATCCGCTGACGCTGCGGTCGATCTACAACGCGGTCGAGGTCGGTGTGATCACGGCCGTGGTCGGCGGCGCGCTGGCGTTTGCGATCGGCTACACCATTCATCGCACGCAGCTGACGGGCCGGCGATGGATCGATCTGATCTCGACCGTGCCGGTCGCGATTCCCGGCCTCGTGGTCGGCGTCGCTTATTTATGGGCATGGATCGGCATACCCGGCGGGCTGTACGGCACGATCTGGATCCTGGCGCTGGCGTTCATCGCGCGCTTCATGCCGGACACCGTCAAGGCGTTGTCGACCTCGTTCATGCAAATCCATCGCGAGCTGGAAGAGGCCGCCTGGGTCTGCGGCAGGGGCATGTTCGCCACCATACGGACCATCGTGCTGCCGCTGGCGCGGCCCGGCGTGATCGCGTCGATGACGCTGTTGTTCGTGCTGGCGATCCGCGAACTCGGCTCGTCGCTGTTTCTCTACACCAGCAACACCATGGTGATGTCGGTGCTGCTGCTCGACTATTACGAGGGCGGAAATCTCGGCAAGACCGCCGCGTTCAGCCTGGTCCAAACGGTACTGCTCGGCGTTCTCATCGGCGGCGCTAACTGGCTGTCGCGCGAGGCGACGCAGAGCGGCGTTGCCCGCACCGGATAGAAAACTTGAGGGAGGATTGCTATGAATAGACGGATCTTCACCAAAATGGCGCTGGCTGGCGTCGCCGGTCTCGGCATCCTGTGGGGCGCACC
The DNA here is from genome assembly GCF_018130065.1 of Bradyrhizobium sp. AUGA SZCCT0158. Classification (GTDB taxonomy): domain Bacteria; phylum Pseudomonadota; class Alphaproteobacteria; order Rhizobiales; family Xanthobacteraceae; genus Bradyrhizobium. The sequence continues at coordinate 72,023 of NZ_JAFCME010000007.1, read as the reverse complement.
ATCGCAGGCGCAGGAGTTCGGTTCGCCCGAACTGATAGCGGCGGCGAAGAAGGAGGGGAAACTGGTGTTCTACACGGCGAATTTCGCCGAGGTCGAGCAGCAGGTGATCAAGGAGTTCCAGAAGCGTTACCCCGAGATCAAGGTCGAGATGGTGCGCGCGCCGGGCGGCCAGCTCATCACCCGCGTCAAGACCGAGGCCGCTGCCGGCAAGCTGATCGCCGACGTGGTCGATCATTCCGATCGCGCGCTGATGCAGCCTTTGGCCGACCTGTTCCAGGACTACGCGCCGCCGAATGCCGCGGATTACAATCCCGATTCCCTGATTTCTCCCAAACTGTGGCCGCGCGTGACCCTGGTCTGGTCGATCGCCTACAACACCGAACTCGTCAAGAATCCGCCTAAGTCGTGGATGGATCTGACCAAGGCGGAATACGCCAAGCAGACCGGGCAGGTGTTCGCCCGGTCCGGCGGCACCACCTGGACCCGCGTGATGTTCGAGCGCCAGGTGCTGGGCGAGGACTATTGGGCCAAGCAGGCGGCGACCCGTCCGATCCTTTATCCGTCGGGTGCGCCGATGTCGGACTCGCTGGTGCGCGGCGAAGTCGCTATGGGTCCGCTGCTCTACAATGCGATCTATCCGAAGCAGAAGGACGGCGCGCCGATCAAGATTTTCTTCCCGCCCGAAGGCGCCCCGGTCAATCCTTACGCCACGGGAATTCCAAAGACCGCCGCCAATCCCAATGCCGCGAAGCTGTTCCTGAACTGGTGCCTGTCGAAGGAGGGGCAAACCTTCATGATCAAGGAGCTCGGCAATCTGACCTCGCTCAAGGTGGCGCCGGTCTACCCCGAGGGTTTCGATCCCAAGGTGGTCAAGGTCTGGTTCCCGAAATTCGACGAATACGTCAAGCTGCACGAGCCATGGGTGGCGGAATGGGACAAGACCTACGGTCACCGGCAGTGAGCGATCTACGCATGACGCGGGCTTCTTCATGACGGCGACTCTTGAGGTAACTGACCTGCGCAAGCAGTTTGCGGTCGGCCGCCCGGCGATCGATGGCGTCAGCTTCGCCGTGCCGGCCGGCGAGATCGTAGTGCTGCTGGGACCGTCCGGCTGCGGCAAGACCACGACGCTGCGATGCGTGGCGGGGCTGGAACATCCAACCGACGGCGAGATCAGTATCGCCGGCCGGATCGTGTCGGCACCCGCCAGCGGCATCCTCGTGCCGCCGCGCCTGCGCGAACTCGGTATGGTGTTTCAGTCCTACGCCGTGTGGCCGCATATGACGGTGCGGCAGAACGTGGTCTATCCGCTCAAGCATCGGAAAATCTCGCGCGCCGACGCCCGCCGCAAGGTCGATGAAGCGCTCGAGCTGGTCGGCCTGTCGGAATATGCCGAGCGTCCGGTGGTCGCACTGTCCGGCGGCCAGATGCAGCGCGTCGCCTTGGCGCGCAGCATCGTCTACCGGCCGCAATTGCTGCTGCTTGACGAGCCGTTGTCGAATCTCGACGCCAAGCTGCGGTTACGTTTGCGCGACGATCTGCGCGTCATCCTCAAGCAGACCGGCATGACGGCGCTCTATGTCACCCATGACCAGGCCGAAGCCGTGGTGCTCGGCGACCGCATCGGCGTGATGCGCGACGGCAAATTGCTGCAGATGGATACGCCGGACGCGATCTATAACCGGCCGGCGGATCTGTTCGTCGCCAATTTCACCGGCGCCACCAACGAACTTCCGGGCACGCTGGTGTCGCGCAACGGCGAATTTGGCACGGTCGATTTCGGCGACGGTCGCCGCGGCGAGGTGGCGTTGCTGCATTCGCTGGGTCCGGACGAGAAGGTACGCATCGCGTTGCGGCCGGAGAACATCACCATCGGCCAGCACAACGGCGCCAATACTTTTCCCGCCCGCGTGCTCGATCGCCGCTACCAGGGCACGCAAACCGCCTATGGCATCGAACTGTTTGGCCGCCGGCTGGAAGTGGTCGAACTCGGCACCGCCGCCCGGCACCAGGTCGGCACCGAGACCCCGGTGTCGCTGCCGCGCGAAAGCTGCTGGGCCTATCGCGACACCGGGCCGGTGTCGTATGAATAGCGGGATCCGTCGTTGCGAGCGAAGCGAACCAATCCATTGTCACCTCGCGTGCCGAAGGATGGATTCCTTCGCTTCGCTCGCAATGACGCGGATAGATTCTACCCGCTCGGCCCCATCCCCAAACTCCCGTAAATCCGCCTTGCATAGGCGCCGAACTCGTCCGTGGTCTTGATCGGCAGATCGCGCGGAAACGGTAGGTCAATCGCAAAGTACTCCGCCATCCGCGCCGGGCCCGCGGTGAGCACCGCGCAATGCGAGGCGAGGAACACGGCTTCCTGGATGCTGTGGGTGACGAAGATGATGGTCTTGCCGCTCTCGCGCCAGATCCGCAGCATTTCCAGATTCATCTGTTCGCGCGTCAGCGCGTCCAGCGCACCGAATGGCTCGTCCATCAGGATCAGTTTGGGATCGTGGATGAAGGCGCGCGCGATCGCAGTGCGCTGCTGCATGCCGCCGGAGAGTTGCTGCGGATATTTGTCCTCGTAGCCGCCAAGGCCCACGAGATTGAGCAGATCGCGGGCGCGGGCGCGGGCGGCCTTCATCGGCAGCCCGACGATTTCGGCCGGCAGCAGCACGTTGTCGAGAATAGTGCGCCACTTCAGCAGCAACGCCTGCTGGAATACCATGCCGATATCGCGCGCGGGGTCGAACGGCGTCTTGGTATTGCCAATCTTGATGGTGCCGCCGTCGGCCTCGTGCAACCCGGCCAGAATTTTCAGCACCGTGGTCTTGCCGCAGCCGGATGGTCCGACGAGCGAGACCAGCTCGCCCTCGCTGACGTCCATGGTGACGTCGGAGACAGCCAGAAACTCCGTGCCCTTCGACCGGTAAACCTTGCGGACGTTGCGCAGGCTGATAAAGGGCTCTTCCGCCGTCATGCCAGCCATTTCTGCAAGTTGTCGGCGACGAAGGCGTCGTCGGAAAGATCGGCGTGCTCGCGGCAGACCCGGTCGATCTCCTGCATCTGGCCAGGGCTCAGCCCGTCGGCCGGATCGAGGCACCATAGCCCCTGCATCAGTCCCTGCCGACGCAGGATTTCGTGACAGCCGGCGATGCAGCCATGGAAATTGTTGGCGACATCGAAGAAGGCGCTGTTGCAATCGGTCACTCGGGCATCAAGTGCCAATAGGTCCGCCGGCACGGTGTCCTTGTAGCGCGCCGCCTTGCACACCTCGAACTGCTTGATCGCGGCCGCCGTCCACACCGACCAATGGCCGAGCAGGCCGCCCTTGAAGTAAGTGCGGGTGGTAACGCCGTTGTCGCGCAGGTCGAACGGCAGCATCAGATCGAGCAGGATGTGGTCGTCATTGCCGGTATAGAGCGCGACGCGGTCGAGCGCACCGGCGGCGGCGACGCCGCGCAGCACGTCGAGGGTGCGGTAGCGGTTGAACGGCGCGATCTTGATCGCGATGACGTTGTCGATCGCTGCAAAGCGCCGCCAGAAGTTTGCCGTGAGAATGACGCCGCCGACCGCGGGCTGCAGGTAGAATCCGACCAGCGGAATCTCGCGCGCCACCGCCTCGCAATGTGCGATGATCTCGTCTTCTGAGGCCGATTTCATCGCGGCAAGGCTGAGCAGGCCGGCATGGTAGCCGATGCCGCGCGCAATCTGTGCTTCCGCAACGGCTTGCTGCGTCGGACCGGCGAGGCCCGCGACCATTGCCAGCGGCCGCTTGGTCCAGTCGGCCGTGGTCTGCGCCGCCAGCTCCAGCACGGGCTTGTAGAGTCCGACATCGCGGATCGCGAACTGCGTGGTATGCACGCCCACCGCAAGGCCACCGGCGCCGGCATCGATATAGTAGCGCGACAGCGCGCGCTGGTGCCTGGTGTCGAGCGTGCGGTTGGCATCGAGCGCCAGCGGATGCGCGGGGATCACCGTGCCGTCGGCGATCAGTTGTCGTACCTCGGATTTGATTTCGCTGTGGTGCATGAAAATCCCTATCCAAATTCCGGGCCGGCGACCGCGAACGGCAATTCCCCGGCCAGCATGGTGGCGCGGCCGAACCGCATGCGCTGGAACGGCCGCTCGATGGTCCAGCCGTTGTCGGTGAGGCCGCGCAGGAACTCTTCCTGCGAATGCACGGCGTCAAGCAGCCACGGGCCTTGCTCTGACCGTACGATGGCATCGACCAGCGTCAGCGCGCTTTCGCCAGCGTCGGCAAAGACAGGGCCGACATGGCGGGCAGCGCGGCCGTCCCGGACCAGCGCAACGGCGTTGCCTGATGATACCATGCGGGAACCGGCGCGGCCGCCGAACTCGGTCAGGAGAGCGCGGCGGTCAAACCCCATGGCGCTGACATCGCGCGCGATGAAATCGGCGACGCTGCAATTCGATAGCGATTGCGCGGCGCTCACGCCTTTCGGGGCTTCCAGCCGCAGCCGCCGCAATTGCAGCGTCGGTGTGAAGCCGAGCGGGCCATAGACGTTGGCTCCATCGGGCGTCGCGTCGAGCCAGGTGGTGAGGCCGCGCTTTGTCGCTATCTTGAGGCAGGCGTCGACCAGCCGGGTCGCGACACCGCGGCGGCGCCAACTCGCGGTCACCAGCACCATGCTGATCCAGGCGTTTGCGGCGGAGTAGGGCAATAGCGCCGCGGTCGCGACCAGTTGCTTGCCGTCACGCACCCCGAACACGGTTCCCTTGCTCAGGAAAAACCGCCAGTCGGCCTCGTTCTGGTTCCAGTGCGCTTCGGTCGACAACAGCAATCCAGCCGGCGCATCGCCGACGCCGAGTTCGACGAGCTCGATGTGCTCAGTACCGGCCATCGCGCACCTCATATTTGGTGGGCTTGCCGAGGCTCGGCATCGACCGCGACACCCAGTCGGCGGTCCAGCGGATCAACTGATCGGTATCGACAACAGGCAGGCCGAACAAGCTTACGGCTTGCGACGTATTGGTCAGCCACGCCGTCGGCTCTTCCTTGCCGATGATGACAGGCGCAATTCCAAACCGTTGGCCGAATCTGGCGGCGAGATCGCGCACCGCGAGAATTTCGTGGCCGCTGACATTGATCGGCGAGGTCGGCGTGTCGCAATGTGCGAGGCAGCGCAGCGCCTGCGAGGACGCATCGCCCTGCCAGATGAAATTGACATGGCCGAGGCTGACGTCGATCGGCTTGCCCTGCAAGACCTTGCTCGCGATGTCGTGCAGCACGCCGTAGCGCATGTCGATCGCGTAGTTCAGCCGGAAAAGCCGGCCCGGCGTGGAATGCTTGCGCGAGAAATACTCGAACATGCGCTCGCGCCCGACACAGGATTGCGCGTATTCGCCGGGCGGATTGGGTGCAAGGTCCTCGTCGGCGCCCTTGCCGTTCACGGGCACGAAGGGATAGACGCAGCCGGTCGAGAACGCCACGATCCGCGAACCGGCAAAGGCCTGAGCCACCAGTGCCGGGACGTGCGAATTCATCGCCCAGGTCAGCGACAGATCGCCCTCGGCGCCGAACTTGCGGCCAGCCATGAAGATGATGTTTTGAATTCTCGGCAGCGCCTTGATCGCGGCTTCGTCGAGCAGGTCGCAATTGATGGTCTCGACGCCACGGGCCTGCAGCCAGTCCTTGACGTCAGGCTCGCTGAAGCGTGCGACGCCGATAACCCGGCGGTCAGGTGTGGCGGCCTTAGCAAGCCCCGCCAGCGTCGGCCCCATCTTGCCGGCAACGCCCAGGATCATGATGTCGCCATCGACCTTGCGCAGGTCGTCGATCAGCGCCTGGCTCGGCAGGCACAGCAGTTCATCGAGGGCGGCGATATCCGGGATCGTCTCCGGCAATTGGTCGCGTGTCAGCAGCATGCCTGTTCCCTTGTATTATTGCAGCCTGACGTCACGGACCACGAACAGCCGCTCGAGGCCGAGCACCAGGCCGTACAACGCCACGCCGAGCAGGGTCAGAAGAATGACGGCCATCACCATCGCCGGCGTATCGAGCGAGGCCTGCACCTGGATCATGAGATAGCCGAGCCCGCGCTCGGAGGCGATGAACTCGCCGACGATGGCGCCCGCGACCGCCAGAATGGCGCCGACCTTCATGCCTGAGAATACGTAAGGCAGCGCGCCCGGCAGCTGGATCTTCCGGAACAGCGTCCAGCGCGAGCCGCGCAGCGATTTCACCAGGTCCAGCAGATCAGGCTCGACCTCGCTCAGCCCCCGCGCGGTCGTCAGCAGGATCGGGAAGAAGCAGATCGAGAACGCGATCAGGATGTTCGGAAAGATGCCGTAGGAGAACCAGACGATGAACAGCGGTCCCAGCGCCACTTTCGGAATCATGTTCAGCGTGACGAACAGCGGCAGCAGCAGCAGGCTGATCAGCGGCGACCAGGTGAACATGACCGCCAGCATGACGCCGACCAGCGCGCCGAGGCAGAAGCCGCCGAGGATTTCGGCGCCCGTCACCCAGAGGTTCGAGAGCCAGGCGTACTTGGCCGACGTCAGGGTCGAGAGCGCGGCCAGCGGCGAGGGCAGGATGAATTTCGGCACCTGGAAGGCGTCGACCAGCACCTGCCAGAGCACGATCACGGCAAGATGCGCGATCAGGATGATCGCCACCGTCCTCGCCGATCGCCCTGCATCGCCAGACACCGCGTACTCCTTGTTGAGGCGCGTCCGGTTCCCGGGCGCGCGGTGGCAGTCTATCGCGGGGCGTCCCAGGTTTCAACCAGTTGGTTGATTAGGGAAGCTCTCCGCCGTCGTCCCGGGCTTGACCCGGGACCCATACTCCGCGGCCTATCGGTGAGGGCGCGAACGTTAGATACCGTTCGTAAAATAACCGCCGCGGCGTATGGGTCCCGGCTCAAGGCCGGGACGACAGACCATCACGGCCGCAGCGACTGCATCACCAAATCGACCACGTGCTTCCGGCGGGCGCGCCTTGCCGTCGGGCTCGACAGGTCCTTGCCGAAGATTGCCGACAAAGTGGGCGTGTTCGAAAAGTAGAAATAGCTCAGCCCGGCGATCGAGATGTAGAGATGCACCGGATTGATTCCCTTGCGGAACACGCCGGCGCGGACACCTTCGCTCAGGATGGCCGAGACCATGCTGACCAGCGGCGAATGCATTGCCTCGAGCTTGCGGGAGCCACGCACATGGCGGGCGCCGCCGCGGTTTTCGTCGTTGAGCAGCACGATGAAATCGGGATGGGCGGCGAGGTGGTCGAAGGAGGCCTCGATCAGCCGCTTGATGGCCTGCTGCGGCGGCAGGCCTTCGAGGTTGAGCTTGCGTTCCTGGGCGCGGATTTCCTCATAGACCCACTCCAGCACCGCCAGATACAGCGCGTCCTTGTCGCCGAAGTAATGATAGACCAGCTGCTTGTTGACGCCGGCGCGCGCCGCGATCTCGTCGACCCGGGCACCGGCGAGGCCACTATCGGCAAATTCACGGCGTGCCGCCGTCAAAAGCTTCTCCCGCGTCGCGGCCGGATCGCGCCGCTTTGGCCTGGTGCTATCAGCTCGTCTTATAGGCATTTCCAACCAAACAGTTGACAATTCGTCTCGTCCTTGTTGCATTGGTAGCGTCACGGGCGTGCAACGACAAGGCCGGCCTTGCGATCGACATCGATGACCGGTTTGCAAACCAGGAGAGATGCCATGAAGGGTTTGAGGATTGCGTCACTGGCGCTTGCGCTTGCGGTCCAGGCGGCTCCCTCTCATGCCGGCGAGGCCGTCAACCTGATCCTGAACTGGGCGCCGACCGCGGATCATTCGCCGTTCTATTACGCCAAGGCGCAGGGCTGGTACGAGAAAGCCGGCATCGATCTCACAATCGAGACCGGCAAGGGTTCCGGCGTCTCGTCGCTGAAGGTCGGCTCCGGCGGTTCACCGTTCGGCATCGCCGATCTCGCGACCATGCTGGTGGCGAAGAGCAAGGGCGCCGACGTCGTGGCGCTGATGAGCATCTACGCCAACACCGGGCAGACGTTCTATTGGCTGAAGAGCTATGGCGTGAACAGCGCCAAGGACTTTCCGGGCCACAAGATCGGCAATCCACCCGGCGACGCTTCGCGGGTGATGTGGCCGGCGTTCGCCAAGGCCGCCGGTATCGCGCCCGACGCGGTCAGTTTCGTCAATGTCGGGCCGACCGCCAAGATCGCGGCGCTGAAGAGCCATACGGTCGATATCATCAGCGATTTTTACAACGAACACGATCTCAAGGTGATCGAGTTCGGTGCCGACCTCGGCTACGTCAATTGGAAGGATATCGGGCTCAACCCGTACGGCAACTCGCTGATCGTCAACGGCGCCTACCTGGAAAAGAATCCAAAGATCGCCGACGCGTTCGTCAAGGTCAGCCAGAGGGCGTTCGCCGCCTGCGTCGCCGACGTCGCGCCCTGCCTGAAGGCGCTGCTCGAGGCCGCCTCAGGGCTCGACAAGGAGAACCAGGAGCGCCAGTGGGAGCGCATCAAGTTCCTGATGACGGACGATTTCACCACCACCAAGGCGCTGGGCTGGATCGACGCCGAGCGGATGAAGAAGGACTATGAACTGGTGCAGACTTATCTCGGCATGGAAAAGCCGTTCGAGGTCGGCACCGCGTTTTCGACTAAGATGCTCGACACGAGCATCAAGATGGATGCGAGCAAGGTGAAGAAGTGACGCGCAGCGTCATTCCGGAGTGATATCTCTCCCTCGTCATGGCCGGGCAAAAGCGCGAAGCGCATCTTCGCACCAGATGACCCGGCCATCGACGCCTTGCTTCCTTTAGTGCAGAAAAGACGTGGATGCCCGGGACAAGCCCGGGCATGACGGAGATCGCGGCCGAGAATTCAACCGCGCTCACTAGCGTCATCATTCAGCCCTGCCTCCAGCCGCTCGCACAACTCCGCAACCACCTTCTGCGTGGTCGCAAGATCCTTCAGGCGGACGCCGTCGGCGAGCGCGTTCACCCACGGCACCTGAAGTTTTGTCGCAGCCTCAAACGCTTCCTTCCCCCGATTGGTCAGCACGACCAGATGCGCCCGCCGGTGATGCGGGTTGGGCTGCAGCTCGAGCAGGCCTTCATCCCGCATTTCGTTGACGATGCGCTGAACGCCCTGACGGTTGAGTCCCATGTTGCGCGCCAGCCACGCCACAGGCTGCGGCCGCTCCGCCAGCGCAATGGCGCCCAGCACCTGCCAGCGCGCGCTGGTGAGCTCGAGGCCGGCGACCAACCGGTCGCCGGCCAGCAGCAGCCGGCCGTTGAGCCGGAATATGGCAAGGATCAGCCCGGTCAGGGCCTGTCCGGCTGGCGTATGTGGCTTGCTTCTCATTGGCAATGAGTATACGAAATGACAATATATTGTCAATATGGGGGTGCGTCATGATGCTGATCGGACAACTGGCCACCGTCGTCGCCGCCGCCTTCGCCGGCGCGGCCTTCTTCATCAATTTCGCCGAACAGCCAGCGCGTCTGCTGCTCGATGACAGGAGTCTGCTGACGCAATGGAAACCCAGCTATGCGCGCGGCTTTGCGATGCAGGCGAGCTGCGCGGTGATATCGGGAATTTTGGGATTGACCGCGGCGTGGCAGACCGGCGATTGGCGCTGGACCGTCGGCGCCATTCTCATACTGGCCAACTGGCCCTACACCATGTTCGGCATCATGCCGACCAACCGCAGGCTTAACGCTATCGCCAACGCGGATGCCGGTCCGGAATCGCGCCGCCTGATCGTGCATTGGGGAGGGCTGCATACCGTGAGAACCGCGCTCGGCTTCGCGGCGACTGCAGCCTATCTCTGGGCGCAGCACTGACGGCTTGGTGATCGCCTGGTTGATCTTTTCGCCGTGCGGACGCTTACTGCGTGTCGGCTACGGGGTATATCGGCAGCAGATCAGAGGCAATTTCGGATGACGGTCACGGACGAACCGCAAAACCAGCGCAGCCGCGCTTTCGACAAGGAGCAACTGCGGGCGAAGTATATGGAGGAGCGCAACAAGCGGCTCCGCGCCGACGGCAACGACCAGTACATCGAGGTCAAGGGACAGCTCGCGCATTATCTGGACGATCCCTATACGCCCGTCACCCCGCGCGATCCCAGGACCGACCACGTCACCTTCGCCTTCATCGGCGGCGGCTTTGCGGGCCTTGCCACCGCCGCGCGGCTGACGGAAGCCGGAGTTAAAGACGTTCGCATCATCGAGAAGGGCGGCGATTTCGGCGGCACCTGGTACTGGAACCGCTATCCCGGCGCGCAATGCGATACGGCCTCGATGGTTTATATGCCCCTGCTCGAAGAAACCGGGCACATGCCGTCGGAGAAATACGCGCACGCGCCGGAAATTCTCGCGCATTGCCGGCGCATCGGAAAGCAATACGGCCTCTACGACAACGCGTTGTTCCATACAGAGGTCACCGATCTGACATGGGATGAAGCGCATTCGCGCTGGATCGTCACCACCAACCGGGGTGATGCCTTCACGGCGCAGTTCGTCGGCATGGGCACGGGCCCGCTGCACGTGCCGAAACTCCCGGGCATTGCGGGCATCGAGGCCTTCAAGGGGCATTCGTTCCACACCAGCCGCTGGGATTACGATTACACCGGCGGCGATCCCTCGGGCGCGCCCATGGACAAGCTCGCCGACAAGCGCGTCGGCATCATCGGAACCGGCGCCACCTCCGTGCAGTGCGTGCCGCATCTCGCGCGCGCGGCCAGGGAACTCTACGTTTTCCAGCGCACGCCGTCCTCCGTCGACGTCCGCGCCAACGCGCCGATCGACCCGGAGTGGTTCTCGGGGATCGCCACGCCCGGATGGCAGCAGCGCTGGCTCGAGAACTTTACGGCGAACCAGGCCGGCGGCAATGCCGAGGAAGATCTGGTTCAGGACGGCTGGACCGATCTGTCGCGGCGGATCCGGGCGAAGATCATGCAGCTGCCGCGCGAGCAGCGCATCCCCAAAAACATGCTGGCGGCGTTTGAGGATTCCGACTTCGAAAAGATGGAGGAGATCCGATCGCGGATCGACACCATCGTTGATGACCGCGAGACCGCGGCAAAGCTCAAGGCCTGGTACCGCCAGCTCTGCAAGCGGCCATGCTTCCACGATTCCTATCTGCAGGCGTTCAACACGCCGGGCACGCACCTGGTCGATACCGACGGCAAAGGCGTCGAGAAGATTACTGAGAAAGGCGTGGTCGTCGCGGGCAGGGAATACCAGCTCGACTGCATTATTTACGCCTCGGGCTTCGAGGTCGGGACCGAATACAAGCGGCGGTCCGGCTTCGACATGGCGGGCCGGGGCGACGTCAAGCTGTCGGAGCATTGGGCCGAGGGGATGCGATCCAAGCACGGGATCCACGTCCACGGTTTTCCGAACGCCTTCTTCGTGCAGCCGACGCAGGGCGCCAACCTGATCTCCAACGTGCCGCACAACCTGACCGAAGCCGCAAAGACCATCGCGGTCATGGTCACACACGCGCAGCAGAACGGCTTCAGGCAGATCGAAGTTACCAGGGAAGCCGAGGACAAATGGGTCGAGCTGCTGTTGACCGGCGCCGGGCGGATGATCGGCGCACCGGACTGCACCCCCGGCTATTACAACAATGAGGGGCGCGAACCCGGTCCGGCGGCCAAGCTGAATGTCGGCCATCCCGCAGGCCCGCTGGCCTATTTCAAATATATCGACACGTGGCGCAGCAGCGGTGATTTCGAAGGGTTGGAGTTCCGATGAAGCAGTTCCCGGATTCTTTTTACGACGCGAGGGAGTGAACCAGTATGACCCAAACAACAAGTGCGGAAGCACCGAGCGAAACTCCCAAGCAGGCTTCCGCGCCGGTCATTGCGCAGCACGCGGCGACGCTCAAGGCGCTGCCGTTTTCGGACACGCGCGATTTCGACGACGCGGCGCGGGGATTCCTCGGCACGATCGAAAACGCGAAGGTGACGTCGCCGCAGGGCAGGGTGGTCTGGAGCCTCGAGCCCTATGGCTTCCTTTCGGCCGAGGAAGCGCCCGCGACCGTGGATCCGAGCCTGTGGCGGCAGTCGCGCCTCAACATGCATCACGGCCTGTTCGAGGTGGTATCAGGCGTCTATCAGGTGCGCGGGCTCGATATCGCCAACATGACGCTGATCGAGGGCGACAGCGGTGTGATCGTGGTGGACACGCTGACCTCGATCGAGGGCGCCCGCGCCGCGATGGAATTGTACTTCCAGCACCGGGGCAAGCGCCCGGTCGCAGCCGTGATCTTCACCCACACCCATACCGATCATTGGGGCGGTGCGCGCGGCGTGCTGGACGACGAGACGCTTGCGAGCGGCCGGGTGCCGATATTAGCGCCGAATTTCTTCATGGAGCACGCGGTCTCCGAAAACATCATCGCCGGGCCCGCGATGCTGCGCCGGGCGCAATATCAGTTCGGGCCGCTGCTGGCCAAGGGCGTGCACGGGCAGGTCGATTGCGGTCTCGGCAAGTCGATGGCGGCGGGATCGGTTGCGCTGCTGCGCCCGACCGACCTCATCATCGCAACCGGCGACAGGCGCGCCATCGACGGGCTCGAGTTCGAATTCCAGATGGCGCCGAACTCGGAAGCGCCGGCCGAGATGCATTTCTTCATCCCGCGCTACAAGCTGTTGAATCTCGCGGAGAACTGTACGCATAATTTCCACAATCTGCTGCCGTTCCGCGGCGCCGACGTCCGCGACGCGCTGGCCTGGTCGAAATATCTCGGCGAGGCGCTGCAAATGTGGGGCGGCAAGGCCGATGCAATGTGCGGCCAGCACCATTGGCCGGTGTGGGGCCATGAGCGGATCGACACCATGATCCGCCAGCAGCGCGATCTCTATAAATTCGCGCATGACCAGACCATTCGCCTGATGAACCATGGCCTCACCGCGGCCGAAATCGCCGAGACGATCAAATTGCCGGCGAGCCTCGACGGCGCCTGGCACGGGCGCGGTTATTACGGCCATATCAGGCACAATGTGAAGGCGATCTACCAGAAATATCTTGGCTGGTACGACGCCAATCCGGTCAATCTCGATCCGCTGCCGCCGGTCGAATCCGGCAGGAAATATGTCGAGTATATGGGCGGCGCGGACGCGATTCTGGCGCGGGCCGCTAAAGATTTCGCTAAAGGCGAGTTCCGCTTCGTGGCGCAGGCCGTCAGCCATCTGGTGTTCGCCGATCCCGACAATCAGGCCGCGCGCGCGATGCTGGCCGATACGTTCGAGCAACTTGGCTATGCCTCGGAAAGCTCGACCTGGCGCAACGCCTATTTGTTCGGCGCGCAGGAATTGCGGCTAGGCATGCCGAAGGTGCCGGCACGCGCGGCGATGCCGCGCGAAACGCTGGCCGCGCTGCGCACCGAGCAGCTATGGGACGTGCTTGGCGTGCGCCTCAACGGCCCCAAGGCCGAAGGCAAGCGTATCGTGCTGAATTGGCAATTTACGGACACCAACGAAACCTTCGTGCTCAATCTGGAGAACAGCGCGCTGACTTACGTGGCGGGCGCACAGGCGTCGGATGCCGATGCGACGTTCACGCTGGCGCGCAGCGTGCTCGACGAAGTGATCGTCAAGCTGACGACGTTTCCGGACGCGGTCGGCAGCGGCGCGATCAAGGTCAGCGGCAATCCGATGCGGCTCGGTGAACTGATGATGCTGATGGACGAATTCCCGCGCATGTTCGAGATTGTCGAGCCGAAGCGGACAGCGGTGACCTGAGCGGTCCGCCGTCGTCCAGATCAGCAGTCTTCATCCAGGCGTTGAAGCACGAAGCGCCGCCGGGTCACCCCGGCGGCCTCTTACTCGTAATAGGGGTCAGTGCAGCTTATCGGCCGCCACCACCACCGCCGCCGCCACCACCGCCGCCACCGCCTGCATTCAGCATGGCGTCATCGCGGCTACCGAAGGCCTGATGACGCGGGGGCGTTGGCAGACGCTTGGAGCGGGCCTCCTCCTGGTAGAACCAGCCACTTCCACAACCCAGCCTCGGCGAGGTTTCGTCACACATCCGCAGCGAAGAAAAAGCGCTGGCGCTGGTGGTTGCCAGGGCGCTCATTGCGACGAGGCCGGCCATGGCAGCCAAAGATAACTTCGATTTCATCGACATCTAAAACTCTCCATTTCTCGGTTTGGCGAAACCGGAATGGGTTCGCACAACACTTCGACGGCGTCAGATGGAAGCCGGTTCGAGCGCGCCGCTAAAAATAGGTTTGAACCGGGTGAGCATCTGGTGCGACAGCGTCGCCGCGCCGGCTCCGAGAGCCGGCGTGGCTTTGCGCGGAGGAGTATTGGAGGGGGCCTCCGGAGCCAACATTCGGTCGTCGGCTGAGGCGTTTGGTCAGCGGCGCTGCCCGCAATCGCGGTCACACACTGACGTGCGAGCCCACCGTCTTCCGGTACAGCGCGTTATAGAGCGAGGCCGAAAGATCCCAGCTGAAGGACCGCGCCATGGCGCTGCGGCGCATCAGGTCGAGGCGGTCTTTCGCCATGAAGGCATCGAACGCGCGGCGCACGCCGCCGAGGAAGGACTCCGCCGAAGGCTGCGAGAACAGGAAGCCGGTCTCGCCGTCCTTGATGGTCTCCGCCAGCCCACCGGTCTGATGACCGATCGGCAGCGATCCGAACCGCTGGGCATACATCTGGCTCAGTCCGCACGGTTCGAACCGCGAAGGCATCAGCGTGAAATCGCTGCCGGCGAAAATTCGTCGCGCCTGTCCATCGTTGAAACCGATGACGACCCCGATCGCGTCCGGCCTGCGGCGATGCGCATCGACCAGCGCCTGCTCGATATACGGCTCGCCGCTGCCGGTGACGACGATTTGTCCGCCGGCCTCGACGATCGCGTCGGCGGCGGACAGAACGAGGTCGATGCCCTTCTGATGCACGAGGCGGGCGACCAGACCGAAGATCGGACCGCGCGACACCGCAAGACCAAACTGCTTGCGGACGTAGTCGGCGTTGGCTTGCTTGCCTTGCCAATCGCCTGCGCCGAACTGCTGCGCCAGCTGCGCGCAGGCGCGCGGATCCCAGCTTTCGTCGATGCCGTTCAGGATACCGGTCAACTCCGAAGCATCCGAGCGTTGCCGCAGCAGGCCCTCGAGCCCGCAGCCAAGCTCGCGCGTCGTAATCTCTCTGGCGTAGGTCGCGCTGACCGTGGTCAGATGCGAGGCGTAAACGATGCCGCCCTTCAAGAACGACATCTGATCGTAGAATTCGAGACCGTCGATGTGGAAGGAGGCTTCGGGCGCGCCGATCCGCCGCAACGACTCCCGCGGAAACAGCCCCTGATAGGCCAGGTTGTGAATGGTCAGGATCGAGGGGACCTTGATGCCTTTCCAGGCGAGGTAGGCCGGCGCGAGTGCGGCCTGCCAGTCATTGGCGTGGACCAGATCCGCTGCCCAATTCCTGTCCAGACTGCCTGCGGCGAGTTCGGCCGCAGCAGATGCAAATCGCGCGAAACGGATGTCATTATCCGGCCAGTCGCGCCCGGATTCGTCGCCGTAGGGGTTACCCGGCCGGTCGTAGAGTTGTGGGCACAACAATACATAAACCGGCAGGCCGTCCCGTGTCGACGCCCGGCCGAGCGAGCAGGCCGGCATCTCCGCCAAAGGCGCGCATTGCCCAACGATTTCAATGTGAGTGAACTGTTCGAGGATGTCCCGGTAGCCGGGCAGCATGATCCGGACGTCGCTCCACGGGCGCAGCGCCCGGGGCAGGGCGGCGGAAACGGCGGCGAGACCGCCAACCCGGACGAAGTCATCCATTTCCGTGGTTACGAATAAGACCTTCAAGGAACGCCCTCGTACCAACCTGAACTATGACTTATGCAAGAAAGGGTCCAATTCGAACTGATGAAGGATAATGCGGCCGCGGATAAGTCGTTCCGTCAGAACGCTTCCCTGCCGGGATCGCACAAACTAGGGTCACGCCAGTGCCAGAAACCAAAGAGCCGAAGGGCCAAGGAAGCGTCAAGGGAGCTTACGGAATGACGATAGTCGGTAACGATGAGGGGAATTTGACGGGAAGCTTCGCTGGCCTGCGCGTCATCGATTTTTCGACCACGATTGCCGGACCTCATTGCACGCGCATGCTAGCCGATATGGGCGCCGAGATCATCAAGATCGAAACCGTCGAAGGCGAGACGATGCGGACCCGCCCACCGGTCCGGAACCATTGCAGCACAGCGTTCGGGCAGCTCAATGTCGGCAAGAACAGCCTCGTGCTCGATTTGAAGTCGCCGGCGGGCGTGGAAGCCGTGCGCCGCCTGATGGCGAAAGCGGACGTGCTGGTCGAGAATTTCCGCCCCGGCGTGATGCGGCGATTGAAGCTCGACTACGCTTCATTGCACGCGCTCAATCCGAAACTGGTCTACTGCTCGATCTCCGGCTACGGCCAGACCGGGCCGTCGGCGGAACTGCCGGCCTATGCGCCGGTGATCCATGCAGCCTCGGGGTATGAAATGGCCCATCTGGCCTATCAGCCCGGGCGCACCCGGCCGGACTATTGCGGCATCTATCATGCCGACGTTCTCACCGGCGTCTACGCGTTCGGCGCGATCTCGGCGGCGCTGTATCAGCGCGCCCACAGCGAAAAGGGCCAGCACATCGACGTATCGATGCTGGAATCGATGCTGAGCCTGACATTGAACGAATTGCAGTGGTCGCAATTCGAGGTCAAGGCGACGCAGCGGCCGATGTTCGGGCCGATCGAAACCTCGGACGGCTATGTCATGGTCGCGATCGCCAGCGAAAAAACCTTCCAGAGCCTGATGAAGGTGATCGGTCATCCCGAATGGGTCAACGATCCGCGCTTTGCGAAATATTCCGATCGCCGTGAAAACTGGGGCAGCCTGATGACCGGCGTCGAGGCGTGGTCGCGCGCGGTGACGACAGCGCAATGTCTCGTCGCACTCAACGAGCACGGCGTGCCTTCATCGGCCTATCGCACGGTGGCCGAGGCGCTGAAAGATCCGCAGATCGCCCATCGCGGCGCGTTGGCCGAGGTGCAGGATGGCGGCGGCAGCTTCAAGGTGCTCAATTTGCCGTTCCGCATGTCGGGCGCCAGGGTCGCGGCCGCGAAACGCATGTCGACGCTTGGCGAGCATACGCGTGCCTATCTGAAAGAGACCGGCCTGTCGGAAGACGAGATCGCGGCCTTTGCCGGCAAACCGCCGAAGGCGGCGCACGGCTAAGGGAAACCGCGCTGCGGCGACGAGGCTGAAGCCTGCGGCTTTTCATCCCGCCTCGCGAACGGCCTTGCCCGGGACTGCGATTCCAGACAATCTTACCGTCAGCCATCGACGATCCGGAACACCGGACGGACGACACTTTGAGAGGGAGCATCCATGACAGCTGCGGTCCGGTCGAGCGCACTCGCGCGATTATTTCTTGTGGCGGGATTTGCGGTCTCGCTCTGTGCCGTTCCCGCCAACGCCCAGAAGAAGGGCGGCAGCATCACGATGGGGCTCGAACTCGATATTGCAGGCTTCGACCCCCTGAAGGTCGGCGTGTACGATACGGCCGCCTTGACGGCGGCTGCGGCGATCTTCGACACCCTCACCTATCTCGATGACAAGGGCGTCGTTCAACCGAAGCTCGCGCTGTCCTGGTCGTCCTCGGAGGATTTCAAGACCTGGACCTTCAAGCTGCGGCCCGGAGTCAAGTTCCACGACGGCACACCGTTCAATGCGAAAGCCTTCAAGGAGAATTTCGACCGGCAGAAAGATCCGGCCAACAAGTGCCGCTGCGCGTTTTACATTTCGTTCGTCAATTCCGTGGAGGCGACCGATGAACTGACACTGGTCTACAATCTGAAGGATCCGTCGGTGAACTTGCCGTCGCTGGTGAGCTTCGCAAGCGGGAACAATTCCGTGCATTCACCGACGGCGTGGAAAGCCAAGGGAGACGACTACAACCGCAATCCGGTCGGCACCGGACCGTTCATATTGAAATCCTGGACCGCGGGCGACCGCTTGGTGCTTGAGAAGAACCCGGACTACTGGGACAAGGACCGCGTTTATCTCGATCGCATCGTCCTGAAGCCGCTGCCGGACGCGCAGTCGCGTTTCGCCAGCCTGCAATCCGGCGAAGCCGATGTCATCTGGGACGATGAGGCCGACGCCGACAATATCCAGAAGGCGCAGAAGGATCCGAAGCTGACGGTGCATACCTATGCCGGCTCCGGCGCGGCGGTTGCCGCCTTCAACACCAAGGTCGCGCCGTTCGACGACGTTCGCGTGCGCCAGGCGCTGGTGATGGCGCTCGATCGCAAGAAGATGTCGCAGGCGCTTACCAATGGCCTGGCCCGGCCAGCCACCAACCCCTATGGCGACGGCTCCTGGGTCAAATGCAAGGACGATGGTGCGCTTCCTGAAGACGCCGAGAAGGCGAAGGCGCTGATCAAGGAATACGGCAAGCCGGTCGAGTTCAAGATGCTCGTCACGGCGACGCCGCGCGGGCGCGCCACCGGCCAGGTGCTGCAACAGTTCTGGAAACGGGTCGGCGCCAACATGGAAATCGAGCAGGTCGACCAGGCCACGATCCCGCCACGTGCCTTCATGCGCCAGTTCCAGGTCACGCCATGGCGGATCGTCGATCTGGCCGATCCCGACGTCCAGATGTATGCCAATTTCCGCACCGGCAGCCCGGTTGCGCTGGCTAACTATTCGAACCCGGAACTAGATCAACTGCTCGACCGCGCGCGGGTCACCGCCGACCAGGCCAAGCGCGCCGAGGATTACTGCGCCATCAGCCGGCTCATCAACAAGGAAGCGATCTGGTACTGGACCTTCCAGAACACCTATTACGCAATGTCGAGCGCGAAGGTTAAAGGCTTGCCGAAGATGTACAGCGGAATCGTCGACGTATCCCGCGTCTGGCTGGAATAACAGCGCATGCTCGGTTTCGTCGCGCGAAGGCTCCTGTATCTCGTGCCGGTGCTGATCGCGGTATCGCTGCTGACGTTTCTGATCGCGTCGCTGCTGCCGGGCGATCTCGCCTACACGATCCTCGGCGATCAGGCGACGCCGGAAAAGGTTGCGGCCCTTCGTCAGGAAATGGGATTGGACCAGCCGATCTGGGTCCGTTACTTCGGCTGGCTCGG
The DNA here is from genome assembly GCF_018130065.1 of Bradyrhizobium sp. AUGA SZCCT0158. Lineage (GTDB taxonomy): Bacteria > Pseudomonadota > Alphaproteobacteria > Rhizobiales > Xanthobacteraceae > Bradyrhizobium. The sequence goes on along the minus strand of NZ_JAFCME010000007.1, from coordinate 52,923 downwards.
TAACATCCTCCAGGGCGATCTGGGCCGATCGTTCCGTACCGGCCAAACCGTATTGCAGGCGGTTACCGAGCGGCTTCCGATCTCGCTGGAACTCATGGTCCTGGCCCAGGTCATCGCGCTCGCAATCGGCGTTCCCCTGGCGATCATTTGTGCTGCGCGCAGCGGCGGACCGTTCGATCGCTTCATGACCGGCACCGCTTTCGGCATGCTGTCGGTGCCGACTTTTCTGTCGGCGATCCTGCTGATCTATCTGTTTGCGGTGGAGTTGCGCTGGCTGCCGGCGACGGGCTACGTGCCGTTCGGCGAAGATCCGGCCAAAAACCTGCGGTTCATGGTGCTGCCGGCGTTGACGTTGGCGCTCGCCGAATGGCCCGGCATCATGCGCGTGCTTCGCTCCGACATGATCGCGACGCTGCAGGAAGATTATATCGCGCTGGCCAAGGCCAAAGGCCTGAAGGCATCGCGCATCCTGTTCGTGCACGCGCTGAAGCCTTCGTCGCTGACGCTGGTCACGATCACCGGAATCAATATCGGGCGATTGATCGGCGGCGCCGTCATCGTCGAGACGGTTTTTGCGCTGCCGGGAATCGGCCGGCTCCTGGTCGGCGCCATTACCACGCGCGACCTCATCATTCTGCAGGGCGTGGTGCTGCTGGTCGGAGCCGGATTCGTGCTGATCAACTTCATCGTCGATATGCTCTACGCCATGCTCGATCCGAGGATCCGCCATGGCCACGCTTGAACTCGGCATCGACGCGTCAGTTGCCGAAGCCCCGGTGCGGCGCGGCCGCCGGCTCGGACCGCTGTTCTGGATGGCGATCGTCTGGATGATTTTCGTGTTTGCGGTGGCGATCTTCGCCGACGTGCTGCCGCTGCCGAGCCCGACCGACATGGACATGCTGGAAAAGCGCGCACCGTTCTCAGCAGAGCACTGGCTTGGCACCGACGGCCTCGGCCGCGACGAACTAGCCCGGGTGATCTACGGCGCGCGGATATCGCTGATTGTGGGGCTGTGTGCGCCGATCATCGGGCTCACCTTCGGCGGCGCACTCGGCATCCTGGCGGGCTATTTCCGCGGCCGATTCGAATCGGTGGTGGTCGGCAGCATGGATGTGCTGCTGGCGTTTCCGCCGCTGATTCTGGCGCTGGCCGTGACCGCCTATCTCGGCCAGTCGATCCTGCACTTGACCTTTATTCTCGGCCTGCTCGGCGTTCCCGCCTTCATGCGGGTGGCGCGGGCGGCAACGCTGACACTGGCGCGCCGCGAATTCGTGATCGCGGCGCAGGCGCTTGGCGCGACGCATACGCGCATCCTGCTGCGCGAGTTGCTGCCCAACGTGATGCTGCCGTTGTTTGCGTTCTTCCTGCTCGCCGTCGCCATCACCATCGTGGCCGAAGGTTCATTGTCGTTCCTGGGCCTCGGCGTGCCGCCGCCGATATCGAGCTGGGGCAGCATGATCGGGGAGGGGCGCGAAAGTCTCGAGATGGCGCCCCGGCTGGCTTTCATTCCGGCCATCGCGATGTTCCTGACCGTCTTGTCCTTTAACCTGGTCGGCGACACGCTCCGGGCGCTCACCGATCCCCGTCAGGGCGCGCTGTGACAGAGGGTACCCTGCTTTCCGTCGAGGATGTCATCGTCGATTTGCCGACGCCGCGCGGCAATCTGCGCGCGGTGGACCGTGTCGACCTCACCATCGGCGCCGGTCGGACGCTCGGCGTGGTCGGCGAGTCCGGTTGCGGCAAGACCATGCTGTCGCGCGCGATCCTGCAATTGCTGCCGAAAAGAGCAAAACTCTCCGGCCGCGTGATGTTCGACGGGCAGGATCTGCTGCAGCTGTCGCCGGAGAAACTGCGCAAGCTGCGCGGCCGTTCGCTGGCGGTGGTGTTCCAGGATCCGATGACCTCGCTCAATCCGGTGCTGACCATCGGCACCCAGTTGATTGAGACCCTGCAGGAACACCTCGAACTCGATATGGCCGCCGCGACCAGGCGCAGCGTCGAGCTGCTCGCAGCGGTCGGCATTCCCGCGCCCGAGCAGCGCCTGATGCAATATCCGCATCAGCTGTCGGGCGGCATGCGGCAACGTGTGGCGATCGCGATCGCACTGTCCTGCGAGCCGAAGCTGCTGATCGCGGACGAGCCGACCACCGCGCTCGATGTCACGATCCAGGCCCAGATCCTCGATTTGCTGGCACGCGAGCAGCGCCGCCGGCATATGGCGATGATCCTGATCACCCATGACCTCGGCGTCGTCGCCGGCCGCACCGACGAGGTCGCGGTCATGTATGCCGGCCGCGTGGTGGAGCGTGCGCCGACGCCGGCCTTGTTCAAGAAAATGCGGATGCCCTATACCGAGGCGCTGCTTGCCGCGCTTCCAAAGATCGACGCCGCGCCACATACGCCGCTGCCGGCGATCTCGGGCCGTCCACCCGATCCGACACGGCCGCTGAAAGGCTGTTCGTTCTCGCCGCGCTGCCGCTATGCGTGGGCCCAATGCCATGTCGAGAAGCCGCGGCTCGAGGAATCGAACTCGCCTGCTCACCAGTTTGCCTGCTTCCGTCCGATCGGCACCGGTGCGGGTGCCGGCGCATGACGCAGCAAGCCTCACCCGCCGTTTCAAACGACCCGCTGCTCGACGTCGATAATCTCGTCGTTGAGTATCCGGTCGGCAACAAGATCGTGCACGCGGTATCCGGCGTTTCCCTGCAGATCGCCCGCGGCGAAACGCTCGGGCTGGTCGGCGAATCCGGTTGCGGCAAGTCGACGCTCGGCCGCGCGGTGCTGCAGCTGCGCCGGCCGGTATCGGGCCGGGTGCTGTTCGACGGCCAGGACCTCACGGCGATGCACGGCGACACGCTGCGCCTGATGCGCCGGCGCGTGCAGCTGATCTTCCAGGACCCGATCGCGTCGCTGAACCCGCGGCGACGGATCGGCGACATCATCGCCGAGCCGCTGATCATCTCGGGCGTCAAGGATTCGGCCAAACGCCAAAAGCTCGTCGACGAAGCGCTCAGCGCCGTTGGGCTTGATCCGGCGCTGGTGGTCGGACGGCTGCCGCATGAATTCTCCGGCGGGCAATGCCAGCGCATCTGCATTGCGCGCGCGCTGGTGCTCAATCCGGAATTCATCGTTTGCGACGAGCCGGTCTCCGCGCTCGACGTCTCGATCCGAGCGCAGATCCTCAACCTGCTGGAAGAGATGAAGTCGCGCTATGGCTTGACGCTGCTGTTCATCGCGCATGATCTCGCCGTCGTGAAGGCGGTGAGCGACCGCGTCGCGGTGATGTATCTCGGTCGGTTGTGCGAGGTCGGTCCGTCCGAGCAGTTGTTCGCAAGGCCGGCGCACCCCTATACCGCACTGCTGATCGAGGCGATTCCGATGCCCGATCCCGACGTGCGTCCCGCCGAGACCGTGCCGGTCGGCGAGCCGCCTTCGCCGATTTCGCCGCCATCCGGCTGCCGTTTTCGGACCCGCTGTCCCCGCGCGGACCAGCGGTGCAGCGACGAGATGCCGGAACTTCGCGCCGTGGCGTCCGGACAGTTCGTGGCTTGCCATCATCCGCTGATCTGAATATCGAAGGATCGAGTGCGTTTGTCTCGTCTGGACAGACGTGGCAATGTCGGGCCGAAATTACCCATTCAAGAACAAGAATGACGGGAGAGAACCGATGAAGAGTTTCCAGGTCGCCGAGTTCAACGCCCCCTTGAAAGAGGTCGATCATCCGACGCCGGAGCCCACGGGCTCGCAGGTGTTGATCAAAGTGAAGGCGGCCGGCGTGTGCCACAGCGATCTCCACATCTGGGAGGGCGGCTACGATCTCGGTCACGGGCGCAAGCCGCTGTCGCTGAAAGACCGCGGCGTTTCGCTGCCCCGCACGATGGGCCACGAGACCGTTGGCGAGATCCTGGCTTTCGGTCCCGACGCCAAGGCCGCGAGCGGTGGCCTTAAGGTCGGCGACGTCACGCTGGTCTATCCCTGGCTCGGTTGCGGCAAATGCGAGACCTGTGTCGGCGGTGACGAGAACATGTGCGTCGTCAAGCCGAACTCGCTCGGCGTCTATTGCGACGGCGGCTACGCCGATCACATGACCGTGCCGCACCCGAAATATCTGTTGAACCTGAACGGGCTCGATCCCGTCACGGCGGCGCCTTATGCGTGCTCGGGTGTCACCACCTACAGCGCGCTGAAAAAAGTCGAGAACGTCCTGCATACGCCGATCGTGATCTTCGGCGCAGGCGGCCTCGGCCTGATGGCGCTGTCGCTTCTGAAGGCGATGGGCGGCAAGGGCGCGATCATGGTTGATATCGACGCGCGCAAACGCGAAGCCGCCGAGGCGGCAGGCGCGCTTGCGACCGTCGACGGCAAGGCCGCGGATGCACTGGAGCAGCTGCAGAAAAAAGCCGGCGGTCCGATCCGCGCGGTGATCGACCTCGTCGGCAATGCCCAGACCACGCAGCTCGGTTTCGACTGCCTGACCAAGGGCGGCAAGCTCGTGATCGTCGGCCTGTTCGGCGGCGGGGCGACCTTCGCGCTGCCGCTGATTCCGATCAAGGCCATCACGATCCAGGGCAGCTATGTCGGCAATTTGCGAGAAACCCAGGAGTTGCTCGATCTGGTCCGCAGCAAAAAAATCGCGCCGATCCCGGTTACGACAATGCCGCTCGCCAAGGCCAACGAGGCGCTGACCGATTTGCAGAAGGGCAAGCTGGTCGGCCGCGCGGTGCTGACGCCGTAGAGTATTTTTCCGTCATGCCCGGCCTTGTGCCGGGCATCCACGTCTTGCTTCTCGAAACAGCGATGAAGACGTGGATGGCCGGGAAAGGCGAGCGGAAGCGACGCCGTCCTTTCAGACGGCTTTGCCCGGCCATGACGAACTCATTATCAATCCGTCGTGAAGGAAATCCATGTCCGCCAATAACGCACTCCACATCGCCGTACTCGGCGGCGATGGCATCGGCCCCGAAGTGATGGCCCCGGCGCTCGAAGTCTTGCGAAAGATCGAGGCGACAACGGATCTGAAATTTCGCTTCACCGACGCGCCGGCGGGCGCCAATAATTATCTGGCGACAGGAAAATCGATGCCGGACAGCACGGTGCGGCTGTGCGAAGAAGCCGACGCCATCCTGCTCGGCGCCTGCGGTCTGCCGTCGGTACGCTACCCAGACAATACCGAGATCGCGCCGCAGATCGAACTGCGCATGCATTTCGATCTCTATGCCGGCGTGCGCCCGGCGCGGCTGATTCCGGGCGTGCCGAGCCCGATCGTCGGCGCCGATCAGAAGGGCATCGATCTGGTTCTGATCCGGGAATCCACCGAAGGCCTGTTCGCGTCGATGGGCAAGGGCGTCGTGACCGATACCGAGGCGCGCGAGACACTCGTCATCACCCGCAAGACCTCGGAACGGCTGTTCGAGTTTTCATTCCGCCTCGCCGAACGCCGCAAGGCGCGCGGGCGCACGAATGGCGGGCTAACCTGTGTCGACAAGGCAAATGTGTTCAGGGCGTTCGCGTTCTTCCGCGGGATGTTCGACGAGGCCGCGCAGCGCCACCCTGATGTCAGGGCCGAGCGGGTTTACGTCGATGCCTGCTCGCTCATGATGGTGAAGCGCCCCTGGGATTTCGACGTCATGGTGACGGAGAACATGTTCGGCGATATTCTTTCCGACCTCGCCGCCGGCCTGATCGGCGGTCTCGGCATGGCGCCGTCGGCGGATATCGGCGACCGCCACGCGGTGTTCCAGCCCTGCCATGGCACGGCGCCCGATATCATGGGGCAGGGCAAGGCCAATCCAACGGCCATGATCCTTTCGGCGGCGATGATGCTGGACTGGCTCGCCGAAAAGCACGGGCTGGAGACCGCCGCCGAAGCCGGCGAGCGCATCGAGCGCGCGGTCGACAAGGCCTATGCGAATGGAATCAAACCGATGGAGTTCGGCGGCGGCAACGGCACCGCGGATATTACGAAGGCGGTGCTGGCGGCGTTGTGATTTTTGTAGGGCGGATTGAGCCGAAGGCGTAATCCGCCGTCGACAGAACGGCGGATTACGGTAACGCTAATTAGCGAAGTATAACCCACCGAAGCAAGCAAGATGGCGGATTAGCTGACGCTAATCCGCCCTACGAAGACTCATCGTCCCTTGAACTTCGGCTTGCGCTTTTCCATGAACGCAGTGCGGCCCTCGCGAAAATCCTCCGAGTCCATGCAGGCGGTGCCGATCTGCTTGATCGCGTCCATGTCGCGACGGCTTTCGTCTTTCAGCACCTCGGCGATGGTGATCTTGGCGGCCTTGATCGCGAGCGGTGCGTTGCCGGAAATCGTGCGTGCGATCTCCATGGTCGCGTCCCACAAATCAGGCCCGGGCAAGACGCGGTCGACGAGCCCGATCCGCAATGCTTCGGTGGAGTCGATCCGCATGCCCGTGTACATGATGAGCCGCGCCCAGGACGGGCCGACCAGCGAGACCAGGTGCTTGAGGCCGTCATAGCCATAGGCGATGCCGAGCTTGGCGGCGGGAATGCCGAACTGGCTGTTGTCGGCCGCAAGCCGGATGTCGGCCAGCATCGCGACCTGCATGCCGCCGCCGAGGCAGAAGCCCCGGATGCAGGCGATCGTCGGCTTCGGATAGTCCGCCAACAGCGCGCGCTGTGCGGCGCTGCGTTTTGAGTACTCTTCGGAGGCTTCGGCGTTGTGGCGGGTCTTTTCGAACTGGCTGATGTCGGCGCCCGAGACGAACGCCTTGTCGCCGGCGCCGGCCATGATCACGACGCGGATGTCGGGATTGTCGCGCAATTCGATCAGCGCGCTGCCGAGCCCTTCCCACATCTCGAGCGACATCGCGTTGCGCTTCTCGGGATTGTTGAAGGTGATAATCCCGACGCCGTCGCTGACGCGCTGCAGGATCTTGCGGTCGGCGTAGGATTTTTCAGAGTTGTTGGGAACATCTAGCATCGCTCGGACTCCGGTCCGTGTTCAGGAGGCTTTCGGCTGTCGTGCCACGGTTCGGCGATCCCGGGCAAGGTCTGGAAGCACGCCCAATCCTGCCATGCGTTTTCGCTGTGGCGTGCTATGGTGGTTCGCAACAGACAAGAAGCAAGAAGCGTCATTCTCTCGGGAGGAATGCATGCCGCTGACGCGCCGGGAAGCGATTGCGGGATGCGGCGGTGGGCTGGCCTGGCTGGCCGTTTCGCCAGCGCAGGCTCAGGCGACCTATCCCAACCGGACGATCAGGATGATCGTGCCGTATCCGCCGGGCGGCACCACCGACTTGCTTGGCCGGCTGGTCACCGACCAGTTCAGGAGCGGCCTGGATGCAACCGTCATTGTCGAGAACAAGCCGGGGGCCGGTACCACGCTGGGCGCAGACCTGGTCGCAAAGTCGGAGCCCGACGGCTACACGCTGCTGATGGCGACCTCGACCACGCTCGCCATCAACAAGACGCTGTACAGGAAATTACCCTACGACCCCACAAAGGACTTTGAGCCGATCGGCCTTTTGGCCGGCGTGCCCTTTGCCCTGATCGTCAACCCGACGATCCCGGCCAAGACGCTACCGGAGTTCATCGCCTACGCCAAATCAAAGCCCGGCCTCAGCTATGGCTCGGCCGGCAATGGAAGTCCGCAACATCTCGGCGCCGAAATGCTGAAGTCGGCAGCCGGAATCGATGTCCGCCACGTGCCATATCGCGGCAGTGTGCCGGCGATGCTCGATGTGATCGCGGGGCATATCCCCTTCATGGTGGTGGACCTGCAGCCGGCGCTGCAACAGATCCGCGAAGGCAAGGTCAGGGTGCTCGGCGTGACCACGCCCAAGCGCGTTTCGATTGCGCCTGATATTCCCACCCTCGCCGAAGCGGGCCTCACCGGCTTTGAACTGGTGGCCTGGCAGGGCGTGGTCGCGCCGGCGGGCACGCCGCGCCCGATCGTCGATGCATTGGCGGCGCAACTCGCGAAGCTGACGGCTGACCCGCCAACGCGGGAGAAGTTGATAAAGCTTTCGCTGGAGCCGCTGCCGCCGTCGACACCGGACAGTTTTGCAGCTTACATCAAGACCGAAGTCGAGCGCTGGGCCGTGATCGTCAAGAACTCCGGCGCCGAACTCGAATAACAAGAATGCCTCTGCCAAGAAGTCCTCTGTAAAGGCTCCTCTGCAAGCGCACGGTCAGTGTCCGGCATGAATGATAGCAATGTCCTAATCGTTGGCGCCGGACCGGTCGGGCTCACCCTTGCGATCGACCTGGCCTGGCGCGGCATCGACGTGACCGTGGTGGAAACGCGGGCGCCCGCAGCGCCGCCGGAACCGAAATGCAACCACGTCGCCGCCCGCACCATGGAGATCTTCCGGCGGCTGGGCCTCGCCGAGAACATCCGCAATGCCGGATTGCCGGCGGATTATCCGCACGACATCAGCTACCGCACCTCGTTCACCGGGCAGGAGCTGACGCGGATTCACATTCCCTGCCGGCGCGATCGCTTCACCGCGACGGATGGCCCCGATTGCAACTGGCCGACGCCGGAGCCGCCGCACCGCATCAACCAGATATTCCTTGAGCCGATCCTGTTTGCGCACGCGGCGGCGCAATCGCGCATCCGGATCATCAACCGGACCTCGGTCGAGGACGTCGTGGTGGAAGATACCGGCGCGCGCATGAGCTTGCGTGATCTCGACACCGGCGCCGTGAGGACCGTGAATTGCCGTTACCTGATCGGTTGCGACGGCGCGCGCTCGATTGTTCGCAAGGCGATCGGCGCCGAATTGTCCGGCGATGCCGTGATCCAGCGCGTGCAGTCGACCTACATTCGCGCACCCGGGCTGATCGATCGTCAGCGATGCGAACGCGCGTGGGGCACCGGTGCCATCAACCCGCGCCGCTCGGGCATGGTATATGCGATCGACGGTCGCGAGCGCTGGCTGGTGCATAATTACATGAAGCCGGGCGAGGGCGGTTTCGACGAGGTCGACCGCGATGCCTGTCTGCGCACCATCCTCGGCATGGAAGGTGATTTCAACTACGAGATCCTCTCAAAGGAAGACTGGTACGGCCGCCGGCTGATCGCCAGCAAGTTTCGTGATCGCTGCGCCTTCATCGCCGGCGATGCCGCGCATATCTGGGTGCCCTACGCCGGCTACGGCATAAACGCAGGGATTGCGGACGCCATGAATCTGTCGTGGCTGCTGGCGGCGCATCTCAACGGCTGGGCGCCACCCTCCATCCTCGACGCCTATGAAGCGGAACGCTGGCCGATCACCAGCCAGGTGTCACGGTTTGCGATGTCGCATGCGGAAGCCGAAATTCGCCGCCGAGGGTCGGTGCCAGCGGACATCGAGGCGGCGGGTCCGCAAGGCGAGCGCGTGCGCGAAGAAATCGGCCGGCTCACCTATGAGATCAACGTCCAGCAATATGCCTGCGCCGGCCTCAATTTCGGCACCTATTACGATCGCTCGCCGATCATCGCCTATGACGGCGCCGCGGCTCCGGCCTACACGATGAGCCTCTATACGCCCTCGACAGTCCCGGGCTGCCGTACGCCGCATTTTCGGCGCGCCGACGGAAGTTCGATTTACGACGCCATGGGCGAGGGGTTTACGCTGTTGAGGTTCGATTCAGCCGCAGACGTCGCTGCGCTCGAGGCGGCGGCTCGCGTGAGGGGTGTGCCACTTGCGGTGCTCGATGTCGAGGGAGCGGACATTGCCACCGGTGATGGCAACGGTCTGGTGCTGCCGGGTCTGGTGTTGTCGCGGCCGGACCAGCACGTGGCCTGGCGGGGCGTTCGCGTGCCGGACGATCCGCTCGGGCTGATCGATCGTGTGCGCGGTGCCGGAAGCTAGAGCCGTTTCGGTTCTGACGGAGTCACAACCGGGCTCTATTTGTCGAAGGCGTGGATTTGTTGAAGACGTGGATTGTTGGAGCCGTGGTTATTCGCGGCGTATTTTTTTGACGCGTACTTTTTTTGACGCATACTTTTCACGCGTGTTCTTCGCGCGAACCGGCCCCGGTCCGCGCGAAAGCACCAGGCAACCGATCAGTCTTCGTTCGCTGCGATCGATTCCATCAAGGACACCAGCTGACGTTGTACGGTCTGGTCCTTGATCTTGCTGTAGGCTCGCAACAACCGCAGGCTGAAAGCGCTGTCGAGGAACAGCAGGCTCTCGACCTCACGCGCCTTGCCGTCGCCGTCGTAGAAGAAGGTGACGGGCACATCAAGCGCGGTAGCGATCTGCTGAAGACGAGCTGCGCCGACACGGTTGACGCCCTTCTCGTACTTCTGGACCTGCTGGAAGCTGACGCCGAGCTTGTCGCCAAGCTCTGCTTGCGAGATCTTCTGCTCAACACGCCGCAGGCGAATCCGCTTGCCCAATTCAATGTCGGGTTTGCCGGCACTGCGCTGCTTCATCTTCTTTGCTGCTGATGTTTTCATTCTGGTTTTACCGTCCTTCGATCGGGAAACCCTGAGCGATCAAGCCAGGGGTTCATCCGCATTTACCGCGTTAAGTTCGTCAGGGTCGTGAGTTCGTCGTTAGAACCACGGGATATCGAGTGATTGCGGGATGGTAGCCAAACGCATTTGCGCATTGGAAACACCCTGATACCGGCGCCGTCGGCTGCCTCCAGCCATTGGCGCCCGGGGCATAATTTAGCAAAACCCCGCACCCGTACATTTGGCAAACTATTCGACAAACTACAACCACCGCGAGTTCACTTGCCACAGATTTTGGGAGCATACTTACCGTGTAACGCCTGTGTACCCGGTACTTCTACGGATATTTGTGGCGGGTTGTGGGCCGATGAAATACCTCTTTAGGTGTACGAAAGGACTTCCCGTGGCTTGTATCGAGCACATGCCTCAACCGTGATATCTGAAAAAATACAGCACGGTCGATACGATTTTCAAATCGATAGTGTGCTGGACAATTGAGTAAAACTTCTGGATCATCAGGTCAGGCTCTCACACGATCCATTGCGTGACAGCGGCCGAATTATTTTGGTGCCTTTTCGTGGAGAGGCTCATGAAGCGACGATCCGAACCGCCTCCAATCTATCTTGCAAGCTCGGGAACTGACAAAATGCCGGCGGCCCATTCAGAAGAACGATTGTTGTCGCTCCTCGCAACGCTGGAGGAATGTCGGGCGTTTCTGATGGATAAGGCCAGCCCGGAGGCCGCGAGATTGCTGTCGCTGGCCATTCTCGAGCTTCGGATGGAACTGCATCGGGTGACGGATTCCGAACTCAAGGCGCTGTGCGACCTGATGGTGACGGATGCTCAGGCTGCGCATACCACCAAGGCCGCACCGGGCCCGCGATTGCCGCCTTATTTGAAGCTCATCAAATAAGCGCTGCCTTCGGCCCGATAGGCCTGCGCAAAAACTCCCCGACCGGCCGGCCTGCACGGCGCCTTTGCCGGTGCGACTCGTTGTCGCTCTTTGGTTGCGGGCAACCCCATCCCGACTCCAGCCTGCGGCGACATCCTCCGGTTAGGCTCTTCGAACTCGCGCCGCGGCTTGTCGCGGTCGAAATCGCCATCCGCTCAAGCCTCCTGATCGAGCGCCGCAGTCACCGTGCAGACGACGCCGCGCGGCAGGAAGTCGACGGTGGCTTCGCCGCCGAGCTGGTCTCGCGCGCTGCGTTCGATCAGGCGAGAGCCGAAACCGCGCTGCACCGGCGCAGAAACGTGCGGTCCGCCGGACTCGCTCCAGATCATCCGAAGTTTGCGGCCACCGCCTTGTGCGATGATCTCCCAATCCAGCGTAACGGTTCCACTGTCGTTCGACAGCGCACCGTATTGTGCGGCATTGGTCGCGATCTCGTGCACGATCATCGACAACACCACGGCGAGCCGCGGCGATAGCGGCACCTTCGGTCCGAACATCCGCACCCGCTCCGGATTGTTGAGCAGATAGGGATTGAGAACCCGTGCGACGACGTCGTGCAGTTCGGATCCCTGCCACTTCTCCTGGCTGAGCAGATTATGCGCTTCGGCGAGCGCACCCAGCCGGCCCTCGAATGTCTCACGCTCGGTCCGGCTGGCGCTGCGAAAGGTCTGCATGGCGATCGACTGCAGGATCGCGAGCGTGTTCTTGACGCGGTGGTTGAGCTCGTCAATCAGGAGATCGTGCAGCATCTCGCCGCGGGCAATCGCCGTCGCCATCCGCACTGCAAAGCCAAGGCCGACCAGCAGCAGCACGCCACCGATCACGCTGGTGATCGCCAGATTGCGCCATAACGGGGCGACCAGCGAGCTTTCCGCAATCCCGCCGGCGACCGTCCAGCCGGTGAGCGAGGAGCGCGCAACGCCGGTGGTCAGCGGCGCGCCTTCGAGCGACACGGTCGCAAAGGTTCCCTCGGGTTTGCGAAACAGCTCCGCATAGAGCGACGGCGATGCCCGCTGGCCGACCGTGTTCTGCGGGTTCGGTACACGCGCGAAATTGGTGCCTTCGCCGTCGAAGATCGAAATCGTCCAGTCCTTGCCCGGAAGCTGCTTTTCGATCGTGTCCTGGAAAATCTCGATCGGCGGGCTGAACGAGATGTCGTAGATCACCTCGCCGTCGCGAATGACAGGCACTTCGACCGTCACGATCAGGCCCTTCTTGACCACGCCGGTGAACAAGTTCGAGTAGTATAGGGCATCGAGCACGAGGCGGATGCCGCGCACGGTCTCCAGCACGCGCTGCGTCGCGTCCTTGCGGTCCTGGACGTAATTGTTGAAAACGATGCCGGCCGCGAAAATGATCAGCGGCAGCGTGGTTCCCGCCACCAGAAGGACGAGACGCATCGACAGTGAACGCTTTGGCAATGCTCGTCCCGGATCGGCGCCCCCAAACCGGCGCGAGCATAGGAGAAGCAGCCGGCATCCGCCAAGGATTTTAGTCCGATTTCGCGTTCGTGACCGGCGGAGCGGCGGCCTGCGTGGTGCGCCGCATCATTGCGTAAGCTGCAGCGCTGTGCTGTTCGATCCGCGCATTGGAATTAGCTTCCATCGCAACGCTCTTTTGAATACGCTTCGAAAATTGCAAGCCGCAACGTCGGCAAAGCTCACGACCCGGTACAAGGGCGGAGCACAGGGAGGGACAACATGAAACGCAGAACAGTATTAACCGGGCTCGGTGCGACAGCGGCCGTCTTTGGAATGCCGTCCATCTTAAAAGCGCAGGCGCCGGTCACGCTGAACGGCGCCGTGCAGTTCAACGACGACCACGCGTTTACCAAGGCGCTGGTTCGGTTCGAAGAGCTGGTGAAGAAGTATTACGGCAAGCCCGTCAATTTCACGCTGCACAAGAACTCGTCCCTCGGTCTCGAGAAGCAGTATTTCGAGTACATGTCGCAGGGCAAGGCGGTCGATTACGGCATCGTCTCTCCGGCCCACATGTCGACCTTCGCCAAGGCGGCGCCGTTCATCGATGCTCCCTTTGTGTTCAAGGGTATCGACCACATGAACAAGGTCGTCGAGGCGAACATCCTGGCGCCGGTCGCCGACGAAGTCGCTGCGAAGGCCGAGGTGGTGCTGATCGGGTACGCCGGGGGCGGCATCCGCAACATCTTCGCTAACAAGCCGCTCAAGAACCTGGCCGACATCAAGGGCCTCAAGGTGCGTGTACAGGGCGCGCCGATCTGGTCGAAGACGTTTGCCGCCGCCGGCATGTCTCCGACGGTCATCGCCTATAATGAGGTCTACAACGCCATCCAGAATGGCGTGATCTCGGCCGGCGAGAACGAAGCCGCCGGCGTCGAGGCGATGAAGTTCTACGAAGTGGCCCCGCACCTCAATCTGACCCAGCATGCGGTGTCGATCCGGCCGATCTGCTTCTCGGTCAAAACGCTCAAGACCCTGCCCAAGGATCTGCAGGACGCCATCATGAAGGCGGGCAAGGAGGCCGGGGACTTCGGCCGCAAGCTCGAGTCGAGTGAGGAAGTCATCAAGCTCGACGCGCTGGAAAAGGCGGGCAAGCTCAAGCGCGTGCCGTTCGAGGAGCGCGACGCCATGAAGAAGCTCGCCGATCCCGTGATGGCTACCTACGCCAAGGAAATCGGCGCAGAGGCCATCTTCGAGAAAATCAACGTCGCCTAGGCTGCGCGTCGCAGACCGGAGTTTCGGGGCAAGCTTCACCGCTTGCCCCGTTCGATGAGTGTTACCGCGCGGGGGCGCCAATGACCGAACTGCCGATCGATTTCAACCCGTCGCTGTGGCGGCGACTGACGCGCGCCTACGGCAAATTGCTGGAAATCCTCCTGGCCGCCTGCGTCGGAATCCTGGTGATTCCCGTCACGCTGCAGATCATCTCGCGCTATACGCCGTTCATCCCATCCTACATCTGGACCGAGGAGATGGCGCGGTTCCTGTTCGTCTGGACCATCATGATCGGGGCGATGGTCGGCGTCAGGGAGGCGCAGCATTTCGAAGTCGATGTCTGGCCCGATTTGTCGCGGCGGTCGGAGGCCGCTGTGCGGATCACGGGACGGCTCGGGATATTGGCGCTGGCGCTGGTGTTCGTGTGGGCGGGCCTTGAGTTCACGCGGTTTGCCTGGAACAGGACGTCGGAGCTGGCCGATCTGCCGCTCTGGCTGATTCACGTCGCATGGCCGGTGGCAGGCTTCACGTGGATCGCGTTCGCGGGCGAACAGATCGTCGATGAGGCGCGGATCTTGTTCGGGGTGGCACGATGAGCGGCAGCGTTCTTTCCGCCGGGCAGGCCGCTATGGTCCTGTTCGGCGTTTTCATCGGCCTGCTCATCCTGCGCGTACCGGTCGCGTTCGCGCTCGGGCTTGCCTGCCTGCCGATCCTGCTGATCGAGCCGCGGCTGTCGATGATGATGCTCGCGCAGGAAACCTTCAATGCCTACAACTCCTTCATCCTGCTGGCGGTGCCGTTCTTCCTGCTGACCGCGAACCTGATGAGCATCGGCGGCATCACCGACCGCCTGGTGTCGCTGTCGCGTTCGATGGTCGGGCACTGGCCAGGCTCGCTGGCGCAGATCAACGTCGTGCTGTCGGTGTTCTTCGCCGGCATCTCCGGCTCCTCGACCGCGGATGCGGCGAGTCAGTCGAAGATCTTCATCGATGCCCAGACCAAGGAAGGCTACGACCTCTCGTTTTCGATCGCCATCACCGCGGTGTCGGCGGTGCTTGCGGTCATCATCCCGCCGTCGATCCTGATGATCGTGTGGGGCGGGTTGATCTCGACGTCGATCGCGGCGATGTACCTGGCCGGCATCGTCCCCGGATTGTTGATCGCGGGCGCGCAGATGGTCACCGTGCATGTCTATGCGGTGCGCCGCGGCTATCCGACCTATCCAAAGTCGAGCTGGGTCGAGATGCGTTGCGCGCTCTGGCGATCTATACCGGCGCTGATCACCCCGTTCATCATCGTCGGAGGCATTCTCCTCGGCTGGTTCACGGCAACCGAGTCCGCCTGCGTCGCGGTGCTGTATTCGGTGGCGCTGTCGGCTTTCTTCTACCGCGAAACCGGCGCCAAAGAACTTTACAAGGCCTTGCTCGACACCGGGCGCCTCGCCGGCGTCGCGCTGTTCTGTATCGGCACGGCGAGCGCATTCGGCTGGCTGCTCGCCTATTACAAGATTCCGCAGGAACTGCTGGCCAACGTCTCGACATGGGGCATGGGGCCGATCGCGGCGGGCTTCTTCATCTCCTTCTGTTTTCTGGTGGTCGGCTGCTTCCTCGATGCCATTCCGGCGATCGTGATCGTCGGCACCGTGCTGGAGCCCCTGGCGCGGGCGGTCGATCTCCATCCGGTGCAGTTCGCGATCATCTCGATCGTCTCGCTGGCGTTCGGGCTGGTGACACCGCCTTACGGGCTATGTCTGATGATCGCGTGCTCGATTGCCGGGGTGCGGCTGCGTTATGCGCTCAAGGACACCGTGATCATGCTGATCCCGATGCTGCTGGTGCTGGCGGCGCTGATCATCTGGCCCAGCGTATCGCTGTTCCTGCCGCGCCTGATCGTGCCGGAGATGTTGAAATAGCAGGCCATCTATCCCGCGGCGATCATGCCGCGGGATGAGGCTCCGGCTTCAGAGATTGCTGTCGGTGATCGCCGCATACACCAGGGTGCGCAGCTCGCGCCGCAGCGGATAGGCGCTCGACGGCAGCACCTGGGTCATGAAGATCGTGATCAGTTCTTCGGCGGGATCGATGAAGAACGAGGTCGTCGCCGCGCCGCCCCAATTATACTCGCCGGGGCTGCCGGGAATCAGCGTCTGCTCGGGATGCATGGTGACGGCAAAGCCGAGGCCGAAGCCGATGCCGTTATAGGTGGCTTCGCTGAACAGTGAGCGCGACATGCCAGGCAGGTCCAACCCGCCGGGCAGATGGTTCGACGTCATCAGCTTCAGCGTCTTTGGCCCGATGAGCCTGACGCCGCCAAGCTCACCGCCATTGAGGAGCGCCCGGCAGAAGGTGAGATAGTCGGCCGCGGTCGAGCACAATCCGCCGCCGCCGGAGACGAGCGAGGGCGGGGTAAGGAACGAACTCGTAGCCGGGTCATCCTGCAGCTTCAATGTGGCCTCGCCGGCCGTCATGCCGATCTGTACGCCGGCGGAATAGCAGGCCGCAAAACGATGCGCCTTGTCTGCCGGCACGAAGAAGTCGGTGTCGTTCATGCCGAGCGGATTGAAGATGCGTTCCTTCAGGAACTGCTCGAACGGCATGCCGCTGATCTTGCCGATCAGATAGCCGACCACGTCGGTGGCAACCGAATAGTTCCAAGCTTCGCCCGGCGAAAATTCCAGTGGGATCTTGGCGAGATCCTCGATCATGCTTTGCAGCGTGCCGGCCTTGATGACCTCGCCGATCTTGTTCTCGCGATAGGCGGCGTCGACATTGGAGCGCTGCTGGAAGCCATACGTAAGACCCGAGGTGTGCCGCAACAGGTCCACGATCAGCATCGGCCGCGACGGTGGCCGGGTCAGGAAGGCCGGGAAGCTGCCGGCCTGGAACACGCCGAGGTTCTTCCATTCCGGAATGTATTTGTGGACGGGCTCGTCGAGCGCGACGCGGCCCTCCTCGAGCAGCATCATGAAAGCCACGCTCGTGATCGGCTTGGTCATCGAATAGATGCGGAAGATGGTGTCGTCCTTGACCGGGACCTTGCGCTCGAGGTCGGCAAAGCCCTGCGCGGTCGAATGCACGACCTTGCCGCGGCGGTAGATCAGGACCTGTGTTCCCGGGAAGCGGCCGGCGTCGATGTAGCGCTGCTTGAGATGGTTCTCGAGACGATCCAGCGCCGGCTTCGACATTCCGGCAGACTCGGGCGAGGCGGGGGTAGGGGCTAGCATCAGGGCTGATCTCCGGCTGGCGAGGGAGCCTTGATAGCCGAAAAGTGTGCCCCGTTCCAACCGCCTGCGCTTACCCCGTGCGGTATGGTGGTGTAGGCTTGACCGAGCCACCATGCACCCCGCAGGACAGCCAAAATGCCCCAATTCAACGAAACCGAACTGACCGCCGCTGTGATCCGCAGCTTCGATGACACGCCGGATCCGCGGGCGAAATTCCTGCTGCAGGAATTGGTGAAATCGTTGCACGATTATGTCAGCCGGACCGATCTCACCTTCGAGGAATGGGAATACGCGATCGATTTCCTGACCCGGACCGGACAGAAGTGCACCCCGATCCGCCAGGAATTCATCCTGCTCTCCGACGTGCTCGGGGTCTCGATGCTGGTCGACGCCGTCAACCACCGCGAACGCGAAGGCGCCACCGAGACCACCGTGCTCGGGCCGTTCTATGTCGGCGAACACAAGGTGACGCCGCACGGCACCGACGTCTCGGCCAATTTGCCGGGCGAGCGGATGTTCGTGCAGGGCCGCGTCACGGATCTTGCGGGCAAGCCGCTGGCGAATGTTCCCGTCGATATCTGGCACGCCGATGACGAAGGCTATTACGATTCACAGAAGGCGTCTTATGCCACCGAGGGACCCTCGTCGCGGGCGCGCTTCGTCACCGATGCCGATGGCCGGTTCTTCTTCCGCACCATTTTGCCGTGCAGCTATCCGATCCCGACCGACGGTCCGGTCGGCGAAATGATCATCCAGACGCGGCGGCACGCGATGCGGCCGGCGCATGTGCACTTCCTGGTCGATGCGCCTGGCTATCAGCCGCTGATCACGCATGTGTTCATGGAGGGCGACAAATATCTCGATTCCGACGTGGTGTTCGGCGTCAAGGACGAGCTGGTCGCGAAGATTGAAAAACGCACTGACGCAACGATGCCGGACGGCAAGCCCGCGGCCGCGCCGTGGCACCTGATGACCTACGAATTCAGGATGAAACCGGGCGATGGCGCCGCGCCAAAACCGATGATGGCCAGGACCACTGACAAGACACCTGACAACGCCAAAGAGGACGCCTGAGGCAGGCTGGTGCGAGGCCTGCCCAATCATTGTGCACCGCACAAGGATTGGGCGAATCGCAAATTTGAAAAGCGATGACTGGTTCCTGACCGCTGCCGATTTTTGCGGCATTGGTTCTGCATCGCACTGATATTTAAAAGTTTTTTGTAGTGAAGAAGGCTTGGCACGAAGCTTGAATAGCTAGTGCTGACGCCATTGATGCCGTCCCTTGAGACCACTCATCCGAATTGTGACGCCGCACTCCGGGGGCATCCCTGGAACGCGCCCTCGTGCGACCACGCGCGGTGATCCATTCGGACGGCCCCATTTCCAACGAAGGATAGAGAGACCCATGACGAAGCCCACCCATCCGACCTCACACGGCCTCAGCCGCCGCCGGCTCTTGAAAGCGACCGCTGGTACGGCGGCGTTGCTGGCCGCGGCCAAGCTAAATTTCCCGGCTGGCGCCTTCGCGCAAGGGGCGGGGCCCGAAGTGAAGGGGGCCAAGCTCGGCTTCATTGCGCTCAGCGATGCCGGCGCGCTGTTCGTGGCCAAGGACAAGGGCCTGTTCGCCAAGCACGGCGTCCCCGATGTCGACGTGCAGAAGCAGGCCTCATGGGGCACCACGCGCGACAACCTCGTGCTGGGATCGGAAGGCAACGGCATCGATGGCGCGCATATCCTCACCCCGATGCCGTATTTGATCTCGGCCGGCAAGGTGACGCAGAACAACCAGCCGACGCCGATGTACATCCTTGCGCGGCTCAATCTCGACGCGCAGTGCATCTCGGTCTCCAATGAATACGCCGATCTCAAGGTCGGCCTGGACGCCAAACCGTTCAAGGAAGCGCTGGAAAAGAAGAAAGCTGCCGGCAAGCCGATCAAGGCGGCGATGACGTTCCCGGGCGGCACGCACGATCTGTGGATCCGTTACTGGCTCGCCGCCGGCGGCATCGACCCCGACAAGGACATCGAAACCATTACGGTGCCGCCGCCGCAGATGGTCGCCAACATGAAGGTCGGCACCATGGACTGCTTCTGCGTCGGCGAACCCTGGCCCGGCCAGCTCGTGCATCAGAAGATCGGCTACACCGCGGTCAACACCGGCGAGCTCTGGAACAAGCATCCCGAGAAATCCTTCGCGATGCGCTCGGCCTGGGTCGACAAGAATCCGAAGGCTGCGCAGGCCATCACCATGGCGATCCAGGAGGCGCAGCAATGGGCCGACAAGATGGAGAACAAGGAAGAACTCGCCACCATCATGGGCAAGCGGCAGTGGATCAACTGCCCGGTTGAGGACATTCTCGATCGCGCCAAGGGCAAGTTCGACTACGGCACCGGCAAGGTGGTCGAGAACTCGCCGCACATCATGAAGTACTGGCGCGACCACGCCTCCTATCCGTTCCAGAGCCACGATCTCTGGTTCATGACCGAGGACATTCGCTGGGGCAAGTTCGAACCCGGCTTCGATTCCAAGGCGCTGATCGCCAAGGTCAACCGCGAGGACATCTGGCGCGACGCGGCAAAGGCGCTCGGCGTCGCGGCAGCGGATATTCCGGCCTCGAAGTCACGCGGCAAGGAGACCTTCTTCGACGGCAAGGTGTTCGATCCGGAAGATCCGGCCGCGTACCTGAAGTCGCTGTCCATCAAGCGTGCTGATGTCTGATCCGGCAGGACCGCCCGCAAGCGGGCGGTCCGCCTCGTGAACACGGAGACGCATTTCCCATGAACATGCCTGCGATCAAGACCGAACCCGCCACCGCGATTGTTACGCACGCGGCGGCCCCGGTTGCCACCCCGGTCGTGACGATGACGCCGAAGCGTCCGCCGCGTGCCGAAAAATACAGCAAGATGGTCAAGGACACCGCGGTGCGCGTCGTGCCGCCGCTGATCGTGATCGCGCTCCTGATGCTGTTCTGGGAGCTGGTCTGCCAACGCGCCGGCTCCACCTTGCCGCCGCCCTCGCGCGTGTTCAAGGACACCAAGGAACTGATCTTCGATCCGTTCTTCGATCGCGGCGGCATCGACAAGGGCCTGTTCTGGCACTTGTCCGCAAGTCTGCAGCGCGTCGCGCTCGGCTATTCGATCGCTGCGATCGTCGGCGTCGCGCTCGGCACGCTGGTCGGCCAGTCGGTCTGGGCGATGCGCGGCCTCGATCCCTTGTTCCAGGTATTGCGCACCATCCCGCCGCTGGCGTGGCTGCCGCTGTCGCTGGCCGCGTTCCGCGACGGCCAGCCCTCGGCGATCTTCGTGATCTTCATCACCTCGGTGTGGCCGATCATCATCAACACCGCGGTCGGCATCCGCAACATCCCGCAGGATTACCGCAACGTCGCGGCCGTGGTGCAGCTCAATCCGCTGGAGTTCTTCGGCAAGATCATGATCCCGGCCGCTGCCCCCTACATCTTCACGGGCCTGCGCATCGGCATCGGCCTGTCCTGGCTCGCAATCGTCGCGGCCGAGATGCTGATCGGCGGCGTCGGCATCGGCTTCTTCATCTGGGATGCCTGGAACTCCTCGCACATCAGCGAGATCATCCTGGCGCTGTTCTATGTCGGCATCATCGGCTTCGTGCTCGATCGCTTGATCGCAGGACTGGGCAAGATCGTCACCCGCGGCACTTCCGCAGGCTGAAGGGAGCATATCATGCAGGCCTATCTGAAGCTCGACCACATCGACAAGACCTTCACCCGCGGCAATGCCTCGACCGAGGTGCTGAAGGAAATCAACCTGACGATCGACAAGGGCGAATACGTTTCGATCATCGGCCATTCCGGATGTGGAAAATCCACGCTGCTCAACATCGTGGCCGGCCTTACCGACTGCACCAATGGCTGCGTGCTGCTGGAAAACCGCGAAGTCAATTCGCCGGGACCGGATCGCGCAGTGGTGTTCCAGAACCACAGCCTGCTGCCCTGGCTGACCGTCTATGAAAACGTACGGCTCGGCGTCGACAAGGTGTTCGCTTCGAGCAAGACCCGCAGCGAACGCGATGCCTGGGTGATGCACAATCTCAACCTCGTGCAGATGGCCCATGCCAAGGACAAGCGCCCGTCGGAAATCTCCGGCGGCATGAAGCAGCGCGTCGGTATCGCCCGAGCGCTGGCGATGGAGCCGAAGGTGCTGCTGCTCGACGAGCCCTTTGGCGCGCTCGACGCGCTGACCCGCGCGCATCTGCAGGACTCGGTGATGGCGCTGCACCAGAAGCTCGGCAACACCATCCTGATGATCACCCATGACGTCGACGAGGCCGTGCTGCTGTCGGACCGCATCGTGATGATGACCAACGGGCCGAGCGCGCGGATCGGCGAAGTACTGGAAGTGCCGCTGGCGCGTCCGCGCAAACGGCTCGAGCTCGCAACCAACCCCGGGTACCTCAAGTGCCGGCAGCGCGTGCTCGAATTCCTGTACGAGCGGCATCGCTTCGTCGAGGCGGCGTAGTTCTTGTTATCTCCGCGCCCGCGCGGGCGCTGAAGCGGCCGAGTGAGGGTACGTCATGAGCGAACCGCTGGTGATTGTCGGCAACGGAATGGCTGCCGCGCGTCTGGTCGACGAACTGGCCAAGGTCGCGCTCGGCCGCTACGCCATTGCCGTGATCGGGGACGAACCGCGGCTTGCGTATAATCGCGTGCTGCTGTCATCGGTCCTTGCCGGCGAGACCGCCTCGCATGATATCGAGCTCAGGCCCGCTTCATGGTGGCGCGACCGCGGCGTCACCCTGAAATACGGCTGCCGGGCCACCGAGGTCGATGTCGGGCGGCGCGAAGTCAAAATCGAAAATGAAGAGAGTGTCCCGTTCTCGAAACTGGTCCTGACCACGGGTTCGTCGCCGCTGCGGCTCAACGTATCAGGCGCCGATCTTGCCGGCGTGCACACGTTTCGCGACAGCCGCGACGTCGATCTCCTGCTGACGCTGGCCGCGCAGAAGAAGCGCGTCGTGGTCGTCGGTGGCGGGCTGCTCGGGCTGGAAGCGGCCTACGGGCTCGCCAAGGCCGGCGCGCCGGTGACGCTGGTTCATTTGATGGACCGGCTGATGGAGCGCCAGCTCGATGCGCCCGCCGCGGAACTGTTGAAATCGCTGGTCGAGCGCAAGGGCATCGAGATCCTGCTCAATGCCAACACCGCGCGCATCCATGGCACGACACGCGTCGAGGGCCTCGAACTGACCGATGGCCGCCGCATCGATGCCGATGCGGTGATCTTCGCAGCGGGCATCCGGCCGAATATCGCTCTGGCAAAGGAAGCCGGCATTGCCGTCAACCGCGGCGTCGTCGTCGACGACGTCATGCAAACCGTCGCGCCCGGCATCTTTGCGATCGGCGAATGCGCCGAACACCGCGGCATCTGCTACGGCCTGGTCGAGCCGGCCTACGAGCAGGCGCGCGTGCTGGCGCGGCATCTCGCAGGCCGCGACACCTCCTATAGCGGCAGCATCGTGGCGACCAATCTGAAGGTCTCCGGCGTCAGCGTGTTCTCAGCGGGTGATTTCGTGGGCACTGAGGGCTCCGAAACCATCGTGCTCAGCGATCTCAACTACGGCACCTACAAGAAACTCGTGGTCGCGGACGGACGGCTGACCGGCGCAGTCTTGATCGGCGATGTCAGCGACGCGCTCTGGTATCTCGAACTGATCCGTACCCGCCAGCCCACCGCGCCCATTCGCGCCGACATGATGTTCGGCCGTTCGCTCGCGATCCGTTCAGAGGCGGCATGAGCCGGTTGCTCGCATGACCGCCGTCGATCCCCATTTGCGCGTCACCAAGACCACCTGCGCCTATTGCGGCGTCGGTTGCGGCGTGCTGGCGACGCCCGACGGGCGGGGCGGGGCGTCGATCTCGGGCGATCCCGAGCACCCGGCGAATTTCGGCCGGCTGTGCTCGAAGGGCTCGGCGCTCGGCGAGACGCTGGGTCTGGAAAATCGCCTGCTGCATCCGATGATCCGCTGTGACAATGGGACCATGGAGCGCGTGGCCTGGAGCGACGCGCTCGACCATGTCGCGCATCGTTTTCAGCACATCATCGCGCGCGACGGACCCGGCGCCGTCGCGTTCTATCTCTCCGGGCAGCTGCTGACCGAAGACTATTACGTCGCCAACAAGCTGATGAAGGGATTCGTCGGCAGCGCCAATGTCGACACCAATTCACGGCTGTGCATGGCGTCGTCAGTCGCCGGCCACCGCCGCGCGTTCGGGGCGGACACCGTGCCCGGCTGCTACGAAGATCTCGACGAGGCCGATTTGCTGGTGCTGGTCGGCTCCAACGCGGCCTGGTGTCATCCGGTGCTGTACCAGCGCATGCTGGTCAACAAGCAGAGCCGCGGCGCTCGCATCGTGGTGATCGATCCGCGCCGGACCGATACGGTCGGCGATGACGATCTGTTTCTGGGGTTGAAGCCGGGAACCGACACCGCATTGTTCAGCGGTTTGCTGGTGCACCTCGCCGACAACGGCGCGCTCGACCGCGACTACATCGAACGCCATACCACTGGCTTCGACGACGCGATGATGCGGGCGCGCAGCATGGCCGGCAGCCTCGGCGCGACGGCGCTGGCAACCGGCCTGTCCGAGCCTGATGTCGCGGCGTTCTTCCAGATGTTCGCCAATACGCCGCGCGTGGTCACGATGTATTCGCAAGGCGTCAACCAATCGGCGCAGGGCACCGACAAGGTCAATGCGATCCTCAACTGCCACCTTGCGACGGGTCGGATCGGTAAATTGGGCGCGTCGCCGTTCTCGCTGACCGGACAGCCCAATGCGATGGGCGGCCGCGAGGTCGGCGGGCTCGCCAACCAGCTGGCGGCCCATATGGGTTTTTCGCCGCCGGATATCGACCGCGTGCGCCGGTTCTGGAAGGCGCCGCGGATCGCCACCCATGAAGGGCTGAAAGCGGTCCAGATGTTCGAGGCCATCGCGCGCGGCGAGATCAAGGCGCTGTGGGTGATCGGCACCAATCCGGCGGTGTCGCTGCCCAATGCCGACGCCGTCAGCGCGGCGCTGAAGAAGCTCGAATTGTTCGTCGTCTCCGAAAACGTTGTTACCAACGACACCGTCGATGCCGGGGCGCAGGTGCTGTTTCCGGCGCAGGCCTGGGGCGAGAAATCCGGCACCGTGACCAACTCGGAACGCCGCATCTCCCGTCAGCGCGCGTTTCTTTCTTCGCCGGGCGAGGCGCGGCCGGATTGGTGGATCATCGGCGAGATCGCAAAGCGGCTCGGCTTTGGCGCGGCATTCAATTTTGCATCAGCCGCCGATATTTTTCGCGAGCACGCCGCACTCTCGGCGTTCGAAAACGAGGGCAACCGCGATTTTGACATCGGCGGCTTGCAGGCGCTGTCGGACGAAGCGTTCGATACGATGGCGCCGGTGCAATGGCCGATCCGGCTCGATGCGCAGCCGCAGGCGCGCTTCTTTGCCGAAGGCGGATTCTTCACTGGCGAACAGAAGGCCGGTTTTATCGCACCCGAGACTCCCGCGCTGCGGACCGAGACTACGGCCGCGCGCCCGCTGCGGCTGAACACCGGCCGCGTCCGCGACCAATGGCACACCATGACCCGCACCGGGATGAGCCCGCGGCTCGGCCAGCATCTGCCGGAGCCGTTCGTCGAAGTGCATCCGGACGACGCGGCAAGGCACGGCGTCGCCGACGGCGATTTCGCGCGGGTCACGACCGATTACGGACAATGCACGCTGCGGGTTGTCGTCAGCGAGCGCCAGCAGCGCGGCATGCTGTTCGCGCCGATCCACTGGAGCGCGGTCACCGCGACCGGCGCACGCGTGGGATCGCTGGTCGCGCCGCTCACCGATCCGTTCTCCGGCCAGCCCGAGAACAAGGCGACGCCGGCCTCGATCACCCCTTACGAATATGTGTTCCGCGGCTTTGCGTTGTCGCGCACGCCGCTCGAGCTACCCGCGCATGCCTGGTGGGCGCGCGTCGCCGTCAATGGCGGCTATGGCTATCTGCTCGCGGATAACGCCGATCTCAGGGGCTGGCAGTCCTGGCTCGGATCGATCGCCGGCGATGACCTCGCCGAATACAAGGACTTTGGCGGCGGCGTCTATCGCGCGGCGTCCTTTGCCGCCGACCGTATCGAGACCTGCCTGTTCATCGGGCCCGCGCGGGACGCCGGCGACTGGAATGTGGTCAAGGGCCTGTTTGCCGCCGACGCGCTCAGCAACGATCAGCGCCGCATGCTGTTGTCGGGCAAATCGATGGACGGTCTTGCCAATGCCGGCCCGATCATCTGCGCCTGTTTTGGTGTTGGCCGCACCACGATCTGCGACAGCATCGCCGCAGGCGCGCGATCCGCGGCCGACATCGGCGCCAAACTGAAGGCGGGCACCAATTGCGGCTCATGCATTCCGGAGTTGAAGCGACTGATCGCGCAAACCGCGCCGAACGCCGTGCCGCAGTTGGCCGTGGCTGCGAATTAAAGCAGGTCCATCAACGTCATTGCGAGCGTAGCGAAGCAATCCATTCTTGCTTCCTTTTTGCCGCCCGATGGATTGCTTCGCTTCGCTCGCAATGACGGAGGAGGCGACGCGAATGACTCGAGCACACCCGTATCGTCCTACTCCGACGCCAGCCGCGAGAATCGGAAATTGCAGTGGCTCGCGCCGCCAGCCAGCGTTTGTGTCCTTTCCAAATGGATGCCCCGCGTTGCATAGGCGTCGAAATCAAGCCCGCAGATGTTCGGCAGGATTTCTTTGTCGCCATGGCGATCCGCGAATTTGCAGAAGCCGCAAGCCTTGTAGTTGATGCCGAATTCAAACTTGTCACCCGTATCAGGCTCGACGAAATCGTAGACGAAATCTTCCGGAAATTCTTGGCGGTGGCTTTTTGCAGCCTGCTCGCGCAGCAAAGCCTGATTCTCTGACGACATGAACTGACGACCCGAGGCGAGGCGTTCCGCTTCGGGCACGGTGAGCAATTGCGCCTTGTAGGTTTCTCGCTCGATTTCGCCGATCGCGGACAGCGGAACGTCGTGTCGCCGGAGCACCCGGCTGATGGCCATAAAGCCGATGAGGCGCATGAAGAAATCGCTCATACGGCTTGCCGAGCCTCCGACATAGGGCATTTGGGTAAGCACGATTTCGAATTCGTCCATCACCTCCTGCCGGATCCCATCAATATCGGATAGATGCGCGCGCTCGCACAACATCGCTTCGGCAAGGTCGAGGCGATGGCGCATGGCGGTCTCCATCGCACCGCGATGCTGTTCGTAAAAGGGGTGAATCTCAGCCATAGGCAGTCTCCTGTTCGACGAACTCCAGCGCCAGGCCATGCGATGCGGCGGGCGAAGTCAGCAACACATTGCCGATGACCTCGAACGCGACGCCGTTATTCTTCAGGACTCGCCCGGTCGCATCGAGATCGGTGACCGCCAGCCGCGCCGCGCAAAAGCGCGGCGAACCATCGGCGGCGCAATTCGGCAGCCGGCGTGCCAGCTCGGACGGGCCGAGCACGGTGATCCGGTCGCCGCTCTCGCCCACCGTCAATCGCCCGGGCGCAAGCTCGGCGGCCCCCTCCGTGAGGCGCTCGAGGAACGCGCGGTGCTGCGCCGGCTCCGGCGCCGACATCACGACCTCGACCACGCGCAGGGCGCCGTTGGGGTGATGCTGGTATTCGGCCTTCCAGAACAGTTCGGGCGGATGGCGTTGCTGGCAGGTGAAGAAGGCGATCCCGGGCATCGCGGGATCAGTGGCAAACGCCAGTGAAAATCCAACGCGGGCCGTGCCACCGCCCGGCAGCACCGCGTCACGGCCAAAATCGAACGGCGCATAGGCGCCGATATGGGCCGCGTTGAAGCGCACCGCTTCGGCATGGGAGTCGGTGCTGTGCAAGGCCAGCATCGACATCCCTTCACCGGTGCGAAGAAAATCCTGATTGTGGGCGGCGAAGCTGAAGTGGCCGGGCGCGGCTGGCGGCACTGCCCCAGCATCGGTGACGGCAAGCAGCTCCAGAAAATTATTCCCGAACATCGCCAGACGGTTGCTGGTTCCAAAGGGATGGACACCGGTCGGCGTGAGAGAAAAGCCGAGCGTTTGCCAGTCCGGCGCGGCCTTTGCCAGATTGTGGACGCAAATAACGAGATGATCTAGTCGGCGAGGCATGGGATCTCCGGATGCTGCGAAGCGACCGTAACCGGGGACATCAGGTCAGCGCAAAGCATAGTTCCTTCGCTCAAGCACTAGAAAATCTATTGCAAGGCCAGGGCCCATCAGTGACAAACTGCAGCGCGATGACCTACACCCTTCCACCACTCAATGCGCTTCGCGCATTCGAAGCCGCTGCGCGACATCTCAGCTTCAAACTGGCTGCGCACGAGCTGCATGTGACACCCGCCGCCGTGGGGCAGCAGGTGAAAGCGCTGGAGGCGCGCCTCGGCGTACGCCTGTTCGAGCGGCTGCACAAACAGCTCATCCTGACCGCGGCCGGCCAGGCCTATCTGCCCGAAATATCCGACGGCTTTCGTCTGATCGCCGATGCGACCACCCGGTTGAAGCCGGCCGGCGCGGTGCTGCTGCAGTTGGGGCTCCATGGCAGCTTCGACCTGCGCCGGCTGGAGTTGGCGGCGTTTCGCGGCGCGCATGTGGAAATCGGTTTGCGGGTGCTGCAGCCCGCCGGCCTGCACGAGCTGGTCGGGGGCAAAGTCGACCTGCTGATCGCCCGCGGTCTTGGCCACCATCCGGGCTATCGCTGCGACCGCGTCAATGAGGGATCCGGTTTGGGCGATTGGCTGATTGCGCCCGAAGGCACCGCTGACTGTCCTGAGGTCGTCAGCTTCCGCGATTGGCTGCGCGCGCTGCCGGTCGAGAACCCGCTCGAAGTCCATCGCCGTCCTCGTCTGGTCGGCAACATCAGAAGTTGAGGCGATCGTGAAGCAGAAAAAATTCGGCGTCAAAGGCCCGGAAGTGTCCGTCATCGGGCAGGGCACCTGGTACATCGATCGCGGCGACCGCAAAAGCGCGGTCGCAGCACTATGCCGCGGCATCGAGCTCGGCATGACCCATGTCGACACCGCCGAAATGTATGGCGATGCCGAACCCGTGATCGCGGAGGCGATGGCCGCCGGCAAGCGCGAGGATCTCTATCTCGTCTCCAAGGTGCTGCCGAGCAACGCGTCGCGTCGCGGCACCATTGCCGCCTGCGAGCGATCGCTGAAGCGGCTGAAGACCGATCACCTCGACTGCTACCTGCTGCACTGGCGCGGATCCCATGAGCTTGAAGACACCGTGGCGGCGTTCGATCAGTTGATATCAGCCGGAAAAATCCGCTCATGGGGTGTCAGCAATTTCGACACCGACGATCTCAACGAATTGCTGGCGGTCGCCGGGCAGGGCAGGATCGCCTGCAACCAGGTGCTCTATCATTTGCAGGAGCGCGCGATCGAGCATGCTGTCATCCCGTGGTGCGAACGGCACGGTGTTGCCGTCGTCGCCTATTCACCGTTCGGTCACAATGATTTTCCCTCGCCGCACAGCAGGGAAGGGCAGGTGTTGCAGGCGATTGCCGACGCGCGCCACGTCACCGCGCGGCAGATCGCGCTCGCGTTTCTGACGCGCCTTGCAGCGGTGTTTGCAATTCCGAAAGCCGCGAGCGCGGAGCATGCCGCGGACAATGCGGCGGCGGGAAAGTTGACGCTGAGCGCCAGCGAGATCGAAGCCCTCGACAAGGCCTTTCCGCGTGGCCCGAAGCCGCGCGGTCTGCCGATGCTCTGATAGAAGCCTCGAAGGATGAATCGGCCACCGACGGGCCGTCACCCTTCGAGGCGCGCAAGAGCGCGCACCTCAGGACGACGGATTGCGACGCTTTGGCAGATGACGGTTCTTAACAAAGTGTTGCAATCGCGCCCTCAGCGCATATCCGCATCCCGTTATCGGACCTTGTTGTTCCGCCTCAGATAGCGTTTTTTAGAGCCTCGCCCGATTCGATCATTATTGCTTTCGAGATTGCCGTGACACCGCCCCCCGCCGCAGCCGCCAGGCTGGACAGCGCGCCATTGCCGTTGCCCGAGAAGAAGTACTTCACTCCCAAAGCGCCCGCTCGTGCCGATCGTCCGTTCAAGGGCATCGCGCTGATCCTGGCGTCGACGGTCTTCCTCGGCGTCTCTGACGTGACGGCCAAATATCTGTCCGCGACGCTGCCCTCGATCGAGATCGCCTGGATCCGCTTCGTGGTGTTCGCCATGATCATGACGCCGGCGATGCTGCCGGGCTCACCGCTGTTTGCGTTGCAGACCAGGCGGCCCGGCCTGCATTTGATGCGCGGCCTCACCGTGCTGGCCTCTTCGCTGTTCTTCATCTCCGGCCTGCGGTTTCTCCCGATCGCGGAAGCCTCCGCCACCGGCTTCGTCGCGCCGCTGCTCGTTACCGCGCTGTCGATCGTGTTCCTGAGCGAGAAGGTCGGCCTGCGCCGCTGGATCGCGACTGGCGTCGGCCTGATCGGCGTCATCATCATCCTGCGGCCGGGCACCGGTGCGTTTCACCCCGCGGCGTTCTTTCCGCTGGTCTCGGCGCTGGCCTGGGCCTGCACGCTGATCATGACGCGGATGATGAGCGGCACCGAGCGCGCCATCACCGTGATGACCTATTCGTCGATCGCGGGCGTCTGCATCCTCAGCGCATTGGTGCCGTTCGTCTGGGTGACGCCGACCTGGCACGACATCGCCTTCGGCATCTTCATCGGCGTCGCCTCGACCGCGGGACAGTGGATCGTGGTGCTGGCGTTCCGTTACGCCGATGCCTCAGTGCTGGCGCCGTTCTCCTATACGCAATTGCTCTGGGTCAGCATCCTCGGCTTCCTGATCTTCGGCGAAGTCCCTGACGTCTACACCGTGACCGGTGCCTGCTTCATCGTCGCCAGTGGCCTCTACACAGCCCATCGCGAACGGGTGCGCCGCTCGCAGCTGCTGACGGTCGCGGCCGAGTCGTCGCCGAACGCCTGAGCGGGTCCCGGCCGACGCCCTTGCGCTGGATGAGAGGGGCGCCGCCCTCCAAGCGTTGCCCGGGTACCACAGGTGCCCCGGAAAACGCCCATTTTCCGGTGTCAAAACAAGGGATTCCCGGCAAACCGTAATTGTACGGTGGAACCCATGCTAGGTTGTGCCCGGACAGCGCCGCAGAGCGCTGGGGGTACTGGGGTTTGGGCGTGGTTTTTAAGTCGGCATCGGGCGTGGAAAAACGGCTGCGGCAGCGCGTGGCCGGGCTGCTGTTTGGCATTGGCCTGGCGTTCGCGGCGGTGCCGGCGGCACAAGCGCAGTCCGTCTGGGGCGGCACCGGCAGCACGACCGTTACAAGCGACTACAGCCTCGGCACCAACTGGTCCAATCCGCCGGCCGGTGCGCCGCCGATCCTTCCGACACAGGCGGCCGTTTTCGGTTCGACGGGATCAGCGACGATAACCATCGGTGCCGGTCCGATGTTGCCGGACTCCTGGACCTTCAACGCCAATTCGCTTTCGTTCACGATCAGCGGGAACCCGGTTGCCTTCAGCCTGTCAGGGCCAACCGGCGGCCTTATCAACAGCGCCAACACCGGCCAAACCATTACCATCTCCGCCAACGTCACTGATGGTATCGGTGGTCCCATCATGGTGCAGCAAACCGGCAACAGCACATTGGTGCTTGCGGGCACCAATGGCTATTCCGGCGGGACGGTGATTTCAGCCGGAACGGTGCAAGTAACGAACGCGGATTCGGTCGGCAGCGGCACGATCACGCTGAGCGGCGGTACCTTCCAGATGCAGTCGCCGACGGTCGTGAGCGTTGCTTTCACCAACAACATCGCCGTCAGCGCCGCCGGCGGCACGGTCGACGCGAACGGCGCCGAGGTCAATCTTCAGGGCGTGATGGCTGACGGCGCCGGCGCCGGCGTTTTGCGTTTGATCGACTCGACCGGCTCCGCGACAGCCAACGTTCAGCTATCGGGCACCAATACCTACACCGGCGGGACGCTGGTGGTTGGGACCACGGTGCTGGTCACCAATTCCTCTTCGGTCGGCACCGGAACGGTGACGCTCGACAATGCCGCATTCAAAGCCGACGGCGCCGGCGACATCACCTTCACCAATAATTTCAGGATCAATAACTCCGGCGCAGGCGCTACGATCGACGCCAACGGCATCATACTGACCATTGCCGGCAACATCTCCGACGGCGTCGGCGCGGGTAAGCTGACGGTGGACAGTGCGGGCGGTGGCACCGTCGTCCTGCTCGGCAACAACACCTATACCGGCGGCACGGAAATCTGCAATTGCGTGGCATTGCAGCTCGGCGATGCGACGCATACGGCGTCGCTCGTTGGCGATATCACCAACTTCGGGCGTCTCGATGTCGTCAACGCCAACACGTCCGGCATCACTTCGCTGACCAATGACGGCGGCGCGGCGAATTTTCTCAATGCGACCTCCGCCGGTAGCATGACCATCAACAACATCAATGGCGGCCAGCTCACCTTTGGCGTTTTCGGCGGTACCGATACGGCCACCGCGGGTAGTGTTACCATCATCAACGATGGCGGCAGCGCGGTCGGCTTCTTCGCCAACACCAACGCCGGCACCGCGAAGATCACCAATCAGAACGCGGCCCAGCTGGTTTTCGTCGACCGGGCCTCGGCCGGGTTCGCGACCATCACCAACGACAATTTCGGCACGACGGCGTTCGGCCAGGCCTTCGGAACGGATACTGCGAGCGCCGGCAGCGCCACGATCACCAACAATAATTTGGGGTTGACCGAGTTCAACGCATCGTCCACCGCGGCCAACGCCACCATCATCACCAACAACGGCGGCGCGACCGGTTTCTTCGACAACAGCACCGCCGGCAACGCCAAAATCATCACCAATGACGGCGGCACCACCAGCTTCTTCGACAACGCCAACGGCGGCACCGCGCAGTTCATCACCAACGGCACCGGCTCTGTCGAATTCGGCGGCAGCGCTGGTCCGAACGGTGATGGGCGCATCACGGTGGGCTCGCTTGCCGGTTCCGGCAATTACTATATCGGCGGCGGCAATACCCTGGTCGTTGGTGGCAACAACCTCTCCACCGAGGTGACCGGCGTGATTGCCGATGATTGCGGCTGCTTCCCGGGTCCCGGCTCGCTGGAGAAGGTCGGCACCGGCAACCTGATCCTGTCCGGCGTCAACGCCTACACCGGCAGCACGACGGTGAACGGCGGCATACTCACCGTCAACGGTTCGATCGTCGCGTCGAGCGGCGTGACCGTCAACGCCGGCGGCACGCTCGCCGGCAACGGCATCGTCGGCAACACCACGATCAACGGCGGCGCGTTGGCGTCCGGTAACTCGATTGGCCTGCTCACCGTGCAGGGCAGTCTTCTGTTCACGGCGGCGGCCAGTTACATGGTGGAAGTCTCGCCCACCACGGCCGACCGCACCAATGCGACGGGCGTTGCGACGCTCGGCGGCGCCACGGTCAATGTGAGCTTCGAACCCGGCAACTACGTCGCCAAGCAGTACACCATCCTCAACGCTGCCGGCGGCATCAGTGGCGCGTTCAACCCGGTGGTCGGCAACGTTGCTCCGAATTTCAAGACCAGCCTGAGCTACGACGCCAACAATGTTTATCTCAACCTCGCGCTCAGTTTCACCAATGGTCTCACGCCGAACCAGCAGAACGTCGCCAACGCGTTGACGAATGCCTTCAATTCCGGCGGCGGCGTTCCGGTCGCGGTCGGCTCCCTGACGCCCGCAGGCCTGACGCAGATCTCGGGCGAGCTCGCGACCGGCTCGCAGCAGTCGACCTTCGATGCGATGAACATCTTCCTCGGTCTGTTGACCGATCCCTTCATCGCGGGCCGCAACGGCGGCGCCAGCGTCGGCGGCGGCGCGACGCCGTATTCCGAGGAGAGCGGTTCGTATGCCTATGCCGCGAAGAACAAGGGTACGGCGCGCGACGCCTTCGCCAAATTCCCGACCAAGGCCGATGTCGCACGCAACGATTTGTTCGATCAGCGCTGGAGCGTGTGGGGCTCGGCCTTTGGCGGCGGCAGCAACAGCGAGGGCAACGCCAACCTGGGATCGAACAACGCCTCGGTGCGCGCGTTCGGTCTCGCCGCCGGCGCGGACTACCGGATCTCGCCATCGACGCTGGTCGGCTTCGCGCTGTCCGGCGGCGGCACCAATTTCAACGTCAATGGCTCGGGCTACGGGCGGTCGGACCTGTTCCAGGCCGGCGCCTTCGTGCGCCATAATGTCGGTGCAGCCTATGTCACCGCCGCGGCGGTCTATGGCTGGCAGGACGTCACGACGGATCGCACCGTCACCGTGGCCGGCGTCGACCGCCTGCGCGCTGAGTTCAACGCCAATGCCTGGTCAGGACGCGTCGAAGGCGGCTACCGCTACGTCACGCCTTGGATGGGCATCACGCCCTATGCCGCCGGCCAGTTCACCACCTATCAATTGCCGGCCTATGCCGAACAGGTGGTGTCGGGTTCGAATGCCTTTGCGCTGAACTATGCGGCAAAGGATGTCACCACTGGGCGCAGCGAACTTGGCGTCCGGCTCGACCGCTCCTTTGCGATGCAGAACGCGGTCCTCACGCTGCGCGGCCGCGCCGCCTGGGCGCATAATTTCAACACCGATCGCAGCATCACGGCGCTGTTCCAGTCGGTGCCCGGCGCCACCTTCCTCGTCAGCGGTGCGGCGCAGGCGCCGAACACCGCGCTGACCACGGCCTCCGCCGAAATGAAGTGGCTGAATGGCTGGTCGGCGGCGGCCACCTTCGAGGGCGAATTCTCCGACATCACCCGCTCCTATGCGGGCAAGGGCGTCATTCGCTACAGCTGGTGACGCCGTCTTCCGGGGTGAACCTCCGCGTGTTTTCGTTCTTTCCTTCCGCAGCCAGCTGTGGGAGAGGAAAAGATAACGAATAACAGGAGAGAACGCCGATGCGGGCTGCAATCTTCCGGAACGGTGAGATCGTCGTCGACCAGATGCCGGAGCCCAAGCCGGGCCCGGGCATGGTGCTGGTCAAATCACTGGCCTGCGGCATTTGCGGCTCAGACCTGCACGCGCGCAAGCACGCCCACCGCATGGTTGAACTTGCAAAACATTTTCCCGGCCGAAAGCCGATGGACCTTTCGCGTGACGTCGTGTTCGGCCACGAATTCTGCTGCGAAATTCTCGACTACGGCCCGGGTGCCACGCGAAAACTCAAGGCCGGCACCAGGGTATGTTCGCTGCCGGCGCTGCTGACCGCGGAAGGCCCGCAGGGCATCGGCTATTCCAACGACAATGTCGGCGCCTATGCCGAGCGCATGCTGCTCAGCGAAGCGCTGCTGCTCGAAGTCCCGAACGGCTTGGCGGCCGAGCATGCGGCGCTGACCGAGCCGCTGGCGGTCGGCGTTCACGCGGTTGCGAAAGCCAATATCAAAGGCGGCGAAGTGCCGCTGGTGATCGGCTGCGGCCCGGTCGGGCTTGCCGTGATCGCCGCCCTCAAGATCAGGGGATTGCACCCGATCGTAGCGGCGGATTATTCGCCGGCGCGCCGGGCGCTCGCTGAAAAACTCGGCGCCGATATCGTCGTCGACCCTGCGCGCACGCAACCTTATACGACATGGGCCGAGCACGCCGCGATGTCGCCGGAGGAGAAGGCCGCGCGGCCGCCGCTGCAGGCCCTGTTGCCGGCGCTGAAGCCCGCGCTGATCTTCGAATGCGTCGGCATCCCCGGCGTGATCCAGCAGGTGTTCGAAGGCGCGCCGCGCGATGCGCGCATCGTCGTGGTCGGAGTCTGCATGGAGACCGACCGCTCCGAGCCGATGCTCGGCATCCTCAAGGAGCTCAACGTCCAATATGTGCTCGGCTACACACCCGATGAATTCGCCTATTCCCTGCGCCTGATCGCGGAAGGCGAGGTCGATGCGGCCTCGCTGGTGACCGCAAGCGTCGGCATCAACGGCGTCGCGCAGGCGTTCGCAGATCTGGCCAATCCGGAGCGGCACACCAAGATCATCGTGGAGCCGTGGCGGTAGATCTTATGTCGTCCCGGCCTTGAGCTCAGATGTGCAATTGCACATCGGGGGACCCATACGCCGCAGCGGAAATTGTTGAGCAGACTGGGCGACGACTTTTTCAACAACAGATGACCGGGATTATGGGTCCCGGCGTTCGCCGGGACGACGAATAGATAGAGGGAGCCAGGAAATGATCACACTGACCGCAAGAGACGTCCTGCCGGAAGACGGCGCTGATGGCACGCTGGTGGGGCGGGTCTGGATGCCTGATCTCGCAGGCCCGGCTGTGGTCGCCGTCCGCAACGACGGCGTCTTCGACGTCAGTGCACGGTTCTCCACCGTCAGTGCGCTGTGCGACGAGGCCAACCCCGCGGAGGCGCTGCGCGGCACCGCGGGGACGCGGATCGGTGACCTCGAAAGCATCGTCGCCAACACGCCGCCCGATCGGCGTGACCGGGCAAAGCCCTGGCTGCTGGCGCCGCTCGACCTGCAGGTCCTGAAAGCCGCGGGAGTCACGTTCGCGATCTCGATGCTGGAGCGCGTGATCGAGGAGCGGGCGCGCGGCAATCCGGCCTCGGCGGACGCAATCCGCAAGGAAGTGGTGCGGCTGGTCGGCGACGACCTTTCAAAACTCAAGCCCGGCTCAGGCGAAGCGATGAAGCTGAAGGCGGTGCTGATCGAGCAGAACGCCTGGAGCCAGTACCTGGAAGTCGGCATCGGTCCCGACGCCGAAGTGTTCACCAAGGCGCCGACGATGTCTTCCGTCGGCACCGGCATGGACGCCGGCCTGCATCCGAAATCGACCTGGAACAATCCGGAGCCGGAAGTCGTGCTTGTGGTGTCGAGCCGCGGCACGATCGTCGGCGCGATGCTCGGCAACGACGTCAATCTGCGCGACTTCGAGGGGCGCTCGGCGCTGCTGTTGTCGAAAGCCAAGGACAACAACGCCTCCTGCGCGGTTGGCCCGCTGCTGCGGCTGTTCGACAACGGTTTTTCGCTCGATGACGTCAGAAAAATGGATGTCGGGCTGACCGTGAACGGACAGGACGGTTTTGTCCTCGACGGCCATTCCTCGATCAGCAAGATCAGCCGCGACCCCACCGACCTCGTCGCGCAAACCATCGGGCCCGTGCATCAATACCCTGATGGTTTTGCGCTGTTCCTCGGCACGATGTTCGCACCCGTGAAAGACCGCGATGCACCGGGCGAGGGCTTTACCCACAAGCGCGACGACATCGTCACGATCTCCGCGCCCCAGCTAGGCAAGCTTGTCAACCGCATGCGCACCAGCGACGAATGCGAGCCCTGGACCTTTGGCATCGGCGAATTGATGCGAAATCTGGCGAAGCGGAAGGTGCTGTAGCGTTGCTTCGTAGGGTGGGTTAGCGACTTGTCCGCCGTAGCTCGAAGAGCGAAGGCGGAAGCGTAACCCACCTCTTTTGTTGCCACGTTCACGGTGGGTTACGGCTTCGCCTAACCCACCCTACGATCTGACGCTTCTGGTTACGGCATCACGAGCGTAATCACGCCGTCCTCGATCACCCCGTCCTTGATGCCGTCGCGCGCCATCGATTCGATGACGGGCCATTTCTCGCGGAACAGAACCGACGCCTCCTGCATGCTTGGCGCGTCGACCTTGACGCAGCAGGCCCGACGTTCACCGTCATTCGCGATCTGAAAGAAGAAATTGTAGCCACCCGGTTCCCCATCGCCATTCATCCGATTTCGTTCATGTCGCATTCAGTTGTCCCCTGATTTGCGTCGATCGGGGATCAGTTGCGTTTTCAATTTGGATTTTC
Organism: Bradyrhizobium sp. AUGA SZCCT0158; assembly: GCF_018130065.1. Lineage (GTDB taxonomy): Bacteria > Pseudomonadota > Alphaproteobacteria > Rhizobiales > Xanthobacteraceae > Bradyrhizobium. The sequence goes on along the minus strand of NZ_JAFCME010000007.1, from coordinate 15,813 downwards.
GTGCGGCGCGATTGTGTCGCAGGAAATTTTCGCCGCACCTGTTGCAAACATAAGACAATTGGAACCAGCGCAGCTCCGCGAACTGCTCATCTCATCGGCAGATGCCCAGCGGACTAGCGCCACATCCCGCGCATGCGTGCACCGACATCAATGCGCGGACCATTGCTCGCGGGCCGATCGCCTCCCGCCACCGCGAGCGGCCAAATCGTCTTGTCGAACAGGGCGAGCAGGCGATCGGGAATGAAACGGGTTCTCGACGCATAGACGTGGCGGTCGCCCTTCGCGTGCTGCCCGTGCGTGAAGAAACGCTGCGGGACGACAAGATGCAGATCGTCCTTGGCCCGGGTCATGGCGACGTAAAGCAGCCGTCGTTCTTCTTCGATCTCAGCCGTCGTTCCGGTACCGAGGTCGGAGGGCATGCAGCCGTCGACCACATTGAGCACGTACACCGATTTCCACTCCTGGCCCTTGGCGGAGTGGATCGTCGACAGGATCAAATAGTCCTCGTCGAGCAGGGGAACGCCGGCCTGGTCGCTGGTGGCGTCCGGCGGATCGAGCGTCAGTTCGGTGAGGAAGCGTTCACGGGACGCATATCCGCTCGCGATTTGTTCAAGCTGGACGAGGTCGGCCCGGCGGGTTTCGGCATCCTCGTGAATGCGGTCGAGGTGCGGCTCGTACCACGAACGGGCGCGTTCGAGATCGGCCGGCCAGTTTGAATGACGCAGGTCCGCAATGGCAGCAATGAATGTCTTCCAGTCCTCGCCGGCGCGGGGCGGGATCGGCGCCCGGGCGAGAGCTGCGATCGGTTCGAGATCGTCAGCCATATGATCAAGCACGCGCTGCGCCGAGGCGGGGCCGACGCCCGGGATCAGGTGCATCAGGCGGAAGCCGGCCACACGGTCGCGCGGGTTCTCGACGAAGCGCAGCAGCGCCAGCATGTCCTTGACGTGGGCGGCGTCGAGGAATTTCAAACCGCCAAATTTGACGAACGGGATGTTGCGCCGGGTCAACTCGACTTCCAGCGGACCGCTATGGCTGGATGTCCGGAACAGGACGGCTTGCTCCTTCAGGCGCGCGCCGGACTCCCGGTTCTCCAGGACGCGTTCCACGATGCAGCGCGCCTGGTCGGCTTCGTCGCGCACCGTGACGAGTTGAGGTCTCGTGCCCGAACTCCGGTCGGTCCATAGATTCTTGGTGAAGCGCTCGCGCGCCAGATCGATCACGCCGTTGGCTGCGGCCAGAATGGCCTGTGTCGACCGATAGTTGCGGTCAAGAGTGATGATGCTGGCCGGTGGCGAGAATTGCGTGGGGAAGTCGAGGATGTTGCGCACGGTCGCAGCGCGGAATGAATAGATCGCCTGCGCATCGTCGCCGACGACCGTGAGGCCGTGGCCGCCGGGCTTGAGTGCCAACAGAATGGACGACTGCAGACGGTTGGTGTCCTGGTATTCATCGACCAGGACATGGTCGAAGCGGCCGCCGATATCGTCGGCGATTTCAGGCTCGTTCATGGTCTGCGACCAGTAGAGCAGGAGATCGTCATAATCCAGCACGTTCTGGCGCTGCTTGGCCTCGACATAGCCGGCGAACAGCTCTTTCAGTTCGGCGGCCCACCCTGCGCACCAGGGGAACGATGCCCCCAAAACCTGCTCGATCGGCGCTTCGGCGTTGACGCATCGCGAGTAGATCGCAAGACACGTACCCTTGGTCGGGAAACGGTTTTCGGTCTTGGAGAAGCCGAGATCATGCCGGACCAGATTCATGAGGTCGGCGGAGTCTTCGCGGTCGTGGATCGTGAAGGCGGGGTTGAGGCCGATCTGATCGGAGTATTCACGAAGCAGACGCGCGCCGATGCCGTGGAAGGTGCCCGCCCAGGCCAGGGCATCGGTCATGATGCCGGCGTTGTCACCCATCACCTTCCGCGCGATCCGTTCAACGCGCCTGGTCATTTCGGACGCGGCGCGGCGTGAAAACGTCATCAGAAGAATGCGGCGGGGGTCGGCGCCGCTGACGATCAGATGGGCCACGCGATGCGCAAGCGTGTTGGTCTTGCCGGATCCGGCTCCGGCAATCACCAGCAAGGGCGCGAAGGGGCCCGGTCCGATCGCGCCATGCTCGACCGCGCGGCGCTGTTCCGGATTGAGATTGTCGAGATAGGCAGCGGCGATTGACACGAATGGTTCGTCCCCAGGAGCGAATCAACGGTCACTGATTCTCGCTTTGTTCGCAATGATCCCTCGCCCATTGCCGGAAGGAACTCAGCCAGTTCCCGGGCGTTTGAATGGGATATGTACTCGTTCCGCAGAGGTGACAACTGCTTCAACGTGCATCGATTCTCGTCCCTGGCCAGACCATCTGGAAAAAGGGCGAAGCAAGCCGGGTGGCGGTGCTGAACGACGCGGCCGAATATTTCGCGGCCCTGCGGGACGTGCTGCTTCACGCGGAGCGGCAGGTCTATATCGTCGGCTGGGATATGCACAGCGAGACCGACCTGGTGGGGCCGTCAGGCCGGGCCGAAGATGGCTTGCCGGTCAGGCTCGGCGCCTTCCTGAAGGCCTTGCTGCAGAGCAAGCCGGCGCTGCGCATCAACATCCTGACCTGGGATTTCGCGGCGCTATATGCCTCGGAGCGCGAATGGAATTCCGCCAAGAAATTCACTTCCGGATGTGACGGACGGCTTTGCTTCTGCCTGGATGCCTGTCTGCCGCTGGGCTCCGCCCAGCATCAGAAGATCGTCGTGGTCGACAATGCGATCGCCTTCGTCGGCGGCCTCGACCTCACGATCCGCAGGTGGGACACCAGCGAGCACTGTCTCGATCATCCGTTGCGCCGCGATCCCGACGGCAAGCCTTACCCGCCATTCCACGATGTCCAGTGCATGGTCGAGGGATCGGCGGCTGCCGCGCTCGGCGAAATCGCAGTGGCGAGGTGGACGGCGGCCGGCTGCACCAGCGAACCTTTGCTGCCCGTCGCAGGCGACCATTGGCCGGCATCCGTACCGGCGCAGGCGCGGGCGATTACGGCCGGCATCGCGAGAACCGAACCGAAAACCGAGACCTGCGAGGAAATAGATGAGGTCGCCCGGTTGTTCGAGGCCTCGATCAACGCGGCGAACCGCTTCATCTATATCGAGAACCAGTTCACCAGCGCGAACGAGATCGCGCGTTCGCTGGCGCGGCGGATGGTGGACGTTCCCGCGCTGCGTGTTCTCATCGTGACTCCGAAGGGACATTCGTCTTGGTTCGAATCCCAGGCGATGCAAGGCGGCCGCGGAGGCTTTCTCGATCCGTTCGTTGCCGCCGGCGTCACCGATCGTCTTCGTATCCTCTATCCGTCGGTCGCCGATGAGAAATCATCCGCGGCGGTGATGGTGCACAGCAAGGTCATGATCGTCGACGACGGCTTTCTCCGCGTCGGCTCCGCCAACATCAACAACCGCTCGATGGGGGCGGATACCGAATGCGACCTGGCGTTCGAGGCGACGTCCGAACGTCACCGCGATTTCATCCGCCGCCTGCGGCGCCGGTTGATCGGGCACTTTTGCGGGCTTGAAGAAGCTGTGATCGCTGATAACGAGGACGACCTGTTCGGATTTATCGAACGCCATGCGGCGAGTGGCGCGGGCAGGGCGCTGGTGCCGATCGATTTTGAACATGCGCCGGCGCTGATCGGCATCGTGCAGCCGATCGCGGATCCCAGGCATCCGCTCAACCTTCAGCGCACCGCACGGCGGATGTGGAACGGGCGTACCGTGATGGCGGCGGCCGGCACTGCGGTCGCGCTGGCGGGGCTGGCCCTTGCCTGGCGCTATACGCCGCTGAGCAGCTACACCGATCTCGGATACGTAGCCTCGCTGATTTCGCAGCACGCGCAGTCGGCATTCGCACCGCTGTATGCGGTTGCGCTGTTTGTGCTGGGCGGGCTGGTGGTATTTCCGGTGATCGTCCTGATTGCCGCGACGGCGGCGGCGCTGGGGCCCTGGATCGGTGCCCTCAGCGCCACCGTCGGGGTCCTCTTGAGCTCACTGCTGTTGTTCATGATTGGCCGTCTCATGGGTCACAAACGCCTTCAGGCGGTACTCGGCGCTCGCGCCTTGCGCGTACAGAAACGCGTCGCCGGCCGGGGTGTTGTCGCGGTGGCGATGATCCGGATGGTCCCGATCGCTCCATTTACGCTGGTCAACCTTCTGGCCGGCGCGAGCCAGCTCCGACTGAGCGACTTTCTGATCGGAACCCTGCTTGGAATGGCGCCGGGCATCATTATGATGGCCGCGCTGGGCGCGCAGATCGCGGACTTCGCCAGGAATGCCTCATGGTCGAACATCGTGCCGCTCGGCCTGACCATCGTGCTGTGGATCGCGGTTTGTCTCGCGGTCCAGTTCCTGGTGACCTGGCTGAGCGGTCGGCGCACGTGACGGGTACGCTGCGCGTCATGACATGGAACGTGCACGGCACGTTCAATCTCAATCCCGATTTCGACCTTGAAGGCGTCTGTTCGGTCATCGAGAGATGGTCGCCTGACGTCGTCGCGCTGCAGGAGGTCGACTCGCGCGGACGTTCCGACGATGTTTTCGGACGGCTGGCGGACGCCGTCGGCGAGCATCGTGTGGAGGCCCGCTCGATCGTCGCGCAGGACGGTCACTATGGGCAGACCCTGCTGAGCCAATGGCCCTTCGCCTGCGAACCCACAGTGACGGACGTCTCCTATCAGGAGAGGGAACCGCGCCGGGCGATCTCTGCGCGCATCCTTACGCCGATCGGCGAAGTGACTGTGGTGGCGACCCATCTTGGCCTCTCCATGCACGAGCGTTATGCGCAGGCGCAGGCGCTCGCCGCGCTGGTGAATGCGCCCCGGACCATCGTCCTCGGCGACTTCAACGACTGGTTCTGGTTCAAGTCGGTGCGCCGGGCGCTGGCGGCGCGGTGTCCGGTTCGAACCCGCCTGCGGACGTTTCCGTCCCGGCTTCCCATCCTGCGTCTCGACCGCATCTACGCCACGCCGAGCGGGACGATCGTGAACGCGTGGACCGATGACAAGGCGAGGAGTTGCTCAGATCATCTGCCTGTTATTGCGGACATCGCGTTTTCGCATGATAATTTGTGATATCGGTTGACTATTCCATTCGAGCGATCGCCCGCCATGAATGATTTGCGCATCCGGCCGATGCAGCCCGACGAAATCTCGATAGCCGTCGATTGGGCGGCGGCCGAAGGCTGGAACCCGGGCTTTACCGACGACGCGTGCTTCGCAACCGTCGATCCCCAGGGCTTCCTCATCGGCGAGCTCGATGGCGCGCCGGCCGCGACCGTCTCCTGCGTCAATTACAGCGATCATTTTTCCTTCCTCGGTTTCTATATCGTGCGTGCGGATCTGCGCGGCCGCGGCTACGGTCTGCGGATATGGAACGCGGCCATCGCGCATGCGGGATCGCGCGTGATCGGGCTCGACGGCGTGGTGGCGCAGCAGCAAAACTATCGGCGGTCCGGCTTCGAACTGGCCTATGCCAATGTCCGTTACGGCGGCACCGTCGCTGCCCCTCCTGTGCGACAGGCGGGTATGGTCGCGCTCGCCGAAATCCCGATGGCGGCCGTGGAGGCCTACGATGCGACCGTGTTTCCGGCGCCGCGCGCCGCGTTCCTGCGCGCCTGGATCAGTTCGCCCGGGCATAGCGGCCGCGCGCTGCTGCGCGATGGCGCGCTTGCCGGATGGGGCGTGATCCGTCCATGCCGGCAGGGCCACAAGATCGGCCCGCTGGTCGCCGACGACCGCGCCACGGCCGAGGCGATTCTGTCGGCTTTGCTGGCCGATGTGGGCGGCGGCGAGGTCTTCCTCGACGTGCCCGCCATCAACCGCGACGCCGTCGCGTTGGCGCAGGATCTGGGGCTCACGCCGGTGTTCGAGACGGCGCGAATGTATACCGGCGCGATTCCGCCGTTGCGGCTGGACCGGGTGTTCGGCGTCACGACCTTTGAGCTCGGGTAGCCGCGCTATTCCGCGGGTGCGAGCTGTCCGCCAGGGCGTGATGTTGCGGTCTGGCGCACCCGGACGCGGGCACGGCGCTTGCGCCACCAGATCACGACGCCGGTCACCGACAGCGCCGCAACCACCAGTCCCATGATCGAGATCAGGATGCGGCCGGGCAGCCCGACGATACGGCCGGAATGCAGGGGGAATTGCGCCTGCACGAAGATGTCGGCGGCGGTGCCGACCCACGGCAGTCGCGCGCCGATCGGCCGTCCGTCCTCGCTGTCGTAATAAAGCTGCGCCGGGCCGACGCCGCCGCTGCCATGATCGTCGCCGGGGTGGAAGAAGGCCGCGGCATAGACGCCGTGCGCCGGGCCATAATTGATCGAGCCGACCGGCGTGGTCCAGCCGCGGGCCTTGCCATCGGCGGCCGCACGCGCGGCGATGTCGGCAAAGCTGACCCTGGGTTCGATCGGATCGTCGAGATGCCGGTACGGACGCTGCTCATAGGGCGTCGGGGTGTAGTCCGACACCGTCTTCATCAACGGCGAGAACACCTCGAAATACAGGTTGAGCGAGAACGCCGTGAAGGCGATCACGAACAGCAGCGCCCAGGTCCACAGGCTGAAGGCGCGGTGGAGGTCGAAATTGATCCGGTAAGCGCTGCCCGAGGTCTTGACCTTCCAGGCCGGCGCCCAGCGCGCCCAGAAGCCGCGGCCGAGCTCGCGCTCGACGGCAGCGGCGCGGCCCACCCGGGCGCGGCGACGCGACGGCAGCGTCAGATAGAAACCGACGAAGCAATCGATGGTCCAGATGATGGCAATGACGCCGAGCACGCGCATGCCCCAGCGGTCGCTGCCCCAGAACTCCGGAATGTGCATGGTGTAGTGCAGCTTGTAGAGGAACGAGACGAAGTTCTCGCGCGTCACCGGCCACACCGCGCCCCAGTAGCGCCGCCCGAGCTCCGCGCCGGTGTTGGGATCGAGGAAGATCTGATTGTAATCGAGGCTGAATCGCTTGCCGGTGGCGGGATCGATCCGCGGCAGCACGAAGAACCACAGCGAGTGGTCCTTTTCCGGCGTCATGAACATGTGGATGACGCGCGCGCGGGGGTCTCGCTGCTCGATCAGCTTGACGAGATCGACGGAGGGTATCGCCGGACCGCTGCTGGTCACGTCGAACAGATGCTTGTTGAGCGCGTCGTCAATCTCGTGATCCCACGAGATGATCGCGCCGGTAATGCCCGAGAAAAACAGAAAGCCGGCGGTGAGAAGGCCGGCCCAGCGATGCAGTCGCCCGAAGATCGCTCTCATGGCGTTCGCCCGTGTAGAGGTTGCCTCACCATCGATAGGTCACCTTGCCGATCGCCTTGCGCCCCTCCGCGTAGAAGCATCCCGACAGGCTGTAGCAGGCGGCGACATAGCGCGTGTCGGCGAGATTGGTGACGTTCAGCGAGAGGCGCCAATTGTCCTTGTTATAGGCGAGCAGCGCATCCAGTACGGTGGCCGCTTCGACCTTGAAGGTGTTGGCGTCATTGCCCCAGGTCGCGCCGACATAGCGGATGCCGCCGCCGAACTGGACCCCGGCAAGCGGCCCGCTCCGCAGCGTGTAGTCGCTCCACAGCGAGGTGCGGTTGAGCGGCACCGTGGGGGGCGCCTTGCCGACATTGACCGGGTCCTGCGTGATCACGGCGTCGACATAGGCGTAGGCGGCGCGCAGGTTCCAGCCATCGGCCAGCGATACCGTGCCTTCGAGCTCGATGCCGCGCGACTTCACCTGGCCGGTCTGTTCGGCGGTATAGAGCGGTGGCGGGTATGTAACGACGTTGGAGCGCGTCAGGTCGAACGCCGCGAACGTGAACAGGGCGTTCAGGCCGACCGGCTGGTACTTGACGCCGACCTCATACTGAACGCCGGTCTCGGGGTTGAGCAACTGGCCCGCCGCGTTGGTCGCCAGCACCGGCAGGAAAGATTCCGAATAGCTGATATATGGCGCGATGCCGTTGTCGAAATTGTACATGACGGCTGCGCGGCCGGTGAACGCCGAGGCGTCGGTCGTGGCCGAGGTGTTGAACAGACCGCTGTCGACCTTCGTGGTGACGAAATCCTGGCGGCCGCCGAGTTGGAACGAGAGCCGGCCGAGCTTGATCTGGTCCTGCGCGTAGAGCCCGACCTGCGATTGCTTGATGCCGGTGTTGTCGCTCATGGCCCCGATGGCCCAGTCGTAGCTGTAGACCGGGGCGAACACGTTGATCTCGGGGGCCGAGGTCGTCACGCCATAGGCGGTGTCGCGGAACGAGGTGTTGCGGTAGTCTATACCCACCAGCGTGGTGTGGCTGAGGAAGCCGGTGGTGAACTTGCCCTGCAGCTGATTGTCGACCGCGAAGGAATTGATGTACGAGTTGCTCGTGCTGCCGTAGCGCGCGAGCAGACCTGCGGCCTCGTTGGTGTAGCCGCCGCCATAGAACACTTTTTCTTCGTTGTGCTGGTAGGCGTAGCGCAGATTCTGCCGGAAGGTGACGGCGTCGCTGAAGTTGTGCGAGAGCTGGTAGCCGGCGGTCGCGATCTCGGTGTTGAAGGCGTCGAAACTGGGCACGCCCGCGAAAAACGAGACCGGGATGGTGCGGCCGTTATTGGGCCACACCGTGCCCGAAGCCGGCAGGAACTGCAGTCCCCATCCGGCCCTGTCCCTCTGATAGTTGGCCAGGAAGGTGATGGTCGTATCCTCGTTCGGCTTGAAGGTGACGGCCGGCGCGATGAAGACGCGGTTGTCCTTGGTGAAGTCGACCTGGGTCTCGCCGTCGCGAACGACGCCGGTCAGCCGCCACAGCACGGTGCCTTCCTTGTTGGCGGGGCCGCCCATGTCGAACTGGCCCTGATAGCGGTTGAAGCTGCCGCCCGAGATCGAGGCTTCACCGAACTGCTGCGCGGTCGGCAGCTTGGTCACGTAATTGAGGATGCCGCCGGTGCCGCTGCCGCCATACATCGCCGACGACGGCCCCTTGAGGACCTCCAGCCGCTCGGCACCGTATGGATCGAGACCGTTGAAATGCACGTAGTTGCTGGACGGCACCCGCAGACCGTCGATGTAGAGGCCCGGCATGGTCATGTCGAAGCCGCGGATCTGCAGGCCGCCGAAGCGCGTGTCGGAGCCGCCGTTGACATCGCCGCTGACGCCAGCGGTGTAGCGCAACGCCTCGCCGATCGACACCGCGCCCTGGTTTCTGACCTGGTCGGTGGTGACGACGGAAATCGATTGCGGGGTTTCGATGAGCGGCGTGTCGGTCTTGGTCGCGGTGGCGGAGCGGGTCGCGACGAAGCCCTGCACCGGACCATTGGCGCGCTCGCCGGCGCCGGGACCCGATGGGATCGCAGCCGGCGCCGCTTGCGGCGCGCGGGCGGCGCGATTGGCGCGCGCGCCGCGCGCGGTTGCCGCGCGGCGGGACGGTTGGGCCGCGGCCGGGCGCGCCCGCTGCTGCGGCGATTCCACTGTGATTGGCGGCAGTGACGACTGCGCCAGCGCGGCGCCCGTCGGCAGGGCGAGGGCAAATCCGCTGACTGCCCCGAGGCAGATCATCCGTGTCAGTTGAAGTCGGGTGGCGAAAGGCGAGTGGAACTCTTTTGGTATCACGCTGCGATGTATCCTGAAGCCTGCCGGCTTGGCCGGTACGATTTTTTTGAGGCTTCGCTCTAACGCAGGCACCTTCGCAACGCGATGGGTGGTTACTAGAATTGCTCCAGATTGAAAACTTCCATTTTATGGATGGTCGCGCGACGTCCGCTCTGCTTCCAGAGCGGACATCCACGGCGCCCGGGCGTGATCGCGGCTTCCGATCGTCGAAGCCCCGGGTTCTTCGAACAGCCGCCGTTATCTCACCGCGACCGGCGACACTGTCGAGCCCGAGCCGCCCTGAATCTTGAGCGGCTGCATCACGAAGGCGAATTCCCCGACGCCCTTTTGCGCGAGTTCGTCGAGTTTCATGTTCTCCAGCAGGTGGATGCCGTTCACCACGAGCGCGAGCTGGTGCACCGGCAGCGACAATTGCTTGTCGGGGTTGGGCGCGACCTCGACCGGCCAGTTGTCGGCGCCGAGCAGCATCGGGTCTTTCGCAGCAAGCCAGAGCGCGGCCGGCACGCCGATGCCCGGGCAGGATTTCACGTAGCGCGGATTGTCCTTGCCGTAGAGCTTGCCCCAGCCGGTGTGGATGACCACCGCGTCGCCAGGCTGCAGCGTCAGGTTCTGCTTCTTCAGCGCGCCCTCGAGATCCTCCACGGTGATTTCGTAATTGTCACCCAGCATCTCGACGCCCTTGAATCCCGCGACGTCGATCAGGACGCCGCGCGTGAACAACGTGCCGACATTATGGATGCCGAACTTCTTGAAGCCGGTGCGATCGACATTCTCGTCGACCTTCTGGCAATTGTACCAGCTGTTGAGATGGGTCTGGTGCGCAAAACCGTCGAACTGCGTGCCGACCTGGCCGAGTTCGGTGATGATGATCTCTTCGTTCGAGCCGCGCATGTTGGAGAACTGGTTCATGAAGGTGCGCTTGGTGTGCACGTCGAAGCGCCGTGTCCCGAAGAACGCCATGCTGGGACCGAGCACGTGCGCGAGCTCGATGACCTCGCCGCTCTTGATCAGCTTCGCGGCGTTCATTACGGCTGCGGGTTTCTGGTGATTGGCCGAACCGCGCTCGTCGGCCGCGCCCCATTTCGATGGGCAACGCTGGCTTTCCGCCGGAACGGTCCAGCTTGGCGCCTGCGCATAGGCGGCGGCGGAAAACGCAAGCGTGATCGCCGCACCCAAAGTGAATGCTTTCATCCCTGTTCCTCCCAAGAGCGGGTGCTCTGGAAAACGGCACCCCAGGATTGAGTATGCGGGTCCCGTCCAGCCGGTTCAAGGCATGACAACGTGCCTGAGACGATGTGCCATCCGGGCGAGGTAATCCATGATGCCCAAGCAGACCATGCACCGCAGCAAACAACATGGTGCTGCTTCCGACGAAAAACACGCTAGATTGAAGTCGCCACGTGCTCGCGATTCGGAGGAGCCATGTCCACACAGCGCCGGCGAGGCTTGCAGGGTGCGGGTCCAGCGAAGCGATCAACCGTCGAGAAATATTCTGCCCGGCGATTTCCGATTCAGCATGAAATTCAGAAACTGGAAGAAGAACTGAATGCCTTCAACGACCGGATCGCAGAACTGGAAGATGAAGGTCACCGCGGCCATGCGATGAACGTGTTGAAGGAAAATGCGATAGATCTTGCGCGACGGATCGACGAACTTCGCAGCTTGCTCGTCGACCCCACAAAGAGAGGCCGGTCTCCGTAGGCTGCTTCAATCCATGCCCTCAGTCCCTGAGGGCTTTCTCGTGAGCTTTCAGCGCGGCCGCCATCAGCTTCGGAAGGTTCCTGGCGTAGGACTCGATGAAGGCCGCATCGCCGCACGCCTGGGGGGCGCGGGCGGCCTGCTCGGCGATGCGAGCGGCCTTTGCCTCGCACTTCGCGAAGATGTGCCAAAACCATTCCGGCTTTTTGGCCATCGCTTGCTTATGCCTCTTGAGGACTGCGGCCCCAACGGCGCTCATCGCACTTACCGCGCCCGCGCTCAGGGTACTGAGGGCTTGTGCGCTGATGATATCTTCGCGCGCTTGCGCGGGTCCGGTGGCTGCGGTTGCTCGAGCTTTGGTCGGCATGATCGGCTCCTGATGCGCCCCATCTCGATCATCTGCCCGCGAAGTTGAGGAACACTCAATTTAAATAGGTTGCGAACCGTTCTGGATTTCGCTCCGTTTTATGTATCTTTTTAGATTTTCCGATGGCTTAGCTTCAAAGAAGGCTTAGCTTCAAGGAAGGCGTTGCTTCAAAGCAGTGCAGGGGCAAGACGCGGACGCGGCCGGTCGTGTCGCCGCTTGCGCCGCCAGGCGCGTCATTGTTCCAGCCCTTTGGCGATCTTGCCCTTGATCTTCTTCGCTTCGGCTGGATCGGGCTTGAGCGACAACGCCTGCTCCCAGGATTTGCGCGCCTCGTCCTGGCGTCCCGCCCGCCAGTGCACATCGCCGAGATGGTCTCTTATTTCGCTGAACGTTGGTTCGAGTGCGGCCGCGCGCTCCAGGACCTTGATCGCCTCCGGGTAGTCGCCGAGGCGGTAGTGCGCCCAGCCGAGACTGTCGAGCATGTTGCCGTCATCCGGCCTGAGCTTGACGGCCTTCTCGAGCAGCGCCAGGCCTTCCCTGAGCTTGAGGTTCCGCTCGACCCAGTTATAGCCGAGTTGATTGAGCACGTCGGGTTGATCGGGGTCGAGCTCCATCGCCTTGAGAAAATCCGCCTCCGCCTGCGGCCATTTGCCGAGCCGCTCAAAGCTCACGCCGCGGTAAAGCCACCAGGTCCAGTGCGCCTTTTCCGGCTTGCCGGCCAGTTCGATCACCTTGCCGTAATCCCTGGCGGCACGATCGAAATCGTTTCTGCGGCGCCAGGCATCGCCGCGACCGCTATATGCCCGCATATTTTTCGGATCGAGGCGGATCGCCTCGCTGAAATCCTTGATGGCGCGGTCGTTATCGCTCTTGCTGGCGTAGACGCTGCCGCGATTGGCATAGGCCGCCGCATCCTTCGGCCTGAGGCGGATCGCCTCGTCGTACTCCTTGATGGCGCGTTCAGAATCGCCCTTGGCGACGAAAACAGCGGCGCGATTGAAATAGGCAGCCACATATGTCGGATCGTGGCGGATCGCCTCGCTGTAGTCAGCGATGGCGCGGTCGTTGTCGCCCTTCTCCCGGTGGATATTGCCGCGATTGTAATAGGCAATCACATATTTCGGATCGAGGCGGATGGCCTCGTCGAAATCCTTGATGGCGCGGTCGTTATCGCGCTTGCTGGAGTGGACGACGCCGCGGTTGTAATAGGCCTTGGCATCCTTCGGATCGAGACTGATCGCCTCGTCGAAGTCCTTGATGGCGGGGTCGTAATCGCCCTTGTAGGAGTTGACAGACCCGCGATTGAAATAAGCAGCCGCATATTTCGGGTCGATGCGGATCGCCTCGCTGTAATCCTTGATGGCGCGGTCGTTATCGCCCTTGTCCTTGTGGGCATTGCCGCGATTGAAGTAGGCAACCACAAATTTCGGGTCGAGGCGGATGGCTTCGTCGAAATCCCTGATGGCGCGGTCGTGATCGCCCTTCTCGGAATAGGCGTGTCCGCGATCGTTATAGTCGTCGGCATTCTTTGGTATCAGCGCCGTTTGCCCCGCTCTCGGCCGCAGCCGTGCCGCCTCGTCGAAATCCTTCCTGGCCCGGGCAGGGTCTCTCTTGCTTTCATAGGCCCGCCCGCGGATCTCATAGGCTAGCGCATATTTCGGATCGAGGCGGATCGCCTCGTCGTACTCCTTGATGGCGCGGTCGTAGTCGCCTTTGAAGAAGTAGGCGCCGCCACGATGCAAATGGGCGCTCGCATCTTTCGGATTGAGGCGGATCGCCTCGCTGTAATCCTTGATGGCGCGGTCGTGATCGCGCTTGCCGGTGTAGGCAAGCCCGCGATTGAAATAGGCCTCCGCAAAATTCGGATCGAGGCGGATCGCCTCGTCGTGATCCCTGATGGCGCGGTCGTGGTCGCCCTTGCCGGAGTAGGCATTGCCGCGATTGCTATAGGCATCCGCCAATTTCGGATCGAGGCGGATCGCCTCGTCGTGATCCCTGATGGCACGGTCGTTGTCGCCCTTGCCGTGGTAGGCCTTGCCGCGACCGGTATAAGCCAGCGCATATTTCGGATTGAGGCGGATCGCCTCGTCCAGGTCCTTGATGGCGCGGTCGTAATCGCCCTTCATGAAGTACGCGCGGCCGCGGGCGTTATAGGCACGTTCCAATTTCGGATCGAGGCGGATCGCCTCGTCGTAATCCTTGATGGCGCGGTCGTTATCAACAGTGCCGTAGGCATAGCCGCGATTGACATAGGCGTTGGCGCGGCTCGTCTCGCTCTCTGCCGCGCCGCGCGCCAACACCTGCGTGCATCCGGCGATCTTGCGTTCCTGGTCGGCGATTTGACCGCAATCCTCCCACGCCTTGTCCGCCGCGCGGGCCGGCGGTGGGAGCAGGGGCAGGAACGCCAGAGCCAGGATGAGGGCTAAGAAACGGCAACGCCGGAACATCACGTACTCCATCCAAAGCGCGCAAGGGGGAGGCGGCGCGGCGCATATTGTCGTCACGGCGTGGATCGCCCCCCGGGCATGGCCAGCAAAGCCTGCGATGAGAATGAGCCCGCTTGGTAAGTCTGACCGACGTCTCCTTCGGTTCTTGGCCGTGTAAAAACACCCTTCCAAGGAAGTCGGTGAGAAGCCAGGACCGGTTCGGTCTCACGCCGCGATCGCAGCCATCAGCGGCTTGGTCCCGACGATGTTCATGACCCGTGTCAGGTTATAGGCGAGGACCGAGAGTGCCATCTCGGCGGCTACTTTTGGAAGCGTTTTGGTGAGGAAATGTGTCGCTCCCATGCGGGCTTTCATCGTGCCGAACGGATGCTCGACCGTCTCGCGACGCAGGCGCATGGCTTGTGGGTTTGCATCAAGGCGCTGCTGCACAGCTTCGAGTAGATGCTCATGCTCCCATCGTGGAATCCGCCGCTCTGGCCCTGTCGTGCACTGCGATTTAAGCGAACATTCCTGACAGGCTGTGGTCCAGTAGCGCCGTAGCCGCTTGCCGTCCTCCTCGCTCGTAAAGCGATAAGGCAGTTGTTCCCCGGCTGGACAGCGATAGGCGTCCTCATCTGGCAAATAGACAAAGTCCTGCTTGCCGAAGCGGCCATCTGACTTGGCACCCGACGTCTGCGGCTTGGGCAGAGTTACCGTGATGCCGGCCTCGTGACACGCGAGGATCTCCAGGCTGCTGAAGTAGCCGCGATCGGCAACGGCCTCGAGCGTCTCGGTCTCGAGAACAGCCTTGGCCTGCCTGGCCATATTGGCCAGTTGAGCCCGATCTGAGCCGCTGTTCGTTACCTCATGCGTCACAATCAGATGATGCTCGGTATCCACGGCGACCTGCACGTTGTAGCCGACGACGCCGGACCCACGCCCGCTCGTCGCCATCGAACGGCTATCGGGATCGGTCAGTGAGATTTGCTGGTCGGGCGAAGCGAGCATCTGCTTCTCGTAAACGGCAAGCTTGCCCATTTCCTCCTTCAGCTTCGTCAGTTTCTCGGTAAGCCTCGTCACCTTCGCGGCCAGTGCCTCCGTCGGCTCCTGCCGGTCGGCCGTGTCAAGTTGGCTCAGATAGCGCGCGACGCTCTCCTCCAGCTGGGCACGCCGCCGTTCCACCTTCGCCCGCGTGAAGTTCTTGTCCCGATTGTTCACGGCCTTGAACTTGCTGCCATCGATGGCAACGCTCGCCGTCGCGAGGAGACCCATCTCTCGGCAGAGTTCGACGAAGCGCGCACATACCCTGCGCAGCGCCAGGCCATTGTCTTGGCGGAAGTCCGCAATCGTCTTGTGATCAGGTGCGAGCCGACCCAGCAGCCACATGACTTCGACATTGCGCCCGGCCTCGCGTTCGAGCCGCCGGCTCGACTGCACCCGGTTCAGATAGCCGTAGATGTAAAGCTTGAGGAGAACCGAGGGGTGGTACGATGGCCGACCAGTCGCCGCTGGTTCCACTCCCTCAAAGCTCATCTCAGCCAAATCGAGCGTATCGACAAACACGTCGATCACGCGAACGGGGTTGCTCTCGTCAATGAAATCATCAAGGCATTCGGGCAATAGCGTCCACTGCCCACGATCCGCCTGCTCAACGAAGCGCCGCATCAGCTTCCCCCGCAGAATCACGAGAGAATAATAGCAAAGCAGCGGCGTTTTCACACAGCCAGG
>NZ_JAFCME010000066.1 GCF_018130065.1 Bradyrhizobium sp. AUGA SZCCT0158 | reverse complement strand
AAGAATCTAGTGTCCTGAACCAAAAGTTCGTGGCATTTTAGACCTTCGCAGGCGAGTTGTAAGCGCAGAAGCGTTCGATTGAGCGGAGAATGTCGTCGGCTGATTTGGTCCAATGGAACGGCCTTGGGTCTGCGTTGTGATGTTCGATGAAGGACGTAATCTCGGCACGTAGCGCCGCCACGCTGCGATAGATGCCGCGCCTGATCTTGCGCTCGGTGATAAGCGCAAAGAAGCGTTCGACCTGATTGAGCCAGGATGAACTGGTTGGCGTCAGATGCACGTGCCAGCGCGGCCTCTTTGCCAGCCAGTTGCGGATCAACAGCGTCTTGTGGGTTGCGTAATTATCCATGACGAGATGAACGTCCAGATCGTCCGGAACAGCGGCTTCGATCTCATCGAGAAATTTGCGGAACTCTTGGGCGCGATGGCGTCCATAGCACTTGCCGATGACCCGGCCTGTTGCGATGTCGAGGGCGGCAAATAACGAGGTGACGCCATGTCGCTTGTAGTCGTGACTGCGGCGCGCCGCCTGACCAGGTCGCATCGGGAACATGGGTTGGCTGCGGTCCAGCGCCTGTATCTGTGACTTCTCGTCGACGCACAGCACGATGGCATGCTCGGGTGGAGCCACGTAGAGGCCGACGACGTCACGCACCTTGGCGACGAAGTCGCGGTCGGTTGAGAGTTTGAAGGTCTCCAACCGATGCGGCTGCAGGCCGAAGGCGCGCCATATCCGCTGGACTGTTGAGACTGATAGCCCACTGGCCCGTGCCATACCCCGCGAACTCCAGTGGGTGGCGTCGGGCGGCTTCGTCTTAAGGGTGCGGACAATTACCTCTTCGATCCGGGCATCCTCGATCGTGCGCGGTGTTCCCGATCGCGGCTCATCCCAAAGACCTTCAAGCCGATGCTCGGCGAAGCGCCGGCGCCATTTGCCGACCGTGTCCTGATCAATACCCAGGCGGGCCGCAACCACCTTGCTCTGCTCGCCTTCAGCGCAGGGCAGGATGATCCGAGCCCGCAGCGCCAAGCCTTGGCCGTACTTCGGCGCGAGGCCAATGACCTCAATTCAGCGAGTTCAACCTCATTCAGTTCCAGCGGAGCAAAGCGTCGACCCATAGCCAACCCTCCCCAAAATGCGGAGGGTCCGCCATCTTCGAGTCGATTTCGAGTCCGCTGAACTTCAGATTCGGGACACTAGAGCCCCGTTCCGATTCCATCGGAACGGAAAAGGCTCTA
>NZ_JAFCME010000065.1 GCF_018130065.1 Bradyrhizobium sp. AUGA SZCCT0158 | reverse complement strand
GTCGATCGCGGTGTCCGCGCTGGCGCTGGCCAACCAGAGCCAGCAGAGCGTGCTCCAGCTGCTCCGCTAAGTTCAGCTGCGAAGACAACGATCAAGGCGGCGGGGGAAACCCTGCCGCCACCATCGATCCCAAATTCCTGAATGCCGGATGGCGGCGTGTTTGCCGCGTATCTTCTCGAGAGATGTTTCGCAAACGTCGCGGGCGATTACGCTCGCGAGGTCTTCGAGCTGGAGACAATTGTGCCGCTACGCGTCGAATTGAAGCCATTTGAGCGGATCGTGATCGGCGAAACCGTTCTCATCAATTCCGATACCCGTACGTCGTTCCTGGTCGACGGCGAGGCGCCGATACTTCGCGAGCGCGACACCGTCACCGCCGAGACCGCCAATACGCCGGCCAAGCGGCTCTATCTCTGCGTCCAGACCATGTATCTGAAGAGCGATATTCCGAAATACCTGCCTGCATATCAGGGCTTCCTGCGCGATCTGCGCAACAGCAGTCCCGGCGATCGCCTGGCGATCGATGCCATTAGCGCGCACGTTTCGAGCGGCGCGCTCTACAAGGCGCTCAAGGAAATTCGCAAACTGATGAAGCGCGAAGACGCCTTGCTGGCCGCTTGATCCGCGTCGGTTTTGCCGCGCGACGCAAGATGCGTCCGTTTGCTCATCGAAGAAATCATCAGTCAAATTTTTTGCGAAAATCTCGGCTCGGATTTTGAAGCGTCGGCTAACGGCGTTGGCCGACGCCATCGCGCTATCTGCGCCGCATTTTACGACAATTTATTGGGGTTATCCGTAGTTGCACGGACACTGAAATTAACGTGGTCGTGAAATCCAAAAGGGTATGCCTGACAGACGACCGTCGCATCGATAGTTGAGGGGCAGGCTCTGATGGATGATCTTTTGCGGGAATTCCTGACAGAGACCAACGAGAGCCTGGATACGGTCGACAATCAGCTGGTGCGGTTCGAGCAGGATCCGAGCGACGCGAAGATTCTGGATAACATCTTTCGCCTGGTGCACACGATCAAGGGCACCTGCGGCTTCCTCGGCCTGCCGAGGCTGGAAGCGCTGGCCCATGCCGGCGAGACCCTGATGGGCAAATTCCGCGATGGCATGCCGGTCACCGCCGGCGCCGTCACGCTGATCTTGAGCAGCATCGATCGCATCAAGGAGATTCTCGCTGGCCTTGAAGCCACCGAGAACGAGCCGGAAGGCAGCGACGAGGACCTGATCGAAAAGCTGCACGAAATGGCCGAGGGCGGCGCGCATGCGGCGCCGATCCAACCTGCCCCAGTGACCATTTCACCCGCGGTTCAACCCGCTGCACCCAAGGAGACTCAAGTGGCTCACGGCACATTGGTGGAGCAGGTGCTGGAACGGCCGCTGCGTCCCGGCGAAGTCTCGCTCGACGATCTCGAACGCGCCTTCCGCGAGACCGCCGT
>NZ_JAFCME010000064.1 GCF_018130065.1 Bradyrhizobium sp. AUGA SZCCT0158 | reverse complement strand
CTAGGGCATGCACACATGTCTGAGGCTCCATCCTGCGGCGGCGGCGTGGAAGTATTCGAGGCCGTGCTTCATGGTGATGGGACCTGGCGGCTTGGACGAGGGATAACCGTCCCAGCCGCCGAGCCGGCCGACGATCCAGGCGGCCCACGCGAGGCTATCGGGCGGATGCGGATTTCTGAGCCGTTTGCTTTGGGCTTCGAGATTGCGGTTGAAGGCGGCAAGGGTAGCGACTTCCTCGGCATCGAAGGCAACCTGAATGGGCTGGTGATCACGGCCATCGCGAGCCTGCACGAGTTGGAGGGTAATGATCGCCGCCTTGGCTGCGATCGCGACCAACTTGAGGAGCCGCTCGGCAGTCCCGACCTGGCTGTCTTCGAGCTTGAAGCCTTGCGTCTTGAGGATGCGGAAGAACTGCTCGATCAGCCACCGCCGCTTGTACCATTCGACGATGCGCCAAGCCTCTTCTGCCGTGGTCACCGGATGCGTCGTGAGCAGCCGCCAATGCAGCGGCTCAATGCCGGCCTGAGGCTCGACCTCACGCACATCGACCAGGGTCAGCGAGAGGCTTTTCGGCAAATGGCGCAGGAACCTGGTTTGCGGCCTGGCCAGCTTCACGGCGCCGAAGCGCAGATCGAGACGCGCGGCTCGCTCGGCCCGCTGTGCCCGCGCAGGCAGCACGATGGCCCGTTGTTCGATGATGGGCATGGCCTCGCTGGCTGCATACAGGCCGGAAGCATCCGCCAGCTTGCGATCGTGCATGCTGCGAGCAATGACGTGGAACTGCTCTTCCAGGGCGCTGGCATAGAGAGCGAAGATGTCGCTCTCGCGGTCGCCCAGCATGGTCACCATGGCGGCCTTGGCCAGCCGCGGCTTGGCCGCCAGCGCGGTCGAGATCCAGCGCTGCGATTCCTTGTCCGAGAGGGCGCGCTGATCGTGCGAGACGGTGCGGCGGCCCTTGCGGGTCCAAATCTCGCCGTGCAACAGGCCAAGGCAATTGCCGCTCTGCGCGTCTACCGCCAGCATCGGGTGCAGCAACACCCCGCGAGTGTTGCCGTGGCCAATCTCGCCGAGCCCGCGCCGGCGTTGTGCCGTCGTGGCAAAATTGATTTCGCTGGTATCCTGGATCGCCAGCACATGGCGGCCTTCGGCCGCGGTTACCGTGCCCTCGCTCCAGCTTTCGATCACCCGCGCGGTCGTCACCTTGGAATTGCCGAGAAAGCGGTTGAACCGCACCTCCTGCGCCCGAACCCCCTTCGCAAGCCGCCGCAGGCAGACATCCTTGCCCGCGACCATGCATTCGACGAGCGCCGCCCCCCTTTATCGAGACGACGATCCCCGAACCGACCCAATGACCAGTCAATTTCCGCCAGCATGTCGACACCTCTGCCAAAGCCGAAGTGTCACAATATGAATCACACAAAATGCCGATTCGGGAATCCCCGACATCAGATGTGTGCATGC
>NZ_JAFCME010000063.1 GCF_018130065.1 Bradyrhizobium sp. AUGA SZCCT0158 | reverse complement strand
GTATCAACGCAGAGTACATAGGTCTCAACCTGAACTCAGTCGTGATTACCCGCTGAACTTAAGCATATCATTTAGCGGAGGAGAAGAAACTAAAAAGGATTCCCTTAGTAACGGCGAGTGAAACGGGAAGAGCCCAGCGCCGAATCGATCAGTCTTTGGCTGCTTCGAAATGTGGCGTATAGGTGTAAGTTTCCAGCAGTGTCGTATGTCCGAAGTCCTTACGATTGAGGCCATAAACCAGAGAGGGTGCGAGCCCCGTTCTGGATAGCGGCACTGTTGGTTCGCTTGCTCCTTGGAGTCGGGTTGCTTGAAAGTGCAGCCTAAAGTGGGTGATAAACTTCATCTAAGGCTAAATATCGACTCGATTGCGATAGCGAACAAGTACCGTGAGGGAAAGTTGCAAAGGACTTTGAAGAGAGAGTTCAAGAGAACGTGAAATCGCTGGAGTGGAACCGGAGACAGTTGATGTTGCTTGGAGACAAGCTTGGTGACTGGTCGCTTAGTTGTGATCGTTGCCGGGTGTCGTTTCCTATGCTACGCCGACGGCGTTGGCTGCTCGTTCTAGCCCGACAGTGTTGCCCATCTCGCAAGAGAAGGTGTCTTGCTGGCGGTAGTGGGTTCGTGGCGGCTAGCGTTTAGTTACGCTAGTGTGTGTGACGTCGGTGTGAAAGTCGACGACGTTTCCGACCCGTCTTGAAACACGGATTGCGGAGTGCTTGTCTACTGCGAGTCAAAGGGTGTTAAAACCTTGCGGCGAAATGAAAGTAAAGGTCAGTCTCGAATTGGCCGACGTGGGATCTGTGTTCTTCGGAGTGCAGCGCACCACGGCCCTGTGCGTGTCACTTGTGACTGTGCAGAGGTTGAGCAGTTGGCAAACGACCCGAAAGATGGTGAACTATGCCTGAGCAGGATGAAGCCAGAGGAAACTCTGGTGGAAGTCCGTATCGGTTCTGACGTGCAAATCGATCGATAGACTTGGGTATAGGGGCGAAAGACTAATCGAACCATCTAGTAGCTGGTTCCTTCCGAAGTTTCCCTCAGGATAGCTGGATCTCAGGCAGTTATATTCGGTAAAGCTAATGATTAGAGGCCTTGGGGACGTAATGTCCTCAACCTATTCTCAAACTTTCAATGGATATGAAGTTGCAGTTTCTTTAGTGAACTGTCAACGTGAATGCGAGGTCCAAGTGGGCCATTTTTGGTAAGCAGAACTGGCGCTGTGGGATGAACCAAACGTGGAGTTAAGGTGCCTAACTTCTCGCTCATGAGACCCCATAAAAGGTGTTGGTTGATATTGACAGCAGGACGGTGGCCATGGAAGTCGGTATCCGCTAAGGAGTGTGTAACAACTCACCTGCCGAATCAACTAGCCCTGAAAATGGATGGCGCTTAAGCGAGAGACCTATACTCCGCCGTTGCGACATGTGCGTTGTCTAGCGCCAGGTCGTAACGAGTAGGAAGGTCGTGGCGGTTGCGTTGAAGGCTATGAGCGTAGGCTCGGCTGGAGCTTCCGTCAGTGCAGATCGTAATGGTAGTAGCAAATATTCAAGTTCGATCCTTGAAGACTGAAGTGGAGAAGGGTTCCACGTGAACAGTAGTTGGATGTGGGTCAGTCGATCCTAAGGTACTGGCGAACGCCTTGTATCATCGGTGGCGAAAAGCTTGCTTTTAGTCCCCGCTTGTCGAAAGGGAATAGGGTTAATATTCCCTAACTGAGATGCAAAGATTGTGTTCTTCGGAGCACAAGCGCGGTAACGCATTCGAACTTGGTTAGTCGCTCAAAGACCGAGCTAGAGTTTTCTTCTCTAGTTAAGGAACGGACTCCCTGGAATTGGTTCAGCCAGAGATGGGGACGTTGTTTCCGAAAAGCACCGCGGTTTCTGTGGTGTCTCGTGCTCTTTGAACGGCCCTTAAAACACCAAGGGAGGCTATTAATTTGCACTCAATCGTACCGATATCCGCATTAGGTCTCCAAGGTGAACAGCCTCTAGTCGATAGAATAATGTAGGTAAGGGAAGTCGGCAAACTAGATCCGTAACTTCGGGAAAAGGATTGGCTCCAGTGGTTGGAACGGTTGGCCAGTTGGTTGATGCTTGTCCGGCGCAGTTCTGTCTGCTTGATACTTTCGGGTTGATGGCGGACTAGTGATTGTGCTTGCTTGCGGACGCTTTCTGGTGTGTGCTTGGACCTCGGTTCTAGTATCCTGATCGCTCATCTAAACAACCGTACTGGAACCGGTACGGACTCAGGGAATCCGACTGTCTAATTAAAACAGAGGTGACAGATGGTCCTTGCGGACGTTGACTGTCACTGATTTCTGCCCATGTACTCTGCGTTGATACC
>NZ_JAFCME010000062.1 GCF_018130065.1 Bradyrhizobium sp. AUGA SZCCT0158 | reverse complement strand
GGCACGATTTCGAGGACGCGATCGACATCGAGGACGACCATGAGCTGGCCGTCGAGGCGGTGGACGCCGCCGGCGAGCTTGGCCATGCGGGGATCGAGATTGACGGGGTTTTCCTCGCGGCTGTCGTCCGGCAGCCGGAGCACCTCGCCGATCTGGTCGATCAAGAGGCCGTAGGACTCGCCGCGCAGGTCGACGCCAACCGCCATCGGCGGCTTGCCGTCGTCGTTTTTGGGCAGCCCGAGCCGGGCGCGCATGTCGACGACCGTGACGATGCGGCCGCGCAGGTTGAGCACGCCGGCGATCTCGGCCGAGGACAGGGGAACGCGGGTCAGCCGTTCCGGCATGAACACGTCCTGGACGCGGGAGATCGGCAGGCCGAACAATTGCCCGCCGATCACGGCGGTGACGTATTCGACCACGGTGCCCTCGATGGTGTCGGTCTTGGTTGTCATGATGTCTTGCCTTTAGCCTTATGCCGCGCGCCTGGTCTCGCCGGCGGTCTGTTCCTTCAGCGCCGCGATCAGGCCGGGACGGTCGAACTTGGCGACGTAATCGTGGAAGCCGGCCTGCCGGCCGCGCTCGATCGCCGCCGGCGAGACCATCGAGGACAGCGCGATGATCGGCATTGCGCTGAGGTGCTGGTCGGCCCGGATCGTCTCGGCAAACTCGAACCCGTTCATGTCGGGCATCTCGATGTCGGTCAGCACCACATCAAAAGTCTGGCCCGAGCGCAGCGCGGTGAGGCCTTCTTGCGCATTGGGGGCGACCCGCACCCGGTAGCCGGCGGCTTTGAGCACCGGCGCCAGCATGTTGCGGAAGAAGGCTGAGTCGTCGACCAGGAGCACCGATTGCGCCGATACCGAGGGGCGCATCTCCTTGCGGGAGAACCAGTCGGCGAACGCCATCGGGAGGAAATGGCCGACGTCGATCACTTCGGTGGCCTGGCCCTTGATCACGGCCGAGCCCAGAATGCCTTCACTGGAACCGGCGACCTCGATGTGCAGCCGCTCCTCGACGATGTCGATGATCTCGTCGACCACCAGCCCCATCGAGCGGCCGTCGTCGGCGAACACCAGGATCGGCTGCGCGCCCGAGGTCTGGACGTTGACCCCGTTCATCTGCACCAGCGGCATCAGCTGCTCGCGGTACTGCACCATGTAGCGGCCGTTACTGAGTTCGATCTTGTCGGTGGCGATCTCCTCCAGCCGGGTGACGAGGCCGAGCGGCACCGCCTTGGGCTGGGTCGAGCCGGCGCGGAACACCAGCAGCGAGGTCAGCTGTTCGCCGGTGTTGGCATGGGCCGCCGCGTTCTCGTCCGCCATCCCCTGGGCGGAGGAGCCGGCGGCGCCGAGCGCCTTGGCAAAGCCGTTGGGGTCGATGATCATGATCACGGCGCCATCGCCCAGAATGGTGTTGCCGGAGAACATGTCGATGTGACGCAGTTTTGTCGACATCGGCTTGACCACGATTTCTTCGGTGTGGAACACGCCGTCGACCACGATGCCGAAGGTCTGGCTGCCGACCTGCGTGACCACGATGAAACCGTTCTCGGGGTCGGAGGAGGAACCGTCGTCGATCTTGAGCAGCTTCTTCAGGTGCATCAGCGGCAGCAGCTTGTTGCGCAGCCTGAGCACGGCCGTGTCCTTGATGCGCTCGATGCGGTGTTCGGAATTGGCGCGGGCGCGGACCAGCTCGACCACAGACAATTGCGGGATCGCAAAGCGGTCACCGCCGGCTTCCACGATCAGGGCCGAGACGATGGCGAGCGTCAGCGGGATCTTGATGGTGACGCTTGAGCCCTCGCCGGCCACCGACTTGATGTCGATGGTGCCGCCGATCTGGTCGATATTGGTGCGCACCACGTCCATGCCGACGCCGCGGCCGGAGACGCTAGTGACAGTGGCGGCGGTGGAGAAGCCCGGCGCGAAGATGAACTTGTGGATCTGGGCTTCGGTCATCTTCTCCAGTTCGGCCTCGGAGACGAGCCCGTTCTGCAGTGCCTTGGCCTTGATCCGCTCGGTGTTGAGCCCGCGGCCATTGTCGGCGATGCAGATGATGATGTGGCCGCCCTCGTGGTAGGCCGACAATCGAATGGTGCCCTGCTCGGGCTTGCCGGAGGCGGCCCGCTCGGCCGGGGTCTCGAGGCCATGATCGGCGGAGTTGCGCACCATATGGGTGAGCGGGTCCTTGATCAGGTCGAGAACTTGACGATCAAGCTCGGTGTCGGCGCCGTGCATCTCGAGTTCGATCTGCTTGCCGAGTTCGCCGCTTAGGTCGCGGACGATCCTTGGCAGCTTCTGCCAGGCATTGCCGATCGGCTGCATCCGCGTCTTCATGACGCCTTCCTGCAGTTCGGCGGTGACGTTGGAGAGACGCTGCAGCGGCACCTTGAACTCGGTGTCCTCGTTGCGGCGGGAGATCTCCAGCAGCTGGTTGCGGGTCAGCACCAGCTCGGAGACCATGGTCATCAGGTGTTCCAGCGTGTCCACGTTGACGCGGATCGACTGGTTGGCGATCTTGTCGGCTTCCTGCACATCGCCGACGTCGGCGGCGGCCGCCGCCTTGCGGGCCGGTTTTGCCTTGGACTCCGCTTTGGCTTCAACCTTGGATTCCTTGGCAACTTCCGGCGCGGGCGCGGCTGCCTTGGGAACAACTGCGGGTACGGGTTCGACTTCGACGGCGGTCTCGCGGAAGGCGCGTTCGAGATCGTCGAGCGAGACTTCGCCGGGACGCAGCGGCCGTTCCAGCACCTG
>NZ_JAFCME010000061.1 GCF_018130065.1 Bradyrhizobium sp. AUGA SZCCT0158 | reverse complement strand
CGCCGCAACCGGATCGCCGCTCCACCGCGCGGCGGGGGATCGTCGTCCTGGCCGTCAAGGCGGCGCAAGGCGGCGAGAATGTCGGCAAGCCGGATGGTGTGGCCGATTCCTGGGATGTCCCGCAGCGCCGGGCAGGATTCCACCGCGTAGATGTCGGAAGCCCAGGAAGAAAGCACGACGCGCTTCTCGGGGTCGGAGAGGCGCCGATCGTTCAGAACATCATCCGGTGAATCGTAGTGGGCGGCGGGATGGAACAGAACATGTTCAGTCGGGGTCGAACGGGTCTTGGTCATCGAACTGTCTCCTTAACGCTCCTTTCTAAGAGACGGGGGAAGGTGGATGGAGGCGCGCCTTTGCAACGCCTCCAGCCGGTGTCATTGCTTGTTGATCGCAATGCGCTTGACGTCGGAACGAGCCTCTTCGGATTTCGGCAACGTGATCGTCAACACGCCGTCCCGGAACGACGCTTCGGCCTTCTCTTCGACAACGCCATCGAGCGGGATTTGCCGCTCGAACGAACCGTAGAAACGTTCGGAAAAGTACTTTCCGTTGTCCGAGCGCTCGGCCCTTTTCTCGCCCCGCAGCCTCAAGACGCCGTGGGCGATTTCGACCTGAACATCCTTTTCGGTCAGGCCAGGCAACTCGGCCGAAACGGTAAGCGCCTTGTCGGTCTCGCTCAGTTCGATTTTCGGCCAGCCGAAGCGGCCTTCCATCAGCGGGCTGCCGCTGCGTCCCAGCGTTCCGAACCCGCTGAATACGTCATCAAACAGCCGGTTCATCTCCCGGTGAAACGTGATGAACGGATCATAGTTCTCGCGCGTTGGCGCGAGTTCCTGATTTCTCGACCACGGAATAAGATCACGAAAACCCATGTTGTCCTCCTTTTCTTGCGCAGAAGCTCCGCGCGGATCTCTGGTGCGCGCGTACGTCATCGAACGTGCCGCGGCTCAAGCCGCTTTCTTCCGCTCGACCTGCGGAGACGATTCCGCACCACGGATCGGGATCCGCCGTGGCTTCATGGATTCCGGCACTTCCCGTACCAGGTCGACGATCAGCAAGCCGTCTTTGAAAAACGCTTCCTTGACCTTGACGTGGTCAGCCAGACTGAACACCCGGCGGAATGGCCGTGAGGCGATGCCGTGATAAAGGTATTCACGCTCCGTGACCTCGGGCTTGCTGCCTTCGATGATCAGCGTGTCCCGTTCGGCGGTGACGGCGATATCGTTCACGCCAAAGCCGGCAACCGCCAGCGAAATCCGATAGGCGTCGTCGCCGGAACGTTCGATGTTGTAGGGAGGATAGTTATCGTCGGCGGTTTGCCGCAGGCTCGCGTCAAGCTGGTCCGCCAGATGGTCGAAGCCGACCGTGGAACGCCACAGCGGCGAAAAGTCAAAAGTCCTCATAGCCAAGTCCTCCTAAGAGCAAGATGGATACGAAGGAGCGTCGGACACCGTCCGGCGCCCACTCTGGTTCGCCGGACCCAAGCTGGCGTCCGGCAAAAACCGACTTAGAAAAACGGCAAAAATTTTCAAGAGGGAATCTGTGAAATTTTCTTCGGGACCTGGCCGACCTTGGGCATGCTGTTAATGGCAGGTAAAGCGACGGAACGGCCGAGGCTCCTTTCGGGCAACTGTTGCGCTGCACCGTGCGTGATGATGAATCTGAAAACCCGGAAATGCGATCTGCGGCAAGCCGGCGCAGATCGCATCGGGCTCGGATTAGCTGATCGCCGGCTTCCTTTTATCGCGCTCGTCCGGTGCCAGCTTGAGTCCCCACGGGTCTGGGAGGGGCGCAAGCAGGGTGTCGACCTTCAACGCGTCGCCGGCATTCCACTCCAACCAAGGCATCGAATCCAGATACGGTATCGGCGGCAGCGCGATTTGCTCGAAGGCGTTGCCGGACGTCGGCGTGTTGCGCGGGCTATCCAGCCCCCAGGCCGCCAGCGACGGCAGGGTCAAGGCTATGGCGGTCGAAGCCGTGAGAATCCCCCGGACCAGACGCCGTCCGAGAGCATTCTGTTTCTCCGCACGAGCGGAGACCAGGGATTGATCAGTGATCATCTCATCCTCCTATCGTTCGAAAACTGATCCAGGCGATCGTTGCATAGCTCATGGCGAACATGAACCAATTAAGCGCCGTCGCACCACACACGCGATCGTGCAATGGACGGAAATGCATGAGTTTCCTCCTTTGCGGTTCAACGATGTCATAAGGCCGGGGGCCACGACGGCCCCCAGGCGAAAACCCACCTAGGCGCGGCAAAAACCGGGTTCAAGAGGGGTGACTAAAATTTTTTATTGCTTGCCCGCAGGGACCTTGTGGCAGCCTTGGGCAGTTTTCGAGGGGCGCGCAGCCGAGTTCTGGTTCACTTCGCGGCCAATGGCAGTCGCGCCTTCACGCCAGCCTTTAGCTTTTGCAACGCACGCATTTCGATCTGCCTCGCGCGTTCGCGCGACACGCCGTATTTGGCCGCAAGAGCTTCCAGCGTCCCCGGTTCATCCGCAAGGTGCCGGGCCTGAACGATTTCGCGTTCGCGTGCGTTTAGACTTTCCAGCGCACCGCTGAGCGCCGCACGACGTTTGTCGTATTCCTCGCGTTCGGCACTCGCCATCTCCGGGTCGGAGGACGGGTCGACCAGCCAATCCTGCCATTCGCTGGCCTCACGGCTATCGTTGACCGGGGCATTCAGGGAAACGTCACCTCGAAGGCGCCGGTCCATATCGATGACATCCCGTTGCTCCACGCCCAGGCGGGTAGCGATGAGTTGAGCGTGCTCCGGGCGCAAGTCACCATCTTCGAGTGCGGAGATCTCCGCCTTGGTTCGGCGAAGCTTGAAGAACAGTTTCTTCTGAGCCGTACCGGTCCCCATCTTCACAAGCGACCAGG
>NZ_JAFCME010000060.1 GCF_018130065.1 Bradyrhizobium sp. AUGA SZCCT0158 | reverse complement strand
TGCCAAAGCCGAAGTGTCACAATATGAATCACACAAAATGCCGATTCGGGAATCCCCGACATCAGATGTGTGCATGCTCTAGGGCCTTCGCCGGGACCCATACGCCGCAGCGGTAATTATTGAGCACAATGGGAGACGGCTTCTTTCAACAACAGATGACCGGATGGGTCCCGGCTCAAGGCCGGGACGACGTAAACCCTACCCCGTCTTGATCCAGACCGCCTTGACGTTGAGATACTCTTCCAGGTGCTGCTTGCCTGACTCGCGGCCGTAGCCGCTCATCTTGTAGCCGCCGAACGGCACCGCCGGGTCCATCGCCTGGTAGCAGTTGACCCAGACCGAGCCGGCGCGCAGCGATTTTGCCACCTGGTGCGCCTTGCTGACATTGGTGGTCCAGACGCCGCTGCCCAATCCGAACGTGGTGGCGTTGGCGCGCGCGATCAGTTCGTCGGTGTCCTTGAACGAGATCGCCGAGATCACCGGGCCGAAGATTTCCTCCTGCGCGATCCGCATATTGTCCTGCACGTTGGCGAACACCGTCGGCGCCACGAAATAGCCCTTCGACAGCGCGCCTTCGGTCAGCGGCGTACCGCCGGTCAGCGCCTTGGCACCCTCCTGCTGGCCGATCGAGAGATAGCCGGAAACGCGCTTCATCTGCTCCGCCGACACCAAGGGTCCGATCTGGGTGTTGGGATCGAGGCCGTTGCCGACCTGCAGCTTCTTGCCGAATTCGGCGACGCGGCCGACGAACTCGTCATAGATCTTGTGTTCGACGAACAGGCGCGTCCCCGCGCTGCAGATCTGGCCGGAATTGGCGAACACCGCCATCGCCGCGCCCGGCACCGCCGCATCGAGGTCGGCGTCGGCGAACACGATGTCCGGCGATTTGCCGCCGAGCTCCAGCGACACGCGCTTGAGGTTGCCGGCGGAGGCCCTGACGATGGCTTGCCCGGTGACATGCGAGCCGGTGAAGGCGACCTTGTCGACGCCGGAATGCGAGGACAGTGCCGCGCCCGCGGTCTCGCCGTAACCAGGCACCACGTTGACGACGCCGGGCGGGATGCCGGCCTCCATGCAGAGCTCGGCCAGCCGCAGCGAGGTCAGCGGCGATTCCTCGGCCGGCTTCAGGATCACGGTGCAGCCGGTCGCGATCGCCGGACCGATCTTCCAGACGCTGGCGCTGAGCGGGCCGTTCCAGGGAATGATCGCGCCGACGACGCCGACCGGCTCCTTCAGCGTGTAGGAGAAGATGTCGCCGGGCAGCGAGTTCTCGATCGTCTCGCCATGCAGCGCGGTGGCCTGGCCCGCATAATACCTGAGCATGCCGAGCACGCGCAGCCGGTTGCCGCGGGTGCGGCTGATCGGCGCGCCCATGTCGAGCGTATCGAGCTGCGACAGCTCCTCGAAATTCTTCTCGACGAGATCGGCGAGCTTCAACAGCAGGTTCTGCCGCTCGAACGGCTTGACCTTGCTCCACGGACCCTCGAAGGCCCGCCGGGCTGCCGCCACCGCGCGGTTGATGTCCTCGGCGTCGCCCTCGGCTACCGTGGCGAGCAGTTCGCCGGTCGCCGGGTTATGGGTCTCGAACTGCTTGCCGGAGGCCGCATCGACCCACTGGCCGTCGATCAGCATCTTCTTGTAGGAACCATCCGCATAGGGGTGGCGCGTGATCGGAATTGCCTGTGATACAGCCATGTATTTACTCCCTTGGATCGATAGCCGTTCTTGTGATGAAGATCGTTATATCTGGATAACTATAGCGTCGGGCTCCGAACCGTAAAGCGGAACGAGCCTCCGGAAGCGGGACGGGAAATGAAGACCTGCCATGCCGGTTCGTACGTGCCGATATTGTCCTGATGAAGATTTGCGCTGATAAGTAGTGTAACCCGATTTGTGTCCGGAGGAAGTCTGCATGCCCCACCCTGCCATGTCCACCAATCATGTCGCCGTGATCACCGGAGGCGCGTCCGGCATCGGGCTGGCGGCCGCGATGCGGTTCGCCGGCCTCGGCATGAAAGTCTGCATTGCCGATATCGGCGCCGCGCGGCTGGCGGAGGCTGCCACAAAACTGTCGTCTGTCGCCAAGGGCGGCGACGCCGATGTGATGACCGCCGAGGTGGATGTCAGCCGGTTTGAGGACGTCGCCAGGCTCGAAGCTGCGGTGCAGAAGCGGTTCGGCGGCACCGACATCCTGATGAACAATGCCGGCATCGGCCCCGACAGCAACAGCTTCGGTCCGCTGGAGAACTGGCAGCGCATTCTGAACGTCAACCTCTGGGGCATTATCCACGGCACCCAGGTTTTCGCGCCGCACATGATCGAACGCGGACGGCCCGGGCTCATCATCAATACCGGCTCCAAGCAAGGCATTACAACGCCACCCGGCAATCCCGCTTACAATGTCTCCAAAGCCGGGGTGAAAGCACTGACCGAGGCGCTGCAGCATGAGCTGCGCAACACCGAAGGGTGCCAGATCAGCGCGCACCTGATGATCCCCGGTCACGTCTTCACCGCCCTCACCTCCCGCGGCCGCACCGAGAAACCTGATGGTGCCTGGACGCCCGAGCAGACCGTCGACTTCATGATTGAACGCATCGATGCCGGCGATTTCTACATCCTGTGCCCCGACAATGACGTGCCGCGGCAACTCGACGAACGGCGCATGCTGTGGGCCGCCGGCGATATCGTCGAAAACCGCCCGGCGCTGTCGCGCTGGCACAAGGATTATGCGGAGGCATTTGCGCGGTTTGTGAAGGGGGAATGATTTCACTCGACGTCGTCCCGGCCTTGAGCCGGGACCCATACCGCGTGATGCTCATTGTTGCAGAAGGTCGCTAACGCCAGTGCTCTCATCGATGGGCCGCGGCGTATGGGTCCCGGCTCAAGGCCGGGACGACGGCGGTGTTTGTATCTGCACCGTCATCCAAACGCAGTTTCGCATTCTCGCGACGCATTACGCCCGAGCTATGCCAGAAACTTCCCGCCCTCCAATGAGAGGGCGCAGGGAAGACCGGGTGCGCGCTGCACCCGCGGTCCCGCGTGCGGTTTGCACTAAAAAGGCTGCACACGAGCATACAGGGCAGCGGTGAACACCCGGCCTTCCCTGCGCAATGGCT
>NZ_JAFCME010000006.1 GCF_018130065.1 Bradyrhizobium sp. AUGA SZCCT0158 | reverse complement strand
AGCTGATGTCCACCACGTCGTTGGTGTCGATGTCGTCAAAGCTCACCGTGCCGGACTGGCTGAGGTCCTGCGCGCTGGCATCGCCCGCCTCGGTGATCGCCGAGGCCGCCGTCGCGTCAACCGTCGGCGCATCATTGGTGCCGTTGATGGTGAAGCTGACCGTGTCGGTCGCGGTCGCGCCGGTGCTGTCGGTCGCCGTCACCGTGTAGGAGAAGGTGATGGTTTCGCCCGACGACAGGAAGTCGAGGTTGGCGTCGTTGACCGTGTAGGTCCACGGCGTGTCGCCCGGGGCCGCCGCGTCGGTCGCGCTGGTGGCAAAGCCCGCCACCAATTGCGCCGCCAGCGCCGGGTCGATCGTGCCGTTGCTCCAGGCGATGTCGCCGTTGGCGGCATAGCTGATGTCCACCACGTCGTTGGTGTCGATGTCGTCAAAGCTCACCGTGCCGGACTGGCTGAGGTCCTGCGCGCTGGCATCGCCCGCCTCGGTGATCGCCGAGGCCGCCGTCGCGTCAACCGTCGGCGCATCATTGGTGCCGTTGATGGTGATCACCACATCCTGCGTGGTGGTCGAACCATGACCGTCATTCACCGTGACCGTGTAAGTCTCGGAGACGCTCTGGCCGTCGGCCAGGTACTGCGATGCGCTGTTGTTGAGCGCATAACTCCAACCGACCGAGCCGTTGGCCGCATTGGCGGCCTCACTCACCGCACCAAGCGCGAAGGTTCCGAGCGACGTCGTGTTGGCAGGAGCTGCAACAAATGACACCGTGTGCCCGTCGCTGAGGTCGACATCGGTGAAACTAATGGTGCCATTGGCGTTGAGCGAGTCGGACGGATTCGGCGTGGTGGGCGCATCCTCGACCACCGTGCCGCTCTGCACACCGCTGGTGACGCTGACAACGTCGTTGCTGCCGGTGATGGTGATGACTACGTTCTGGGTGGTCGTCGAACCACGGCCGTCATTCACCGTGACCGTGTAAGTCTCGGAGACGCTCTGGCCGTCGGCCAGGTACTGCGACGCGCTGTTGTTGAGCGCATAACTCCAACCGACCGAGCCGTTGGCCGCATTGGCGGCCTCACTCACCGCACCAAGCGCGAATGTTCCGAGCGACGTTGCGTTGGCTGGAGCTGCAACAAACGACGCCGTGTGCCCGTCGCTGAGGTCGACGTCGGTGAAGCTGATGGTACCGCTGGCGTTGAGCGAGTCGGACGGATTCGGTGTGGTGAGCGCATCCTCGACCACCGTGCCGCTCTGCGCACCGCTGGTGATGCTGACAATGTCGTTGGTGCCGGTGATCGTGATGGTCAGCTGCGCGGTATCCGTAAGCCCGTTAGGATCGCGCACGGTGTACGTAAACACCTCCGTGACCGTAACCCCGTCAGCCAATGCGTTGGTGTCGGCGTCGCTGTTGCTAAGGGTGTAAGTCCAGGTGCCATTGGCGTTCAGAGTTAGTGAGCCGTAAGTGCCTACCAGTGCAGTCCCTACGGTGCCGCCAGTTCCCGAGCCGGATTCTGGTCCGGTTCGCACTGCGGACACCACGAGCGACGCCTGGCCGTTGTCAGAATCCGTATCATTAGTGAGCACATTGCCTATGGCCGAAGAATCGCCGGCAAACGGCGTATTACCCGGGCCCACGCCGGCCTCTCGGACAAGATCGAGCCCGTTGGTATCGTTGACGCCAACCGGAGACGTGGGATCGACCGCGAAAGTAACCTGCTCGATCGCGGAGACTTTGAGATTGATACTCGTAAACGTAAATTCTGCCTGGCCTGCTTGGCCGGTGTTTGGATTTGAGTTGGCGATAATGAAGGCCTGAAAGTTAGCCATGTCATTATTAAACGCAGTCATAAACGCGGAGCTGGCTAGTTGCGCGTTGCTCAAATAGATAACGAGCTTATCGATTTCGGCTGTGCCCTGGGCAGCATTGCCGTTTCCGCCGTCGTAGATGTCGTAGCCGGAGAAGGCGGTTTGTGTGGCCGTTGTCCCTACGCCGTAGACTTGGCTACCGATCTTGTATTGGTTCTCCCACGCGCGATAGATGAGCGTATCCGCGCCTGACCCACCAAGGACGGTGTCGAAACCACTGCCGCCATCAAGCGTATCGGCCCCTGATCCGCCGTTGAGGCGATCGCTGCCAGCGCCGCCCGATAACGTGTCGTTGCCGGACCCGCCGACGTAATTGTCGCTGCCACTGGTGCCTGTGAGGGTGGTGGTGCCGCTGGCGCTTGCCATTGATGCTCCAATATCGAGTTCGTGAAAAATTCTGCTTGTGAAAATTCGCGCGACTAACGGGTGGTTTGCCCCTGCGACAAGTTGGATGTCGCGGTTGCGGCCTGGCAATTTCGAAGGACATCTTGATGAGACGGCAACGAAACGACGGAGTCGTCTGAAGCGAATGCCGGTGGATCATTTGTTGGAGCGATCGACGGTCCGATCGGATAACTAGAAAAACGGCAAAAACCTGAAATTTCCTGGCGACGCGATTCGATCTCGAACCAGTCGACCGGCTCTGCCTTTTTTGTAAACGCAACACGACCCACGGCTCACTCCTCTGCTAACGCAGAGCAGGTGCGATCGCACTCGAAAAGCAACTCACAAGACACCGCCGATTTTCGGCACGCGATCAACGCAAACGCGCTGACACTGGAGAGAATCTGGAACTATTGTGAAATTACTCCGAACGCCATAATCCCTGCCCTATTCATGTCGAGTCCCAGAAGGACCGCGCATGTTCGAAATTTTTTTGTCGCGTCTCTTGATTTGATCAGAGACAAAGTCGCAGACGTCATTCATTCGTGCTGCTATTCGCGAGGCCGTCCCTTAACTCAATGAGTGCAACTTGCCGCAAATTCTAATTACCGTCCATATGCAACGCCACATAGATTGATTTAACTATGAATCGATAGCGTCGCAAAATTGGTTATGATTCATCCGGTTAGAAGTCAAAGCTCTTTCTAAGATTGAGAGACCGTAAGACTACGGACATCAAGCGGCGAGAAGAGGTACCTCGAAATAGTGATTGAGAGCGGCACAGCTTGTACGTGCCAGATTATCTGCGGGCTCCTCCGGGAATTGCCAAACGGCGAGGGATTCGCTTTCCTTGCAATAAGCGAAGATTAAACTTCGTCACGCCCACCATGTGAGGTTCGCACAACCACAGGCGCTGGGTAGGAAGGTCAGCGACGAATTCACGGTGCCGCTGTGCCGCGCCCATCACCGAGACAATCACCGGTTTGGGGACGAACGAGCTTGGTGGTCGAGAGTCTCGATCGACCCGATTGCGGTCTCACAGAACCTTTGGACGAAGAGCCATAACGGTTAGCGCCGCATCCGTTGCTCGTCAAATAGCTGCCTACCATGCCGTGCCGTTTTGGCTATTTTCTGAACCCTACCGGTATCTCATGATTCTCAATACTGACCGCACAGCCCGAGTACCGGCAACCCTGAGGCGAACGCGGGGCTTGGTTAAGTTCGGCCAGGAAAGCCGGGTTGAATCCGGTTCGGTCCGCCCGCCCCGATGATCGTGAGGTCCGAAAAGTGCCGACAGATGTAGACCACATCGAATAAATGAAAGAGGCCGCCAGATGAGGCGGCCTCTTAGCCCTATTTGCGTACGGCATTTACCGCATGTGCATGCTCATCGTCTGCTTCGGCGCCGGCGGGTGTACGGCGTCCATCAAATTCTTACCCACAGCAGCTAGGTACGCATCGACGATTATGTCGATGACGCCTCTGCCGCCGCTGGCCTGATCGAGCTCGTCAAACGACATTTCGTCGAAAATTTTGCTGTTGAGTTTGGTCATGCCTGTCTCCTGTTGCTCGGAAGGCCATCCCTCCAAATCCGTGGCCTAAGGCGTAACCGGCTGCATTCCTCTCGGCTGTGTTGCAGGTCACACAAGACATCACGCTTGAATGTACTCTCCACTCCTAAGGGGGACCGCCAAGCCATCGAAGCGAAGCGAGTATAGTACAGTTCCTTACCTCTTGCTGGGCATCATCTTGCAGTAGAGCTCAAGCCAACGCCTCTCGCTATCGTTGGTCGGTTGCCCCTCGAACCACCAGGCGAGATTGCCCCTTTCGTCAAATGGAGGAGTCGCATCCAACAGATTAAACTCGATGGTCTCTTCTACAGTGAGGCCAGGCAGCCGCTTCTGCGAGAGACGGTCGCTTAGAACAATAACGCTACATGTGCGGCGCGGGGAATGCGACATGGCAACGCTCCGCCACTAAAGGCAGAAACAGGCCAGTACCTGGCGGACTGCAATCAGCCCCGTACTGGGATAAGCGACAAGGGATGCAGATCATATCTGCCTAACGGTATATTTGACATTTGGCTCGTCTTCTTCAAAAGCGAACCTAGGCTGACCGGCGCGTTAGCCAAACTTTAAGCGCGTCTTTAAGTTTCCAGCCCGCTTTACGGACGCTTTACGGATTGGGCCCACCGTTAACAATAAGTTTTCACAGGTGAGCTGATGCCAACCATCGCAACAGCCGATACCGACGCACGCAGCACGCCGCGCCGCAAAGTTCTTGATAGCGGTTTGATCAGGTACGGCGACTTTTCTGTCCCCTGCGTTATCCGCAATCTTTCGGAAATCGGCGCTGCGTTGGATGCAGCCGCCCGAAGTATTGTTCCCGATCAGTTCAGTTCGAAAAAAGAAAATCTATTCCTGCACCGTCGTATGGCGGAAAGGAACGCGCCTTGGCGTGTCGTTCCGCTGAATTACCTCGATGATCGACGAGCGAAGAAAGACCCTGCGGACGGACGTTGATGAAATGGCCTACATTTCCGCATCGGGCTCGAGCACGCGGTGTCGAATTGCAAATATGTCCGATGACGGTGCTGCCCTGGATGTTCCCGACGCCTCGTTTATCCCGAATTGCTTCCAATTAATGACCGAGCGAGATCGGATCGTTCGGACCTGCAGGATTGTTTGGATCAAACAGAACCGGATCGGCGTCGAGTTTGAGGTCAAAGAGCAGCTGCAATCACGCATCGAGAACGGCAGTTTCTACAGTATTTGCGTGACACTAATTGGCAGCGTGCGGCGAGTTTGCCGAACAGCTCGAAACTAATATCGAAGCTGCTTGGTAACGGCTGGATCGAACGCAGGGGCGACGGGAACAACGTCGCATACCGCATCACGTCAAAAGGCTTGGCTGCCAAAATAAGGCCGGTCAAAATTTAGTGACACTTGCCGCGGTCGCGCTATCCTCAAAAACGGTTGCATGAACATTCTCGCGTAGGAGGTTTTATTGGCTGACATCGTGAACCTTGGAGACAAGCTAAAAGCGCAGCAGGAAAAAACGGCCCGCATGGACCTGACGGCTAAAATGATCCCAATCATGGTCGAGACAGTTGAGAAGTTTTATTCGATGGGCGCCACGCCGGAGCACATCGCACGCTTTCTGCAGGTCGCCATCGAGGAAATTAACAACAGGCCGCGCTAGGTTGAGAGCGGAGGCCAACCCATGTCCATATCAGCTAAGCTCCTCTAGGTGCCTGAGGGCGAAGCGAATGCGGTCTCGGGCCGGTACTCTGCCAGCTGGGCATGTGGTTAGTGCCAAACACACGCTGAAAAGATGGCCGCAGACACGTTCTTGGGGAAGTGGGATTGTATTTCAAACAACCGCGTCGGCCGCAATTAAAGCGCTGGAGTTCCGTGGATCTCGCGGCCACGAAAAGAGGTTCACTCCTTCGAGCATGGACTCTAAGGCTTGCACGGCCATGTGGCCGTTATGGCCGCATCGGCTAATTTGGCAAAACTTTCGTGTATTCTCGCTGGTTGGGCATCGATGTATTGCACGACGGCTCGTACCGCTTGCGCCCGCGTGACGGAAGTTGGGATGCATGCATCTGAATTGAAGATTATTCCGTAGACCAAACCCATGCAAAATCCTTGGTCAAAAGGGTCATTACTGGCAGTCGGTATTAGGGCTAATCGGCACCCGGGCATGAGAGTGTTCGCTGTATTATAATTGGCATCGAGGGCACGTACCGATCCACCGCTCAACATCAGGGCCGCGATGATAGCAATTCCGCACAGGCTTAGTTTTGATAGGGCTGTGCCTGGGATAAGACGCTCTGCCATGCTGAACCAGTCCCCTGTCG
The DNA here is from genome assembly GCF_018130065.1 of Bradyrhizobium sp. AUGA SZCCT0158. Lineage (GTDB taxonomy): Bacteria > Pseudomonadota > Alphaproteobacteria > Rhizobiales > Xanthobacteraceae > Bradyrhizobium. The sequence continues at coordinate 313,987 of NZ_JAFCME010000006.1, read as the reverse complement.
TGAAAGCATACCGTATACCCCCTAAACCGGGATCATCGCACATTCGTTCCTCGCAACGTTCGGCTCTGTCTCCCCGGCGGACCAGCGTCGGGACCGTCCCTCTAGACGAGCGAAGCGAAGCCCTGTGGGCTGAGCCTTACCCGTTAGAATAGGCCCCCAAGGCAATGGGCAGACAAAAAGCCCCGCCGGTTAGGGCGAGCTAGCCAAAAACGATACGGCCGGGTTGGCAGTCAGATCTTGCGTTATTGGGCTTTATGGAACCAATGGTTCACTTTGTAACCTAGCTGAGTCGTCCGATAGCGAGGCAGGCGCACGATGAGCGGCGAGTTTAAAAAGGAAGTTTTTGATAGCTTCGATCCCAACCCAATATGTTCGTGCCACCGGTGCGGTAAGAAGCTCGCCATAGTTCAATCGATGCTGGATTCACTTACTGGCCGTACCGTCCGTTTGTTCAAGTGCGAGTGCGGGGCGCAAACCTGGTCCGAGTATAAAGGGTAGTTTTCGCGCAAACGGGTGATGTCGACCACGATCGAAATGGCAAAAAATGCCGTTAGTGGGCGCCTTATCCGTTCCCCAGCGAACGAAAATCCGTTACTTGGAATAGCCTCTCTGCATCCATCCCCGGCAGACCCTCCAGATATTCTGGGGGATAACCGGACTCGCATGCTAAAGTCGCCCCAATCGGCGAACAGCGTGTGCCCAAAGATTTTTCCGAATTTTTGGAAAGTATGGATGCCCACTTCAGCAAAGCCGCAGCTGACTGAATCACCGTCTGCATGGGGAGCCGCCTCCGATGAAATGTACAAGGATCTCTGCCGTAATCGGTCTCCGATTCTTACCGTCCTTCGGTTTTACGAGCGCCATGATCTGCTGCCACCCGACATAGTTTCGAGTTGTTTCCTAACGAAAGACGAAGAAGAGGAACTGGGTCAGAAAGTCGGTGCGCTGATGCAAGCCGCGGGGGCGTATGGTCTCATGACCCTCGCCTTGCTCGTCGCCATAGTGCAAAAGGAGATCGTAGAGCTATGCCGCTTCCTAACGGAAGATGAAGAAGAGGAATTGCGGCAAGTAGCCGGCGCGCTGGCTGAAGCGGCCGAGGCCTCTGGGCTCTTGAACACGGCCGTGCTCGTGGCCACATTGCTGAAGGTTGCGAAAAACCCAAGCCTGTTCTCCAAGCGTACGCTGCCGGCCGCTGTCGAATGGGCGATCGCGTGCGATTATCAGCGCGGCGAGGAGCCCTTAGGAACCCATTGGCGTGATGTATGGGGAGACCAGGTTTCCCGTTTTACCGGAGAGGTCGAGCAACCGACAGAGGCGAATATTGCGAAGGCAGCTCTCGCCGCTATCGCGACCATTCAAGAATCACGCAAGCTCGGGCGGCCCTACAATCTTGCCGACCAAATTCTCGCAGACCGATTGGGCGAGATCTTTCGCGGCAGCGGCCAGCCAATTCGCCGTAGTCAACAGCCGGTCATGCGTGAAGGCGAGGTCGGGTACGTTGAAGGAGGCCCCTTCTATGATTTTCTTGGGCTCGTTTTGAAACCACTGCAGCGATACCTCAGCGAACGGCGACGCGCACCGGTAACCGTCGACACCATAGTTAGGCTCGTTACCGAGAATTTTCCGCGGGCATGACAGCAACTCCCTACCCAATTGTTCCCATAACCTGGGCCGCAGAATCCCTCAGGAATATGTTTCCCTCCAATGCCCGCACATTCCGTGCAGTGCATAGAGGAATTGATTATGACCGAACTGCCCGACGACAAAAATTATATGCTGCTTGTCGTACTACGCCTTCTCGCCAACCCACCCCTGCTACCCAACGAAAAGCGAGAGGATTTCATTCAACTGTTTGAAAGCCTCGAGGCCTACGGAAAGCCGCGGACAGATCGCGATCTCATGGCAGTGTACCAAGCCACGGTCCTGACTTGGGATATCTTGCGCTACCAAGATATGAAGGTGGGTGTCCTACGCAGCCATCGACGATCAGCACTGGTCTCGCTGCTAAGCAAAACTCACGAGGGCGCAGCCATCCCAGGTGCCGAGGCTGCCGTGATGATTGACGCGGACCAGAAGGCCACGAGATGGTTCGCTGACCCCGCCTCCCGGCCCGGCATGGCTAAGATGATCGAGAACGCCGGCTATCCACAAAATGCTCTCGATGTTGAAGCTTTCCAGCGGGCGTTGCCGGCGTTGGCAACAATCGATCGCTTGATCGTCTCAGCACAAAAGCGTTTGGACCGGTTCTTGAAGGAGTTAGAGGAGTCCTCCAGCGGAACTGCTGAGGCATTGCGCTCGGCGACGACTAACGCCATTGCGGCGAAGACTCCGGACCAGGAGTCGGGGGCCAAAAAGTAGAGTCATGGCATCGCCTCGGCAACTCCTTGCAAACCGGCGCAACGCCGCTAAAAGCCGCGGTCCGAAAACCCAAGAAGGCAAGGCGCGTTCGCGAATGAACGCGCTTCGCCACGGCTTGGCAGCGGTGACGATCAATAGAACGATCGGCCCTTTCGACGTCGATGCTCCGCTGTTGGATGAGATGTATCAGCGCCTCCGACAAATCGAAATTGAACGTGCAAAGGTATTCAACCAAATCGGTGAGCTGTTAGAGCTGACCGACTCTGGCAAGCTCGATGCGCGTATTCGGCAACTCGCGGCGCTCGAACGTTACGCGCAACGCGCCCATTCAAAGGTGAAAAAGCCGCCTGGTTAGTCTGGAAAGATATCTTCCAAATAGGCAGAACGAACCCAATTGCGATAGCAGTGTTAAAACAGTCACTTACGGAGTTTCAATAGGGCCGGCCAAGGCGAAAAACACATGAACGATTAACGTGGTGCCACCAAAAGAGGGATCTGTCTAATTGTGGCTCAGTAGAGCACGACGCGCATCCCTCGACAGCTCACGGCAACGGCGTTGGTGGTATCGCAGCAACCCGAAACACTTTATGATCGAGATTGCGAACAATCCTAGAGAGTTCTTTCTGCTCGCGAAATTGATTTGGAGTGAGCGCCTTCGGACAGGGAGCCAGCATCCAATCTCGCCTTTGCGCAGCGACCGTTCATCCGCGCTGAGATGGCCTCACCGAGATCAGCCAGATCGAAGCCGCCGGGTGAACCGGCGCGCGCGAAAATCATAGTTCGCAATCAGAGTCCGGTTTGGCTTACGGCTTTCGCAGGCACAAACCGACGGTCGGGGCGGTCCCGCATTTGGCGCCATCAGCGGCACCGCCACCCGGGCAGAACACAGACACCAACGTTTCCGTCGATTCGCAGCTTACCGACCCGTCGGCCTGAACGGCTCGAACGGCGACGCCTGCCTCACCCTTGTCGCCCTTGGGACCCTTGTCACCGGTGTCACCCTTGGGACCCGGTTCACCCTTGGGGCCGAGCTCGCCCTTTGGACCCGCCTCGCCCTTGGGACCCGGCGCGCCCTGAGGGCCTTGAGGCCCTTGTGCGCCAGCCTGGCCCTGCGCTCCCGCGATACCCTGCACGCCTTGCGCCCCTTGAGGCCCGGCCGGCCCCTGCGGACCTGCATCACCCTTGGGCCCAGGATCCCTGCCGCATGCGCCAAGTGCCAGAGCCAAACCGATCGCGAGTATCGGGAAAATCCTCATGCGACGCCCTCTGTCATTTCCGCCGTTAATGGCGGTTGGCAACAATATGCCTCCAACCCTGTCGAAGCTCCAGAGAGTTGACGACTGTCCAAAGGTCGAATGAACGCCGCGGCGCACCGATGGCGCGTGTCGCCCTATCTCACCGCGATCGCCCAGATGAACAGCGCACAGGCCGCGGTGGATGCAATCGTCCGGACATGGTTCCACAGCGTCCAGTCGGTCAGATAGCGCGCCCATAGCGGTGCGGCCTCGGTACTTGCGGGATCGACGGCGGCCAGCGCGTTGTTCAAGGGCACGTTGAAGACGGCCGTGCATACGAACATGCCGATCACATAGAGCACGCCGCCGGCCAGCATCGCGATCGCGCCTGGCTCGCCCCAACGAAGCAGGCCTGCAACCGCCAGCAGCAGGCTCGCAAGCGTGGTCCCCAGGAAGAGCGGCATGAACAGCGACTGCACGATCACGGCGTTGACGGCGTTCATCGCCGTGATGCCTGCCACCTGACCGATGCGGCCGAGCGCCGTCATGATGAAGGTGGAGAAGGCGAAGTAGAGTCCCGCGAGCAATCCGCAGCCGATGGCGGAAAACCACAGCAATCCGGTGATAGCAGATTGAAGCATGGTCATCCCCTCCAGACGCCGGTCGCAGCCACCCTGCCGGCATAATCGGCAAAATCGCGGGCCGGACGGCCGAGCGCCTGCTCGACGCCATCGGCAATGCGGCTGTTGCGCCCGTCGAGCACGACGGTGAAGAGTTCGTTCATGAGAGCGATGATCTCTTCGGGGACGAACGGCCGCATGCCGGCGGCAAACGCTTCCGGCGAGATCTGCCGGTATCCGATCGGCCGGCCGGCGGCGGTCGATATCTCGGTCACGGCTTGTGCAAAAGAGAGCGCGCGCGGGCCCGTCACTTCATAGAGCTTGCCGGCGTGACGCTCGTCGTTGAGCGCCGCTACCACCACGTCGGCAATATCGTCGGCGTCGATGAAGGGTTCGAGCACCGCGCCCGCCGGCAGGGCGACCTCGCCCGCCTTGACGCCGTCGAGCAGATAGCCTTCCGAGAAATTCTGGTTGAACCAGCTGGCGCGGACGATGGTCCATGGCACGCCGGAGGCCTGCAACGCCGCTTCGGCGCGTTGCGCGCCGGGCTCGCCGCGGCCCGACAGCAGCACGAGGCGCTGCAGCCCGTTTTCGCGCGCCAGCCGGCTGAGTTCGGTGATCGCCTCGGTCGATCCCTCCACCGCCAGATCCGGCTGGTAGGTGACATAGGCGCTCGATATGCCGTCCAGCGCGGCAGGCCAGGTCTGCGGATCATTCCAGTCGAACGGCACGGAAGTGGAGCGTGAAACCGGGCGGGTGGCGACGCCTTGCGCCTGCAGCAGCGCGCCAACGCGCGCGCCGGTTTTGCCGGTACCGCCAATGATCAGGATCGGGAGTTGCGACATCGGAATTCCCTTTCATTAAACACGAGGATATCTCGCATTTGTTAAATGCGATAAACTCTCGTATTGAATTGGTCAAGGGTTTTTTTGAACGGGGGTGGCGGATGGCGGCGAGGAAGAAAACCGGAACGGACCCGGCCGAAGCCGGCGCGCAAGGCCTGGCGCGGCTGGTTCCGACGCAGCAGCGCAGCCGGGAGCGGTTCGAGCGCATCCTTGAAAGTGCGGCGGAAATCATGGCCGAGAAAGGCAGCGAAGCGTTCCGGATGAGCGACATTGTCGAGCGGACCGGCGTAGCCTTCGGCTCGCTCTATCAGTACTTCCCCGACAAGACCGCGATTATCGGCACGCTGGCGGAACGCTACAACGCCGTTGGCCGAGATTGCGTCCGCCGCGATCTGGCGTCGGTAAAGAGCGCCCGGGACCTGCATCCGGCGCTCTGTCGTATTGTCGACAGCTACTACCAGATGTTCAACGACGAACCTGTGATGCGCGACATCTGGCAAGCCACCCAGGCCGACCGGGCGCTACAAAAACTCGACGAGGAAGACGGCGCCTATCTCGCCGGTCTACTCGACGAGGCGCTGCGGCGGATCGCGCCGAATGCGCCCTCTCCTGCGCTGGCGTCGTTTTCGCAGCTGGTCATGACGCTGATCGCAGCCACCGTGCGCCACGCCATCGCGCTGGAGCCGAAGCAAGCCGCGCGCATGCTGACGCTGTTCAAGCGGATGCTGCCGAAGAACCTGGCGGCGCTGGAGATGTGACCAGAACGCGTCGTGTCAGCGATAGCCGGTGACGTCGGCGGGCCGGCCGGCGTCCTGGACCTCGACGACGTAGCGCCACGCATCGGGCCTGCTGCCGTCGAGGTCGGTAAATCCGTATATTTTTGCCAATTCGCCGCTCGACAGCGATTTTCCATTCCAGCGCGCAACGTCCTGATCACCGGCAAGTGCGGTGACGGCGCGGCCGACGAAGGCCGGGCTCTCCGATATCGCAAAATGCGGCTGGACCTTGGTGGCGTCGTGCCAGTTCGCTTCAGTGACACGGTAGGCATCGAGCATCGCTTCCGACCGAAGCCACCCCGGCGTCAGCGCAACAGCCGCTCCGCCGTGCGGCGCCAGTTCATGGGCCAAAGCGAAGGCCATGCGGTTCACCGCGGCCTTGGCCAGATCGTAGAAGAACGAGACCCGGTAATTCGTGGCGTTGTAGGCGTCGGTACCGTCGGTCATCTCGACCACCAATCCGCCGCGTGTCTTGATCAGCAAGGGCGCGGCGAAATGGCTGGTGATGGCGTGGGTATCGATGGCGAGGCGGAGCGTACGCAGGCCATAGTCGAGAGAGGATTCCCAGACCGGCTTGTTCCACTCCATCCGGGTGGCGCCCCAGATGTCGTTCACGAGGATATGCAAGGCGCCCTGCTCGAATGCGATGCGATCGACCAGGCCCTGCACCTGTGTGGGTTCGAGATGATCGACCTGAACCGCGATGCCATGGCCACCGGCCGCATTCACCAGATCAGCGGTTTCCTCGATCGTCTCCGGCCGGTTCATCTCTGACGGCGCCTGTCGCGTCGTGCGCCCGGTCACGTAGACCGTCGCCCCGGCCGCCCCCAATTGGACGGCAATGCCGCGGCCGGCGCCGCGGGTGGCGCCTGCGACCAGCGCGACCTTGCCCGCAAGCGGGCCCTTCAATCCAGTGGCTTTCATGGACGGCATCGCTCCCTGAATGCGAAGTTTTCATCGCATCTAAGGAAATGATCCCGCTTCGTAAAGAGAACAGGCGTCGCGCCCTGGGGGTGCAGCAGCGGGCTACTGCTCGAACACCGCCGCACATGCCGGGCTCAGGCTTCCCTTCTGCCGGCGCAGGCAGGCGGTGATGGCGCGCGCGTTCGGGATTTCGCCGGCGCACAGGCGGTAGACGTCGGGCGTGCAGGCCCGGCGTTGCTCGGGCGTACCCTGTTGGGCGTTAGCCGACCCTGCTGCGAACAGCGCGAGGAGCATTCCGACGATCGAAGCGCGACGGACCCGGCTGCGTACCGCTCCAACTCGCGCCACGTGCGTCTTCATGTCCGCATCTCCCTTGGTCGGGTCCGGCTTGACAGCACGGACGTCATCCGACCGAATACGCGGAATAATTTTCGTGGAATGTGATTTTTCTCACACTTTATGCCGGGCGTTCGGGTCTACCGTGGCCCTCGGGGAATCAACCATTTAGTAACTACGTTTGCCGTGGTTGGCCGATCGATAAAATTGGATCGATCCGTTCAATCTGGAAACAAACCGGTTTTGAGAACGTGCGCTCTGGAACCCCGGAGAGCGCGATGAGCGAAGTTGAGTTCGACCTATTGCTGGACGCCGTGAAAACGGCCATTGCGCCAATACCGGAGGATGATTTCGTGGCCCAGACCCTGCCCTTTCGCCGGACGCCGCGCCCCGCCAACGACAACCGCGCCCCTTGGCCGCTGGTTCCGTTTCCTGAAGGCTGGTACGCCTCCTGCTGAGCGCTTGGACCTGACGACGGCCTGAGGCTCGTCCGGCCTCTCACATAATCGACCTAAGTTATTGATTATATGGATGGAGGCCACGACCAGAATTGAACTGGTGTACACGGTTTTGCAGACCGTTGCGTAACCACTCCGCCACGTGGCCCCATCGGGGCGGATCAATACAGCCCGCAAATGGGTTAGGCAACCTTCCTCGTTTCCCATCGACAAAGTTCTGAACCTCCAAATCCGTGCATGTCTGAAACTCGCGATCCGCCGCGCCGTTCGATCAGTCGAGCTCGAACGCATTCTTGTAGTCGAGCTTCAGCGACGCCGGCTGGTCTTCCTTGAGCAGGAAGCAATTGCCGATCACCAGCACTTCGATATCGCTGCCCATGAAGCAGCGGAAGGCGTCTTCCGGCGTGCACACGATCGGCTCGCCCCGGACATTGAAGCTGGTGTTGACCAGCACCGGACACCCGGTTTCGGCCTTGAAGGCCGTCAGCAGCGCATGAAAGCGCGCATTGGTGTCGGCATGCACGGTCTGTATCCGCGCCGAATAATCCACATGCGTTACGGCCGGGATGTCCGAGCGCGGGATATTGAGCCGCTCGATGCCGAACAGCTTTTCATCGCCGGGATTGGCGGGCCGGCGGTGCTTTTTCAGCACATCGGCGACGATCTGCATGTACGGACTGTCGCCGTCGAGTTCGAACCATTCGGCGACATCCTCGCGCAGCACGGCCGGTGCAAAGGGACGAAAGCTCTCGCGGAACTTGACCCGCAGGTTGAGCGAGCTCTGCATCCTCGGTGACCGGGGATCGCCGAGGATCGACCGCGCCCCAAGTGCGCGCGGGCCGAATTCCATCCGTCCCTGGAACCAGCCTACTGCTTTCTCCGCAACCAGTGCTTTGACGGTGCTTTCGATCAGCGCGTCATCGGTGAGCGCAGTGAACACCGCCCCCGCCTGCGCCAGGCGCTGCTCGATCTCGGCTTGCACGAATGACGGCCCGAGATAGCCGCCGGCCATGGCATCGCCGGCGGGAGTCGCGCGCGGCATGCCGGCAAATTGATAATACGCCGCCAACGCGGCGCCCACCGCGCCGCCGGCGTCGCCCGCGGCGGGCTGCACCCATATGTTCTTGAAGGTGCGCTCCCGCAGAATTTTTCCGTTGGCGACGCAGTTCAGCGCCACGCCGCCGGCCAGACACAGGTTCTCCGATTGCCCCTCGCGGGCCAGACTGCGGGTCAGCCGCAGCACGATCTCTTCCGTTACCTGCTGCACGGAAGCGGCCAGATCCATGTGGCGCTGGTCGAGGCGCTCGGACGGCTCGCGCGGTTTGCCGCCGAACAGCTTGTCGAACCGGCCGTTGGTCATGGTCAGGCCGGTGCAATAATCGAAATATTGCAGATCAAGCCGGAAGCTGCCGTCGTCCTTGAGGTCGACGAGATGGTCGAGGATCAGTTTGGTATATTTCGGCTCGCCGTAGGGCGCGAGGCCCATCACCTTGTACTCGCCGGAATTGACCCTGAAGCCGGTGTAATAGGTGAAGGCCGAATAAAGCAGCCCCACCGAGTGCGGGAAGTTGATCTCGCGCGTCAGGTCGAGCGTATTGTCCTTGCCGTAGCCGGCCGACGTCGTCGTCCATTCCCCGACGCCGTCCAGCGTCAGGATCGCGGACTCGGCAAACGGCGAGGCAAAGAACGCCGACGCCGCGTGGCTCTGGTGATGATCGGCGAACAGCAGTTTGGCTTCCCAATCGACACTGCCGTCGATCTCCAGGAGATGGTCGCGGAGCAGGCGCTTTTGAAACAGCTTCTCCTTTAGCCAGACCGGGATCGCCTTCCGGAACGACTGAAAGCCCCGTGGTGCAAATGCAAGGTAGGTCTCGAGCAGGCGCTCGAATTTGAGGAACGGTTTTTCGTAGAACACGACGTGGTCGAGTTCGCTTGCCCTGATGCCCGCCGCCGACAGGCAATAACGGATCGCGGCGGCCGGAAAGTTCGGATCGTGCTTCCTGCGCGTGAAACGCTCTTCCTGTGCGGCAGCGACGATCTTGCCGTCCATCAGCAGAGCCGCGGCGCTATCGTGGTAGAATGCCGAGATGCCGAGAATGCGCACGCCGCCACTCAAAACAGGGTACAGACGAACGGCGTCAGCGCTGAGCCCTTGGTTACCGCCGGCAATGCTCCCATACGGGTATCGCGAGAAAGCGATCCCGGAAAGACAAATGGATCGCGCAGGCACGACATCAGGCGGACCCTAGAACTGCTGCCGCATGGATTGCGATGGTGGTCTCGGATCGGAGCGCGGCAGCCAATAGGTCGGCGATGAACGATCCCTGGCGAGCTTGAGGAAATCCTTGCCGAACAGGCGCATCGCCAGCCCAATCGGCAGGATCGTGCCAAAGAAGAGCAGCGCCATGATGACGGGGTTGACCACGCGGTACATCAGAAGCCCGAGCTTCAGCCATGCCCGGTTGGCGGGGTTGAGCGTTCGCGGACGCCACAGGGTCAGGCAGGCAAACACCGCGGCGCCGCCCAGCCAGAACGGCGCATGAGACGAAGCCTGGTAGAGACCGTAACCGCCGATCAGCGCAAAGACCGTGGCCATCGTGAACCCGAAATTGCGGTCGCTTGGCCCGACGACAACCTCGTCATGTTGTGACTCAAGCGATTGCATCGGTACTTTCTGCTGATGTTTTCGGCTTTGGTGACAGACAACGCGGCGGTTCTACTGATCGCTCGCAACCTTCGCTAGCATTATTTGGCGCGGGCTTTAACCCCTTTGCGGCGACGATAATCCTTCTTCTTCGGCTTGGGTGCGAGTTCCGGCATGGTGGTCTGAACCTCGCGATACCGCGTCAGCAGCCGCTCGAAACTGCCGTTGAGCGTCTCGGCGATATCGGGTCGCTTCTCCAGTCCGGCCAGCAGCATCGCCGCGGCCTCGATCGTGGAGAGCCCGTCGGCACGCGGCTCCTTGCGGAGCTTTCCATAACGCGAGGCGCGCTTGGGCCCAAGAATCACCCGCTGGCATTTCAGCATCCACGCATTGCGCCACCAAAGCGCCTTAGCCTGGCTCCAGGTGCCGTCGAGCAGCACAATGCCCTCGATATCGCTGAGAATCGCGCGCTGATGCGGTTCGATCTCGCCCTTGCGGTTGATCGCGACGATTTCGTTCTCGGTCTCGAGCTCGCTGACCTTGGCGGAACCAAGATACAGCACCGCCCAGCGTGAGGGATCGTCCACCGGCCGCCCCAGCGCCTTGGAGAGGCTCGGCCAAGACAATCCTATCTTGAGCACGGCGTCGCCAAAATGGAGTGCCGTCAGGCGCGCCGTACCCAGCGTCCGGTCCTGTTCCTGCGGATGCTGCAGGATCAGGAGCGAAACCTTGTTCTCGATCGGCGTGATGCTGTCACAGATACACAGAGGCACCGGTTTGCCGCAGTCGGCGCACTCCGGCACCTCGTCAGCTTCAGGCGCAATCTTGGCTTCAGATTGTTTTGACATCCGCCCGCTATACGCTGCGCCGCCCACCCCATCAACAATTCAGCGCCGTTCCGGTGATTATTCCGCCGGCGCCTGGATTGCGGCCGGTTCGGACCACCGCCGCCGCAACCCGTCGATCAGAAGGTAGATCACGGGTGTCGTGTACAAAGTGAGGATCTGGGACACGAACAATCCCCCGATGATGGTGATTCCGAGCGGCCGGCGCAGCTCGGTGCCTGGGCCGGTCGCTATGACGAGGGGGATGCCCGCGAACAGGGCCGCCAGCGTCGTCATCAGGATCGGACGGAACCGGGCGGTGCAGGCCTCGAAGATCGCATCCGCCGACGACAGACCACGGTGGCGCTCGGCGTCGAGTGCAAAATCCACCATCATGATGCCGTTCTTCTTGACGATCCCTATCAAGAGAATGATGCCGACAAAGGCGATCACGGTCAGCGGCGTGTTGGTCACCTGCAGCGCGAGCAGCGCGCCGAGCCCCGCCGAAGGCAGCGTCGAGATGATGGTCAGGGGATGGGCAAGGCTCTCATAGAGCACGCCGAGCACGATATACATCGCCACCAGCGCGCCGAGGATCAGCAGCGGCTGCCGGCCGCTGGTCTTGTTGAAGTCGCCGGCATTGCCGTCGAAACTGCCGCGGATGCCCTCCGGCATGTGCAGCTCGTCGACCGCGCGCTGGATGTTGGTGGTCGCGACCTCGAGCGGCACGTTGGGCAGCAGATTGAACGACACCGTCGTCGAGGGGAACGACTGCGAGTGATAGACCGCCAGCGGCGACAGGCCGCGCTGATAGCGCACGACCGCCGATAGCGGCACCTGCGCGTCGTTGGCGCCGGCGACGAAGATACGTTCGAGGTTCGACGGATCGGCCTGGAATTTCGGGTCGATCTCCAGCACCACCATGTACTGGTTGCGCTGGGTGTAGATGATCGAAATCTGCCGCTGCGCGAACGCGTTGTTCAAGGCGTTGTCGATGTCCTGGACGCGAACACCCAAGCTGGACGCCGTCTTCCGGTCGATCACCAATGACAATTGCAACCCGCCGGGATCGCGGTCAGAGGACACGTCGGTGATGCCCTCGACGGTCTCCATGCGCTTGCCGACAATGGGGGCCCATTTCTGCAGCAGACCGAGGTCGGTGCTCGACAACGTGTACTGATAGTCGGAATCGCTCTGCCGTCCGCCGGTCCTTATATCCTGGGCGGCGAACATGAACAGGCGGATGCCCGCGACGCGATAGAGCGCCCGGCGCAGGCGATCGATCACGTCGGCAGTCGACTGCCCCGCCCGCTCCTCAGGCGGCTTCAGGCTGATGAACATGGTGCCGCGGTTAGAGCCGCCGCCACCGGGACCGCCGCCGCTGCCAAGCGAGGAGCCGATCCCGGCGACCGCAGGGTCGGCCATGACGATATCGGCCAATTGCTGTTGCAGGCCGAGCATGGCCTGAAACGAGATGTCGGGGGAGGCGCGGGTCGATCCGATGATGAAGCCGCTGTCATCGGTCGGGAAATAGCCCTTCGGCGTCTTGATATAGAGCGTCACCGTCAGCGCGATGGTGGCAAAGAACACGAGCAGGGTAAGATAAGGAAATTCCAGAACCCGGCGCAGCGTCCAGGTGTAGAACGACACGGTGCGCGACAGCGTGCCCTCGACCAGCCGGTCGAACCAGGTGGCGCGATCGGAAGTCGCCTCCTTGATGAAATGCGCGCAGATCATCGGGGTGACCGTCAGCGAGACCACGGTCGACACCACGATGGCAAAGGTCAGCGTCAGCGAGAATTCGCGCAGCAGCCGCCCGACGATCCCGTCCATGAAAATCAGCGGCGTAAAGGCCGCGATCAGCGACAGGCTGATCGACAGCACGGTAAAGCCGATCTGCTTGGCGCCTTCCATCGCTGCGGCGAGCGGCGCCATGCCCTGCTCGAGATTGCGGTACATGTTCTCGATCATCACGATGGCGTCGTCGACCACGAAGCCGACCGAAATCGCCAGCGCCATCAGCGACAGATTGTCGATCGAGAAGCCGGCCAGCCACATCCCGGCGCAGGTGCCGGCCAGCGCCAGCGGCACCGAGACGCCGGCCGCAATCGTCGGCGTCAACCGCCGCAGGAAGGCGAACACGACAACCATGACCAGGAACGCGGTCGCCAGCAGCGTAAACTGCATGTCGAGCACGCTGGCGCGGATGGTGCCGGTGCGGTCGACCAGCGTCGAAATCTCGACGCCGCCCGGCAGCCATTGCTGCAATTCCGGCAGCAGCGCCCTCACCCGGTCGACGGTATCGATGACGTTGGCGTCGCCCTGCTTGGTGATCTGGATCAGCACCGCCGGCTGCTTGTTGAACCAGGCGATCGAGCGGCTGTTGCGGACGGAGTCTTCCACCTCAGCCACGTCGGAGAGGCGAACGAAATTGCCCCCCGAACTCTTGATGATGATGTCGCGGAATTCGGCCGCCGTCCGCATCTGCTTGTTGGTCGAAATCGTCTCGCTCTGGCGGGCGCCGTTGAAGATCCCGACCGGGCCGAGCGGGTTGGAATTGACGATCGCCAGCCGGACGTCGTCGGTCGCGATCCCGGCATTGGAAAGCGCGACCGGGTTGAGCGCGATCCGTACCGCGGGCTGATCCGCGCCACTGACGGTGACTTCGCCGACCCCCGGCACCTGCGAGATGCGCTGCGCGATCACGGTATCGGCGACGTCATACATCGCGCTTGTCGTCAGCGTCTTCGAGGTCAGCGCCAGCACGAACACGGGCGCCGCCGACGGGTTGGCTTTGCGGAACCGCGGCAATGACGGCAGGTCGGTCGGCAAATCCGCCAGCGAGGCGTTGATCGCCGCCTGCACGTCGCGCGCGGCGCGGTCGATGTTGCGGCCGATCGCGAACTGCAGCTGGATGCTGGTGGTGCCGAGCGAACTGGTCGAGGTGATCTGGTCGATGCCCGAGATTTGCCCGAGTCGCCGCTCCAACGGGGCCGCAACCGTCGACGCCATGATCGAGGGGTCGGCGCCCGGGCGCGTGGCGGAAACCCGGATCGACGGAAAATCGACGTTGGGAACCGCCGACACCGGCAGAAACACGTAGGCGACGACCCCGACCAGAAAGAGCCCGATCGCCAGCAGCGTGGTGCCTACCGGCCTGCGGATGAAGGGCTCCGAGATCGAGATCGATGCCATTACTGCATCCCCTCGGTGGCGCCGGCAACGGGCGGCCCCGCAGGCCCCGGCTTCGGCACCGCCTTGTCGATTTTGCGGTTGAGCCGGTCGAGCGCCAGATAGATCACGGGCGTGGTGTAGAGCGTCAGCAACTGGCTCAGCAGCAATCCGCCGATGATCGAAACGCCGAGCGGGAAACGCAATTCCGCGCCGGTGCCGCTTTCGAGCGCCAGCGGCAGCGCGCCGAACAGCGCGGCCAGCGTCGTCATCATGATCGGGCGGAAGCGCAACAGGCAGGCCTGCACGATGGCTTCGTGCGCGGACATGCCCCTATGCCGCTCCGCCTCGAGGGCAAAGTCGATCATCATGATCGCGTTTTTCTTGACGATGCCCATCAACAGGATGATGCCGATCAGGCCGATCACCGACAGGTCCTGGCCGCACAGCATCAAGGCCAGGATGGCGCCGATGCCGGCCGAGGGCAGCGTCGAGAGAATGGTGATCGGGTGGATGTAGCTCTCATAGAGCACGCCGAGCACGATGTAGATGGTGACCAGCGCGGCCAGGATCAGCCATGGCTGCCCGGCAAGCGATTTAGCGAACTCGGCCGCGTCGCCGGCATAGACGCCGACGATGCTGCCGGGCATGCCGATGCGGGTTTCGATCGACTTGACCGCCTCGACGGCGTCGCCGAGCGCTTCGCCCGGCGCCAGGTTGAAGCTGAGCGAGATGGCGGGGAACTGCGCGTGATGCGAAATCGCCAGCGGCGCGGTGGTGCGCGTCAGCGTCGCGATCGCCGAGATCGGCACCTGACCGGCCGGGCTTCCCGGCGTTGCCGACGCGCCCGGCACGTAGAGTTTCGAGAGGATCGATGGATCGCGCTGATACATCGGCATGGCCTCCAGCACCACGCGATACTGGTTGGCCTGGCCGTAGATGGTCGAAATCTGCCGCTGCGCAAAGGCGTCGTTCAGCGTATCGGTCACGACCTGCAGGCTGACGCCGAGCTGGCCGGCGCGCTGGCGGTCGATGTCGAGCGCGGCGCGCAAGCCACCCTCCTGCGCTTCCGACGAGACGTCGCGGAACAGCGGATCCCGCCGCATTTCGGCAACGAGCCTGTTGGCCCATTTGGTCACTTCGGCGGAATCGGTGCCGGTCAGCGTGTACTGGTATTGCGAGCGGCTCGACTGGGTCGAGATCTGCACATCCTGCACCGGCTGGAAATAGATGGTCATGCCAGGAATCGAGGCCGTGCGCTGCTTCAGCCGGTTCACCACGACCATGATGTCGTCGCTTCGCTCGCCGCGCGGGCGCAGCGTCATCACCAGACGCCCGACATTGGTGGTCGGATTGACCGAGCCTGCGCCGATCACGGAGACCACGCCGACCACATCCGGATCGGCCTGGATCGCGGCCGCCGCCGCCATCTGCCGGCTTTGCATCTCGGCAAAGGAAACGTCGGGCCCGGCCTCGGTCACCGCCGTGATCGAAGCCGTATCCTGCAGCGGCAGAAACCCCTTCGGCGCGACCACATACATGACCAGGGTCGCGACAATGGTGAGGAACGTCACGGCGAGCGTGGCGCGCTGGCGCTGCAGCACCCACAACAGCGTGCGGTGATAGAGTTCGACCGTGCGATCGATGAAGCCGCTGACGGCCGCGAGCCCCGGAACGGCAAATTCCTCATGAACGTTCTTGAGCAGCCGCGAGCACATCATCGGCGTCAGCGTCAGCGAGACGACCGCCGAGGTCACCACCGCGATCGTCAGCGTCAGCGCGAATTCGCGGAACATGCGGCCGACCAGCCCGGACATGAACAATAGCGGGATAAACACCGCGATCAGCGACACCGTCAGCGAAATCACGGTGAAGCCGATTTCGCTGGCGCCCTTCAGCGAGGCCTCCATCACGGACTCGCCGTCTTCCATGTGGCGGACGATGTTCTCGATCATCACGATGGCGTCGTCGACCACGAAGCCGGTGCCGATCGTGAGCGCCATCAGCGACAGATTGTCGAGGCTGAATCCCGCGAAATACATGATCCCGAAGCTCGTGATCAGCGACAGCGGCAGCGCCACGCCTGCGATCAGCGTGGCGCGCAGCGAGCGCAGGAACAACAGCACGACCAGCGTCACCAGCACCACTGAAAGGATCAGCGTGAACTGCACGTCATGGACGGAGGCGCGGATGGTGACGGTGCGGTCGCTGACGATGGTCAGCTTGACGCCCGCCGGGATCGCGCGCTGCACCTTGGGAATTTCCTCGCGGATCTGGCGCACCACCTCGATCACATTGGCGCCGGGCTGCCGCTGGATGTCGATGATGACGGCCGGCGTGCCCTGATACCAGCCGCCGGTGCGGTCGTTCTCCAGCCCGTCGATGATGACGGCGACATCGCCGATCGTGACCGGCGCGCCGTTGCGATAGGCGATGATGATCGGCTTGTAGGCCTCCGCCGCCGCGATCTGGTCGTTGGCGGCGATGGTGTAGGCTTGCTGCGCGCCATCGAGCGATCCCTTCGGGCCCGAGACGTTGGCCCCGGCAATGGCGGCGCGCAGGTCCTCCATCGAAATGCCGTAGGCGGCGAGCCGCGCAAGGTCGGCCTGCACCCGTATTGCAGGCTTCAATCCGCCGAGCACCGCGACGCGACCAACGCCGGAAATCTGGCTGAGCCGCTGCCCCAAAATCGTGTCGGCGATGTCGCTCATCGCGCGCAGCGAAATCGTCTCCGACGTCAGCGCCAGCGTCATGACGGGTGCATCGGCCGGGTTGACCTTGGCGTAGGTCGGTGGGTACGGCAGGTTTTTGGGCAGGATGCCGGCCGCCGCATTGATCGCGGCCTGCACGTCCTGGGTGGCGCCGTCGATGTCGCGGTTGAGATCGAACTGCAGCGATATCTGGCTGACGCCGAACGAACTCGTCGATTGCATCGACGACAGCGACGGGATCTGGCCGAGCTGACGCTCCAGCGGCGCCGTGATCAGCGAGGCCACCACGTCGGGGCTGGCGCCCGGCAGTTGCGTCGTGACCTGCACGGTCGGGAAATCGACCTGCGGCAGCGCCGACACCGGCAGCGCCCAATAGCCGAGCGCGCCGCCGATCAGCAGCGCGATCCCGAGCAACGAGGTCGCGATCGGCCGGCGGATGAATGGTTCGGAGACGCTCATGGTTGCGTCCTCATGGCTGCGATTTCGCAGGCCCGCCCGACTGTTGGCCGGCCGGTGCCGGCCCGGTCTGTCCTTTTTGATCGCCTTCGCCGCGTTCGCGTCTGCCGCGGTGTTCGCCGTCTTTGGCTTGACCTTCCTTGGCCTGGCCTTCTTTGGCTTGGCCGCCCTGACCGCCCTGACCGCCCTTGCCGTCGGGGCTGCGGCTGCGCTTGCGTGGCGCGAGGTCGGCGGTCGGCGCCCGGTCATCGGTGCCGATCAGAACCTTGGCGCCGTCGGACAGATTGGCAAAGCCCGTGGTCACCACGCGGTCGGAGGTCGAAAGCCCGCTCGCGATCACCGCATCGTGCTCGTTCTGCTGCGTCACCACCACCGGCTTGGCGGTCGCGATATCGCCAGGGCCGATCACGTAGCTGAATGTCCCGGCAGGGCCGCGCTGAACCGCCGAGGTCGGCACCACGATCGCCTTCTCGAGCGTTTCGACCTTCAGCCGCACATTGACGAATTGGCCCGGCCAGAGCTGGAATTTGGCGTTAAGAAATTCCGCCTTGAGTTTCAGCGTTCCCGTGGTCGGGTCGACCTGGTTGTCGATGCCTTTCAGCGTGCCGGTGTCGACCACGGTGACGCCGTCATTGCCGAAGACGTCGACAGCGAGTGCGCCCTTGGCCGCGGCGGCATTGACCCGCACGATCTGTTGCTGCGGCAGGCTGAACTGCACCGCGATCGGCTGCAGCTGGGTGATGATGACAAGACCGGTCGCGTCCGACGCCTTGATGATGTTGCCCTGGTCGACCTGGCGCAGGCCGGCGCGTCCCGACAGGGGTGCGATGATCTTGGTGTAACCGAGAGTGGCTTGCGCATTGTCGATCGCGGCCTGGTCGGCCTTCACAAGCGCTTCCTGCTGGGCCACCAAGGCGCGCTGCGTATCGGCCTGCTGCTTCGATCCGGCGTTGGACGCCGCGAGCTGCTGGTAGCGGGCGAGATCGAGCTTCTGGTTGGCGAGCTGGGCTTCGTCCTGCGCCTTCTTGGCAACCGCCTGATCATATTGCGCTTGGTAGATCACCGGATCGATTTCGCCCAGCACGTCGCCCTTCTTGACGTCCTGGCCCTCGGTGAAGTTCACCGAGATCAACTTGCCGTCGACCTGGGCGCGCACGAGAACATTATTCAGTGCGCGGACGGAGCCGACGCCGTCGAGATAGACCGGCACGTCCTGGGTGCGCGGCGTCGCCGCCAGCACCGGCACCGGAAGGTCGAGCCGCGCGCCGCCGCGACCACCGCCGCCGCCGTTCGGTTTGGGCTGAAACGCGTACCAGCCGATGTAAGCCAGACCGCCGAGGATCACGAGCGTCACGGCAAGTGAAACCATGCGCTTGAGCACGCGCGACCAGAAACCCGGCTTGCGCACTTCCGGGGGTTTGGTGTCTTCCTCTGACTCCGGCTTAAAGAGCATCGACCGGCCTTTCCATCCTAGGCTCCCAGCCGCCCCCCAGCGCCTGATACAGGCTGACGATCGCGAGCAGCCGGGCCAATTGGGCCTGCGATAGCGAATCTTCCGCCTGGAATAACGTCAATTGCGTATTTAGCACAGTTACGATGTCGGCAGTTCCGGCCCGCAGTTGTTGCTCGGACAGTTGAAACGCCCGCCGCGAGGACGCCACCACCTCGCGCTGCAGCCGCAGCCGCTCCGTGGTCTGGCGGATCGACATCAACGCATTGTCGACATCGGCAAAGGCCTGCACCACCGTCTTGCGATAGGTCTGCAGCAACTCATCCTGCCGGGCCTTGGTAAATTCGAAATTGCCGAGGATCCTGCCGCCGTCGAAAATCGGCTGGGTCAGGCTGCCGACCATGCTAAAGAACGCGGCCTGCGGCTGAAACAGCGACGCCAATGCGGAGCTCTGATAGCCACCCTGCCCGGTCAGTTGAATGCTCGGGAAAAACTGCGCGCGCGCGTTGCCGACATTGGCGGTGGCGGACGCCAGCTGCGCTTCCTGGCGCCTGATGTCGGGGCGCTGCGTCAGGAGTTCCGACGGCAGGCCGGGCGTGACGCGGGGCGAGACAATCTGGTTCAGCGTGCCGCCGATGACGCGCACCGATTCCGGCGGCCGCGACACCAGCGTGGCCAGCGCATTGATGTTCTGGTCGAGCGTTTGCCGCAGCGGCGGCACCAGCGCGCGCTGGTTGGCAACAACGGTTTCCTGCTGGGCGACGTCGAGGTCGTTGCCGGTGCCGGCCTGCAGCCGCTCCTTGATGGCGTTGAGGATGCGGACCGCGCTGGCGATGTTGCGCTCTGCGGTGCGAATCCGGTCCTGCGCCGCGAGCACCTGGAAATAGGCGTTGGCAACCGTGGTCAGCGTGGTCAATGCGATGACGTCGCGGTCGAAGCGGTTGGCGACCGCGGTCTCTTCCGCCGCCTGGGCGGCGTCACGATTCTTGCCCCAGAAATCGAGCTCGTAGCTGGCGCTCAGCGAGGCCTGATAGTTGACGACCTCGCGGCCGCCATTGGTCAGGCCACTCGAACTCGAGCCGGAGGTTCGTGAATAGCTTTCCGAACCGCTGCCGCTCAGGGTCGGCAACAACGCCGCGCCGGCGATCCGCGCCTGCGCATCGGCCTGCAGGAAGCGTGCGGTGGCGGCGGCGATATCCAGATTGACGGTCTGGGCTTCTTCCATCAGCGTCGTCAGTTCCCGCGAGCGGAAACCGCGCCACCAGTCGAGCGTCGGCGGCGCGTCCTGCGGCTTGGTCAGGCGGGCGGCCTTGTAGCCTTCGGGGATGTCGAGTGCGGGATCGGGCAGATCCTTGGTCAGGATACAGCCCGCCGAACTGGCGACCAGCCCGAGCACCGCGACTGAGCGCGCAAAGCGGCTCACCCGGCGACTTGCACCTGGAAAGCGCGCCCGCCAGCCTTCAGCCACAGCCTCCATTATTCGCTGGGTCACACCCGTTCTCCACGGGACAAATTCCAGCGTGACCCGCGATGAACGTTTGTTTGGGTAGTCTGCGACACGTTCACGGGGGTGATGCTTCCGTTGGAACCGAGCCGTCATACTACCCTTGCGATCAGGGCGCGGACAGTCCCGGAACCATCCCGACGATCGCTGGCGGAAGCGAGCCAATCGGCGATCAAAAGTGCAAGTTAGCCTTATTTTATCGGCCTTGGGACGCGGTCAGGTTAATGCCGGACCCGCGAAACCTTACGAAGATTTCACGGGTTTTTTCCCCATTCCCACGGCCCAAATCCGTCTGCTCGGGTGAAAACGCGCCTGCAGCCGATTCGAACTACCGGGAACCCCGGCGTAGCCGTCCCTTCGCCGTCCATGATCGCGAATCTTGCGCCGGCGAACACGTCATCATCGACGATGAGAACTTGTCGCCTGCTTCAGCAACCATCGGCAAGTAGTTCGGCGTTCCCGCCATCCGCGAGTGCATTTTCGGGCAAGATTATGCCAAGGCGCTCGCGATCTGGCGAAGCAATTTCCGCAAGCCCTGGCCGAACCAGATGCCGTCAGGGAAATATCGGGGCGCGTCAGGTGGTGTTCGCAAATCCAGATGACCGGCTGCGACTTAAGCGCTGGCTTGTATGCCCAGCGGCGGTCCTTTAGGGTTCGCTCAACGAATAGGCAAAGCAAACCGGCAATTCCAAATGACCTTCAACAAAGACGTCATCGAAGCCATCGGCAACACGCCGCTCATCAAGCTCAAGCGCGCTTCCGAAGCGACCGGCTGCACCATTCTCGGCAAGGCCGAATTCATGAATCCCGGTCAGTCGGTGAAGGACCGCGCCGGCAAATGGATGATCCTCGAAGCCGAGAAGCGCGGCGACCTCAAGCCCGGCGGCCTCGTGGTCGAGTCGACCGCGGGCAACACCGGTATCGGTCTTGCCGTCGTAGCGAGCGCGCGTGGGTACCGGACGATGATCCTGATCCCGGAGACCCAGAGCCAGGAAAAGAAGGACATGCTGCGGCTATGCGGCGCGGAACTGATCGAAGTGCCGCAGCTGCCGTACTCCAATCCGAACAACTACCAGCATGTCGGACGACGGCTCGCCGCGCAGCTGCGTAAGAGCGAGCCGAACGGCGTGCTGTTCGCCGATCAGTGGAACAACCTCGATAACGCCAAGGCGCATTACGAATCGACCGGCCCCGAGATCTGGCAGCAGACCGGCGGCAAGATCGACGGCTTCATCTGCTCGGTCGGCACCGGCGGCACGCTGGCCGGCACCAGCCGCTATCTGAAGGAAAAGCACCCCGGCATCATCAACGCCTGCGCCGATCCGCATGGCTTTGCGATGTACGAGTTGTTCAAGAACGGCACGGCCAAATCGACACCGGGAGACTCGATCACCGAAGGCATCGGGCTCGGCCGCGTCACGCCTGTCATCGAGACCGCGAAGGTCGACGACGCCTTCCTGATCTCGGACGAGGAAGCGGTAAAGGTGATCTACGACCTGACCGAGCACGAGGGCCTCTGCCTCGGCGGCTCCACCGGCGTCAACATCGCGGGCGCGATCCGGCTCGCCAAGCAGCTCGGGCCCGGCAAGACCATCGTCACCATCCTTGCCGATTCCGGCGGCCGCTATCAGTCGAAGCTGTTCAATCCCGCTTTCATGCGAGCCAAGAATTTGCCGGTGCCGGAATGGCTGGAAAAGCGCCCGAAGGTCGATCTGCCGTTTGAGAAGGTGTGAGACGGGGCGCGAAGTCGTAGGGTGGGCAAAGACGCATTGGCGCCGTGCCCACCATCCATCCAGATATCGTACTTTGATGGTGGGCACGCTTCGCTTTGCCCACCCTACGAAGTCAATGCCGCAAGATCTGGCTGAGGAACAACTTCGTCCGCGCGTGCTGCGGATTGGCGAAGAAGTTTTCCGGCGTGTTGGATTCGATCACCTGGCCGGCGTCCATGAACACGACACGATTGGCGACTTCGCGCGCAAATCCCATTTCGTGGGTGACGACCAGCATGGTCATGCCTTCATTGGCGAGGTCGACCATGGTGTCGAGCACTTCCTTGACCATTTCCGGATCAAGCGCCGAGGTCGGCTCGTCGAACAGCATGACCTTGGGGTTCATGGTCAGCGCGCGCGCGATCGCCACGCGCTGCTGCTGACCGCCTGACATCTGCCCCGGATATTTGTTGGCCTGATGCGGGATCTTGACCCGCTCCAGGTATTTCATCGCGGTCGCCTCGGCGTCCTTCTTGGGGATATTGCGCACCCAGATCGGCGCCAGCGTGCAGTTCTCCAGCACGGTCAAGTGCGGAAACAGGTTGAAGCTCTGGAACACCATGCCGACTTCACGCCGGACTTCGTCGACACGCCGCAAATTGGGTCCGAGTTCGATCCCCTCGACCACGATCTCGCCTTCCTGGAATTCCTCCAGCGCATTGATGCAGCGGATCAGCGTCGACTTGCCCGAGCCCGAGGGACCACAAATGACGATGCGCTCGCCCTTGGCGACACCGAGGTTGATGTCACGCAGGACGTGAAAGTCCCCGTACCATTTATTGAGAGCCTTGATGCCGACGATCTGATCTGTGCTCATGGTCATTTACTCAATTGCGGCGATGCGCGTTCAGCCTGTTCTCGACGAACAGCGAATAGCGCGACATGCCAAAGCAGAAGGCGAAGTAGATGATCCCGGTGAACGCAAAGCCGGTGAACAACGTGCTCGGCGTCGCCCAGTTCGGATCGGAAAACGACGCGCGCAACGATCCGAGGAGATCGAACAGCGCGACGATCGAAACCAGCGAGGTGTCCTTGAACAGGCCGATGAAACTGTTGACGAGGCTCGGGATGACGTGGCGCAACGCCTGCGGCATCACGATCAGCCCGGTGGTCTTGGCCCAGGACAGGCCGAGCGCGCTCGCCGCCTCGCCCTGCCCGCGCGGGATCGCCGCCAGGCCGCCGCGGATGTTTTCCGCCTGATAGGCGCCGGTGAACAGCGCAATCCCGATCAGGGCGCGCACCAAACCGTCGATGGTGAACCCGGTCGGGACGAACAGCGGTAACATATAGGTTGCGAAGAACAGCACCGTGATCAGCGGAACACCGCGCCAGAACTCGATGAAGGCGATCGAGAAAATCCGGATCAGCGGTATCGAAGAACGCCGGCCGAGCGCGAGCGCAACGCCGATCGGCATCGATGCGACGATGCCGGTGACCGCCACCACCAGTGTGACCAGCAACCCGCCCCACAGCCGCGTATCGACCACGGGCAAGCCACCCCGGTCCAGTCCCATCACCGCGATCACGATGCCAATGCCGGCGAAGATCGCAAGGCAGGTGACGAGCGGACGTGAGCCGGCGCGCACGCCTCCGCTCAACCAGAACACCAGGGCGGAGACGATCAGGGTGGTCAATGCGAAGTCCGCCCACAGCGGACTGCCGGAAGCCTGAACCGTGGCGTGCAGCCAGGTCAGCGGCAGCAGCAGCCAGGAAACCATTGTCGAGAGCAGCACAATCAGTTGACCGAGCAGCCACAGCAGCGGTCCGATCAGGGCCGTCGCCCCGCCCGCGGCCGCCAGCTTGCGCCCGCTGTCACCGATGCTGTCGTTGAACCCCGACAAAAGCCCGGCCGTCCAGCTGACACCGAGGCCGCCCAATCCGCCGCCATGCAGCAGGAAGAAGGCGATGACGGGCAATGCGATGAAGAAAAGTCCGGCGTTGAGGCCTTTGGCGGGCGCCTTGGGAATCAGCAGCGGCAGCAGCAGGATCACGGCCATGAGGAAGACCAGATTGACCCGCCAGCGCTCCGGCTCCGGATAGAAGCCGTAGATGAACTGACCGATTTTCGCCTGAATGAACGGCCAGCAGGCGCCGACCACGTCTCCGGCGTTTTTGGCGAGACACGCGGTGCGGTCGTTGCCGGTCCAGACCGCATCGATCAGCACGAATCTCAGCGCGGGAACGGCGATGAACCAGAGCAGCAGCGCGCTGACGATCGTGATCAGGACGTTGGTCGGCGAATTGAACAGCCGCGTGCGCAGGAAGCCGACAAAGCCGGTGGTCTTGATCGGTGCTGGACGCTCGCCGACGAGTTCCTGGCGGACGAAAACGGATGGTGTGGTCTCGCTCATCACCCCATACTCCGGCCGATACGCCACCCGTAGAAGCTCATGATCGCGCTCGTGACCAGCGAGATCACGAGGTAGACGCCCATGGTGATGCCGATGATTTCGATCGCCTGTCCGGTCTGGCTCAGCGTGGTGCCGGCGAACACCGAGACCAGGTCCGGATAGCCGATCGCCACCGCCAGAGTGGAGTTCTTGGTCAAGTTCAAATACTGGTTGGTCAGCGGCGGCAGGATCACGCGCAAGGCCTGCGGGATCACGATCAGCCGCAGCACCGAGCCGCGCTGCAGCCCAAGCGACGAGCCGGCTTCCATCTGCCCCTTGTGAACCGACAAGATGCCGGCGCGCACGATTTCGGCGATGAACGCGGCGGTGTAGGTCGACAGCGCCAATGTCAGGGCGACGAACTCCGGAATGACCCGTGAGCCACCGGCGAAGTTGAAGCCCTTCAGGGCCGGTATTTCAAACTTTACGGGCGCGCCGAAGATAAGGGTCACAAGCAGCGGCAGACCGACCACCAGGCCCAGCGCATAGGGCCAGACCTTGATCACCTTGCCGCTCTGGAACAACTGACGCCGGGAATAGCGCCAAAACGCGATCGCCGCGACGATCGCGATCAGCAGCGCGAGGACGAACGGTTCGAAACCCGGCTCGCCGATCGGCTTGGGGATTACCAAGCCGCGATTGCTGAGAAAGAAGGTGTCGAGCACCGAAATGCTCTGCCTTGGATTGGGCAGCGCAGCGAGCACCGCCAGATACCAGAACAGGATCTGGAACAGCAGCGGCAGGTTGCGGATCAGTTCGACATAGCCGCCGGCCATGCGCGACAGCAGCCAGTTCGGCGACAGGCGGCCGAGCGCCACCAAAAAACCAATCACGGTGGCGAAGAAAATGCCGATCACCGAGACCAGCAGGGTGTTGAGCAGGCCGACCAGGAAAACGCGGATGTAGTTGTCGGAGCCTGAATACGCAATCAGGTTCTGGCTGACGTCAAAACCTGCCGTGTTGACCATGAAGCCGAAGCCCGCGGTGATCCGCTGCGCCTGCAGATTGGCGCGGGCATTGGCGACGATCTCGTAGGCGATCCAGGCCAGTACGGCGACGAACACGAGCTGGATGACGAAACCGCTCCAGCCCGCGCTGCCACCGAGCGCCCTCTGCAGTTTGGGAACCAACTGCGACGGTGGTTTTCGGGGTTCGATGGCCATCGCCGCAGCCCTCCGCTGGCGATCAGCGGATCGGCGGCGCGTACTGGATACCCCCCTTGCTCCAGAGCGCGTTGATGCCGCGGGCAATGCCAAGCTTGGAGCCGGCGCCGACGTTGCGCTCAAATGACTCGCCGTAATTGCCGACGGCCTTCACGATCCGCGAGACCCAATCCTTGGTCAGGCCGAGCTGTTCGCCAAGGTTGCCGTCGGTGCCGAATACCCGCTTCATCTCCGGCTTGTCCGATTTCGCCATCTCATCGGCGTTCTTCTGGGTAATGCCCAGCTCTTCCGCGGTGATCATCGCGTAGAGCGTCCATTTCACGATGTCTGCCCACTGGTCGTCGCCATGGCGCACCATCGGGCCGAGCGGCTCTTTCGAGATCACTTCCGGCAGCACGACATGATCGGCCGGGCTCGCGAGTTTCAAACGATCGGCATAAAGGCCGGACACGTCTGTCGTGAAGACGTCGCAGCGTCCGGACTCATAGGCCTTGACGGCCTCGTCGTTGGTACCGAATGCGATCACCTCGTACTTCATGTTGTTGCCCTTGAAGTAGTCGGCGAGATTCTGCTCGGTGGTGGTGCCTTGCTGCACGCAGACCGACGCGCTGTTCAATTCCAGCGCGGAATTCACCTTCAGCGCCTTCTTCACCATGAAGCCCTGGCCGTCATAATAGGTCACGCCGGTGAAATTGGCGCCGAGCGAAGTATCGCGCGACAGCGTCCAGGTGGTGTTGCGCGACAGCACGTCGATTTCGCCGGACTGCAGCGCGGTGAAGCGATCCTTGGCCGACAGCGGCACGAACTTGATCTTGCTCGGATCGTTGAAGACCGCAGCTGAGATCGCGCGGCAGATGTCAACGTCGAGGCCGGTCCAGTTGCCCTTGTCGTCCGGAGACGAGAACCCCGGCAATCCCTGGCTGACGCCGCAGGAAAGCATGCCACGGTCCTTGACCGTTTTGAGGGTTTGCGCCGAGGCAGCCTGGACCGAAAGACCGGAGGCAACGGCAAGGGTGAGAACCAGGGATACGCGTTTCATGGGCAAGGCCTTTCAGGGGTCGTGCGGGAACGTTGGCTTGTCGTCCTCGAACGCTGTTGGGCCAACCCGATGATCCCCCACCGAAAAAAGCGCCAATCTGACCCGGCAGTTTGACACGCAATACGGTCGGACAGGGATCGAAGGTCGCGGCAGGCCCCTCAACGTGCGGCGACTGGTAGTTGTGCCGTATCACAATCCGACTGGCGAGCCGGGTCAAGGGGTTGACGGCCGACTTCTGTATTCTGTGAGTAACTAAACCGGCCCCGACCCGGCAGGCCGGCGGTGTTTTGGCTATCTGTCATGGCTGCGGCAAAACGTCTTTGATGGCGCGAACGCCTTGGTTGTTCGAACGCTCGCCCGTCCAACCCGCAAAAATCCTAAACCGGACCGGTCACATCAGGCCGCGACGCCAAAGCCCGGGCGGGCTGTGCGAGCCTCGTCATTCCCTGCGACAGCTATCGCCCGGCGCCGGGCGGCCTGACGTTGCGGCTTCACATCGAGCTCGAGAATGTCGATGACCTCAAGCCCGATCTCGACCGGCGCTTCACGGCGCTGAAGGGCGCCAGCCAGCGCCGCGATTTCTGCAAACTCCGCGATCCGCTGTTGCACAGCGGCGGATGCAGCGCGGGCCGCAATGGTCTTATCCGTAGAAATCCGGATTTTTGCAGGCGCGGACACTAACCGCGCGTTCACCATGACGGCGAATCCCGCCGGTCTCGCCACCAAATCATTCACCCCTCAAGTTCCCTTATACCATTGCCCCGTTAGTCATGCCGGGTGGGACGGCCGTCGACGCCATGCGGATGATGGCGCCCAGCGTAAGAGTAGACAGTAAAGCGTATGAATGCTGCCCGTATCGTAGTTCCAGCCATCGCTCTCAGGGGCTGCGTTTCGGCTTATCCCGCGCGCGGATCGGACGAGAAGCCCGCCGCTGCCGAGCCGGTCGCGCAGCTGCCGACCACGGAGCTTCTCGTCGCCAAATCCGGCTCGATCGCGTGTGCCCCCTTCATCGCGGGTGAACCGATCCGATCGGAAATCATCCTGACCAACATCCGCGTGCTGGCGATCGACCAGGCCCCCAAGAAAAAAGAGGGCAGGAACGCGCTGGTCGGCAAGGCCCCGAAGCGGGGCTCAAGCATCAACGTGGTTCGCTACGGCATTGCGAGCCAATCGACGGCACAGAAGTGACCGAAAGGACGCGGGGAATGAAGTTCGGGGGTAATCAGTCAGCGATGCGGACGGCTGCGGTCGGGGCCTTGTTGTTTTCGGCCATCGCCACGCTGGCGCTCAGCCCGTTGGCATCTGTCGTGGCGGCCGAGCTCGACAGGGAGCTGGCCAGGGAGCTGTCCAGGGATTCGGGCAACGATCCGGTGACGACTTCTGCCATCGGCCCGGTCAAGCAACGCTTCCTCTCCCTTGGCGTCGGCAAGTCCGTGGTGGTCGACCTGCCGCGCGACGTGAAGGATGTACTTGTCGCCGATCCAAAGATCGCCAACGCCGTCATTCGTTCGGCGCAGCGCGCCTATATCATCGGCGCAGCGGTCGGCCAGACCAACGTGGTGTTCTTCGATGCCGACGGCCAGCAGGTCGGCTCCTACGACATCGCGGTCAAGCGCGACCTCAACGGTGTGCGGGCGGCGCTCCGGCAAACGCTGCCGGGGATCAATATCGAAGGCGTCGGTGAAGGCGTCATCCTGACCGGCTCGGTATCGAGCCCGATCGAGGCCCAGCAGGCCGGCGACCTCGCCGCGCGGCTGGTCGGCAGTGCCGACAAGGTCGTCAATTCCATCGCCGTCCGCGGCCGCGACCAGGTGATGCTGAAGGTCAACGTTTCCGAAGTGCGACGCGACATCATCAAGCAGATGGGCGTCGATCTCAGTGCCAGCATGAATTACGGCACCGCCGTCGTGAACTTCAACAACAACAATCCCTTCACCGCCTACGGCCGTCCGCTGGTGTCTGACAATGGCCTCGCCGCCTCGAGCATCCTCAAGGGGCTGCCGACGGTCACCGCGACCATGCGCGCGATGGAATCCGCCGGCGTGGTCCGCACGCTGGCAGAACCGAACCTGACGGCGATATCGGGCGAGTCCGCGACCTTCATCGCCGGCGGCGAATTTCCGATTCCCGCAGGTTATTCCTGCGATCCCGTCACGCATATCTGTACGACGCAGATCCTGTACAAGAAATTCGGCATCTCGCTGAACTTCACGCCCGTCGTGCTGAGCGAAGGACGGATCAGCCTGCGGGTGATGACCGAAGTCTCCGAACTGTCGACCGACAATGCCATCACCCTGAACCAGAACGGCGCTGCACTGACGATTCCCTCGATCAGGACCCGTCGCGCCGAGACGACGCTGGAAATCCCCTCCGGCGGTTCGATGGCGATGGCCGGCCTGATCCAGCAGCAGACCAAGCAGGCGGTCAACGGATTGCCGGGCGTCAACCAGCTCCCGATCCTGGGCGCCCTCTTCCGCAGCCAGGACTTCGTCAACAACGAGACCGAATTGATGGTTCTCGTCACGCCCTATGTGGTCCGCGCGGTTGCCCAGAAGGAATTGTCCCGCCCCGATGACGGGTTTGCACCGGCGTCCGATTCCCAATCGACGCTGCTGGCCCGCATCAACCGGATCTATGGCCTTGCCGCCCGCGTCGGGCCGGTCGGCGCCTATGAGGGCAATTTCGGCTTCATCATTGACTGAGACGGCGCGGCTCCACGGACGGGGATGAGGACAGAACGATGACAACCCAAACGAAGGTCGATCGCCGTCACAGCTGGCGACTGCTCGGGGCGCTGGTCGGCCTGTCCGCTGCGCTGGGGGCCTGCCAGCAGACCGGCGAGATCGTGACCGCGACCGTTCCCACCGATTACCGTCAGCGGCATCCGATCGCCGTTCAGGAAGTTAACCGCTCGATCGTCATTTTCGTCGGGCACGCCCGCGGCGGCCTCTCGGCCCCGCAGCGCAACGACGTCATGGGACTGGCCCAGACCTGGGCCCGCGAAGGCACCGGCGCGATCATCGCCGACGTGCCGGTCAACACCGCCAATGCCCGCGCGGCCGAGGCAACGTACCAGGAAATCCGCGCGATGCTGACCGCAGGCGGCGTGCCGTCAAGCGCGATCAGGCTGCGTCATTATCAACCGGATAGCCCGCAAACGCTTCCGACCATCAGGCTGATCTATCCGAAGATCTCCGCGGTGGCCGGCCCCTGCGGCCTGTGGCCGGAGGACCTCGGTCCCAACATCTACGACACCGGTTACAATGAAAACCGGCCGTACCACAATTTTGGTTGCGCCACCCAACGCAACCTCGCCGCCATGATCGACAACCCGGCGGACCTCGAGCAGCCGCGGCCCGAAACCCCCGCCTACACGATGCGGCGCAACGCGGCCTTCGACAAATACCGCAAGGGTGTATCGACCACGACCACCTATCCCGAATCCGAAAAAGCCAAACTGAGCGATACAGGTAAATGATCAGCCGGTCCCGAAAAGATTCTGAAGAAGAGCACGGCCTTACGCCGCCCGCCGATGAATATATTTCGCCGGCGCCGCGCGTGTCGGTGCAGGCCTTTTGCGCAACGGTTGCGACTGCCGCAACGGTGCGATCAGCCAGCGAAGACCGTCGCCTCGGCAAGGTTCATCTGTCCGTTCATATGGGCGGCATCGCGGCCGCCATCGATGCCTATCACAAGGCCCCGACGCCGAACGTGATCATGCTGGAAACCGAAGGCTCCAGCGACATGCTCGACGGTCTCGACGAACTCGCCACCGTCTGCGACGCCGGCACAAGGGTCGTCGTGATCGGCAGCGCCACCGATGTCACGCCGTATCGCGAACTTGTGCGGCGCGGCGTCAGCGACTACGTGGTCGGGCCGGTCGAAACCCTCGATGTGGTGCGCGCGATCTGCAGCCTGTTTTCCTCGTCCGAAGCCGTCGCGGTCGGCCGGATCGTTGCCGTGGTCGGCGCCAAGGGCGGCGTCGGTTCATCCACGGTGGCGCACAATGTGGCCTGGGCGATCGCACGCGACCTGGCGCTGGATTCCGTCGTGATCGACCTCGATCTGGCGTTCGGCACCGCCGGCCTCGACTACAACCAGGACCCGATACAGGGCATCGCCAACGCGCTGTTCCAGCAGGATCGGCCCGACAGCGCGCTGATGGAGCGCCTGCTCGCGAAATGCTCCGAGCGTCTCAGCCTGCTGGCGGCCCCCGCGACGCTCGAACAGGTCTACGATTTCGGTGCGGACGCCTTCGATGCGATCTTCGATACGCTGCGCATGACCACTCCCTGCATCGTGCTCGATGTCCCGCATCAATGGTCGGCGTGGACCAAGCGCGCGCTGGTCGGCGCGGACGATATTCTGATCGTTGCCGAGCCTGATCTCGCCAACATGCGCAATGCCAAGAACATGCTGAACGTGCTCAAGGCAGCCCGGCCCAACGACCGGCCACCGCTCTATTGTCTCAACCAGGTCGGCATGTACAAGCGCCCGGAGATCACCCCGCGCGAATTCGCCAAGGCGATCGAGAGCCAGCCGATTGCGACTATCCCGTTCGATTCAAGGATGTTCGGCATGGCGGCCAATAACGGCCAGATGATCCAGCAAATCTCCGCCGGTCATCGCACCACCACGATGTTCTTGCAGATGGCGCAACGCCTGACAGGCCACGCCGTGACCAAGCGATCACGCGGTTCGCTGCTCGGGCCGATCATGCCGATCATCAACAAATTGCGCGCCGGCGGCCGCCGCTGAAGGCGCGGCGGGGCAACGGGACGGGCGCACGCCTTTCGCCCGTTCGGCCGCGGTCAATTCGAGCGCCCGGACGCAGCGCCCGGCATCCTGCCGCCCATCTCGGCGCGCGCATTCTCCTTGCGCGACAGCATGAGCTTCAACTGCGCGACGTTGGCGGCCGCTTCTTCGGGCGGAAGGTCGGCCTTCGCGATCTTTTCAGCCTCGGCCGGGTTGCCGCGCAGACCGACCACCAGCGCCAGATTGGCCCGCACGCGCGCATCATTGCCCGCACGACTATGGGCGCGGCGCAACGTCTCCTCCGCCTTCGGCAGGTCTTTTGAAAGCACGTAAGACAGGCCGAGATTGGACAGCACCGACGGTTGGTCGGGCGTGATCCTCAGCGCGCTCGAATAATACTGCCGCGCTTCCTCGAACCGGCCGAGCTGATCGAGCACCGCACCTTGCGCGGAGAGTATCCGCCAATCCGGGTTGTCGGGGGTGTGGGCGCGGCCGAGCACGTCGAAGGCCTGCTGAAAATTGCCATTGTCAGCGAGCGCCCGGCCGTAGCCGGCGAGCAGCGCCTTGTTGCTGGAATGGGCGATGGTCGCTTGCTCCAGCACCGCGACCGCCTGCGACTTCTGTCCGGTGGCGCGCAACGCCTTGCCGTATTGCAGGGCCGCGTCGGCATCCTTCGTGTTGGCGCGATAGCGCGCCTCGAAAACCTCCAGGTCGCGGCGCGGGTCGGCGGCGCGGCTGGTTTCGGCTTTCTCACCGAGCGAGCCAGTGATATCCGACGACGTCACCGCGGTCTGGCAGCCGCTAAGCCCCAGCGCGAGAATCGCCGCGGATGATGTACACGCAAGAAGTCGCGCGAATTCAGATGGTTGGAAGAATTTCTGGAACATTTACTGGACCCGCGTCGGCGACTGTCCAGAATGCTCACAGCTTAACCCTAAATTCGGGTTAAGCAGGCCGCCTTTACGGCAATGGGCGGCCGCAATGGCCTGTTTAGCATCGGCCACACGGCTGCGGGCCGGGCTCTGATCCCGGCCTCGCCGCATTCCCGTACTAGTCGACGAATTGAGCGCCGAGTTCGCAGCCGATCCGCCATGCGAGCTTGCACTGGCGCGGCCGCTGACCGGTCGAGAAAATCACGGTGAACTCGGGGGGAATCTCCGGATATTCGGCGATAATCTTCACTCCGCCGTCCGACACGTCCGTGATCATGCAGTCGCGCGGCAACCCGCCGGTCCCAAACTGTATCTTCGCAAAGTTTCTGCACACACGACGTTCGCTTCTGCGGCGATTCGCTAACATCTTTGCCCCTGGCCCTGATCGAGAAAGTTGGTGTCTCTCGTTTACAGAAGAATTATTGGAATTGGCCTAGCGGAACCGATCGCAATGTAATCGAAATGTAGCGGTTGTTTTCCAGCTCCGCTTACCCTGCGCTTGTGCTGACACGCTCGCGATCGATCGCTGCCTTTGGCTCTTGCCGGCACGTGCTATGCCTGCGGCCACGCAAGCAATTTTCGGCAAATTAAGGGGTTGATCCGCGGCCTTTTGGCGATAGCCTGAACTTTCGACTCGCGCTGCCGGAAGCTATTCGCATGGGAACCGTCGTACTTCTCGACCTGATGGGTGGCGTTGCGCTGCTGCTGTGGGGCCTGCACATGGTCCACAGCGGAATCCTGCGCGCGTTCGGCCCTGACCTGCGTCAATTGCTGGCGAAGGGGCTCAACAACCGCTTCACCGCCTTTGCGGCGGGCCTCGGTCTGACGGCGCTGCTCCAGAGCAGCACCGCGACGGCGCTGATCACAAGCTCGTTCACGTCGGAAGGCCTGGTCAGCCTGGTGCCGGCGCTTGCCATCATGCTCGGCGCCAATGTCGGCACCACGCTGATCGTGCAGATCCTGTCGTTCAAAATCGCCGCCGTCGCCCCCGTCCTGTTCATCATCGGTCTGGTCGCCTTCCGCACCGGGCCGCGCTCGCGCATCAAGGATATCGGCCGCGTCTCGATCGGACTTGGGCTGATGCTGCTGGCGCTGCACATCCTGCTCGACACGCTGGCGCCGGCCGAAAACGCACCGGGCATGCGTGTGTTCATGAACGCCATCACCGGCGATCCCGTGCTCTGCATCGTCGTCGGTGCCGTCGTTACCTGGGTGGTGCATTCCAGCGTCGCCAGCGTGCTGCTGGTGATGTCGCTGGCATTTGCGCACTTCATTACACCCGTAGCGGCGTTGGCGCTGGTGCTCGGTGCCAACCTTGGCAGCGCGATCAATCCGATTGTCGAAGGCGCCCGCCGCGACAACCCCGCCAGCTACCGCCTGCCGCTGGGTAATCTTGCCAACCGGATGATCGGCATCGCCCTGGTGGCGCCGTTTCTGAACCCGATCGCGGAGCTGTTGCAGTCGTGGCAGCCGGACCCCGCCAAGGCCACGGCCCAATTCCACATCGCGTTCAACGTCGTGACTGCGATCGTCTTCATCGGCCTGCTCGACGGCATGGCGCGGCTGTTGAAAAAGCTGCTGCCGACGCGCGTCCGGGAGACCGACCCGCTCCGGCCGCGCTATCTCGACGAGAGCGCGCTGGAGACCCCTTCTTTGGCGCTCGCGGATGCCGCGCGCGAAACCCTGCATATGGGCGACCATGTCGAGGTCATGCTGCGCAAGGTGATGGCGGCGATGATGACCAACGACCGGGCGCTGGTCGACCAGGTCTCCCAGATGGACAACAGCGTCGACAGCCTCGACGAGGCGATCAAGCTCTATGTCACCAAGCTCACCCGCGGCAGCCTCGACGAGCGCGAGGGACAGCGCGCGATGGAGATCGTGTCCTTCGCCATCAACCTCGAACATATCGGCGACATCATCGACAAGAATTTGAGCGAGCTTGCGACCAAGAAGATCAAGCGCCGGTTCCAGTTCTCGGCCGAGGGCGCCGAAGAGCTTTCGGCCTTCCACAAGCGCACGATGGATTCGCTGCGGATCGCGTTCGGCGTCTTCATGTCCGGCGACGTCAATGAGGCCCGCAAGCTGCTGGCCGAGAAGGCCGCGTTACGCAACACCGAGCTTGCCGCCACCGAGCGGCATCTCGACCGGCTGCGCGAGGGCCGGCCCGAGACCATCGAGACCACCTCGCTGCATCTCGATGTGCTGCGCGATCTCCGGCGGATTCACTCCCATATCTGCTCGGTCGCCTACCCCGTGCTCGATGCCGCCGGTGAACTGGCGGCCTATCGTGCTACCGAAAGCGACATGGCGGCGCTGCCCGCACCGGCCGCGGGACGCAGCGGTTAGCGATCCAGCGTCTTCGACGCGCTGGCGCGGTTCTTCACGATCAGCATGATGTTTCGGATGTAGATGATGGTGGCCAGTGACTGGCCGATGATGATGACGGGTTCGCGTTTGGCGATGCCGTAGACCAGCGTCATCATCCCGCCGCCCATCGAGAAGAACCAGAACGCCATCGGCACCACGCTTTGCCCGACGCGCTCGCTCGAGATCCACTGCACCAGGAAGCGCGCGGTGAAGAACAATTGCGCGACCAGGCCGAACGCCAGCCAGAAATCGAACTTCGCGACGAAGACGTCGTAAAGATAGTCGCCGAGCGCCTGCCCGTATTGAATCAGCATCAGGTCACCTCGGTCGCAACGGGCGTCGACTTCTTGCGGCGGATCAACCACCAGACGCCGGCCAGATCCATGATCCCGATCCATAGCCGGTCAAAGAAGCCGTAATTTGATACGCCGGAATGGCGCGGGCGGTCGATCACATCGACGTAAGCAATGCCAAAACCTTCACGGCGCACCAGCGCGGGGAGGAAACGATGCAGGCCGTCGAAATAAGGCATCGACAGGAATACCTCGCGCGGAAATGCCTTCAGCCCGCACCCGGTGTCGCGGGTGCCGTCGCGCAAGATCCCGTTGCGCACGGCATTGGCGATCCGCGACTGCATTTTCTTGAAACCGGTGTCCTTGCGTCCGACCCGCTGGCCCGCGGCAAGGCCGATGCGGCCGCCGCCGCTCTCGACCGCCGAAATCAGATCCGGCAGAAACGCCGGATTGTTCTGTCCGTCGCCGTCGAGTGTCGCCACAATGGCGCCGCGCGCCGCACGAACGCCGCTGCGCACCGCCGCCGATTGTCCGGAGGATTTTTCATGCCGGAGCTGCCGGAGATTGCCGTGCACCTTCATCAGCGCTTTGAGGCACTCGGCGGTGGAATCGGTCGAGCCGTCATTGACATAGATGATCTCATAGGCCCAACGGCCATCCAGCGCGGCCGTGATTTCCGCAATCAGCGGCGCGACGTTGTCGGCCTCGTTGCGCACGGGCACAACGATGGAAACGGCGACCGCGGCTTGGTCGGAAGAGGGCAAATCTGTACTCATCGGTTGGGCTGGGGTTGGAACGGCTTGCATGGACCTGAAACCGGAACCGGTTCCGTCAGGCCTTCGCGGCGTCCGCTTTTATGGGGCGAATGCGCCCCGGGCAACCCTTTTGAGGCGTCCCGAGGAGGGCCCAACCAGTGGCAGAATTGTGCCGTCGCGGTGGATTGCAAAGCCGAGCCGCCGCGCCGCGAACCAGTAGCGCACGAACATCGCGCCGATGATGCCGACCAGCGCGCCCGCAACCACGTCGCTGGGATGATGGGCCAACAGCACCAGACGGGTTGCGCAGATTACGAGGGCGTAGACGAACATCGTGATCCGCGCCTGCGGCCACAACGCCGACACGGCAAAGGCCAGCGCGAAAGCGCAGGTCGCATGGCCCGAGGGGAAGCTTGAATACGCCCCTGTTCCGTTGAAGTGCGAGAAATGGAACACGTTGCCTTCGCCGCCGACGAACGGCCGGCCGCGTCCGACGCCCCATTTGATCAGTTCGGTAACCAGCGCGGACACCATCACCGCGCAGAACAAGAACTGTAAACGCGTGCCGAGACCGAGCAACAGGGAGCGCTGAATACCCCTGAACGCGGGTGCTGCTATCGCAACCAGGATCAACAGCGCGCCCAGCGCCGCCAGCACATATTCGTCCTTGCCGAAATCGGTGACGATGCGCATCCACCACAGCGAGGGCGTGCCCCGCTTCGGCATCTGGCCGATCTCCCAGGCATCGAGCACGAACATCAACGCGATGATGGCGGCGCCAAGGCCGGCCGACAGCAGCAATGCGTGACGCGCCGCCCGGCGGCCCGCCTCGGCCCGCCGCGAGTGCGACGGCGTGCGCACGAGCTGGGCCAGCGAGCGCCACCCCAGCACCACAAAGCGCGAAAGATAGTTTTGGGATTCGGCGATGACGGTCGGCGCTGGCATCTTATTCGGTGCCTTCGGAGCGGAAGATTGCGATTGAAACCGCCTTGCCCTGCGAGATGTTATAACCCTCGACACGCGTCGCCACGTTATAGCGCAGCCCGATCGCTTCGGCGCGCTGGACAAAACCGCGCTCCGAGCGCGATTCCACCAACGCAAAGCGGCAAGTGCCCTGCCCCAGGAAATCCGCCGCGCCCGATCCGTCGGTCAACAGCGTACTGGTTCCGGTCATGAAGACGAGGCTGGGCTCGTGGAAACCGGCAGCCGCGGCCTTCGGCCCGACGCAGACGACGTTGCGCAGCGCGCGCGCAATGCCTGCGCTCGGAAACAGCGTCGTCAGCGACGGCATCACGATGCCATAGACGGCGATCGCCAGGCACATCGCTGCGATCACGGCATGCAACAGCGAGCGCTCGGCGCGGCTTTCCTCAAACAGCCACCACGCGATCAGGCCGAAGATCATCGCCGCCGCCAGCACCGGCCAGGCCGGAAAGACCGGCTGATGCGTCAGCTTGATCGCCGCAACAATCGCGATCACGGCCGTAATCGCGGGGATCGCAAACCACCAGGCCGCGCCGCGCCTCAGCCAGGAGCGCGACAACACGCGGCGCTCCAGGGCGCCGACGGTCAGGATGGCGATGGCGGGATACAGCGGCAGCACGTAGTGCGGAAGCTTGGTCATCACCAGTTCGAACACGATCCATGACGGCACCAGCCAGGCCAGCAGATACTGCGCACCGGGTTCGCGCCGGGCCCGCCATACCGCCGGAGCCGCCATCCCCGCCAGCGGCGCACCGGGCCAGAACGTGACCCAGAACAGCAGCAGATACAGGCCGGGTGGCGCGCCATGAGACTCCTGCGCGGCGAGCTTGCTCAGCATGTCGCCGCCGAGCGAATTGGTGAAGAATGCATCGCCCGCGCGCCAGAAAATCGCGACAAACCACGGCAGCACCAGCACCAGCGTCCACATCAGGCCCCAGACCGGGCGCATGCGCCAGAGCCAGACCGCCGAGCGGTCGAGGATCGCCAGCGCCGCGATGGTCAATCCCACGAACATCAGGATCAACGGGCCCTTGAGCAGGATGCCGCCGGCCAGTGCGGTCCAGAAAATCGCGGGCGAACTCCACGGCGGACGTGCCGGATCCTCGCCGCGCTGCCAGGACAGATAGACCCGCGCCATCGCGCCCATCGCGGCGGTGACTGACAGCAGCAGCATCGCATCGGTCTTGGCGAGCCGCGCTTCGGCGCCGAGCAAGACACAGCTGCACATCATCAACGCCGCCAGCGCGGCGCCGCTCCGGGTCACAAAGGCGAGCGCCGTCCAGTAGGTCAGCAGGACCGCGCCGATCGCGCCAATCAAGGAGGGAACGCGATAGAGCCAGATGCGCAATTCCGCCCGCGGCAGGCCGAGCTTTGAGGCAGTTTCGACCACCGCGGCCTGCATCCAGTAAATGCCGACCGGCTTCTTGTAGCGGACGTCATCCTGAAAGCGGATGTCAACATATTCGTCGCTTTCGACCATTTGCTTGGTCGCCTGCGCAAACCGCGCCTCATCGCGGTCGATGGCCGGAATCGTGAAGAAACCGGGCACGAAAAGCACGATGGCACACAGCGTGAGGAAGATGATCGCGCGGAAATGGCTGGCCATGGCGAAGTCAAACGCGGCGAGCAGCCTGCGGCTGGAATTCGCAGGTTTCACAGACTGTTGGCCTGCTCCAAATCGCCGGGGTTGCACGGTTTCAACCATCTTGTTCGCATACGATGAAACCGCACTGCAAACAACACCGCAGTTCCCGCTATCCGGCGGTGTCCCCGGCCCCCTGATCGGTCAAATTGTACCTGTTCATTGTACCCGGATCACCACGGTGTCGGCGGCGCCGGTCGCGTCGATCACCGTGAGGCGTGCAAAGCCGGGCCCGGGCGGCTCGACCAGGCGCTGACGCCGGCTGCCGATCTCGCCGACCGCGATACCGTTCACCAGCATGGTCAGCGGCAGCACGCCGCCGGCGACCTTGACCGGCATCGCCGAGAACTGCCCGTCGTTGGAACGGTCGACGTCGATCCGCGAACCATTCAGCGGAAACTGGATGCGCGGCGCCTGATCGCTGCCGGTGCGGACCAACTCGCCGTCGGGGCGGAAACGCCGCAGCGGCACCGGAAGCTTGGCATTGCCAGCGATCAGCGCGCCCTTCGGCGGCTTCGGCAATGCCGCAACGATCTTTCCGGTGCGGGCGAAGGCGTCGAACAGGATCGGTGCGGCAGCGGTACGGCCGGCCAGCCCGGCCACCGGCGCGCCGTCGGGACGCCCAACCCATACGCCGATGGTGATGCGGCCGTCGAAGCCGACCGACCAGGCATCGCGATAGCCGTAGCTGGTGCCGGTCTTGAAGGCGATCCGGTTATGCACGCCGTTTTCCGGTGGCGGCGTGCCGATCAGGACGTTGCCGACCTGCCAGGCCGCGGCCTGATCCATCAGCCGCATCGGATCGCGCTCGTCTTTGGCGAACATGATCTCGCGCAGCGGTTTGGTGGTGCCGAGCCGAGCCAGCCCGGCATAGAGCTGCGCCAGATCCTGCAGGGTAACGCCGACGCCGCCGAGGCCCATGGCAAGGCCCGGCGCTTCGTCTTTCGGCAGCACCAGATTGCCGCCGGCCTGCTTCAGCCGCGACGACAGCCGGCTGGACCCGACGCGGTCGAGCAGCGCGATCGCCGGCACGTTGAGGGACAATTGCAGCGCCTTGCGTACGGGGACCGTGCCCTGAAACGTCATGTCGAAATTTTCGGGCGCGTAGGAGCCGAACCGGATCGGACGATCGTCGATCAGGCTCTCCGGATGCACAAAGCCATCTTCGAAGGCGAGACCGTAGATGAAGGGCTTCAGCGTCGATCCCGGCGAGCGCACGGCGCGGGTCATGTCGACCTGCCCGGCCCGCCGCTCGTCGAAATAATCCGATGAGCCGACCCGCGCCAATACGTCGCCGCTTTCATTGTCGACCGCGATCATGGCGACCGAAATGTTCGGCCCCTGCGCAATCGCGCGGTCGCGCGCCAGCGCTTCAAGCGTCTTCTGCAGGCCTGCATCCAACGTCAGCTTGATGACCGGCGTATCCCTCACGGTCGCCATCGACTGGTCGGCGGAATGCGGCGCCAGGATCGGCATCGGTTTGCGCAGCCGGGGCACGGTGACGGCCTTGGCCTGAACCGCGTCGTCTTCGGTTACGCGCTGCTCATTCACCATGCGTTCAAGCACGCGATCGCGCGCGGCGCGGGCGACCTCGGGATGACGGTCGAGGCGGCGCGTCTCCGGCGATTGCGGCAGCGCCACCAGAAGCGCCGCCTCCGCCAGCGACAGCCGCTTCGGTTCCTTGCCGAAATAGGCGATTGACGCGGCGCGGACGCCCTCCAGATTGCCGCCGAACGGCGCCAGCGCCAGATAGAGATCGAGTATCTGGTCCTTGTTCAGTTGCCGCTCGATCTGGATCGCACGCACCATCTGGCGCAGCTTGGCGTACACCGAACGCTCGCGCCGCGGCTCCATCAGCCGCGCCAATTGCATCGTGATCGTCGAACCGCCGGACACGATGTGGCCACGCGTCACCAGCTGAAGCGCCGCGCGGCCGAGCGCCAGCGGATCGACGCCGCGATGCGAGTGGAAGCGGCGGTCTTCATACGCCAGCAGCAGCTTGAGATAGCCGGGATCGACGCCGGTTTTGGCATCGACTGGCAACCGCCAGCGGCCGTCGGCCATCGCATAGGCGCGCAGCAATTTGCCGTTGCGGTCGATGATCGAGGTCGAGACCTTGCGCGCCTGCTCCAGCGGCAGCGGGCCGAGCGAGGCGACCCAGCCGGCGAACGCGCCGACCGTCATCAGGCTGACGACGGCCGATATCGCCGCCGCCTTCCTGATCCGTCGCCAGCGGCCCTTCGGAGGGCTTGCCGGTGCTATGGGCCCCGTCTCGCTCATTTGGCCGGACGGACCTCCACGGTGCCGGTGCCGGTGCGGCCATAGCGCGAGGGATTGTACATGTCCTCGACATAGGCCTGCGGCAGCACGTATTTGCCGGGGGAAACCGCGCGCACGACATAGGCGACGGTGAACACCGCCGTATCGTCGCTGGCGCGATCGATGGCCGCGGTGAAGCGGTCATCACGGAACTCGGTATTCTCGGGCTCCTCGCCGTCCTCGATCCAGTCCAACGTGCCTTTGTCGCCGGAAGACACCAGCCTCGGATTGTCGATCTCGAGGCCGGCCGGGAGGTAGTCGGCCACCATGATGTGCCCGTATTCCGGCTTGGCCTCGGTGATCTTCAGCACGACCGCAAATCGGTCGTTCTGCTTGGCCTTGCTGATATCGGCGGGCTTGCCGTCGAGCGTGAAGTAATTGCGCTCGATCTTGAAGCCGTTCGAGGCCGCGGGCTCCGGCGTGACCGGCGAACCCGAGACCGAGACCACGGCCTGTACCGGTGCGTCGCCGGTATTGGTGATCTTGACCGGCTTGCCGACCATCTGCTCGGCCTTGTAGCTGCGATAGGCCGCCGTCTTGATCGGCGAACCATCGATATCGAGCGCCATCGTCTCCTTCGAGAGCGCGCGCGAGGCCAACACCAGCCAGGCGTTTTCCTGCGTCGAGGTGTAGGGCGAAAGGCCCCGCGCCACTTCGACCCGCTGCACCGCCTGCGTCAGCGTCGCCCGCGGGGCGTTGCCTTCGCTGGCGAGCGAGACCAAAGCTGCGGCATCGCGCAAGGCGCTGCCATAGTCGACCCGGCCGAACTCGATCACGGGCTTCGGCACCAGTGCATCGAGCGCTGCGCCGTAGACGCGCTCCGCCCTCGCCTTGTCGCCGACCAACGCCAGCGCCGCCGCCAGTTGCGATTTCGCAATCGGCGTCGCCAGATTGTTCAGCTTGGTGTCGGCGAGATAGCGCAGGTCGCCGATCGGGGCGGCGCCGTTGCGGGCGAGCACGTAAAGGCCGTAGGCCAGATCGCGGCCGCCGTCCTTTTCGGGCTCGTTGGCGTTGACCACGGAGTTGCGGATGCGGTCGAGCGCGCTCTTGAACAGCCCATCCGGCACTGCAAAGCCCTTCTCACGGGCGCGGGTCAGGAAGTCAGTCACGTAGGCGTCGAGCCAGGCATCATCGCCGCCCGCCGACCACAGGCCGAACGACCCGTTCGAGCCCTGACGCGCCAGCAGCCGCTCGATCGCGTCCCGGATGCGCTGATCGACCGCGGTGTCCATCGCCAGATGGGCGCCCGCGGCGAGATCGTTGACGTAGAGCAGCGGCAGCGCGCGGCTGGTGATCTGTTCGGAACATCCATGCGGATAGCGATCCAGCGCCTTGAGGATGGTCGCCGCATCGAGTGCGGTGGACAGGCTGACGGAGAGCGACACGCTACCCGTTCCCGACACCAGGTCGGTGAACATGTCCGAGGTCAGCGTCAGGCTCTCGCCCTTGGCCAGGGTACGGATCGAGCGGCGCGCCAGGACCTGCGTCGCCGCCTTGACGTCGAGCGCATAGTGCCGCGCCAGCGCCAGGCCGTTCGGACCCTTGATGTCGACATCGAGATTGGCGGTGCCGGCGCCGCCGCCGTCGATCGCCAGCGACATCGAGGTCCGCTGCTTGGCGGCGAGCTTGACCGTGATGCTGGGGTTGCCGCTCACCTTCACCGGGCCCGTCGTCTTGACGCTGATGGTGTAGTCGCCGGGTGCACCTTCAACGTTGTCGAGATCGAAGCTCATGGTGCCGCGGTCACCGTTGAGCAGGAAGCGCGGCAATGTTGCGGTCAGCACCACGGGATCGCGCACGGTGACGTCTGTCGTGGCGCGGCCAAGCCTTGTCGCACTCCAGGCCACCGCCATG
Source organism: Bradyrhizobium sp. AUGA SZCCT0158 (assembly GCF_018130065.1). GTDB lineage: Bacteria > Pseudomonadota > Alphaproteobacteria > Rhizobiales > Xanthobacteraceae > Bradyrhizobium. Next base: position 271,407 of record NZ_JAFCME010000006.1, on the reverse strand, counting down.
ACACGCGCGGTGCCGGCGAACTCCGGAATGTCGAAGCTGATCTCGGCAGACCCGTCAGGGCCGACCGTGACGATGCCGGAATAAAGCGCGAGGGGTTTCTGGGTGGGCGGTGAGCCCTGCAGCTCGGCGCCGGCGCCGTCGCCGCCGGTCTTGAGCTGGCCGCGGGTGCCCTGCATGCCGTCGATCAATTGCCCGTAGAGGTCGCGGATCTCGGACGTCAGGCGGCGCTGGCCGAGATAGAAGTCATCCGGCGCCGGCGGCTTGTAATTGGTCAGGTTGAGAATGCCGACATCGACCGCGGCGACGACGATCTTGGCGTCTTCGCCGGGGTTGAGCCCGCCGAGCTTGACCGGAATCTTCAGGGCGGTTCCGGGGCGGACCAGCGGCGGCGGCGAGAGCGCCACCTGCAGGGTGCGGGCCTTCTTGTCGATGCCGAACCATTTCAGGCCGATCGCCCGTCCGGGCATCCGCAGCGCCGCGGCGTCGAGCGGACGGCGCAGCGTCGCCAGCACATAGGCGCCGGTGCCCCAATCCTTGCCGACTGATAGCTTGACCTGCTGGGTGCCTTCCTTGACATCCACGGTCTGGGTCGTCAGCAGACGGTCGCCCAGAACGTTGATGGTCAGCTTGCCCGCTGTGCGGGCGTTGACCGACACCACCATGGTGTCGCCGGAGGCGTATTCCGGCTTGTCGATCGAGGTTTCGAGGAGATCGGGGGTGTCGGCGCTGCCGTCCGAATACCAACCGACATCGAACTGGACCGAGGTGACCGGTCCGTCCGCCTCGGTCGATTTGACGTCCAGGCGATAGCGGCCGGGCTGCGGCGCCAGCGACACCCTCGCCGCCTTGTCGGCTGACAGCGTCAGGTCGCCATCGGCGACGCGCGAGGTCGATTTGACCGGCTCGTATTCCCAGGACGAATTCTGCCGGTACCACTGGTAGCGCGATTCCATCTTCAGAAGCTCGTAACGCAGGCCGTCACGCGGCAATTGCTTGCCGTCGGGGGCGACGAAGACCACGTCGAATTCGGCCTTATCACCCTCCGCGACGCTCTTGTCCCCAAACAGCGGCTTGATGCCGATCAAGGGCGTGGCAGGCGCCACGGGGAGCACCAGCTTGCGCTCGACGGCGCGGCCACCGGCCTCCGCCATGCGGATGAAGATTTGCGCCTCCTGCGGGCGGGTCGAAGTTGACGCCTTGGCCAGCGACACCGGGAACGTCGCCACGCCATTGGCGTCGGCCTCCGGCAGGTTCTCAATCGGGGTGCGCTCGTTGCTGGCGGTTTCCTCGTCGGCAACGCCGAACTGGTAGCCGGGATAGCCCGGCCGCCCGGAGGCTGCCGAGGTGACCAGCATGTCGCCTTCGAGCTGCAGGCCGGAAGCCGGAGCGCCGTAGAGGAAACGACCATCGACCTTAAGTTCAACTGGAACTTCAGCTTTGATCATTTTCTCCTTGCTGGAGATGTTGAATTCGATCCGTTCGGGGATGTAGTCCTCGACCATGAAGGTGGTTTCGCCGACCGCCGACCCCTTGGGGTCGGTGAACGCGCGTACCCGCCAGGTCCCCGTCGGGACCGCCGAATTGAGCGGGACCACCATGCTGCGGCCGCCCGCGCCCTGATCGGGCAATACGGCGCGGCGGAATTCGACGCCATCCGGGCGTTCGATGACGAGGGTCAGCGGTCCGCCCGTCATGGCGTTGCCCTGCCCGTCGCGCAGCAGCGCGGTGAGATAGACGGTCTCGGTGGAGCGGTAGACCCCGCGCTCGGCGTAGACGAAGGCGTCGGCGCCTGATGGCACCACCCGGCCGGACACGCCACGGTCGGTGAGGTCGAACGCGGTGGTCTTGAGGCTGAGGAATGCGTAGTCCGACTTCTCGCTCATGACCGTGAGCAAGGCCGGCGACAGCCCGCCCTCGCCGCGCGCCAATCCCGCCTCGAACAGCACGTGGCCGGAATCGTCGGTCTTGCGGGTCGCCAGGATCTCGTTGTTACGGGCGATCAGCCGCACCTCGGCCTTGCCGACCGCCTCGGTGGACGCCAGCGAATTGACGAAGACGTGGACACCGTCATTACCTGAAAACGCCGACAGGCCCATGTCGGAGACGATGAACCACTGCGTCGCCAGCCTTCCGTCATCATCGCTGCCGGGGCCTTTGGCTGACGCCGTCATCACATAGACGCCCGGCTGCAGGTCGCCCAGCGCCTGGTCGACCGGGAACGCGGTAATGACGTCCTGGTTGAGCGTGGTGGCGGTGGCGAGTTCGCCGGTCCAGACCTTGACGCCCTTTTCGTCGCCGAGATCGCCGAGTTGGTAGCTCGACAGCGTCTTCTGGAAGTCGCTGTCGATCACCGTATTAATCAGGTTACGGTCGCCGATCCGGAACACGTTGACGTTCACGGCGGGCGTATTGACGCTGACCAGCGGGATGCCGCGCTGGCCGGTACGCGGCAGCACATAGGCGCGGCCGGTGAAGCGCACGAACGGCTTGCGGTCGCGGACATAGACGTTGAATTCGGCCGATTTCGGCAGGGTTTCCTTGACCGTGGACGGCAGGCCGGCACGAAGATTGATGTTGTAGCGCTCGCCGTGCTTCAGGCCATCGACGCAAAGCTGCTTGCCTTCGGCCGACAGCGCCGGCTTGTCGGTACCGGCCAGTGCCAGGAACGGCGAGAAATCGACTCGCTTGGCCAGATCTTCGGAGAACTGGAAGCACGCCCGCGGTGACGCACCGTCCGAGTCCACGGTATAATCCAAAAGACGAAAACCGTGCTGGTCGCGCATCTTCTCGTATTGGCCGCGCACCTCGGCGACCTCGCGCATGTCGAGCGACAGCCGTAAGCTATCCAGCGCCGGCCGCCAGAGCTTGCGGTCGGACATCGCCCGGCCCAGCACCGCCAGCGCATCGGCCTCCTCGGCGGCGTTGCCGGCGCGCTGATAGGCGATGTAGGCGGCGGTCGAGGCGCGCTCGAGCAGGAAGGTCTGTTCGCTCGAGCTTGCGGAGCGGATCTGGAAGATGGTCTTGGCGAGTTTGAGCCAGTTGGCGCTGTCCTCCGGCGTGGTGGCCGCGATCTGTCCAAGGATTTGCAGGCCGGTGCGGAAGTCGGCACGTTTGAAGGCGGTATCCGCATCAGTCCGCAGCGTCGCGCTGGATTTGGAAACCGGCCCCGCCTCGCTCTTGATCTGGGCCTCCAGCTTGACCGCGGAATCGGCGAGATCGTCGCGTTTGAAGGCTTTATCTGCTGCCTGCGCTGCGACCAGGCCAAGCGCCATCGTGGCGCAAACGACTGCGGCGCGAACCAAACCGATCATGATGGAGCTCCTTGGGCGGACGACCGCCTCGTAACGGACGAAAAGTGCGCGAAAAGGTGACGGACTGATGGCGATGGAAGAGGCTTGCGAAAAAGTCGCATGCATGGCTCAGGCAGTCCACGGTCCCGGACCGCACCGGCGGGGTTACCGGCGCAGCATTGATTGATGGGCGAACCGAAGGCAATGGTCCGCCGTCTGGCTTTGTCGCAGCCTGAAGGAAATCGGTTCGGAACGGACTTGGCTATGAGGCGGATTTTTCATATTGGCAGTGCTAGAAAGACTCCAACGGTCCCATAGCTCAACTGGATAGAGTAACGGATTTCTACTCCGTGGGTTGCAGGTTCGAGTCCTGCTGGGATCGCCACGCAAGAGTCCGTCTCCTTTGTTTTCAATTACTTAGTTTCGATTTTGGCAAACGGGGTTTCCGGTTTGCCAATTCCTGTTCCTGTAATGAGCTTCCCGGCTTCCGCCGCGAGCTTCTTTCGGTTCGCGGCTTCCGTGTAGCGCTGGGCCTCCCCGATTGTGCGCCATCCGAACCACGACATGAGCTGGTGGGTTGTGGCACCGTAGTCGGCGAGACGAGTTGCCGCCGCGGAACGCAGGCCATGGGCGCGGCCGGGAACATCAGCTTCACGGCATCGATCCGCGAACCAGTTTCCAAAGCCGGCGGCAGAGAACGATTTCCCTTGCTCGGTGACCAAGAAGGCCAAATGCCGGTCGGCCTGCGGCTGGAGCTCCAGTTCCTTCCGCAACGGTGGCAGCACCGGAATATCGAAGGCGACCCCGGTCTTCTGCCGGCTCATCGACAGAACCTCACCGTGGATAAACTGGCGACCCATTCTCACCACGTCGCAACGAGCTTGGCCGGTCGACAACAGCAGTTCCATTGCCAGCCTCGCCTTGGTGCCGGCCGGGTGCCTTGCCTCATACTTTTTGATGTCGCCGTCGGTCCATGGTCGGTGCGGTTTTGATTTCGTCTTGACCAGCTTGACGCCGATCAGCGGGTCGATCGCGATTTTGTCGAGGGACAGGCAATGATCGAGGAAGCCGCGAATGGCCTTCCGCCAATTCTTCGCCGATGCCGCCGAGCGCTTGTTCAGTATCGTTTGCAGCGCCGCCTTGTGCAGCTGCGCGATCCGCTTATCGCCATACTGTTCGCGGAACCGTTCAAGGATCGCCCGCCTGGACTTTCGCGTGCCCTCGGCCAGGCCCTCCTTAAACGCAGTCGATCCGTAGTAGCTGACTATAGCCGCATTCACGGTGCCGGCTCTGGTGCGGCTGACACCGAGCTGCGGCACTACCCAGTCGCCATCTAGTGCCCGCTGGCGCGCTTCCATGAACTCAGGGGACCACGGCAGGCCAGGCAGCGGCACGCGCTTACGGCCCGGCGCTCGGAGGTAGAAACGGGGTTTCCCGTCATGGTCGATAAAGCCGTGAGTGTATTTCGGATACCTCACTTCACATCGTCCCAGTCGTTACCTTGCGCCCGGTCATCGGGCCGGCCGGTAAATACGACGATCTTGCCTTCCTGGATCTCGACGCGCTGCACGGCCAAGCCAGCATTCACCGCGCCCCTGACGGCCTTGGTGACGTCACCCTGCTTGAACTTGTGCGCGCCGCGGGACATTGCGTTGAATACACTCCATTGGGCGCTCGGCCGGCAGGCCACATGCGCGTCGTGGTTCGCGAAATGTTTGCGAAACGGAGGCCCAATGAAAGTCGGGAATCTGTTTGCGCATTACCCGCTGGCAACGGGGATCAACTGGTTAGCGACTCTAAATTCTACGCGGAAGAATCAGGTGCGACTAAATGGGCTTATGCCCAATTCCCACACCCTCACCGAATTAACCTTCACAGCGACACTTGGTCGTTACTTGGGCAACACAAAACACTCGCGCCGACATGGTCTCACGGCGCGTGACTCTGGCGCAAGGTGGCGCGAATGGCTCCTGCGGGGCAGGCAGAAAGCTGTTCAAAGCTTTTCAGGCAATTCACCACACATGTCCTTTGCCGATGCTCCTTATTTTTTAGATTCGCTAGCGGTTTGAAATCGTGCCCATCAAACCCCCGCCGAACACGTAGAGTATGGTGATGCGAGTGACTCCCTCACGCAATGCAATACTCATGCTTTTCGACTCGGTCCCGCAAAATAGTGATGGAATTCGCTATTTTTGTAACCCAGCTGCAACATGCGTCTCCCGCATAAGTACTGGTTTGTCAGGTACATGAATGAATTGTAAACCCGCCGCTGAGGTTTGCGCCCTGCGCTGCCCAATATCGATCTGGACGGCGCCCGAAGTCCGTGGTCGAGAGCCTGGAACAGACCAAGGCCGCCGGCTTGCACTTTAACGTACCCGTCGTGTCCTTGAGCTTGCGGACGTACGACAAGATCGAGCGATGCAGGTAGTTCTTACCGTTTGCAAGCGCATCGGTCGGCGTAGAATCGTGCATGTCGGGAAGGTTATTCGAAAGCTACCACTCACTATGCGGAAGACAAACCTCGCCCGCTTGCGCGGCGCGTCGATCGCATCTTCGTCTCCAACTTCGAGCGCGGCGAGATCGGACCAGAGCTATTCGGCACGCCTGCATTATGGGGCTTGAGGGCCTGGTGTCGAAGCTCGTCGTTCGGCCTTACCGGCCGGGCCGGTCACCCAACTGGGTGAAGGTCAAACCCGCCTCCCGCCCCATGCTGCGGGCCAAGGATGCGTTTTCCTGATGGACGCACTACTTCGCGCGAAATAACCGAGCACTCACCCCTTCGGGGTAACGCCGGCTACTCGGCCGCACGGCAGTGCGGCACGTTCAGGAACGAGCAGCCCCTGAATTTCTAGTAAAATCAGAGCGTCCCCTCACAAACTTAATGTTCTCGTTAAATTGCTAGGGCGTTAAGGAGTCCCAAAGAAACGGCCCCAGCGTGCGCGGTGGGCGAACACTGGGGCCGACATTTCCTCGAATGAAGCGCGGGGGGGACGTTGCATCCATTCGGTCGTGCACAACTAAGTCGATCCGGCCAGGAATCGTTCCGCTCCCTTTAACGGGGCGGCTCAATCGCACAGCCTTCCGGTGTGAACCGGCGGGCTCAGTCACTATTCGGCCTGGGGTCGAGCGCTCACGGCGCTAGTCTTGCTTGCCTGGTCATCTTTGTCGCGATTCGTCATACGACGCTGCTCTTCGTGATGGATTGAGCAACCCTATTATGAGCGTGGTCTGGGGAAACTGCGATGAAACTGCTCAACGAATATTTGAACCACGCGCTCTCGTTTGAACAGTTGGCGGCCCAAGAGGAAAGGCCGGAGGTCAAAGCGCAGTTCGAGGAGCAGGCAGCCGCCTATCGAAAACTAGCAGCCGATCGCGCGGCAAGGTATGGGCTTCGAGCCCCTAGCCCGCCATCGCAAGCCGTCGGATAATTGGCTGGCACAATCGAATGCAGGCGGGGATTCCATATTAGGCTAACGCGCCGCCTCATCGACTCCCAACTGCCACCTCGGCAATACCCGAAAGGATGTGCGCTCGAGCGAAACGCGCGCGGCCTTATGCTTTTGCTTCCCGTTGATTTGGGAGGCCGGTTTTGCAAGCGCTCTGCAAGTCAGCCTGTCGCGTTCCACCACTCTAGGCAGGGTGCGTCGGGCGTCTCTCCGGCGACGCTCGGCCTCCTTCAAGAGGTCTTTGTCTAGCGGGTCGATTGGTTTGAAACGTTGCCCGTCAGTCATCACGCTCCTTTCAGAAGCGGCCCCCAGCAAGGGCGGGAGGCCGCGCTGGGGCCGTTCATTCCAACCGCGGGCAACGCGAAAAGCGACCAACGGCCAGCCAAATTACCGTAAGTCGGGTTGATCGTTCGGAGTTACTTTGGAGTACCTCCGCGCCAGATTCCCGCCAGCGCCATCCGCCGGCTTGTAGAATTGGGGCTGGAGCGCGCAGCCCAACCCTGATCCGTTTACCAAGCCTCTCGGGCGGCGCTCTGATTACAGATTGTAGTTGTCGCTTCGCTCCTCTGCAGGTAAGTTTCACTCTCGGACAGACGACCCCGGCCTGGTCATTTTATCAGGTAAAGCACTGCATTTTTAGCCAAGACGTTTTTCGCTTCGAAAGAATTTTAAAATGAATCACGAAACCAAGAGATTGGTTGTCGGCACTCGTTTTAAGATGAGTGAACTCGGAGTCGCTCGATGCCCGGATCTAGCAGGGCAGACAGGGATCGTTGTCGAGGTGAGCCACAGCAACACGGGCGTTACCGTGTTGTTCGGTGGAGCCAGCAGACCAACTGCCCTGCACAGGGATTTTATCACCCCGATCTCGCAGTAACCGGGCGGAAAACTCCGCTTAGCGATGGGATTGAAGGCGAAGCGTCAGGAGGTTTCATTGGCTGACATCGTGAACCTTGGAGACAAGCTAATAGCGCAGCAGGAAAAAACAGCCCGCATGGACCTGACGGCTAAAATGATCCCAATCATGGTCGAGACAGTTGAGAAGTTTTATTCGATGGGCGCCACACCGGAACACATCGCACGCTTTCTGCAGGTCGCCATCGAGGAAATTAACAACAGGCCGCGCTAGGTTGAGGGACTGAAGCCAACCATGTCCATATCTGCTAAACTCATCAAGTTGGTGCCTGAGGGCGAAGCGAACGCGGTCTCGGGCCGGGTGCTCTGGCAGCAGCTGGGCATGTGGTCACCCGTTAGCGTCAAACACACTTTGAAAAAGATGGCCGCAGCGGGCGAGATCGAAAGGAAACACGTTCCGCATCCAACTGGTGAGGTGGGAGTGTATTTCAAACAACCGCGCCGGCCGAGATAAGCCCTAGAGCGTTTACCTCCACAGCCACGAAAACGCGCGCCGCTCCGATCCCCAACAGATTGATAATTTGCGTCAGGTGTGGAGCAGCGTTTCAATGGTGCTATGTCCGCCCTCACCCGACGCCCTCACCCCGAACGCTCTGATTGCTGGCACGTCTTTTACGGCGAGTGAGAAATGAAAAAGCTAGCTATCGTACTTGCCGTCGGTGCTGCCGCGCTGCTCGGGGGCAACGTAGCAAACGCTGACAACTCAGCGAAGAAGACGGAAGGTGCAATAGTCGGAACAAGCCAGTCAACCGACTTTAGTGCGCACCGTCGCCATCGCCACTATGGCCATCGCCACCACTACAGGAGCTATGCGTATTATCCTCGGCGGGCATACTACGCTCCGCCAGCCTACTACGCTCGGCCGTACGGCGCGTATGGTTATGGCGGCCCGTCCATAAGCCTAGGCTTTGGTTTCGGCGGCCATCGTCACCACCATCACCACGGCTGGTGACATTCCTAACAGCCCGCAGTAGTGCGGGCTGTTCTTTGCTCGCGGCTTTGTCGGCTCACAGGCGCAAGAAACGCTTCATCCAAGACGCTACGCGGATGCTCGGTTGTCGCAACACTCTTTGGCTTGGCGGCCTTGGCCGTAATTGTCGGCTTGATGCACCTCGCCGACCCGATCCAGGTTCGTAGGCTTCCGCAGTTCTCCGGCAGATACGGCCGTTTCCCGTTTGTTCAAGGGGCTCCGCGGATACCGGCCTGTTTAACCTCTTGAGAACAAACACAGCCCGTGAATTGCTGTGGCATTGTCCAAAATCTGCCGGACTTTGTACTGCGTAAAACTACTCAACGCAGTATTGGCCGCGTCAGACGGAGAATCCGAATTTGCCAACATGCAATGTTCACTTTTATACATAGCGGCAGGGAACCAATCCGACCTTGCCGCGTGATACCCCGGCGGCTGAGGGGGAAATTCGCGTGGAAACTGTACTGATCCTGGTCATTGAAGATGAACCCGAGGTTCAAGCGATCATCGACGAATCTCTTTGTGAGGGCGGCTACGAACCAGCCCTAGCTGCCTCGGGCGAGGAAGCCGTGACCCTGCTAAAGGGCGGCCAACTACCGTATCGCGTGTTGGTGACTGACATCAATTTGCTCGGCAGAATCGATGGCTGGGCGGTCGCACGGGCGGCGCGCGAGATCGATCCCAACTTCCCCGTGATCTATATGACGGGCGCTGCTGCGAACCAATGGCCAGTCCAAGGCGTTCCCAACAGCATCCTGCTGATTAAGCCTTTCGCACCCGCTCAGCTGGTGACCGCCATTTCCAGCTTACTCAACACCGGCGGCCAGGCACTTGTTTGACGGGAGCGGCCCCAGCGAGGCTAGGCTTCTCACTGGGGCCATCCATGCGATCGGCCGCAACGGGTTGCCAACGGCTTAAGCCAAGTTACCGCAACTTGGTTGATCTTTGCGAACTAGTTCGAAGTACCTCAATCGAACAATTGCAGCTCTCCAACGATGGGCGTTTAATCCAGCCCACAGGCCCTCACCAAACCTTGGCCTGTCGGCGCCGGCCTCGCAGGTCCGCGCCGATTTTTTGCTCGGTTCCTACAACAGGGTGGATGCCCGCTCTTGCCGGGCCGTTACCCTTTTTCATTCCGCTACCAGATCGGGACCTCCAAGAACAATCAATGGCGGATGGGAGTCGAATCCAGCTCCCGGCAGCCTCAGGCCGGGAGAAAACCCTCTAAAAGGGTTGGCGACCCCAGAGCACCCCGCACTGGGGTCGTTTTGATCTTCTTCGGATCGGGAATAAGTGGTAACCGCTCCTGGTTACAATCCTCGTCTAATGGGATTCAGAATATCGTGCGACTTCATGGCCTCAGCGCGCCGTCCCTTAGACGCTGGGGCCGCTTTTTTTGCGCCTGCAGCTAGTGTTAAAAGAGCCTCGGTACGTTCCTGGGGGGAGTTAGCTTGGATCACAGGGCGCGCGGTCTTACACCAAAGCCCAATATGCCATCATGCCAAGTCCAACGAGCGCCGCAACAAACAGACCGACTTCGAAGTATCGGCTGGCTTCCCGGTCATGGTTCATCTGCCGCCCGTCCCGTCCCGTCCCGCAATGGACCGGGAAAAGGTTGCAACGGCGTGAAAGCGAAAACCACTCCGGAGAACTACGCAACTCGTCAGTTCGAATTGGACGCACCGGATGGCCAAGATCGCGTCTTCACGGGATGAGCGCCAGCACGAACAGGTCGATCACGGCGGCGATGGTACGATAGAGGACTCGCATTTCGTCCGCCCGTGCATAAATGCGCGCCATGATCAAGTTCGAGTATTGCAAGCCGATATCGGCAAAGGCCGTTCCCACCGGCCTCGACTGGATTCACGAAGTCAAATATGACGGCTACCGCGGGCGCGTCGCTCGCGACGGCCGTAACGTCAAGCTGCTATCGAAGAGCGGCCTCGACTGGACATGGCGCTTCCCGTTCATCGTCGAGACGGCGCTGAAGATGCGCCAGACGCGCTTCATCATCGACGGCGAGATTTGCGTGCTCAATGTGCAAGGGATCTCCGATTTCGACGCCCTGCATTCCAATCGGCACAATGAGAAAGCGCAGCTTTACGCGTTCGACCTGGTCGCACTCGATGGCGACGACCTGCGCGACATGCCGCTGTTCGAACGCAAGGCCCGGCTCGGCAAACTGCTCAAAGGCCGTCCGAAGGGCATCTTCGTCGCCCCGCATGAGGCCGGCGAGATCGGGCCCGGGCTGTTCGAAGCCGCCTGCCGCATGGGCCTCGAGGGCCTCGTGTCAAAGCACCGCGAGCGGCGCTACCGGCCCCGGACCTGCGACTGGATCAAGGTCAAAAACCGGAAGCATCCGGCGTTCAGCCGCGTGATGGACACGTTCGGATGACGACAGTGTGGATTTACGTCAACTCCGATAAAGCCGTCGGTGATCCCGACCACCTGAAGGTGTTTGCCAGCGAGTTGGCCGCCGTTGAATGGTTCCGGGACAATGATCCCGAAGGCGTGGCGTTCGAATATCCGGTTCACAGCGAAACCGGGAATTCGTCCATGAGGATCAGAATCCGGACACATCCTTAAAGCCAACTAGGAAGGCCCCCTGGGAACGGGGCCTTCCCAGACGCACAAAAACTGCTCCCATCTTACTTCTTGCCTTTGGCTACGGGCGCGGCCGCGATGGGTGCGCTGGCGCCCGCGTTGGGCGGCGAAGCGCCTGCCTTGCTGGTATCCGCGCCTGGCAGCGGAGCCGGTTTTTTGGCTTTTGGATCAACCGTGATGGGCGCACTGGCGCCTGCGTTGGGCGGCGTGGCACCTGTTTTGCTGGTGTCTTTTCCCATCATCATCGGCCCGCCGGTCTGGGCCGAGGCCAAAGACGATCCCAGGACGAAAAGCGCGATTGTCGGCACCGTCACTAGCTTCTTCATGTGAGTCCTCCGGGTTAAAAATGCACCAAGCCCGCGAAAGACGGTTGGTTCCATAGCGGGAAGGTGTGGTTGCGCTCGCTCGCGCTGCAGAAATTCGCGGATAAAGCGGAACGCAGTTTGACTGAGGACTAAGCGCGTGGCCTCCGTTCAATCGGCCAGCGCTCACGCAGGCCAAATGAGTTCGTGCCGCGCAGCGAGATCGATGACCTTTACCTGGTGCGCCCCTACTACATCGTTGCCAGGGCAAGGTGGGGCATGACGCTTTCGCGGTGATCCGCGAGACCATTCGCTCAATGGACCGTGTCGCGATCGCCCGGGTGGTTCTTACGTTCTTACCAGCCGCGAGCACGCGTGGCCAAAGTTAGCGACGCGAAAAACCTCAGAGCAAGGTAGGCGACGACCGCTGTAACGAACGTTATGCCAATCGCGACGGCGACGCTTCTAACAATAGTCGCCAATTCATAAGGCTGCTTCCAGGATGCCCTTAAGAACTGGCGCGGCCGCGACTTCGCCCCCCACTGGATTTACCAATCGCTCAGGTGATCCTTATGCATTTCTCGATTTGAGCGCCCCGAGGGATCGGGGAAGATGAGGCTTCGCCAGCCACTGTAAGGGTTTCCACGCTCCCTCCGGCTGCGCCAATCTGTCGGCAACCGCATAGACGGCGGCGGGATTCACGGCCAGCCCGCAATGGCTTCCTTGCACCTCAATGCTTTCTGACTGAGCGGAGGTTTTCTCTATACAACCCTGCCGCGCGCAAATTCCGTCCGTACGGCTATAAATCGCCGTCGTAGGAACTGGTGGCGCAACCGCAACATCCTGCGCGTCGTCGACCGATTGGCCGCTGGCGAACTCATAAACCCGCCAAGCATTTGTGGATTTGGGACTGGCGCCAAAGGGACTTCCCAGCGAAATCACCGAACGAACGCGATCCGGCATCATCTTTGCCAGTTCCCGTGCGGCGGCGATATCGTGTTAAGTTTTGTGATGTGAGCTATTTTGACCAGCGAGACAGCTACAGCCATGCCAGACTGGTTCATCACCGCCCGGTCAGTGGCTTTTATCGGTGATGAGAACGCCTGGTAGCGCTCCCGCCTTCCTCAATGGAAAGGAGCGCCCTATGGTACAGCGGCGTCGATACAAGCAATTGCTATCCCTCTCCGAACGTCTCGAACAGGAAGCCCGGCGGCTACGCGCCAGAGCGGAAAAATTGCCGCACGGCCCGGAGCGGGAACAGATTCTCCGCAAGGCACGCCAAGCGGAGACTGCGACACACGTTGATGAGTGGCTTTCATCGCCCGGCCTGCAAGCGCCCGAGTGAGGCTATGCGCTCCGTTGAACAGTACCTCGAGAAGGCAGTCGAATTCGAGGCGTTTGCGGCAACATCATCGAACGAGTGTACGCAAAAGCGGTTCGCTGACATCGCCGCGTGTTACCGGCTATTAGCTAGATCGGCCCCGTTGGTAGGTGCTGGCGCGATCCCGCCGGAACTAATTCGAGACAAACCATCTCCGGACCGTCCCATTAGCGCAACTTAGAAGCTGACGGACATGCGCGAAGACGATGCAGCTTACTGCCGCAAGGCCGCGGACCAGTGCCGTACCAATGCTGCCGCGTCTGTGACCTTGCTAGCCACAGACGCATGGCTAGAGCTTGCGTCCGACTGGACGACGCTGGCGGAAGCGTTCGAAAAGGAAGCCCGGCCGCGATGGTTGAACTGAGGCCTCGCCTAGCAACTGGCGTTCTCATCACCGATGAAAGCCACGGGCGGGCGGTGATCGGGACAATCTGGCATGTCCGGTGGGCCGACATACTGGTCAATTTGACCACTAGGAAAGTTAATGAAAGGCAAAACGGCAATTTTCACACTAGGCCATTCGAGCTCGCCCGATATCTAGGGGCGTGCTGGAACGACGGCCTCAGTCTCCCCTGCGCTGGGGCCGTTCTTTGGCACTCCGAATAGGCAACCCGCAGATTCAAAAAAGCGACTGTTTAGTGCCAGCGGAAAAACACCCCGCCGACGATTACCAGGATAACCACCGCAAACGCCGCCATAAGCCAAGGCATGTCTTTTCGCTCGCGGGGGGTCATTTGCTCTCCGGTGTCACCACAATGTGGGCGATTTGCATCGGGAACAAGTGGCAATTCGGATTTCATGAGCTCTGTCAGCCCCTTGCCCCAAGCAGCATAACGGCCCAACGTTCTCCCGAGAGCTAAGCAGAAATCGTGCGGCGCGCTCTGGAAGCTTCCGTACTAAGTCTGCTTCGGGCGCCGGCCCGTATCTTTGTTGAGTGGACCCATGCGCTCTTTCCGCAAGCCTTCAGGCAGCGGGTAATTTCCTTGGTCAGGACCAGGTAGGGGTTCGGGCCGAACGTCCGCACCCCATTGGTCCTTCTGGCTTGGTGTCTGCTTGTCTTTCACCTGCTGCGGCTGCGGATTTCCGGCCGGGGTAACTGGGTCGTAGGCTCCGCCGCGCTTGTCTACGTAATCAGTCATTGCTTTCTCCTTTGCACAATCACGGTATTATCCAAAGAGCGGAAGCGACGATTGACACTGCCATGAATACGCTTCCCCCGATGACCCACCATGCGGCCCCAAGACCGGAAGTCCGTTGTCGCTTCTTATGGGGCCGGATCTCGTGCGCAGCGGCCAAGCGGACCTGTGCATAGCTGTTAGGAGTTCCGCCCGCTTCGTCGTCGGTTCCAAGCGGAGCGGCAGCGGGGTCAGTCGCATCGACCTTTCCGTTGCCTTGGTCGATTGCGATCCTCAGCTGCTCGGTGGTTTCTATCGGCTTGCCTGTATCGGCCTTATGACCGGCTTCCGGGGAAGAGCTCGATGCTCGCTTGTCTTGTGTAGTGTCTGTCATGCGGGGCAACGGGCGGGTGCTTTAAAGGTTGCTCCTCATGCCGCCGTCGTCTCGTCAATGAAACGATCGCAGGGGTTATCACGGAACCCGTTCGCTATCTGCCCATCGTATCAAAAGGAAGCCGAGCTTTGCGGAGATGAGTTTGTTAATATTTGCAGTCGGCATCGCGGGTACGTAGTGAAATTCGCGCTGGCAGAATGTGCGCACGGATTGCCAGCGAATACGCCCCTCACGTAAGGGAAGAGCTGCCAGTCTTCATTCTAACCTGAGGAACCATTGTGTATCGCATCGGTAGGGAGCGTGGGCAGTTGTGGAGAAGTGAAATGACAGACAATAATTTAAATCGCGACATTTGACCGGGGGCGAGAACCGCCGGGCCGGAATAGGCCGCGGAATGATCGCCCTCATGCTGGTCTCGCCATTCTCGCCGTTCTGTTTATGTGGGCACCTTGGAACCACAACCGAACGGCTGACAACTCAGCACCCGGAACTACGATCGGATCGAGCACCACGCGCCCGTCGGCGCCGACGGCCCCGACCACTGCTCCGTCACCCGCGGCCCCGGCTGCCCCCACGACCACTCGATAACCGACACAAGAGAACCGCTGGAATTCCAGCGGTTCTTTTACTTTCGTTCGGCCAATTGTTTCTTCAAATCGTCGATGAGGTGCTGCGCGCCTTCAGGCGTGCAACTCGCCCGAATTGTCCGGCACGTCTGCCTCATAAGTTCGCCTTCTCGGGCATCTCGTCGTTCAGCTTGGACGCCTCAGCCTTGCTCGATGGTCCTCGAAATCGACTCACGCGACGCCGGGCGGCAATAGACCAGGGATGACAGGCTCTCATCCTGCCCTGCGCCCGTGCGGACGCTCGCCAGCAGGCTTGGCCTCCGGGCGGTGGCTTTGCCCGTGCTGTCCTAATTAGGACATTGCTGCCAATTAGACACCTCGTAAGCCAACGCCGTCCAAGCGGAATATGGTCGCTTGGACGGCGCTGTATTTCCGTGGTCGGGCGCAATCCCGGCCCCCCAAGCGTAGCCAGTGCTGTGACACAGTTATGTGACGCCACCTCCGGTTTAGGAAATGGGGGTGACTCCCGCAGAGGGGAATTAGGGGCCCCCGTCCGGGCCGCTAGCTGGCCGTTTCCGTTGTCTCGAACATTAGATGCTACAGTTCTGACACTCGAAGTCGCGGATGACCTGGGGACCTACCCCCGCTTTAGGCCTCAGCGTAGCGCCCTGGGCATATTGCTCCAGCTATCCGCCCCTTTTTTGCGGCAGGGCCGTCCTGGCTGTCTCTCTCACTAGTTTGGTCCATGGATATCGTTTTTCTTTGGGGGCTCGAGACCAGGCGAGGTGAGCCACTCTTCCACATGCGCAGCCGCCTCCTCTCGGATCTTGAACGCGTGCGCCCGAACCGCCTCAGTGTCCTTGCCGACGGCAGTACTCGTCGCCGTTGTCGTATTCGATGCAGATCTTCACGCGCCGCCGAGGGCGATCATCGTCGTAGCTTCTTCGGTCATCATCGTAGCTTCGATAGTCGCGGCCTCCGCCCGGGCGGTCCCAACCTCGATGGGCGCGGTCATCTCGATCTCCGTATCGACGACCCCGATCCTCGTCGCGATCACGATATCCGTCGCGGTCGCCGCGTCGCACATCGCGACCCACGTCACGGTCATCGCGGTCCATGCGGTCGCCTTCATCCGGGCGTATCCGCCAGTCGCGACCCACCTTTCGCTCCTCGCCCTTGGATTGGCTCTGGTCGGCTGGTTGACTTCCCGGTTTGGGGCTCTGGTCAGGCGTGGGGGCGGCTTGAGCAGGCACGCCTTGCGGAGGCGAAACTAGAGGCTTTCGTTCGTCTTGGCCGAATGAGGACAATCCCGATGAGGCTAGGAAAATGCTGGCTAGGACAAAAGCGCGCATAAATTCTCCTCCGGTTAGTCGCCACCGGTAACGATTGCCTGATGCATTGGTTCAACAAAAGTATTCGGGATAAGTGCAGCCTATAAGAGACGGCAGAGAAAATCGCGATCCCCGCGAAGGCCTGCGCGACCCGGGCAGTTTTAGGCTGCGGCGCGCCCGCGGCGCTTGCCCTGATGGTCGACCAGCTGGACCACATTTGAAAGGTCTGGCGGAACTGAAATGACGGGTCCTGGAAAAGTCGCAGGTGGGCACCGGCTCGGGGGCCGGCGCCTCGATCGACTTCAGAAAAGCTCGGCCATTCGGCCAGTACCCAGCGGTACTGATCATATTTCCTCCTCCATTAACTTTTGCGGTGTGAGCAATTTTGACCACAACGTCAGCTGCCGGACATGCCAGATTATCCCGATCACCGCTCCGCCTTCGGCTTTCATCGGTGACTGAGAGTGTTGAGCTCCCGCCTGATCAAAATGGATGCATCACATGCCCCAACCTCATACCCGTCCAGAACCGTCGCTGATCCCAATTGAGCGGCCCCGCTGCCCCCAATGTTTTAAACGAATGGTGCTGACCATGATCAGTCCAAGTTCAGAGAGCGATGACAGCCGTACCTTTGAGTGCGCCAATTGCAATCACACGATGACGCGCACCGTCGCCCGAGATCCGACGTCAGATAAGTCGGGCTGGCAATCCAGCGGCCTCAAAGCCCCGGAGTGAGGCTGTGCGGCGCCGCCTTGTCAGCCCCAACACGACACTTGAAGAACGCTTGATTGATTTGGCTCGACGGGTCCGGTCAGATGTGGAGACGCTTGCGCCATGCAGCGAGCGCGACGAATTAGTCCAGAAGCTTCGCCAGATTGAAACGGCACTTGATATGAGCGAATTCCTGTTATCCTCTGGCTCCAATCGCGAGTAAGGCCGCCTCAGTTGGCGGCCTCTTTCATTTTTGCGAGCCGCAGAAAAAGCCGGCGGGGGCCGGTAGGCAGCGCTCATTACCACCGCAACGAAACGCGCCAACGGCGATCACAATTAACGCAACGTGGTTGGATTGTTCCGAGTTTGGGGTAACTCCGCGGTCGAAGGCAGACCCGCCGTGTGAGCCAACGGGCTTGGGTGAGGGCCTGTCGAGCCATGGAACCCTGGGGCCGTGGCAGAAGTTCAAATGTCCTTCTAAGTGGTGTTTTTTCACGGAGTAAAAATGTGGGTGACGTGCAAGAATTGAATAGACTGGTCGTCGGCACTTGCTTCAAGATGAGTGAACTCGGAGCCACTCGATGCCGCTCGCTGGCCGGCAAGACTGGGATCGTTGTCGAGATTTCCAATCGCAATACGGGCGTCACCGTGCTGTTCGATGGTGGCAATAGACCAACTTGCCTGCACAGGGATTTTATCACCCCGTTCTCGCGATGACGCAGTGGCCGGACTTTCCCCGCATATGAGAGAAGGTGTTGTGGCGGTGGCGCGGGCGGCTTCCAACCCCCGCGCGTCACTGCCTCGGTGTCCCGGTCCGGCACTGCCGCGCTTCCTACTCCGCCGCGGCGACCGCCTTCTCGAAGGCACGCACCGGCGATAAGCATCGCAGATTTGACAGGGCTGATAGGATGGCGACCTGCCAACTGGCTTTAATGCATCTTCACCCGGAGACGCATGGGGCCATCTGATCCTAAGTCCCCAGCTTCGAAGTAGCGTGGAAGGATCACCTGCCGCGATGCACTGGACAATCTGCATATCCGAACGGCTGGTCAAAACAGCTCAACGTGGTGGGCATTAGTCCGCGTCGCACTGTTACTCGATGGAACGTTGAACTGCTCAGCATGTTGACTCTTCAATTATGACCGTTTTGGTCAATAATAATGTTTGGAGTGCTGAAATGACCAAACGTAAAGCGCCAACGGCGTCAAAGCCCACCCGCAGTTCTAAAGTCACCGCGAAGGCCCAACGGGCCAATTCGGCCGTTATTAGAAGCTCTAAACCCAGCCGCGTGCGCTCCGTTGCAGCCGACCCAATTAGATTGTCCCCCAAGGGTCATGCCCCGGAACAAAAGGCTGCCATTCTTGAGAGTCCGGCGATGGCACTGCAGGACTCCGTCAAACAGATCATGAGCGAAACGGAACTAAAGAAAGGTTTTGATTTTTCTTCAGCCACGGCAATAGCGCAGGCTTATCAAGCAAAGCTGTTAGAAATGGCACAAGCCAACATGCAATTTGCGCTTGAATTCGGACCGAGGCTTGCGTCAATTAGGTCGCCCTTTCAGTTAATCCGCGTGATTGAAGAGCTCACAAAAGAGCGGATCGCAACGTTCCGCAAGTTCTCGAATGAAATGGTTCAACTAAGTATTAAGCGATGAAGTCCCAAAGGCCATCGCGTAGCGGCAAGCGATACCGCATAAGTTATGGCACACAAACAAATATCCATGAACTTGACCAGTATGGGCATCCGACAGACGGAGTGTTTTGCGCCCATTGGGCCACTGGTCGCCGACGACGTGACGCTCGCGCAGAAAATTGCGATTGAAACCGATGAAGCGGGTGCGCTGCAGGTCGCTAAATCATTCAAGCTCCACCTGGCACTGATGTTTGAACATGGATCATGCCTAGCAGGGCTGGATGATGCAAGAAGCGTTCTAACGAGGCCGGGTGGCGGCTGCTTCGTTGGTGATCGCAGCAAGCGAGTTACCGGTCTTGCGGATAATGTCACCCAACTCCGGGGCAGAGAGCTTAAGACGCCTTCGCAGAACCTTTACTTGGACTTTGTCCCGTAAATCGATTGCGTTGCGAAACATAGGGGGCTTACGAATCTGCACTGCGTGGTTTCCTTGAAGGTCATGGCGCTTTCGTTAGTACAACGGAAGTCACGACACTGAGGTTGCGGCGCCCCATATGAAATTTACGCAATCTCTCGCTTCTTCAGGAACGATGTTCAAGCGGCCCGGCTAAGGGCCGGTGAGTTCACTTCGTGGGCTACCACGACAAAGCGGGCAAGTGCCGCGTTGCCAAAACTGGGTACTGGCCTGTTTCGCCCCCTAGTGGCCTAGTTGAAAATGGCAGTGCCTATATAGAAGTGTGACGCCTGTGTGATGTGCAGCACAGCCGGGAGAACGCAGCCGGGGTACTCCTTCGGCCACGGATTGAGGGATGGCCCTCCCGAGCAAGCAGGAGAACTGCAATGATCAATTCAAAAGACGAAATTTCGTACCCGGAAATCGACGCGTTGACGGATGCCGAACTCGAGGCGATCAGCGCTGGGGGCATTATCAGCTGGCTCCGTGGCCTCTTTGGAGGGCCCGGCGATCTTCGCCGTTCGACCGACCGCCCGACTGACCCCGTTCATAAATAAGGGACGGAATGCAGGAGCGAGACATGACCAACATCCATGAAGCGCGTGAGCTGAGCATCGGCGAACTCGATGTCGTCAGCGGTGGTAGTATGCTCAACATGGCAATCGATGCCGCTGAAAAGTACTTGCAAGGTTTAGGCGGCCGTTTGATGGACGCCGTGCACCAGCCGGTAACGTCGAAGCCATCGATGAGCCTGCACATGAGATAATGCCGGTTCTGCAAACCGGGATTGAGGCCGCCTCAGTTGGCGGCCTCTTTCATTTGTCGATGCGGTCCCATGTCGCCTGTTGGCACCTTTTAAGACATCTGGTCTCCGATTCGACCGGTGAGACGCTGATCACCGTGCGCGGCGGTGGCCTCGCAATACGCCAACGTAACCGCGGTCGAACATGTCCATGCCCTGGTGCGCAGTAAGAAAGCTCGATCGTGTGCACGACGAAATCCAGGAGGCGCCGGGCATCATGCTGCTAATTGGTCCCAGGTTGATCCGTTCTCATGGCGGGAGGTGTCCGTATGGTGTTTCACGGCGTGATTGCACGCAAGAATTTAACAGACTGGTCGTTGGGCTCGTTTCAAGCCAGCATTTAGGCGCGCTGGGCTGGTCACCGGCGGACCAAAGGGTGTGGCGAAAGCGCGACGTCGCCTTGCAACTTATGAACCGGGCAAGAGTTGCCGCTTTTTCCCGACGCGGAGAGCGCAATGAGTTCCAGCGAAAAAACGGCCTTCGAAGTGCCGGTACCCCAGCGGCCAGAGGTGGGAGCAAGTGATCGTCGGAGTCGCCTTCTTTGTTCCTGTTGGACTCGCAATGGCAGGTTGGCTCTACTTACTTAGCAAGCTCATTACGACGATTTACGTTTGGCTGTTTCAATAATTTGGCCTAGGGGGATGCAGAGTGCTCGAGCGCTCCAGCTGCAATAACATGAGGACAAATGAATAGCTGCGCTTCTGTATCCGCACACGAAAGCGAACAACGAAAAGAGCGGTTGCGAGGGCAATTCCATCTGCCACGCGGCAGAATAATGCACGACTTATGCAGCACTCCAAGGCAGAGTGCGGAGTGCGGATCCGGCCTTATATGAGTCTCGCAAACACAGATGGCAGGGTTCCGAGCTGGGCCGTTCGCTCCGCACAAACGATGCCTTCGTTAGCGAGGCGTATCGGGTGCCTCATCCCACCCTTCCAGGCATTTGAGATCGCCGTGGCAACCAACAATTCAGGATTGAGGAACTTATCAACGAGCCCGGTCGCGTGCACGTAGCCCATGGCGATCGTCATAGCTTGGCACAGGTCGGGGTTGTTTTCGGTAATGGGAAAGTGCGCAGCGTACATGGGTCCTCACCACTCTTGCTGCGTTAGAAACTTTGTAAATACTTCACCGTTCCTATTCTGGGGCTTCCGGCAAACAAGCATTCTGTGGGTTAGGCGCGACTGTAATCAAACCTCGCTACTGCGCCTGGTCTCCCATTTAAAAAAATAGGAACTCAAACCGCGCTTGTGTATTCTCGGGCCAGCCGTCTCGTTTAGCCACAGACGGTCCTCTGGCCGGGCGGTTCACCTGACACCATGCAGACGGGCCGCCCGGTTTCAATTTATCGACGGTGGCCCAGCGGCAGACCCATTGCCCTCGCCGTTCGACGTCGCACCCGATCGCTTCATAAGCTTTGCGATACGCTCCAACGGAGTCTTAGACTTCGAATGCGTCTTCAGCAGTTTTGGATCGTCTTTCGTATATCCACGACGTGCCGCCGTCTTCTTGGCTTTCTTCTTAGCTTTCGTGGCCACAAGGGACTTCTTTTGTGAGGTGCCCTTCTAGCATTAAGCGATTGCGTGGCAACTTAGGGGCCGAATGGCTAATTGGCGTTTAGCCGGGATAACCTAAGCTCAACACCCCCGTGATGATGGCTGCCACTATTTCCATAAGATCAGTCCCTCTGAATGATTTCTTGGGGAGATACCCCACCCTATCAATGCCGCCTGAAGGAAAATTGAGCTAGGATACTGATTCTGGAGGACACCATGGACACTGAAAAGCCCGAGCAAGCTAATGAGGCCGACCAATCCAAGAAGCCCATCATGGAGCAAATGACCGACCTGGTCGCCGGGGCCGCCGGGACATTGGCTGAGGCCGCCGTCAAGACTGTCGCCAAGAAGGCCACTAAAGCGGTCGCGAAGCGCGTGCCGAAGTCGGTCAAGAAGGCCACCAAGAAAGTGGCCAAGGCTGCAGCGGCTAAGAAGACGGCCAAGAAGACTTCGAAGAAGTCAGCAAAAAAGTCGGCCAGAAAGTCTTCGAAAAAGGCCGCGAAGAAGTCCGCACCGAAGAAGTCAGCTAAGAAGGCGTCTAAGAAATCCGCCAAAAAGTCATCTAAGAGGAAAAGTACGTCAAAGCGCTAATGTTCAGCCCTTCTCAGACATTGAAACGCCCCACATCATCCGGGCGAGAGAGAAACCATGGCGAAGAAATCCAAACGCAATGACTCTAACGTACCGATGACGGGGCGCCAGATCACGAACGCCATGGCAAAGAAAAAAAAGAAAACCGCGGCTAAAAAGCGCTCTGCAAAAACCGCCAAAAAAAGTGGGAAGAAAGCTTCTAAGAGCAAGAAGACCGGGAAAAAGTCGAAGCGGTGATATGCTCCGACCTGCTTGACCCAGTCCCTGATATTTATTCCCAGCGCAGAAACGTCCTCATGACCACATTTCGAGAACGTCATACGGGCTCTAGCTGATAATATTCTTTATGTCTGTACCAGTTCTACGGCGCGCGCTTGAGCACTTCATCGAGGCCGAAACTGGAGCCCAGCACCAGATTTCTGGAAACCCTCGTTCTGACTGGCGATTCGAGCACTCGATTTCGTTCAGCGTGGCCTGCACGGTCGCGAGGCAGGTTGTAAGCGCGCCGTCGATCACCAGGTGCTTCGCCAGTTTGCGCTCGTGAATCATCAGCCGAGTGCCGCGGGACAGATAGCGGTGCTCGCGCATGAAGAAGCTCATAAAGGTGGTCCCGGCCGAATAGATCGCGGCCTTGCACAGAAACACAAACCGGCGTTGCGGTTCGGTCTCCCTGACGAAGCGCATGCTGGCGATTGGCCAGATTCTGGGTACCGTGCGTCACGAGATTCAATTGTCCGCCGATGCATCGCCTGGATGATCTTGGCGGCTACGCCACTGAGGGTCGCCTTCCTCCTTTATAGCGACTTTCGTCCATCGCCGATTGCGCCAGCTTGATCCACTCAGCGGCAAGCCGGAGCCATTCCTCTTTGTCGCGCTGACTGATGGCCTTCTCCGCTTGATGCCTACATTCCTCGGCTTCTTGACGAAAGCGTTCCGCGTGTTGATCTGGCATCAGGCCCTGGCCCTAACCTACTTTGCTCGGGCCAAGCGGGTTAGCCGCGCTCGAAGCCAAGCGTTCTCGCGTTTCAGGGATTCGATTGTGCGGTGAAGGTGGGGACATCGGGAGGTCCCGTGGCGGGCGGCAATGGCCCCGGAGGATCGATCTTCTCTTGATAAAACATCACCCTGATTATGTCCCAAAAACCAAAACGGGCCACTCCGGTTTCAAATTAGGCACTAGAGGTCGAGACAGGCCAGTGGCCCTTGGCGGTACTGGCCGAAGTAGGCCACTCGCCGGAACAAAGTAGGCCGCTGTGATTATATGCTTAGAATGCAGTACCGTTCGGTTGAATACCAGGTTCGCGAGATCGAGCCGCACAGATGGGCCTGGATAATCCTTCCGGCCAACGGGCGTCCCGTCATCAGCGGCGACCTTTTCCCGACCCGAGAGAAGGCCGTCGAAGCCTGCATAAACGAAATCAACAACGGGATAGAGCGTAGCGGGTCGCGCGCGCCGAAGACTTAAAGCCACTCGCAGATTCAAAAAAACAGGCCACTGATTTGGAACGAATGTTTCCGGGGTGAATTCATTGCAAACTACCGGATGGCAGCGCTCGATGGCATCCGTTGGAATGGCGGCCTCAGCTCTCCCCAGTGCTGGGGCCGTTTCTTTTGGGGTGCCTGATGGCACGCGCATAGAACGGCGGCCATACCGTCCGGAAATCGATTCCCGCTAGAGTTGCTCCCCAGAAGCGCTGGTCACTCCGGTAGTCCCCCTTGCGCAGTCCGTCCAAGCAGCAAAACCGTCCGGTCTGTACGGTAACAGTCTTTCGCAACGGCGCTTCAATTGCTGGGGTGGCAACTCTCCCTAGCCTGCGTATCGTAGACAGTTGGAGGGTTGCGGTCCAATTCGCATCACGCCAAGACGTCGCGGAAGTGGCCTTCAATTTCGGATGACCGATTGGCTGGAAGCCGCCACGGGTATAGTCGCATGGCACCGAAGCCCGGCCCAACCGGCTTATTCCCATCCCCCACCCTAGCAGATGGAACCGGAGACAAGCGAACCCCCAAAAGTAACGGCCTGGGGCGGCTTCGAGGGTCGTCTGCTGGCACTTGGCGCCGGGTTTCACTTGGTCTTTAGCAAGCGCACCGACGCAAGGCAGTGAGCCAAAAATGATGAAAAGTCGAGGCGCAGATTTGCACGTATTGGGGCGTTCTCATTAGTTGAGCAGCCATCAAGCGGTGATGGAGCTAGTAGCGGCCCAGTCAGCGAGGAAGCATCCGATCAAGGGATCCGGACGGCAATCGAGCCGCGGGTTATATCGTGTTCGCCATTTCGGCCCCGCTCAAATGTTCAGGCCGAAAACGTGCGCTAAAGGAGAGCGTTCCTAAGTTGCCTCAACAGGAAACTTTCATCACCAGCAGCGTTGGTCTTTCGTCGGATAGCAAATCCGAGCACGCTACTAGCGAAGGCGCAGAAAATGCCAACCACCAAAGCGGAGTTGAACAGGTATTTTGAGATGATCAACCGGCGAGTTCCGGCAAGGGTCTCTCAGTTCATTCGCTGGTTGCGCAAACCGTCGTCATTCGCGGCTCGGCTAGCGGTGGCCTTACTGTTCATTCTCGGTGGCATTTTTAGCTTCTTACCTGTGTTGGGTGTCTGGATGCTGCCGCTCGGTTTCCTGTTGATTGCACAGGACATCCCCTTTTTGCAAAAGCCTCTCGTTACTGCCTTGGCGTGGATAGAGAAAAAATGGGAAGTGCTAAGATTGAAATGGCAAAACGGGTGAGGCGTTAAAACGGGACGCCAAGAGTTAAAACGGGACGCCAAGAATAGTAACCCCTGGTCGGCATTGCGCGCGCCGTGTTGGTGTCTTGAGCGTCAAATACACGACGAGAAAACGGCCCCAGTGGCGGGGCAGCGACTGGAGCCGACTTTCATCGGACGTTGCATCCGGTAGTGTGGAATCAAGCAAACTAGGTAACAATCGTTCCATAGAAGCCCGGCGCGGACCTCATTTTTCGCCTATAAATTGGTCCAAATCAATCTGCAGATCTCTGGCCGCGTCGCTACTTATGGAGAGTCGGAGTACGCCATCGTCCGTTGAAATTTCCAGAAAGCCCTCCGAGGGATCACTTGGCGACTTCTGTACCGCCGTATCCAAAATACGCAAAGGAACGGTGGTGCGAACGTACCCTTGTATTGGCTTGTCCATGGCACTCTCCTCAGGATTGCCCCTGCTATTGCGACCCGTGGTTCACTGCGAAGGGCTGGCTTGAGCGCTTTCGTTCTCACGAACATCAAACGCGAGGTCCAACGCCATCCATCGCGATCCAGTAAGGTTAGCGCGACAAGCGGTCTTTTTGCACCGTCAGCGCCACTACCACACCTTCATCGAGCCATTCTCGGGTAATGGTCCCACCAAGCTGTGTGCCGACCGCTCGATTTATCAGTTTGCTGCCGAACCCACCCTGGCCGGTGGGGGCTTTGACCGGTGGCCCCCCTCTTTCAGTCCATACGAGTATCACTTCCGTTGGGTGAGGAGCGCAAGATACGTCAAGTGTGCCAGCATCAGACGATAGCGCACCGTATTTCAGAGAGTTGGTGGCCAGCTCATGAATCACTAGGGCCAGCGTAGTTGCCGACGCTTCGCTAACCGCCATTCGTGGAACCGATACCCGCACTCGCCCGCTAAATGCTCCCATGTCATCGTAAGGCGCCAACAACACCGAAATTAGATCTCCCAATAGGGCGTCTTTGGTTTCTTCGCCGGGCAGTGGGCGAACGAGATCGTGAGCCCGTCCTAGGGCTGTCAGCCGCTGCGTGAGCTCCCGTGCCATGTCCGAAGCAGTCTCAGTAGATCGTGATGTGAGAGCCGCTAGACCCGCAGCAATCGCCAGCAGGTTTTTCACCCTATGACTCATCTCGCCCGCGAGGAGCTCATTTGCTTCCTCGACCTGCTTCCGGCCGGTAACATCCAGGAAGATGCCTAGCATTATGCGGCCGACGATGCCGGCATCGCTTCCTTGCCCACGGGCTGATATCCAGCGAACCTCCTTATCAATCATGATACGAAAATCGATTTCGTAAGGACCGTGAATGCTTCGCGTTGCGTTGAAACCTGCTCTAACCCTATCCCGGTCGGCCGGGTGTATTTTGCTGGAGAGTTCGTCGAATGTCACAGTCTCACTGGTCGGCACTGCCCAGAGGCCGAAAGCCCGCTCATCCATGGTAAAGCGGTCAGTGTCTACATTCCAGGTCCAGAGCGCAACGCCGCCGGCTTCTAGCGCCAACGAGACCTTCTTTGCAGGCCATCCCTCCAGAAATAATGTTGATACGGGCAAGGAGTAACCTTCCATTTGGTTTGCGATGTTCTGAGAGTCATTGCTGCTTGAACAGTTGGTCGTTGCGGGCCCTCCACTTTTCGTCCGTAAGCCAGTTGTAGTCCTGGTCAGGCATAGAGGGTATTGCCTTCAACGCATCCTTTGTCACTAACAGATAAAAGCTCGACCGGTCCTGCGAGACCTTAAGCAGCTTAAGTGGAACGACCACGCTTTTCTTCCCCGTTGTGAAAAATCCACCTGAAGCTACGATCACGTAATCCCGACTGTCCTTGGCGCCGAATACAATATTTCTGACTTCGCCCACGATTTTATCGTCCGAACTACGGACTTCAGCACCTACGATTTCATCCGACCTCAGGCTTGGAGCCAGGTCACTAATGTCCATCAAGGGCTTTGCATCCGTTTTTCCGCGGGTCCCAAGAGCAGCGCCGCGCTGGACTTTAGGTTGACGAGCGTTGGTCTGTTTCTCTGCTTCGTCCTCATCGTTATCTCCAAGAGACCCCATGGGCGGACCGGCGATTAGCTCGCGGATGTTTGCCAGGAGGCGTTCGCAATCATCGTGACGACCGTATGAGCGCAGGGTAAACGCAGCATCTCTGAGACTCCGAAGATCGCGGACCGATTGGCTGTTTGCCGGCCCCCGAAGTCTTGGATTTTGCAGCACGGCCTCTTCAAGACCCGCATCGGCAATTTGGCAGTCAGCACTGCACTCTGCGATGAATGCGACGCTTAAAAGCGCTGCGAAGGCTAGTTTGACGATCAAAGAACTCTCCTCGGTACGAACCGAACCAAGCTGTGGAAGCAGAACATTGCCGAACTGGTGGCGATTGATACTCGAACGACTACCTTAAGCGACCCTCTAGACGGAGGGGGGAGCAACAAGCGACCGCATCTCGCTAATCATGTCGGGCACAGAATACGGCTTCGAAACAAATCGCGCATCGGACGGCAACTCCGCGTCGGATAAACGTGTTTTACCAGAGACGATTATGATCTTGATGGGAGGCCACCGACGCCGCACGGCGTGCGCGAGTTTTAGACCATCCATAGTTCCGGGCATGTCGACATCCGTAAACATCACCGCAATGTCCACTCGTTGTTCCAGTATTACGATGGCCTCGTCAGCGTTAGCGGCCTGTAGAGCAACAAATCCAGCATCCTCGACAAGTTCAACTGCAAGCAACCGCAGGAGCCACTCGTCCTCGACGACCAAGACAGCAGATCGATGCTCGTGATTCATTGCGTCTCCCCACGTTGCCGCTGAGGGACGAACGGACAAACTGTAGCTGAAGCTGAGTAACTAAATCTCGCCAGCGCGGCAGAGCACGCTTTGACCATTGGAACTAACTATTTCGCTGGTGATCAATTGACAACAGTTCAAACGATAGCCCGTTCCATGTGGAATGACGATTTGTCGAGGAAAAGCGGATTCGTTTCTGACGGAAGCATTTTTCGGCACGAACAGGCTGCGGCGACTTGCTCATAAAGTGTTGAACGTTGATAAGCCACAGTCATGGCGCAAAGTCATGCTGCGGCCGCCAACTGAACTGGAACTAACAAATGAACGCCGAGCAACTGGCTCATAAATTTAGAGACAAGATCGCCGCTGCCGTAGTCGAAAAAGAACGGCAGACAGGCCTTGCAGCGGAGAATATTGAAAAGAGAACTGCGGATACTGGACATTGCAAACGTGCAATGGAGAGGGAGGTTATGCCGTTTCTAACGGAGCTGAAGCACCATTTGGGCGACCAGTTCTCGTTTGCCGCCCAGATCGAGCTTAATGATCATCGGCCCGTCGGGGTGTCCTTCACCATTGGCAACGGCGCACCAACCAGCATCACAACTGCATTCGGGAATATCATCGTAACCCGGGTTGGAGACAGCGGAACAGCCAAAGGGACGCCTTATGTCTACGCTCCAGACGTGGAACCGCATATTTCGAATTCGGGGGATCTGACACGGGACAAGATTGCCAAATTGGTTGAGATGGTAATTGACGACTGAAGCCAGGCACGGCGCTGCCTGATATAGCCCGAGAATGGGTTCGTCAGTTCTTCAGTGCGAAAGGTCCTCTTAAGAACAAACAGGTGTTTCAAATGAGCATTGTAAAGCGTCACCTAGCGGAACAAGAAGAGCGTCTGGCTCTTATTGAGGAAATTTGCATCGACAAAGGGGCGCTTATTTTAGATACCGCTACCGACGAAGTTTATTTTTCGGCGAACGATGCGGCCTACAAGAACGCCTACGTAACGGTATTTCAGGCATGGGCGAATGGTATAATCAAGGGCACGGCTGAACAGGTATTTGACGCCACAAAATCAATTCTCGAGGACTAGCCCCAAGCCCGACATAGAAACTTTCATTACGGTGGCTCTGTAACAAGGCGGACTTGGTCGATGTGGACTGCAGGCCGGGCCGCCAAGAAGGTTTTCAAGCAACCAGGCGCGTTCGCTTTGGCCGTGGTCACACAGTTTCGTGCCAACCAAGGTGTTTTGCTTGCTGGGGCGGTGGCGTACTACACGTTATTGTCGTTAGTCCCGCTGCTTATCCTCATTCTAATGGCCCTCTCCCATATCGTTCCGGAAGACCGCCTTCTTTTGACCCTAAGTGAATATCTCGAGTTTGTAATTCCCGGGCAATCAGCAGCCTTAGTGGAGGAAGTGCGGACGTTCCTCGCTCAGAAACAAGTCGTCGGCGGGATTCTGTTCGTCACTATGCTTTTCTTCAGTGCCCTGGCGTTCACTATTCTCGAGAACGCAATGTCGGTGATTTTCTTTCACCGAGTTAAAATTAAACGCCGACATTTCCTGGTCTCAGCCATAATGCCATACTTGTTCATCCTGTTTTTGGGCGTAGGGCTCCTCATCGTCACCGTCCTTTCTGGGGTGCTGCAGTTCGTCGGCACTCGAAGTATCGTGATTCTAGGTCAGCCACACTCCCTGAACCAATTCTCCATTGTTCTCCTCTATATCGTCGGAGTTACCGGTGAGATTTTACTGCTAACTGCGATCTATTTTGTCATGCCTGTGGGGCGACTGTCCCTGCGTCATGCGCTGATTGGCGGAGTGACGGCCACGCTCCTTTGGGAAGTGATGAGGCACATTCTGGCTTGGTACTACGCAACCATGTCTCAGATTCAACTTGTTTACGGCTCGCTCACCACGTCGATCGCTGTGCTATTGAGTGTTGAGCTTGGCGCATTGGTCTTGTTGATCGGCGCTCAGGTGATCGCAGAATATGAGCGGATTAGTCGCGAGCCAATTGAAGCGGCCTCCCGACCGGCGAAGCTGAAAGAATCGTAGTGGTGCCTTAACCTTTGAGCTTAATGCGATGCGAGGTGGAGTCTCTCGGTCTTAAGAGCAGCCTTCGCCTGGTTGAATTAGGCACATGGTTCGGTCGCTTGTTCAGCTTGATGCGCCCTCCTCGTCGTAGAATAGGCCATCGCCACTTTTGAAATGCAGATAAAATCTTCCCACCCGGAGCGACGTGCGCGACAGCCGTCAGGGTCTCGCTCTGGGGCTCCACATTGCCTCGCAGATTGCGCATGCGCACGGCGGCAGGTCAACGCGACGTCCACAGAGGATGAAACTCTGTTTGTCTTCACGATGCCGCTCACCCTGACAGCCGGTAAAAAAAACCTCCACAGCAGGCTTGCATGGAGGATTGGTTGAATCGGCGCGTTTGTGTCCCGTCATGTTGAGGACGTGTTCCCCCGATCGGAAACGCCGTCCAAAAACTTAATCCCTATCGCTCTGGGCGCTTCGGCTTTTGTTGTGGCCCGCGACCGCGGTGGACGGGGGCGTGAGGAACGCGTCGAAGCGTTCTTTTACGATCGCGTAGCACTCGCACGACGCCTTCTCCAAACCGTGACGATCCAGGACCTGAATCGCTCCGCGGCGATAGCTGATGAGGCCCGCGGTCTGCATCGATTGCGCTGCAAGCGTTACGGATTTCCGGTTGGCGCCGAGGATATGAGACAGAAATTCGTGGGTGTAAGGAAGAGCCTCTCCCTCGGCCCTGTCGTGCATCATTAGGAGCCAGCGGCACATCCGCTCTTCTGTCGCATGCATCGCGTTGCATGCGACCGTTTGCTGGACCTGAGACAGCAGCGTTTCCGAGTAGCTCACGAACAGGTCGCGCACGTGCTCGCTGTTCTTGAATTCATACTGCAACAGTTGGATAGGACAGCGGACCATATGGCCCTCGAGCTGCACGATGCACCGGTTGAAGGTGACGCGGCTGTACATAGCGGCGAACAGGCCGAACGCACCCTCGCGGCCGATATTCGCAGTCTCGAGCGCTGCACCATTTTCCAGCACGGTTAGCAGCGACAGCACCGAACCCTGGGGAAAGTAGGCATGCTTGAGCAGGCCTCCCGCGTCGCAGACCATATCGCCAAGTTTGAACGAGATCGGCTCGAGATGGGGATCTATTCGCTTGCGGCTGACCGGCTCCAACGCCCCCAGCAGTCGATTGCTTCGCAGATCATGGTCCGTTTGCACTTTAAGCAAAGCCTTCCGTTGTTCCGGTTCCGCTTCCTGCGTGATCCGGAAATTGGGGACGGCGATGGGAGCGCGTGGGATCCGGACCGTCATTTTGCACTCTTTCTGCAGGTGAGTCTGAGCAAAAGCGCTCAATCACCCGCGTTGATTACCGCGCTTGACTATTTGGAACCGACCATCGATCGAAGTTCCTCGACCAAGGCCGCCGTCCGGTAAGGCTTTCCAAAAAAACAACTGTTCGACGGGAGATCGCAGGTCTGAAGTTGCTGTTTGCCGGACACAATTAGGATCTTGATCGGGGGCCAACGGTTGCGCACCGCATGAGCCAATTTCAGCCCGTCCATACTGCCGGGCATGTCGATATCCGTGAAAAGCAGAGCAATATCGGCACGAGATTCCAGCAAGACGACCGCTTCATCTGCATCGCGGGCCTCGATCGCCGTGTATCCCGCTTCCTCGACGACCTCGACGGCAAGCATCCGCAGTAGGGGTTCATCCTCCACGACAAGGACGACTGGCCATGATCTGCTGGCTAATGTGCTCATCAGGGACCTAAATCCTTGTCGATCCCGGGATCATCCTTGTCCGCCTCGCCAGACCATAGCTCCGCCATCCGCAGGCAATGTTCTCTCAAATCGGGGTCAAGTGTTTCCTTGGCGAGCTGCCGAAGGTCCGAAGCGAGGCGCAGGCGCTCGAGCTCAAGTTTGCTATCGTTCTTCGAACTAGGCATGACCGCATCAATCCTCTAAAATCCAAGGTGAGTAGTCGCACGCCGGCACCGTCGCTGTCGGTGGTGCAGACCACAGAGCCTCATCATCGGCAGGATTGGGTGGAACTGGGCAGGTGAGCTATTTTGCTCAGACTCTCCCAAGAAAAGCGGACATACTTCAGCGGGACAGATTGCAAGTTTCGGGATCTATTGCCGGGCGCAACCGTGTTCGGAGCATTTGTTATGCATGAGTTCGCAGCAGTCCTGGAGCCGGTTGAAACTCCTTCTCCGGAAAGGCGGGACGAACTCGGCTATCGGCTGCGGCAACAGTCGCTACTCGGGGAGTTCGGGCGCACCGCCATGCAGACCCGCGACTTGCGGGAAATTCTGCAGCGCGCCACCGAACTGTGCGCCACCGGATTGCAGGCTGCGTTCGCCAAGGTTCTGGAATATGAACCGGCCGGAAAGCGTCTGATGGTGCGCGCGGGGGTTGGCTGGGCGCCGGGCACCATCGATGCCGTCTCAGTCGCCGCCGACATTGGATCGCCGGCCGGATACGCCTACCGGACCGGAGTTCCCATCATTTCGAACCACCTGGAGGCCGATACCCGCTTCCGCACACCACGGCTATTGGCTGCTTACGGCATCAGACGCGCCATCAACGTGCTGATAGAAAGGGGCGGAGAAGGTAAGGCCTTCTTCGGCGTGCTCGAAGTCGACAGTGCCGATCCCGGCCAGTTCGATCGGGACGACGCCAATTTTCTAGCCGGCTTTGCCGGCCTGCTCGGGATCGCGATCGAGCGTCAACAGGCCGATGCCAGGCTTGAAGAAGCGCTCAAGCACCAGGCATTGCTTACTCGGGAGATGAGCCACCGCGTCAAGAACAGCCTCACCTCCGTCGTGGGCCTGCTCCGTGTCCAGGCGCGCAGTGCCCAGTCCGAGGATGTGAAGAATGCGCTGCAAGACGCGAGTTTACGGGTGTCCACGATAGCCGAGGTACACGATCATCTTTGGCGCAGTTCACACATCGGCTACGTCGAACTTGCGGACTTCATGACCGAGCTCTGCAAGAAGCTACGAGGCAGTACCGGAAAGCACACCCTGCACTGCCACGCAGATCGAATGTTACTCGGGGCCGATCACGCAGTTCCCCTGGGTCTTTTGATCAACGAACTGGTCACCAACGCGGTCAAATACGCCTACCCGGAGGGAAGCGGCGACATTGAAGTCTCGGCCCGGGAAATGAACGGACACCTACACGTCGAAGTCTCCGACCATGGCACCGGCCTTCCAGAAGGGTTCGATATCGATCAGCCGCGAGCAAGCCTGGGCTTCAAGGTGGTTACCGGCATGGTGAGGCAGCTTCAGGGCCATCTTACGCTTTCAAACAATCAAACAGGGACTCGTTTCTTGCTCGATCTGCCCATCCTATCCCACCTCCACGAATCCAGTTCGGCTTGAACCGATACGATGTGTTCCGGTCAACTCGAAGGGAGGCAATGGGCCGGTCTCAGCCAATTAGACCCGCGTGTCATCTCGTGCCAAACTTGGCTTTTCGTAGAGAACTGCATTCAACAGCGAACGATGGACTTCGATTTTTCCGTTGTAGCTAATGAAGCCGAGCTTCCGGAATTTGTTCATGAAAAAGCTCACCCGCGAGCGTGTCGTGCCAATCATTTCAGCCAACGTCTCTTGACTGATATTCGGACTGATCGGCGTCGGATTGCCTTCCTTGCCGAAATTCGCCAGCAACAATAGAAGTCGGGCGAGGCGCTTTTCGCTCGAATTGAACAATTGGTCGATTAGGTCTTCCTCGACCCGGCTGTTCCGCTTCAATAGGTAGGCGACGAACAACTCCGAAAACTTCGGCTCGTCGTGCAGCGCCGCAATCATTGTCGACCTCCCTATTGCGGTGAGCAGACATTCCTCCATGGCGGTCGTTGTTGCGATGCGCAAATGATGACCGTTAATACAGCCCTCGCCAAAGAACTGGCCGGCTTCCAGGATCCCCACGACGGCTTCCTTGCCCTGATCCGACATGACGACGACCTTGACCCGGCCTTTTTGGATGTAAAACACGGCATCTGCCGCATCGCCCTGGGAAAAGATAATCTGATCCTTTTGGAATTTCGATATCGTTTTGCCCGCCCCGACTTTTTCAAGAAAGTCCTGTGGGTCAAACGAGTCTGTGCCTGACTTGCTTGCCATATCGTGCTCCGTCAGTTTATGAGGACAGCCAAGCCGCGCCAGGTTTCCTGAAGGATAAACGGATCGGCTTCCGTCTATCTGAATCACCTGCGTTGCCGGTATATCAATCATTGAACAGAGGAGAAACCGCGGTCACGCTGGGCCGGCGCGAAAAGCCGGTAGAAACCCAATGGGCGTGAGACAGACGACCACCCTGCGACCGGCAGCGGCCAACAGTCGCGGCGATGAGAACAATAGTCTCAGTGGAGGGTTCCTTGCTAACCCGAAATTAGCGGCGACGGCGGCCACGCGCTAGGCGCCCGAACGAGTTCTTCATCAGTTCTTCTATTTGCATCTGTCTTGCCAGCGCAGCGGACGGGAAGCTGGGTGGAAATGCGAAAAAGGCTCTCATTACCTTGGCCCAAGCTAACGGATTGACGCGCCCAATATCAGCGTTGCGCTCGCCTTCATCCATCTAGTACCGAACTGGAGACGGATTTAGGGCCTCAATTTCCCGGGCAAATGTAAATTTTACCTGCATTATTGGTCCACCTTCATCGCGCACGTCGATTGCCAAGTTATAGGCAGCTTCGTCGTGATGCTTCCGGGTCGCGTCCCTCGCGAAGTCCCAAGCAGCCTAGCATCTGGTCTCAGGTGCGGGATGTAGCGCCGGTGACTGAGTGCCGATCATGCTCCCGCCTGCCCAGAAGGGCACCGGAAGCGCGGAGTCGATTTCCTGTGGCGCCGTTCCTTCTGCCAAAAAAAACCCGCCGTTTCCGGCGGGCGAGGAGATATCATTGCTAAGCCCGCTTGCAGGCCGCCGGGCAGCTTATCAGGCTGACCTCGGTCTACCCTACCCGTAGGTTTTCAGCCGACTCCTTGCCGCGGTTTGCCACGACCTCATAGCTCACCTTCGCACCTTCATTGAGGCTGCTTAAGCCAGCCTTCTCCACCGCCGAAATATGTACGAACACGTCCTTTCCGCCATTGTCGGGTTGGATGAAACCAAAGCCCTTGGACGGATTGAACCATTTCACAGTACCTATCGGCACGTTCGTTCTCCGGTGTATCGTCCCCGGCGCGATCCTAAATGGGGCGCAGCTAAGCGCGCAAGAAAAACCCGCCGGGTTGAGTCGGGGCTATTCCAAAAGCCATCGCGGTTGTGAGTTCTGAGGCCGCGATCCGTTAGGAACGGCGCCCTGCGTCTTGAATTAACCCCACGTCGCATACGCCCTGACGCCCTGAACCTTGCGATGGCTGGAAGTAGGAACAAGCCTTGGACGGAGGAAGATGATCGCCGGCTGCTTGAATTACGAGACAGCGGCAGATCGTATGGCCATGAGACGCTCGGCATCCGCAATTAAAGGCCGTCTGTGCATTGTCCGAGCTCGGGCGAGATCCACCCCTAAGTCGCGCACCGAGCAGGCTCGGCAAGTTGCCGAGGAATACGCCGAAGACCAGCGTGAGATTATTAAGAAGCTGCGGAAGCCCCTTAACTAGACCCGCGTTGCAGCATCGGCACAAACGGCCCCGGCGCGGAGAACGCCACTCTGCACCAAAGGCCGCCAACCCAATGAAGGGTTTTCTCTCCCGGAGGGGCTTTCCGGGAGCGCAGAATCGATTCCTGGGGCGCCAGATCGTTCCTAGCTCCAAGAAAAACCCGCCGGTAGCTGCCCCCGGCGGGTTTCCTTACGCATTACTCTCGCGGGGGCTTTGGGGTCCGTTCCACGATTGCCTGCCAGCATATCGATCGGTGGTTAAAGAACTTTAGCTGGTCAATGCGTACGTCTTTTGAAGTCGTTTTTCGATTGCTTCAACGCGGCTTCCCGACGGAGTGCCTTGACGTTGCGAGGCGTCAGTGCTCGCCAACGTGCCCTTCGCAGTTGGCACGATCGCAATCGCAATCCCGTGGAGAGGAAAGTCGTCGAACGTCTGCAATTCCTCGTGAAATAACCATGCGAGATCAGTGCTCGAAATCTTGGTTTTCGCCATCCTTGCTAGCTCGCTGTGAATAACCGGCCGGTCAGTTTGGGCCGGCATTGCGGATGAAAAGTGCTTACGTAAAAAAGCAACTATAATGCGAGTGTCGCTAGCGTTTCGAGTCAAAAAACAGCGGGTACCTCATCGGTGCGCGCCTGAGCGCACAGGTGGGAGCACCATCAGATGCCAGCCAGACAATTGCCGAGCATGGCAAAGGCGATGCTGATCTTGAAGCAGGCGCGGCCTGCGTACAGTCGGATCAGGCGCTTCAACCCATCGCCGCCTGTTGTCGTCCCACCGTTTTCAGGGGCCGTCTGGGTTAGGGCCGGCACGGAAGTTACCGCTTCCGTCGGGTCTGCTTTTTGTGTAAACGTAAATAATGAAGAAGTCAATTTCCGTAAACGCAAAAAGACGCGGCAGGCCTGCTACTGGGCAAGATCCTGTTTCCGCGGTACGACTACCCGCTGATTTGACCGTCGAGATCGACGCTTGGGCCAGTAAGCACGGCGCGGAATCCCGCTCCGAAGCCATCCGCCGGCTTGTAGAGTTGGGATTGAAGGCAAAAACTAAATGATGGTTCTGTAATGCCGTGGTCGTTCAAAGAGCAGCGCCGTTTCATGGAGATAGCCGCATCCGCAAAATCCTTCGATGAAGTGGTGAAGCGCAGCGGTCGACCACCAAATTTCGTTCGCGCCGCCGCTCTTCGACTTGGAGTCAAGCTCGCCAAGCAGATTGCCTTGGACACTCAGGCGCGTACTGCGCGATCGAGGGCGAAATAGTGAACCGACTTCGAAATACATCGAGACCATGCCAGATGCCAAGAACTCCGTCTGGCCTACGCCATGTCGGAGACCGCGCTTCCTGACGCTAGGCCGCGGTCGCGCTGGCGGGTAATTATACCCTTTAGCGCAGCCGACGAGGTCATGGCGGAGCCTGGGCTGAAGGACGTCTTCAAGGCCGCCATAGAGCGAGGTTTTGCAATCGTGCCGGAGAGCGGCTGAAGGCGAAGGGGAAATGAGCGATCGGGCTTTTTTGATCGTTGGCGGCCTGCTCATCCTTTGCGGCGGGATAGCATTTCTGATTTCTACGATCATTGGCTGAGGACATGGCCAAAATATCATGACGCGACCTGAACGCGCAATCTTGGGTATGGGTGTAGCCGCAATTCCAGGCGCGCTCGCGGCAGTCTGGTTTGTCCCGTCGGGCAGCTTCAATCTGGCGTTAGCGGTCCCGGTAGGCATAGAGTTGCTGGGAGCGTTCCTTGCACTGTGGCGCGTGCCGCCGTTTCCGTGGCTGGAAGCAAGGCTGAGTGATGAATGACGTTTTCCACACCCACGACGCGCTGTAGCCCTTCGTCGTTCCGATTCCCAAGGGATAAAAAATTTGCGCTAGGTGGTCCAGCCGCGCTTCAATAGCGCCATGCCCGCCCTCACCCGCCGCCCTCATCCCGACCGCTCCGACACTTGGCACGTCTACTACGGTGACGTGCAGGTCGGCACGATCGCAGTCCAATGCGGCTTCTTTCCGCTATCGCACCGTGGGCGGTCTCGCTCGGGTTACGCTGCAACCTTCGAGCAGGCGCGGGCATGCTTCGAGGCCGCCTGGAAAGACTAGCTGCCGAAATGCACGGAAGATGATTTTAACGAGTATCGGCGGGAACGCGCTTGGACAGCTTGGAAGTACGCCATGCACGAGGCCGGCCTCCCGCTGCCGACCCAATCGAACAGTGGACAGGCTCGCTGTTTCTGTGGCGCCACGATCGACGTAGCGGTAACCGAGCGTCACATTTACGAAGCGCATATGATGGATTCGCAGCTTGCATGAAGCACGTCAATCGTCGCCCCTAAGCGAACCAATTTCGTGACCGAATCGTTTTTAACTGCGGCAAAGTTCAATATCGATGTCCGCAATCTTGGGATCGTTGTCATCCTGATTGTCAGCGCCATCGTTGTCTATTGGTTCGTCGGACAACAGACCGCGTGATCTACCTCGGAGCAGACCACGGCCAAGTCCCGGTGGACAATCAGGTCCCTCTCAAGACCGAACCGCCAGGAAACTATCTCATCGATCGCAACGAGACTTACGCGGCCATGAAAATCGGTTGCCGATACGATCTAAATTATGCTCCCACGTTCCGGCGTAACCGCGGCGGTAACACTACTTAGGGCAGACCAAGCATATCCGGAGCGTCGTTCTAGTTGATTGTCCCTAGAGCCATGATGGAAGCCGGGAAATCTGCGAAGCAGTCCTGATGGTGGACGGCTGGCGCTAACGCCGCGAGAGTTTCATTATTTGCCGCCTGGACCGCATCAGCAGCAAGGTGAATTTGATCGGCGTGCTCTTCCGTCATGGTGAAAACAGGGCCTGGTTTGAAGGAGGCAGCAGTTGCCCCAGCAGCCCCAGCATGTCCGCCTGGTCATCATTGCGGCCGGCAGGGAAGCCAAGCAGCAGCCCGGCAGAGGTGAAGCAATGCGCTGATCCGACTGTACGCAGGCCGTGCCTGCTTCAAATCAGCATGGTGTTTGCCATGCTCGGCAAGTGTCTAGCTGGCATCTGAAAGACCGCCTGTGTGCCGATGGTGCGCAGGCGGCGTGTTTCGTCAAGAGAAATGCCGCCCGAAGGGCGGCTTTAAGTTTAACCTTTGACGTCCATCCACGGGGATGAGCTTCAACTGTTACTTCCGGTTCATGACCGTTTTGTTACAGGCGCCCCCGCCTGACTGCTTAGTCTGATGTTCTCGACGGGCATCTGCATCGCAGCAGCCCGTTCTTTCCGTTCCTTCTTGGAAAACTCGCGCTCGCGCTGCTCGAAAGCCGCAAGCTCCTTTTGCGCCGCCTCAAGAAAGCGGTCACGCGGTGTTATTGCCAACTGAGTGTGTCCCGTCATTACGCACCCCACTGATTGCCCGGCGCCTGTTCTACCCCAAGTGCGAGAACCGGGAAAAGGTTCGGCCACCTAAAATTACGGAATGATGACATTCGGCCACAGCGGAGGGAACCCTCGCACCGTAACTTCATCGTTTTGTCACGCAACAATTGCGTTCATCGACCCGTTGTCGTGCATCCCTTAGTGGAGAGCGCGCATGAAATTCGAAGTAACGCCGCGGCCCAAACATCTTATCAGCGCCGTTGCCATCGGCCTCGGGGGCATTGGGCTGCTCATCTTTTTGTCGGTGATCCGCTAAGCGGAACTTCGAGCGTTAGGAACCATCAGGCGCCGGAGGAATCGATTCTGCGCTCCCGGTATGCCCCTTTCCCCCTACCGGGAGAAAACCCCCACACTGGGTTGGCGGCCTCGGTGCAGTTGTTCTCCGCGCCGGGGCCGTTTACAATGATTGTTAAGCCGCCGAGTGAAAAATTCTGGCTAACTATTGAGATGGGGAAACACGGCAATCTTCCGGTCACCCTGCCAAAGCTCAACGTCGTGCCCGTCAACCAACTGCTTGGCGTGTTGCATGGCCGTGCCTTCATCCGTGCAAATTAGGTCAACGCGGCTCTGGACGTGGCCTTTCCGATCAAGAATGTAGGCCCTGTACTCTTGCATAGAGCTGCTCCAAGTCTGTGAGACGATTTTTGAGCGAGTCTAAACTACGTGTCCATTAAATCAGGATGCCCCCTGGGTTCGATTTTGGGCGCTGTGGTCAATAGGGAAGCACTTGAGCGCGACCAAATTGAACAATCTCCGGCCAAGGCCGTCTTAATATCGACGGAGGTTGGCCATGGACCAGAACGAGGATCCCCGCGAACTGGAACGCAAGATCGAGCAGGCGACCCGCATAGTCTCTCGCGTCACGGACCAGACGACCTATCAGCGCCTTACTGCTTGGGTCGAAGAGCTCAGACAGAAGCTACGGCAGCGCCAGGCGGCGAGACGGACCAAAGAGGAAATCAGGGCGCGCGCCCACGAGCTGTGGGTGCAGCACGGTCGTCCGAGTGGACGGGACCTGGAGTTCTGGCTGCAGGCGGAATCAGAATTGAAAGATCCCCCACCGCCAAGGTGAGTTTCCGAGTGCGGCTTAAATCGCCATAGATCAAACTTGAGACGGCCAGATGATTGGTGAATGCTGCAACCGTCGCTTGATCATCTCCTGGCGTAATTTCTCCGCGCGCTCGCGTACGCTAGGGCTAGCCGTGAATTGGCTCTTGTGCTTTCGATCAGCCTCGGCTTGCTGGCGAATGCTCTCATAGTATCGAACTACGCTTTCATCAGAAATTTGTTCTAAACTCATAACCCACTCCGAAGTAAATTCGCTTTTGCAATTTTAAAGTAGCCCGGTGCCTGCGTGATCCTGAAACAACTCAGCATCTCGGACATAACCGCGCATGGTTTCGACCGATTTGTGTCCCGACTGATCCATCATCTTGAAGATGTTCGCCCGGTTTGCTGCAGCCGATGTAAGAAAGCCGGCGCGGAGTGAGTGTCCGGAATAAGTTCGAGGATCGAAGCCAGCTCGCTCCGCATAAGCCTTCACGCAATTAGCGACCGAACGGCATGTAAGCCGCGAGGCCCGCACCGTCCCGGCCTTATCAATCGGCCGAAAGATTGGCCCAGCCTCAATCCGAGCTGCGACCAGCCAGGCTCGCAAAGCCTTTACAGGGCACATGACGTCCCCCCGGGGGACGGCAATCGATCGGCCCTCTCCCTCCTGGTCCGTCTTGCCGCGGCGGATTTTGATCCGCAGCCCCTCGTCGGTCTCCAACACGTCTGCCACGTCTAGCGCGACCAGTTCGGATCGACGAAACGCGCCGGCAAAGCCGACCAGTAACAACGCGCGGTCCCGCAACCCGGTCAGGTTCGCAGGCGCCAGCGCCGCCATGCTTTTCATCCGCGCCGCGACAGCCGGGGCTTTTTTGGTCGTTGCGCCACCGAACGTCCGGCGGATACCCCGCACTGTGGCTTTGACCCCTTCCGCATCGGTCGGGGTCTCGAGCCCTGCTAGTCTGTGGGCGTACCTGATGGCCGCGATCCGCCGGCCTATGGTTGATGGCTTTGCGGTCAAGGCCTCTGCGGCCAAATAGGACGCCACGGTCTCGGGCGAAGCCGGGAGCGCGCTGACGCCCTTGCCGTCGCAATAGGCTCTGAATAGCCGAAAGTCCGTCCCATAGGCCCTGCGCGTGCTGGGGGCCTTCTCAGCCTTGGCAAGGTCTAGGGCCGCGGCAAAGTCCTCGTTCAGCGTGGCCGGCAGGGTGACCATTGGGGGTGAGATCGGCAGCTTAATCACCATGACATTTCACTTCCGGGAATAAGGATTATCGGAAGCTAACATTATTGCGTGATAGCAAACAAGCTCGTGGTCAGGTTGAGACTGCGGCTGCGTGAGTCCATCTTGGATGGCACGCACCCGACGACCCGACCGACTGAAATCCCGCGATCCCGATCCTACAAGGGATTTGCGGTCCGGATGAACCTGGACGGTTGGCGGTCGCTGCTGCGGATGCTCTCTGCTGACGGATACAGCGCTTCATGCACAGGCAATCGAGGCGTTGAATGATTTGTTGAAGAAAAAGGGAAAGCGGCCCGCAATCGAAAACCCGCTACGGGATGACGTCTAGCCATCTCAAAGGATGCGGCCGAGCGCCCTTACGGGGATAGGAACAACCCCTCCCTCAAATGATTGTCGGGCGGAGAAGGAGATTGGCTATGTCGGTACGCCTCCCCGTCAAATTGCTCATTACAGCTGCTCTTGTGCTTTCGCCCATTGCCTCATTTGCTCAAGGCGGCGGAGGCGGAGGCGGTGGTGGAAGTTCGGGCGGCGGGTCCGCGGGGGGCGGCGCGTCTGCCGGCGGCGCTTCGGCAGGGTCTGTTGGGACCAGCCCTGGAACCGCAGCTCCTAGCGCAGGCTCCGCTGGAGCTGGCAGCTCGGCAATCAGTGGCGCACCGAACGGCCCCGGCAATCCTGCGGGTCTCAACAATTCGTTGAATGACCCCAGTGGGGCAGCGAATGCTGCTACAGCACCGAATGCACCGGGAACGAATACGGTAGGGACCGCAAACTCTAGTGGTTCGCTTGGAAATGCTAGCGGGGGAAACTCTGCACCTCGCGGCTCTGTTACAACGGGGACGGCAGGTAACAGAGCCGGCGGCACAAGCACTGGCCGCATCGATGGTACGGTGACACCGGGTGGCCCAACGACTCCCGCTGACGCGGTAATTAACCAAGAGAACGCCAAGGTCGATGCGAAGGTGAAAAGTATCTGCAAGGGCTGCTAAAGAGCGCCCTATCCCGGCGTTCGCGACCGCTCGACGTGTGCCAATGCCTTGTCTCGCAGCACGCAAAAAGAAGCAGCGTTCTTTGAATCGAAATATGTTGTCTAACTCGCCCGCAGCCATTGATTTTCAAAAGAGATTTTTCCCAAGCTTTGCAACGAGAGCGATGCATCCATAGTCCAAAATCTCCTCATAGTGATCGTACACCGCTTCGTAGCGCTTGTAGGTTTCCCAACGCATCCATTTCGGCTTCGGGGGGAAATCCCACTCATCGGGATCTAGGTCCGCGATTAGCCGTGACTTGATCCGGGCTTTGCCCGCGTGCGCCCGATTTGTGACGTCATTAAACTGCGACTGATAGGCAACTTGCCTGCCCCAGGTTTGGCGGCTGCAAAATCGAGGGGCACCATTTGGCTTCCATAACACCGAAGCCCGTCGATTTTTGATGGGGCAAATAAAGTACCATTGCCGGCCACCGAAATGCCGTTTCTCCGATACGAGCGTGATCCGTTGGTCAAGATTCCCGATCTGAATTCGAAACCAACCTGCATGCGGCGCTGTCATGTCCGCCGTGATCAGACCAGTCGCAACGTCGCCCCAATACGAATGCGTCCACGTAATGCCCCGAAGGCCGATGTTCGCGTCCCGGCGAATGAACCCTTTTTTTGCGAGCCTATTTAAATCGAGCTTCAATCCATCTTGTAAGCAAACCCGCTGACGGCTTTTACCCATTCACTCCTCCTAAATTAGGACAATAGTCCGCCTTCCGCGTCCTCCCCCTCCCCAGGAACTGTCCTGAAAAGAGGAGCGGTATAGAGGGAGCACATTTCAGCACCGTTTACCGAGGACTGCCCTTTATCGGTGGCCAGCCGCCTCCCCGTTGCGCAACACAGCAACAACACCGGGGTTCGTGATCCTCGCTATCCCTCAGCCCATGCTCGGGCAGTCGGGCCGTCGGAAGGGCTTTCACCTGAAGTTCCGGCGGTGCAACCCGGATTTTTGGTCCGGTAACCTGACGGCTGATGACGTCCACGAGCAGAGAAGGCCCCAGTGCGCGGACGAGAACGGGGACAGTCGTCAAACCAACCCGTTCTTTAGCCCGCGCTCAATCAGCTACCGCTGGGCGCCCTTCTCTACTTCCCTCTACTTTGGATTGGCGCGACCGCAAATTTGCCAGTGCTGGTAAAAGCTCAATAGTGTCAGCCAGCCGCGATAGCTTAGTTTGCCAAGTTAAGTACTTGAGGTTAGTCGATGTGTCCGTTCTGCTGGGATCGCCAATAATTTCAATATGATACGCGGCGCAAGTAAAAAACTCGCGACTCATTTCGTTGCAAGCAAGACCCTTTAGATACTCGACGCTCCCGATCAGGCGTTTGTGAATTTTTCTGATGGAGTGTCACGGCAAGAATTATTCGATCTTCGAAGGCGATCAGCCAAATTCGTGGCGATGGGCTGTGTCGCTCGACGATCTCACCACGAAAACAGGCGAAGCCAAGACGCGCAGCGCCGCCGTGACAGCGATCGTACTTGCCGTTGACCGCGCTTGCAAGACCGCATCCGCCCCGCTGAGTGTGGCGCGTCTTTGAGCGATACTGGAGAACGCGTGGTGGCGGCGAACGCGCAACAAGCGCGTCACTTCAACGAATTGCTTTGTCAATTTTTTCAACGTCCGTGACCTGAATCACAGACAGATAGCGCCAGAATTGCGATGCTGATTAGATCAGACGATCGTGTCGGCCTACTGTTTCGATTTGATGATTTTCTAAGATGCTCGGTTTGTTTCGATTACGCAGGACTGAAGCTGGCTGCCTTGTTTTGAAGGCGACATCGATCGCGCTGTACCTTGGAAACAGCCCGGTATTTTTGACCGGCACATCACGAGGACGCACATCATGACTGCTCCCGTCGTATCCATCGGCAATCGAAGCATGCTGTCCAACCACTGGCAGCGGCTGCAGCCCTGGATCAGCTATTCCGATGCCGACGGCAACCCAGCGGTAAGCTACCAGCTCTTCGATAGCGGTACGTCCGCGACCAGCGGCTATTTCTGGACTCCCACAAATGCCCATTGGGCCGCCGGCACCACGATTGACGTTCCGGCGTCGCACTCTCCGACGTCTGGCTGCGTTCCGGTTCGGCCAGCGGCAGCGAGACAATGTGGGTACGCGCGTTCGACGGAATAGACTGGAGCAGTTGGGCTTCGTTTACCTTCACGACGACGCCCAATGGAATCCCGATTGCCGCGATCAGTGACCAATCGGTGCACCTCAATACATACATGGAAACAGGTATCCACCCTGCTGAGCTACTCCGACCCCAACGGAGATGCCGCCACCAAATACCAGTTCTGGGACAGCGGCACGTCGGCGACCAGCGCCTATTTCTGGACTCCCACCAACACGCATTGGGCCGCCAACACGACGATCGAAGTTTCAGCTGCCGAGCTTGCCAATGTCTGGTTCCGGAGCGGCTCGACGACCGGCTCCGAGACGTTGTGGGTACGCGCTTCGACGGCTCCGACTGGGGCGCCTGGGACACTTTCACGGTGACTTCGACGAACGCAACGCCTGTCGCGACCGTCAACGATCATACGCTGCATGTTGGTCAATGGGCCAAGATCGACAATTGGACCAGCGTGGTCGACGGGGATAGCGATACGATCACGAAGTACCAGTTCTGGGACAGTGGCACGGCCGCAACCAGCGCCTATTTCTGGACACCCAATAATTCTCATTGGGCCGCCAATACCACCATCGAAGTTTCAGCCGCCGATCTCGCCAATGTCTGGATAAAGGGCGGCTCGGCGACAGGCTCCGAGACGCTGTGGGTTCGTGCGTTCGACGGCTTCGAATGGGGCGCTTGGGATACCTTCACCCTGACGTCGACGAACGCAACGCCTGTCGCCACCGTCAACGATCATTCGCTGCATGTCGGTCAATGGGCCAAGATCGACAGTTGGATCAGCGTGGTCGACGGGGATAACGATACGATCACGAAGTACCAGTTCTGGGA
The DNA here is from genome assembly GCF_018130065.1 of Bradyrhizobium sp. AUGA SZCCT0158. Taxonomy (GTDB): domain Bacteria; phylum Pseudomonadota; class Alphaproteobacteria; order Rhizobiales; family Xanthobacteraceae; genus Bradyrhizobium. The sequence goes on along the minus strand of NZ_JAFCME010000006.1, from coordinate 226,466 downwards.
CAGTGGCACGGCCGCAACCAGCGCCTATTTCTGGACGCCCACTAATTCGCATTGGACCGCCAACACCACCATCGAGGTTTCCGCCGCCGATCTCGGCAATGTCTGGGTCCAGGGCGGTACCGCGACGGGGTCCGAGACGCTGTGGGTCCGCGCATTTGACGGCACCGAATGGGGGGCTGGGATACGTTCGTGCTGACATCGACGATAAATACCGTTCCCGTCGCGACCATCAATGACCAGTCGCTGCACGTCAACCAGTGGGTCAAGCCGCAGAACTGGCTCAGCGCGTCCGATGCCGAAGGCGATACAATTACCAAGTACCAGTTCTGGGACGGCGGCGGGGTACAGACAGCGGTTACTTCTGGTCCTCCACCAATGCGCATTGGGCCTCGGGCACCACGATCGACGTTTCGGCCGCCGATCTCGGCAATTTCTGGCTGCGCACCGGTGCGACCACTGGCTCCGAAACCATGTATGTGCGCGCGTTCGACGGCACCGCGTGGGGCAACTGGGACAGTTTCACCCTGACGTCGACGAATACGGCGCCGACCGCGACGGTCAACGACCATACGCTGAACGCGGCCCAATGGGCCAAACTCGTCAATTGGACGACGTCGTCCGACGCCGATGGCGACGCGATTACGAAGTACCAGATCTGGGACGGCGGCTTGTCCGCAACCAGCGCCTATTTCTGGACACCCACCGATTCACACGTGGCGGCCGGTACGGCCGTTGATATCGCACCATCCGACCTCGCCAATATCTGGGTGCGAGGCGGCACGGCGGGCGGTACCGATACCATGTACATACGGGCTTTCGATGGAACCGCGTGGGGCAATTGGGACTCGTTCGCGTTGACGACGCTGGCTAATCATGCACCGGTGGCTTCGATCAACAACCAGACCCTGCACGTCAATGAGTGGAGCCAGATCGGCAACCTGGTGTCCTATTCCGATGCCGACGGACATCCGGCAACCCAATATCAGTTCTGGGACGGAGGCTCCGGCGCTAACAGCGGCTACTTCTGGACGCCCACGAATTCCCACTGGGCTGCCAGCACGGTGATCGATGTCAGCCCAGCCGACCTCTCCAATGTCTGGCTCCGTGGTGGCGCTGCGACCGGCGGCGAGACCATGTATGTCCGCGCGTTTGATGGAATCGACTGGAGTGCGTGGCATTCGTACGTGCTCACGACCATCGTCTAGAGCCCTGTCCGTTCCGATTGAAACCGGAACGGGGCTCTGGATTTTTGATCTGACGCGTTTTCTTGACACGAACCGGTAGCGTCTTCGCTGGAAAACGCTCCAGCGACGACCCAACGCAACGTTGCCGGACCTTCTCGCGCCTAGGTCCGGATTCGCGTGCAGACCGGTTCCCTCGCTACACGAATCGATGCAGATTTGGCGTGCGTCAGTCTCCTGCAAGTGGTCCAGACAAACGCCATCCGGCTGCACTGCCAATCTGGCCCGAGCGCGGCGCTGGACACCGGCTCCGGATACGCCAGTCCGGTCGCAACACCGCCCGCGACGCAGGCGAACAAAACGATCGCTGCGGCGAGAACGACATTTTTAGGGGTGCACCAATTCGGGATCATGGCCGTCGTTCCTTTCAGGACCTGCCGCAACATAGGCTCGCGCCGGCCGTCCTTATGTGAGCGAATTCACAGTGTTTCGGCTTTCAGGTGCGACCGATTGCGCCGGCACGTTCCGGCCCAAGCGGGGCGGCGCTACCGATCGTATCGGGTTCCCTCTCCCGACATCCGACCGCGCCACAACCTGTGCGCTATCTGCCGGATCAATTCTGCAACACTCGCACGCCAAGATGCGCGGCAGGGGTATAAGTCCCGCAAATTCGTTGCGCGCGTGCAGAGGTTGATCAACAGTGTTGGTTTGGGGAAAGCGCGTGTGCGGAGCGTGCCATGAGCAAGCAGGAAGTGGGCTACGACTACGATCGCTATCGAAAACTCCTGGCTGAAGCGACCGACGATGCCAAACGGCTCGAACTCATCGATCTCATGATCAAGGAGGGAGCCCGCGACAGGCTGGAAGCCCAGCGGACTTCCGATCGCGTGGCGATGACGGCCGTGACGGTTGCGAAAATTCTCGGTCCGGGCGGCCGCCGCGACCAATCCAGGACTGATTAGAACAGCGACTGATTGGAACAGCCACTGCCTGGCTCGGCTCGGAACCGGGTTTCAGCCGTCGCTTGTGTCGAGGCCAACGCCATTGGCGATCCGGCCACGGCCGCCGCTAGAGCCTTTCCGTTCCGATGGAATCGGAACGGGGCTCTAGATTCTTGTCTTGACGCGTTTTCTTGACGCGAACCGGTGTCCACTTCGCTGGAAAACGCTTTAGCGCGCTCACCGGCAGCGGTCGACCAACCGGGTCGTTCACGGAAATCTCCCTGTTTGCCCCCTTCGGTGCTGGCATTTTGTCGCCGGTTCACCTACTGAAGCGCAAACCGCCATTCCCTGCGTTTCACAACCAATCAAGAAAACGACAAGGCCCCTTTTTATGAGTGGATTCAAGGAACCCAGCTTCGCCGACCGCCAGAAGGCCGCCCAGCAAGCGAGACAGAACATCCTGAACAAGTTCAAGGCCCAGCCCGGCCCTGACGATCCGGAGGTGAAGCAGCGTCAGGCCGAGCGCGAAGCGCAGGCGGCCGCCCGCGCCAAGGCCAAGGAAGCCCGCGAAGCCGCCAAGGCCGAAGCCAAGGCGCGCGAGGAAGAGGCTGCGGCCGCGGCTGCCGCCCAGCTTGCCCGCGAAAAGGAAGAAGAGGCCGCCAGACAGGCAGCCCTCGAGGCCGAAGCAAAGGCCAAGCGCGATGCGCGCTACGCGGCCCGCAAGAGCGGCAAAGGCAAGAAGAAGTAACGCGCTCGTTCGGGCGCGGGTAACCGCGCCGGAAATCGCAAGACTCCGCGCAGGCGAGCCCGATTGCAAAAGCAAACGACGGCTTGGCTATTGTTCATACCGTCTTTCGCCAACCCGCCGTCCTTTGATGGCATCCGTCTTCATCATGTCCTGTCCTTCTTCGTGACACTCCTGGCGTGTTGAATAGCGAGTCGTTCTTCGTGGGTCGTCCTTGCGCTTATAGTCCTGGACGGCGGCAGGAGAGCGCCGTTGCCGCCATAGCGGATAATTGAAGCAGGCCAGCGCACGCGTCCCGAGAAACGGAGGCGAACGCATGGTCGACGAGACCACAAAACCCCTCCCCGTCCTGCGTGTGCGCTGCGGCAGACCTTGAAGTCTGGCTCTGGAATCAGCCACTGCTGCCTTGAGCGACAGGCTGCCTCGAACGACCAGAACAGAAACTCTACGCACGGCCGCCGGCTAAACGGTGCTCAACGCCGGCTTGGACACGCCGATCAAGAATGCAATTCAGGGGAGAACCATGCTCACACGCCGCCATGTTCTCGGATCCGCGCTCGCCGCGCCTGCCATTCTTCGCTTCGGCACGGGCACCGCACACGCCGCAACGAGGCTGAAGATTTCGCATCAGTTTCCGGGCGGCACCATCGACAAGGGTGATTTCCGCGACCGCCTGTGCCGTACGTTCGCGCAGGAAGTGGCCAAGCGCAGCGGCGGCGAGATTGCGGCCGAGGTCTATCCGAACTCCTCGCTGATCAAGACCAACGCGCAATTCTCGGCGATGCGCAAAGGCGAACTCGATCTAAGCCTCTATCCCCTTCCCTATGCCGGCGGCGAGTTGCCGGAAACCAATATCGGCCTGATGCCCGGACTGGTTTCGACCTACGATCAGGGCTTGCGCTGGAAAACGCACCCCGTCGGCAAGGCGCTGACCGATTTCCTGGCCGACAAGGGCATCATCCTGCTGAGCTGGGTCTGGCAGGCCGGCGGCGTCGCCAGCCGGTCCAGGCCGATCGTCGATCCGGAAGACGCCAAGGGCCTCAAGGTTCGGGGCGGTTCGCGCGAGATGGACATGGTGCTGCTGACCGCGGGCGCAGCGGTGCTCTCGGTACCATCAAACGAACTCTATGCGGCGATGCAGAGCGGCGCCTGCGATGCCGGAATTACCTCCTCCACCAGCCTGATCTCGTTCCGTCTGGAGGAGGTCGCAAAATCGCTGACCTCGGGCGCGGGCGCCTCCTACTGGTTCATGCTGGAGCCGTTGTTGATGTCGAAGGCGAGCTTCGACAAGCTGCCCAAGAACCAGCAGGACATCATTCGCGCGGTCGGCGCTGACCTCGAAGCCTTCGGCAAGAAGGGTGCGCAGGACGACGATATCGAAGTCGCGAAGGTTTATGAGAAGGCCGGCGCCAAAGTCAGCGCGCTCGATGCGGCAACCGTCGCCAAGTGGCGCGACATCGCGCGCGATACTGCGTGGAAAGACTACAGTGCCGCGACGGCGACGTCGGCCAATCTGCTGAAGCTCGCAACCGACGTCGCCGCCTGATGCCCGGTGAAGCGGGCGAGTAGCGAATGGCGAATAGCGGGACTTCCATTTGCTATTCGCTACTCGCCATGCGCCTCTTCGCGTTCAACGCCGAAGCGACGCGGCTGACCGGCGGCCTGCCAATCAAGCGGCTGACCTCGTTCGTCGCAGCTAGCAGCTTTGTCATGTCCACGCCGGTTTTGATCCCCAAGCCCTCGAGCATATAGACCACATCTTCGGTCGCGACATTGCCGGTGGCGCCCGGCGCGTAGGGGCAGCCACCGAGGCCGCCGGCGGCGGAGTCGATCACGCGCGCGCCTTCCTCCATCCCCGCATAGAGGTTGGCCAATGCCTGCCCGTACGTGTCGTGGAAATGCATTGCGAGTTTTTCCATCGGCACGCTGCCGGCTACCGCTCGCAGCAGTTGCCGTGCCTTCAGCGGCGTACCGACGCCGATGGTGTCGCCGAGCGAGACCTCGTAGCAGCCGAGGTCCCACAGCGTTTTGGCGACGTCCACCACGGCCTGCGGCTTGATCTCGCCGTCGAAGGGACAGCCGAGCACGCAGGAGATATAACCACGCACCTTGACGCCGTCTGCCTTAGCGCGGGCGACCACCGGCTTGAAGCGCTCAATCGACTCCGCGATCGAGCAATTGATGTTGGCGCGGGAAAATCCTTCCGAGGCGGAGGCGAACACGGCAATGACCTTGGCGCCGGCCGCTTGCGAGGCTTCGTATCCCTTTTCGTTCGGCACCAGCACGTGGAACTCGCTGCCTGCGATATGGCTGACGCCACGCAACACCTGGTCCGAGCCAACCATCTGCGGGATCGCTTTCGGTGACACGAAGGCACCGACCTCGACGGTGTGCAATCCTGCACCGATCAACGCCTCGATGAAGGCAATCCGATCAGCCACACTGATCGGGGTCTTCTCGTTCTGCAGCCCGTCGCGCGGCCCTACTTCAATGATACGGACAGCGTCGCTCATTTCGGCCTCACGAGGCTGCAGGTTCGACTTCGGCAAGTTCTACGCCTTCGCCAACGATATCGCCGACCTTGCATTTGATCTTCTTCAACACGCCGGCAAACGGCGCGCGCAGGGTCTGCTCCATCTTCATGACTTCCAGCGTCAGGATCGCAGCCCCCTTCTCCAGCGTCGCCCCCTCCTCGGCCAGCAGCGCCACCACGGTGCCCGGCAACGGCGCCACGATCTTGTCCTCGCCGACATGCTCCTCGGTCTCGCCGCCGAACGGATCGACCCAATGCAGGTCGAAACGGCCGTTGCGGGTGCGCAGATAGAGTTCGTGACCCTCGATCACCGCGACGACATGGGATTTCATCCCGTCGAGCGTCAGATCAAAACCACCATCATCGGCAGGCGACGTCGTGAAAACGAACTGACGCTCGCCGATCGACAGCCTCGACGCCCCGTTGCCATAGTCCAGCGTGACCTTCTGCTCGGCGCCCTGTCCCTGGCGAAGCGCGAACACGCGCTGCCGCTGGCCGACCGGCTGCCAGCCAAAGGCCTGCCACGGCGAATGGGCCTCCTTGGCTGCGACCTTGCGCTCCTCGACTACGATAGCGGCGACCGCCGCACAGAGTTCCAGATCGCCGCAAGCGTATTTCGGGTCGGTCAGGCCTTTCAATTCGCGTTCAATAAAACCGGTGTCGATGGTGTTCGCCCGAACTTGCGGATGCGTCACCAGCGCTGACAGGAACGGGATGTTGGTCACGATGCCGCGGACGTCGGTCTCTTCCAGCCCGCGGTTCAGTCTCTCAATCGCGGCCTGTCGGGTCGGCGCCCACGCGATCACCTTGGCGAGCATGGCGTCGTAATAGGGCGACACCGCATCGCCGCTGCGATAGCCGGCATCGATGCGCAGGCCGTCAACGGCGTCAGGCGTGCGCCATGTCTTGATCCGGCCGACCGAGGGCATAAAATTCTTCTGCGGATTTTCCGCGTAGACCCGCGCCTCGATGGCATGGCCGTTCAGTTTGATCTCATTTTGCGCCAGCGGCAGCTTCTCGCCGAACGCCACCCGCAACTGCCATTCCACGAGATCGACGCCGGTGATCAGTTCGGTCACGGGATGCTCGACCTGCAGGCGGGTGTTCATCTCGATGAAGAACACCTCCTTGCCGTCGGAGACGAATTCGATGGTGCCAGCGCCGACATAATTGACCGCCGCGGCCGCCTTGCGCGCGGCGGCGCAGACCGCCTCGCGCTGGGCGGCGTCGAGCGTCGGCGACGGCGCTTCCTCGATCACCTTCTGATGCCGCCGCTGCAGCGTGCATTCGCGCTCCCAGAGCGAGAGCAGGTTGCCGTGGCTGTCGCCGATGATCTGCACCTCGATGTGGCGCGGATTCTGGACGAATTTCTCGATCAGCATGCGATCGTCGCCGAACGCGGCCTTTGCTTCGCGCTTGGCACTGACGATGGCAGCCGCCAGTTCACCGGCCGAATTGACCACGCGCATACCGCGCCCGCCGCCACCGGCGGAGGCCTTGACCAGTACCGGGAAGCCGATCTTGTCGGCGGCCTGCGCCAGAACAGCCTCGTCCTGGGCCTCGCCGTGATAGCCTGGCACCAGCGGCACGCCGGCCTTTTCCATCAGCGCCTTGGAGCCGGATTTGGAGCCCATCGCCGTCATCATCGCGGCGGTCGGACCGACGAACACCAGGCCGGCGTCGAGGCAGGCTTGCGCGAACTCGGCATTCTCCGACAGAAACCCGTAGCCGGGATGCACCGCTTCGGCGCCCGTCTGGCGCGCCGCTTCAATGACGCGCTCGACGTTGAGGTAGCTGTCGCGGGCCCGCGCCGGCCCGAGCAGCACGGCCTCGTCGGCCATGGCGACATGCATGGCGTCGCGGTCGGCCTCGGAATAAACGGCCACGGTGCGCAGGCCCATGGCGCGGGCGGAGCGGATCACGCGGCAGGCGATCTCGCCGCGGTTGGCGATCAAGAGCGTGCGGAAACGCCGGTATAGTTTCGAGCGGTCCATCTGCATCACATCCTGAACAGGCCGAACTTCGTCGGTTCGATCGGCGCGTTGCCAGCCGCGGACAATCCAAGGCCGAGCACCAGCCGCGTATCGGCGGGATCAATCACCCCATCATCCCATAGCCGCGCGGTGGCATAATAGGGACTGCCCTGGCTCTCATACTGGGCACGAATAGGCGCACGAAACTTCTCGTCCTCTTCGGCCGACCAGGTGTCGCCCTTGGCCTCGATACCGTCGCGCCGCACCTGGGCCAGAACCATCGACGCCTGTTCGCCGCCCATCACCGAGATGCGGGCGTTCGGCCACATCCAGAGGAAGCGCGGGCTGTAGGCGCGGCCCGACATGCCGTAATTGCCGGCGCCATAGGAGCCGCCGATCACGACGGTGAATTTCGGCACCCCGGCGGTCGCCACCGCCGTCACCAGCTTGGCGCCGTCGCGCGCGATGCCGCCGGCCTCGTATTTCTTGCCGACCATGAAGCCGGTGATGTTCTGCAGGAACACCAGCGGGATATTGCGCTGGCAGCACAATTCGATGAAGTGCGCGCCCTTCAGCGAGCTCTCGCTGAACAGGATGCCGTTATTGGCGATGATGCCGACCGGATAGCCCCAGATATGGGCAAAGCCGCAGATCAAGGTCGTACCGTAAAGCTTCTTGAACTCGTCGAATTCGGAACCGTCGACGATCCGCGCGATGATGTCATGAACGTCGAACGGCTTGCGGCCGTCGGCGGAAACCACGCCGTATATTTCTTCCGCCGGGAACAGCGGCTCGCGCGGCTCGCGCATGTTGAGCGCGGCGCGCGTCGGCGGCTTCAGCGTAGCCACGATGCGCCGCGCGATCCCGATCGCATGGGCGTCGTTCTGCGCGTAATGGTCGGTGACGCCGGACTGCCGCGAGTGCACGTCGGCGCCGCCGAGTTCTTCGGCCGTGACCACCTCGCCGGTCGCGGCCTTCACCAGCGGCGGTCCGCCTAGAAAGATCGTGCCCTGGTTGCGCACGATGATGCTCTCGTCCGACATCGCGGGCACATAGGCGCCGCCCGCCGTGCAGGAGCCCATCACAATGGCGATCTGCGGAATGCCAGCTGCCGACATCTGCGCCTGGTTGTAGAAGATGCGGCCGAAATGCCGCTCGTCGGGAAAGATCTCGTCCTGCAGCGGCAGGAACGCGCCGCCGGAATCGACCATGTAGACGCAAGGCAGATTGTTCTGCCGCGCGATGTCCTGCGCGCGCAGATGCTTCTTCACGGTCATCGGATAGTAGGTGCCGCCCTTGATGGTGGCGTCGTTGGCGACGATGACGCATTCGCGGCCCGAGATGCGCCCTACCCCGGTAATGACGCTGGCGGAATGGACGTCGCCGCCATAGAGACCGTGGGCAGCCAGCGGCGACAATTCGAGGAATGCGGTGCCGGGATCGATCAGCAGGTCGACGCGCTGGCGCGCCAGCATTTTGCCGCGCGAGGTATGCCGTGCGCGTGAGGTTTTACCGCCGCCGCCGGCAACCACCTTGAGTTTTTCTCTGAGGTCGGCGACGAGGCCGCGCATCACTTCGGCGTTGCGGGCAAAATCGGCGGATGTGGGATCGATCGTTGAATGAAGCGACATGGCCTATCGTTTCTTTGGGTGACGGGCGGTTGGTGCGTGGCCTCTAGGACTGACGGGACAAGACCTCTCGCGAAACGGCGCGACAGGCTGTACCATCTTTGCGGCGAAGTGTCCCGGCAGCCGGGATTGCGGGCCCGCTTGCACGATCACGCCTCCTCCGAATTAAAAACGATCATACGTTTTTTTAATAGAGCTGCAAGAGGATGGTCATGATTTTTGAGTTTTGCCAAAATGGCATGTTATGCCGTTGAAATTCCTCACATCTCATGCAATAAACATACGGTCGTTTGTATCTTTATAAGCGTCTCAATCTACTACCCCGAGGACCAGATGGCACGTACGATCGGCTCCTATGGCCCGAAGACGCTGGAAGCGATCCGCAAGGCCGGGCTACGCCTGATCTTCGAACAGGGCTATTCGGCGATGAGCCTGCGCGACCTCGCCGCCGAGGTCGGGATCCAGGTGGGATCGCTGTACAATCATATCAGCACCAAGCAGGAACTGCTGTTCGAACTGGTGCAGGACCACGTCAACGAGCTCATTCGTCAGCTCGATCTCGCGCTGGAAGGTAAGCAAGGTCCGGAGGAAAAGCTCCGCGCCTTCGTCGCATTCCACGTCACCTACCACATGAGCCGCAAGCGCGAGGTCTTCATCGCCAATTCCGAACTGCGCAGCCTGGAGCCGAAGAACTATGAGGCGATCGTGGCGCTGCGCAGCGCCTATGAGGCGCGGCTGGCGCGTATCCTCTCGGAGGGCGTTTCCGAAGGCGTCTTCGAAGTCGTCGATGTCAAGGTGGCGACGTTTGCGATCCTGGCGCTCCTGACCGGCCTCTGCACCTGGTACCGGCCGGGCGGACGCCTGACCAGGGACGCGATCATCGCCGCCCATGAGAAGCTGGTGCTGTCGGGCGTGTCGCCGCAGGCCGCGAGCGCCCCTGCCCGCAGCATCCGCAAGCCACGGCGGGTTGCAGCTGTCTAGCAGCGGCGGACTCCTGAGCGCGGACGAGCAGCCATGACAGCCAATCACAAGCTCGACGACATCGACCTGAGGATATTGTCCGAGCTTCAGAAGGATGGACGCATCCGGATCAACGAACTGGCCAGTCGTGTCGGCCTGTCCCTGCCGCCTTGCCTGCGGCGCGTACGATCCCTGCGCAGCCGCGGCGTGATCAAGGCGATCCGCGCCACGATCGACGAGAAGGTGCTCGGCTACGAGGTCGTGTCGTTCGTATCGATCCAGCTGGCGAGCCAGGCCAAGGCGACGCTGGAAGCGTTCGAAGCCTCGATCGCGGCCCTGCCGCTGGTTCTGCAAAGCTGGCGCATCTCGGGAGAAGCGGACTTTTTACTCAAATGCGTCGCGCCCGATGTCGAGGGGATGCATCAGCAGCTTCGGCAGTTCGCCGCCATGCCCGAGGTCCGGACTATCAGAAGCTTGCCGGTCCTTGGCGTCGCGAAGGATGCGCCTTTGCCGATCCCGGGGGACCCGACGCCCCGAACCGATCCCTAGCGCTTCAATGGGTTCAGCGCTTAGTTCAGGACTTAGTGGGTCCAGGGCTCGCCGCGCCGGAACGCGAAATTGTCGGCATAGGCGACTTGGCGGTGCGCGGAGTCCTTGGGCTCGATCACCTGGTAGGGAATGCCCTTGCGTTCGCAATAGGCCACCGCGTCTTCCTTGGTGTCGAAGTGGAGCGTGAGCTGCTGCTTCATGTCGCCGGATGAGGTCCAGCCCATCAACGGTTCGATCGCCCGGGGCTGCTCGGGCTCGTAGTCGAGCTGCCATTCCCGGGTCTTGGCCCTGCCCGATTGCATCGCGTTTTTGGCGGGCTTAAAAATGCGTGCGGTCATGGATGGTCGAACCTTCAGAGATGTGCGACTTAAAGACACGAGACTTGGAGACGTTTGGCGCAGACGGCCGGGATAGTATAGAGACACCTTTCAGGGATTTGATCGGTGATTCCATAACCCCGGATGTACCATTCCGGACCGGTATAGTCATTATGCTGCACTGTGACAATCTTCGTCCGCCCTGCGGCCCGCGTATGGTTCGAGGCCTGATTCAAGGCTTGGTCCGGCGGCGCGATCGTCCCGACAGCATCACATCGAAGCGGCTCCAATGAAAATCAACGCCACCCTGCCCGAAAAAGGACGCGACCTCCGGCTCGACCTGTTTCGCGGGGTTGCGAACTGGGCGATCTATCTGGATCACATCCCGGACAACGTGGTGAACTGGATCACGACCCGCAACTACGGCTTCAGCGACGCGGCCGACCTGTTCGTTTTCATTTCCGGATATACCGCCTCCTTCGTCTATGCCCGGATGATGCTCGACCGCGGCTTCATCGTCGGCGCCACGCGGCTGACCAAGCGCGTCTGGCAGCTCTACGTCGCCCACATCATCCTGTTCGTGATCTATATCGCCTCGATCAGCTACCTCGCGCTGCGGTTTGGCGATTCCGAGCTCGTCAACGAGTTCAACGTCGTCGGCCTGGTCGACAACGCGACCGAAACGTTGCGCCAGGGCCTGTTCCTGAAGTTCAAGCCGGTGAACCTCGACGTGCTGCCGCTCTACATCGTGCTGATGGGACTGTTCCCGCCGGTGCTGTGGATGATGCTGCGCCAGCCCAACTGGACCATGGTCGCCGCAATCGTGCTGTGGCTGGTGTCGCGGCAAACCGGCTGGAACCTGGCGGCCTACCCGACCGGAACCTGGTACTTCAACCCGTTCGCCTGGCAGGTGCTGTTCGTGTTCGGCTCCTGGTGCGCGCTCGGCGGCGCCCGGCGGTCGGCGGCGGTGATCAATCACCCGCTGACGCTGTATTTCTGTATCGCCTATCTGCTGTTGGCGCTGGTCATGACGATGGCCGGCAGGTTTCCGGATTTCGGAAACATGTTCCCGCATTGGCTCTATTCGATGTTCAATCCGAACGACAAGACCAATTTGGCGCCCTACCGCTTCATCCATTTCGTGGTGATCGTGATCATGGTGATCCGGTTCATCCCGAAGGATTGGCCGGCGCTGGAATGGAGAATATTCGATCCGCTGGTGGTCTGCGGCCAGCAATCGCTCGCGGTATTCTGCGTCGGCGTGTTCCTGTCGTTCGTCGGGCACTTCCAGCTGTCGCTGAGCTCCGGCTCGCTGTTCGCGCAGATCTTCGTCAGCGTGACCGGCATCGCGATCATGACGATCGTCGCCTACTATATTTCCTGGTCGAAACGGCAGGACAAGCCGTTGCCCAAGCCGGCGCCGAAAGCGGCCGCTTGATCGAAGCGGCTTGATCGGTGTCCCTCAACTTCCAGAACGGCCACCTTCAGGCCGACCGGGCGGTCGCTGACACCAGGTTCCTCACGTCGTCGTAGGTATCGACCAGCGGTCCGACGATCTTGTGCATGGCGGTCTTCGATACCACCGTGTCGTGCATGATCAGATGGTCGACCCCCGTGGTCAGGAAGCAGGCCACGGCATCGCGCGGCGTCTCGACGATCGGCTCGCCCTTGATGTTGTATGACGTGTTGATCAGCACGGGAACGCCGGTCAACGCATCGAACTCCTTCAACAACTGGTACAGCTTCGGATTGGTCGCTTCGCGCACGGTCTGGACGCGCGCCGTACCGTCGACATGCACGATCGCCGGTATCTTGTCGCGCCACTCAGGGCGCACCGGCTTCGCAAGCAGCATGAACGGCGAATCCGCGTCGCCCTCGAAAATATCCTTCATCCGCTCGGCCAATACGATCGGCGCGAACGGGCGGAACGCCTGCCGGTGCTTGACGCGGCTGTTCAGGATGTCCTTCATCTCGGGCTTGCGGGGATCGCCGAGCAGGCTGCGGTTGCCGAGCGCCCGCGGTCCGAACTCCGAGCCGCCCTGAAACCAGCCGATCACGCGCTGATCGGCGAGCAGCTTCGCGGTATCGCGGCAAACATTGTCGCTGCGTCTCGCGTCGATCTGGATACGCACCAGAAACCGCTGCAGCGCAGCCGCGACATCCGCATCGCTATAGGGCTTGCCGATATAGGAATGCTCCATGACAAAGTTGCGGCGCTGCTTCAGGATCTCGAGCCAGCCGTAATAGGCGCAGCCGATCGCAATGCCGTCATCGCCGGTCGCCGGCTGGATCCAGATATTGTCGAAACCGGCTTCACGGGCGAGCCGGCCATTGGCCACACAGTTCAGGGCGACACCACCGGCCATCGTCAGGTTCTTGGCCCCGGTGGTTTCGCGCAGCCAGCGCGCGCGGGCGAGCAGCACGTTCTCGGTGTCGTCCTGCACCCGCCAGGCCAGATCCTCCCAGTGCCGCATCGCCGGGCTCTTTTCCCAGTTGCTGCCGTCCTGGATGTAGGGCTGCTTGAGATCGGTGGTCCAGTGCGGCACCTGCAGCGTGCCGTCTTTCAGCCCCATCAGGCTCGCGACCGCGTTGTGGCGGCCATAGGGTGCGAGCCCCATCAGCTCGCCGCATTTATTCCAGTCGCCGAAAATGTAGGTCGACGCCCGGCTGTAGAGCGCGCCCATCCCCGGCATGTTGTAGAATTCATCGCTCAGGAAGCCGCGGTCCGGCTCCATGAAAACCTTCTTCAGGCATTCGATCGTCGATCCCTTGAACTTGTAATAGCTCTCGGATTCGCGCGCGAGCGGCGTTGCGGTGTCGCCCGAGGGATAGGACTCCATGACGTCGGACTGATAGCTGCCGACGCCATCGACGATCATCACCACGCCTTCCTCGAACGGCGATACCGCGAACGCGCTGTAGGCGTGCGCCAGATGGTGGGAGATCGTTACCACCTTCTCCGAGTGCGACAAATACAACGGGTGCTTGGCCGCGTCGTCCCGTTCAAATTCGGGAAGGAAGCCCGGCGCGTCAAAATAGACCAGCCGTTCTTCCATTTCCCCTACCGGCATGATGTAGCAATTGCGAACGATCAGATCGATGTCATCCAGCGTGATGCCTTCTGCCTCGAGGCAATAATCGATCACCTCCTTGTAGAAGCCGGACGCGTGCTTGACCCGCGTGATCCGCTCCTTGGCGATCGCGAATGCGATGGCGCCGTCGCGTAGCAGGCAGGCGCTCACGTCATGGTCGTAGGTGTTCAGGCCGAGAACGTAGGTGTGCTGTTTGGGCATGGATACTCTTTAAGGCGGGGGGACCGTCGTGCGCGAGATCGTGTCGACGTCAAGTTGCTGGCTTGGGCTTGCCTGATTTTTCTTGCCTGTTTTTTTGCCTGGTGTTCGGCTGGTTTGTCTTGCCGAATTTTCGTTTCGGTAATTCTGCAGTGCACAATCGTCGGACAGAAAGATGAACGAAGATGAACGAAGATGAACGGCGCAACGCGAGAATTCGTCGCAAGCCGGAGTGTAACTTGACCTTATCTTTCCGTCTTAATAAAGTCCCGAATTGCCGAAAGAACCTTAGTAAAGATATTATCTTAGCTCATCTGAACCAAAGGCATTTTCGAGCGTCTAAGTTTGATAATGCGGAAGTCCAGGTGGTTTAGAAAGTGACCGGGAGATTCTAGAATGGCTAAACGCTACAATATCCTGACGCGTTGTCTTGCAGCGCTCGCCTTGTTGTTCGTCTACGTCGCCAGCACGTCTGCCATTCTGGTAGGTGCAACGACGTCGCCGGCGGAAGCCCGCGGTGGACGAGGCCGTGGCGGCGGGTGGGGTCGCGGTGGCGGTCGTGGTTTCTATCGCGGCGGCGGCTGGGGTCGCGGCCGTGGTTATTATGGCCGGGGCCGGGGCTATGGCTTCTACGGTGTTCCCGTGGTTCGCGGCGGACCCCGCTGCTGGTGGAATGCGTACGGCGTTCGCGTCTGCAGGTATTACTGATATCGGATTGATCGGCGAAAATTTACGCACGGTCTAAACAATAATCAGGTGTGCCGGACAACCGGCGCGCCTTTTTCTTTGCCGCTAATTTGACACTTCCACTGAGCGGGCTGCGCTCAATCGACATGCGCGCTGTCGCGTTGCGGCGCGCGATCGCTGTTGTCAGTGTCAGCGCGCCGTCAGGATGAAGCCGCGGCGGCATCGGGCTGATCGACGAAACGGACTCACTCCCGCAGAAGCATCTGCCAACAAGCTCGGCGCAATTCCATCCTGAAATTCCTCTCGGCGTTTCTCGCTAGCGACGGATCTATCCGTCGAGAATAGCGACGGCCCGGGTCCAGCCCGCCGAAGCGCGTTCGATCTTCACCGGGAAGCAGGACACCGTGAACCCGGTTGATGGCAGTTGCTCGAGGTTGTGCAACTTCTCGATGTGGCAATAGCCGATGTGACGGCCGGCCTTGTGGCCTTCCCAGATCAGGCTGGCGTCCTTGGTCTCGGCATATTTCTTTGCGGTGTAGACGAACGGCGCATCCCAGCTCCAGCCGTCGATGCCGGTCAGCCGCACGCCGCGCTCCAGAAGATACATGGTCGCCTCATAGCCCATGCCGCAGCCCGAGGTGACGTAATCCTGCCGGCCGTATTTGACGCCGGCGCTGGTGTTGACCACCACGATTTCCAGCGGCGACAGGGTATGACCGATACGCTTGAGCTCGTTCTCCACGTCCTTGGCGGTCGCCACATAGCCGTCGGCAAAATGCCGGAAGTCGAGCTTCACCCCCGGCTGTAGGCACCATTCCAGCGGCACCTCGTCGATGGTCCAGGATCGCTCACCCCGGTTCATGGTGGGATGGAAGTGCCAGGGCGCATCCAGGTGCGTGCCGTTGTGGGTCGAGAGCTGCACCTGCTCGACCGCCCAGCCCTGCCCGTCCGGCAGATCTACGGCCTTCAGCCCGTCAAAGAACTGCAGCATGCGCGGCAGGCCCTGCTGGTGGTCGATGTACTGGATGGTCGGATGACCGCCCGGCGGATCGGCGGGTACATCGTTTTGCAGGGGAACGGAGATATCGATCAACTTGCGCGCCATTGGCGTTTCCTCGCTGAATGTTTTTGGTTCTTGTTGTGGTGGCGTGGTCGCGGCGGCCTATTGCCGTTCGACCCGGTTCTTCAGGATACCGATCTTTTCGACTTCAAGCTCGATGCTGTCGCCGTGTTCGAGATACCAGCCGAGTTCCAGTCCGCAGCCATTGCCGACCGTTCCGGAGCCGATGAATTCGCCGGGCATCAGCGTCTCGTCCCTGGTGACATGGGCGATAATCTCCTCGAATGAAAACAGCATTCCATCGGAAACCCCTTGCGAGCGCATCTTGCCGTTGACGCGCACTTCCATCTTCAATTTGTAGGGATCACCGAGCTCGTCGGGCGTGATGATCCACGGTCCCATTACATTGCCGCCATCGAAACTCTTGCCTTTTGCGGGGCCGAGCCGCCCCTCCATTTCGATACGCTGGGCGTCGCGCGCAGAAAAATCGTTGAAGATCGTAAAACCGAAGATGTGATCCTTGGCTTTCGCGGCGGAAATGTTGGCACCCTTGTTCTTGGTGATGATGCCGAATTCGCATTCATAATCCATCACCTGACTGTAGCGCGGCCACTTTACGGTGGTGTTGGTGCCGCGGACGCTGAAGCGGTTGGTAATGTAATAGATCGGCTGCTTGCGATAGACCTCCGGCAATTCGCCGAGCGGCTCGGCCTCGATCCGCGCCAGTTCCGCCATGTCGTTCCTGGCGCGTGCGGCGAGCTTGAGCTGGCCGCGCGGGGCCTGGAGAATGTGCAGCGGAAACGACATGCCGTCCCGCATCTGCCGCGGCTCCGGGATCGGGGCGAGGATATCGGCCGTTGCTGCGGATACCGACAGGGTTTCGTCCTTGCCGTGCTTGTCGAACACGGCCGACGCCTGTTCGAGCGCGCCTTCGCCGGCATCAATCAGGGCAAGCATGGAAACGAAGGCCGGATTGGCGGCGCCGTTCCGGCCGGCGGCCGCGGCCAGATCGAACAGTTTGCCGTCGCCGGAATGCACGATCCCGACCTTTTCCTGACCGCCGAATTTGAATGTTGCGAGTTTCATTTTTGCCGCCCTCTTGCTTTTGGATGAAATATATGATCGAAAAAAATATCGATAATCAAGCACCAAAAATGTAATCCGGGGAGATGGTGATGAAAACGATCCTAGCAACCCTTGCGGTCAGCCTGGCGCTGACGGGAGCTGCCGTCGCACAGGCCAAGATTCAGGTCGGCTGCACGGCGACGTCGGATTGCGCCTCCGCCATGGTGGCGATCGACGAAAGCATCTTCAAAAAGCATGGGCTCGATGTCGAGATGACGCCGATCGGCATCAATTCGAACATCCCCGCCGCGATCCTTTCCAACTCGATTCAGATCGGTGGACCAACCTCGACCGTGTTCCTGCAGGCCGTTGACGGCGGCCTCGACCTCGTCGCCATTGCCGGCGCGAGCGTGATGAGCCCGGTGAACCAGGACAGCATCGCCGCCTTCGTCCGCAACGGCATCACCATCAAGGAGCCAAAGGATTTCGTCGGCAAGAAAGTCGGCGCGCCCGGCCTCAACGCCTTCCTGCATGTGCTGTTCGTAAAGTGGCTGGTGGACAAAGGTGTCGATCCCAGACGCGTCAATTTCGTCGAGGTCACCTTCCCGACCATGTCCGACATCATCAAATCAGGCGGCGTCGATGCCGTGCTGACCGCCGAGCCGTTCGTGACGCGTATGCTCAACGCAGGATTGGGCTCGGTCGGCGCGCGTTATGCGGTCGAACTCGCGCGCACCGAGCCGATCATTTTCTACGCGGCATCCCGCGAATGGGCCGACAAGAACGCCGTCGCGATCAAGAAATTTCGCGATGCGATCGCTGAATCCGCGCTGATCGTCAATGGCGATCGCGAAAAGGCCTCCGCGTCGATTGCCAAATTCACCAAGCAGCCGATCGAATTGGTCAAGGCGACGCCCCCGAACCAATCCGAGCCGGTGCTCAAGCCCGAGCAGTTGAGCTGGTGGATCGAGGTAATGTCGTCGCAGAAAATGCTGCAATCCAGGCTCGATACCGCCAAACTGGTTCTGAAGTGAGGCTGTTGCAATGTCGACTACCGAGCGCAATTCGAGCCAACCCGCGACTGAGGCCGCAACTTTAAGCGAGCGCGCAGCCACGCTGGTCGAGCACGACATACTGGCCGGGCATCTCGCGCCGGGATCGCGGCTTGGGATCGTCGATCTGGTTCAGCGCTATGAGATCGGCGCGACGCCGCTGCGCGAAGGTTTGTCGCGGCTGATGTCGCGCGGGCTGATCGTCGGAACCGGACAGCGCGGCTTTCGTGTTGCCGACGTCAGCCGCGAAGACCTGCACGATATCACCGTGATGCGGACCGCGGTCGAGATCGAGGCGATCAAGCTGGCGATCACCCATGGCGACGATGCCTGGGAGGCCGGCATTGTCAGCACGCTGCACCAAATGCGCCGGCACATCGAGCGGACCGGCGATGAATTCCGCGAAGGCGCCGAGGACTTCGACCGGCTGCACAAGGGTTTCCACACCGCGCTTCTGACCGGCTGCGGCTCCAGGCGGCTGCTGGCCGCGCATTCCGATCTCTACGACCAAGCCTACCGCTACCGCCGCGTGATGATGCGCTCCCTCGACAGCGGCAAGAAGTTCGTACGCGTCCACCAATTGCTTGCCGACCGCGTTCTTTCCCGCGATATCGCCGGCGCGCAGGCGATGCTGGAGGCGCATCTGCGTTCGACGATCGACATCGTCTACCCCAATGGAAGCGAGAGCTGACGCCATGGCAAACGCCGCAAAACGCTTCGAAGTCATTCCCGGCCAACCGAGACCGCAGATCGCGTTCACGGACGTTACGCTCCAGCTCGGCGGCAAGACCATCATCGAGAATTTGAGCCTTGGCGTCCGGCCCGGCGAATTCCTCTGCGTCGTCGGTGCGTCCGGTTGCGGCAAGACCACCGCGCTGCGGCTGGCGGCGGGGCTCTACCAGCCGACCAGCGGCAGGGTGGATTTCGACGGCCAGCTGATGCTGCATCCGCGGCGCGAGATCGCCATCGTCTTCCAGGATTACGGCAAGGCGCTGCTGCCGTGGCGCACCGCGGCCGGCAATGTGTCGCTGGCGCTCGAAGCGGGCGGGATGCCCGCCGCCGAGCGCCCTGCCCGCATCGAGGAATTGCTGCGCACGGTGGGCCTGCCCGGCCATGCCGGAAAATATCCCGCCGAAATGTCCGGCGGCATGCAGCAGCGGCTGCAGATCGCGCGCTGCCTCGCGCAGGAGCCGAAGACGCTGCTGATGGACGAACCATTCGGCGCGCTTGATGCGATGACACGGCAGGGCTTGCAGGACGAGGTGCTGGCACTGGTGGCTGCAAGCGGCGCAACCGTGATCTTCGTGACGCATGATCTGGACGAAGCCATCTATCTCGGCGACCGCGTCATCGGCCTGTTGCCGCATCCCGGAAGGATCGGCATTGAGCTTGCGGTCAATCTGCCGCGGCCGCGCGATCAGCTTTCGACCCGCGAACACCCGGAATTTCTGCGGCTGCGGCGGCAGCTGTTCGACTTCATCAAGGCGGCCGAACAGTGACGACGGATAGGGCCAAGGAAAAAGCCAAGGCGCTGCTGCTGCCGCTAGCGGTACTGCTTGCCTTCGAGGCCTGGGCGCGCGCGACCCATCTGCAAAGCGACAGCCTGGCGCCACCAAGCGAAATCATCATGGCGCTCGCCGGCGCCTTTGCAGACTTCTCCATCCTCACAGCAACGCGTGACACGCTGTTCTCGGCCTTTGCGGGCCTCGCGATCGGCACCGTCATCGGGCTGGCGCTCGGCATTGCCTTCGGGATTTCAGACACGCTCAACCGCCTGATGGAGGTGACGGTCGAGGCTGTCAGGCCGATCCCGTCGATCGCCTTGCTGCCGATCGCGCTGATTGCGCTCGGGTTCGGCTATCGCATGGAAATCGTGATCGTGGCGTTCGCCTGCGTCTGGCCGATTCTGATCCTGAGCCGGGCGGCGGTACGCAGTATCGAACCGCGGCTGATGGAAGTGTCGCGGGCGCTGCGGCTACCCGCTGCGCAGCGGGTCTGGAAGATCATCATCCCCGCCGCGCTGCCGCGGATCTTCGTGGCGTTCCGGCTGTCGGCCGGTATCGCGCTGATCGTCGCCGTCACAGTCGAAATCGCGATCAATCCGCTGGGGCTGGGCGCCGGGATCATGCTGGCGCAGCAGGCGCTGCGGCCCGACCTGATGCTGGCCTATCTGGTCTGGATCGGCGCCATCGGTTACGCGCTGAATATCCTGCTGGTGGTGGCGCAGCACCGCCTGTTCGGCCGCGCCGCGTTGAGCGGAGACAGCGCATGAACCGCAACGCGACTGTCTGGCTATGGCGCGCCGCAAGCTTTGCGGTCGCCGCCTCCTTCATTGCGCTGTGGCAATTGATTGCCAATTTGAAACTGGTCTCGCCGGTGTTCCTGCCGGGCCCGGACCGGGCCTGGACCTCGCTGGTGCGTGGATTTTCCAACGGCGATCTCGGGAACAAGCTCGCAGGTACGCTCGAGCACATGGCTTATGGCTGGCTCGCCGCATCGATCGCCGGCATCGCGATCGGCGCGATCATCGGCTCGTCGCGGATAATGCGGACCTATGTGGCGCCGTCGCTGGAGTTTCTGCGGCCGTTGCCGGTATCGGCCATCATCCCGGTCGCGATTGCGATGCTGGGGCTGACCCAGGCCATGGCGCTGTTCGTGATCGCGTTCGGCGCGATCTGGCCGATCATGCTGGCGACCATTCATGGTTTTGCCGCAGTCGAGCCGCGGCTCTACGAGGTGGCGCGGTCACTGCAGATGTCCAGACTGGCTGTGATATTCAAGGTCGCGCTGCCGTCGGCCAGTCCCGACATTCTGGCCGGCATGCGCCTTAGCCTGACGGTGGCGCTGATCCTCTCCGTGGTCTGCGAAATCCTCGCCGGCCTCGACGGTCTCGGCCATTGGGTGCTGCTCTCGGCCAGAGCCTTCCGCTCGGCTGATCTGTTCGCCGGCGTCATCCTGCTCGGCCTGACCGGCTACGTAACGTCGGTGGCGATGTCGATGGCCGAACACCGCCTGCTGGCGTGGCAGGCCGCGCAGCGCTGATATCCGTCTAAAGGAACGCGGGCGCTTGCAATCAAAAATAACCAGTAAATTCAAACGGTTATTGGTCGGGGCAGCTGGATTCGAACCAACGACCTGCAGTACCCAAAACTGCCGCGCTACCAGGCTGCGCTATACCCCGATTGGTGCTGGGAATGGACACGTCGATACACGCTTGGGGGCCCGCCAGCAAGGCGCTGGGCGGCCTGGCGTCGGCTCTGGCCGGGGGCCGTGCTAACTTTGCATGGGGTTGTTTTTGATATTTTGTGTCCAGGCCCTGCAGCGGACCGCCCATGGCGCGCCGAACGGGCGCAGCAACGCGCTGGCGGCCCTATGCCCTATCGGCCGTTGAACAGGGGATGGGCCACCCGGTCACCGGGCCTGATGCCGTATTTTTGCGCCGTGCCGGCGATCACCTCCAGCACGCCCTTGGCGAGCCCGCCCGACGAGATGATCTTGGTCGACATAGGCTCGGTATTCTCCGCGATCCGCAGGATGCGGCCGTCGGCGCGGATGAAGATCATGTCGAGCGAGATGTAGGTGTTCTTCATCCACATCGATATCTGCTGTTCGGGCGAGAAATCGAACAGCATGCCTTTGCCGTCGGGCAATTCCTTGCGGTGCATCAGCCCCGTGGTCTTCTCCTCTTCGGTCGTCGCCATCTCGACCGAGAACACCTGCACGCCGGATTTGGTGACGATCTCGAGCGGCTGAATGCTGGCGGCCTGCGCGGCTGGGCTTGCGCCGAGGCTAACGAGCAGGCCCAGCGCTGCGAGCAGCGACGCCGTCAGCCGCCCGCGCAAGACGGGCGCAACCATCGAAACCAAATTCATCACAACACTCACGCCGGACACCAGGATGATCCAGGGGGATTTAGGCTATTGCCAGGAAATCCTAACCCGATGATTGCGGCAAAGGCCAGAGGCCGGCGCACGCGCAGCCACCGACCGGCTCACGATTCCGTCAGGTGACAGGCCGGACAGCGGATACGGGCAGTTAGTGCGACGACAGTGCCGACGGCCCGGTCTCGGGGTGGATCTCCGCGGCCATCATGCCCTTGGAGCCGGGCCCGAACCGCACCAGCACGTACTGGCCAGGCCGCAGCTCGGTCATGCCGAAGCGGCGCAGCGTTTCCATATGCACGAAGATGTCGGGCGTCCCTTCGCCGCAGGTCAGGAAGCCGAAACCGCGCAGCCGGTTGAACCATTTGACCTGTGCGCGCTCCAGACCTGAGGTCGGCGTAACGCTGACATGGGTTCGCGGCGGCAGCATCTGCGCCGGATGGATCGCAGTGGACTCGTCCATCGAGACGATGCGGAAGGCCTGATAGCCCTTGGCGCGTTGCACACATTCGACCACAAGCCGCGCACCTTCATACGCGGTCTGATAGCCATCGCGGCGCAGCACCGTGACGTGCAGCAGCACGTCGGGCCAGCCATTGTCGGGAACGATGAAGCCGTAGCCTTTCGAGGCATCGAACCATTTGATGACGCCGGATATTTCGACCAGGTTCGCAGCAGTTTCGCCGAGACCAGAAAGAGCATCCATCCCCGGATCGCGCTCGGCGCCGGCAGAATATTCACCTGGTCCAAGCCTGTTCTGCCCTGTCCCGCCTGACGGCGGCCCCCCGAGCTTCTTGGACTCAAATCCGTCCGACCCCATGACCCCGGACCTCACACATTCAAATGCGGTCCGCTATCGCCGTAGCGGACCGGAACACGCGCCCATCCATGACCACTCATGATAACGCCGCGCGAATCTCTCGAATCAAAAGATAACACTCCCGCATGCGGCGCATAGCTAAAAAAACAATTCAGGCGGGAACTATGAACAGGCTTGCAAGCCTCGAATCAATTGCAGTTCAATTGCCTACAAACGGTCCAAGCGTCTCTCCGATGTCGTGCCGGATCACGAGATCGGCGACATCGTCCTGTTCCGTCGGCTCGTTATTGATGATGACGAGCTTGGCGCCGCAGTTCTTGGCCATCAGCGGAAAACCTGCGGCCGGCCAAACGACTAGCGAGGATCCGATGGCGAGGAACAGGTCGCAATGCTGGGCCAGTTCCGTGGCGCGGCGCATCGCGTCTTCCGGCATTGCCTGTCCAAACGAAATGGTCGCGGTCTTGACCGGTTCGTCGCAAACCGTGCAATCGGGCGCGCTGCCGGTCTCGTCAAAGCGCGCCTTGACCCAGGGCAGATCGTAGGCCTGCCCGCAGCCGATGCAGCGGGCGTAGGTGGTGTTGCCGTGCAGTTCGACCACGTCGTCGGCCTTGAAACCGGACGTCTGGTGCAGATTGTCGATGTTCTGGGTGATGATCGCGGGGATTTTGCCGGCCTTGTAGAGCGAGGCCAGCGCCCGGTGTCCACGGCCGGGCTTCGCCGCGGCAAAGGTCGGCTCCATCGCAAAGCGCCGCCGCCAGGCCTCGTCACGGGCCTCGGAACTGGCGACGAACTCGTCGAACGGAATCGGACGATTGCGAGTCCACAATCCGCCAGGCGAGCGGAAATCGGGAATGCCGCATTCGGTCGAGATGCCGGCGCCGGTAAAGGGAACGATGGACGATGCCTCGGCGATCATGTTGCCGAGCTGTTCGACGCCGCTGCGAAGGTCTGGTGCGATCACGTCAACATCCGATTTTCAAAGCGTTTCCAGGCGGAAGCCTGCCCCGCAACGGAAAACACGTCAAACAAAATTGGCCGCGCCGACGGTAGCGCGGCCAATCGGATCGGCTGTTCGGTCAGCCCCCGCACAACCGAACATCAGCCGCGCCATCAAGCAGGCATCATCAAGCGGCTTTGGCGACGGGTTCCTTGGGTTCCCGCACTTCTTCGGTCTTCTTGACCTTGGCGACGGGCGCGCTCTCCGTTTTCTTCGCAGGCTTGCCGTATTGCGCGAGTTTTTCCAGTTCCGCATCGAGCTCGGCGCGGCGTGCGGCGACCTTCTCGAACAGCTTGTCGGTGGCGTGCTCGCGCAGTGCTGCGAGTTCTTCGATGCTCAGTGAATCCAGATCGATCTTTGCCATGGGAACCTCCGATTTGCTCGTCGCTACCGGGAAGGTGCGCACGCAACAAGCGGCGCGCGGGCCTTATCCACCGCCTTCGCTTCGCAAACAGACGACCACAATCTCGCAACGTGGCTTCCCAATTCACGCCCCAATCGCAACCGTCAATGGCAACCGGGACGACTCAAAAACACGACTCCAAAAAGGATGGGCAATGAACGAACAGGACGACAGGCTCGCGCGTGCGCGCGAAGAAATCGCAGCACGGGTCGCGAGCTTCAAGGCCACCCAGGAAAAATTCGAACGCGAGCGCGAGGAATATTACGCCACTACGCTTGGCAAAGCCTGGAGCGGATTTAACCGCCCATCGTTCTGGCGCTAGCGCCAAAGTCCGATCAGCAAAAGCCCTGGGGTGATGCTCCGGGCTTTTTTGTAAGTGCGCCACCAGGCGGAATCGGCCCGCCATTTCTTCCAAAAAATTTTCGGAGCGCCGGGAACGAACCCTGCGGATGCGCGTTCTCAGGCCAAGTGCAGCAACCTTGCCAGAGGTGAAAGCATGAAAGACCCCGTCAGCGTCTTCGGAGGCTGGCGGGGTTTTTCATTTCGCGGAGGGCCCTGCCCGCAAAATATCCACGCCCATCCAGGCACGAAGGAACCGATTGCCGCCCCGGGAATTTGTTCCCGAAAGAGGTGCAACGATGCCCCCATGGCTGGAAGTTCTGCTGAACGTGATCGCGTTTGCCGGCTTTATCGGCATCGCCAAATATCACAAGCCGCGCGGCGAAAAATTGCCGGACCGCTAGTTCGCCTTGTGCGGCTCGCCCGCCGTCCGGACCAGCCTGTCAGCTTTGACCAGCACATGTCCGGTTTCCGGTTGCGACCGCAGTGAAAAACTGATGCCGACGAAGGCCAGGCAAAACAGCAGCCCGACCACCATCACGCGTCGGTGCGTCGGCTTGTCGGCGTTATGAAACGAAGGGACCATGGCTGTTTCCTCCAGCCATCCCTAGCGCAACCTCTGATAAGCACAACGCAATCCCGGTCTTAACCTAACTGAATAGGGTTATTGGCGGTTCGGAAAGGGATCGTTGACCTCGCCGGTTGGCGCGCACCCCACCCGATCCTGTACGCACGCACTTGTCCGCAGCAAATCCACAGGTAAATCACAGGGCGCAAAATGGGTTTTCCGGCGTTGCGCCCAATGCTTGCTGCGCACCCGTCCACACCCCCGGCGGAGGGACCGCATCGAGCTTTCCCTTCAAGAGGAATACGCATCGCCACAGCCAAATGGATCTGCCCAGGAGTTGGGGAGACACGTGAAGCGCTGCGCCAGCGAATCCGAAATATCGAAGCAAGACTCCTTTTGTTCTTCAAAGAACGAACAGGGGGCGCGTTTTCCGGATCGGCCGCCCCTTAAGATCGGGTTACTTCGCGAGCGCTCGCCGACAGCAAACCGCATCGTGGCCCCTCGCCGCCCCCGCCAGGCTTGCCTGATCGGAGCGCCACGGGCACGATTGCTGTTCGCATCGTCGTGATCGAACCTTTTTGAGGCGATTTGCACCTATCCGAAAAGGTGCTGACATGACCCAGGCAGATCACTACCGCGACCAGTCGATCCGAGCCAAGCGTTTGGCGCACGCTGTCAGGGATCCCGAGGCCTCGAAGAAGCTCATCGAGATGGCCGAGGAATTCCGGCTCTATGCCGAACGGCTGGAAAAGATCCTCTAAGGCCCACAGGCGACCAATAGCGTGGCGCGTTGCGCGTCATGGCTTGCAGCGCGGCTATCGCGGAATTGATTCTGCGCGATAGATCCTGGTCCCGGTGGTTTCGGCGATCCGGCCCTTGAGTGATCTGACAAACGCTTTCGAACCTTCAACGGCGAAGTGGGTGCGCAGAGCCGCCTCGTCCGCCCATTGCTCGAAGAAAAACAGGCGCATTGGATTTTGGCAGTCGACATGCACGTCATGCGAGATGCAGCCCGGCTCCGTCCGCGAGCGCTCGCCATGATCAAGGCAGGCGGCCAGCACCTCATCAAAGCTGTCCTCACGCGCCAGAATACTTCCTGTCACCAAAATCATCTCGGCTTCCCTGCCCTTGCTCGCTTGGACGTACCCGTCCCTTGGTCCGCTCGGCAATTAACCCAATTCGCCGTTAACCCAATCTCTTTACAAAGTGTAAACGGGCGCCTGACAGCTTTTGGTCAGGAGGATAATCTCATGCTTGTTTATCCCGTACCTGTTGAAGTGACGCAGGCCAGAATCCAGCTCCTTGTCGACCAAACCGCCAAGGCGCCGCCCAATACGATTAACGAAGATCTGAAGGCCGTCTACGACGCCAAGGCGCAGGCCCAGCAAGCGCAGATCGAACAACACGCCCAGGCCGAGCCAACCCCATTGGTCGACGTCAAGGTCTAGCCCATCGGAAGTGAGCCGGGTCCCTCGCGCTGCCGGCGACTTGCCTGCCGCCGAGGGACAGGGCCCGTGCGACCGACGATTTCATTTTCTGCGATTGATGCGGCGCGACGGCGATTGCCGACCTGCGCTCTGTGCGAGCTGTTGCGATTGGGACTGACGGTCGCACCGACGAATGGCGACGGCCAGAAGTCGAGCCATTACGGCGTGTTCAACCGCGGCTCTGACGGGCACCGGGAAGAAGCGTAACTGCGACCTGACGCACGTTAAGTTGAGGGCATGCGCAGAAAGGGCGCAGCCGCTCTAATGCGCGTGTGTGTGTGTGTGTGTGTGTCTGCCCTCGACGCTTTGGCGTTTCAACGCCGTCGCCGTGGCGACGCGCGCGAGCAAACCTCATCAGGCCGCGCGTTTCGGACGGTCCTGCTGTGCAAAATATTCGAGGATCTGAATGCGGATTTCCTCGGCGATCGGGCCTTCGACCCGGCGCATGCGGTTCCAGAGCCTGATGATTTCGCGTTGTTTCTCGATGTCCATGAATCAACCTCCAGGGAATGGCTTGAATAGAACATAACAAGAACAATTTGGCAAGTACTCCGGATCAGCAGCGCGCGAAAATCGGTTTGAACCAATTGCGCGGTGCGGTGACTTATGGATGAGTAGTCCCCCAGACACTCATCCCCATCAGAAAGCCCCGCTTCCCCCGAGCGGGGCTTTCGCTTGTGTAGCCGTAAGCCCGCGCGCGCGTCTTGCTATTCGTGGACGCTGGCCACCGCATAGAGTTCGGGCTCGAATTTTTCCGCGAGCTTGCCTGCCGCCATCATGTGCTCTTTGCACTCGGGATTGCGCTGCATGGCCTCGAAATCCTCGTTCGATCGCCATTGAGCGTAATTCGCGACGTGCTTGCCGCTAAGGCTGCGGTGAATGTTGGCAGAGACGAATCCCGGCTGATGCTTCATGACCTTGTCAGTCGCCTCGTCGAGCAATTTGACGAGTTCGTCGGCCTTTTCCGGGGCAACGGTGAGGACGTTGATAAGGGTAATGGGGCTGACGCCTTTGATGATCTCCGTCATGGCTCCTCTCCTTTGTGGAAAGAACCCGGCGGGAAAAAGTTCGTTCCGGCCGTCACCCGCCAGGCGATCAATGGCTAGCCTGCCGGCTCCGCTTTTGTTCTCGGAGAACGAACAGCGTCCGCAATTTTGCGGACGAGCAATCGTAAATAATTGGAAAACAAAAGGCCACGCGGGCGTTACGCCGCGTGGCCTTCAGCGAGACTGTCCCCCTAGGCCCTCCAGAGATTCCGTCTCGCGACGCATAATGTGCGGACGGGCTTGCCTGTCCAGCCCACGGTCGAATTACCCACAGTTCAGACGCGCCGGGACTCGTGCTTGGCCCGCCCGGCGCGCTTATCTTTCCCGCAACGGTGATAGTTGAGGAAGGTCGCAGCAAGGCCGCTCACTTCGGCTTCACTCATCGTGCGCCTCCATTTCGCTTTTCGCACCGATGATAGATATCTCCCTTGGTCTGAAGCTTGTTGGGATCAATCAGCTTAAGCGTGATTGAACCGTTGGACCGACCATCGTCTGCAAAACCATACCCTGTTCCCTTTAGTGAGCCATCCTTAGCCGGGTAATGCGCTTGATCTGAAAGCCATGCTCGTAAAACAGCACTGTCCGGGGTTCGACCGTCATCCCGAGTTCGCTGGACTGCTGTCCGCACGCAGCAGCGTCAGAGGCCCACTTCCCGAGCATGCTGTTGGGAAGTTGGTCGGCTGCATGAGCCGTGCCGGAGATGAGAAGAGCGCCAAGCAGGTATTTCATACTGCCATCACTTTCCCAGCCACACCGCTATGTAAAGGGCCCCGGGGTGGCGCCTGAATGGCATCTTGCCCCCTGCCCCGTGGGGGATTTTGCTGCTATTCAAGCCCCGAACCAAAAACCAAGCCTCGCAAAGGGAGCCAAGAAACATGCGTTTTCTCCATACCATGCTGCGCGTCCGCAATCTCGATGCCGCGATGAAATTCTATTCTGATGCGCTGGGGCTGAAGGAAGTGCGCCGGATCGACAACGACAAGGGCCGCTTCACGCTGGTGTTCCTGTGCGCCGCCGAAGACGAAGGCCTGCTCAAGGCCTCGCCGGCCACCCGCGGCGCGCCGCTGGTCGAACTGACCTACAATTGGGACGAAGAGAAATACGGCGAAGACCGCTATTTCGGTCACCTCGCCTATGAGGTCGACGACATCTACGCCACCTGCGACCGGCTGATGAAGATGGGCATCACCATCAATCGCCCGCCGCGCGACGGCAATATGGCGTTCGTCCGCTCGCCGGATCTGCATTCGATCGAGCTCTTGCAGAAGGGTGACCCGAAGCCGCCGGCCGAGCCGTGGACCTCGATGCCGAACACCGGCCACTGGTAGGCGTTGAGCCTGTTCGGTTCTTTAATGAATCAAAACGGGCTCTGGCTCTCTTGACGCGAACCGGAATCCACTTCGCTTGAAACGTTACGGTACAACTTCTTCGTGCACGTCCGCCATCCCAGCTACCGGCTGGTGACGAAAGCGGACGTGCCGTTTCCCTCAGAAACCTCGGAAGACGAATGGACGTTGACGCGCACCCGTCGATCGAGACGGCTATTCGCTGTTTCGAATCGGACTGTCGCTCTCCGATATTCCACCATCATAACACGGCATCGCGTGCGCAGTTTCGGTCCGCGCGAAGGAACAAGACACGCGGCCGCACGTTCTCTCCTTGATTGATATTTTGGAGGATACGAGGATGGGACGAGGAATTTTGTTGTGGCTGTTGGGCGTGCCGATACCGATAATCCTTCTGTTGTGGTTGTTCTTCGGCCGCTGACGGCAAGCGTACGTAAAAACAGGCTCCGTCGCGCCGCGGCGGAGCCTGTTTTTGTTTGGTCCAGGTTTTGTTTGGTCCAAGCCAAGGCGGCCCGCGCTTTTTTGCTGATCTTCCGCTATGAACCGGTTGCAAGAAGATCACCGCAAGAAAACCGCCGGGAGCAAAACACGTGGCTGACAACAAACAACAACTCACCATCTGGGGCCGGGCCAATTCGGTCAACGTTCAGAAAGTCCTGTGGTGCCTGCGCGAGCTCGATCTCGGCTATGACCGCATCGATGCCGGCATGCAGTTCGGCAAGAATAATGAAGCGCCCTACCTTGCGATGAATCCCAATGGCCGCGTGCCGACGCTGATCGACGGCGATTTCGTGCTGTGGGAATCCAATTCGGTGATGCGCTACCTCTGTCTCGCCTACGGCCAGAATTCGCCGATCTATCCGCACAGTCCGCAGGCACGCGCGGCCGTCGACCGCTGGCTGGACTGGACGCTGTCGACCCTGCAACCGGTGGACCGGCCGGTGTTCTGGGCGCTGGTGCGCACGGCGCCGGAAAAACGCGACATGGTCCAGGTCCAGAAGGACGCCGACGCGGAAGCCGTGCAATGGCGGATCGTCGACGCACAAGTGGCAACGCGCCGCTATATCGAAGGCGATCAGTTCACGATCGCCGACATCGCGCTCGGCGCTTTCGCGCGGCGCTGGTTCGGCGTCGAGGGCGTCACCAAGCCGAAACTTCCGAACCTCGAGCGCTGGTTCGCGCAGATCTCGGAGCGCCCCGGATTTATCCAGTTCATCGCGCCGCCGATGACGTGACGCTCAGCGCGACCGGGCCGATGTGCCGGCCTCGATACTGACGGCACCGCCGATCTTCGCGCAGGTCTCGGTGCCCTCGACCCTGACGAATCCCGCCCCGTATGCCGCGCATGGATTGCCTGATGTCGCTCCCTTCAGCGGAAGCAGCTTGCCCGAAGGAGCCGTCCTGTCGGACTTCTGATGTCCCGATGGTTCGGCGGCCAACGCCGCCACGCCAGTCAGTACCAGAACCGGGATCGCAAGAAGGAAGTTTCGCATCCCGCCTTTTATCGTCTCGCGCCGCGGGGCGCTAGCGGACGAACTTGATGCCGACCGACTTGCCGCGGCGCCAGACCACTTCGCAGTTTCGGCCCGTGCGGGCGTCGCGCGAAAACGCCAGCTTCAATTTGGCGGGCAGCGTGTTGGGATCGTCGATCGTAACCTTGGCACCCGTCGTGGACATATCCTGCACCACGCAGGGCCGTGCCGCAAAACCGCCGTCCAGCGTGATCCACCCGGATTGATGCAACGATTTGCGCGACTCGCGCTTTTTGGTGCCCAAGGCCATGTCAGAAGTTCCCCTGCCACCAGCCCTACTCCAGGCGGCTTTAAAATCCGTTGCAAAACATCGGGTTTTTTGGCCGGTGCTCCCTTGCCGGCGCGGGCCGCAAGCGCCCGGAAAAAGGCGGTTTCAGGCCGCTTGCCCGCCCGGCAAAACGCCACTATACGTTCGCCGGTCGCCGGCCTGATCCAACCCGATTATCGGCGACCAACACGGCGCATCATGCTGTAAAGCACTGATTTTCCGGTTGTTTTTGCTCCCTTCGTCTATCGGTTAGGACGCCACCCTTTCACGGTGGAGAGAGCGGTTCGATTCCGCTAGGGAGCGCCATCCCGTTTTTCGGCCATTGAAATCACAGGAAGCCGTGGGCGCCCACCGCGCGCAAACTAATTCATTTCCGGGCACGGCAATCATTCCTCACTGCCGCGGAGAAAATGGCGGGAGAACCAGGCCTCGAACCTGGAACCTCTGGTTTTGGAGACCAGCGCTCGTCCACTTGAGCTTCACTCCCTGAAGTGGTCCCGACCCACGGTGCCGCCGCGTGTTTTCCTGCTCCACAAGCAAGCGTCCTAGCTGATAGACGAGGTCGGAAGCAGGTGGTCGCTCGTAACGGTTTCGAACCGTCCTGTTCGCCGTTATGAGCAGCAAACCCTCCCGAGAGGCCGAGCGATGGATTTGGTGAGCGGGGCTGGATTCGAACCAGCGGTCACCGGAAATCAAAATCCGGCGCCTTAGGCCAACTTGGCGACGCGCCCGCAATGGCGCTCCCTACCGGATTCGAACCGGTGATCTTCACCGTGAAAGGGTGTTATCCTGGACCGCCAGACGAAGGGAGCGGCTACGGTGATAAAGAAAGCGAAGAAGACCAAAAGGGCGATCGCGAAAAAGTGGAAACCGAAATCGGCAAAGAAACGGCCGCTAACGCAACGGGAAATGTCGGTCGCTGCACGGCTTGATGAGCTTGGTGTCGCCCATGAAGCCGCCGCGCAAATGCTCGAGATAAACTCGGAGATCGACCGGCTATTTGGAGCCGGACCCAAGCTGCAACTGAACCGAAGGCTCACCGCAGCGCGAATCGCATTCGAAGATGGGATCCTCAACTCGAATAGTATCAAGGACAGCCTCGCGGCAGCCAGGAAGGTAGCTGACTTGTGATTGGCGCGGGCTGCCGGACTCGAACCGACTTTGCCTGGCTGGAAACCAGGTGATCAGCCTATGACCTAAGCCCGCATTGGCAGCCCCTCGCGGATTGAACCGCTGATATCCCGAATCAGAACCGGGCGCTCTACCGACCGAGCCAAGAGGCAAAGGCTGGCGAGGCGCGAGCGTCCCGCTTTGTCTTTGAATCGATTGTGGTCAGTCTGGCTGGATTCGAACCAGCGATCCCCTGCTTCCAAGGCAGGTAGGGACGACCAGGCTCCCCTACAGACTGTCAATTTTGGCCGACCTGGAGGGACTCGAACCCCCGCCCTCCGCGTTCGTAGCACGGCGCTCTGAATCCAACTGAGCTACAGGTCGTTGATGGTAATCGGCTGACAAGCGGCATTGGCTCCCGACCACGGTTTCGAACCGCGCTACCCCGGTTAACAGCCGGGTGCCCTCACCGAGATGGCTCGACGGGAATGAGATGGTGGAGAGTGCCGGTACCGCCCCGGCCGCTTCGATCTTGCAAGGATCAAATGCACCTTGTGCACCCCCGTGATGGTGTCCAGAGTCAGTGCCGCCCTGACCTCCCCGGCGTTTCAAGCCGATGCTTTCACTGGATTAGCTTTCTGGACGGCGAATTGCGCGACGCGCGCAGTTTCGCAAGATGGCGCGGACCAGCGGGATCGAACCGCTATCAATGCGCGGGCAGCGCATGGCACTCCCAATATACCAGGTCCGCGGGTTTGGACGGCTGTTGGGCATCTGCCGAACGATGGTGGGTAACCGCGGAATTGAACCGCGCGTGCGCAAAGGCGCAGGCTTTACAGGCCCGCTCAGTCACCAGACTTGGCGTTACCCGAAATGTTTTGAAAGCCTGCCGCAGAACCGAAACCGCCGGCCGTGGCCGGCGGCTTACTTCTCGAGTTCGACATCCCAGTACAGGAAGTCGCGCCAGGTCTCGTGCAGGAAGTTCGGCGGGAAATGGCGCTGCGCCGCCATCAGCTGATGCACCGTGGGCTCGAACGGCTTCCGGCGGGGCTTCTCCAGCCGTGTGTCTTTCCGCATATTGCAGGGGCTGCATGCCGTTGCGATGTTCTCCCAGGACGTCATGCCTCCGGCGGCGCGCGGCAGGACATGGTCGAAGGTAAGATCGTTCGGGCGGTGCGGAACGCTGCAATACTGGCACACGAAGTGATCCCGAAGGAACACGTTGAACCGGGTGAAGGCGACCCGGTTCGGCGGCCGCACATAACAGCGCAGCGCGATCACCGATGGCAACTTCATCTGGATCGACGGGCTACGGGCGACCTCGTCGTATTCAGCGACGACGACGTGAGATCCCTTGACGACCGCCTTGATGGCGTCTTCCCAGCCGAACAGGCTGAGTGGGAAATAGCTGAGCGGCTGGAAATCCGCGTTGAGCACGAGCGCGGAGCAATTCTGGAACATGAAAACCTCCTCGCGTTGATGCTGATGGCGGAATTCTTTCAATGTGAATTCGCAGTGGCGCCCCTGACGAGAATCGAACTCGCCGCAACTCGATCGACAGTCGAGCCCCTCACCAGCTGGGTCCAGGAGCAGTTTGAGCGCAAATTGAGCGCAATCTAGGTCTGCAACATGGTGCGGCCGCCGAGACTCGAACTCGGATGCACATGGCGCGCGCCCCTCAAGCGCGGGTGTCTACCGTTCCACCACGGCCGCAAAGTTATCTGAGCTCGGCCAGAGTCTGTTTCGAAATGGAGGACCAGGTCGGACTCGAACCGACGGTGACTTGCGTCGACGGATTAAGAATCCGCTCCCTTGGCCGCTGGGGCACTGGTCCTTGATTGGAGGATCCGGGTGGTTTCGAACCACTTGCGCACGGCTTAAAAGGCCGCTCCATCTCCAGTCAGGTTTAACGCTCCGGATCCATCGCCTCGATGGCTTGTGGCGGCGAGTCGCGCCCGGTTTCGCAAGTGCCTTGATGGCATCGCTGCGTTCCATCAAGGTCGTGAAAGCGACGGTCATGTCGGTCTCCCTTGGTGGTGCTCCAGTCAGGAATCGAACCTGCATCAACCGCTTATCGAGCGGTCGCACTGCCATTGTGCTACAAGAGCGTGAATTGGTGCGCCTTCACGGAATCGAACCGCGGACAAGCCATGTCGCGGCGGTACTCTGCCACTGAGCTAAAAGCGCATGTTGGTGCCCCCGCTCGGATCGAACGAGCGTATGTCGGTGCGTAAAACCGATGCCTTACCGCTTGGCTACGGGAGCGTGATGGTGCGAGCGGAGGGAATTGAACCCCCACGGGCAAGCCCGTCGCAGTCTGAGTGCGGTGCGTCTACCAGTTTCGCCACGCTCGCTTTACGTATTGAAGATCACACTCGACAATTGATGCTGACGGGAGGGCTCGAGTCTCCGCGCTTCGGTTTACAAAACCGCTGCTCTCCATCTGAGCTACGCCAGCCTGAAAACTTACAAACGGCCGGACGATCCCGGCCAATGGAAATTGTTTCGCTGCCTGAAACCACCGTTTGCCGCCCCACCAAAGGGGACCAGTACCGGATCAGCGGGCCGTCTTATGTCCTTGCAGGGACGGCCATCCTGAATTCGAAATCGCTTCAAATGATCAAGCGTCCTCACGACCCCGGCAGTTGTCCGCCGGCTGCGCTCGGTTGATGTAATCGAGATAGACTTGCTCGGCCTCGGCCTCGGAAATGCCCCGGCGCTGCGTCACTATGCGCACGAAGGCATGCGCCACCGGCGAGGACAAAATCCTCTGGCGGTCACGGTCCTCGAGTCCTGTGGTGCTGTCGCGGGTCATCTTCGCTCTCTGCCTTGAGGCAGAGGGTAGATTCCCGCTGCCGGTTTACGCTCTTGGCGTCCTGGTGGTCCCGAGATTTTCGGGCGCCAGATAGCTCGGACCTTGCTTCGCCACGCACATGCGCGACCAATCGCACGGCCGAATAAACGGCAGCGCGGCGGCGGCTTTCGCGACGATATGTGAGCGCAGGCTCAACATGGCTTCGGTCCTTTAGAGCGCCGGCGGATTCCGGCGAAGGGGCGTTGGTATGCGCAGAAGATTTAAAATCCGTCAAGAGATCGACGCAAACATTCTTCTGAACGATGTCTCGCGTGTGGGACCAATCCGTCGCGTCAGGTGCGTTACAACCGCCTCAACATATTAGAGATTTGACTCGTGCGCACCGGTTCGCTCTGCTGCCGCACGCGATCGAAAAAAGTTTGTCAGCCGGTACACATTCTCAGCCAGGGATTGTTGGAGCGTGAATAAAATCATGGCGCCCTCCTCCACCGAACGCGATGAGCTGTTCAAAGGCTTCGCGCGCGCCCTGTTCAAGGGCGACATGGTTGCGCTCTATTCCGTAGTGACGCCTGACTTTCTCTGGACCTTTCACGACGGTCTGGCGGTGACCAAATCCCTCGCCGGCGCCGCCGCCATTGCCGAACATCTCGCCGAGCAAAAGGCCCTGTTCTCGGCGCAACGCTTCCATGACGTGGCCTATCATCACGCCGGTGATATGACCTTCATGACGTTCCGTGTCAGCGAAACCGTGCGCGCCACCGGCGAGCAGCGCGAACAACGCGGCGTCGAGTGTTATACGTTTCGCGATGGACGGCTCGCGACCAAGGATGTCTATCGCAAGCCGACCGGCCCCTGACGGCCAATCAAGGAGAGGCACCAGCCATGCCCGACAAGACCCTGCCCTTCGACGGCGCCCGCGTCCTCGCAGACCTTCATGCGCTGCGTGGCATCGGCACCTACAAGACCGGTGTCCACAAGCCGACCTTCTCGGAGCCGCATATGCGCTCGCTGGAATGGCTGGTGCAGCGGCTTCCCGAGGCGGGCCTTGCCGCCGAGATCGACGGCATCGGCAACGTGCTGGGCACCAGCACGAAACCGGGGCCGAAGCTGTTGGCGGGCTCGCATCTCGAAAGCCAGAATTACGCGGGCTGGCTCGATGGTCCGCTGGGCGTCATCTATGCGCTTGAAGCCGCCCGCGTCATCAATTCCGACCCGAACATCAAGGGCGCCGTCGAGGTCGCATCCTGGTGCGATGAGGAAGGCCATTTCGGCAGTTTCCTCGGCAGCCGTTCCTATGTCGGCGCGCTCACCGAGGCTGACGTCGACGCCGCGCGCGACCGCAACAGCGATCGCAGCATGCGCGACGCCTTGCGCGGGGTCGGCCTCGCCGGCCGTCCGCGCGCCACGGCCGAACGCGGGCGTCACATCGGATATCTCGAGGCGCATATCGAACAGGGTCAGACCCTCGAGGGCGGTGCGCTCAATATCGGCGTCGTCACCTCCATCGTCGGTATCTGGCAATACCGGATCACCTTCACCGGCGAGCAAAACCACGCCGGCACGACGCGGATGGCCGTGCGCAAGGACGCTGGCCTCGCGCTGGCGAAATTCTGCGTCGATATCGACGAACGGTTTCCGAAAGCCTGCGGGTCGCGCACGGTTTGGACCACCGGCTCGATCACGCTCGATCCGGGTGCGCCGAGCATCATCCCGGGATCTGCGGAAATGCTGTTCCAGATTCGCGACGACGATCCCGCTGTGATCGATCGCCTGGAGGCTTTGCTGCGAAGCATGGCCGTCGACGTCAGCGCGCGCGGCCCCTGCACGGTTGCGGTAGAGCGCATTCGCACCGGCGCGCCCGCGATGATGGACGCCTCGTTTCAGCAAGCGATCGAAGCTGCGAGCAAGGCATTTGCCGGTGGCAGGTCGATCCGCATGCCCAGCGCCGCCGGTCACGACGCCCAGATTCTCTCGACCATCATGCCGTCAGGCATGCTGTTCGTACCCTCGATCGGCGGCATCAGCCATCACTGGACCGAGAACACGGCGGACGCCGACATCGTCACCGGCGCCGCAGTGTTTGTCGACGCCTGCCGGCGCCTGCTGGCGGGCTAAGCGGGTACGCTCCCATTGCGCCCCGCAGGTCGAAATCAGCCTCGCTGCGCGCCAAGCCGACTCCACGACGGTCATCTCCGAGCGTTTGCCCGAACAAAAAAAGCCCCGGACGATGCCGGGGCTTTTAATTAGTCTCGGGAAGAACTCAGTACCTGGTACCAGCTCTCCTTGAAAGCTCAGTACCGGGCGACGACCGGACCACCCCAGTTGAACTTGTAGTTCACGCCAACCAGAGCCGTGGAGACTTCCAGCTTCGTGCGGACACGGTCCGGGAATGCCCCGATGACGGGCGTCGTAAACGCGACGTCCTTGTGACCGAAGTCCATGTAGTTGTATTCGCCGAACACCGACCAACCCGGAGCGAACATCCATTCGAGGCCGCCGCCGACGGTCCAGCCGCTGCGGTTGACGCCAAACGCGTTTTCGGACACCAGCACGCCACCCGGCTGGAAGATCACATAGTCAGACCGGGTCCAGGCGCCACCGCCCTTGACGTAGCCGAGCAGCTGGGGCGTGAACAGATAACCCAGCCGGCCCGTGACCGTGAAAATGTCCTTGTTTTCGATATCCGACCGGAAGGCCGGGAAGTCCGTCAGGAAATGCGAGCTGTCGATGCGCGCGTAGTTGTACATGCCCTGGATGCCGAGCACCCAATTGCCAGCAAACTGGTAGTCGCAGCCGATCTGAGCGCCGACGACAAAGTCACTACCATCGCTTGAACCGAAATTGGCCGGGGCCGCGAATGGTGGAACAGCGAGGACGTCGGTGCGCTGCTGCGAGGTTCGTGCCCAGCCGCCACCGATGTTGCCGCCGATGTAGCAGCCGGTCCAGTTGTACACCACGACCGGAGCCGGAGGCGGCGCCTTGGTGTAACGAGGGGCCATGTCAGCCGCGACAGCCGACCCGGTCATCGCGACAGCTGCAAGCATTCCCAGTGCAAATTTCTTCATGTTGATTCCCCTTGGGCGACAATTGCTGCCAATGGTTGTAGACGAATTAGGCAGTTAATGCTGTGGCGCGGCGGTCACAGTCAGGAGGAAAGAGTCAAGCTCGAAACTCCCCTGCTCAACGGCCTTGCCCGCTCCCGAATTGCTGGGAAATCCACCTCCAAACGCTCGGGTTAGCCGGTTCGTACCCCTCACCTTTTGGCGACAACAAGTCGCGTTCGCTTTCCTTGCAAAGCGCTGAATTTACGGCCATTTTCGATCCATCCGAACAAAGTCCCCCAAATGCTCCTGCTGCAATCCCTCCCGACTGTCATCGGCGTCGCCGCGATCGCGCCCGCGTTGCTTTTGCTGTGGCTGGTCATCGCCGCTGACGAGCGCCCCGGCCCGCCGGCGCAGGTGTGGATCGCGTTCGTGCTGGGCGCGGCCAGCATTTCGCTACTGGGAATCGCTCGGGCGCCGTTCGCAGCGATTCTCGCGGTCCCCGGAAATCCCTGGATGACCCAGGGGCTCCGCTCGGTGTTCGGCGTTGCCGCGCCCGAGGAGATCGTCAAGGTGCTCGTGATCATCGGAGTGTCGTGGAAGCGCCGCACCTTTGCCGATCCGATGGACACCGTCGTCTACGGCGCGGCCGCGGGCCTCGGATTCGCAGCCTACGAAAATCTCGCTTACCTGGTGCAGCACGCCGACATGTGGCGATCGCTGGCGGCATTGCGCAGCGTCCTCACCGTGCCGTTCCACGGTGCGCTCGGCATTATCGCCGGCGCCTATATCGCCATCGCACGTGCCGGCACCGCACTCGGTGCCAACCGGCACAATCGCGATCTCGCCCGCATCTCGAGCTGGACGCTGGCCCTGCTTGCGCCGGTCGCGCTGCATGCGGCGTTCGATTTTCCGCTGCTGATTCTGCAAAAGCATCCCGATCTCGGCTCCACCACGCGGATGATGCTGGGAACAGCCAGCCTGATCATCGGCTTCAGCTCGATCGGATTTGCGGCGCGGCTGGTGCGGCGCGTCGGCCGCCATCACGCGCCGCGCACGGAAGTTGCGCGCGAGCGGCTGAGCCAGCTGCGGCGGATGTGGGCGCTGCTGGTCGTGGGCGGCGGTGCCGGCTTTGCGGGCGTGTCGTTCCTGCTGACCTCGCTGCACCACTGGTTCATCAACCCGGAACGCAACGCCTCGCTGGTGCTGATCCCGATCGGTTTCACATCGATCCTGCTCGGCCTCGCCCTGCTGGTCGCAACCACGGCTGTCTACGTTTTTGGCCGCAACCGGATGCGCACGACGTCGGAGGGCTTTTCGTCGGCGAACGAGGCTGGTTAGCGCGTCAGCTAAAATTGGACGCGTTCTCCTCCCGTCCAATTCCTCGCGCCAACCATTCCTGTTCGCTGCAAAACGCTCTAGTATCAGCCCGCGCGTAGCGGGAGAGCTGTGATGACCCTTCCCCAAGATAGGCTGCCCAAAGACATCGCCAAATTGCAGTCCGAGATGAACGCTGCCGTGAAGACGCATTGGAAAGCCTTCCTGTTCGAAGGCATTCTGCTGGCGGTGCTCGGCCTGGCCGCGATGATCGTGCCGCCGCTGGCAAGCCTGGCGGTTGCAATCTTCTTGGGCTGGATGTTCCTGATCAGCGGCATCGCCGGGCTGGTCGTCACCTACTGGGCGCGGCAGATGCCGGGCTTCTGGTGGTCGCTGTTTTCGGCGGCACTTGCCGTGCTCGCCGGCCTCGTGCTGTTGGCGCGGCCGATGCAGGGCGTGCTGACGCTGACCATCGTCCTCGGCGCCTACTTTCTGATCGAAGGCGTCACCACCATCATGTACGCGCTGGAGCACCGCCGCGAATTGTCCGGGCGCTGGTCCTGGCTGCTGGTCTCCGGAGTGATGGACCTCCTGATCTCGTTCCTGATCATTGCCGGCCTGCCGGGTTCAGCGGAATGGGCGATCGGTCTCCTGGTCGGGATCAACCTGGTGCTCGGCGGCGCGTCGCTGGTCGGCATGGCGCTTGCCGCGCGCAAGGCCTGACACGGGCTGGCGCTGCGCGAGCCAACTCCCCCGCCGAATAGGGGATGACAAGTCCCGATGCGTGAGCTATAGAGCCGACCATGATCATGATCGCCGCCAGCAACTATTGGTATTTTAGCTTCGACAGCTCGCTGGCGGTGGGAGGATCACGCGCAATCTAAATAATTGCAGCAAAAAGTCCGAACAGCCGCCAAATCCTGGCGGCTTTTTTATTGGCCGGCAGGTTCTTCAAAACAGGAGCCAGAGCCGTGTTGAGCACCACCGACGATCTTCGAATAAGCGAACTGAAAGAGCTGACGACGCCGCAAGAGGTCATGCGCGAGATACCGCGCACTTTGACCGCCACGCGCATCGTGATGGCGGCGCGCAACGCCATCCACGCGATCCTGAACGGAACCGATGACCGGCTTCTGGTTGTCGTCGGCCCCTGCTCGGTGCACGATCCCGCTGCGGCCGTGGAATACGCCGAACGCCTCGTCGCCCTGCGCGAGCGGCTGGCCGACCGCCTCGAGATCGTGATGCGCGTCTATTTCGAGAAGCCGCGCACGACGGTCGGCTGGAAAGGATTGATCAACGATCCCGGCCTCGACGGCAGCTTCGACATCAACAGGGGCCTGCGTCTCGC
This sequence comes from Bradyrhizobium sp. AUGA SZCCT0158, assembly GCF_018130065.1. Classification (GTDB taxonomy): domain Bacteria; phylum Pseudomonadota; class Alphaproteobacteria; order Rhizobiales; family Xanthobacteraceae; genus Bradyrhizobium. The sequence continues at coordinate 186,167 of NZ_JAFCME010000006.1, read as the reverse complement.
GCGCAACGTGCTTTCGGCGGTGAACAATCTTGGTCTGCCGGCCGGCACCGAATTCCTCGACATGACGACGCCGCAATACATCGCCGACCTGGTGGCGTGGGCGGCGATCGGCGCGCGAACCACGGAAAGCCAGATCCATCGCGAGCTCGCGTCCGGACTTTCCTGCGCGGTTGGCTTCAAGAACGGAACCGACGGCAATGTGCGCATCGCGGCCGAGGCCGTGAAGTCGGCGTCGCATCCCCACCATTTCATGGCGGTCACCAAGGGCGGACGCTCGGCGATCGCCGCTACGACTGGCAACGATGACTGCCACATCATCCTGCGCGGCGGCAGCAAGCCGAACTATGACGCTGACAGCGTCGATGCCGCTTCAGCCGAACTCACCCGTTCCGGCGTGACACCGCGGATCATGATCGACACCAGCCACGCCAACAGCAGCAAGAAGCCCGAGAACCAGCCGCTGGTCGCGGCCGATATCGCCAGGCAGATATCCGCTGGCGAAGCACGCATCACCGGCGTGATGATGGAGAGCAATCTCGTCGCGGGCCGCCAGGATGTCGTGCCGGGCAAGCCGCTCACCTATGGTCAGAGCATCACGGACGGCTGCATCGACTGGGAAACCACCGTGCAGGCGCTCAACGTGCTGGCCGACGCCGTCGAGGCAAGACGAAGCTTGGCGCGCCGGCCATTCAACGAACGGTCCGCCTAAGACATTGCGCTCGAACAAAACGTTACGGCCAGAGTCTGCTCAAAACAGTTGAAGCAGATTCTGGCCCGTCAAGTCGATGTACCGTGATGGGCGAGGGCGCTGCCTTAGCAGCCGCGGCAGATGCTCTTGATCTTGCGATCCAGCAAAGCATTTTCCTTGCTCAGGGGATCGTTCGGATCGTTCATGTTCTTTGGTTCGGGAACGTCGGCGGCGCGTGGCTGGCGATGACCGATCGGCGCCTGGATCACTTTGTCTGAATTTTTCGGCACCGTTGAGCCTTGCGCGAATACGTCCGGACTACCGGTCAGAACCAGAAGCGCCACTGACAGGATTATTTTTCGCATTTCGGTTCTCCCGTTCTCATTTCTGATTTATCGCGCCGGAACATCGATCGTTCCACAATTGCGACGCCCCTGGGCCGCGCAATCCTGCGCCTTTCGTACTTCGGCCATCGTGCTGAGCAACCATATACCGGCTGCCACCAGCACCGCGAAGAAAGCCAGCATTACCGCGTTTTCGATCGCGCGGCTGCTCTCGTCTTCCGCCTGCTTCTGGCCTCTCTCATCCCCGTCCGTCATCGCCGGTTCACGGCTTCGGCGGATAGAGGTGAACGTCACCGCAATAATCGACGACACGGTAACGCGTTTCCGAGGATAGTTCACGCTCCCGGGAATTTGGATGCGACAAATAATGCGGGCCGATCGGCGCCTTGCCGTGGCCGCCGGGAATATCGAGCACGTAATCGGGCTGACATAGCCCGGAAACGCGTCCGCGCAAGCCGCGCATCAGTTCCTGTCCGCGCTCGATCGTGGTGCGCAGATGCGAGGTTCCCGGCGCGAGATCGCCATGGTGCAGGTAATAGGGCTTGATCCGGCATTCGACGAAAGTCCGCATCAGGGCTTCCAGCGTCGCCGCATCGTCATTGACGCCGCGGAGCAGCACCGACTGGCTCACCAGGGGAATGCCGGCATCGACGAGCCGGGCGCAAGCGGCGCGGGCCTCCGCCGTCAACTCACGCGGATGGTTGGCGTGAACCGCGACCCAGGTGGTGGCACCGCCAACCCTCAATGCCGCAACCATCTCGTCACTGATGCGCGCGGGAGCCACGACCGGCACGCGGGTGTGGAGGCGGACGATCTTGACGTGATCGATGGCGGCGATGTCGGCCATGATCTCGGCCATCCGTCGCGGCGACAGCATCAGGGGATCGCCGCCGGTCAGGATGACTTCCCAGATCTCGGGATGCATCCGGATATAGTCGAGCGCGTCGCGATAGGCGTTGTCCGACAGCGCCGTTGCCTTGCCGGGTCCCACCATCTCGCGGCGAAAACAGAAGCGGCAATACACTGCGCAGACATGAACCAGCTTGAACAGCACGCGATCCGGATAGCGATGAACGATGCCGGCGACCGGTGAATGGGCGTCATCGCCGATCGGATCGGCGCGCTCGCCGGGCTCCTGCACCAGTTCCAGCGTGCTTGGGATGAACTGCCGTGCGATCGGGTCGTTTGGATCGTCGGTGTCGATCAGCGCAGCGATATCGGGCGTCACCGCAATCGCGTAGCGCGCCGCAACCCGTTCGAGATCGGCCAGTTCCGCCGCAGGCGCAAGATCGCAATCGACGAGTTCCGCCGGTTGTCGCAACGTCGCCGCCAATTTCGGATCGATCCTGTTCATGCTTCTCCCGCCGGTGGTGTCCATACCACCTGATCCACCCTGAGCGCACCGCTTGCCAGCATCACCAGCCGGTCAAAACCGAGCGCGACACCGCTGGCTTGCGGCATCACGGCGACCGCCTGCAGAAAATCCTCGTCGAGCGGATAGCGCTCACCGTAACGCCGCGCCTTCTCGTCCATCGCCTGCATGAAACGACGACGCTGTTCGGCGGCATCGGTCAATTCGCCAAACCCGTTGGCGAGCTCGACGCCGCAAGCGTAGATCTCAAACCGCTCGGCCACACGCGGATCGGACGCTTTCACGCGCGCCAGCGCTGCCTCCGGCACTGGATACTCAAATAATACCGTCAAACACCCCTGCCCGAGATTTGGTTCGATATGCTCGACCAGGACCTTGCTGAAGATATCGGACCAGGTGTCGTCGTCCGCAACCCGCACCCGCGATTTTGAAGCCTCGGCGAGCGCCCTGCGATCCCCTTCGCCATCCGCGACCGTCGCCAGTAAGTCGATCCCGGCGAACCGCTCGAACGCGGTCGCGACCGTCAGCAATTCAGGCTCGGCGAAGGGATCGGAGATGCGGCCGCGAAACGAGAATTGCCCGATGCCCGTCGCCTGCGCTGCATGGGCGATGACCACAATCGTGTCGGCCATAATGGCGTCATAGGCCGCGTTGGCGCGGTACCATTCCAGCATGGTGAATTCAGGCAAATGAAGATCGCCGCGCTCGCGGTCACGGAACACGCGTGCAAACTCGAATATCTTGTCTTCGCCCGCCGCGAGCAGTTTCTTGGCCGCGAACTCCGGTGAAGTCCGCAAATAGCGCGGCGCGCGGGTTCCGTCTCCACCGGTCAGTTCGGTCCGGGGCGCATGCAGGTGTGTCTCATTGCCCGGCGAGACCTGCAGGATGCCCGTCTCGGCCTCGGCGAACCCCTGCTCGTCGAACCAGGCTCGCAAGCCCTTCGTGATCGCGGCCCGCGCCATCAGGAACGGCTTCCGGTCGGCGTGCCGCGCCGGCGACCACCATGGCGATGGCTGGTCTATCCCGGACATCAGCAACCAGCCGGAGCGGCGCGCGAACCGATGAAAACGTTCAGAATATCGCCGTATACCGTTGACATTATTTAACTTTCTCTGCGGCAAAGCAGCCGTGCCGGGAACACCGCGGATACCCCACTTCCGGTCCGTCTGTCATGTCGAAAGACGCACGTCTTGTCCATTCGCGCGATCGGCGCCGCGAACTTCAAGTTGCGCCCTGAACCTCGCGGCCATTGGCGAGTCCAATGGGCAGCAAAATGGAACGGAACGTACGATGTTTGGCGGCTGGTTACGACGAACAGGGCTTCTGCTGGCAGGTATGCTGTTGTTCGTCCTCGCCACGCCAGCGCCCGCCAGCGCGACCGGCCCCAGGCCTGAGTTCAAACTGAAGACGGAGGCGGATGACATTTTCACCGCACCCGACGGGCAAATTCGGGTTGAGCAATATGCCGCGGACAAGGGCGATGAAGGTTTTCTGTTCCAGTTCTGGACCTTCGACGAGGGGCGTCGACACCCCTCGCTGCTGAATGCCGGCGAAGGCATCGATCCGCAGGCTATCCCGCAGGCTTTCGCTTTACTCCGAACAGCCGGTGGCTGGTGCGCATGCAGAAAACCGGTGCCGGTTTCCAGACGCTGTTCCTGTACCGGCGGAACGGATTTGAATTCACTTCCGCCACGCCGAAGCCGTTGAGCGAGATGGCCTGGGACTATTTCTGGGGCTTGCCGGCATCCAAAAAACTGCGTCGCGACCCCAAGGAGCGCGATTCGCTCAGTCACGTCTTTGCCGCCCTGGTCAAAGGCTTGGACGACAATTACGCGTGGCTCGGCCAGCACTGGCCTGATAGCCGCTACGTCGTGATCAGCCTTTCCTTCGACGCCCAGGGCGAAGACAAGCCGCGGCCCTATATCGAGGACTGGTGGTGCGCCTATGACCTGAAAACCGGGACGTTTACGGTGCCCGCCGCCTTTGCCGCACACAACGCCCAGGCCTTCACGTCCCCTCGCCCCAAGCGGAAATAACCAGGAAGCAGGCCCGCGATCGGGACCCACGGCAACCTGCCGGAACGGGCCGCAAAAGGCTGGTATCTGGAGGGCAAATCAGTATGTTGCAGCCCGAAACCGCCTCATTGGCCGCGGGACACAATTGTCCTGACGGGTCGGAGGCCAGAAATTCAGGAAAACCGCTTTGAAAGTCATCGCCAGTTCAATTCGCAAGGGCAACGTCATCGAGCAAGACGGCAAGCTTTATGTGGTTCTGACCGCCGAAAACATCCATCCCGGCAAGGGAACTCCGGTCAGTCAGATCGAAATGCGCCGGATAGGCGACGGTGTGAAGATTTCGGAACGCTACAAGACCACCGACCAGGTCGAGAAGGCGACGATCGAGGATCACAATTTCAACTACCTCTATGAAGACGCCGACGGTTTTCATTTCATGAACGGTGAGACCTACGACCAGGTCCAGGTGTCCAAGGAAATCATCGGCTCGGCGGCGCCCTATCTGCAGGAGAACATGTCGGTGAAGCTCTCGCTGCACGACATGGTTCCGGTGGCGATCCAGATGCCGCAGCGCGCGACGCTGGAAGTTGTCGAAACCGAGCCGGTCACCAAGGGCCAGACCGCGTCGTCGTCCTACAAACCTGCTATCCTGTCCAACGGCGTACGCACCAACGTGCCGCCGCACGTCGGAACGGGAACGCGGATCGTGGTCATGACCGAGGACGGCTCCTACGTCGAGCGCGCCAAGGACTAGGCGCCAGAGTTAGACAACGGGGCATGCGCCAGGGGGCGATGCATTGGGTACGAAGGCTGTCCGCTTGCTGTCCCGTTGGCTGGCAGCCTTCTGTTTGCTTCCCGCCTGCGCCGTCGGCGCTTTCGCCGACGAGTTCCGGACCCCTTCGATCTCGGCCGTCCGCGTCGAATGGCGCGCGGTGCTGGATCAGCTCCGTTCCGAGATCAATACCGAGCCTGCGGTTGCGTCCGCCTTCACCTTTGCCAGCCAGCGGCGGGCGCCCCGCTGGGACCCGCGCTCGATGCCGGCGCTGGTGCAACTGAACGCGATCACCTCGCCGGTCTTCCCGGGGATCGGACGCAGTCCTGTTCCGGTGCTGCTGCCGTTCGACACTGCAAGCTATCTCGATGCCCGCCAGAACGGCGTCCCCGACACCCTGTCGGTATCGCGCTATCAAGCCGACTTCCGCCCCGCCGATCTGTTCCACGCCGGCGCCGCCGGCTACGATGCGATGTTTTCGTTCGAGCCGGGCGCGGGCGACGGCATGCCGCAGCGGACTTACGCCAAGCCCGTCGAGGTGCAGATCACGGGCTCGATCCTGACCTACGACCTCGCCGATCCGCTCGCCGGCAAGGGCGAGCCGGTCAAGGCGCTGGCGGCGCAATTCCCGGACCTGCGGCGCTTCATCCGCGAAGGCTATGTGCGCTACGCCTTCACGCGCTTCGGCGTGCCCTATGTGGTGTCGATCCAGTGCCTCGACTCGACGCCGCGCCCGCGGCGGCTGGCCTGCCGGGAGGCCTATCCGGTCGCGGAACGATTCCTCAAGGCGCTGCGCATCACCGGCGGCCAGCCGTCGCGGCCGCGCCGGGATATTTCGTCCGAGATTGCCGAGCGGCCGATCGTACCCTCCCCCGACTTCACCTATCGCCCAAGCGGCGACATCGTCGCCAACAGCGGCGCGCGCAAGCGCGGCGGCCGTCCCGATCTCACCAGCTATTCTCAGATCCGGTTTCCGCTGGAAAAGGCGCCCGCCTTCGCCCGCTCGCAAGCCTTCGGCAAACGCAAACCCGACGAACGCGGATATCCCTGGCAGGACAATTTCTGCGAGGCGCGCAGTTTCGAGGTCGGCCAATGCGCCGCCGGTTTCGGCCATCAGGGGCAGGACATCCGTCCGGGTGCGTGCATGGCGCAGAACAGCGAAAGCCCGGGCAGTTGCGATCCGAAGCAGCAGGCGGTCGTCGCGGTTCGCGACGGCGTCCTGATCCGTTCGCTGAAGCAGCAGGCGGCAACGCTGCAGGTCAACACACGCAACGAACATATCCGCTTCCGCTACATGCACATGAATCCGTCCAGCCTGGACGCGGACGGCATCCTCAATGGCCGCCAGGTCGCCGAGGGCGAAAAAATCGGCGTCGCCTCGAACTATCTCGACTTTCCCAACGGCACCTCGCTGCATCTGCATTTCGACGTGCAGGTGTTCACGCGGGACGGCTGGATCTGGGTCAATCCCTACACCACGCTGATCTCGGCCTATGAGCGCCTGTTGCGCGGTCGAGGGCGCGAGCTCGGCACCGACCCTGTCGCGCCCGCCGCTGTCGCCCACGCCCAGCCGCAAGACGTGATCCGGCCCGACCCGCAGGAAGGTAGCGAGGGCGACAACTAGGACGCGGCAGCGCCGACCGGCTTCTGCCGCGCCGGCGGGGTCCAGCGGAAGGCGGCGCCGAACCTGTTCCAGACGTTGATCGAGGCAATCGCCGAGGTGAGATAGGCCAGTTCCTTTTCCGAGAATTCGGCGCTCGCCTGCGCATAGACCTCGTCGCTGACGCCGCCGCTGAGCAACGTCAACGCTTCCGTCCACGCCAAAGCCGCGCGTTCGCGAGGCGAGAATTGCGGCGTCTCGCGCCACACCACGACCAGGTTGAGCTTGTCGGCGGAGATGCCGAGGCTCTCGCTTTGCAGGATGTGATATTGCACGCAAAACGCACAGCCGTTGATCTGCGAGGCGCGCAGCTTGATCAGTTCGAGCAGTTGCTTGTCGATGCCCGCCGCGGCCGCGACCTTGCTGAGCGCCAGCACGACCTCATAGGCCTCGGGCGCCAGCGCCATAAAATCTTTATATTCCTTGCGGGCATGTGACATGTTCATTGCCTTCTGTTATCAGTGTGCTGATTTATTATAAGAGCCCTTATATGGCGCGCAAGATCAGACCTTCGGTAAAATCCAAACTGCGTCGGCCACAAAAAACGGTGTCAAAAAAATCCAGAAAATCCGTCGCGGCAAAAAATCCTTTGCGCCGGAAATCCTCTCGCAAAAACTCTCACCAGCGCCCGAAAAAATCCGCCGCCGATCCCGTGCTCGCGATGATCCGCCCGCCGCCGCCGCCGGGCGAAGGCAAGCGCGGCGAGCAAGGCCACCTCGCCTATTTGCTGCGGCAGGCCCAGGCCGCGACCCGGCTGACGCTGGAGCGGGCGCTCGGCGAACTCGGCGTCACCACACCGCAATTCGTGGCGCTGACGATGCTGCGGGCCTATCCCGGCCTGTCGGGCGCCGATCTGGCGCGGGTTGCCCTGCTGACCCCGCAAACCGTCGGCGTCATCATCCGCAATCTGGAACGCGACGGCGCGATCCGGAAGACCCCGCACCCGATCCACGGCCGGGTGCTGCAATGGACACTGACCCGGCGCGGCACTGTGCTGCTCGACAAATGCCGCCGTCACGTCCAGGCGGTGGAACGTCGCCTGGCGGCCGGGCTTTCGGCCACCGCGCAGGCGACGGTCCGGCGCTGGCTCGCACGGATCGCTGCGGACTTTCAGCAGGCCTAGGGCGACTATTCTACCTTCGGGAGTTCCACGTTCCGGCTGCGACGACGGCGCCGCGCAAATGCGCTTTGGTGAGCGCGCCCTGCCCCGTACAATACCGCCATGGAACCGTTCGATTCTCTGAGATTGCCGACCCGCCGCGCCCTGCTGCAAGCCGGTATCGGCACCGCAGCCGTGCTCGCCAATCCGCTTGCCGCGTTGGCCGCGGCGCCGCCCGGCTTCGACGCGTGGCGCGATAATTTTCGCGCTCGCGCGCTGGCAAAAGGCATATCGGACGCGACCTGGAGCCGCGTGATGGACCGCATCGAGCCCGACATGTCCGTGTTCCGGCAGATGCAGAAACAGCCGGAATTCCACGAGCAGATCTGGCAATACGTCAATCGCCGCGCCTCGGACTGGCGCATCACGGCGGGCAAGGAAGCGCTGCGGAAGAACGAGGCGCTGTTCACGCGAATCGAGCAGGACTTTGGCGTCGAGCGCGGCACATTGCTGGCGCTGTGGGGCGTTGAATCCGCCTATGGCGATCCCTTGGTGCAGCAGAACCATATGCGCCCGATCTTTCCCTCGCTCGCAGCGCTGGCCTGGAACGAGCCGCGCCGCCGCGCCTATTGGGAAACCGAACTGATCAACGCGCTGAAGATCGTCAACCGCGGCTGGGGCACGCCGGAGGAAATGCGGGGATCGTGGGCCGGCGCGATGGGACATACCCAGTGGATGCCGGAAGTCTGGCTCAATGTCGGCATGGACTACGACAAGGACGGCCGCGTCTCGCCGTTCGGCAAGCCGGACGACGCCCTCGGCTCCAGCGCGCGCTATCTGGTCAATCGCGGCAAGTATCACCGCGGCGAACATTGGGGTTACGAGGTCCGCGCCGGCGGCGCGTCCGGCAGCGGCAACCGCACCTATGCGGCGTGGGCCAGCGCCGGCGTCACCCGCGCCGACGGCAAGCCTTTCCCGCAACCGAATGCGTCCGCGCAATTGTGGGTGCCGGTCGCCGGCGGACCCGCGTTCCTGCTGGGGCCGAATTTCTACGCGGTGCGCAGCTACAATCCGTCGATGAATTATGCGCTCGCGATCTGCCATCTCGGCGACCGCATTCTCGGCGCGCCGCCGTTCATTCATCCCTTCCCGGGCTCCGAACGCGCGCTGACGCTGGCCGAGGTGCAGGAGATGCAGACGCGGCTGACAAAAGCCGGCTTCGACACCGGCGGCACCGATGGCCGCGTCGGCAATGACACCATGAAGGCGGTCCGGGATTACCAGACCAAGATGGGCCTGCTGCCCGCCGACGGCTATGGCGGGCTCAAGGTGCTGGCGCGGCTGCGGCAAGGCGGGTAGTGGCCTATCGCCGTCATTGCCTGCGACAAACGCGAAGCGTTTGAGCAAAGGAGCAATGCGACGAAGCAATCCATTCTGTCCACGTGGATGCATGGATTGCTTCGCTTCGCTCGCAATGACGAACTTTGTCACGCCCCCGGCCGCGCGACCCCGCCTGCGTTCATGCCACCGTCGATCACGAGCTCCGTCCCGGTCACGTAGCTCGACGCATCGGAGGCGAGATACAAAACGCCTTTCGCGATGTCCATGGCATGGCCGGCGCGGGCCAGCGGCGTTGCGAATTTCGCACGCTCCTCGGGATCGATCGGCGCGTTCTGGCCGCGCCCCGCCGCCTCGGTCGGGATCTTGCCCCAGATCGGCGTGTCGATGATCCCGGGATGTACCGAGTTGACGCGAATGCCGTCGCCGAACGTCGCGCATTCCATCGCGATCGCTTTCGCAAACAGCCGGACGCCGCCCTTGGTCGCGCAATAACCGGACAGGCTGGCCGCGCCGCGAATGCCTGCGAGCGACGACATCATGATCACGGAGCCGCCGCCGGTCTTGCGCATCGCCGGCAGGCAGTGCTTCACCGACAGGAACACGCCGTCGAGATTGATCGCAGTCTGCCGCCGCCAGTCTTCCAGCGACATCTCGGTAATCGACGGCACCGCGATGCCGATGCCGGCGTTGGAAACCAGCACGTCGAGCCGGCCATAGCGCTTCATCACCTCGGCCACGACGTCGATCCAGCGCGCTTCGCTGGTGACGTCCTGATGCAGGAAGACAGCCTCGTTGCCGGCTTTCTTGATACCCGCGACAACCTCCGGCCCCTTCAGTTCATCGACATCGGTGACCACTACCGACGCCCCTTCACGCGCCAGCAATTGGGGCGCATGCCGCGCCAATGCCGGATGCGCCGCCGGTCACGAGCGCGACTTTTCCCTGAACCTGTCCTGCCATGTCTGCTCCCATTTTTGGTTGTTGGTTTTGTCGTCTGGTGGATGAACTTACCTGATCACGGCCGGTCCCTGGTCCGGCACCGCGACATCGATCACGCGCAATTGCACGCGCTCGGTGCCCTGATAGCGATCGACCGTGAGCGATCCTGCGACATGCAAGGGCTGGCCGCGGTTTTGCGTCAGGGCGTGGCCGAGCTTTTGCCCGACGGACCGGAACGCGATGCCGTTGACGATAACGCCGTCGCCGGACTTGAAGCGCACGCGCAGATGCGCCTGCCCCACTTCATCGGCATAGACCAGTTGATGCGCCGGCAGCGCGATGACAGGCTCCGGATTGCCGGCGCCGAACGGCCCGGCGCGGTTCAGCGTGTTCGCGAATTCCGGTGTCACGCTGCGGGCGCTGACCGCGCCGTCGATGAACAGCTCGTTTTCGTGACGGGAACTGGCGACGTCTTCGGCGAGCGCGCTTTCCATATAGGCGCGAAACTCCGCGAGCTTTTCCTTGCGCAGCGTCACGCCCGCGGCCATGGCGTGGCCACCGCCTTTCATCAGCAGTTTTTCCTTCACCGCCTGCCGCACCGCCTTGCCGAGGTCGACGCCTGAAATCGAGCGGCCCGAACCGGTGCCGATGCCGCCCGGCTCCAGAGCGATTGCAAACGCCGGCCGCGCGAATTTTTCCTTCAGCCGCGAGGCGACGAGGCCGACGACGCCGGGATGCCAGCCTTCGGAGGCCGTGACGATGACCGATCCCTTGTCCTCGAGCCCGAGCGAAGCCAGCGCCTCGGCTTCGGCCTGCGCTTCCGCCGCTTGCTCGATGATGCGGCGCTCGGAGTTCAGCCGATCCAGTTCGGCGGCGATCCGCGCGGCCTCGGAGATATCGCCTTCCAGCAGCAGCCGCACGCCCAAATCAGCCCGGCCGATGCGGCCGCCGGCATTGATGCGCGGCCCCAGCATGAAGCCGAGATGCCAGGCCTCGGGCGGTCCGTTGAGCCGCGACACGTCCATCAGCGCGGTATGCCCGACATGGTCGCGGCGGCGCATCGCGATCAGGCCCTTGGCGACGAACGCACGGTTGAGCCCGGTCAGCGGCGCGACATCGGCCACGGTGCCGAGCGCCACGTGATGCAGCATGCCCAGCAGATCTGGTTCCGGCCGTTCGCTGTTCCAGAAGCCACGGCCGCGCAGTTCCCTGTTAACAGCAACCAGCGTCACCAGCACGAGTCCGACGGCGGCGAGATAACCGAGGCCCGAGAGATCATCGGCACGGTTCGGGTTCACCAGCGCGTCGACCTCCGGCAAGTCGTCGCCGGTCTGATGGTGATCGATGACGACGACGGACATCCCGAGCTTTCGCGCTTCCGCCAGTGGCTCGATGCTGGTGGTGCCGCAGTCGACCGTCACCAGCAATGTCGCGCCCTTGCCCGAAAGCGCGCGCACGGCCTCCACATTGGGCCCGTAGCCTTCAAAAATGCGGTCGGGAATATGGATCAAGGGATCGAGCCCGCAATGGCGCAAATGCCAGGTCAGCAGTGCCGCGGAGGTCGCGCCGTCGACGTCATAATCGCCGAAGATCGCAACCTTCTCGCCGCGCGTGGCCGCGTCCGCGATACGCTTGGCCGCGGTTTCCATCTGCGTGACGGTGTGGGGATCCGGCATCAATTTGCGGATGGTGGGGTCGAGGAAATCCGCGACGGCGTCGATTTCGACATCGCGGCCGGCGATCACCCTCGCCAGCATCTCCGGCAGCTGGTAGCGCTGCACGATTGCCAGCGCCCTCGCCGCCCCCCTCGCATCGAGCCGGTCGCGCCACAATTTTCCCGTCGCCGATTGCGACACGCCGAGAAACGCCGGCGGCAATTCAACGGGCAAAGCGGTAGCAGGAGGCGTCATGGGGCTTTCGGTCTGGCGGGCCTGGGGTCAGCCCCATCTCTGCGCACTTCCCAAATCAATGTCAAAGCAAAGCCGACGTGCGTCAACAGCTCGCGACGCTGATCGCCCGAGGTTTGCAGGAACTCTTTCCGCCCTCGAAGTCAGAGGGCGCAGGGAATGCCGGATGCGCGCTGCACCCGCGGTCTCATGTGCGATTGTGCATAAGAATGCTGCACATGAGCATACAGGGCAGCGGAGAACATCCGACATTCCCTGCGCAATGGCTTTACGGCTTATAACGCGCTCTCCCCGGTGAGACGGCCTCTATTGCCACCGTCGCCTTGCAGAGCGTTCGCTCCCACAAGGCTTGACGCCGTTACGGGCGTCAGGACCACACGCTTTCGCCGTACGCTTCAGCCGCGACCGTCCATCGCAACTGTCACGTCCACCGCAACCCGCCCCTCGTCGTGACGACGGCCGATGCCCTCTGAGTGGGACGGGATAACGCAAACTCGTAGAGATGATTTGCCCGACGGCGAAAGCGAAATATTTTTTATTTCGGGGCTTGACACGATTTCTGTAAATCAGAAGTGATTTGCCCGTCGGGTTGTTTTGTCGCAGTCAGCGTCCGTGCGGCGGATCACGGAAGTCCTGTCCCCCCAACAAATAGTGTGAGGCGGCAAACGAGGGGATTCGCCCGAGCACCGATGAGGAGGATGCCAATGAACATCGATATGCAGAATGACAGCCGAGTGCGGCAGAACGACAACCGATCCCTTAACGACGACGAGCTTGGTCGCGTGCAAGGCGGCGTCAACGTGCTCGACGTTGCGAAGGCCGTGTTGACCACCATCAGCACGGTCCTGCGCATGGCCAACGGTCGCCCGCAGCTTTGATCTGACCAAACCGGGGCGCGGCAGGCCGCTGACGCCGCACTCGTGACCGGTTCGGCCGAAATGAAGTGGATCAACGGCTGGTCGATCGCGGGCACATTCGAGGGCGAGTTCTCGAATGTCACTCGTTCCTACGCCGGCAAGGGTGTGGTGCGTTACGCCTGGTGAGGCGGGACGGCGAGGGCGCTCGCTACAAGCCAGTTCGCCCACTGCAAATCCCGCTTATCTCCTCGTTCAATTGGCCGCTGTGGCCGAATTAGCGCACAACCGTTTAAAGCGGTCGGACCGGTGCCGTCGCGTTGCTGCCGATCCCCCGCATCGATAGGGTCGGAGCCTGAATCGTACGCTATACTTATATTTACTAGGAAATTGCGATGGCGCAGCAACTGCTCAACAGGCGCCATCGCGCGACGTCGGACACCGCACTAACGGGATCGCTGGCACGGCTCGTTCGCCCAATTGCGATGGGGGCGTTCAGCGCGGCAGCCGCCGTGCTGACCAATGTGGCGCTCACCGACCGAGCCGCTGCACAGACCTGGAATGGCACCGGAGACTGGAGCGTCGCGGCCAACTGGACGCCCGCCAGCGTTCCCGATGCGATCGACGCAACTGCGACGTTCAACGCGGTCAGTCCTTTCACCAGCGTCGGCGTTGGTCTGAACGGCGGTCCGTTCACGGTCGGTACGCTGAACCTCGATAGTTCCATCGCCAACAGCGGCTATGGCTTTCAAGTCGGGACGTTGATCATGCAGGTCAGTGCAGGGTCGGCGGCGATCAATGTTCAGACCAGCAATATCACAGTGGACTTTTTTTCCACCACAACGCTGCAACTGAATTCCAATACGGTGATCACCACTGCGAGCTCCGCAGCGCATCTAACAGTCGACGGCCTGGTCGCTGGAGCCGGCGCATTGACCATCGCGGGTCCCGGCACCGTTATTCTGAATAATGCCAACACCTTCACCGGCGGCACCACGATCACGTCCGGCACGGTCGAGATCGGGGACGCCGCTGCGCTCGGGACGAACAATGTGCGCTTCGACGCCGGCGCCTTGCGGTCGACTGTCACCGGCTCGCTCACAAACCAGATAACCGTGAACGGCGGCGGAGCTTCACGCATCAGTGCGGCCAATGGCCAGACCTTGACCCTCACGGGCTTCTTTTCCGCGAACGCCGGCGCGGCCGGGATCCAATTCGGCGAGGCAGGCGGCACCGGCACGGTGGTCTGGTCGAACGTTGGCGCCGGATTCGGCGGCGCGCCAGCCTTCACGGTGGATGTTCTGGGCGGCACGTTGCGCGGTACCAGCGGCACGCTCGGTTTCTTCGCGGGTAACGCAACCGCCACGAACATCGCCGCCGGTGCGACGATCGATTTCGCGTCTCCAGGAATTCTCGGTACCTCGCGTGTCGCCAATCTTCAGTCGGCCGGCACCGTGATCATCAGCGGTCCCTCGCTGCTGGCCGGCGGCGGCCAGTCGAGCGGGGCGATCACCGGCGCCGGAGGCCTCACCGTCGCAACGCCGAACACCGTCGGCGGCAGCACGGGTCTGCTCGTCCTCTCCGGCACCAACACCTATGCCGGCGGCACGACGATTCAGACCGGTGCCACCCTGCAGCTCGGCGCCGGCGGCACCACCGGCTCGATCCTCGGCGACGTCGCGAACAGCGGCACGCTCGCCTTCAACCGCTCGGACGCGGTCCAGTTCGACGGCGTTGTCTCAGGTAGCGGCGCGCTGCAGAAGGACGGGGCCGGCGCGCTCAACCTTACCGGCAACAACACCTACACCGGCAACACGACCGTCAACGCAGGCCTGCTTGCGGTGAACGGTTCGATCTCGTCGTCGGCGATGACCACGGTGAACGCCGGCGCAACGCTCGGCGGCAACGGCACCGTCGGCAACACGACGATCAATGGCGGCACGCTCGCGCCGGGCAATTCGATCGGGCTTTTGACCGTGCAGGGCAGCCTCGTGCTTACGGCGGCATCGAGCTATCTGGTCGAGGTCTCGCCGTCCAACGCCGATCGCGTCAACGTCACCGGCGCGGCGACGCTCGGCGGCGCGACGGTGAACGCGAATTTTGCGGCGGGCACTTACGTCGCCAAACAGTACACCATCCTCAACGCGGCGGGCGGCGTGAACGGTACGTTCAGTGGTCCGGTCAACACCAATCTGCCCGGCGGATTCAACTCGAGCCTGAGTTACGACGCCAACAATGCGTATCTCAACCTCGCGCTCAATTTCGTGCCGCCGCCGGGCACGGGGCTCAATGTCAATCAGCAGAACGTCGGCAACGCCATCGTCAATTTCTTCAACACCACAGGTGGCATTCCGATCGTGTTCGGCGGATTGACACCGTTCGGGCTGACACAGATCTCCAGCGAGACCGCCACCGGTTCGCAGCAGACCACGTTCAATGCGATGAACCAGTTCATGGGGGTGATGACCGATCCGTTCATCGCCGGCCGTGGCAATCCGATCAGCGGCGGTGGCAATCCGAATGCATATGCGGAGGAGAGCCTCGCTTATGCCGCCAAGCGCAAACCGAACGATGCGCTGGCGGCGATCTACACCAAGGCGCCGCCGATCGCGCCGAGTTTCGAACAACGCTGGAGCGTGTGGGCGGCAGGCTTTGGCGGGTCGCAGACGACGGACGGCAATACGGTGCTTGGGTCGAACAACACGCGTAGCAGCCTCGCTGCTGGTGCCGTCGGCGCCGACTATCGCCTCTCGCCGAACACGATAGCCGGTTTTGCATTGGCCGGCGGCGGCACCAATTTCAGCGTCAATGGATTTGGCTCCGGCCGATCCGACCTATTCCAGGCCGGTGCATTCATCCGGCATACTATCGGCCCGGCCTATATCACCGGCGCGCTGGCCCTTGGCTGGCAGGATGTCACCACCGATCGCACCGTGACGGTCGCCGGCATCGACCGCCTGCGCGCACAGTTCAACGCCAACGCCTGGTCGGGCCGCGTTGAAGGCGGCTATCGCTTCGTGTCGCACGGTTTTGGCTGGACGCCGTACGCGGCCGGACAGTTCACGACGTTCGAACTGCCAGCTTACGCCGAGCAGGCAATCGTCGGCGCCAACACCTTTGCGCTCGCGTACAACGCCAAGAGTGTCACCAGCACCCGCAGCGAACTCGGCCTGCGCACCGACAAATCATACGCCGTGCAGAACGGCGTCTTCACGCTGCGCGGCCGCGCGGCCTGGGCGCATGACTTCAATCCGGACCGCTCGATCGGCGCCACGTTCCAGACGCTGCCGGGTGCATCCTTCGTCGTCAACGGCGCGCGGCAGGCCGCGGATGCAGCGCTGGTGACCGGCTCGGCCGAGATGAAGTGGATCAACGGCTGGTCGATCGCCGGCTCCTTCGAGGGCGAGTTCTCCAACGTGACCGAAAGCTACGCCGGCAAGGGCGTGGTGCGCTACGCGTGGTGAGGCGGCGGGCAGGGCTGGACATTGCCCTCCGCGCCGGGTTCGCCTAAGTCCATTGGACGCCGCTTACCAATGGCAAACGTTAAGCTTTCCGCTTAAGACTGTCTCAATCCGCAATAATTATTGAGTAGGTGGGTAGCCGCGTTTCCCGTTAAGGGAACGTGGCGTTGCTTCGGCAATTTTTCGACGATTTGGGGATATTAAACCGCATGTGCGGCATTGTCGGCATTCTCGGACGCGCTCCGGTCGCGGAGCAGTTGGTGGATTCGCTCAAACGCCTGGAATATCGCGGCTATGATTCGGCCGGCGTCGCCACGCTGGAAGGCGACCATCTGGCGCGGCGCCGCGCCGAGGGCAAACTGAAAAACCTCGAAAAACGGCTGGAGGCCGAACCGCTCGCCGGCCATACCGGGATCGGGCATACCCGCTGGGCCACCCACGGCCGGCCGACCGAGAACAACGCGCACCCGCACGCGACCGAACGCGTCGCCGTGGTCCATAACGGCATCATCGAGAATTTTCGCGAGTTGCGCGAGGCGCTGGAGAAAAAGGGCGCGGTCTTCAGGACCGAAACCGATACCGAGATCGTGCTGCATCTGGTCGACAATCTGCTCGGCCAGGGCATCGGTCCCGTGGAAGCGGTGAAGGCGGCGCTGTCGCAATTGCGCGGCGCGTTCGCGCTCGGCTTCATCTTCGCCGGCGACAATGATTTGATGATCGGCGCCCGCAACGGCCCGCCGCTGGCGATCGGTCACGGCGACGGCGAAATGTATCTGGGATCGGACGCGATTGCGCTCGGGCCCCTGACCAACACCGTCAGCTATCTCGAAGACGGCGACTGGGTGGTGCTGACGCGCAAGGGCGCCACCATCTACGACAAGGACAATGCGATCGTGCAGCGCGACGCGATCAGGCACACGGCGTCGAGTTCGCTGGTCGACAAGGCGAACTACCGCCACTTCATGGCCAAGGAAATCCACGAGCAGCCCGAAGTGGTCGGCCATACGCTGGCGCGTTACGTCGACATGGCGACCGACCGCGTGATGCTGCCGGTGACGCTGCCGTTCGATTTCAGGGGTGTGCAGCGCATCGCGATCGTCGCCTGCGGCACCGCGAGCTATGCCGGCCATATCGCCAAATACTGGTTCGAGCGGCTCGCCCGCGTGCCGGTCGAGGTCGATGTCGCCTCGGAATTCCGTTACCGCGAGGCGCCGCTGCGCAAGGGCGATCTGGCGATCTTCATCTCGCAATCCGGCGAGACCGCCGACACGCTGGCGGCGCTGCGCTATGCCAAGTCGCAGGGCGTCCACACGCTCTCGGTGGTCAACGTGCCGACCTCGACGATAGCGCGCGAGAGCGAAACCGTGCTGCAGACGCTGGCGGGGCCCGAGATCGGCGTCGCCTCGACCAAGGCGTTCACCTGCCAGCTGATGGTGCTGGCCGCGCTGGCCGTTGCCGCCGGCAAGGCGCGCGGCGAATTGTCCGACGAGGACGAGACCAAGCTGGTCCACGGCCTCGTCGAAGTTCCCCGCCTGATGGCCGAGGCGCTGACGACCGAACTGCAGATCGAAAAGCTGGCGCGCGACATCGCCAAATGCCGCGACGTGCTCTATCTCGGCCGCGGCACCAGCTATCCCCTGGCGCTGGAAGGCGCGCTGAAGCTGAAGGAAATCTCCTACATCCACGCCGAGGGCTATGCCGCCGGCGAGCTCAAGCACGGTCCGATCGCGCTGATCGACGAGAACATGCCGGTCGTGGTGATCGCGCCGCATGACCGGGTGTTCGAAAAGACCGTCTCCAACATGCAGGAGGTCGCCGCCCGCGGTGGCAACATCATCCTGATGACGGACGCCAAGGGGGCTGCGGAGGCGACCATCGAATCCCTGGTCACCATCGTGCTGCCCGACATGGCCGCGACCTTTTCGTCCATGGTCTATGCCGTTCCGGTGCAGCTTTTGGCCTATCATACCGCCGTGGTGATGGGCACCGACGTCGATCAGCCGCGAAATCTGGCCAAATCGGTCACGGTCGAATAGCCGCAGGGGTGTGCTTGCCGGCATCTCGGGCCTTCAAAAACCTGCTAGGATGGCTTAGCTGGAACAAGACCGGCTGCCCCCGCGACCTGGAACCGCAATGAATCCCCAAGATTTGCCACCGTCCACCCCGGCCGAAATCCCGCCGGAAGTCGTCCATACCGGCCTGATGGCCCGTTTCCGCAACTACTTCCTCACCGGCCTGGTGGTCGCCGGACCGATCGCAATTACCTTTTATCTGACCTGGTGGTTCGTCACCTGGGTCGACGGCCTGGTGCGGCCGTTCGTGCCGATTGCCTACCGGCCGGAAACCTACCTGCCGTTCGGCCTGCCGGGTTCCGGGCTGGTCATCGCCGTGGTGGCGCTGACGCTGCTCGGCTTCCTGACCGCCAACCTGATCGGGCGAACGCTGGTCGACCTCGGCGAAAGGCTGCTCGGCCGCATTCCGGCGGTGCGCGCGATCTATCGCGGCGTCAAGCAGGTATTCGAGACCTTGTTCTCGGGGAAGGGATCGAGCTTCCGCCGCGTCGGCCTGGTCGAGTTTCCCTCGCCCGGCATGTGGTCGATCGTGCTGATTTCGCAATCGCCGAGCGTGGAGATTTCCAGTCGCCTTCCCAGCAATGACGAGCACATTTCGGTGTTCCTGCCGTGCGCCCCGAACCCGACCACGGGGTTCTTCTTCTATGTGCCGAGGAGCAAGATCCTCGAAATCGAAATGAGCGCCGAAGACGCCGCGACCCTGATCATGTCCTGCGGCGTGGTGCAGCCGGGCTCCGATCCGCAGAAGAAGATCGCGGCACTGGCTGCGACGGCGCAGGCCGCGCAAGCAGCGCGTGCCGCCAACGCGGTCACGCTGCAGCCAGCGAAGGTGGAGTAGGGCACCGTCTCTCTCCACGTCATTGCGAGGAGCCCTTGCGACGAAGCAATCCATCTATCCGTTATGCCGCGCGATGGATTGCTTCGCTGCGCTCGAAATGACGGCTGATCGAGTGTCACCCAGCCCCGATCAGCGGAATCGCTTCATCCCGCTCATACAAATACAGCAAGCAGCGCAGCGCTTCGCCGCGGTCGCCCTTGAGTTTCGGATTGTCCTTCATGATCCGCAGCGCCTCGTCGCGGGCTTGGGTGATGAGCTGGCCGTGGACTTCGGAGCGGGCGATGCGGTAGCCGGGCAGGCCGCTTTGCCGGATGCCGAGCACATCGCCTTCACCGCGCAGTTTCAGATCTTCCTCGGCGATCCGGAATCCGTCTGACGTTTCGCGGATCACTTTCAGCCGGGCGGTCGACATCTCGTTGAGCGGCTCCTTGTAGAGCAACAGGCAGGTGGACGCCTCCGAACCGCGCCCGATGCGGCCGCGCAATTGATGCAATTGGGCGAGGCCAAAGCGTTCGGCGTTCTCGATCACCATGATCGACGCGGCGGGAACGTCGACGCCGACTTCGACCACGGTGGTGGCGACCAGGAGGCCGATTTCGTGGGCGGCGAACTGGGCCATCACGCGGTCCTTTTCGGCGCCCTTCATCTGGCCATGAACGAGGCCGACGCGGTCGCCAAAACGCTGTTGTAAGCGCTCGAAGCGCTCGGTGGCGTTGGTGAGGTGCTCGATGCCTTCGGCCTCGGACTCTTCCACCAGCGGACAGATCCAGTAGACCAGCTTGCCGGCCTTGAGCGCACGGCCGACGCCGTCGACCACTTCGTCGAGCCGGCTGTTGGGAACGGTGCGGGTGTCGATCGGCTGCCGGCCGGCCGGCTTCTCGCGCAGTTCCGAGACGTCCATGTCGCCGAAATAGGTCAGCACCAGCGTGCGCGGGATCGGCGTCGCGCTCAGCACCAGCACATCGACGGCCTCGCCCTTGTTGGTCAGCGCCAGCCGTTCGCGCACACCAAAACGATGCTGTTCATCGACCACGGCGAGCGCCAGCGATTTGAAGATCACATCGTCCTGGATCAGCGCGTGGGTGCCGACCAGAAAATCGATCTCGCCGGCTTCCAGCTGGGCCAGGATTTCCCGTCGCTCCTTGCCCTTTTCGCGCCCCGTGAGGATCGCCACGCGCATGCCGGCGCGTTCGGCCAGCGGCGTGATGGTCTTGATGTGCTGGCGCGCCAAAATTTCGGTCGGCGCCATCAGTGCCGCCTGCTTGCCGACCTCGGTCACGGCTGCGGCCGCCAGCAGCGCCACGACCGTCTTGCCGGATCCGACGTCGCCCTGCAGCAACCGCAGCATCCGCACCGGCTGTCGCAGATCCCCGGTGATGGCGGCGACCGCGTCGCGCTGTGACGCCGTCAGCGCGTAAGGCAGCGCATCGATGATCCTGCTGCGCAGATGGCCGTCACCGGCGTGGCGGTCGCCGGCCGGCCGGCGCAATTGCGCCCGCACCAGCGCCAGCGCCAGTTGACCCGCCAAAAGTTCGTCGAAGGCGAGCCGCGACCAGAACGGGCCATCGGGGAGGATGTCCGTGAGTTCGACCGGAATATGGACTCTCGTGAACGCTTCCCGGATGGGCGGGAAGTGGCAGCGGCGGATCACTTCCGGGCTGATCCACTCGGGCAGTTCGGGGAGTTTTTGCAGCGCCTGGGCGACCGCGCGGCGCAGCGAGCCGAGCGCGAGGCCTTCGGTCAGCGGATAGACCGGATCGATGCCGGTCAGTTTCGCAAAGGCCGCTTCATCCACGATGTTGGTGGGGTGCACGATCTGGGGAATCCCGTCGTACATCTGCAAGGTGCCCGACACGTAGCGCTTCTCGCCTACGGGAAGCAGCTTTTCGACATAGCCGGGCTTGGCGCGGAAGAACGTCAACACCACGTCGCCGGTGTCGTCGCTGGCGTAGACGAGGTAGGGCGCCCGCGAATTGCGCGGCGGTGGCGGCCGGTGGCGATCGACGGTGACTTCGAGCGTCACCACGGTTCCCTGCACGGCCTCGCGGATCTTTGGCCGCGCCCGGCGATCGATCACGCTGGCCGGCAGATGCAGCAGCAGATCGACCAGCCGCGGCGTCTCGCTGCGGCCGAGCAGATAGCGCAGCAATTTGTCCTGCTTCGGCCCGACGCCAGGAAGCGTCGTGACCGGAGCAAACAGCGGATTGAGCAAAGGAGGGCGCATTGAGGAAGCTAAGTCCGTTTCGGCCGGGAATGCCCGGCTTTGTAGCGAACGTCCACGGCTTTTTTCGTGCCGCAGAACCTACGATGCCTGAAACGCGGCGCCCTTGAACCGCTTGACCGGGCTGCCGCGCTCGAGGCGATCATGTGCGGCATGGGCGTCATTCCGCGCGGTGATCGCTTCCAGTTCGCCCTGCAGCCTGATCAGTGCCGCAATCCGCTCCAGTGCCAGCGCCTTGTTCCGATGCTGCGAGCGTTCCTCGCGCGCCACGACGGACAGGCCGGTCGCAATGTGCGTCGCACGCACGGCGCTCTCGGTCTTGTTCTGGTGCTGACCGCCGGGGCCGCCGGCCCGGAAGGCTTCAAAGCGAACGTCGTGCGCGGCCGGCGCTTTCGGCGCTTCGGGCGGCGCCGGAAGTTCGAAAACACCAATGAACCAGTTTTTGCGCTTGTGATGTGGCCGGAGCGAGCTTGGCGCCACCCACTGGATCGAACCGATCCATGGCCGAGCAAAGGCCGCGGCAGCGTCGCCGTGGATCACTGTTATCGCCGATGCCGGACCATGCCCGTCCGGATTCGGTCCATTCACGCAATCGATATCAAGGCCGAGTGCGGTCGCTTCGGCGGTGAGGGCCGCAACAGTCTTTGCGAGCGCGATCCGGCATTCCGCCGGACCGCGTCCGCTGGTCAGGAGAAGCCGGATCATCGGCGATCCTCCTTCCAGGATTTTTCGCGCTTGCTGCTGCTCGCTGCGACGCTGGATTGCGCCTTCTTGAACGTCACCAGCGGCCGGAACGTCGCCACCACGCGCGCCAGGCCGAACTCGACGAGATCGGCGATGACGCGATCGATGTTCTTGTAGGCCTCCGGCGCCTCTTCCACGAGCAGGCCGCGATCCCCGCAGACGACGATGCCGCCGTACGGATTGCGCTCCAGCCGTGCCACGTCGGATTTCTTGCCCCGCACGCGGCCGTGCATGGATGCCCGGTCGTATTTGCGGCCCGCACCATGCGCGAGCGAGGCGAGCGCCTCGGTTCGCATCGGAGCCAGCGGCTCCACCAGATAGGACAGCGTCCCGCGCGATCCCGGCACCGGCACCAGCCCGCGATCGGAAGCCGCCGCGCCTTTCCGGTGCAGCGCCAGGACGTCGCCGCCGACAGAGCCCTGACGCTCGACCATGTTGTGGGCCAGATCGTTGACAGGACGCAGGTCCGCACGCGCCGCCGCTGCGGCCCGTTCGGCGATGATGCGACGGTTGAGCCTGGCCCATCGCACGGCGTGATCATGCGCATCCATGTAGGACTTGCCCTCATCGCTCGCGGGATCAAGCGATGCTTGACCGTTCGACAGGACGCGCTCCAGGATCGAGTAACCAAGACCCCGCGAGCCGGAATGAACCAGCACATAGGCCTGATCCCGGTCCAGTCCCGCCTGCGCGGCCGTCTCCGGGATGAGGATTTCCTCGATCGCCTGGACCTCGCAGAAATGGTTGCCGCCGCCGATGCTGCCGAGCGAGGCATCATACGTCGTGGCGTCAAGGCCGGCATCGACCAGTACACCGGCGACATCGCCATCCCAGGGGTGATCGAGGGAGCTCAAGCGGTCGGCCAGTTGGTCGAACCGCAGCTTGCGCGCCGCGATATCGAGCGCAAACAGCCCCATGCCGCAGCCGATGTCGGAGCCGACCAGCTGCGGATGAATCCGGTCGGCCAGAATGGCGCAGCCGACAGGACCATATTTGCCGGGATGCAGATCCGGCATGGCGGCGACCGCCCGGACGCCGGCTAGGCCAGCGACCTGTTCGAGTTGAAGCGCGGCATTGCCCTCGATCCAGGATTTGGACGAGGCGAAGACATGGATCGGCGCACGGCCGTCCATCTTGGGAGAAGTGCCCATTTAAAAAGCTTTCAGAAGATTTGGAATCGTCGACGCGCACAGCACAGCGTTCGCTGACTTAAGCGCGTGATTTCCCAAGCGGCGCGGCTAACGCACGCGCCCTTAGGCGATGCCCTCGACGGGGTGGCGAGACATCAACGTCATCGAGCCTTCTCCCTGTTGATCGAACCAAAATCGGCCACCGATCGCGCAGATCACATACCGGCGAAACGCAAAAGCTGCAAGTCCGCCGCGACCTCCTGTTGTCGCACGTCACATGCGTCGGGTTCACTTGGATTTGTGCCGGAAACGCTACTGACATTCGCCGCTTCCATGGCTATATCAACCCCGCCCGGCACGTCCGGGCTTTTGGCGTTCGGATGGGAATGAGACAATGACGGGTTCGACACGATCGAGCGGTGGGCTCGATGACCGCCGCAAGCGGCTTTTGTTTCGCTGCTGGCATCGCGGCACCCGTGAGATGGATCTCATCCTCGGGCGCTTTGCCGATGCCGAGATCGCTGATCTGTCTGATGGCGATATGGCCGAACTGGAACGGCTGCTCGAGGTGCCCGATCCCGATCTCTATGCCGCGCTGACCGGCGAAAAGCCGCTCGATCCCGAGTTCGCCAGTGCGCTGTTCGATCGCATCAAGGCGCGTCGCGCCGTGGACCACGACGCATGAAGTCTCCAGTCAAATCGCCCGCCGCGCTATTGGCCCCCGGCCGGGCGCTGACCTTTGCGAATGTCGCCGAGGGCGCGGAAGGCCTGGTCGTTGCTGACCTCGCACGCGCGGTCGCCGCCAAGCCGAAACCACCGGCGGTGAGCCTTGCGGTGGTGTGCCGCGATGGCCCCCGCATGCAGCAACTGGCACGGGCGCTGGAGTTTTTCGCGCCCGATTTGCCTATCATGCAGTTTCCGGCCTGGGACTGCCAACCCTATGACCGGGTATCGCCGCATGGCGGCGTCTTGGCCCAGCGCCTGACCACGCTGGCGCGGTTGTCGCGGCTTCAAGGCAGCGACAAGCCGCTGATCGTGCTGACCACGGTCAACGCCATCGTTCAGCGTGTTCCGGCGCGCGAGGTTGTCGCGGCGCAGGCGCTGTCGGTTGCGCCCGGCCATGTCGTGCCGATGGACTCCATCGTCGCCTGGCTGGAGCATAATGGCTACAACCGCTCCTCGACGGTGCGCGAGCCCGGCGAATACGCCGTGCGCGGCGGCATTCTCGACCTGTTTCCGGCCGGGCTCGACCAGCCCGTGCGGTTCGACTTCTTCGGCGACAGCCTGGAATCGATCCGCACGTTCGACGCCGAGACCCAGCGCACGCTGCTCGACATGCGCGCGCTCGATCTGGTGCCGGTCTCCGAATTCCAATTGGTCACCGAGACCATCCGTCGCTTTCGCATGGGCTATGTCGCGACCTTCGGCGCGCCGCAGCGCGACGATCTGCTGTATGAAGCCGTCAGCGAAGGCCGCCGCCATCCCGGCATGGAACACTGGCTGCCGCTGTTCCAGGAACGGATGGACACGCTGTTCGACTATCTCGACGGCGCGCCGGTCGCGATCGAACCGCAGGGCGAGGACGCTGCGCGAGAACGTTTCAAGCAGATCGCGGACTATTATGAAGCAAGGCGCGAGGCACTGGAGCATCCCGGTGGTGGCGCGATCTACAAACCGTTGCCGCCGGACCGGCTCTATCTGAGCGAAGCGGAATGGGCGACCCGCCTTGAAGAGGCCGCGCTGGCGCGGCTGACGCCGTTCGCGGTGCCCGAGCACGGCTCCGACGTGTTCGATGCCGGCGCGCGGCAGGGGCGCAACTTCACGCCGGAGCGCGCCGATAGCTCCGTCAACGTGTTCGAAGCCGTTGTCGCCCATGTGCTGGCGCTGCAGGCGCAGCGCAAGAAGGTGGTGATCACGCTGTGGAGCGAAGGCTCGCGCGACCGCATGGGCAGCATGTTGCGCGACCACAAGCTTAACAACCTCACCAGCGTCAACACCTGGCGCACGGTGCAGGCGACCCCGCGCAACGAGGCCATGCTGGCGGTGGTCGGCATGGAATCCGGTTTCGAGACCGACGACGTCGCCGTCATCAGCGAGCAGGACATTCTCGGCGACCGCCTGGTGCGGCCGCGCAAGGCGAGCCGCAAGCTCGACAATTTCATCTCGGAGGTCACGAGCCTCGCCGCCGGTGACCTCGTGGTGCATGTCGAGCACGGCATCGGCCGCTTCATCGGGCTGCAGACGCTGGAAGTCTCCGGCGCGCCGCATGACTGCCTCGAGCTGCATTACGCCGCCGAGACAAAGCTGTTCCTTCCCGTCGAAAACATCGAGCTGCTGTCGCGCTACGGCTCCGACCACGCCAATGTCGAACTTGATCGTCTGGGCGGCGGCGGCTGGCAGGCGCGAAAAGCAAAACTCAAGAACCGCATCCGCGAGATCGCGGGCGAACTGATCAAGATCGCGGCCGAGCGCCATCTGCACGAAGCGCCGAAAATGCCGGTGCAGGCCCATGTCTATGACGAGTTCTGCGCGCGCTTCCCCTATGAAGAGACCGAGGATCAGCTCGGCGCCATCACGTCCACGCTGAAAGATCTCGAAAGCGGCCGGCCGATGGACCGGCTGATCTGCGGTGACGTCGGCTTCGGCAAGACCGAGGTGGCGCTGCGCGCTGCCTTTGCGGTCGCGCTCGACGGCAAGCAGGTCGCTGTGGTGGTGCCGACTACGCTGCTGGCGCGGCAGCACAACAAGACCTTTACCGAACGTTTTCGTGGCTTCCCCGTCAATGTCGCGCAAGCCTCGCGGCTGGTCGCGCCGAAGGAACTGACGCAGGTCAAGAAGGGGCTGTCGGAAGGCAATGTCGACATCGTCGTCGGCACCCATGCGCTGCTCGGCAAGGCGATCAAGTTCAGGGATCTCGGCCTCCTGATCGTCGACGAGGAGCAACACTTTGGCGTCAGCCACAAGGAGCGGCTGAAGCAATTGCGCGCGCAGGTCCATGTGCTGACGTTGAGTGCGACGCCGATTCCCCGCACGCTGCAACTGGCGCTGACCGGCGTGCGCGACCTCTCGATCATTGCGTCGCCGCCGGTCGATCGCCTCGCGGTGCGCACCTTCGTGGCGCCGCATGACCCCCTGATGATCCGCGAGGCGCTGCTGCGCGAACGCTACCGCGGCGGGCAGGCGTTTTATGTGGTGCCGCGTATCGAGGATCTCGCGAGCGTAAAGGACTTCCTCGACAAGACCGTGCCGGAGATGAAAGTCGCTGTCGCCCATGGCCAGATGCCGCCGACCGTGATCGAAGACATCATGTCGGCGTTCTACGACGGCAAATACGACGTCCTGCTCTCGACCACGATCGTCGAATCCGGGCTCGACATTCCCTCGGCCAATACGCTGATCGTGCACCGCGCCGACATGTTCGGCCTCGCGCAGCTCTATCAGCTGCGCGGCCGGGTGGGGCGCTCGAAACTGCGCGCCTATGCGCTGTTCACGCTGCCGGCGCAGCAGAAGATCACAGCCCAAGCCGAACGGCGGCTCAAGGTGCTGCAATCGCTGGAAACGCTGGGCGCGGGCTTCCAGCTCGCATCGCACGACCTCGATATCAGAGGCGCCGGCAATCTGCTCGGCGAGGAGCAATCCGGCCACATCAAGGAAGTCGGCTTCGAGCTTTATCAATCGATGCTGGAAGAGGCGATCCTCAACCTCAAGGCCGGTGTGGTCGAGCCGGCGGCCGACCGCTGGTCGCCGCAGATCACCATCGGCATGCCAGTGCTGATCCCGGAGGATTACGTCAACGATCTTGCGGTGCGGCTGTCGCTGTACCGCCGGCTCGCCGATCTCGAGACCGACGAGGAGATCGACAATTTCGCCGCCGAGATGCGCGACCGTTTCGGCGTGCTGCCGGACGAGGTGCGCTATCTGTTCAAGGTCGCCGCGATCAAGGCCTATTGCCGAAGGGCCAATGTCGAGAAGGTCGATGCCGGGCCAAAGGGCGCCGTCATCAGCTTCCGCGACAACAAGTTCGCGCAGCCGGACCGGCTGGTGTTCTTCATCCGCCAGCACGGCCAGGCCGCCAAGGTGCGGCCCGACATGAAGGTGGTGTTCCTGCAGGTATGGAAGACGCCGGAAGAACGGCTGATGGGCACCACGGAGATTTTGCGGCAGCTCGCCAATCTCGCGGAGAACAAGAAGGCGGCGTAGGGCTCCGAACCATCCCCGTCATTGCGAGCGTAGCGAAGCAATCCATGTGTCGGCATGCTGCGAGATGGATTGCTTCGCTACGCTCGCAATGACGGGATCGGACGGCTACGACCCGGCGCGCTGCACTTCTTTGTCGAGCCGCATCAGCTCGACAATCCCCGTGCAATCGGGGGCGCCTCATTCGAGGCTTTGCAGCTCGCGATCACGACCGTCGGCGATATGGACAGCCCGCTGGTCTTCTTGATTGTTATCGCGCCATCTCCAGCGGTGGCTACATCGAGCTTCACCTCCAACCTGGCCAATCCGCTGATCTTCCCGTTGGACACGGATGATATGAGCGTGTGCTCGGGCGAGTATGTGGCCTTGCGGTGCGCGGTGTACTTAAGCCAGCTGTACCAGCGGGAGCCGCTGACGTTCGGCATTATTCCCAACACGCCGGTCGATTCCCAGGAATAGCTGACGCCGATGAAATCGATCGCCAGGTGCACGTGGTCGCCGGACGCGAATGTGCCACTCAGCGTCGCGGTGTCGCCGCCCTGGTCGAACAGCTTACGGGCCTTCGCCTCGAATTCAGCGCAGTTGGTCGCGGTGGCGATGGCAGGTTCGACGGCGGCGGTTGGCTTCGTGTCGAGGTTTGCCTTATTGAACAGCGACAGCCCTCCCACGAGCGCAAGGGCCATCGCAAACAACGCGATCCCAGAAGCTTTCCAGGTTAGCCCCATGTTATTCGTCAACATTGCCGCTTCCTCGACGGTGGGCGCAAAGCGCCCGCGCCCGTCGGTTTAGGCGGCGAGCACATCGAACCTGTGTCGCTCCAGCGGCCCTGCGGGTTCATGGACGATTGGACGGAACATTCAGGACGCGGCGCGATGGGCCTCTTCGCCGAGGCGGGCGAGCAGCGCCTTCGCGGAATCCTTCGACTCCAGTGTCGCGACCGTCACGGTTGGTTCTGCGCGGGTGTCGCGCTTGCCGTGGCTGGTGTGGCGCATGACGCTGGACAGCCGCCGCGCGATCGTATGCGCGGTCTTGAGGTCGGTTTCGGCGAAGGCGACCACGACCGATCCGTCATCGCAAACGGCGCCAAAATCCATCTGCCGCATCAGCCGGCTGATGATGCGCGCGCCGTCGAACTGGGCGCGGGGGTGGGCGGGGTCGAAGGCGAAGCGCGCGACCGACAGGCCGCCGCCGCGTTGCTGGGTCTGATAGACCGCGCTGGCGAAGTCGCGTTCGAAGGCGGTCGGTGTGAGCAGGCCGGTGCGCGCGTCGATCAAACCCTCGGCGTCGATCGAGCGCAGGGTCCGGCTCAAATGCGCTTCGAAGGCATGCTGGCGGATCAGCGGCAGCGCGGTCGCCACCATTTGTGCGGGCTCGCCCGAGAGGATTTCGAGGTTCGGCAATTCATAGGCAGGCAATAGATCGCCTGACGTCACCACCACAGGCAGATGGCGGAAGCGGGCGTCTTCCGCCAGCACGGTCAGGAACGCATCGACCACGCGCGGGCTAAAGCCTTCGCTGAGCACGATGCCGTCGATGTCGCGTGCATTGAGATGCTTCGCCGCAGCCTCGATGCTCAGCGCGCCGACCACGCCGGTTTGTTCGCCAAGCGAGACCGACAGTGTGGGGTAGGCGCCGCCGCGGCCGACCAGCAGCACGGTAGCATCTCGGAAGGTATCGATGTCCGACAGCGCGATCCGGGTGGCCGGTACCAGCCGACGCATCACGGTCGCGTGCAATGCGCGAACACGCAGCGCTGCGCGCAGGCGCGCGGCGAGACGGCTGGAGTCTCCCTGGCTCTGGAAAAATGGAATGGCGTTTTCAGGCAGCGCAATCTGCGGATCGACCGCGATCAGCGGCAGATAGGGCTGCTGTGCCGCGATCGGCGCGGCGAGTGCGGCAAGCGTGGCCTGATCGACGTCGGACGTCGCGGCCAATACCGCGGCCGGCTGCAGCTGTTCGACCGCGCGACCTGCGTCCGCCCATTCGGCCTCGATGACCGGAAACAGCTTTGCGACATCGAGCGCTGCGGCAAACGACGGCCGCCTTGCGGTCGATACGACGAGGATCGGGCCTTGCTGGGACATCTGACAACTCGGATCAAGCGCGCCATTATGAGTGCGCGATCCTAGTTTGCCTGGCTTAATGTGGCGTCAACGCAAGCCGCGAGATTGCGCTCAGGTGGAATTGGCCCGGTCGCGAAACGCTTCGACCATCAACGGGTTAAGCCCAAGTTCCGTCAGCGCGTCGCGGGCGCGCGCGTTGTCCTGGGCCCGGCCGGCGAGCCGATGGCCGCTAAGGCGATCCGGCAATGCCGTGAGCAGCGCGCCTTGTCCGAGCCGCCGGGCCCATTCCTGCAGGTCCTGCGCCAGGAAGCGGTAGCCGCCGACGGCCATGATGCCGGACGGCGGCGCGGTGATGTTGATCGCGCCGGTCGAGCGGTCGAGCCGCGCGGAATAATCGGTGTCGACGTAATCGCGCGGCGCGGCTGCGATCAGCGAGTCGCTGGGGGGCGGCGGCGGCGCATAGGCCGCGACCGGGATCATCGGTCCGCGCAGTCCCAGGGTGCCCCGCGGCGTCAGCAGGATGTCGCCCGCGATCGAGGAGCCCGGCAGTTCGCGCGGCGCGCCGTGCGGTCCTGGTTTGATCAAGGCCGGCGAACCGTCCTCCGCAATCCGGCGCGCCCCGAACAAACCGACTTCGCCGAACAGGTAGACATCGGTCAGGGTTGCCTGCTGGGCCGACCAGGACGCGCTCGACAACACCTGTTCCGGCGCGCGCCACAAGCCGATGACGTTGCGCAGGGAGGGCAGGCTGCCCGCGAGGTCGAGTTCGTCCAGCCGCAGCGCCAGCTGGGCCGGGGCAATCAGCGTGTCGCAGGCATACTCGTTGACCTGCTGCTCCAGCACCTCTTCGTCGAACGGATGGTGCAACACCAGCGTTCCGCCCGACAGCAGCCAGACCGTCAGCGTCGATGCGAGGCCGGCAAACGACATCGGCGAAAACGCCGACAGGATCGTTGCGCCCTGCGGCACGTCGCTTTCGAGCGAAACCGACAGTCCGCCGGCGATCAGGCCGAGATGGGCACGCGGGACGGGCCGGAAACCGTCCGAGGTCAGATCGAACGAGATCAGTGCCGCCTTGCGGCCATCCTGGATCACCGCGCGCGCGGTTGTCGATTCCCGCAGGATCGCGTTGTCGAGCGAGGCCATGCCTTCCGGCAAATCGGTGCCGAAGCCGCAGACATGGCGGATCGAAAATGCTTCGGCCGCGGCATTCATGGCCAGATCCGAATAGACGATGCCGTCGACCTTGCTGGTGGTGACGATCGCCCGCGCCGCGGTGCGGTTGAGCGCCATGGTCAGTTCCGCCTGCCGCCACAGCAAGGGCAGCACGGCGACCACGAGGCCAGCGCGATAGGCGGCCAAAATTGTCAGCGCGAATTCGATGGTGTTCGGCAACTGGACTGCAATGACGGAGTTGGCGGGCAATCCGGATTCGATGAAATGCGCAGCCAGCGCGGAAATGGCGCGGTCGGCCTGCGCGTAGGTGAGGCGCTTCGGCGTCTGCCCGGTGACGCGCTGCTTGTTGGGCGGATCGACCAGCGCCGTCGCATCCGGCTGCCGTGCCAGCGACCGCTTGAACAACGTATCGAGCGTGGGCGAAGCGGCTGGCTGGGTCACGGCGTCACTTCGATGGCTTGCGTCATTTGGTTTGCGCGTCCGGTCTGTGCCACCACGTTTCGGGCAGGTACCCCGTCAAGGCGATGGTTGAAGGCCGTTCTACCCGATTCCATCGCGCGATCCATTGCTCGGCGACGTTAAACAACGGGATAGCGTAGAACCCCGACATCAGGGTGCGGTCCAGCGCCCGCACCGCCGAGACGAATTCCGGCCGCTCGCGGGCCTCCAGCAGTGCCGCGATCAGGGCGTCGATCGCCGGATCCTTTGCGCCCATGTAGTTCCTTGTGCCTGATATATCGGCGGCTTGGCTGCCCCAATAGAACGACTGCTCATTGCCGGGTGACAGCGACTGGTCCCAGCGGTTCTGCAGCATGTCGAACTCGTAGCCGAGCCGGCGCTGGTCGAATTGCACCGGATCGACCGCGCGCACGCTGGCCTCGATGCCGGCGCGTTTGAGGTCTCTGGCGTAGGCCAGCGCGATCCGCTCCTGATCGCGCGTGGTGACCAGGATCTCGAAGCTGAGGGGTGCTTTGGTCGCGCGCTGGCGCAGCACGGTGCCGTCGAGCACGTAGCCGGCCTCGGACAGCAGAGCGAGGGCAGCCCGCAGCGCCGCGCGGTCGCGGCCCGAACCGTCTGTCACGGGCAGGCGGAAGCTGCCGTCGAGAATGTCAGGCGGAATATGCGCGAGGTACGGTTTCAACAGTTCGCGCTCGCGTTGATCGGCGGCGCGGCCATAGGCTGACAATTCCGACCCGGCGAAGAAGCCTCCGGCACGCGTATAGAGGCCGAAGAAGTAGTTGCGGTTGATCCATTCGAAATCGAACAGCAGCGTCAGCGCGCGCCGCACGCGGACGTCGGAAAACAGCGGACGGCGGGTGTTGAACACCAAATACTCCGACGGCTGCGGCATCCCCGGCTTGATGGTGTCGCGGATCAGCTCGCCGCTGCGGGCGGCCGGAAAATCATAGCCGTCGTGCCAGCGCAGCGGCTCGGCCTCATTGCGGAAATCATAGAGCCCGCGCTTGAAGGCTTCGAACTGGCCGTTGGACTCGCGGTAGTAATCGAACCGGATCTCGTCGAAGTTCCACAGGCCCCGGTTCGCCGGCAGGTCACGGCCCCAATAGTCGGGATTGCGCGTCAGCGTGACGCTGGCGCCGGGGCGCACCGCAGTGACGCGGTAGGGACCGGAGCCGACCGGTCCGGTCATCGTGGTTTCTTCAAAGGTTTCGGGATCGACCGCATGGCGCGGCAATACCGGCATCAGGCCGAGGATCAACGGCAGTTCGCGGTCGGGCGCGCCGCCGAAATCGAACCTGACGGTGAGCGGGTCGGGCGCTTCGGCCTTGGCGACCTTGGCGTAATACTGGCGGTGGTTGGGGCGGCCGCGGTCGCGCAGCAGCGCCCAGGAAAACAGCACGTCGTCGGCCGTTACCGGCTTGCCATCCGAGAACCGTGCCCGGGGATCGAGATGGAACGTGACATAGCTCCTGATGTCGTCGGTCTCGACGCTCCTGGCGAGCAGTCCGTAGAGCGTGAAGGCCTCGTCGTTGCCGCGGCTCATCAGGCTCTCGACGACAAAGCCCCTGATCTGCTGCAGGGCGAGGCCCCGGACGATGAACGGATTGAGGCTGTCGAAGGTGCCAAGCAGACCCCAGACCAGCCGGCCGCTCTTCGGCGCATCCGGATTGGCGTAGGGCATGTGGACAAAATCGGCCGGCAGGGCCGGCGCGCCATGCATGGAGATCGCATGGCTTTCACCGGCGCGGGCCTTGCCCGCGAGGGCCAGCGGCAACAGGCCGAGCGCGAGCACAACGCTGGCGAGAATACCAGGCCGGATACGTCCAAAGACTAACATCTGCACGCGCGGATTTGATTCGGGATCACACACCAGTGAGCTTTACCATAGGCCTTGACCACAGGCCTCGGCGTCCACCGAGACCGCGGCCAAAAATGCTTGTCGGCATTGATCTTTTCGTCCGCCGCTGTATTGAAGGCGTGCAATTGACCAGGCGGTGACGCCTGTCACGTATCCGCCTCAATTGACTAGGAGACAGCCGCCCAAACGGCTAGGTGTCGGTGCCTGCAGCGGTTTCGGGCGCTCCCGTTCAGAAAGGGTTTTCCGCAATGAATTTCCGTATTTTGGCCGTCCGGCCGCATGGGCGGGTTGCCGCCTTGTTGGCGGCGACGGCATTGTCCGCGACGTTGCTCGTCGCAGGTGCGCAGGCCCAAACCCCGGCTCCGGCCCCCGGCGCGCCCAAGGAGGCGCCGAAGGCCGCTCCCAAGGCTGCCCCGAAAGCCGCTCCGAAGGCTCAAGCGCCCGCGGCCCCGAACGGCCAGCCGGCCCCGCCAGCGGCTGCCGGTGCTCCCCCGGCAGGCGGTCAGTCGCAGGACCAGCAGGTCCAGCTGATCTATGCGCCCTGGACCAAATTCTGCCTCAAGGGGCAGGACGCCGGTGCCAAGCAGGTCTGCTTCACCGGTAAGGACGGGCGCATCGAGTCCGGCCAGCCGGTCATCGCGGCCGTCATCATCGAGCCGGAAGGCGAGCCGAAGAAGATCCTGCGCGTGACGCTGCCGCTCGGCATGCAGCTCGTGCACGGCACCCGCGTCATCGTCGATGCCAATCCCCCGGCGCAGAGCCCCTATGTGATCTGCTTCCAGAATGGTTGCATGTCGGACTACGAAGTGAGCCCGGAACTGCTGGCCAACCTGAAGAAGGGCCAGAATCTGGTGGTCCAGGCGATCAACTCCAACGGCGCGCCGCTGACGCTGCCGCTGCCGCTGGCCGAATTCGCCAAGGCCTATGACGGGCCGCCGACCGACCCCAAGGAATTCGAAAAGACCCAGCAGAAGTTGCAGGAAGAACTGCAGAAGCGGGCCGAAGAAGCGCGCAAGAAGCTCGAGGCCAACCCGCCCGCTGGCGGCGCGCCGGGCAATGCCAATCCGGCGGCGAAGTAACGCCGCTTTATTAACCAACAAAAGGCGCCCGGGACCGGGCGCCTTTTTCGTTCAGAGAACCCGGATTTCGCTGCGCTCCATCCGGGCTACACGTGAGGTGGACTAGTTCAAAGAGGGATTGCGCGGACGATAGCCGCCGGACTTGTCCTTGACGAAGATCTCGGCGACCTGCGAATGCCGGATCGGTTCGCCGGAATCGTCGGGCAGCAGATTCTGCTCGGAGACATAGGCGACGTATTCTGAGTCCGAATTCTCCGCCAGCAGATGATAGAACGGCTGATCCTTGTGCGGCCGAACGTTCTCAGGGATCGACAACCACCATTCCTCGGTATTGTTGAATTCCGGATCGATGTCGAAAATCACGCCCCGGAATGAAAACACCCGGTGACGGACGATCTGACCGATCTGGAATTTGGCGGTGCGCGCTTTGATCATACCTCGTCGAATAGACCATGATTGTGGCCGATGCTAGGGGCAAAAGGTTGCATTAACTCTCAAGTCCGGCCGGCACATCCGGCGCTAGCCCCAAGAAAACATTGACGAAACGCTGACAAAAAGACCCCCATTGCATGGCCGATATCCTCAATCTGGCGATTCCCTATTTCGGGGTGATCTTCATCGGCTTTGCCTGCGGCAAGACCAGGGGGCTGCCGGAGGCGGGGCTGGCCTGGATGAATTTCTTCCTGCTCTACGTCTCGCTGCCGGCCCTGATGTTCGGCATCATGGCCAAGACGCCGTTTTCGGAACTCAACAACCCGCCATTCCTGATCGCGACCACGCTCGGGACCGTGATCGCCTTCGTCGTTGCCGTGGTGACTGGCCGAGTCATCGGCGATCTTTCGCTGCGCAAGGCAACCCTGGCCGGGCTGGCCGGCGCCTATGGCAATATCGGCTATATGGGTCCGGGGCTGGCGCTCGCCGTGCTCGGCACCAAGGCGGCGGCGCCGACCGCGCTGATTTTTTGTTGCGACAGCATTTTCCTGTTTTCGATCGTACCGATCCTGATCGCGTTCACCGATCGCGAGCATCGCTCGCTGCTGCACACGCTCGGCATCGTGGTGCGGCAGATCGTGCTCAACCCGCTGATCATGTCGGCCGGCGCCGGCGCACTCGCCGCGGCGCTGCATTTTCGTCCCCCCGTCGCGATCGACAACACGCTGGTGTTTTTGCAGAACGCCGCGGCGCCGACGGCATTGTTCGTGCTGGGCGTCACCGTCGCGTTGCGCCCGTTCGATCGCGTGCCCTGGGAAGTGCCCGGCGTGATCGCGGTCAAGCTCCTGATCCATCCGCTGATCGTGTTCGGTCTGATGCTGCTGTTCGGGCCGTTCGCACAGCCCTGGGCAGCCACCGCGGTTCTGATGGCGTCACTGCCGCCGGCGCTCAACGTGTTCGTGATCGCGCGGCAGAACAACACCTGGATCGAGCCGGCGTCAGTCGCCGTCCTGATCGGCACCTTCGCCTCCGTCGTCACGCTGACCAGCGTGATGTGGTTCATCCAGAGCGGAAGGCTGGGGCTGCCGTAAAGATCGTCAGGGCGCCTACAGTCGGGTTCACGCCCTAGCCCACGCGCTTCCATGTCGGCGCGAGGCCCTCGCGCATGGCGAGCCGCCGCAGCGGACCGAACGAGCCGATCAGGTGCAGCCCCAACGCGCGCAGCGACTGCACGGGGAGGAAATCGCTGAGCAGCGAGCGGTTGGCGAGGTCGATGGCAAACATCCGGCTGGCAACATCGGAACGGCGGGCGGATTGATAGCGCGCCAGCACTTGCGGCGCGCCCGGATCCTCGCCGATCGAGATCGCGTGGCCTGCGATATCGGCGATGTCGGCGGCATCGCGCAATCCCATGTTGAGACCCTGTGCGCCGATCGGCGGCAACACGTGGGCGGACTCGCCGACCAGCGCCACGCGATGGTTGGCGAACTGCTTTGGACTTTCGATCGAGAGCGGAAACAGATTGCGTCCAGGCTCGATCCGGACGCTGCCGAGAATGAAGTGCGATTGCTTTTCCGCGGCGTCGGACAGTTCGTCGTCGCCGAGCGCCTTCAGCCGCTCAGCTTCCCTTGCGGCGGAAACCCACACCACGCTGCTGCGGTTGCCGGGCAGGGGCACGAACACGCACGGCCCGTGCGGGGTATGAAACTCGGTGGAGATATTCTTGTGCGGCCTTGAATGGCTGATGTTGAAGGTCAATGCCGACTGGTGCAGGTCGCGGCGCTTGACGTCGATGCCGGCGGCCTCGCGCGACAGGGACTGCCGCCCGTCGGCGCCGATCACCAGCCGCGCCGACAGCGAGCCGCCCGCACGGGTATGGATGGCAGCCATCGCATCCTGCGGATCGACCGCTGCGGCCTCATCGTCAAATCGCGTCAGGCCGGACAGTTCGGCGGCGCGCTCTTCCAGGGCAGCCATCAGCGTCCGGTTGTCGATATTGTAGCCGAATTGGTCGAGGCCGATTTCCTGCGACGAAAACCGCACTTCCGGCGCCCGGATCAGGCGGCCGGTGTCGTCGACGAGCCGCATGGTCCGCAAGGCTGCGGCCTGATCCCGGCAGCGGCGCCAGACATCCAGACGTTCGAGCAGATCGGTGGAGGCGCCCAGCAGCGCTGTGGTGCGGTTGTCGGCATAGGGTGCGCGGCGGGCGAGCAAGGCGGTCCTGGCACCGGTCTCAGCCAGCGCGATGGCGGCGGTCAGTCCCGCCGGTCCGCCGCCGATCACAACGGCGTCATAAATTGGCGATGCATCGTTCATATTGGAACAATTGACATTCGCGGCGGCATTTTCAAGTCATTGACCTTCTTAAATGCTTCCGCCGCTTCGCGCGGCGGAAGGCCGCAAGCGCCGATATGCAAAACGGGGCGATTCCTGTAAGCACTGCCGGAGCAATGGACCAGACACAAGAACCAAAAGCACCTCCCGCGACGACGCGGATGCGGACGGCCGCATTCGGCGTCCACGTCTTCACGGCGCTTGGAGCGGGCATCGGCCTGATTGCGATGCTGGAAGCCGTACGCGAGCACTGGGCCGCCATGTTCGGCTGGCTTGGCGTCGCGCTCATCATCGACGCCATCGACGGTCCGCTCGCGCGCAAATTCGACGTGGTGCGGCTGCAGCCGAACTGGTCCGGGGAGGTGCTCGACCTCGTTGTCGATTTCGTCACTTACGTGTTCGTTCCGGCCTACGCCATCACCGCGAGCGGCTTGCTGTTGCCGCTGGCGGCGCCGCTGCTCGGCATCGGCATCATGACCTCCAGCGCGCTCTATTTTGCCGACCGCCGCATGAAGGCGGCCGACAACCATTTCCGCGGCTTTCCGGCGGTGTGGAACGTCGCGGCGTTCTATCTGTTTCTGCTGCATCCATCGCCGGTGCTTGCCACTCTTGGCGTAGCGGTCCTGATCGCGCTGACCTTCGCGCCGTTCCACGTGCTGCATCCGATCCGCGTCGTGCGCCTGCGCTGGCTGACCTTGTGGTTGCTGGCCGCATGGGCCGTGCTTGCGGCCTACACCCTTGCCTGCGACTTCGCCGTGGGCATTCCCATCACGGTCGGCCTCTGCGCAATCGCCATCTACGTCGCCGGCAGCGATGCCGTGATCCGCAAACTGAAATCGTTCAAGGCATGATGGAATTACTGACCAGCCCGGAAGCGTGGGTGGCGTTGCTGACGTTGACCACGCTCGAAATCGTCCTCGGAATCGACAACGTCATCTTCCTGTCGGTGATCGTCTCGAGGCTTCCGCCGGAGCAGGCCAATCGCGCGCGCCAGATCGGCTTGCTGCTGGCGCTGGTGTTCCGCATCATGTTGCTCAGCGTGCTGGTGTGGCTGATCGGCCTGACGGAACCTGTGCTGACCGTGAAAAGCGTGACGCTGTCCTGGCGCGACATCATCCTGATCGGCGGCGGCATGTTCCTGATCGCGAAGGCGACGCATGAAATTCACGCCGAAGTGGAGGCGCGCGAGGCCGAGCCCGAGGCCAAGCCGAACGCGAGCGTATTTTTCTGGGTGATCATGCAGATCATCGTCGTCGACATGGTGTTCTCGCTGGATTCGATCATCACCGCGATCGGCATGGCCGAGGATATCGAGATCATGGTCGCCGCCGTCGTGATCGCCTGCTTCATCATGTACGTCTCGTCGGGCCCGGTTTCGAAGTTCGTGGCCGATCACCCGACCACCAAGATGCTGGCGCTGGCGTTCCTGGTGCTGATCGGCGTGGCGCTGGTGGCGGACGGATTCAAATTCCACATCCCGCGCGGCTACATCTATTTCGCCATCGTGTTCGCGGTCGCGGTCGAATTGTTCAACGTGCTGGCCCGGCGCAATCGCAAAAAAGTCGTCAAACAACGGGTTTAGGCCCCCGCGAGTTGACATTACGGCCTTGATGGCTTTCGCTCCGCCACGAGCCGGGGCGCTTGAAGCCGATACCGAGGGAGAAAAGGTGATGGTCAAGGCCGTGCGCGTGCACAAGGTAGGGGGTCCGGAAGCCCTGGTGTATGAGAGCGTCGACGTGCCGGCGCCGGGACCGGGCGAGGTCCGCATGCGCCAGCACGCCGTCGGCCTGAACTTCATCGACGTGTATTTCCGCACCGGTCTCTACAAGGCGGCGGGGCTGCCATTCATCCCCGGCAATGAGGCCGCGGGCGAAGTGGTAGCGGTCGGTCCTGGTGTCACCAACTTCCATCCCGGCGACCGCGTCGCCTATTATTTCAATCTCGGCGGCTACGCC
Source organism: Bradyrhizobium sp. AUGA SZCCT0158 (assembly GCF_018130065.1). Taxonomy (GTDB): domain Bacteria; phylum Pseudomonadota; class Alphaproteobacteria; order Rhizobiales; family Xanthobacteraceae; genus Bradyrhizobium. The sequence goes on along the minus strand of NZ_JAFCME010000006.1, from coordinate 147,157 downwards.
TCTGAACGCGTGATCCCGGCGGACAAGCTGGTCAAGCTGCCGGACCACATCACCTACGAGCAGGGCGCGGTGCTGATGCTCAAGGGCCTGACGGTCTGGTACCTCCTGCACAAGACCTTCAAGGTCGAGCCCGGCCATCGCGTGCTGATCCACGCGGCCGCCGGCGGCATCGGCCTGTTGGCCTGCCAATGGGCGAAGGCGCTCGGTGCGCATGTGATCGGCACCGTCGGCACCAAGGCGAAAGCCGACCTCGCGCTTGCCAATGGCTGCGACCACGTCATCCTCTACAACGAGGAGGACTTTGTCGCACGGGTCAAGCAGATCAGCCGCAACGGACTGTGCGACGTCGTCTATGACGGCGTCGGCAAGACCACATTTCCGGGCTCGCTGTCGTGCCTGCGACCGCGCGGCCTGTTCGTCAGCTTCGGCAATGCGTCGGGCCCGGTGCCTCCGTTCGCGCTCGCCGAGCTCAACAACCACGGTTCGCTGTTTGCGACGCGACCAAAACTCAACGATTACGTCAGCACCCGCCGCGACCTGCTGGAGGGCGCCGACACGTTGTTCGCCGCCGTCATCAACGGCAAACTGCACGTTCCGATCAACCACGCTTATGCGCTGAAGGACGTGGCGAAGGCGCACACCGACCTGGAGGGCAGGGCGACGACGGGTGCGATTATTTTGCGGCCGTGATAGGTGTCGTCCCGGCCTTGAGCTCAGATGTGCAATTGCACATCGGGGGACCCATACCGCGTGATCTATCGATAGAAAAAAGCCGGCAGAGACTGCCTGCACTTACTACGGCTGCGGCGTATGGGTCCCGGCTCAAGGCCGGGACGACGATAGCTACGCCACCATCCGCGCCGCTCCCATCTGGGTCAGCACCGTATCCAGGCAATCGATCATCATCGAGATTTCCTCGCGCGTGACGTTGAGCGCCGGCATGAACCGCAGCGCGTCCGGCTGCGGCGAGTTGAGCAGCACGCCATCCGCAAATGCCTGCGCGACGATCGCGGCGCCGATCGGCAGTTTGAGGTCGAGCGCCAGCAGCAGTCCCCGGCCGCGCACGTTGCCGAGACCGTGGCGCGCCGACAGTTTCTGCAATTCGCTTTCCAGAAACAGACCAGTGTCCGCCACCGACTTTAGGAAGCCCGGCGTTGCGACGTGTTCAAGCACCGCAAGGCCGGCGGCGCACATCAGGGGGTTGCCGTTGAAGGTGCCGCCCTGGTCGCCATGCTCGAAACAGGATGCATATTCGGTCGCCAGCAATGCAGCGAGCGGCACACCGCCGCCGATGCCCTTGCCGAGCGTCATGATGTCAGGCTCGATCCCGGCATGCTCGTAGTGGAACAGTTTTCCTGACCGGCCCATGCCAGTCTGGATCTCGTCGACGATCAGCAGCAGCCCGCGCTCCTGGGTCAGCGCCCGCAACTCCCTGAGGAATTGATCGGTCGCCGGCCAGACGCCGGCTTCGCCCTGGATCGGCTCCAGCATGACGGCAACGGTCCTGCCCGAGATCAGCCGCTTGACGGAATCGAGATCGTTGAGCTGCGCCTTGGGAAATCCGGCGACCTTGGGCTCGAACAGCGGCTCGAACGCCTTCTTGCCCGACGCCGACATGGTGGCGAGCGTGCGGCCGTGGAAGCCGCCGGCAAAGGTGATGATCTCATGCGCACCGCCCTTGTACAGCGTGCCAAATTTACGCGCGAGCTTGATGGCGCCCTCGTTGGCTTCCGCCCCCGAATTGGCAAAGAACACCTGGTCGAAGCAGCTGCTGGCGACCAGCGCATTGGCGAGCTTGAGGCTGGGCTCGTTGAAGAACGCTGGGCTCGGCGTCAGCAGCAGTCTTGCCTGCGCGGCAATCGCGTCGGCGATGATGGCCGGCGAATGGCCGAGGCAATTGACCGCCCAGCCTTGCATGAAATCGAGATAGCGCTTGCCGCTGTCGTCCCACAGATAGGCGCCTTCGCCCTTGACGAAGACGGTGGACGGCCGTGCGGTGATGTTCATCAGGGCATCGAACGGTTGGGCAGCGTTGGTCATGTCGAACTCCTCGTTGGGTTTTGGGGAAAGGGCAGGCCGAAACGCAAGAAAGCCGCACTTTTCGGGTGCGGCCTTCTCGAAAACGTTGCTGAACTTAGTTGATCAGCGGTGTCGTCGGACATGGCGCAGCCCATCAGCGTCGCAAGAGCGACGACGGAAAGCTGCGCGGCGGTTGGTCCGGTTCAATGTCATGGCGCAGCCCCATACAGCCGAATGGCCGGCCGTGTCAAGCGGGGAGGGGCATCATCATTCGATCCCATAGCTGCGGAATTCATCTGAAATATCGGCATTGATCGCCCTGGCAGCGGCCATGTCGATCTCTGCACCGGCCTCATCGCCCTTTTTCCGCTTGGCGATGCCGCGGCCGTACAGTGAGTTCGCCAGCCTCGGATTGACGTCGAGCGCAACGGTGAAACCCTCGATCGCCGCATCGAGTTGGCCAAGCTTGAGATGGCAGAAGGCGCGGCTGTCGAGCGTATGCGCATCGCCGGGCCTGTGCTTGAGCGACTCTTCGCAGTCCGCAAGCCCTTCCTGCGGCCGGCCGACAATGGCCCGTGTCAGGCAGCGCGCATTGAGCGCGGAGGCGTATCTCGAATTCCACTTGAGCGCCTGGTCGTAGTCGGACAGGGCCCGCGAGTAATCGCGACGGTCGAAATGAACGTTGCCGCGGGCATAGGCGTCGCGATATTCGCTCGGCGCCAGCCGCAGCGATTGATCGAAATCAGCCAGCGCGCGTTCGATGTCGCCCTTGTCCCTGAACAGACGCGCCCGGTTGCCGTAGGCGGCGGCGTAGTTGGGATCGAGCCGGATCGAGGTGTTCAGGTCGGCTAGCGCGCGGGCTTCGTCGCCGCTCTTGCGATAGAAGGTGCCGCGGTTGAAATAGGCGAGCGCGAATTTCGGGTCGAGCTTGATCGCGTGATCATAGTCGGCCATCGCGCGGTCGTTCTGGTTGATGTCGCCATGGGAGTTGCCGCGATTATTGTAGTACCAGGCGTCGTCCGATTTTATCCGGATCGCCAGATCATAGTTGGCGATCGCCTTTTCGGGCTCTCCCTTGTCGCTATAGGTAATCCCACGGTTGAACCACGCGAATGAATCGAGCGGATTGAGTGTGACGGCGCGGTCGAGATCGGCAATGGCCTTGACGACCTCGCCCTTGCGGCGCCAGGCTTCGCCACGGTTGGTGTAGGCGCCGCCGAGCTTCGGATTGCGCCGGATCAGTTCGCTGAAATCGGCGATGGCGCGGTCGATGTCGTTCTTGGCAAGGTAGTTGGCGCCACGATTGAGGTAGGCACCAGCAAGGTCCTTTGGCTTCGTACCCTTCGCCGCGATCACGCCGGTGCAGCCGGCGATGATCTGGTCAGGAGTGCCCTTACCACCGTTGAAGCACGAGGCTCGGGCCTTCGCCGCGGGAGACGATGGCTTCGCGAAAGCCGGCATAGCCGTGAGCAAGGCCGCCAGACACACCATGGCCTTTACGGCGCCAAAGCCAATCTCTGTCTTGTTAAAGCTCGCCATCATCGATCTCGCGCTGCCAATCCGAAAATTGTCTCCCTTTGTGACTGGAAGGTCCGGCTTGGTTCACATTCCAGGCTTCGCAATTGAACCGGCTCTATGATGCAGCCGACCAAGGCACGCCCATCAACCGCGCGAGGTCATCCCAGTGTCCGACGACTATTCCTATCCCATCGACATCGACAGCATCCGCCGGGCATTTCCGCCCGGCATCGAGGTCCCGCAATTGCTGATTGATTTCGCGGGCTGGCTCAAGGGGCGTGATTGGGGCATTGTCGGCTGCTACGAACTTGTCGGGGACTTTTCCGATAATGCGCCGATCGTCGACGGCAGCCCGCTGCGCGACCAGTTCGCGCTGTTTGCGCGGTTGCCGGAAGGCTCGGTCGTCGGCGCCTGGTACGGGGCCGGCACCAGCGCTGCGAATGCGCCGATCGTGGTGCTGGGCTCCGAAGGCCAATACCCCGCACGAAGATGCCGAGGATGAGACGGACGAACTCGCCGATTGGTTGGCCAAGCGTCTGCGCGTCAAGAACCTCCGGAGTTTGACGGAGCCGCCGACCGGGCTGCCGGACTTCGGCCAATGGCTGGAGAAATGGTGCAGGGATCGCGAGGCGTTTTGGGAAACGCATCCGGCGATGACGAAGCTAGCGGATCAGCTGGTTGCGCGCCGGCCACCTGGCAAGACGCCGTGGGATCGCACGATTTTCGAGGTCACGATGGCGGGCCAGCAATATCAGGTGCGCGTGCTGGATCGCGGCCGCCAGCCGATCGAAGAAGCCATCGCGATTGAACCGTTGCTGCGCGGTCTGCGCGACGGCATGTGGCGGGCGAAACCGGATCTCGGCCTTTGGTATTCGATGTCGTTTTCGATGGGGGCCGATGGCCGCATCCTGCCGCGGTTCGACTATGAGACGCGTCCGGCGATCAATGACGTTCCCGTCGCAATTGCCGAGGCGCGAGCCGACCTTGTCCGCGCACCCCGGCCCGAACGATGGGTGCCGGCCTGGCTGTCGACTTGAGCAGAAGGGTCAGAACCCCGCGACACTGCCGTGCAGATCGTATTGATCCGCACGCTCGATCTTGGCGGTGACGATTTCGCCGACTCGCAACGGCCGTCGGCTGGAAACATAAACCGCGCCGTCGATTTCGGGCGCGTCGGCCTTGGAGCGGCCTTTCGAGACGGTCGGGCCGACTTCGTCGATGATGATCTGTTGCCGCGTGCCGACCTTGCGCTTCAGCCGCCGCGCCGAAATCTTTTGCTGCCGCGCCATCAGCGCGTTCCAGCGCTCCTGCTTGATCTCGTCAGGCACGGGACTGCCGATCGCATTCGAGCTCGCGCCGGCGACCGGTTCATATTTGAAACAGCCGAGGCGATCGATCTCGGCTTCCTCGAGCCAGTCGAGCAAATAGGCAAAGTCGGAGTCGGTCTCGCCGGGGAAGCCGACGATGAAGGTCGAGCGCAGCGTCAGGTCCGGACATTGCTCGCGCCATTTCTTAATCCGCGCCAGCGTCTTTTCCTGCGCCGCCGGGCGCTTCATCGCCTTGAGCACGTCCGGGCTCGCATGCTGGAAGGGAATGTCGAGGTAGGGCAAAACTTTGCCCTCGGTCATCAGGCCGATGACTTCGTCGACATGCGGGTAGGGGTAGACATACTGCAGCCGTACCCAGGCGCCGAGTTCGCCGAGTTCTTTTGCGAGATCGAAGAATTTGGCGCGGACCTGGCGGTCCTGCCACGGGCTCTCGGCATATTTGATGTCGACGCCGTAGGCCGACGTGTCCTGCGAGATCACAAGCAGTTCCTTGACGCCGGCAGCGACCAGTTTTTCTGCCTCGCGCAGCACGTCACCCGCCGGGCGCGACACCAGGTCGCCGCGCAGCTTCGGGATGATGCAGAAACTACAGCGATTGTTGCAGCCTTCGGAAATCTTCAGGTAGGCGTAGTGCCGCGGCGTCAGCTTGACGCCCTGTGGCGGCACCAGGTCGAGATGCGGATTATGGACCGGCGGCAGCGCCCGGTGCACCGCATCCAGCACGCTCTCATATTGCTGCGGACCCGTGATCGAGAGCACGCCCGGATAGGCGGCCTCGATCTGCTCGGGTTCCGCACCCATGCAGCCGGTGACGATGACCTTGCCGTTCTCCGCCATCGCCTCGCCGATGGCGCCGAGCGATTCCTGCTTGGCGCTGTCCAGGAACCCGCAGGTATTAACGATAACGATGTCGGCGCCGTCATGCTTGCGCGCCAGTTCATAGCCTTCGGCCCGCAGCCGCGTGATAATGCGCTCGGAATCCACCAGCGCCTTGGGGCATCCCAATGAAACAAAGCTGATCTTGGGCGCTGCGGCCTGTTGCATATCTTATCTGCCTGATTGATCAGCACGAGCTAGTCCCAATTGCCCACAATTACAAGGCTTTGCGCGGGACCATGACGTGCTATGGATGGGCCCGCCGGGTTAAGAGTTGATCGATGAGCGCTGAGTCGTCACCGAAAATCGTCATTGTCGACGAAAGCCCGATCCGCGCGGCCATTCTCGAAGAGGGGCTGCGGGAGGCGGGCTTTACCCGCGTGGTCCATATCAGCGAAATGCAGAGCCTGCTGGCGCGGATCTATTCGGAAGACCCGGATGTCATCCTGATCGACCTGGAAAACCCCAGCCGCGACGTGCTGGAGGCGATGTTCCAGGTCAGCCGCGCCGTGCGCCGCCCGATCGCGATGTTCGTCGACCAGAGCGACGCCGCCTCGATCCAGGCTTCCGTCGATGCCGGCGTCTCTGCCTATATCGTCGACGGCCTGAAGAAGGAGCGGATCAAGCCGATCCTCGACCTCTGCATCTCGCGCTTCAATGCCTTTTCCAAGCTGCAGGACGAGCTCGACCGAACCAAATCCGCGCTGGAGGAACGCAAGGTCATCGACCGCGCCAAGGGGATCCTGATGAAGGTAAAGGGCCTCACGGAAGACGAGGCCTACGTGCTGATGCGGTCGACCGCGATGCGCGAAAAGAAGAAAATCGGCGAGATCGCGCAGTCGATCCTGACCGCGTCGGAGCTGCTGAAATGACGACACCGCTGCATATCGGCTTCATCCCGCTGGTTGACGCCTCTGCGCTGATCATTGCCGTCGACAAGGGCTTTGCTGCCGCCGAAGGGCTCGATGTCACGCTGACGCGGGAAGTGTCGTGGTCCAACGTCCGCGACAAGCTCAATATCGGCCATTTCGACGCGGCGCATCTGCTGGCGCCGGTTGCGATCGCCTCGAGTCTCGGCCTCGGCCACGTCAAGGTGCCGATCGTGGCGCCGTTCAATCTCGGGCTCAACGGCAATGCGATTACAATCTCGCCGGGGCTGCATGCGGCGATCATGGGCGAAATCGACGGCGATCCGCGCAATCCGCTGGTGACGGCGCAGGCGCTGGCCCGGGTGGTCGCCGCACGGCGCAAGGCCGGCGCGGAGCCGCTGACGTTCGGCATGACGTTTCCGTTCTCGACCCATAACTACCAGCTTCGGTTCTGGATGGCGGCGGGTGGGGTCGATCCCGACGAGGATGTCCACCTGGTGGTGCTGCCGCCGCCCTACATGGTGGACAGCCTGGCCAACGGCCATGTCGATGCGTTCTGTGTCGGCGCGCCCTGGAATTCGGTGGCCGTCGATCTCGGCGTCGGTCACATCCTGCATTTCGTCTCCGACATCCTGGTGCGTGCCGCGGAAAAGGTGCTCGCGGTCAGGCAAAGCTGGTCAGACAAGAATCCGGAAGTCCTGGCGGCCCTGATCCGGGCCGCCTCGCGAGCCGCGCAATTCATCGAGCAGCCGGACAATCGCAGCGAGGCTGCGCATATTCTCGCGAGGCCGGAATATATCGGCGTCAATGCCGAAGTGATCCTGCGGACGCTGGATGGCCGGTTGAAGATTTCCCCCGACGGCAAGATCCGCGAAAGCAGCCGTTATCTGCTGGTCGGACGCGAGGGCGCCGCGCGGCCCGATCCCGCACAGGCCGCCTGGCTCTATGCCCAGATGGTGCGCTGGGGACAGACGGCGATGCGGCCGGACGCGCTCAAGACCGCCATGGGGGTGTTCAGGCCGGATCTCTATGACGCGACCTTGGGACATTCCTTGGGACAGCCGGGCAAGTCCGGCAGCGGTTCGGATGCGGTCGGCGCCTTTGCAGGTCCCGCCTTCACGCCCGACGATATCGCCGGGCATCTCGCGGCGTTCGAGATCGGCCGCTGGAAGCCGTGACAGCCTGACTCGGATGAAGCAAAATTAGGCACTGGTACTGATGCCTAATTGTTAGGCCAAATGCCTCCAAGTACCTGTGAAGCTAGCTTCAGAGTTTCATCGACCAATTCCCAACGCTTTGATATTTCTTACAATTTTGACCAAATCGGTTTGGCACGCAACTTGTATGTTGCAGTGCAGCCAAGCCGACGCGGATGTCGGTTGGCCCAAGTCCAAGATGGATTTCCGCAGCAACGAAGCTGGTCGGACCGAACAGGAGCAAAAGCCCGGCACCGCGGCTGCGCCGAGTTCCAAACGGTCAAACCCATTCGTTGACGCCACCGATCGTGGCCGCAGGAGCTTCGTCACGCGCTATGAAAATGGAAACGCTCACAGTCGACTTTACCGACGAGCAGAAGCGCTACCTCGAGGGCTTCACCACCGGCCTGCAGATCAGCCGGGTCGGGCGCGGGCTCGGCGGCGGTTCGGGCAAGGCAAATGCCGAGCCGAGCGGACCTGAGGCGGCGCACATCAAGGCGCAGGACAGGGTTACCGCCGCCGGCAAGAAGCTCGTCGAGCAGGAAAAGTGGAAGCGCGAGGAGCATCCGTTCGATGTCTATCCGCGGCTGAAGCAACAGGCGCTGGTCGATGCTAGGCCGTCGCCGGCGGACAATTTCCGCTGGCGCTATTACGGCCTGTTTTATGTAGGACCGGCGCAGGACTCTTACATGTGCCGGCTGCGGATCCCGAACGGCATCATGAAGCACTGGCAGTTCGCCGGCATGGCTGACCTCGCCGAACAGCTGTGCGGCCCGTTCTGCCACGTCACCACGCGGGCGAATTTGCAGGTTCGCGAAATTCCGCCGAAGAACGCCGTGGCACTCATCGAAGGCATTCAGGACCTCGGCCTGTGCTCGCGCGGCTCCGGCGCCGACAACATCCGCAACGTCACGGGGACGCCGACGGCGGGGATCGATCCGCAGGAAATTCTCGACACCCGCGAATACGCCCGCGAGTGGCACTATCACGTCCTCAACGACCGCTCGCTGACGGGACTGCCGCGCAAGTTCAACGTCGCCTTCGACGGCGCCGGCAAGATCGCAGTGCTGGAAGACACCAACGACATCGCGTTTTCCGCCGTCGAAGTGAAAGACGGTTTTGGCGTCGAGCCCGGTGTCTGGTTCAAGCTCGGCATCGGCGGCATCACCGGCCACCGGGATTTTGCCGCCGATACCGGCATCATCGTCAAGCCATCAGATGCGACCAGGGTGTCGGATGCCATCGTCCGTGTTTTCATCGATCTCGGCGACCGCACCAACCGGCTCAAGGCGCGTTTGAAATATGTCATCGACGGCATGGGGATGGAAAAATTCCTTGTGCTGGTCGAGGAGAAACTCGGCGACGCCTTTACGCGCGTGCCGGCGGAGGCGCTGGCGCCACGGCCCAAATTCGACCGCACCGCCCATATCGGCGTGCACAAGCAGAAGCAGGTGGGCTTGAACTGGATCGGCGTCGCACTGCCGCTCGGCAAAGTGACCTGCGAGCAGATGCGCGGCCTCGCCAGGATCGCGCAGGATCTCGGCGACGGCGATATTCGCCTGACGGTCTGGCAGAACCTGCTGATTCCGGGTGTGCCCGACGACAAAGTTGCGCTGGCTACGGCCGCGATCGAGGCGATCGGGCTGGCGATCGGGACTTCTGAACTCCGCGCCGGCCTGATTGCCTGCACCGGCCGCGCGGGCTGCAAATTCGGCCTTGCCGACACCAAGCGCACGGCCGCCAGGATTGCTGATTGGTGCGAACCACGGGTGCTGATCGAGACGCCGATCAACATCCATCTCACCGGCTGCCATCATTCCTGCGCGCAGCATTACATCAGCGATATCGGCATGATCGGCGCGCGCATCCCGGTCGGCGATACCGACGACACGGTCGATGGCTTTCATGTCTTTACAGGCGGCGGCTTCGGTCCGGACGCCGATGTCGGGCAGGAGGTGTTTCGCGACGTCACGGCGGAAGACGCGCCCGCCTATGTCGAGCGCCTGCTGAAGGCCTATCTGGCGCATCGTGCTTCGCCCGATGAAACCTTCCTGACGTTTGCGCGCCGCCACGACGGCGAGACGCTGCGCAAACTGGCTGACGCTGAGGTGTCCTCATGAACCAGATCACGCCGCCGCCGAAGATCGAGATTATCCCGTCGAGCGCGCCGTTTTCCGAAGCGCAACGTTCGTGGCTGAACGGGTTCTTTGCCGGCCTGCTGTCGGATGCGCCGACGCCGTTGTCGGCCGAGCAGGGCGCCGCCGTCATGGACGGCGGCGATGTCGATGACGGCGCGCCGTGGCACGACCAGACCATGCCGATCGCGGACCGCATGAAGCTCGCGGAGGGCCGCCCGCTGCGGCGGCGGATGATGGCGGCGATGGCGCAGCAGGACTGCGGCCAGTGCGGCTACAATTGCAACGACTATTCGGACGCGATCGCCGGCAAGACCGAGGCGCGGCTCAATCTCTGCGTCCCCGGCGGCAAGGAAACCGCCCGGATGCTGAAATCGCTGTATGAGGAACTGGACAAGGCGCCGGCGGCGTCGCCATCGGCGGCTGCGGCACCCGCCGCCGCAGCGCCTGCGGTCGTCGGAGAGCCCGGCCGCTCGCGCGACAATCCCGCGCCGGCAAAATTTCTCGGGCGCTATCTGCTCAACAAAGGCAAATCGGAAAAGGAAACCTGGCACATCGACTTCGACCTGTCGGGCTGCGGCCTCGATTATGTCGTCGGCGATTCCTTCGGCATCTTCGCGCGCAACGATCTCGGCAATGTCGATCAGATCATTGCCTTGCTCGGCGCCTCGCACACCACCAAAGTCCGAGGCAAGACCTTGCGTGAGGTGTTGCTCGACGATGTCTCGCTGGCACCGGCGCCGGATTCGCTGTTCGAACTGATCTCCTACCTCACCGGCGGCGCGCAGCGCGAGAAGGCGAGGGCGCTGGCGCAGGGTGAAGATCCCGACGGTGATGCCGCGACGCTCGACGTGATGGCGGTGCTGCAGAAATTTCCCAATGTGCGGCCGCATCCCGAAGCCTTCGTCGAAGCGCTGGAAGCGCTGCAGCCGCGACTCTATTCGATCTCTTCCTCGCACAACGCGGCGCCTGGAAAACTCTCGCTGACGGTGGACTGCGTTCGCTACGTCATCAACAAGCGCAGGCGGCTCGGCCTTGCCTCGACCTTCCTCGCCGAACGGATCCAGCCCGGCGACGAGGTCAAGGTCTATGTACAGAAGGCCCACGGCTTCGCGCTGCCGGAAGATCCAAGGATTCCGATCATCATGATCGGGCCGGGCACCGGCATCGCGCCGTTCCGCGCCTTCCTGCATGATCGCCGCGCCACCGGCGCGCCCGGCAAGAACTGGTTGTTCTTCGGCCATCAGCGCAGCGATTGCGACTTCTTCTACCAGGACGAACTCAACGCGATGAAGACGTCGGGGCTTCTGACGCGGCTGTCGCTGGCGTGGTCGCGCGACGGCGACAAGAAGTTCTACGTGCAGGACCGTATGCGCGAAGTCGGCCGCGAAGTGTGGACGTGGCTGGCCGAGGGCGCCAACGTCTACATCTGCGGCGACGCCAAGCGGATGGCCAAGGATGTCGAGCGCGCGCTGGTCGATATCGTCGCCCAGTTCGGCGCAAGGTCCACCGACGAAGCTGTCTTGTTCGTTGCGGAACTCAAGAAAAAAGGCAGGTTCCAGCAGGACGTTTATTGATGAGGGTACAATCGTAGCGCCGCGGGTTCCAATTCGCTCAAATCGGCCCGAATAAAATTCTCACCGGAATTGGGACGAGAGAATTTTTCACTGGAAAGTGAGTCCACAGGAGGGGCCCTATCACTATTTTTCGCGCCCGCTTGCAAGTTGCCGCGAACGATATTCCATATGCATCCCATGCTGCGTTGGAGATCGACAATGCGCGAACTATCGGCGGAAGCCCGCCTGCACCTCTATGCACGTTCCCTGTCCCGCCGGACCGGAACCGGATTCCATACCGCCGCGCTCTACGGCTCGTTTGCGCTCATCGCGGCCATCGTGTTCAGCTCGCTCTCGGTTCACCCGTTCTAATCTTAATGTCCTACGGCCACGCCGCGTAGGACGCGCCGCGCCGCATCTGCTCCAGTCGAGAACGCCGCCGGTAGACGCCCGGCGAAACGCCCTGGCGCTTGCGAAAGAACCGGCTGAAATAACCGGGATCACGAAATCCAAGACCGTAACCGATCTGCTCGACCGGAAGATCGAGCTGCTGCAGGCGCGTGCAGGCTTCCTTGATCAGTCGCAGATGCACGACGGCGCGTGGGCTGACGCCTTTCTCGCGTTTGCAGTGGGCGTGCAGCTTGTCCTCGGTCACGCCAAGTGCGGCCGCATAACGCGCGACCTGCCAGCCATCGCGGTAATGCAATTCGACCATCTGGAGAAAATTTCCGACCAGGCGGGTGCCGTCACCTCGGTGCGCGGCTTCGTCGGGCGGTTCGCCTGAGATGACGGAGCGCCACAGATGCAGGCAAAGCAGCAGCACGTGCGATGACGTCATCGTCGCGGTGCCGCGCCCGGGAGAATGCAGTTCGCGCACCAGCGCGTCGCAGCCATGGACCACGGCATCGAAAGCTTCGCCGACCTGTCCCGCCTTCAAGAGCACCAGCCGGTCGATGGTGCGGCGGAGGTGAAGCGCCTCGGCGCTGCCAGCGACGGTCTTGGTGAGAAAATCTTCGGAGATTGCGATCAGATAACCTTGCGCGCCGGCTTCGACCTGCAGATCGCCCTCGAGATCAGCCGGCAGCCACAGCAGTGCCGGCGCCTCGAACGCCACATGGGTGCCGCGCAGCGCAACGGCGCCACGCCGCGCCTCGATCGCCAAGAGGTGGGAACGGCGAAGTCCGCGCTGACGAATGACCCATTTTGCCGGCGCAAGGCTGGCGGAAAATCGCTCCGCATGGAGGGCCGGAATCGGCTTCTCCATTAAGGCTTCCAGCCCCGAACCCAACTGCATGGCTCACTCCAACCGTGACAATCTACCGCTTGTTGCGGGCACCCTCTGACGGAAGGATACAATCAATCCCCGGGTGCGTCCAATTCTATGCTGACAACGCTCCCATAGGCTGCATCGGGTCGCACGCCGCTCCAAGGCGATGGACGCAAAAGTCTCTGGGAGGAGAACATGGGGTCATCAGTCACCCGCTTCGCAGCGGGATTACTCGCCGTCACCGGGGCGGCCCTTTTCGCAGCCGATGGGCCGGCGCTGGCACAGAGCTCGGTCAAGATCGGCTACGCGCTTTCGCGCACCGGCCCCAATGCCGGCGGCGCCGCGGTGACGACGCTGCCGAACTACGAAATGTGGGTGAAGGAAGTGAACGCCGCGGGCGGCCTGAAGCTCGGCGACAAGCGCGTGCCGATCGAGGTTGTCCAATATGACGATCGCTCCAGCGCTGAAGAAGCGGCGAGGTCGCTCGAGCGGTTGATCACCCAGGACAAGGTCGACTTCATCCTGCCGCCTTGGGGCACCGGCCTCAATCTGGCGGTCGGGCCGATCCTCAACAAGGCCGGCTATCCGCACCTCGCATCCACGGCGGTGACCGATCGCGCGCCTGAACTGGCCAAGCGCTGGCCCAATAGCTTCTGGCTGCTCGGCACCAGCGCCGGCGCCGCCAACACGCTGGTGGATCTGTTGGTCAAGCTGCGCACCGAAGGCAAGATCGGCGACACCGTCGCCATGGTCAGCGTCGCCGACGGTTTTGGCATCGACCTGTCCGGCGCCGCGCGTCCGGCGCTGGCAAAAGCCAATTTCAAGCTGGCCTATGACAAGACCTATCCGGTCGGCACCCAGGACCTCAGCCCGATCGTCAACGAGGTCAAGGCGCTCAATCCGGATGTCTTCATCGCGTTCAGCTATCCGCCGGATACGCTCGGGCTCACCGAACAGGCGCGGATCGCAAGCTTCAATCCCAAGATCTTTTACACCGGCGTCGGTACTGCTTTCCCGCTGTTCAAGCAGAAGTTCGGCGCCAATGCGCAGGGCGTGATGGGGATCGGCGGCTGGAGCGGTGACAGCGCTCCGATCAAGGATTATCTGGCGCGCCACAAGGCGTCAGCGGCGAACGGCGCCGAGCCGGATCGCTGGGCCAGTGCGGTGACCTACGCCAGTCTGCAGATGCTGCAGCAGGCGATCGAGCGCGTCGGCAAGATCGACCGTGAGGCCGTCATCAAGGATCTGCAGACCGGGACCTTCGACACCATCATCGGCAAGGTCAAGTTCGAGAACAACCTGCCGACCAAATATTGGTGGGTCGGGCAGTGGCAGGACGGCGAATTCTACGGCGTCGCACCGGCCACCAATGAGGGCGCGCGTACGCCCGTTATTCCGAAGCCGGCATGGAAGGCGCCGTGATCGGCGATTGGTCCAGACGGCACTGAGCAATGACGAACGCCATCTTCACCGGCCTGATGCTCGGTGGCATGTACGCGCTGATCGCCATGGGGCTGACGCTCCAATATGGCGTGGCGCGGATCATGAACCTGTCCTACGGCGAGTTTCTCGTCGCGGCAGCCTTTTCCTCCTACTGGCTGTTCACGGGATGGGCATTGAACCCGTTGCTTGGACTGGCGCTTGTCATTCCCGCCGGCTTCGGCGTGAGCCTGTTGCTGTACCGCGTCCTGCTCACGCCACTGGTGCGCCGGGCAAGGACGCGGGGCGCACTCGAAGTCGACAGCATCCTGGCGACCTTCGGCATGATGTTCATCGTGCAGGGCATCATGCTGTCGATGTTCGGCGGCGCGTACTTCAGCTACTCCTTCCTGGCGATCCCGGTCAGCCTGTTCGGTGAAATCCTCGCATTGAACCGGCTGATCGCGTTCGGTCTCGCGGTTGCCGTCGGGCTTGCACTGTATCTGGCGCTGACGCGCACCCGGCTTGGCACATCCATCCGCGCGGTTGCGGTCGATCCGATGGCCGCGCAGCTGGTCGCGATCGATGTGGTCAGGACTTCCGCGTTTGCCTTCGCGCTTGGCGGGGCGCTGGTGGCGGCGGCCGGCGTCCTGATCAGCATGTTCCTGACATTCAGCGCGTCATCGGGCGTGATCTTCACCATGAAGGCGCTGATCGTGGTTGTCATGGGCGGTGTCGGCAATCTGCTCGGCTGTCTCGTCGCCGGGCTGGCGCTGGGCTTGAGTGAATCGCTGGTCGCGACCTTCGTCGATCCGGGCCTGACACTGGCGGTGAATTTCGCGCTGTTCCTGGGCGTGCTGCTGGTCAAGCCCGCCGGCCTGTTCGGGAGGGCACAGCGATGAGCGCAATGCGCCTTGCCGCCGCGCTCGCGGCCTGTGCTGGTCTTGCCGTGCTGGCGCTGCTGCCGACGTACGTCGATGCCTATTACCTCGCACTCGCGATCGGGCTTTTGCAATTCACCGTGCTGGCGACCGCATGGGGCCTGTTCTCCGGACCGACACGTTATGTCTCGCTGGCGACGACAGCGTTTTTCGGGGTCGGGGCCTATACGGTGGCGGTGCTCGGCGAGCTGCTGCACTGGCCACTGGTGCTGCTGATCGCGACCGCGATCGGCGCCGTGATGGCCGTTGTCGTGGGCCTTTCGACGCTGCGGCTCAGCGGCCTGCATTTCGTGATCTTCACGTTCGGGCTGGCCGAACTCATTCGCCAGCTCGTGATCTGGTTCGAAGTCAACAAGTCCCGCGTGCTCGGCCGTTACGTGTTCGTCGACATCACCCAGAAGGACATCTACTGGCAGCTTCTCGTGCTGGCGGTCGCGGTGTTCGTGATCGGCTGGCTGATCGCGCGCTCGCGGCTCGGTTTTGCGCTGCGCATCATCGGCGAGGACGAAACCGTCGCCAAGCATTGCGGGATCAACGTCACCGTCGCCAAGGTGACGCTGTTCACGATCAGCGCCGTGTTCATGACGCTGGTCGGCGCGATCATGGCGCCGCGCTGGACCTACATCGAGCCGTCGATCGCCTTCAACGCCACGATTTCCTTCGAAGTCGTAATCATGGCGCTGCTGGGCGGCGCGCACCGGCTGTGGGGGCCGGCGCTCGGCGCCATTCCATTGACGTTGCTGTTCGAGTTCCTGGCGGCGCGGTTTCCGACCGCCTCGACGCTGATCATGGGAGTCATCTTCCTGTTGATCGTGTACGCGCTGCCCGCCGGCGTCGTCGGCCTGTGGGACAATTTCCGGCGGCAGTGGCGGCCACAGCGCGTTGAGCAAGGGGCCAAGGCATGACGGCCGCAGGCTCAACCGTTCTCGACATCAAAGGCTTGGTCCGGGCGTTCGGCGGCCTTGTTGCGGTCAATGGGCTGGATATGACGGTTGGGTCCGGCGAGATCGTTGGGCTGCTGGGGCCAAACGGATCAGGAAAGACCACCGCGCTCAATCTCGTCTCGGGCGTGCTGCGTCCGGATTCCGGCGCGATCCACTTCGCCGGGCACGACATTGCGGGGATGGCGACGCATCGCATTGCGCGCCTGGGGTTAGGGCGAACCTTCCAGCTGGTGCGCGTGCTCGACGGCATGAACTGTGCCGAGAATGTCAGGGCGGGTCTCGCTTTTCATCCGGCACGCTTCGCACGCGGCGAAATGGACGCTGCCGCCATCCGGTTGCTGGAGCGGGTCGGATTGAAAGACTCCGATCAACGCATGGCGACCGAGCTGACCTATATCGACCGCAAGCGCCTTGAGCTGGCGCGCGCGCTGGCGCTGAAGCCGCGGCTTCTGCTGCTCGACGAATGGCTGGCCGGACTCAATCCTTCCGAGCTTTTGATCGGCATCGCACTGATCCGCTCGTTGAAAGAGGAGGGTTTGTCGATCCTGCTAGTTGAACACGTCATGGACGCGATCCGCTCGCTTTGCGATCGCTGCGTGGTCATGAACAGCGGCCGGAAGATTGCCGAGGGGACGCCGGACAAGGTGCTGTCAGATCCCGCCGTCATCGAGGCCTACCTGGGAGCGCCAGCAGATGCTTGAGGTCGCGGACATCAGCGTCGCCTATGGCCAGCACCGGGCGCTGACGGATGCCGGCTTGAGCGTGGGTCGCAGCGAAATCGTCGTCATCCTCGGCGCCAATGGCGCGGGGAAGACCTCTCTGCTGAAGGCCATCGCCGGCATCGTGGCCTGCTTGCCCGGCAAGCGCGTCACGCTTTCGGGGCGCGATATCGCAGGTCTTCCGGCGCATGAGATCGTCGAGGCAGGTCTGGCGCTGGTGCCGGAAGGCCGCGGCATCTTTGCTGATCTGACGGTCGCGGAAAACCTGTTGCTCGGCGCCAATCCGAAGCGCGCCCGTGACGGGGAGGCGGCGCGGCGGGAGCGGGTGCTGGCGCTGTTTCCGCGCCTCGGCGAACGGCTCGGACAGACGGTGCGGACCATGAGCGGCGGCGAACAGCAGATGGTCGCGATCGGCCGCGCGCTGATGTCCAATCCGGACGTTCTTCTGCTGGACGAGCCCTCGCTCGGCCTGTCGCCGCTATTGGTGCGCGAATTGTTCGCAAGCCTGCGCAAGGTGCGCGAGAGCGGCGTCGGCCTGCTGCTGGTCGAACAGAACGCGCGCGAAAGCCTCGCCATCGCCGATCGCGGCTATCTCATCGAGAACGGCAAGATCACCGGCAGCGGCACGGGGACCGAGCTGATGTCCAACGATGCCGTACAGCGCGCCTATCTCGGCGGAATTGTCGCAAGCGCGGTTTGAAATTCACGAAAATAACCTGAAAACACGGAGGATCACGCCATGAACCAGATCAGTCTGCTGCTCGAAAACCAGGACGTTCAGGCTGTTGACGGCGTCACGTTCGATCGCCTCAACCCCATCACGGGCGAAGTCGCTACCCGCGCTTCCGCCGCGCAGATATCCGATGCCAAACGCGCGGCCGATGCAGCCGCGGCCGCGTTTCCGGCGTGGTCGGCGACCGGGCCGGGCCTGCGCCGAAAGATTTTGCTCAAGGCGGCCGACGCGCTCGAAGCCAAGACGGCGCAGTTCATCGAACTGATGGCGACTGAAACGGGTGCTACCGCCGGTTGGGCCGGGTTCAATGTGATGCTTGCAGCGGGGATGCTGCGCGAAGCCGCCGCCATGACGACGCAGATTTCGGGCGAGGTGATCCCGTCGGACAAGCCGGGCTGCATCGCGATGGCGGTCCGGCAGCCGGCCGGCGTCGTGCTCAGCATCGCGCCCTGGAACGCGCCCGTGATCCTCGGCGTCCGCGCCGTGGCGTTGCCGCTCGCATGCGGAAACACGGTTATTCTGAAGGCCTCGGAAATCTGTCCGGGCACCCACCGTTTGATCGCAGAGTGCCTGCGCGATGCGGGATTGCCGCCCGGCGTGGTCAACGTCATCACCAACGCGCCGGAAGATGCGCCTGATCTGATCGAGGCCCTGATTGCGCATCCGGCGGTCCGCCGCATCAACTTCACTGGCTCGACCCGCGTCGGCCGCATCATCGCCCAGACGGCAGCAAAGTATCTCAAGCCGGCCCTGCTCGAGCTCGGCGGCAAGGCGCCGCTGATCGTGCTTGATGATGCGGATATCGATGCCGCGGTCGCCGCCGCCGCTTTCGGCGCGTTCATGAACCAGGGACAGATCTGCATGTCGACGGAGCGGATCGTGCTCGACAACAAGGTCGCCGACGCCTTCGTCGCCAAGCTGGCGACCAAGGCCGACTCGCTGGTGGCGGGCGACCCGCGCAAGGGCGGCACGCCGCTGGGGTCGCTGATCGGCGCTGATGCCGTCGACCGCATCCAGGGTCTGATCAAGGACGCGGTAGCTAAGGGCGCGCGCGTTGTGGCCGGCGGCCGGTCGGAGGGGACGTTGATGTCGGCCACCGTGCTCGATCACGTCACCTCTGTCATGCGGATCTATGGCGAGGAATCGTTCGGTCCAGTGGTCAGCATCGTGCGCGTGAACAGTGTGGATGAGGCGGTGCGGGTCGCGAACGACACCGAATATGGATTGTCAGCGGCGGTGTTCGGCCGCGATATCGCCCGCGCCATGGAGGTCGCCAAGCGGATCGAGTCGGGCATTTGTCATGTCAATGGCCCGACCGTACACGACGAAGCGCAAATGCCGTTCGGCGGTACGAAGGCGTCCGGTTATGGCCGTTTCGGCGGCAAGGCAGGCATCGCCGAATTCACCGAATTGCGCTGGATCACCATCGAGACCGGCCCGCAGCATTATCCGATCTGAGTTTGGGCTGACATCGCGCCGCGGAAATCCCGCGGCGTGACGCCAAAGAAACTCCTGAACGTCCGGGTCGCGTGCGCGCCGTCAGCGAAACCGCACAGCATGGCGAGCGCCGCAATTGAAGTTTGCGACAGGGCAGGTTGCTGCAGCAGGTCTCGAAAGTGATCGACACGCAGCTGGAGCACGTGGCGTTCAAACGTCGTTTGCTGGTCGGCAAAGACACGATGGAAGGTTCGTTCCGATACGCCGAATGCGGCCGCAATCGCCGGGGCCGGTCGATTCGCCGCGATGTTGCCTCTCAGATAAGTGTCGATCAGGCCGAATAGCTCAGTGCGGGTAAGCCCGTGGTCGTCACCGGTTGCGAGGCGCAGCAGGGTCGACAGATAAGCCACGATATCCGTTTCGTGCTGGCCTGGCCGCGCATCCGACAGACGGATGGCAGCGCGAATGAACGCCGCGATCGAGCGCGCGATGGCGCCGGACAGAGGGACGGGTCTCGCGCATAGCCGCTCGGCCTGCGGAAACATCCGGAGCAGCGTCGCGGCGGGAACCGTTGCGATCAGCACTTCGGAACGCTGTTCGGGTCCATCGAGCCGGTCCTCGAACGGCCGCCGCGCGTCATAGAGTACGCCATATCCCGGCTCGATCGTGCCTTCGTTACCGGCCTGCGCCATCGAGCTTCGGCCGCGACGCTGAAAATCGAACATGAATTCGTCCGAGCCCGCCTTGCTCACGAGCCTTGCGTCGCGGCTGTAGCATTGCGGGCTGCTGTCGAAACGCACGAGCTTGACGCTTCCGAGTTCCACGAACTCGAAGTGACCGCTGACCCGCGTCGGGCCGATCGGCCTGGTCTCGATATGGGCGAATGATCGACAGATCGACTCGGTCCAGAACGCCTGGCGTTCGGCGGGGTGGATTTGGTCTGTCGAGACGCTGATCGGCATCGCGGATGCGGTTCCACAGGGTGATAGCTCACCGTCGCCCGAATTCGGGCCGGCTGGCAAGGTCGAAAAGCTGGCAGGTTCATTCAAGACGGTGCACCCTGGTTACCCTAACGTGCGGTCCAATGCTGCAAGGTGTGAATATGGACCTGACGAGAGAACCGGCCGGTACGGCCGTCACGCATCCCCTCGATCCACTCAGCGAGGCTGAGGTGATACTGGCCTCCGATCTGCTGCGGGCCGCCAAGCAACTTGGTCCGGATACCCGCTTCTCCCACGTCCAGCTTGAGGAACCGGCCAAGGCCGACATCCTGGGTTGGACATCAGGCACCAATTTGCCGAGGCAGGCGGCGGTCACGCTGTTCGACTGCAAGACCGGGGCGACCCATGTCGCGACCGTCGATCTCGGGTCACGGCAGGTGACGGCATGGCGGGAGCATCCGACCAAGGCGCATCCTTATGGCCAGCCCCCGGTCACGATCGAGGAGGTGTTCAAGGTCGGCGACATCGTCAAGCGGGATGCCGGATGGCGACACGCGATGAAGCGTCGCGGGCTGACCGACGAAGATATCGAGTTGGTCCAGGTCGACCCGTTCTCCGCCGGTTATTTCGACCGCGACGTCGAGAAGGGCCGCAGGCTTGTCAGTGGGGTTTCCTTTTGGCGCCGCGATATCAAGGACAATGGCTATGCCCATCCGATCGAGGGCGTGGTCGCGCTGGTCGATCTGATCGAGGACAAGGTCGTCCAGCTCGTCGACGAGCCGGAAATCGTTCCGATCCCGAAGCGATCGCGCAACTATGATCGCGCGTTGATCCCGAAAATGCGCGAGGATGTCAAGCCGCTCGACATCGTGCAGAAAGACGGTCCCGGTTTCTCCGTCGAGGGTTGGAAGGTTTCCTGGCAGAACTGGTCGTTCCGCGTCGGCTGGACCGCACGCGAAGGCCTCGTGCTGCATCAGATCGGCTTCAACGACAGCGGACGCGAGCGGCCGATCATCTATCGGGCGAGCGTATCCGACATGATCGTGCCCTACGCCGATCCGACCGCGAACCATTTCTGGAAGTGCGCGTTCGACGCCGGTGAGTACGGTCTGGGCAAGCTCGCCAATGCGCTGGAGCTTGGCTGTGACTGCCTTGGGCACATCTATTATTTCGACGTTCCGGTCGCCGACGATTACGGCAAGCCGTCTGTCATGAAGAACGCGATCTGCCTGCACGAGGAGGACTACGGCATCCTCTGGAAGCACTATGAATTCCGCAACGAGACCTTTGAGGTGCGGCGTTCCCGCCGTCTCGTGATCTCGTTCTTCACGACCGTGGGCAATTACGATTACGGTTTCTACTGGTACTTTTATCAGGACGGCTCGATCCAGCTCGAAGTCAAGCTGACCGGCATTATCCAGACCGCGGCGGTGGCGCCCGGCCAACCCTATCCCTGGGGCGGCATGGTCGCGGAAGGGCTGGGCGGTCCGACGCACCAGCATTTCTTCAACGCACGCCTGCACATGATGGTCGATGGCGAGCGCAACAGCGTCACCGAGCATGAGTTCAAGCCGCGGCCATTTGGGAAGGACAATCCGTACGGCAACGTGTTCGACACCTCAGCGCGAACGCTCGCGCGCGAACAGGATGCGGCCCGCGAAGCCGACGGCCGCACCGGGCGCTACTGGAAGATCATCAACCCCAACCAGACCAACAGCGTCGGCGGGCCGACCGGGTACAAGCTGCTGGCGCATGCAGCGCCGGTCATGCTGGCGCAGGAGAACTGTTACATGACCGCGCGCGGCGGCTTTGCGACCAAGCACCTCTGGGTCACGCGCTATACGCCCGACGAACGTTATGCCAGCGGAGAATTTCCGAACCAGCACGCCGGCGGCGACGGTCTGCCGAAATACGTGGCGCAGAACCGCGGAATCGAAAACGAGGACATCGTGGTCTGGCACACTTTTGGCGCTACCCATGTCTGCCGGCCCGAGGATTTTCCGGTCATGCCGGTCGAATATGTTGGGTTCGCCCTCAAGCCGAACGGCTTCTTCGCCGAGAATCCGGCGATGGATTTGCCGCCTGACCGCAACGATGCAAGTCGCGACGTCAGGGAGAAGGGGGCGTGCTGCGGCTGATACTACTGGTTTCGCATCCGATCCAAACAGGAGATGGGCCATGAACCGCAGGAACCTTCTCAAGGGCGCCGGTCTTGCCGCCGCCGCAACGGCTGTCAGCGCGCCCGCGATCGCACAGTCCGCTCCAACCGTGCGCTGGCGGCTGACGACGTCGTTCCCAAAATCCCTCGATACGCTCTATGGCGCGTGCGAGATGTTCAGCAAGGCCATGGCGGATCTGTCGGAGCAGAAATTCCAGATCAGCGTGTATGGCCCGGGCGAAATCGTGCCGGCCTTTCAAGTGTTCGACGCGGTGGCCAACAATACCGTCGAGATGGGGAACAGCGCGTCCTACTATTACATCGGCAAGGATCCGGCGTTCGCGTTCGGCACTGCCGTGCCGTTCGGGCTCAACACGCGGCAAATGAATGCCTGGCTCGCCTATGGCGGCGGGCTCGACCTGATGAACGACCTCTACAAGCCCTACGGCATCTACGGCCTGCCGTTCGGCAACACGACCGCGCAGATGGGCGGTTGGTTCCGCAAGGAGATCAAGACGCTCGATGATTTGAAGGGTCTGAAATTCCGGGTCGGCGGCGTGGCCGGGCAGGTGCTGGCCCGCATCGGCGTGGTGCCGCAGCAGATTCCGCCGGGGGATATTTATCCCGCGCTCGAGAAAGGCACGATCGATGCCGCCGAATGGATCGGCCCTTATGACGACGAGAAGCTCGGCTTCCTCAAGGTCGCGCCCTATTACTACTATCCCGGCTGGTGGGAAGGCTGCGCCAATGGCTTTCTCTACATCAACACGGCGAAGTGGGCGGAGCTTCCAAAAGTCTATCAGGACATGATGACGATCGCGGCCGCACAGGTCGCCGCCGACCTGACGGCGAAATATGACGCGCGCAACGCGCAGGCGATCAAGCGCCTGGTCGCGGCCGGCGCCCAGCTTCGGCCGTTCTCGACCGACATCCTCGACGCCTGCTTCAAGGCCACCAATGAGCTGTTTACGGAGGTTGCGGCCAAGAACGACAAGTTCAAGGCACTGAACGACTCCATGACGGCGTTCCGCAACGAGCAATATCAGTGGCATCAGGTCTGTGAAGCCACCTACGACAATTACATGATCCGGCGAAGCCGCGGCTAGGCTGACATCGCCAGCGGCTCGCCAGAACTGGGGACCCATTTGGATATTCGCACCGGCCGTCCGGTCTCGCTCGCACCTCATGGCATGGTGACGTCACCGCATTCGCTGGCTTCATCAGCCGGCGTCGACGTGCTTCGCGCAGGTGGATCCGCCGTCGATGCCGCGATTGCCGCGAGCGCCGTACTGGCGGTGGTCTATCCGCACATGACAGGGCTGGGCGGCGATGCGTTCTGGCTCGTGCATGACGGCCGCAGCGGAGAGATCAGTTACCTCAACGGCGGCGGCAGGGCGGCAGCGGGTGCGTCGCTGGCGTCCATGGCGGCGAGAGGGTTGAAAGAAATCCCGCTGCGCGGGATCATCCCGGCAACGCTGACGGTACCGGGCGCGGTTGCAAGCTGGGTCGCGGCGCATGAGGCCCATGGCCGGCTGCCGCTGCAGCGCGTGCTGGAAGGCGCGATCGGTTATGCGCGCGAAGGCTTTCCGGTCACCGGACGGCTGGCGAGCTTCATCGAGATGATGCGCGACGATCTCCTTCGGCAATGCGAAACCGCCGGGATTTTCCTGCCCGGTGGCGCCGTGCCGTTGCCCGGCACAAAACTCACCAACCCCAATCTGGCGAGGACGCTTGAAGCGATCGGGGATCATGGATGGTCCGGCTTTTACGAGGGGCCGGTCGCCGCTGAAATGCTGCGCTTCTCGCAAGCGCGAGGCGGTTTCTTTCAGCCCGGAGATTTCGAGGCGCAAAGGGCGAGTTGGGGTTTGCCGCTGACTGGCCGCTACCGGGACGTCACCATTTTCAACACGCCGCCGCCGACGCAGGGTTTTACCGTGATCGAGATGCTCAATCTGCTCGAGCCGCTCGAACCGCGCCGCATGGACCTCCTCGGACCCGACCGCCTGCATCTGATGGTTCAGGCCAAGCAGATCGCCTATCACGACCGCGATCTCGTGCTCGCCGATCCCGCCTTTGCCAAGGTGCCCGTCGAGACCCTGATTTCCAAAGGCTACGCACGCCAACGCAGCGGGTTGATCGATCCGGCGCGCGCATTGAAATGGGATGAGGTGCCGTCATTCGGCAGCCTGGCCGGCGATACCGTCTACATTGCCGCGGTCGACCGAGACGGCAACGCGGCCTCGCTCATTCAGAGCCTCTATGGCGGGTTCGGGTCATGCGTGGTGGCGGGAGCTACTGGCGTCGTGCTGCAGAACCGAGGCGCGTACTTCTCGCTCGATCCCGATCATCCCAATCGGCTCGAGCCCCGAAAAATTCCGCTGCACACCCTGATCGCCTCGATGGCCAAACGCGACGGCAAGCTCTGCAGCGTGCTGGGCTGCATGGGCGCGGATGGCCAGCCGCAGATCCAGCTCCAGCTCTATTCGGCGATGATTGATCACGGGGTCGATATTCAGGAGGCGATCGAACTGCCGCGGTTCCTGTCCGGCCGCTTCGCACTCGGCGAAGCGCGCGACACCCTGCACATGGAAAACCGCTTTCCCGCGGACACGATCCGTGCGCTGGAACAACGAGGCCACACCGTCCATCGCTGGGCCCCGTGGGAGGAGATGGCCGGCCACGCCCATGGCATCACCATCTCCGCGCACGACGGGACCCTGAGCGGCGGTTCGGACCCCCGCAGCGACGGCGCTGCGATCGGATACTGAAAACGTCAATTCGCCGTCTTGAACGGCGCCACCGCGATCCCGGCATCCTTCAACGCCTGACGCACGCCGCGCCCGATCTCGACCGCGCCCGGCGTATCGCCATGAATGCAGACGGTATCGGTGCGCATCTTGATCACCTTGCCTGTGACCGAGACCACGGCGCCGTCCTGCACCATCCGCACCACCCGATCGGCGATCGCCTTGGGATCGTGCAACACCGCGCCCGGCTTCTTGCGCGACACCAGCTGGCCGTCGTCTTCATAGGCGCGGTCGGCAAACACTTCGTGCACCATCGGCAGATTGGCGGCTTCGCCCGCGGTCACGAGCTTGGAATTGGCCAGCACCACGAAAATCAAATTGGGATCGACCGCCTTGATGCCGTTGGCGATCGCCCGTGCGGTCGTGTCGTCCTCGCAGGCGACATTCGAGATCGCGCCATGCGCCTTGACATGGGTGACCTTGTGGCCGGCCGCGGTCGCGATCGCCTGCAGCGCGCCGATCTGATAGGCAATCAGGTTTTCGATCTCGGATGATTTCAAGCCCGGCATCGGCCGCCGTCCGAAACCGTGCAGGTCGCGGTAGCCGGGGTGAGCGCCGACGCTGACGCCGCGTGCCTTCGCAAGCTCGACCGTGCGGCGCATGATGTCGGGATCGCCGGCATGGAATCCGCAGGCGACGTTGACCGAGGTCGCAAGCTCGATCATCGCGGCATCATTGCCCATTTCCCACGCGCCAAATCCTTCGCCGAGATCGCAGTTGAGGTCGATGGTTGTCATGGTGTTGGTCCGCTTCTTGGTGAGTGGATCTTGAATCAGTCCGGCCCCGATATGTCCGCAGGCGACGTGACCTGCCAGGTCGCCGCGTCGACGGCGCTGACGGCATAGCCGGCGACGTTGGCATCTTGCAGCGCGTCGATGTCGAGATCAAAGCTTTCGATGGGCCGCAGCCGGTCGGGCAGGGAACGCAGCAATTCCCAAAACTTTCTTGCCGCGGCTTGTGCCTCAGCCATGCTCACGGCCTTGAAGCGAAAGGCGCGCCCCGCCGGCGTCTGCGCAAACCGGCCGAAGTCGGCGGAAATCACCGTCGCGATCTTGGGATAACCGCCGCTGGTGCCGCGATCCGGCATCAATACGATCGGCTGGCCGTTGCCGGGAACCTGCAGGCTGCCGTTCACGGTGCCGTCGGAAACGATGTTGTGGCCGTGCAGATGCTTGATGGCGGGGCCTTCGAGCCGGTAACCCATGCGGTCGCTGGTGGCCGAAATCTTCCACTCGCTGTCGATAAACAGTTTCTTGGCATCGTCAGCGAATTCGTCATCCTGCGGTCCCCAGAGCACGCGGATCGGCGCCTTTGCCGTGGCCGGCAGCTCGATCCGGCGTTCCGGTGCGCCGCTGGCCGGTTTCGTCTGCAATTCGTCTCCGCTCTGCAGCGGGCGCGGGTAGGGACTGCCGAGCCCGGCGCGGGCGTTGACTGCGAGGCTGCCAAAGTCAGGTTCGCCGGCGATGCCGCCCTCGATGGCGAGGTAGCTGAACGAACCGCTGCGGGCAAAGCCAAGCGTCAAGGTCTCGCCGTCGGCCAACGTCGCCGACGTATCGACCGCAACCGGGCGTCCGGTGATGTCGGCGTTGCGTGACGCCCCTGACAGCGCGATGCGAACGGCGCCGCCGCGCGCGGTGAAGGCGGCGCCGAACGGGCCGATTTCGACAGCGGCAGCAAACGGCTCGTTGCCGACCAGCGTGTTGGCCGCCGCCAATGCCAGCCGGTCCATCGCGCCGCTCGGCACCAGGCCATAGCGCTGCGAGCCGGGGCGGCCGCCGTCTTGCACCGAACTGGCCGGGCCGATGGAGGTGACGACGAGCTTGCTCATGACGGCATCAACTCGGCCACGATCTCGCCCGCGGCCGCGGCGCGGTCCTGCTCGGCAAAGGTCTTGGTGTCGACCGGTTCAAACGTGATGGCGTCGCCGGGCTCCAGCAGGAAAGTCGGATCGCGATGCAGCTGATAGGTTCGAACCGCGGTCTGTCCGAGGAGATGCCAGCCGCTCGGGCCGGCCAGGCATTGCACCCCGGTTTGCACGCCGCCGATCGAGACCGTGCCGGCCGGCGTCAGCAGCCGCGGATTTTGCCGCCGCGGCATCTGCAGTGAATCCGCGAGCCCCGAGAGATAGGACCAGCCCGGCGTAAAACCGATCATGGCGACGCGGTAATCGCCGGCGACGTGCCGCGCCACGATGTCGTCGGGCGTGGTCTTGAGCGTCTTGGCGACGTCCTCGAGGTCGACGCCGTGCTCGCCGCCATAGACCACGGGGATGCGCCAGCGCCGGGTCTTTGTCGCCTTCGGTACCGGCAGCTGCGCCAGCGCCAGAATCTGCTCGCCAAGCGCTTCAAATGAAATTCGCACGGGATCGTAATGCACCAGCAACGAGCGATAGGTTGGAACGGTCTCGGTGACGCCTTCAACCGGCGTGGCCGCCATCGCGCGGTCGAGCGCGAGCACCCGCCCGTTGGCGGCATCGTCGATGTTGCGGGAAAACTCTACCGTGATGGCGCTGTCGCCACTGGGCAAAAGGCGGGGCGGGGGTAGCGTCGCGGCCATGGCCTCAGTACTGCCTCGGGATCTGTCTCAGGGACGGTCTCAGGAACGCTTGGGCTGAGATCAAGCTGTAGCGTGTTTCGCGCGCCAGTGGAATTCGCTTCGTGCGAAATCATTGAGCAAGTTCAATAAATTAATCTGCATGGCAGTGATAAGCTGTTGTGATCGAACTCTTTCGAACGAACCCTTGACGCGATGCCCGCGCCCCGCAAGATGCGCTACCTTTTGATCCCCTCCCATTGGAGCGTTGCCTTACCGATGTCCCTGACCCCCGAAGCGATCGCGACCCTGTCCCGCGTGTCCACCGCCACCATCACCACAGTCCTCCTGAAGAAGGGCCTGCGGAACGTCTGGATGCGCGGCACCAAACCGTTGCGCCCGGGACAGCCGCGGCTGGTCGGGCCGGCCTTCACGCTGCGCTTCGTGCCCGCGCGCGAAGATCTCGCCACCCCCGAGTCGTGGTCCTCGCCGATCTCCACTCGGACGGCGATCGAAGCGATGCCGCAGGGTTGCATTGCCGTGGTCGACGCGATGGGCGTCAAGGATGCCGGTATCTTCGGCGACATCCTGTGCGCGCGCATGGTCAAGCGCGGGGTCGCGGCGCTGATCACCGACGGCGTCGTGCGTGACGTCGAGGGTGTGCTCGGTACCGGCCTGCCGGTCTGGTGCGATGGTTACGCGGCGCCACCGTCGGTGGCCGGGTTGACCTTCGTCGGTTGGGGCGAGCCGATCGGCTGCGGCGGGGTGGCGGTATTCCCGAACGACGTCGTGGTCGCCGACCAGGACGGCGCGGTGCTGATCCCGCAAGCGTTCCTCGACCTCATTCTGGCCGAAGGCGCCGAGCAAGAGCGGATGGAAGCCTGGATCGTCAACGAAGTGAACAACGGCGCCGCGCTTCCCGGCCTCTACCCCATGAATGCCGAGACCAAGGCGCGCTACGCGGCGAGCAAGAAATAACATCAACAAAGCGAGGTAACGCCATGGATATTCACGTCTCCGGCTCGAGGCCGACGCGCAAGGCTCCGCCCGATTATTTCACCGGTACGGTCTGGCAGGATCCGATCATCGCCACTGAAGCGCCGGCGCGGCTGGTTTCCACCCGCGTCTCTTTCGAACCCGGCGCGCGTACGGCGTGGCACTCGCATCCGCTCGGGCAGACCCTGTACGTGGTTTCGGGGATCGGCCGTGTGCAGGCCGTGGGCGGACCGGTCCGGGAAATCCGGCCCGGCGACGTCGTCTGGATCCCGCCCGGCGAGAAGCACTGGCATGGCGCCTCGCCAACCAACGGCATGACCCACATCGCGATGCAGGAAGCACTCGACGGCAGCTACGCGACCTGGATGGAGAAGGTCACGGACGCCGAGTATGCGGCAAAGGTCGGGTAGCGTCTCCCGGATGAAGCGAGCCGAGACCCGTTCTGCTTTGCATGGGGTTGTTTTCGCGATTTTTTGTTCGGGCCCTACCGTTCATCGCCCATAGCGTGAACCGATGGCCAGAGAGGTCGACGCGAGACGAAAGAACCCGCAAACAAAAAGCCCCGCCGGCGAAGGCGGGGCCTTGGTAGAATGTGCGTCGTTGGCGCGTCAGTTCACGCGGGTCCAGGTCTGGCCACCGCAGAACATGCCGCCAAAGGCGCAGCCCTGAACGCGCAGGCTGTCAGTGCCTTTAAGCGCGAGCGTTGAATCATAGGTGCTGCCGGAACTCGGATCGAAAATCCGGCCGCTCCATTTGTTGTCCTTGCCGGGCTTCATGTTGATCAGCACCTGCTCGCCGTTGCGGTTCGACTTCTTGTCGACGGAGTAGCCGCAAAGATTGGGGCCGCATTGTTCGATGCGGACCTTGCCTTCCTTCTCTTCCGTCAGCCAGACGCCAAGCGGCGAGTTTGCCGCCTGCGGGGCCGCCGGCGGCGGTGCGGGCGGCGGCGTTACCGCAGCGACGGCAGGCGCGGGCTTCGGCGCGGGAGGCGGCTCTTGCTGGACCTGCGGGGCTGGTGCTCTGGGCGGCAGTGGGGCGGCCGGCACAGTCACCGGATCCGCCGCCGGGGCAACGGCGACAGTGGCAGTCGAAGGTTCAGCGGGCGCGGCCGCGACCGGTGCGGGAGCTGCAGGGACGGTTGCAGGGGCCGGCGGCACAGCGGCCTGCTCGGCGGGGACGGGCGCGGCGGGGACAGCTGCGGCGGGAGCGACCGTGTCGGGTGGCGTCCTGGAGTCTGTCTTTGCCTGTTGCGGCGACTGCTTGCGCGGGCGATCGCGATCACCGTCCTCGTTGCGCGAGCGTTTGGCCTTCGGCGTATTGTCGTAGACGCCCGGGATCTGAACGGTGCCGCGATCGGGATCGATGCGAATGGTGCGGCCGCCGTAATCGAAGGTGTACTGCGCCTGCGCGGCACTGCTCGCCAGCAAAAGCGCGGCGATCGCCAGAAGCTTCTTCATATTGACCTCCTGAGCAGGGAATCCCAACCCCCGAAGCTACGCAATGGCAGCTCGCAAAACGTGATCCAGATCACTTTCAGATGGTAAGTCGTGCACTAGCGGCTTTGGTTCAATGTCGTCTGAGCAGACTAATTTGCAACCGATAGACGGTCAATTTGCGGCGAAACCGGCGTATTTTGCCGGCCGATCAATCGAACCAGGCGGCGTAGATTTTCCTGAAGCTGCCGTCCTCTCTCGCAATGTGCAGCCACTGATCGACGAAGGCTTTCAGCGCGACGTCGCGCTGCAGCCAATAGGCCTTCTCAGCGAAGTCGAACGGCTTTTCGGGATGCACCGCGCACAGCACGCCGGGATGTAGCTTCTGCTGGTACAGCGTCTCCGACGAATCCGTCATCATCAGGTCCGCATTGCCCTTGGCGATCTCGTCGAAGATCGTGACGTTGTCGTTATGGAGTTTCACTTCCGCGTTCTTGACGTTGGCGCGGGCAAACCGTTCGTTGGTGCCGCCGGGATTGACGATCACGCGCGTGCCGGGCTTGTCGATATCGGCAATGGTTTCGTACTTGCCCTTGTCGGCGCAGCGGGCGATTGGCGTCTTGCCCTCACGCATGATCGGCGTCGAAAACAGGCCCTTCTTCTGCCGGTCAAGTGTGATCGATACGCCGCTCATCGCGACGTCGAAATTGTCGGACTCGAAATCCTTCATCAGTTGCGGCCATGCGGTGTGGACGAATTCGACCTTGACGCCGAGCGCCTTGCCGAGCGCTTCCGCCATGTCGACGTCAAAGCCGCTGAATTTCGAAGTCGTCTTGTCGAGATAGCTGAAGGGCCGGTAGTCGCCGGTCATGCCGACCCGCAGCGTGCCGCGCTTGATGATGTCGTCGAGGCGGGAAGGGGCCGGCTGCTGGGCATGGGCTGACATCGTCAACAGGGCAGCCATGCCCAGACCAAATAGCATTCGAAGCATCAGTTCTTCTCCGCCGGTGAATTCGATGACACCTTGTTTGTGATGACGCAGGATTTAGACCAGATGTCGGCGCCGCGCCAGACGGAGAGATCCAATCGTGACCATCTCGCTCTGTGAAACGTCGGTCGATGTTTTCGTGCCGTATCTCGGCAATCTGTCGACGTTGCTGGACCACGCCTCGACCTATTCCAAGGCGAAAAACATCGATCCGGCGATCCTGCTCGATATGCGGCTCTATCCCAACATGTACAATCTGACGCGCCAGGTCGGGGAGGGCAACCGTCATGCGGTGGTTGCCTGCGCGCTGCGGCCGGGCGCGAGCCGCATGTTTTTCCGGTGGCCGAGCCGGATATTCCCGAGCTCCAATGCGTATCGCGGCAGCGATCGCCTTTGCGCAAAGCCTGCCACGCGCGGAGATTGACGGCGCCGCAGACAAGGAGGTGGTGTTTACATTCAAGAACGGGGCGACACGCAGATTCATCGGGCGGTCGTTGCTGCTGACATTCAGCGTGCCGCAGTTCTTCTTCCACGTCACCACGGCTTACGACATCCTGCGCCATGCCGGCGTGGATCTCGCCAAGAAGGATTTCCTCGGGCCGCGGCGATAGCGCGTCCGATTACGCCTCGCCGTTGTCTTTGCGCACCAGATTGGCGACGGCGGCGCGTCCTGTCATTTCGCTTTTCAGTTGGTCGAACCGGCGACGTGCCGCGTCTTCGCGGTCGTCGACCAGCTGGATCGCGGCATCCTTGTTCATCGGTCCACTGACAATGGGCGTTGAATTCTCCCCAATGGTCTCATCGACGTAATAGTCGCCATCGTCCTCGCGGACCGTCCATTTGAAACGGATCGCGGCCATGGGTCCGGGCCCGACCTTGGAATAGCCATCGGCCTCGAACGGCAGAAAGACCTCAGGTGGGGGGGCCGCCTCGATCGGCGCCGCGGTCTCAAGCGGCGGAGGAACCGCGAACGAAGGTGCTGCTTCGATCGGTTGAAATTCTTCGAGTGGCGGAGGGGTGGCCGCCACCTCGTCAACGGCAGGCCGTTCCCGCTCGCGGGGGATCACGGGCGGCTGATCGAGAATGCTGGCGATCGCCGCCAGGGCGTTGTCGGTCGGGTCGTTTTGGCTCACGATTCGGCCTCCGGATCGAGCTCCGTCTGCGGAATCGGTGTCCCCGTTGCCGCCCGGTATCTTTTCCTCGCTTCCGAATGAGGCTGAGTTTTGTCCGTTCAGAAGCAAAACCGGCGATGCCGGGCACGGATCTGCACGGTTAGCCCGCAATACGGAATAAGGGTTCCTTATGATCTCATCGGTATGAAACATTCCCGGGCGGCCGCTCGATCGTTCAGCCGTCACCCGGTTTGATCATCCCGGATCGCTCAGAGCACGTCCTGGTTGATGACGTTCTGACGCAACGGATCGCCGTCGAGAACGCTCAGGATATTGCGTGCGGTCTGTTCGCTCATGCGATCGACGGCTTCCCTTGTCACACCGGCCACATGGGGTGCGAAGATGACGTTCGGAAGCGCGAACAGCGAATGGCCGGCTGGCGGCGGCTCCTGTTCGAACACGTCGAGACCGGCGCCGGCAAGTTTGCCGGACACCAGCGCGTCATGCAGCGCGGGTTCGTCGATGATGCCGCCGCGCGCGGTATTGATCAGATAGGCGGTCGGCTTCAACCGCCTCAAGCGCGCGGCATTGATCATGCCGACCGTCTCCGGGGTCTTCGGGCAATGCAGGCTGACGAAGTCGGCGCGCGGCAACGCCGCGTCGAGATCGGTGACTGGCTCGCAGCCGGCGGCCTTGATCTCGGCGGCGGGCCTGTAGGGATCGAAAACCAGCACGTTCATTTCCATCGCCTGGCAGCGCTTGGCGGTGCGGCTGCCGATGCGGCCGAAGCCAACGATCAGTACGGTCTTGCCATAGAGGTCGTAGGGCAGCATGCCGAGCCGGCTCGGCCATTTGTTGTCCCTCACGATGGAGTGCATTTCCACCGCGCGTTTTGCCAATGTCAGCATCATGAACAATGCGCACTCGGCAACGGAGGGCGAATTCGCGGTGCCGGCGACCATCAGCGGCACCTTGCGGCGGCTCAGCGCCGGCACATCGACCGCGTCAAAACCGACCCCGATCCGGGTCACCACCAACATGTCCCTGGAAGCTTCCAGTTCCGTTTCGCCGAAGCGGGTGCCGCCGAGGGCGACACCATGGACCGGCGCATGCTCCTTGAGCTTGGCCTGGAAATCCGGTTGCGAGATCATGTTGGGGAATTCAACGAGTTCGATATCCTCGCGTGCGTCGAGCAACGCGCGCCCCTGCTGTGACATCGATTCCGTGACGAAGATTTTCTTCTTGTTGGTCGCCATTTCCTGCCCTTGGGTGACTGTTAACTCCGCCGTCAAATGACGGCGCCGCTCACCTCGTTTAGCAGGTGCATATTGTTGAGGTCCACTGCCAATCGGAGCGGGGCGCCATCCTGTGCGCCGGCGTTGGGATTGACCCGGCCGCAAACCTGCGTGCCCTCGAGCGCGAAGTAGATCAGCGTCTCCATTCCCATCGGCTCGGTGACGTCGAGCGTGGCATCGAAGTTCTCGACGCCGGTTTCCGGATGCGGGCTGGCCTCCGTGATGTGCTCGGGCCGCAGTCCCAGCAGCAGCTTGTCGGTGCGCGACACGCCTTGATATCTGGCGGCGCGTGCCGGCGGCAACGGGAAGGCGAGACGGTCGGTGATCCGGACGTGCAGCTTGCCGCCGGATTCCTCGAGCCGGCAAGGAATGAAGTTCATCGCCGGCGAGCCGATGAAGCTCGCGACGAATTTGGTGGCGGGATTGTGATAGAGTTCGTTCGGCGTTCCGATCTGTTCGATGCGGCCGTGGTTCATCACCACGACCCGGTCGGCGAGCGTCATCGCCTCGACCTGGTCGTGGGTAACGTAAACCGTCGTGGTGCGGACCTTCTGATGCACCTTCTTGATCTCGATCCGCATCTGGACGCGGAGCTTGGCGTCGAGGTTGGACAGCGGCTCGTCGAACAGGAACACCTTGGGGTTACGCACGATGGCGCGGCCCATGGCGACGCGCTGGCGCTGACCGCCTGACAGCTGCTTCGGCTTGCGGTCGACGAGTTCGACGATGTCGAGCATGCGCGCGGCTTCGTCGATCCGGGTCTTGATCTCGGCCTTCGGATAGCGTTTCAGCCGCAGCCCGAACGACATGTTCTCCGCGACCGTCATATGCGGGTAGAGCGCGTAGTTCTGGAACACCATAGCGATGTCGCGGTCCTTTGGCGGCACGTCGTTGACGACGTCGCCTCCGATCATGATATCGCCGTCGGTGATGTCCTCGAGCCCGGCGATCATCCGCAGCGTGGTCGATTTTCCGCAACCCGACGGGCCCACCAGCACGACAAACTCATGATCGGCGATATCGAGATCGATGCCGCGCACCGCCTCGACGTCGTCGTACTTCTTGACAACCTTGCGCAACGTCACGTCAGCCATGAGTTCAACCCTTTGTCGCACCGGCGGTCAGGCCGGCAATGTAATAGTCCATCAGGAACGCGTAGATGATCAGCGGCGGCGCGGCGCCGAGCAGGGCGCCGGTCATGATCTGGCCCCATGCGAACACGTCGCCCTTGATCAAGGTCGTGACGATACCGACCGGCAGCACCAGTTGGTCCGTCGATGTCGTGAAAACCAGCGGATAGAGAAACTGCGCCCAGGAAACCGTGAAGGCGAAGATGGTCGCCGCGATCAGGCCGGGCAGGGCGACGGGGATGAAGATACGCGTCAGCGTCTGGAACCAGGACGCGCCGTCGATGATCGCCGCCTCGTCAAGCTCCTTGGGGATGGAGGCGAAGTAACCGATCATGATCCAGGTGCAGAACGGCACCGTCAGCGTCGGATAGATCACCAGCAGCACGTACCATTTGTTGATCAGCTGGATCCCGGTCAGGTCGCCGAACGCCACGAACATCTTGAACAAGGGGAGAAACAGCAGTGTTTCAGGGATGAGGTAAGTCAGGAAAACGCCGGTCGCCAGCGTTGCCGAGCCCCAGAACCGCATCCGCGCCAGCGCAAAAGCCGCGGGCACGCTGATCAGCATGGTGATGGTCACGACGAAGATCGAGACCAGCGCCGAATTGCGGAAGAAGGTCAGGAACTGGTTCGATGTCA
The DNA here is from genome assembly GCF_018130065.1 of Bradyrhizobium sp. AUGA SZCCT0158. GTDB lineage: Bacteria > Pseudomonadota > Alphaproteobacteria > Rhizobiales > Xanthobacteraceae > Bradyrhizobium. Next base: position 112,169 of record NZ_JAFCME010000006.1, on the reverse strand, counting down.
GCAACTCGACGTAGTTCGACAAGGTCGGATGGTAAACCCACCACGGGTTCGTCGCCGCGGAGATTTCGGCGCTGGTCTTCAGCGACGTGATCACCATGTAGAGCGGAGGTACCAGCGCGAACACCGCGAACAAAGTGAGGAAGAAGTACGACCATCGCAGCGCCCAGGTGCGATCGCGGCTCATGCTGCGCAGTTTGACGGGGCGGGTCGGGGCGGCCTTGTCGATCACGACGGTGCTGGTCATCAGGATTCATTCCCGCGTTTGTTGATGTCGCGCAGGATGAACACCGCCGCGATTGCGAGTATCGGCACCATGAACAGCGAGACGCTGGCGCCGAGCGGAATGTCGCCGCCCTCGATACCGATGCGGAATGCCCAGGTGGCGAACATATGGGTCCGGTCCAGCGGACCGCCCGCGGTCAGGATGCGCACGATATCGAAGTTGGCGAAGGTGACGATCAGCGAAAACAGCGTGGTGATTGCGATGATGTTGCGCATCATCGGCAGTGTCACGTACCAGATGCGCTGCCACCAGTTGGCGCCGTCGATGGCCGCGGCCTCATAGAGCTGGTCGGGCACCGATTTCAGCGAAGCCAGGTACATGATCATGAAAAACGGGGCGCCGAACCAGATATTCACCAGGATGACCGAGAAGCGGGCCCAGCCGGTCTCGCCGGTCCATGGAATCCGGTCGATGCCGATGCCGGCCAATAGATAGTTGAAGGCGCTGTACGACGGATCGAACAGCCACAGCCACGCCAGCGTGCTCATGGCCGGCGGAATGACCCAGGGCACCAGCAGCATGCCGCGCCATTTGCGCTGGCCCTTGGCCGGAATGTTGTGGACGAAGTGCGCCACGATGAAACCGATCAGGGCCTTGAAGACGACGGCCGTGATCGCAAAAATGCAGGATTGCTCGACCACCAGCCAGAAGGTTTCCCGCTTGAACAGGAACTGGAAGTTTCCGAGTCCGATGAAGCGCTGCATCGACTTGTTCAGGGTGGCCAGATGCAGCGAGTAGAAGGCAGGATAGATGACCAGCAGCAAGATCAGCAGGATCAGCGGCAGCGTCATCAGGAAGGCCGCGGTCGATTTGCGCTTCAGGGCGGTTCGTAAACTGGCGCGCTTGCGCCCCGTTCGCGGAGCGGCGTTACGCTCAATCGCGACATCAGCCATGATGCATCTTCCTCGCGAGTTTCATTAGAGCAGGGTAGTTTCCTCGTCGAGAAGCCGGCGCGGCGCCGGCTCCCATCGTGTCGGCAGGCGGATGTACGCCCCCACGGCCCGATATCCGACGGGCCGCGGCGGCGAAATCGCCTCAGCTACGCATGAAGCCTTCGAGTTCGCCTTCCGCCCAGGCCAGCGTCTTCTCCATGGGCTCGCCCCGGTAGAAGCGCACGCACATCTTGGTGAGCGTTGCCTGGGTGTAGATCTGCTGGGCGACCTTGGGCGGCGCGGGCGACGCCGAGATCGAAAGCAGCTGATGCTTGTGCGGATTCGGATAGTGGTAGAGCGTGCCCTTCGGCGGTCCTTCCTCGGCCCATGTCTTCAGGGTCGTCAGTTTCTCGAAGGCTGGCAGGTCGTAGCCGCCGCTCGCCGCCACCATTTTCTCGACCGCATCCGGCTGCGACAGGCGCGTCAGCACGCTCTTTGCCGCCGGCTTGTTCTTGGAGAAGCTCCAGACGCTCCAGAAGTAGGGCAGGAACGGCGCGAAGCGGCCCTTCGGACCGACCGGGAAGCCGTGGGTCCAGCATTGTTCCGCGATCTGCGGCGCATCGCGCTTGGCGACGGCCCACGCGCTCGGCGGATTCATGATCAGGGCGCCTCTGCCCGAGACCAGCCACCTGTTGTTGGAGCCGTCGTCCCATGACGGCGCGTCCGACGGCAGGAAGGCCATCAGCTTTTTGTAATATTCGAGCGCCTGGCGCACGTTGTCGTTCTTGACGACGACGTTGCCCTTGGCATCGACGACCTCCGCCCCGAAGGCCAGGAAGAACGCCCCGACGGTATCGACGGAATCGCTGGTCTCGCCAAGTCCGATGCCGAAGGGAACGCCGCCCTTGTGACAGGCCTCCGCCGCCTTCAGGAATGTGTCCGTGGTCCAGCCATCGGCTTTCGGCGCCGAACCCGCCGGGTACATGGCCTGGACGTCGATACCGGCGTGCTGCTTCATCAGATCGATACGCGAGCAGGGTCCCTTGATCTGGCTGCCGACGCAGGCCGGAACACCCAGCCATTTGTTGCCGGCCTTGCCAAGGTACTGGACGGTGCCGTTGACTTCGCCGTTCTGCTTGATGAGCCCCTCGACCACGTCATTCATCGGCTCGAGCAACTCCGCCTGCGCGTGCGGCCACCAGGTCGGCATCGCCAGAATGTCGTGGCCCGACTTCGCCTGGGCTTCGGCGGCGATCGTCAAGAGGTTCTTGTTACCCTGGCTCGGGATGTAGTCGATGGTGACCTCGACCTTTTCCTTCTCGGCCCACTCATTGACAATATCGGTAGAAGCCTTGTTGGCGCCGGGTACCCAGTGGTCCCAAAATCCGATCGATAGCTTGCCGGCGGCGTGTGCGCCGCGCACGTAGGGTGCGGTCACGAGTGCAGCCGATGATAGCGCTGTCGCAGCAATGAATTGGCGTCGAGTAAGCTTCTTCCGTGTCATGGCGTTCCTCCCTGGATGGGCCAATCGGATATGAAGGAAATTCCCGTTCTTGCTTTTTTATTCGGCTCCATTCGGACGCCGCGGATATTTCATTATTGACGATCAGAGCAGAATTGCCAGCGTCTGTCGAGAAATCACGTAGGCGCTGTCCTAGAACTAACGTTGCGTGCAAATCGAAGGCGATGACGACCGTTGGCCCGTTATCTACCGCTCATTCCTGACTCATGACGCGGAATATTGCGTTGCACCTATCGAACTCATCGGAGGGGTGAGGATGCGAAATAGCGCCGCAGGTTCCCCTACCACGTGTCCAAAATGGGGATACGCCGGCGTTTTCATCACTGGGATGACCAGGCGCGGCAGGTAGACTCGCGCGGCGCGAAAACGATAAAATCGGATTCGGCCGCGGTCCTTGGCCCAGCACCACCCCGCCGGAAACTCACGATCGACCATGGAGACCAGACAATGACCAGCCCGACATCGAAGCTGCGCGCGCGGTTCAGATTGTGCGCAGCCCTTGGGGTGGCCGCCCTTATGCTGTTTAGCGCGTCGCTCACGGTGGAGGCACAGGTGGTTGAGGGGGTCCAAAAGGGCGCCCGCGAGGGGAACAAGGCGGCCGGACCGGTCGGCGGCGTGCTTGGCGGCGCTATCGGTGGTGTTGTCGGGGTGGTGACCGGTGTTACCGGCGTCCTCACCGGCGGCGCACAACAGCAACAGCAACAGACGGCCCCGGCGAAGGGTGGCAAACAAGGCGATACCGCAAAGCAGGACGATGCCGCCAAATCGGGCAAGGCGGCCAAGGGGACAAAGACGGCGGCGAAGCAGCCGCAGGTGCTGACCCAGACCGGTGCACCGCAAATCACGGCCGAACAGATCGTTGCCAACAGCGACGCCAATATCGAGCGTATCAAGAAGCAATTGAATCTGACGCCAGAGCAGGAGAAGAACTGGTCCGGCTTCAACAGTGCGATGCACTATCTCGGCCATAATGGCGCCGATCGCCTCAATCTGCGTATTGCGCGCGCCAAACGCGATCCGCCCGACGACATCATCGAGCAGATGCGGAACGAAGCCCAATTTCTCAACGACCGTGCGGTGGACCAGCGCAATGTGGCGGATGCCGCCGAACCTTTATTTGCAAGCCTGGATGAGAAGCAGAAAAAGATATTCATCCAGGAAATGGTCAATCTCAGCCACGAGCGCGGGCTGGATTAGCGCGGATAGACTGACGCATTCGCACCTAACGGCATCCGCCCCGGAACGAGTCCGGGGCGACTTCCCCATCATGGTGGGGCTTACCCGTGGGCGAATAGCCGGGCACGCATGCCCTGGGGTAGGTGAAAGGCGAGGCACCCGGCTATCCTGCCGCAGCGGCGCGGCGGGTTCCAATCGCCATGCAATGATGAAGAAACCCTGACGGGATCGCGCCCGACTGATGGCTGACTTGCGACCTTGTCGGGAACCGCTAACGCAAAGCCGAAATCAAAAAGCCGGAATTAAAGCAAGTTCGGCCAGCGCTGGGGCTGACCGAACAGTCGAAAATTGCTCGCGGCGGTGGCCCGTTACGCCTTCGGGAAGTTCAGCTCCACACCGACGCCGTCGGGATCGTAGAGAAAGATTTGCGTATCACCGGTTCGCGGCACGATGCTCTCGCGGAATTTTACGCCTTTGGCCTGCAGGCGCTTGCGCACGCCATCGACGTCAGTCGCAGCAAAGGCAATGTGGTCAAGCCGCCCGGTGTCCTCGTATTTCCTTTCGGTGCCGCGCACCACGATGCCCTCGCGTGGCTCGCGCGTACCCATCAGGTGCACGGTGGCGTTGCCGCCGGAGTAAAGCCAGTAGCCGGGGAAACCGAGCGGTGGACGGTCGCCGTTCTCCAGTCCAAGCACGTCGCAGTAGAAATCCTTGGTGCGCTCGAGATCGGCAGGTTCGATGGTGTAGTGCTGTAATCCGCCAAGTCCCATGGTTTCTTCTCCTTGGACGCAATGGGGTTAGACAAAGGTGAGATCGACATCGACGCCCATCATCCAGGCACCGACGGTTTCAAAATGTCTGATCTGGCCTTGCAGTTGCTGGGTTACGGTATGGATGTCGCGGAAGCGGCGCTCCAGCGGGTAGCCTTCGAAGATCGCGGTGGCTCCCGCCGCATTGTAGGCGAAGTCGACTGCCTCGCGTGCCTTGTGGATCGCGTTGGTGGCGGCCATGCGGACCGTGATGCGCTGCGCGACGGTGATGCTGGCGCCGGCGACGAGGTCCTTCCAGATTTCGGCCATCGACTGCAGCACGAAGCCGCGGGCGGCGCGCAGATTGACCTCGGCCTGGGCGAGGCCGGTTTGGACCACGGCGTTGTCGCGCAAGATGCCTATGGCCCCGCGCGGCACCTTGTTGCGCGCCACCTCGACGAAATCGTCGAGCGTGCTTCGAGCGATGCCGCAGGCAACGCCGGCAAAGCCGACCTGGTAGCAAGTGCCGGCCCCCATGCGATAGAGCGGACCGCTCTCGCGGCATTCCCGGTCGAATTCACGGGTGATGGAATGGTCCGTTGGAACGAAGAAGTCATTCAGCGCGAACTGGTCGCTGGCGGTGCCGCGCAAGCCGACCGTGTTCCAGATGTCGGTCCATTCGACGTCCTCGGTTCGCACCAGCATGGTCCGCTCTAGCGGCATACCGTTGGCTTCCAATCGGGGAGTGCCGTCGGCCGCAAAGATCGGACAATGCGCGCCGAGCCAGGTCGCGTGCCGACCACCGGAGGCAAAGGCCCAGACGCCGGTGACCCGGTAACCGCCCTCGCATTCGATCGCGCGGACCTTGGACCCGGGACCCCAGGCCAGTACTGCGCGCGGATCGGCGAAGATCGCGCGCGCCACCGGCAGATCGAGATAGGCCGCCGACATCGCGCAGCCGCCGGCCTGGCTGAGACACCATGCCGTGGACGCATCCGCCTTGGCGATGGTTTCAATGACATGGAAGAAGGTGACGGGGTCGGTTTCAATCCCGTCGGTCGAGCGCGGCAGCAACAGACGAAACAGCTGCGCGTCGTGCAGCCTGTCGAGCAACGCGGGCGGCAGCCGGCGCGCACTCTCAATGTCGTTTCCGGCCGCCGCCACATCGGGACGAACGGCCTCGGCACGGGCGATGATCGCCCGGTCGCCGGCAAGGTCGGCAGCAGTCGCGATCAAATTGTCCAAGCCTCCATCGACGCCTTGTGTTCAAGACTATGCCCGCCGGACTCTCGCCGCCGACATATTCAGCCCATCGGCCAATTCCTTGTCGATCTGTTCGATCGACTTGCCCTGGTCTCGAAGCCGATGAAATAGTACACGATGCCGGCCATCAGGAACCAGCAGCCGAGATAAACGAACGCTGTCACCGCTTATCTAAAGAGGGTATCGCCGGGCCGTCGCGAGCGACAAGCCCATGAAGACGCGGAGCACATCTGCGCAGAAGCGATGGAGGCATCCTGCCGCTCCGCACAAATCGGAACGTCGCAAGTCCATCGTCGCCGATTGCATTGCGGTGCACACACGCCATTTGCTTAAGGTTTCGTGGCTAGTTAGATAGGTCGAGCGATATTCACGGCCGGAAACGTATGGAAGAAAAGCGAAAATATCCGCGAACCGAGATCGAGGAGCCCGCCTATGTCTCATCGGGCGGCTCCGTGATGCGTTGCGTGGTGAGGAATATTTCGCTCGAGGGTGCGGCGATCGACGTCGAGAACCCTGCATTCGTTCCGCAGCACTTCCGCCTTGTGATGGCGAAGGATTCCTCGATCGTTCATGAGTGCCGGGTCGCCTGGATCAAGAAGAACCGGATAGGCCTGACGTTCATGAATGTCGCACAGGAACCGCCGGAATGAAGTGACGCGTCACTCTATCCTGAGCTTCGCGTCACGTATCACTTTGCCCCATTTTTCCATTTCCAGCTTGATGCGGGCGCCGAACTCCTCCGGCCGGTTCGCGACCGGCTTGAATCCGAGCACGGTCAGGCGCTCCTTCACGTCTGCCTGCCCGACCGCCTTGGAAATTTCGCGATAGAGCAGGTCGACGATCTCTTTCGGCGTTCCCGCCGGCGCAAGGACACCTGTGATGGTATCGGCCTCCTGGTCCTTGATGCCTTGTTCGGCAAAGGTCGGCACGTCGGGCAACTGGGCCGCGCGCTCGCTGGCGGCGACGCCGAGCGCGCGCAATTGGCCGGCCTGCACTGCCGAAAGGGCGGGCGGCAACGCGGTGAAAGCGATCGGCGTGTGCCCGCCGACGGTTGACTGGATCGCAGGCGCTGCGCCGGTAAACGGCACGTGCACCAGGTCGAGGCTGAACGCCAGCCGAAACAGCTCACCCCCCAGATGCGGGGTCGAACCGACGCCGGGGCCGGCAAAACCGTATTTGCCGGGATTGTCGATCTCGGTCTGGGCGACGACGCTGTAACTATCCACTCGGGAAATACGGCATTCGGCCTCGTCGGTGTCGAGCATCTCAACGGCAGCGGTCAGGACAACGCGCTGACCATTCAGACCAACGCTACCGGCCTCGCAATCAATCTCGGCGGAGGAAACGACTCGGTTTGGCTCGCCAACGGCTCGAATTCCGTCAGTGTGACGGACGTGGAGAATGTCAACGGCAGCGACTTCACCGGTGGCATTACCCCCAGCAACGACACGTTGGAGCTGCTCAACAACGTGTCGGGCGTCACCGTCAATCTTGGCGACGGCACCAACACGTTGAATCTCGCTGACGGCAACAACTCGTTCGACGCGCTCCATGGAGTCAATTTTGTTAACGGCACTTCGTCAAGCGATACGTTGACCCTGAATGGCTATCAAGGCTCCGTCGATCTTGGTGGCGGGACCGACACGCTTAACTTGAACGGAGGCTCGTTCAACCTGACCGTGATCGATGTTGAAACGATCAATGGCAGCGCCCTGCAAGACAACCTTACGATCAGCAACACATCGGGTAGCACGACCGTTACAGCGGGTGCGGGCTACGATGGGATTACGGCCGGCGCGGGGCAGGACAATTTCCGCTTTACCAGCGTGTCGGATTCGCTCGTGGGCGGCTCGGCTGACCAGATTACCAATTTCGATGCCAGCAGCGATACGTTCACCTTCTCCGGCATCGCGATTGGTGACGATCACATCGAGTATGTCGGCACCGGTGCCTTTGCCGGTAGCGGTCAGGCATCGGCCCATCTGCTTAATAATGGGCCCGGTGCCAACGTCCTGCAGATTGATATCGACGGCGACGGCACAATGACGTCGGCCGACATGGAGATCGGGCTGAACAACCTCAACGGCACGCTGAGTAATTCCAACTTCCTGCTGATCTGACGCAAAATCGGCGCAACATACGCATCGTAATCAAGAAGCCGCGCGCCAAGCGTGGCTTCTTCGCATTCTGCAACTGGAGTGGCGCCGTCTGCTGGCTTTTGAGTTGGCGAATCCCGATTTTTCGATGCCTCACGAGTGTGCGCCGCGTGAGAAATGAGGCGATCTGATCGTGCGCTGGATGAGAATCGACACCGTTCGAATTCTCGCCGCCACCGACATTAACGATCGACAGGTCCGCCTGAATGCCAACGGCCCGAACGTTTCCAGGCATCGCAATCCGCTTACAATGCTGTCGCTATAAGCAGCTGATTTGTATCACCAATCCAAAATTCTCCGATGGCATTTGGCTCGACTGTCGCAAGTGCGCAGCATGCCGTATCAGCGCGCACTCGTGTCGGGCCAGCGACGCATCCGCGCCAATATTAGCCATCGGTGCTCATTCTCCCATCGCCGCTATGTTCGGTGTGGGGAACGCGGTATTGTTACGGGGTAACGAGGCCAATTGCTAATTTCCGGTTACCGAATTGCGGCGTTGCCTAAAGTTTATGTCTGGTGTTTCGGAAGGTTTTTGAATGCGCAAGATTTCGATGTTCCTGGCATGTTGCGGTATCGCATCTGTCGTAGCCGGCCCGGCGTATGCACAGGGCACGCCCAAGCAGAAGGCAGTGCCGGCGCCACGGCCAGCAACCCAGGCCGAGGCGACGGTGCCGGCAGCAGCGGCGGCGGTCGATGAAAAAACCGCCAAAGCGATCGATGGATTCCGTTCTTCGAAGTTCGGCATGAACGAGGCGGATGTCCGCGCGGCGATCACCAAGGATTTCGGCGTCAAGCCGGATGCGATCAAGTCGCAGGACAATCCGGCCGAACTGACCCGCAGCGTATTGCTGGCCGTTCCGGACTTGCTGCCGAGCGGCGGGATCGCCGAAGTATCCTACGTGTTCGGCTACAAGTCGAAGACGCTCATCCAGGTCGGCACGGTCTGGTCGAAAGGGACGGATCCGGCGATGACGCCGGAGAAGCTGTTCTCGAATGCCAACATTCTGCGCGCCCACTTCCTGGGCGAAGGTTTCAAACCCGACACCATCGCCGTCAACACGCCCGTCGCCGGCGGTGTCCTGATGTTTCGCGGCAGCGATGCCAAGGATCGATCGGTGATCCTGCTGCTGCAGGGAACGTTCGAGACCAAAGAGAACAACCAGCGGGTCCTGACCCCGACCGGCCTGCTGCTGTTCTATGTGGCCGACACCAAGAGCCCCGACGTTTTCAAGCTCCCGCCTGGTCAATTCTGATGTCGTCCCGCTCCGGATCAACCCGACGCATGGCCGCCGGTCGCGCGCTCTTGTCACCAGCGAAGGTGAGCTGACATGCGTATGCCGCTCTCAGCCAGAAGCGAGGGTGGTCTGACGTTACGCAGGTTCTCGCGCCTGCGTTTCGTCTCGTTGATCTGCATTGCGCAGATGACGATCCTGCCGTTGCTCGGCACCAGTGTAAGAGCGCAGACGGCCAACGTGATCATTCCCGACGGCCGCACCGGAACCAGCCTGCAGACGTCGGGCAATGTCACCAACATCACCACGACCACCGTTTCCGGCGCCAACGCGTTCAATTCGTTTTCGCAGTTCGGGGTCGGGCAGGGCAACACCGTCAATCTGCAGGTGCCCAACGGCAGCCAGAACCTGATCAATATCGTCCGGGACGCGCCGGCTTACGTCAATGGAACGCTCAACTCCTATCAAAACGGCAAAATCGGCGGCAATGTCTATTTCGCCGATCCCTACGGCTTCGTGGTCGGCAAGACCGGCGTCGTCAATGTCGGCAGCCTGAACGTTTCCACGCCGTCGAAGGAATTCACCGACAGCATCGTCGGCGCCACCGGGCAGATCAACAATGCTGCCGTAAGCAGCCTGATGAACGGCTCATTCCCGATATCGCCGGACGGCAATATCCGGATTCTCGGCCGTATCAACGCCGCGGACGGGGTTCGTCTGACGGGCCAGAACGTCTTCGTCGGCGGCGGGAGGAGCCAGCGCGAGCGTGTCAACCACGAACATGCCTCCAAATTCGCGGCCTCGGTCAATTCCAAGGGCCTGCGCAGCGCCAGCGCCATCACCGTCCGCAACGGATCAATTCACATCGGAGCGGTCAACAACGCAACCATCTCCGGGCGGCTGACGGCGCGCAGCCGCACCACCACGCCGAGCACGATCACCGTCACCGCCGGAAACAATATCCAACTCGGCAAAAACGCCAGCCTGAGCACGGCCGCCAGCAAGACAGGCGACGCCGGCAACGTCACGCTCAAGAGCACCGGCGACCTGACCGTGAAGAGCGGTGCCCGGATCAACGCCAGTTCCGCCAAGGGTAACGCGGCGGTCGTTGATCTGAGCGCCAACGGTATCGTCGACATCGCCAGCGGCGTCAAAATCAACGTTGCCGCGCCTAACGGCAATGCCGGCAAGCTCATCCTCGATCCGACGGATATCGTTGTCGGCGCGGCCACCGGTGTCGCCGGCGTCAACATGTCAAATGCCACGGTCGCTGCTGCGATCTCCGCGCTCAACGGCACTGGCACATTCACGCTTTTGGCGAGCAACTCGATCACGATCAATGGAAACGGCGTCGTCGACGGCGGGACCACCGTTAACGTGACCCTGAATGCGCCGACGCTGAACCTGCTGGCGGGCAGCTACGTGAGGGGCGACACGGTCGCCCTGAGTGCCAACACGTCGGGTGGCCAGGTCAATATCAATGCGGCCAGCAATGGCGGCGCTCAGGTTTTGACGAACACCGCACTGCAGATCATTGCGTCACGGGTCGTCCTCTCCAGCACCGCCAACATGATCGTCGGCAATGGCAGCACGAGCACCAACACCGGCGCGGCCGGCTTTGTCTCCAATGCCACGATCTCCCGCTACGCCGGCGTACTAGGCGGCGGCGCCACTCTCTCGCTCAGCGCATCGTCGCAGATCACCGTCGACTCCACTGGTATTGTCGACGGCCGCCGCATGAACGGCGCCGTTTCGAACGCACATTCGGTGGAAAACATCGTATTGAGCGCGCCGACGATCAACATTGACAACGGCGGGCAGGTTCTTGCGCAGGCTGTCAATGCCGGCGGCACCAGTTTTACCTCCGGCCGGGTCATCATGAACGCCTTCGGTGCGGGTTCGGGTTTGAACATTTCGGGCACGGTCAAGGGTGCATTCCTTGGCTTCAGTACGGACCAGGCCTCGATCACCGTGGGATCGACGGCCGTGATCGTTGCCGATCCGTCCCGTGTCATCAATTTCAATGGACCATCGATCAACGTAGTGACCGGCGCGAGCATCACCGGCAGCACCGTCGGGTTCTTCTTCAACCAAAGCACGCTGACGGTCGGTGGCGCCTCGCTTACCGGGGGCAACGTACTCGCCAACAACGGCCAAGCCGGCCAGTTGTCGAATGCGATGATCGCCAAATACATCGCGGCGGTAAACGGCTCCGCAACGTTGTTGCTGTCGGCTCAGGCCAACACGCTGAATCTCAACGCCGATGCGGTGATCAACGCCGGCAGCACGATGAAGGTCGCGCTGCAGGCCCGTACGCTCAACGTCATGTCGGGCGCACAGATCGCCGCGGGCGCCGCCGCGTTTGCCTTCGACCAGGACAACGTCATCATCGGCAGTTCGGCCGATCCCAGTGCCGGGAGCGCCGGGTTCGTCAACAACACCCAGATCGCCTCGTTGATGCTGGCACTTTCCGGAGCCAGCGGATTCGAGATATCGGCGAACAATTCGATCACCCTCAACACGACCGCCGTCATCGATTCACGTTCACTGAACGCCTCGCAGAATTCGCAGGCCAACTCGCGGAACGTTACGTTGAGCGCGCCGACGATCACGATGGCCCAGGGATCGAAGATCCTTGCTCAAGCCGTCAATTTCGGTGGCTCGACCTTCACCAGCGGTGCCGTCACGCTCAACGCGACCGCGAGCGACAACCGGTCATCCGGCCATGCCAGCGCGACGACCGGCATTACGATCGACGGCCAAATCACGGGCGGGGCGATCAACATCAGCGCAACGTCGGAGGCCGTATCAAGTTTCTCGAGCAACATCGTGTCCGATTTTGCAGTTCTCGGACAGGCCATTCCAGGTTTAATCCTGGGCCTCAACGGTGGATATGTCGCCGCAAGCGCAACGGCGAATGTTGCCATCAACAGTCACGCAAACATTACCGGCACCGGCAATGTTACTATCAGCGCGAACGGCAAGGAGGTCGCCGAAGATCCCGTCATCGCCAGCACCTTGCTTGGCCTCTCGCCCGTTGGAGCAGGCGTGGTCGTCGGCACCCTCTCAGGAAACGTCTCGACCAATGTCGCATCCGGCGCGACGATCAGCGCCGGCGGCAGCCTGAACATCAACGCCATCAACGATGCGACGCTCAAGGTTTCCGCGGTGGCTGCGACCACCAGCGCACTCGTCGTTGCGACCGTCGCCTATTCGGAGGCCAACGTCACGACGACGGCGAACGTCGCGACCGGCGCCAACCTGACGGTCGGCACGGCGAGTGGGTCGGCCGGCGGCTTCGCGCTGCGCGCGCTGAACAACAACAGTTTCTCGACGTCGGCGACGTCGGTAGCCCTCAGTACCCCGGCGCTGAATGGCGGCGTTGGCGGCGCGGTAGCCATCAGCAATGCCACCACGACCGCGACGGCGACGCTCGGCGCATCGCTCGGCACCTTCGCAAACCGAATGGTCGGCTCCGTGCTGGTCGAGGCCACATCCAACACCCAGTCAAACTCGACCATGGCCTCGACTACCGTCGGCACCCCGGCATTGATTGGAGCCTTGCAAGGTGCGCTGCTTCCCAGCGCTACGGCGCCTGCCAATTTGTTCTTGCTGCAGATGAGCACGCTGTTCCAGTCGGACCTGGGTCTCAAGGCGGCGGCTGCGTTGTCGGTCGCGAATAGTACCCAAAACGCAACGGCGGCGATCGCGCAAAATCCGAGCGGCGGTGCGCCATCGATTTACTCGACCGGAAATGTAGCCGTCGTCAGCAACGTGATCGACGTCGGCGTCCGCAGCAATTCGACGGCCTCTGCGATCGCCTCAAGCTTCCCCGGCGGTACGCCGGAACCCACCGCCGTCAGTGCGGCGGTGGCATGGGGCAAATTCACACATAATTCGAACGCCTATATCGGTGCCGGTACCTTGATCGACGCACCGAATATCGGCGTGACGGCGAACACCTACATGCCGATAACCAATACCTGGCTGAAATGGGCCGGCCTTGGCGAGGTGTTGAGCCACCTCAACGGCACGCTCGGCGTCGGCGGCAACATCCTGACCAGCTACGCCAACTCGAGCGCGACTGCGGGTGAGACCGTCGCGATCGCCGGTTCGTTGAATGACTTTATCGTCAACAACAACACGACGGCATGGGTCGCGACGGGCGCAAGCCTGAACGCGACCTGTACGATCGCGGTTTGCGGTAGTGGCTCGTGGTCGGTGCCGCTTAACAGCGGCGACACACAGGATTTCAGCGCGAACCTCACCGTCGCTGCAAATACGACAACGAATTCTATCAATGCCGCCGGCAATACCGGCGCGCTCGGTCTCGGCTGGGGTAGCTCGTCAGGCGGCTCCTCGCTGGGAGGTGCGCTCAATCTCGTCCTGTTTACCAGCAATACCATTGCCGGCGTGGCTTCCGGCGCATCACTCGGTGCGGCCAACAAAATCGCCGTCGAGGCGGCGACGACCGACCAATTCTTCGGTGTGGCGCCGACATCGGGCAAGGCTGCGGGCGCCCTGGTACTGAATGGGATCACGTCGATCGCGCTGGTCGACAACACCACGCACGCATCGATTGGGCAGGGAGCCCATGTGTCTGCGCCGACGGTCAATATTCACGCGGCACAGGAACTTTCGATGATTTCGCTGGCCGGCGCGTTCTCGGCCGGCGCCGGCTCCGCTGTCGGCATAGCGGTCGCCTATCTCGGTGCGAACACCGACACCGCCGCCTACATCGGTGACAATCGTTGGGATATCAGGTCGGGTCCCTTCATTGACAATGATCGCTTCTCGGGTAACGGCGGTGGAAACGGCACAGTCGCCGCCAACACCCTCGCGCTTAGCGCGACTACCGCAGGCCGCATCACTGCCGCTTCAATCGCGGCCGCGATAACAAGTCCGACATTTTCCAGCTTTGCCAACAAGGCGGAAGCCGTAACCGACGCCGCCACCGGAGGAACCGCAGGCATCGCTACCGGTGCGAGCAAGGTCAGCCAGAAATCAGGGACCTCACCCGATGGCTTCAGCATCGACGTGGCCGGAAGTTCGTCGGTCAGCGATGTCAGCATGGGTACCAGCGCCTTTATTTCCGGTGTGACGGTCAACCGTTTCGATGCGTCGAGCACCACGGCCAGGACGCTGGTTCAGGCGCTCAACGACACTGTACTGAACAACGGATCGGGATCTGCTTCGGCCAACCTCGCCGGAAGCGATTCGCCGAGCAGCCTCGCGATAGGCGGTGCGATTGCCTCGGCGATGTCGAACAACGCAACTCTGGCCTATATCGATAACACGACCATCAATAACCACAGGTCGGTGTCGGTGCAGGCACTGAACGGCGGCGAGCAAACCGTCGTGGCCATTGCCATCGCCGGATCGCAGGGGGGCAATGCCGCGGCGGTATCGGCTTCTGTCGGCATTATCACTGACAGCGTGAACGCCTATATTCAAAACTCCACCATTAACGGCGTCAGCGGCGGCACTTCGCGCTCAGTCGAGGTGGACGCGTATCAAACCAGCAATATCGCGATCGGTGGCGGCTCGTTGTATATGGCGGGCGGCAAGGGCGGCATCGGCGTCACGATGACCTACGCCTCCATTGGCGATCCGACGGGCGGCAAGGCCGCCGACGCGCATATACGCTCGACGTCGATCAACAATTACGACACGCTTACCGTGCTGTCGGATAACGCCGGCGTCATCGCGGCGGGCGGAGCATCCGGCGGAGTCGGAGGCAACGGTCTTGGCGGCGCCATCGTCGTCTCCGAGATCACCTCATCGACGACCGCCTATATCAGCAGCAGTGCCACCGTAAACATCAATGTCACGGGCGCCGTCGTTGTGACCGCTGATAGTGTGGCTATCTCGGCGCTCGACAACGCGCTGTCAGATCTGGTGAGAGAGTCGAACAACAATCAGCTCGCATCATCCAATTGCGGAACCAGTGGCAGCCCTCAAACCTGCGTTGATTTCAGCTACGCGGCTCTTAATGGTGGCACAACGGGTACGCCTCAGGCACCCGGCGCCGCCATCATTTCGGTTGCCGGTTTGATCCAGGTTGGCAAGAACAATGTTGGCGCGTCGATCGTATACGACGATATCGCGACGACACATTCAGCCTACATCGCGGGCGTGCTGCTGACCTCAAGCAGCGGCTCCGTCTCGGTGACTGCGACCGACTCGTCGGAGATCCAGTCCGTTGCAATCGGTGTTGGCGGCGGAAACGGCCAGTTCTCGGGCCTGGCCGGGATGACCATCAGTTCGATTGGTAACACGGTTTCGGCGACCGTTGGCAACGCGCAGTCGAACACCACGAATTCGACTATTGCTTCGACAAATCTCTTTTTGGCCGCGAAGGATACCTCGAAAATTACCGGGACTGCGGCCGTGGCCGGCGTGTCGACGGGAGGCAGCGCCGCTGGCCTTGCCATTGTCTACAGCGACATTTCGAACAATGTGAGCGCCGGAATAACGGGCTCCAAGGTGGTTTCGAGCGGTCGCGTTGCCGTCGCAGCCGAATCGGTCGCCGCGATATCGACAGTTGCTGTCGGTGTCGCCATGTCGTCACAGCTCGGTCTGGCCGGATCGGTCGCCACTAATCTGATGGGCACCAATGTTACAGCCAGCATTTCCGGTGGTGCCGACGTCATCGGCGAGAACAGCGTTGCCGTGCTGGCGACCAACACCGACAACGCTGCGGTCTTCGCCGGCGCCTTTGCTATCTCGAAGGGCTCGGCCGGGGGCGCAGGCTCGCTCGTCACCAACAAGATCACCGGTAATACGTCAGCCTATATCAGCGGCGCTACCACCACGGTCGATGCGCGCGGCACCAGTTCGTCGGACACCGTGTCCGTCAATAGCGGCACCCTCAGGTATGGGCTCGATCTAGGTGCGTTCAGCGCCCCGACCGACGATACGCCCGACCTGAGCGAGACACGTGAGAATGTGCGGGGCCTTTCGGTCGTCGCCAGTTCGCACCAGGCGGTCGTCGCCAACGTGGCCAGCCTGGCCGCGAGCAGCGGCGTTTCGATCATGATCAACCCGATCGTCAACGTGATGTCGGGCGCGACCAAAGCCTATATCGACAGCGCCAGCATCGACACCCGCCTGACCAGCTCCACTTCGTTGCCCCAGATCAACGTCGCCGCCAGCAGCATGTCTTACTCCGGCACGTTCGGCCTCGGGATCGTGGCGCCGACCGGCACCGCGGGCGGCGGCGCGACCATCATCAGCACGACGATGTCGCGCGAAACGTTCGCCTATATCACCAATGCCGAGGTCGGCGGCACCGTCAACGTAGGCGGCGTGGTCTCCCCGACGGTCGGTGCGGTCACGGTCAAGGCCAATGCCGAGCAGCACGCGTCCTCGGTCGCGGTCGGCTTCAACAGCGGTTCGGTCGGCCTCAACGTCTTCAATGCCACCACGGAAGCCTATGTCGATGGCGACTCCCTGACCGCCTCGTCACTGTCCGTCAAGGCCAAGAACAGCACGGGTATCGCTTCCGCCAACGGCTCCGGCGCCTACGGCAGCAATGTGGCGATCGGCGCTGCCTTCCTGGTCCAGGTCAGTTCGAACAAGACCCTGGCTTACGTAGGCGACGAATTCCACTACCGCGGCAACAGCGCGGCCCATACGACGGCGCTGCAATTGACCGGCGCGCTCGATGTCGATGCAAGAACGATCAACGATTTCCAGGCGTTTTCGGTCGGCGGCGCGATCTCGACCGGCGGCGGGGCTGTTGCTGGCATGGCCAACATCGAGATCGCCAACAACGTCACGATCGCCGGCATCTACGACACCACGTTGACGTCGCCGACCGGCACCGCTGCGGGCGCGGTTACGGTGAACGCCAATGAGGAAGTCTACATCCGGGAGATCGCGGGTGCGCTGTCGGTTGCGACCGGCGGGGTAGGCGTCGGCGCCGCCGCCAACGTGCTGGTGTTCAAGAGCCAGACCGCGGCGGAGACCCGCAACAGCAATCTGAACTCGTCCGGGGCGATCAACGTCAATGCCCAGAGCATCAAGGAAGTGCAGTCCTATGCCGTGACCGTGGGTGCCGGCAGCTCGGTGGGCATCGGCGCGGCGATTGGCGTCATCCTCATCGGCACCAACACGGCGGACGCCGACACGCAGGGCGACCAGACCGGACAGTTCGGCGGCACCATCGCCGCCGCCAACGCCGGAACCAATTCCAGCCAGGGCAGCGGCGCGGTCGCGAGCGGTACAGCCGGCAATCCGAGCGGCGCCAACGCCACCTCGACCTATGACGTGAGCACCGTGCTGACCGGTGGCAATGACAGCGTCACAGCACAGATCGCGGGCGGCAACGTCACCGGCACCCAGGTCAACGTCAACGCCACCAGCGCCAACGCCGCGCAGCAATTCCTGCTCGGCGCCGGTTTCGGCAAGAATGTCGGCGTCGGCGCCGGTATCGGATACACCACCGTTAACAGCAGCGTTCTGGCCAATCTGAGCGCCATCGTCTCGGCTCCCACGGTCAGCGTCGCAGCTGTCGTGAAGGATGCCACCACCGGGCCTTACGCCGGCAAGACCGTGGACACCGAATCCATTGCCGGTGGCTTATCGCTTTACTTCGGCGCCCAGGCGGCCGTGGCGGTTGGCAATGTCAGCAATACCGTGACGGCGCAGCTCGGTGGCACGGTGACGGGAACGGGCGGCAACGGCGTTCAGGTGAGCGCACGCGACACCTCGACCCAGGCCGCAACGGCCGGGGGCGGCAGCGGCGGCATCGCGGCCGTCGGCGTTACGATCGCCACCACCGCAAAATCCAGTTCGGTCGCCGCCAAGATCCTGGATAACGCCAGCGTCAACAGTTCGACCGTTGCCGTTACGGCAACCGAAGCCGGCGAATTGTCGGCGTCGGCGACGGCGGTTGCCGGCGGCATCGTCTCCGGCACCGGCGCGGCCGCGACCGCGAGGGAAGATTCCACCGTACTGGCGGAGATCGGCAGCAGTGCCGCGATCACGACCTCCTCGACTGGTCTCGGCACCCTGGTATCGGCTTCGGCGACGCCGGACATCTCGGCGACTTCGCTGGGTGTCGCCGTCGGCGGCGGCGCGATCGGTGTCTCCGTGGCGCTGGCGAGTTCGGCGCTCAACGTCACCTCCCGCGTTGGCAACAGCACCACTTTCACCGGGGGTGACGTTTCCGTCACCGCCATGGCGCTGACGCCCAGCAGCGGCAACGGCATCTATGCCCGTGCGATCGCGGGCGGCGGTGGGTCGCTGATCGGCGTCCAGGGCAGCTACGCCGAGACCAGGGAGAACTCGACGGTCAGTGCCTATGGCGGGACGGGAATTACGCTGCCGGACGGCGACTTCATCATTGCCGCCCAAAACGACAGCAACCAGTACGCGACAGCGACGGGTATCGCGGCCGGCTATATCGCGGCGGGCGCGACCATCAGCAAGGTCACATCCAACGCCACCACGGAGGCCTATCTGGGGGCGGGGGCGATCACCACCGCGAACCATATCGGGATCCTGCAGATCACCGCGGTCGGCACCGACAGCCTTGCGTCCAGCGCGACGGCCGGCTCGGGCGGTACCATCGCCGGCGCCGCGGCGGTCGCGTTGATCAACAACACCGCGACGACGAGCGCGAATCTTTACGGTAACGCGACGTCCAACACGCTTTACCTCGGCGGGCTGAACATCCAGGCCCAGCATCAGACAAATTATGCCGGCAATGGCGACGCCTTCCAGGCGTCCTTTGCCGGCGCCAGCGGCGGCAACGCGACCAACAATATCACCTCGACCACGACGGCCGGCGTCGGAACCAACCTGATCATTCATTCCGCCGGCGGCGACATGCTCGTGATCTCCAACGACATCGTCAATCAGGTCGGTGGCGGAGCGCGGGCAGGGTCGGGCGGCGTGGCTGCGGGCGCCGCGACGGTGAGTGACGCCCACGTCACCCAGAGGGCGACCACGAATATCGGCAGCGGCACGATCCTCAGCCTCAACGACGATCCGTTGACCTCAACGGCCAAGGTCAACATCGAAGCCTACAACTCGCTGCGCACCGTCGACAGCGTCAGCCTGACCGCGGGCGGCTTGTTTGCCGGCGGCGGGGCGCGGTCCAATATGACGGCGAACGCCTACGCCACGGTGAACATTGACGCGACCGAGATCTTCAGCGCCGGTAACCTCTTCATCGGCACGGCGTCGTCGCTGATCGCGTACAACTACGCCAACGCGAACCTCTACGGCGCCATCACCGGCGCCGGCGCCAGCACCAATACCTCGCTGACCGCGAACCAGGCCGTCAACGTCAGCGGCGATACGACGCTGCTGGCCTGGGGCCTGCTCAATCTCACCGCCGGCCAGGCCGGCGACGGCAGCAAGTACAGCCAGGTGAGCGCCAACGCGACCACCGTGGTCTACAACCAGACCTTGATCCCGATTACCGCCGTGTATAGCGGCACGGCCACGGCGCGCAGCTATTCCGACCTGAATATCGCCGGCGGCGCGCGGGTGCTCGGCGTGAACAACGTCTCGCTTGCAGCGACCAAAGGCGCCGTATCCGCGAATGGCAGGGGCACCAATTACAATCCATATCTGACGCTGTTCAGCACCGAGAACCACGACAACCACAGCGATGCGACCCAGGTCCGCGGCAACATCTCGCAGAACGGCGTCGTGGTGGCCGGCATCTACCATCAGCAATCGATCCTCATCGCTGTCGGCGCCACCACGCCAACGCTAACAACGACCAGCCCGTACGCGCTGACTCTCGAACTGGTCTCCAATCCCAATAATTTCAGCACGGTCAAGAAGTACAATCACCAGACCATCCAGTACGCGGTCGTCAACGGGTTCAATCCCTATCAGACCATCGTCTCGCAGATCGCAACGTTGAGCGGGTTGTCGACGGCGGATGTGCAGACGGTGCTGTCGGGTGCCAATCCCACCATCACGATTGCCACTGCTAATGATCCGACCGGTGATATCCAGCGACAGGTCAACACGCTGATCCAGCAGGCGCCGTTCGCCGCCAACGTCGCCGGCGCGTCGATCGCGCTCGGCGATATCATGGTCTCGGGCGGCAACGTCTCGATCCTGGCCGATACGATGAGCGGCACGCAGGTGGCCGGCAAGGCCGCACCGCTTGTCTCGTCCCGGGACTCCGTCTCGATCAACATCGAGAACCAGGGCCTGAACTTCATGTCGGTGTCGAGGATGACGGTGACCGGGGTCAGCGGTGGCCACAATATCTTTACGGGTGCGGCGACCGACACCACGTCGCCCGGCATCACATTCCAGCAGGATCTGACGGGCTCGACGCCGGTCGTCGCCGTAAACGCCAGCTATAACCGCAAGGACCCGAACACCGGCCTCGGCGTCGATCTGAACGGAATCCCGCTGACCAAGACCCCCGATATCTACTTCAACGGCGAGGTCACCAACCTCAACGGCCTGCTCAACATCTCCAACGCGCTCGGCAACGTGGTCGCATCGAAGACCTACAACGCGGCGACGATCCAGGTGGTGGTCCCGAACGGCACCTTCACGTTCAATGGCGGGGTCGGCAGCATCTACAACACCAACGGCACCGTGTCGTCGCAGTGGGCGGGCGTCCAGTTCAGGCCCACCGACACGCTGACCGCCGTCATGACGGCGGCGACGTGGCTCGGAACGTACGGCCAGTACGTTCCAGGCGAGGTCTACATTGCCGGCAACGGCACCTACAAACCGTATACCCATTATTGCTGCAACGGCGGCAGCGGCAGCGCGGCTGCTGTACCGAACAGCGTGGTGTTCACCGCGCGCATGCTCAACCTGTTTTATGACGGCGTTTCGCTTTACTCGGCGATCTTCCTGCCGTCAGGCGAGGGCATTCCTGGAAACCTCGCTCAAATCGAGGGAGCCAATCCTGCCATCGTCTCGACCAGGCCTTGGGAGAAGAGCACCTATGACGGTCAGACCGTGTATGGTGACAACGGAAGCCCGTTCCATTGCTTGGGCTGCGCAGCCTTCTTCCAGGTCATCAACATCCAGTCCGCGGCGGTGACGCCAATAACCGCTGCGACGACCACCACGGCGGCGGCGCCCAACGCCTTTGCCATCGGCAAAGCCATCATCCTGTCGGCGTCGGTGCTCAACGTCAACGGAACCATCCAGAGCGGACAGAGCAGCAACTATTCGGTCAATATCGGCACCAACGTCAGGAACGCCATTGACAGCCTGCGCGCCGACACGCTGGCAAACTTGTCGCTCGCCCAGGCCCAGACCAATGCCCAGAACGGCAATTATCTCGACCTGACCCCGTATCTGACCAAGGTCAACGGCGGCGACGTGCAGGTTGGCGCTCGGTACAACGTGCTGACCGACCAGATCGTGCTGAACAGCGTGGTGCAGGGCACCGGTGGCTATGTCTACTTGAACGGCCGGATCATCAGCACGTCCACGAGCGGCACGTCGCAGGGCAACATCATCGTCAATGGCGGCGCCGGCACGATCACCGTCAACAACACGACCGGGACAACGCTCGTCACCAACACGATTAACACCGGCGTCAGCGCCGCAAGCGTCATCCAGATCGTCGACCAGCTCAAGCAGCAGACCACCTGGTACGTCTACAACGCCGCGGCGCCTGGCGGACAGCAGGTCAGCACCTACCGGACCGCAGGCGTCAACGCGAGCGGCTACAATTCGGGGATGCTGGTCGGCCTCAGCGGAACCTCGGGCGTGGTCTACCAGCCGCAGGCCAACCAATATTATCAATGGGTCGACACCGCGACGCTGACGCGTCCCGTCACCAGCACTGCCGCGGACTATGGCTGGACCTTCAGCGGCGTCTCGGCCAACTCGCCGACCTATCCCTACACACAGACCACGAGCCTCGTCTCGAACGTGCAGCAGGTCGTCAACGGCGTTGCGACCGGACAGTTGCAGACCGCCAACTTCCAGGAAGTCGTCACGGCGACCGGCGCTTACCATTCAAACAACTTCAACACCGGCAGTGGTGCATGCTGCGGCAGCCTCAAACAGTACAATTGGTACCAGCAGATCTACGACCGCCTGACCTTGACGTTGACGAACACCGTCAAGGCTTCCTACGACATCGGCATCCACATCAACGGCGGCGGTTCCAGCTCGGTGGCGGTGACATCTGACGCCAGCATCGTGATCAATGGACCGATCAACAATCTGCAGGGCGCAACGACCGTCACCGCGACGGGCGCCAATTCGTCCATTACGGTCGGTGCGACCGCCAATAATCCGCTGATTTCCGGCACCAACGTCACGCTCAGGGCAGATGGCGGTATCGGCTCGCTCGCGGGGACGAAGACGCCGGTGCCGGTTCAGGTCTATGGCGGCAGGCTGAACGCAACATCGATCGACCGTGACATCGCCATTGCCGCGCAGGGATCGCTGGTGATCGGTCAGGTGAAGGCCAATTCGGCAATCGCGGGCAACGCGCCGCAAGGAAACATATTCCTGTCGGCGACCGGCGACATCAGTTCGGGTTCACCCTACAACGTCGCCAACCCGGTCGTGGTCGGCAAATCGATCGAGATTAATTCGACGGGCGGCGCCATCGGCGCGGTTTCAGGTGTCAGCAACGGGGCAACGGTTCTCACCAACGTCAACCCGCTGGTGGTCCAGGCCACGGGGACGACCCTGATCAACGGCAGCGTCGATGGCGGGCTTCTCAACAGTACGTCCTCGACCGGTACCTACATCGTGCAATCGACCGGCGATCTCAGGCTCGGCAAGGTTTCGTCTGGCGGAGGAGTCTTCCTGGCGGCCGCCGCATCCGACGGTGCCACCGCCAACATCCTCAACGGCCTGTCGGCTGGCGGGTTGACCGCCGAGCAGAGCGCGCACCTTCAGGATGTCTGGACCAGCCTCAACCTGGTGAGCGGCTCCGCGGCGGCTTCCGTGACCGCCTACGAGTCGATGATCAAGGCGGCCTACAACGATTATTGGCAGCTGCGGAATCTGGCGTTTGCCGACGGCAGCACGTACGCGCTCACCTCGCTGGGAGCCACCGTGCTCAGGGCCCAGGTCGCTGGCAAGCTCGACATCGATCCCGCTGCTGTCACGACGGCTCAGATGAAGACCGAGGCGGAAACGCGGTTTGAAAAGGCCCAGTATCTGCTCGGCATCAAGACGGAGACTCAGCTTACGAATGGGCTCACGACGCTGTTCGGCGCCAACCTTGCCTCGAATGCAACCCTGCAGGCGGCGCCGGATCTGACCGTGTCGCTTACGGCGTACAATCCGAACTTCAGTTATTCGCTGTCGACCAGTTCGACGCTCTACGCGAAGATCACATCGGGTTCGCAGTGGACGCAGGATCAGCTCAAATACACCGTGAGTGCCGCCGCCAATCCGGCCACCGCTGTGGCGCCGGCGCCGATCGGCGAACTCACGCCCGCGAACGTCAGCGGCCGGCAGGTCATGCTGTACGCGCCAAACGGTTCGGTCGGCAACCTGGCCAGGCCCGTGGACTTCTCCTTCACCAGCACGGGTTCCTCGTCGTTGTCGGACGTACAGAAGGCCCTGCTGGCCTCGGCCGGTCCGTCACAACTGACGGTGACGCCGACAACCGACCAGGCTACCGGTGTCATCACGTATAATGTGAGCGTGTCGCAGCAGAGCTACGTCGTTCTCAATCCGATCGACGCCGTTGCCGCCAAGGTGCAGAGCGACATCTATCTGGCCAGCAAGTCCGACCTGAAGCTGGGTGGTATCGCCAACGCAACGTTTGGCCCGATCACGGCGGCACAGTCCAACGGCGTGCAGACCGTGAGTGGCGACGTCAAGCTTAACGCCGTCGGCGACATATTCGCGGGCATTGCCAATCAGCCGGTAATCTCCGGCAACATCAGGGATCTCACCCTGATCTCGGAAACCGGCAACATCGGCCAGGCGCCAGCGGCCGGAACCAACCCGGCGAACAATCCGAACGCCCTCCAGATCGCTTTCGCCAACCCGTCGACCAACCAGCTCGACCAGGTCGTGGCGGCGCAGGGCGGCATCTATCTGAAACAGACCACCGGCGACCTTGTCCTCGGCAACGTCACCGCCGCCGGCGCGATCCAGTTCGCGGCGACCGGCAGCATCTATGCCCAGCCGCAGTTTACCGACCGGACCGCGGTCCATATCGCGGGCGCATCGCTGGACGTGCGCGCCGGTGGCAATGTCGGCTTCAACGGCACGACGGCCCAACCGCTGCAGGTCAAGATATCGGGCGCGATCACTGGCACCTCGGTCGGCGCTATGACGATCCTGGCCCCGTCGGACAACCTGAATATCGGTACGAGCGGAACCTACGGCGGGCTTTCCGCCGGCGGCGCGATGACGCTCCGGACGCCGGTTGGCGCGCTCAATATCAATGCCGACATCACCAGTGACGGCCTGATGCAATTGCTCGTCAACGGCGCGGTGACGTTCACGGCCGGTACCAGCGCCGATCCGATTGTCGCCCAGAGCACCAACGGAGCGGTGACGCTGGCCTCGGCGTCGCTCACCATGGGCGCCTACACCGCCATCAACGCCGCGGGCGTAATCACCGTGGCGACCACCGGGGATGCCACGCTCGGCCAGCTCAACTCGTCGGCATCCTATGCCGCGGCCGGCAATGCGGCTTCCATCGTGGTTTCGGCCGGCGGCGTTTCCGCGGGCGCGATCCTGAGCAACGCCGACGGCCAGACCAACCTGGTGGCCTCGGGCACCAATGCACGGGTCGCGCTCAACGCCAACAGCATCGGAACATCGACGCGGCGGATCACCCTGAACGCGCCATACCTGGCCGCCACGGCGACCGATGGCGGCATCTATACCGGCGCGCTGGCTGACCTCGAGGCGAGCCTGCTGTCGGCCGTCAGGGGAAGCGTGGATGTGCAGGGCAGCGGCAGCCTGACGCTGAACAGCGTTCTGGCCGGCACGGCGACCGGCGCCAACGGCACCTTTACGGCGCGGGCAACCACCAGCGGCAGCAACATCGTCGTCGGGGCGGCCGCCAGCAGCGGCAACCAGACAGTTCATGCCGACGGCAACGTCACCTTCAACCAGCTCACGGCGACGGGTGCCGGCAGCGATCCCGGCGATATCACCGTCAACGCCGATC
Organism: Bradyrhizobium sp. AUGA SZCCT0158; assembly: GCF_018130065.1. GTDB lineage: Bacteria > Pseudomonadota > Alphaproteobacteria > Rhizobiales > Xanthobacteraceae > Bradyrhizobium. Next base: position 86,811 of record NZ_JAFCME010000006.1, on the reverse strand, counting down.
ACGGTTACGTCCTGGCGCAGACAGTCGTTAACGGCGGCGTCACGACGCCGGGTTCGGTCGCGGCCAATGGTTCGGCTTCGCTGACGGCGGCCACCACCATCACCGGTTCAACGCTGTCCGCGACGACCGGATCGGCCTCGCTGCTGGCCGGCGGCCTGATCGACTGGACCGCGCTGACCGCGGGCACGACGCTGGGGATCAATTCGACCGGCAGCAGCATCACGCTCAGGACCGCGCAGAGCGGCGGCAGCCAGACCCTGCACGCCAACCAGAACGTCACGTTCAACCAGCTGTCCGCCACCGGCATCACCGGCGACGTCGGAAGCATCAACGTCAGTGCCGACAACGGTTTCATCCTGGCAGAGACCGTGGTTGCCGGCGGTGTCACGACGCCGGGTTCGGTCGCAGCCAACGGCTCGGTTTCGCTGACGGCCGCCACGACCATCACCGGCGCGACACTGGCGGCGACCACCGGTTCGGCCTCGCTCGTGGCCGGCGGCCTGATCGACTGGACTGCGCTGGTCGCGGGTACGACGTTGGGGATCAGTTCGACCGGCGGCAGCGTCACGCTCAGGACCGCGCAGAGCGGCGGTAGCCAGACGCTGCACGCCAGTCAGAACGTCACGTTCAACCAGCTGGCCGCCACCGGCATCAGCAGCGACGTCGGAAACATCAACGTTAACGCCGCCAACGGCTTCATCCTGGCAGAGACTGTCGTTGCCGGTGGCGTCACAACGCCGGGTTCGGTCTCAGCCAATGGCTCAGCTTCGCTGACGGCCGCCACGACCATCACCGGCACGACGCTGGCGGCGACGACCGGTTCGGCCTCGCTCCTGGCCGCCGGCCTGATCGACTGGACCGCTCTGACAGCAGGTACGACGCTGGGGGTCAATTCGACTGGCAGCAGCATCGCGCTTGCGTCAGCACAGAGCGGCGGCACGCAAACGCTGCACGCCAGGCAGAACGTGACGTTCAATCAGCTCACCACCAGCGGCATCGCGGGTGACGCGGGCAACGTCAACATCAACGCCGATACCGGCAAGCTCGCCGGCGGCTCGATCAATGCCCATGGTTCCGCCAGCCTGATCGCGGCGACCAGCAACACCGGCAACAACCTCACGGCCGTCACCGGCGGCGCGTTGCTGCAGGGAACGCTGATCGACTGGACCAACCTCAACGCTGCCAGCGCACTCGGCATCACCGCGACGGCGAACGGGATCACGCTGGGAACGGCGATCAGCGGCGGCACCCAGACCTTGCAGGCGCATGGCGACATCGTCTTCAAGCAGCTGACTGCCAATGGCATCCCCGGCGATGCCGGTGACGTCAATCTGAGCTCCAACTTCGGGTCAATCCTGGGAGGATCGGTTTATGCCAATGGCGACACCCGTTTCGATACGGCGGACTCGATCAGCCTCGATCAGATCCGGGGCAATACGGTCGCACTGTCCGCGCCGGGCGACCTCACCATCAAATGGGTTGGCGTCGTCAAGCGACTGGATCTTGCCGCCAACAACACCATCAACGTCGTCGGCGGGCAAATTCCATCGACGCCATTGATCCCGCTGATCATGAACGTCACCGGTTACAAAGGCGGCGTCGCGACCTCGGCCAATCTCAACATCGATCCGGATACGATCATCGTGAACCAGTTCAGGGTCGTTGACGCGAACTTCGTCACCGACGCGCCGAACGTCACGATCGTCAACGGCTTCGTGCCGGGCCAGCTGATGCTGACGACGCTGACCCAACGGATCCTGCTGGACAACCGTTCGCCGTCGCCGTCGAACTGGGCGACGCTGCAGCTCTACCAGCCGGGCGGCGTGTTCACGATGAGCCACAACGGCAACGCCAACGTCACCGACAGCTACGTCGTTCTCTACAATGGCGACATCTCGGCGACCGTGACCAACTATGTGGGTTCGCACACCTGCTGCAGCAGCTTCACCGGCTCGATGGCGATCCGCAACATCGCCAACGATACGGAGGGCACGGAAACGCTCAACGCCTGGTTGGCGCAAAAGAGCGGCGCCGAAACGTTCTACCTGCTTGGCCTTGCCGGAAACGCGAGACTGGAGGCGCTGCTCACCCCGAAGCCGGTTGAGGTGATCGGATCGGGACCGGCCGTGAATATTGAGGGGCTTACGGAAGCCAGGAAGCTTCGGCAGCTCCAGCGTGAAGGGCGCAAGAACGGCCGTCCGGGCTGGAACAGCACCGGGCTTGATGGACGTGCAAAAGGGAATGCCAATCGGTTCGCGGATGCCAGGGAGAATGGCAATCCGGTAGTTCAGTTCTAAGGCAACAGGTTTTCAATGCGTAGGCAGGCAATAGCATTGGGCATCGGGCTTGCACTGTTGTGCAATGCATCCGCGCGCGCGCAGCTCGCCCCGCAGGTCAACCCCGGCGCCATCCAGACCGACATCGATCGCCAGCGGCAGCAACTCGAGCGGCAGAGCCAACCGCCCAAGCTCCAGGGCCCGGGCGTGGTCGGCGGCGAGCGGGAAAAGACCCAAACCCTGAAACCAGGTGGTCCAAAATTCCTGCTGCGCAAGCTTGAATTCGATTCATCCAAGTTCATCACGCCCGAAGAGCTCGACGAGATTGCGAAGAAATATATCGGCAAGAACGCCGATATCGCGACGCTTCAGCAGGTCGTAGCCGACATAAACGCGGTCTATGCCGAACGCGGGATCGTCACAGGGATCGCGACGCTGCCGGATCAGGATGCCAAGGGCGGGATCGTTCGTATCAAGCTGACGGAAGGTCGTCTGCAAAAGACCACCATCGAGGGCAACAAGCAGACGTCGACGTCTTATATCCTGCCGCGCGTCCAGGCGCCGGAAGGTGAAGTCCTCGATGTGCCGAAGCTCAACCGCGATGTGATCTGGTTCAATCGAACCAACGACGTGCAGATCAAGGCGTTGTTGCAGCCGGGGACCAGCTTCGGCCTGACCGACCTGCAATTCGCCGTTATCGAACCACCCACCGATACACTGCAATTATTTACCGACAATCAGGGTGTCCAGAACACAGGCCGGTTCGAGGGCGGCGCGTTTTACCGGCGTCACGGCCTGTTCGGCGTGGACGATCGCCTGACGTTCTATGGGGTGAGGTCGGACGGAAATCTCAACGGCAACGTCGCCTACAACATTCCGGTAAACCCCTGGGGGGGCCGCGTCGGCCTGAGTTACACGCAAGGCAAGATCAAGATCATCGACGGACCGTTCGTCGCGCTCGACGTAACCGGGCGGTCGACCCAGGCCTCCATCAATTTCAGCCAGCCGGCCTGGGTTACCCAGAATTGGCTGCTGCTGCTCAACGCGGCCCAGACCGACGGCAATACGGTAAGCCGGTTTAGCACCGTCGCGGTCACCAGCGACCGCTATCAGCGATCCACGGGCGGGTTTTCGTTGACCAATTCCGGCAACAATTATTCCATCACCGTCTCGCCGTCGATGAACTACATCGAGTGGCACGATTACATCCTGAACGGCAACCGAACCTTCAATACCTATACCGGCAGTGCGATAGCGTCGGTGGTGGGCCCTGCCAATTTCAGCGCCAATCTCTTGGGCAGCTGGCAATATTCGCCGACGAAGCTGTTGCCGGGCGACCAGATCTTTTCGATCGGCGGCCCGACCACCGTGCGCGGCTATCCCACCAATGCGGTGGCCGGCGACAGCGGCTACTACGTCAACGCTGAACTGCACTACAACTGGTCGGCCATTCTCAAGGGCCTGGACACGTATGTGTTCACCGATTGGGGCGCGGTGTACTCGACATTCCCCGGCATCGTGGAATTGGCTTCGATCGGGGTGGGTTTCTCGTGGACGATGGCGCCCTCGCTGACGTTCGAGGGCAGCTATGCAACGCCCCTGAAACTGGCGATCTCCACCCAGCGGCACTACGAATACTATGGCCGGTTTATCTTCCGGCCCCTGCGGATGTTCCCCAAGCAGAACGTGCCCGGATAGGCACGCGGCCAGGATTCTGGCGAACCGCCCCGAAACATCTCCGGCAATGCTCTGACGTCCACCTTGGCCGCGTTGCCATTCTCGACGCGCGTCCGAGAAATGCTATGCAGGGCACCTGAGCGATTTCCAGGGAGTTCGTACGATGCCCACCCCATCGAGGCGCGTCGCCGTCGTCGGCCTTGGTCCGATCGGGCGTAAGGTTGTGGAAGCCCTGGATCAAGGCATCGACGGTCTGGTCCTCGCGGCGGTATCGGTACAGGACCCGGCGAAGCATGGCGATTTTCTCGCCAAGTTGAAGCGTTCGCCCGCCGTCTTGCCAATCGACGAGCTCTGCGCAGCGGCCGATATCGTGATTGAGTGCGCACCCAGCAAGCTCGTTCGATCGATTGTCATCCCGTTCGTGAGCCGCGGAAAGACCGCGATCGTCCTGAGCGTGGGCGCGCTTCTCGAGAACGATGATCTCATTGCGCTGGCCAGGCAGAACGGCGGCCAGATCGTGGTGCCGACCGGTGCGCTGATCGGTCTCGACGCCGTCACCGCCGCGGCGGAAGGCAATATCCAGTCGGTCAGGATGGTGACGCGAAAGCCGCTCAACGGCCTCGCCGGGGCTCCCTATCTGGTCGAAAACAACATCGACATTGCCGGCATCACCGAGCCCTTGAAGATTTTCGAGGGCACTGCGCGGGACGCCGCCAAGGGCTTTCCGGCGAATCTCAATGTTGCCGTGGCGCTTTCGCTGGCGGGCCTTGGGCCCGACCGGACCACGCTGCAGATCTGGGCCGACCCGACCGTGACCCGAAACGTGCACCGCGTTGAAGTGGAATCGGATTCCGCACGCTTTTCGATGACGATAGAAAACATTCCCTCGGAAAACCCCAAGACCGGCCGCATCACGGCACTTTCGGTCATTGCATATTTGCGCAAGCAGGGCGCAGCATTGCGCGTCGGAACCTGAGCGCTTCGGGATCAGGTCGTCACGGGCAGGGCAGGCGCCTCACTTCGTCAAGGCCATCCATCGCTCCGTGGCCCCGATCGCCGCCACCCAAAGCTGATCCGCAGGCTGACCGCGGTGCAGCGCCTTGCCGACCTCGCAGATCGCCATGAACGCCCCAGAGCGCGCCTCTTCGACCTCCAGCGGCTGCTCGCCGCTTCCCTGTACCAGGCCGACCAGCCCGTTCAGTATCGGCAAGGCCTGTTGGGCCGGCTGATCTTCGGCGGCTTTCAAGGCGTCCAGCACGCGCGTCGCTTTTTCGAGATCACTCATGGCCACTTGCAAACTCGAGGGATGAAGAGCCCAGGATAGGAATGGATAATCGTCCAATATTGGCGGAAGGGGTGTCCTGTCAACCTCGTTGGCATTGCTTATCTTTTCTCGTCGTCCGATCAAGACCGACGGTCTAGGCTACGGCTGGAGGAGGCTAATCCAACTAGAGGAAGTGCGAACCCATCGCCGTTAAGTGGCCACAGAGGTGACAGAGCGACCGCAAGCACGTTGTCGCACCAGACTCGAAAGCGTAATATTCCGGCGGCAGGGTTGTAATGGGCTGCATCGAACATCCGATTCCGGCTTGTGGCCCGACATCGTAGGACAACGGGGTACGCCCTCTGGGGTACGCCCTCCAGCGGGAGCACGCCTTGCCTTCCAGACGGAAAATGCGCCAGAATGAGACACGCGCGTTGGGCGCCTGACAGCTGCTCATAAAACGGCGACGCACACCGAACTCGCCGTTTCGTTCAAACTGGCAGCGTCGATGCCATCGGTAGGCACCGCAGTGACGGCGCCGGAGTTCGCGTGCTCAATTAGACCTTGGATAATTCGTCGGCACTTTGCGCTGCTTCGACATGCTCACGATCCTGAGCCGGATCGGCGCGATGGAAAGTGCGATCACCGGACATAGCCCTGCGGCATAGGCTTCGAGATGACGCTAAGGCCTTGGGAGATTAGCCGGCGGAGTTAAAATGGGTTTGGTCATTGCTCTTTTGGGCGCGTCAATGATTGGACGCAAGGATGGCTGTTTCCACCAAAGCTCTGCTTGAGACAGTCGATCAGATCTACCTGGCGGGCTGCGATCCTGCGCGCTGGCCGGAGGTGGTCGCGAGTTGCCAGAGCCTGTTTCCAGGCACGGCCTTCAGTTTCTTCATTAGCCTGGATGGCCTTGGGCATGATCCGATCTCAACCACGACCGGCTGGGACCCGGACTGGATCAGGCAGTACTTCGAGCATTTCCCTAAGTTGAACCCGTTTAATGACTTGCTGCGGTCCAACGTGGGGCAGGTGGTGCGGGAATCTCACCTCGTCAGTCGGGATTGGCTGGAGCGGCAGCCATTCTACCAGGAATGGCTGAAGCCCGCGGGCAACTATACCCATGGCGCCAATCTGACGCTGGCACGCGATTCCGGGTCATTAGCGCGGCTCAGCATCGACATTCCAGAACGTTTTTCGCACCTCGAAGCGCCGGCCACTGAATTCCTGCAACGTGTAGGCTCGCACTTTTTACGTGCGTTCGCGTTGACCTCGTGCCTGCATGCCGCGCGGGTTGCCGAAGCGGGATTGCAGGGGCTGCTGGATCGAGTCTCGGGGGCCGCATTCCTGGTGCACCAGCCGCGCAAGGTGGTGGCCGTCAATCAACGCGCCGTCGTTTTGCTTGAGCAAGGTCTGCTCCTGCGCATCTCGCCAGCATCGGAGCTGATGTTCGCCGCGCATCATACCGACGAGAAGCTTCGTCACGCGCTCCAAAGTGCTTTTGCGTCCCCCACGCTATCTCCGGCGAACTTCACAGTGATGAATGGGAGCAGTAAACGCTACGCGGTTCTCGTGTTGCCGTTCAGGACCTCAAGGACGCTCGCCACGGTTGGCGCGGATCGCGGGCTTGCCCTCGTATTGATCAACGACCGACGACGTGCGCCAGTGCCTCCGAGCGAGTTGCTCAAGAGCCTCTATGGGCTGTCGCATGCCGAAGCGAATGTCGTCCTGCGCATCACTGAGGGCAACAGTATGCAGACCGCTGCCGATCGGCTTGGCATATGTCGCGCAACCGCGCGTAATCAGCTGGCAGCTGCCATGGCCAAGCTCGGCGTGCATCGGCAGGCGGAGTTGGTTGGCGTCGTGGCAGCCGTCGCGCCGCGTCTGGACCTCGACCCGGACGAGTGACTGGAGAACGGTGCCATGCGGAGCTTCCACGAGAGAGAACTCCCGCGACTGCTCGATCTGCTCTACGACGCGGCGCTTGATCCCGAACGATGGCAGGCATTCCTCGATGCGCTGCCTGGCGCATTTGGTGGCGCGTGGGGCGTCTTGCACTCCTATGATGTGGCTACGGCAGCGGCACCTTCGTTCCGACATTTCGGGGACGATCCCGCATTCAACTCGTCATATGCAGACTATTTCCACAGCATTAATCCTTACCCACCGGCACGCTTCGAAGCCATCCCTGTCGGAAAGGTAATTCGCGCGAGCGACTTTCTGGACGCCGAGTTCGTTGAACGCACCGAGTTCTACGCCGACTTTATGAAGCCGCTGGGCATCACCGCCGATCATTTGGGTGTATCGCTCCACAACGACGGGAACGGCGTGACGCTTCTTGCCATCTGTCCGCACGCATCGGTGTATCGCAAAAACAGGGAGACATACGAATACCAGTTCGCGCTGCTGGTGCCACACCTGATGCGTGCCGTCGAGATCAATCGCGTCATGGCGGCTGCGCGCACTGCGGAGCGAGCGCTTGGGACCAGCCTTGATGCGCTGAAGCTCGCAGCGTTCGTGGTCGATGGGGCCGGGCGGCTCCTGCTCGCCAATCAAAAGGCTGAAGACCTGTTGCGACGCGAAAGTGTGCTGCGCACGGATCATTCGAAGCGGCTGCGTGCTGCCAATTGCACGGAGAATGTAGCGTTCGAAGCCGCAATTTCACACGCCTTCCGCCCGCCGACGGCGCTCACGACGCAGCCAGTCCGTTTGACCTCGCGCGCGTCCGGACAGGCGTTCATCGCCTGGGCCGTGCCCATGCGGTCGGAGCAACCAAACGGACCGAACCATCGCTCGCAATTTATGCTCGATCTCCGCGGCGAGACGACCGTTCTTGTGCTCGTGGTCGCGGCCGAGTGTGCGTTATCCATTCCTCCAGAGGCGATCCAGGCGGCCTTCAAATTGTCCGCCGCCGAGGCGCGGCTCGTCAGCGCGCTGATCGCGGGCCAGACGCTGGCGGAATATGCCCGCGACAGCGGGCACTCGCGCAACACCGTGCGCAACCAGCTCGCGTCCGCTCTCGAAAAGACCGACACGCGGCGGCAAGCTGAGCTCGTGGCCGCGATCGTCGGAACGCTGGGCATACTCGGATGTCGGTGAGACTCCGGCGCTGCATCTGGACCTGGAGCCGAACGAGTAATGGGACGTGCCGGATTGATATCGAGGTATTCGTGCTCGACATCCTTGGTCGCGTGGTATTCTCCAATCGCGCGGGGCAATGTCTCCTTGGTGATGGACTTGACATCGTCGATCAGCGGCTGCGCATCCACGCGGCGGTCGACGCTGCGATCGGGCAGGTGTCGAGCCGTGGCGCGCGCCGAGCAACACTTGATCCCAAACCCATCCTGGTTGAACGACCCAGGTCACATCGCTCCCTCGCCATTTATGTATTGCCCGTCGCCGGCCACGCGGTAGCGGCACACGAATTCCTGGTCCATGCACACGCCGTCGTCCTTGCGATCGACCGGTCGTCCATTGGACCGCCCGACCCAAGTGTCGTCCGCGATGTTTTTGACGTTCGGCGAGGCCAAGGTTGCGGCCCTTGTTGGCTCCGGTCTCTCTGCAAGGGAGACGGCCGAGAAGCTCGGAATACCGAACGAAACTGTCCGAAATGTCCTGAAGCGGGTGTTCTACAAGGTCGGTGTGTCCCGGCAGAACGAGCTCGCCGCGCTGCTGTCGAAGCTTGTATTGCACTGACGCTGGCCACGGTTCGCGGATTGTGGCATTTCGCGTCTCGCTGAGGTTACCCAGGCAAATGGCTCCGTGGCTGCACGCGACCTTGGCATGTTGACCGTCTTGGCTGGTCCCGACGCTCAATCGTGGGTGCCCCTTTCCAAGCAAATTTCTGGGACATTCAGATCCGAAGGGTATGCGGGGTTCGCAGGGTTACGCGATCCTCGCTAGACCCACTTGGGTCAAGCCCACCCCACGCAACCTCGATAGGCTTACCTCGAACGAGGTACAGGGCGATTGGTACATTTGCATCATTCGCGCCGCTCGCAGCCTGTTCAGAATTCGAGCGCTCAGCCGCCCAAGAAAACAAAAATCAGACGCGGCCACTGAGGGGAGGTTGCAATGGCGGTACAATTGATCGGCAGCGAGTTCCTGGTCAACACCTCGACGGCAAACGATCAGTCCCAGCCAATCATCACCGCGCTGGCCGACGGGCGTTTTGTCGTCGCGTGGACTGATGACAGCCCGACGAGCGGCGCTGCCGTGCGCGCGCAGGTCTTCAACGCCGACGGCACGCCGTCCGGGTCCGAGTTCCTGGTCAACACCGTGACGACTAGCCTGGTTAGGCCCGCCATAGCCGCCCTGGCCGACGGGCGTTTCGTCATCGCGTGGGACGATTTCGACGCGGTCGTCGGGTACGAAGTGCGGGCGCAGGTATTCGACGCCGACGGCGCGCCGTCTGGCTCCGAGTTTCCCGTCAACACCACAACGGCAAGTCAGCAAGTTGAGCCCGTAGTCACTGCCCTGGCCGACGGGCATTTCGTGGTCGCGTGGATGGATGTCAGTGAGACGGGCGGCGACACGTCCTCGTGGGCGGTGCGGGCGCAGGTATTCAACGCCGACGGCGCGCCCTCCGGGTCCGAGTTCCTGGTCAACACGACTACGGCAAGCTTTCAGTACCTGCCAACCATCACCGCGCTGGCCGACGGGCGTTTTGTCGTCGCGTGGATCGATGACAGCCGGACGGGCGGCGACACGTCCGGGCTCGCCGTGCGGGCGCAGATATTCAACGCCGATGGCGCGCCGTCCGGATCCGAACTCCTGGTCAACAGCACGACGGCAGGCAATCAGTCCGACCCAACCATCACCGCGTTGGCCGACGGGCGTTTTGTGATCGCGTGGACCGATGACAGCCAGACGGGCGACGACACGTCCTTGTCGGCGGTGCGGGCGCAGGTGTTCGACGCCGATGGCGCGCCGTCCGGCTCCGAGTTCCTGGTCAACACCACAATGACAGGTAACCAAGTTGAGCCCGCAATCACCGCCCTGACCGATGGGCGATTTGTCGTCGCTTGGACTGATGCCAGTCAGGCGGGCGGCGACACGTCCGGCGCTGCCGTGCGGGCGCAGATCTTCGAAATCAGCCCCGACAACCAGGCGCCCGCCATCACGTCGGACGGCGGCGGTGACACGGCAACCGACTCGGTCGCCGAGAACGAAACGCCCGTCACGACGGTTACGGCCACCGACCCGGATCCCGGTCAGTCGCTCATCTACGCGATCACTGGTGGGGCGGACGCGAGCCTGTTCACCATCGACGCCAACACCGGCGCGCTTTCGTTCAACATAGCCGCCGACTTCGAGGCACCCGCCGACGCCGGCGGCAACAACATCTACGACGTCACGGTTCAAGTCTCCGACGGCGCCGGCGGCACCGACACGCAGGCGATTGCCGTCTCCGTAACCAATCATAACGAGGCGCCGGCAGCCGGCGCCGACAACCTGGATGCGATCAGGCTGCAGGAGCGCGCCTACAATCTCAACCCGGTGAATGGTCACTGGTATCGCATCGAACAGGGCGCGCTGACCGGCGCGCTGACCTACGAGCAGGCAAGAGCCCAGGCCGCCAGCTACGGCGGCTATCTCGCCACCATCACCGACGGCCAGGAGAACGCCTTCATCCATGGCCTGGTCCAGGGCGTTCAGCTCAACCCATCGATCTCCGATCCATTTGCGAACCGCGGCGCGTGGCTCGGCGGCACGGATGCAGCGGTCGAGGGCACCTGGGTGTGGGAGACGGGCCCGGAGACGGGACAGGCGTTCTGGCAGGCACCCGGCACGACCTTCATCTACGCCAGCTGGAACCCGGTCGAGCCGAACAACGCCGGAAACGAAGACCATGTCTTCATGGGCAACAACGGCAACTGGTACGACTTCCCCGGTCCGAACGCGGTCGCCGGCTACGTCGTCGAGACCGAGATCGGCCGGCCGGGCGACGGCTCCTTCACCAACGAGGATACGGCTCAGACGATCGCCGCGGCGACACTGCTCGCCAACGACAGCGATGTCGATGCCGGCACGACGCTCGCACTCACTGGCGTCAGCGCCATCAGTGCGTTCGGCGCCACGGTGACGCTCAACGGTTCGACCATCTCCTACGATCCGAGCAGCGCGGCTCAGCTGCAGGCACTCGCCGCAGGCCAGTTTGCGACGGACACCTTCACCTACACCGTCAGCGACGGCCAGGGCGGCACGTCGACCGCGACCGTGACGCTGACCGTATCCGGGCTCGACGATGCGCCCGTGAATAACGCGCCGGCTTTCCTCGGCGGTGACGGCACGGTGACCACGGCTATCGGCACGTCTGACGACTTCGGTCGCGGCATCGCGCTGCAGCCCGATGGCAAGATCCTCGTGGCCGGCCGAAGCACTGACGGCACCAGTAACGACTTCGCCCTGACCCGCTACAACGTCGACGGCAGTCTCGATACGAGCTTCGGTAGCGACGGCAAGGTGACAACGCCGATAGGTGCGTCCGACGACCATGGCTTCAGCGTTGTCGTGATGCCCGACGGCAGGATTGTTGTGGCGGGCCACGCAGCCATCGGCTCGACCGTCGATTTTGCCGTAGTGCGCTACAACGCCGACGGCAGTCTCGACACGACGTTCGACGCTGACGGCGTTGTCACAACGAGCGTGGGTTCTTTCGACGATTTCGGCCAAAGCATCGCGTTGCAGCCTGACGGCAAGTTCCTGGTTTCAGGCTATACGTTCAATGGCTCTGAATTCGATTTCTCCCTCGTTCGCTACAACGCCGACGGCAGTCTCGACACCGGCTTCGGCAGCGGCGGCAAAGTGATCACGGACATCGCCTTCCACGACGCCAGCTACAGTGTGGCACTGCAGCCCGACGGCAAGATCCTGATTGCGGGCCACAGCTTCACCGGGGCCGGGCCCAATGATTTCGCTCTTGCTCGCTACAATGCTGACGGCAGCCTAGACACGAGCTTCAGTGGCGACGGCAAGCTAACGACAGACTTCGGCTCCACCAATGACGTCGGCCAAGGCGTCGCCATCCAATCCGACGGCAAGATCGTGGTCGCAGGCGTCAGCTCAGGCGGCTCCGGCTTCGACTTCGCGGTCGCCCGGTACAATGTCGATGGCACGCTCGACACCACGTTTGATGCCGACGGCCGAGTGAAGACTGACTTCCTGCTGGGGGACGACTCCGGCACCGGCGTCACCGTGCAGCCCGATGGCAAGATTTTGGTGGCCGGCAGTAGCTTCAACGGCACCAATACCGATTTCGCGCTCGTTCAATACAACGCCGATGGTAGCCTTGATGAGAGCTTTGGCAACGGCGGCAAGGCGACGACGCAGATCGGCGTCGGGGCGGACGAAGGCTACAGCATCAAGGTGCAGCCCGACGGAAAGATTCTGGTGTCGGGATTCAGCAACAACGGCTCGAACGCCGACTTCGCGCTTGTCCGCTACAACGCTGACGGCAGCCTGGATGCTACTTTCGACTCGCCGGCAACCGTGGCGGTATCAATCGCGGAGAATACGACTGCGGTCACGAGCCTGGCCGCCACCGACCCCGATGCCGGACAAACGCTCACCTATTTCGTCGTCGGCGGCGCCGATGCATCGAAGTTCACGATCAACGCTACGACCGGCGCGCTGGCCTTCACCGCGGCGCCGAGTTTCGAGACACCGACCGACGCGGGCGGCAACAACACCTACGACATCACGGTGCAGGTTTCCGACGGCCAAGGCGGCACCGACATGCAAGCCGTTGCGGTGACCGTGACGAACGTGGATGAGATCGCACCCACGGTCGCGAGCATCACGCGCAACGACGCCACGACCACCAGCTCCCAAGTGGTGCACTACACGGTGACGTTCTCCGAGCCGGTGACGGGCGTCGACGCGAGCCAGTTCTCGCTGACGACGACCGGTGCCTTGACCGGCGCCAGCATCGCCGGCGTGACCTCAGTATCGGGCAGCGGTGGCGCGCAGTACGTCGTCGCAGTCGATACAGGCGCAGGCGACGGCACGGTCACCCTTGGCGTCACGGGAGCGAACGTGTGCGACCTTGCCGGCAATGGTCTCGCCGGCGGCGCGTTCCAATTGGCGTCGTCAATCCCTGGCGCCAGTGGCCACGTCACGAGCGCGGACTTCGACGGCGACGGCAATCAAGATCTCGTAACCGAATCTTCGACCTCGGAGGTGTCGGTGTGGCTCGGCAATGGCGACGGCACGTTCCAGCCGGCCGCCATCTACGACGCCGGGCACGATCTCAATGGCATTTCGGTCGCTGATCTCAACAACGACGGCTGGATCGATCTCGCCATATCGAATGGCGGCGGCAGCGGTGCAGTCGCTGTTCTTCTCGGCAATGGCGACGGAACTTTCCAAACGGCGATTTCATCTCCGACAAACAGCTCTCATGCCACCAATTCGGCGATCGCAGACCTGAACGATGACGGGAACCTTGATATCCTTGTGGCGCGAAACGCCTTTGGTGGCGATGTTTCTGTGTTGCTCGGCAACGGCGACGGCACATTCAATGCGCTGACGGCATTGCCGTCGCATTCGGATGTCACTGGTGTTGCAGCAGCCGATCTCAATGGCGACGGCATTGAGGACGTCGCTTTCTCCAATGTCCCCGGAGCGTTTGGCATCCAGGTCTATATTGGCGCCGGCGACGGATCGTTCACCGAAGCGCCCGGCGTTCCGGCCGCCACACACACTCTCTCGGTGGCGCTCGATGATCTTGATGGCGACAGCGACAACGATCTGGCCTTCACGTCTTATGACGGCACGGTGTCGGTGGCGCTGGGGAACGGCGATGGAACGTTTGGATCGGTCGTTTCCTACACAGTCGGCCTGCCAAGCGACGGCGTTGGTCCAGGCAACGTAACAATCGAAGATGTGAACGGCGATGGCGCAGGCGACCTTCTGGTCGCCAGTCCCCTTCTGAATAGTCTGGCGATCCTCCTCGGCAATGGCGACGGCAGCTTCCAGGCGGCGCAACAAGCCGCAACAGGTGGTGATGTCTCCGGCTGGGTATCTGTCACCGATCTCAATGGCGATGGGCGCCCCGATGCGGCCGTCGCCAATTTCGGCTCGAATTCGATCTCGATCCTGCAAAACGGCCCGCTGACTGTAGCGGGCCCAGCATACACAATCGACAAGAACGACGCGCCCTCCATCACGTCCAATGGCGGCGGGGCGACGGCCGTGACCTCGATCGCCGAGAACACGATGTTGGTGACGACGCTTGCGGCGACTGATCCGGATGCTGAGCAGACGCTCAGCTTCTCGATTATCGGTGGTGCGAACGCAAGCCTCTTTACGATTGACGCCAGCACCGGCGCACTGTCCTTCAGCACGTCACCCGATTTCGAGGCAGCCGCCGATGCAGGCGGCAACAACGTTTACGACGTCACCGTACAGGTCTCCGACGGCGCCGGTGGATTCGACACGCAGGCGATCGCAGTCACAGTGCAGAACGTGCCCGGCGTATCGCAGACGGGCAACGGATCCGCAAATACGCTGACGGGCACAGCCGAGGAAGACACGCTCAATGGTGCGGGCGGGAACGACACGTTGCGGGGGCTCGCAGGAAACGACGTGCTCATTGGCGGCGCTGGCGCCGACACACTCGATGGCGGAACTGGTGGAGACACGATGACCGGTGGAGCAGGCAACGACACATACGAGGTGGACACTCTGCAGGACATCGTGGTCGAGAATTCAGGCGAAGGCACCGATACCATCCGCTCCGCGCTCGCGGCGTTTTCCCTAGCCGCGATCGCCAACGTGGAGAACTTCACATTCGTCGGCACCGGAAATTTCGCTGGCACCGGCAGCGCGCTCGCCAATACCATCACCGGCGGTGCCGGCAATGACACGCTCGACGGAGCGACAGGGGCCGACCGGTTGGTCGGCCTTGGGGGGGATGACGCTTACTTTGTCGACAACGCGTCCGATGTCGTCGTCGAGGCGGCGAGTGCGGGTACAGACGGCGTGATGGCTGCGATCGCTGCTTATTCCTTGTCAGCAAACACCGAAAATCTGACCTATACCGGGACCGGCACTTTCAACGGGACCGGCAACGGCCTGGCCAACACGATCACCGGCGGCAGCAACGCTGACACCCTGTCGGGTGCGGGTGGGGATGACGTAATAATCGGCCTGAGTGGAAATGACACGATCAGCGGTGGTGCGGGGGACGACACCTTCGTTGCGAAAGCCGGCGACGGCAACGACAGCTACGCCGGCAATGGCGGAAGTGACACCTATAGTCTTGCCGGACTCACGGCTGGTGCGACCATCAACCTGACCACGGGGGCAGCGAGCAGCAGCGAGACGGGTACCGATAGCCTCAACGCGATCGAGAACGTGGTGGCAGGCTCCGGGCAGGACAGCATTACGGCCGCTAATGGGAAAAATGCGTTTACCGGCGGAGCAGACAACGACACCTTTGTCTTCGCAAGTACTGCCACCGCTGGCATTGGTGCCAATCGGGATCTGATCACCGACTTTTCGGCTGGGGATCGCATCGATCTGAGCGGAGTCGACGCCAACGGCAGCCAAGCCGGTACCCCTGACTTCGTGTTTATTGGCCAGATCACCAACATCGTCGGCGGCATCGGCCAACTCGGACGCGGCCAAGTTGGGTACCACTACGAGACGGACGCAAACGGCATCGAGCACACAATCGTGGAGGGTAACGTTGACGCCGATGCGGCGGCGGAATTTCAGGTCGACTTGGTCGGCCGTCACATACTTAGCGCAGGGGACTTCGTACTCTAAATGTGAACTGTCCATTGGCCGCAATTAACGGGAGAGAGCAATGACAATTTCTCACGCGCTTTTCGCATTGTCTTCGATTGCCGCCGTTTTGACGGCTACCACCGTGCAGGCGCAGAGCATTCCACCGGAAGGACCCGTGTCCGTCACATTTACGGCGACGCCAATTCCGCTCCCCAAGTCGATGCCGATTGGCGCCGGCAAGGAGTTTGACCTGCTGAACCAAGCGATGACAGCAACGAACGACGCGGGAAACCCTGTGCTCAACAACATGGGTGGACGCTGCCAGTTTAGCAGGCTCAGGGATCCGTCCGCGAAGACGGTGGAAGTGCACGGGTTCTGCACTTATGTCGACAAGGACGGCGATCAAACTTTTGAACAATGCGATTTCGTGCCGGGGCAACCCAATAACTGCAAGATAACTGGCGGGACCGGCAAATTCGACGGACTCCAGGCCGCGCTCGTCATTACCATCAACCCGCTCAAGGGCAACTTCGACGGCATCAGTCAAGTCATTGGCCATAAGAAAGGCACGTACAAGTTTGTCAAAACTAACTGAGACCAGCTGAATTTCGTGGCTACTTGTGTGCCAAGCGAGGTCCGCGATTTATAACTGCGCCGTACAGCCGTGTACCTTGCTTGTCATTGGCTATGCGTGAGGAAATTCATGAGACGCGTATTTAATTCTCGGTCGCAAGCCAAAGCTAACTGGACACCAGCGTAGGGAGGCAATCGCTCGGAGGGAGGCGGGCGAGGTGCTAACGGACATTGCGCGGTCGTATAATGTCAGTCACGATAAGTAGAGTGAGTTGATTTCGCTATGGGAAGATCAGGAGATCGGTTGACGAGGCATTCGTTGATTTCTAGCCGACTTCTTAGCGCCTTATTCCCTACCGCCGTGGCTTTCAACCGTAGCTTTGCTGCTGCGTTCTGCCGAGCGTTCCGAAATGTGAACGATTCCAATTCGTTTTTCAGGTGAGTAGGGAGGATGGACGTTCCGGCGCAAGGCTCTGCTCTTGTTGGGGATTCCGAACAATGGCGAACAAGGGAGAACAGTATACTGGCGGAAGGGGTGGGATTCGAACCCACGGTACCCTTGCAGGCACGCCGGTTTTCAAGACCGGTGCCTTAAACCACTCGGCCACCCTTCCGTCTTTGGATGTCAGCGACTTAGCAGGGGCGTGCCGCCGGGGAAAGCGTCATTTCGCGCGGTGAGGATGCCATCCCGCCCAGTAATGCGGAAGGCCGTCGTCCTAGCCCAGCGCGAACGCCAGCAAGCTCGAGCACAGCAGCACCAGGCTGGCCGTGGTCAGTGCGAGGAATCCGTTGGAGACCAAATCGTGGTTGCGCATGATACACCTGCCACTCTGGATGCTCGTCCGAATTTATTAAAGCTTTCCGAATCTCCCGCCTCGAAAGAGGTGATGCGTCTTTCTGCCCGGGGCCAAAGCCACCGGCAGGACCTGAAAGTCAGGCCCGGGAACGATAGCCTTCGAATGCATGAGCCAGGAAAATCGCCGCGCTCACCAAGCCCATAATCGCTGTAACCGTCTCAATCATCGCACAAATCCTTTGCGCCCCTGCACGCACAGAACGACTGCGGCGTTGCACAGTCAAAAAGATTCAGTGGCCGAAACGACAGATCCGGGCCGAGTGATGATTTGCTGCAACAGATTGTCCGAATGCGGGACAGGGCAGGGAAGCCTTGGTGGCGGTCGTCACAATGAAGCCCGTAAATCGCCGGGGGACCGAGGCAAACCCGAGGCGACGGTGGATAGCAACCATTGATTCACCACGGCGGCGCGCACCGCATTTCCGCCGTGTTCGGGTTGCGATATCTTTACGACTTGGTGCGGAGGTGGGCCGTATCAAGGAATCAGGCCCTGCAGCCTCAACGTAGGCATGCGGCCGTGGGAATGGTAATTGGGGCAGATGGGGATTCGACGGCCGAAATCGATGGTCCGGGTGGCGCGTGGCGCTGCTGCCGTGGCCGCCTGCGTCCTCCTCGCCAATTGCGCCTCGTCGGGCAAGTTCGCGAGCCGCGTCGATCCCAAATACGGCGTCTCCTCGAGCCCCCGGGTGGTGGCGATGGGCGAGCCCGTGCCGAAGGGCGGCGGCACTTACCGAATCGGCAAGCCCTACACCGTTGCGGGGCGGGTCTATGTGCCCGAGGAAGACCCTGACTATCGCGCGGAAGGCATGGCCTCCTGGTATGGCGACGATTTCCATGGCCGGCTGACCGCCAATGGCGAAGTATTCGACATGCTCTCGCTGACGGCAGCCCATCCAACGCTGCCGATCCCCAGCTACGCCCGCGTCACCAACTTGCGTAACGGCAAATCGCTGGTGGTTCGCGTCAATGATCGCGGCCCATACCATGGCAATCGCCTCATAGACGTGTCGAACAAGGCGGCTGAACTGCTTGATTTTAAAAGCAATGGCGTCGCCAAGGTCCGCGTCGAATATGTCGGGCGAGCCCCCCTGGAGGGTTCCGACGACCGCCAGCTGATGGCGACCTTGCGGACCGGCGTTCCGGCGCCGTCACCATCCACAGTGCGTGTGGCTTCCGCCCGGCCGTTCGTTCCCGAGATGCCGTCCTCCGCGGGCCGGATCCGGGGCGAGGTTCCGATGCCGGAGGGGCGGCCCTATAGCCTCGGCAACACGTCGGCCGACTACGCCTCGATCAATGCGACCTCTGAAATGTCGACGTCGAACCGCACCCGGGGCCGGGCGCTGGAAAACCCACGGGCGGTCTCTTACGAAAACGAGGCGGGCTATACGGCCGCGCCTCGCGCAGCCTATCTGCCGATCGATCCGCGGGGCCCGAGCGAGGTTCTGAGCGGGCGCGGGCTCTACTGATTCTTCAGGAAGGCGATCAACGCGGCGTTGACCTCATCGGGCCGTTCCTGCTGAACCCAGTGACCGGCGCCGTCGATGATCAGCTTTTGCCGCAGGTTAGGCAGCACCCGCTCCAGTTCGGTAACGCGCTTGGCGCCGATCAGGCCGGTGATGACGGAATCTTTCGATCCCGCAACGAACAATGACGGCTGATGGATCTGCGCCCCCTGCCAGGGGGCGGTCAGTTCCCAGTTGCGGTCGAGATTGCGGTACCAGTTCAGTCCGCCGCGGAAGCCCGACTTCCGATAGACCTTGGCAAAATAGGCGATGTCGGCCTCATCAAGCCAATCCGGCAGCTTCACGACGGGGCTGATGTTGCCGAGAAAGCCCTTGCCCTCGGTGATGTAGAGCGCGGCCGGGTCGGACACCCCGCGCCCGAGCACCAGGCGCATGGTCCAGGCGACGTCCCGCTCGAATTCGGCCTCGGCAACGCCGGGGGTCTGAAAGTATTGCCAATAGAAGTTGGTGATTCCACCCTCGCGCAGGCTCTCCAGCGGCCGGCCCCGGCCGCGGAACGGGGGCGGGACGCTGAGGCCCGCGACTTTCGTAAAGACGTCGGGGCGGAACATCGCCGCGTGCCAGGCAACCGGCGCGCCCCAGTCATGGCCGACAATGACGGCCTGCTTTTCGCCCAGCGCCGACACCAGCGCGACCATGTCGCCGACAGTGTCGAAGATGCTGTATGCTCCGACATCGGCGGGCGCGCTGCTGCGGCCAAAGCCGCGCATGTCCGGGGCCACGACATGGAAACCGGCTGCCGCGATCGCAGGGATCTGGTGCCGCCACGAATAGGACAATTCGGGCCAGCCGTGACAGAGCAGCACCAGCGGACCCTGACCTTCCTCGAGCACAAACAACTCGATCCCGCCTGCGGAAATGGTGCGTGAGGATGGCATCGCGTTTCCGCCCTGTTTTTCGTAACTTGTCGGGAAATTGCAGCGCCCCCGAAGGATACGGTCGTTTGGTCGGAGCCGCAATTGGATCGCCTGATCCACAAGTCCGAAAACCTGTGTTGTTTGCGATACTTCCAACTGTTAGAACGCCGGGATTCAGGACATCGCCAATGGCTGCCGACAGACCCGTTTCCCGCAAAGCTGACGCCGCGGCCGCACGTCCGTGGCGGGGCCTGATCGCGGCCACGCTGGCACTGGCCGTCGGCTGGGGCGGGATCGTCTACGCCGCCAACAACAGCGTGCAGGGTGGCAAGAAGGAAGCGGAGGGCGGTTTCGACGGCGACGCGCCGACCGCGATCCTGATCGAGGCCACCAGCGGAAGCGTGTTGTTCGAAAAGAACGCCGACGAGTTGCGGGCGCCGTCGAGCATGCTGAAGCTGATGACGACCGAGGTGGTGTTCAACGCCGTCAAGACCGGCAAGGTCAAACTGACCGACGAATACCGCATCAGCGAAAACGCCTGGCGCAAAGGCGGCGCGCCGGCGGGCGGCTCGACCATGTTCGCCATCCTCAACAGCAAGGTTTCGGTCGACGATCTTCTGAAGGGCGCGATCATTCAGAGCGGCAATGATTCCTGCATCGCGCTCGCCGAGGGGATGGCTGGAAACGAGAAGATCTTTGCCGCCGAATTCCTGACCAAGCGTGCGCGCGAGCTCGGCATGACCAGGTCGACCTTCGGCAATTCCAACGGGCTGCCCGATCCCGCCAATAAGATGACGGTGCGCGAACTGGCTGTCCTCGCGCGCCATATCATTCAAACCTATCCGGACATGTACAAGCTGTTCGCGGAGAGGGAGTTCACCTGGAACAAGATCCGGCAACAGAACCGCAATCCGCTGTTGAACTCGCTTAGCGGTGCCGACGGGCTGAAGACCGGTTTCACCAAGGAGGGTGGCTACGGGATGGTCGGCTCCGCCGTCCAGAACGACATCCGGCTGATTGTCGTGATCAACGGGCTCGAAGACCCCGACGATCGCGCCTCGGAAGCCAAGAAAATGCTGGAATGGGGGTTCCGCAATTTCGAGGCGCGGACGCTGTTCGCCGCCAATCAACAGGTCGGATACGCCAAGGTGTTCGGCGGTGAAAGCCGATCGGTCAAGCTTGCGAGCCGCGAGCCGATCAAGGTGATGGTGCCGAAGAACGGCAACGAAAAACTGATCGCGCGCCTGGTCTATAGCGGCCCGGTGCGGGCGCCGGTCGCCGAGGGCCAGCCGGTCGGAGTGGTGCGGGTCTGGCGCGGCGGCAATGTCGCGATGGAGGCGCCGGTCTATGCTGCGGAGGCGGTCGCGACCGGTTCGACGATGCGCCGGGCGATCGACGGCGCCAGCGAGCTTGTCATCGGCGTGTTCCGCGCGAGCACAGAGAAGCTCTGATTATGGCCGAAGCAACGGTTAGCCGGCCTTCGGGACGCGGAAAGTTCATTTCGTTCGAAGGCGGCGAGGGCTCCGGAAAGTCCACGCAGATCAAGAAACTGGCCGACCGCCTTGCAACGGTAAAACTGCGCGCGATCGTCACCCGCGAGCCCGGCGGCTCTCCGGGCGCCGAAATCATCCGTCATGTCGTGCTGTCGGGCATGGGCAAGCTGCTGGGGCCGGAGGCGGAAACGCTGCTGTTTGCCGCCGCCCGCGACGACCATGTGCGCACGGTGATTCAGCCGGCGCTCAGCCAGGGCATTTGGGTGCTTTGCGACCGGTTTTCGGATTCGACCCGTGCCTATCAGGGCCGGCTGGGGCAGGTCTCGCCCGCCGTGCTCAACGCCATGCAGCGGGTCACCATCGGCGATCTCAAGCCGGACCTGACCATCATCCTCGATATCCCCGTTGAAGTCGGACTGAAGCGCGCCGCCGCCCGCCGCGGCACCGGCGCGCCCGACCGTTTCGAGGCAGAGGACGTCAAGTTTCATCAGGATCTGCGCGATGCCTACCAGCAGATCGCCGCGGAAGATCCGAAGCGTTGCGCGTTGATCGACGCGAATGCCGATACCGACACGGTCGCCGCCCGCGTTTGGAAGGCGTTGCGCGATCACCTGTTCGCTATTTCCTCGACGGCGAGTTCCGCATGAGCGCCCGCAAGGTCGAGCAGGACACCGCAGTCCGGCATCCCCGCGAAACGCCTGACCTGTTCGGGCATCGCGATGCCGAGATCGCACTGATCAACGCCTACCGCAGCGGCCGCATTCCGCATGCCTGGCTGATCGGTGGCGCGCAGGGCATCGGCAAGGCGACGCTGGCCTATCGCATGGCGCGGTTCGTGCTGACGCATCCCAACCCGTTGTCGCCAGCGGTGCAACGCGCGGAGACGCTTGCCGTAGATCCCGCCGATCCCGTTGCGCGGCAGGTTACCAATGGCGCCCATGGCGGGCTGTTGGTGCTGGAGCGCAGTCTGAACGACCGCGGCGTGATGCGCACCGTCATCACCGTCGACGAGACGCGCGAGACGATCTCGTTCTTCGGCTCGACCGCGGCGGTCGACGGCTGGCGGGTCTGCATCGTTGATACCGTCGACGAGCTCAATCCCAATGCGGCGAATGCGCTGCTCAAGATTCTCGAAGAGCCGCCGCAGCGATCACTGTTCCTGCTCGTCAGTCATTCGCCGGCGCGGGCGCTGCCGACCATCCTGTCCCGTTGCCGCAAATTGCCGCTGCGGCCGCTGGCGACTGGCGACGTTATCCGCGCCGCCGCACAGGCTGCGAACATGATGGCGGATGATCCCGCGCTTGCGGAAGCGGCAGAGGCGGCGGAGGGAAGTGTCTCACGCGCGGTCACGCTGCTCGGAGGCGATGCGCTGAAATTGCAGCAACGGACCGCGGCGCTGCTGGCGACCCTGCCGCATGTCGACCCCCGCGAATTGCATGCGCTGGGTGACGCTCTGGGCGGCAGCGACCGCGTGGCCCTTGCCGCCTTCGTCGATGGCGTCGATCGCTGGATCGGCGAAAAGCTGCGCGCTGATGACGCCAACGCCAACCTGCCGCGCCTTGCACGGCTGGCGGAGGTATGGGAAAAGATCATCCGCGCCGCGCGCGATACGGAATCGTACAATCTGGAACGAAAACCGCTGGTTTTCTCGGTATTCGGGATGCTCGCGGAAGCCACGCGGTGACGCTCCGTTTGATATCAATCCGGACAATCTGATTTGAACGCTTAAAGGAAATTCGTGGTGGCGAAGGCTAACAAGAAAACCTCCAAAAAGAAAAAGGCCAAGGCCCGCAAGTCTTCGCCAGCGCGCACCACCAAAAAGGCTAGCGCTAAAAAGCGCGTCGTGAAGAAATCGCGCAAGGCGTCGAAGAAGGCTGCCAAGAAAACCGTCAAGAAATCCGTGAAGACAGCAAAGAAGGCCGTAAAGAAGTCTTCTAAGACACCTTCGAAGAAACCGGCGAAGAAATCAGCGGCCAAGAAATCCGTTGCAGTCCCCAAAACGCCGAGTGCCGTCGACAGGACCTCGTCAGCCGAAAAGAAGCCTGCCGCAGCGCCGCGTGCGAAGGCGCCTGCTGCCGCGGCGCCGGCCCCGGCCGCGCCGCGGGACAAGGTCTTCTATGTCACGACGCCGATCTTCTACCCGAATGGCATACCGCACATCGGGCATGCCTATACCGCAATGGTCACCGACGCGATCGCCCGCTTTCAGCGGCTCGACGGCTTCGATGTCCGGTTTCTGACGGGAACCGACGAGCACGGCCTCAAGATGCAGCAAACCGCGGTTGCGGAGGGTCTCACGCCGCTGGCTCTTGCGGATCGCAACTCCGCGCGCTTTCGCGACATGATGACTGCGCTCAACATTTCATACGACGATTACATCCGCACCACCGAGCCGCGCCACAAACGGGCATGCCAGGCACTCTGGAGCGCGATCGAGAAGAACGGAGATATCTATCTCGACAAGTACGCCGGCTGGTATTCGGTCCGTCAGGAGGCTTATTTCGACGAAGCGGAAACCACCGTCGGGGACGATGGCATTCGCCGCGAGCCGCTGGGCTCGCCGGTCGAGTGGACCGAGGAAGAGACCTATTTCTTCCGCCTGTCGGCCTATCAGGACAAGTTGCTCGCCCTCTATGCTGACGTGACCGACTTCGTGCTGCCGCGCGAGCGGCTCAATGAAGTTGCGAGCTTTGTCAAAGGCGGCCTGAAGGATCTATCGGTCTCGCGAACGACGTTCGACTGGGGCATCGAGGTGCCGGGCGCTCCGTCCCATGTGATGTATGTCTGGATGGACGCGCTCACGAATTACATTACGGCTGCCGGCTATCCCGACGTTGAGAGCGCCGAATTCCAGCGTTACTGGCCGGCCAATCTGCACGTCACCGGCAAGGATATCGTGCGTTTCCACGCCGTCTACTGGCCCGCCTTCCTGATGTCGGCCGGCGTCGAGGTCCCCCATCGTGTCTTCAGCCACGGCTTCCTGCTCAACCGCGGTGAGAAGATGTCGAAATCTGTCGGCAACGTCGTTGATCCCTTCGCCATGGCGGCGCAGTACGGCGTCGATCAGATACGCTATTTCTTCATGCGCGAAGTGTCGTTCGGCCAGGACGGCAGCTACAACCACGAGGCCATCGTCGCGCGCGTCAATGCCGATCTCGCCAATGATCTCGGCAATCTGGCGCAGCGTTCGCTTTCCATGATCGCCAAACAACTCGGCGGCATCTTGCCGGAGCCCGGTGAATTCAGCGACAACGACAAGGCGATCCTGGCACAGGCCGATGGAATGCTCGAAGCGTCGCGCACGGCGATGGCGACGCAGCAGATCCATCAATGGCTGAGCGCGGTGTGGGCCGTGGTGGCGGAAGCCAACCGCTATTTCGCGGGCGAGGCGCCTTGGGCGCTGGCGAAGACCGATCCGGCGCGGCAGAAGACCGTGTTGTACGTGACCGCGGAAGTCGTGCGCCAGGTCGCCATCCTGGCACAGCCAGTGATGCCGGAATCCTCAGCCAAGCTGCTGGACAGTCTCGGTATCCCCCAAGATATCAAGTCGCGTAATTTTGCAGCACTACCCACGCGCATCGCCGCAGGTACAGCCTTGCCAGCGCCGGTCGGGGTGTTTCCGCGCTACGTCGAACCAAAGGCAGATTGATCGGTTCGAACGCCATGCTCGTCGACAGCCACTGCCATCTCGACTTTCCCGATTTCGCCGACGATCTCGACGGCATCGTCGCGCGCGCCGAGACGTCAGGCGTCGGTCGCATCGTCACCATCTCGACGCGGGTGAGGCGGCTCGGCGGCCTGCTGCAAATCGCCGAGCGGTTTCCGAATGTCTATTGCTCGGTCGGCACCCATCCGCACCACGCCGACGAGGAAGACGGCATTTCCGCGGCCGAATTGATCGAACTGACGAAGCATCCGAAGGTCGTGGCGCTGGGCGAGGCGGGGCTGGATAATTTCTACGATGACGGCTCCCCGGAAGCGCAGGAGCGCGGCTTTCGCGCCCACATCGCCGCCGCGCGCGCCACCGGCCTGCCGCTGGTCATACACACGCGCGACGCCGATGAAGGTTGCGGTCGCATCCTCGAAGAGGAAATGGCCAAGGGGCCGTTTCGAGCGGTGCTGCATTGCTACACTGGCGGGCGCGAACTGGCGATGCAGGCGATCTCGCTGGGACTTTCGATCTCGTTCACGGGCATCCTGACGTTCAAGAAATCAGAGGCCTTGCGCGAACTCGCCGCAGAACTGCCGGCCGACCGCATCATGGTCGAAACCGATGCGCCATATCTCGCGCCCGGCAAATTCCGTGGCAAGCGCAACGAGCCATCCTACGTGGTCGAGGTGGCCAAGGTGCTGGCGGAGGCGCGCGGGGTTTCGCTTGAGGAAATATCGCGGCAGACCACCGAGAACTTCTTCCGCCTGTTTTCCAAGGTGCCTGCGCCGAAAGCGGTCGCATGACGCTGACGCTGACGATCCTCGGCTGTGGTTCCTCCGCCGGCGTGCCGCGTCCGGCGCTCGGTTGGGGCGCCTGCGATCCCAACAATCCCAGGAATCGGCGCCGTCGTTGTTCGTTGCTGGTTGAGCGCACGGGCGCCCACGGAACCACGCGGATCGTGATCGACACTTCGCCCGACCTGCGCGAGCAATTGATCGACGCTAATGTCGACCATATCGACGCGGTGTTTTTGACGCATGAGCACGCCGACCAGACCCATGGCATCGATGATTTGCGTTCGGTCGTGCTGCACCAGCGCCGCCGCATTCCCACCTACTTCAATCAGTCGACCGCGAAAGACATCATGGCGCGGTTCTCTTATTGCTTCATCGCGCCCGAGGGTAGCGATTATCCGCCGATCCTGACGCGTCATTCCATCGAAGCCGGCGAGAGCCACACAACACAGGGGAAGGGCGGCCCGGTGGAGCTTTCCGCCTTCCTGGTTCACCACGGCAAGATTCCCGCGCTGGGATTTCGCATTGGGGATGCCGCCTACACACCCGACCTCCACGACATTCCCGAGGAGAGCTGGCATGCCCTCGAAAACCTCGAACTCTGGGTCATCGACGGGCTGCGCTATGCCGGGCATCCCAGCCATTTCAGCATCAACGACGCGCTGTCCTGGATCGGACGCTTCAAGCCGCGCCGCGCCGTCATCACCAACATGCATTCCGACCTCGATTACGAGGTGCTGCGCCAGAGCCTGCCGGCCGGCGTGATCCCGGCTTTTGACGGGATGCGCCTGACGCTGGAGCGGGCGGGCTAAGGGCCCAGCCGGCGCGGCGGAACTTCGTCGGCACGAACTGATTATCACCGGAGTTTCCGCTTCCAGGAGTGAGCCGAGATGATCCGCCGCCTGTTGGCCGCACCGGTCCTGTGGGTCTGGCTGATATTGCCGGCGGCCGGCCTGGACGCCGCATCGATCAACAATGCAGAATTTGAATCTGCAAGACCTCCGGCAGAAAGAAAAGTCGATCCGCTCGTCGTCAAGGTGCAGGTCCTGCTCGATCGCGCGCGGTTTTCTCCGGGAGAAATCGACGGCAAGCTCGGCGAAAACGCGCAGAAGGCGTTAAGGGCTTTCGCCGAGGCGAAGGGTTTGAAGCCGGCTCAGGCACTGACGCCGGAGGTATGGAATGCGCTTACCGGGACAAGCTCGGATGCCGTCGTTATCGAGTACAAGATTTCCAGTGACGATATCAAAGGACCCTTCCTGGAAAAGCTTCCCGCCAGGATGGAGGCCATGCGAGACCTCAAGACTGTTGGCTATACGAGCCCGCGTGAGGGCCTCGCCGAGAAATTTCACATGAGTGAGGGACTGCTGGAAGCTCTGAACCCCGGAAAGAAGTTCGATAAGGCAGGTGAAGCGGTTTGGGTCACGGCCGTGGCCGGCAACGACGCCAAATTGAAGGCTGAACGGATTGAGGTGGATAAATCGCGCCAGACCGTAAAGGTCTTTGCCTCCTCCGGCGAGCTTGTCGCGTTCTTTCCAGCGACGGTCGGGAGTAAGGAAAAGCCAACCCCCAGCGGTATGCTCAAAGTCGTGTCCGCCGATGCCAACCCGAACTACCGCTATAATCCCGACTACAAATTCAAGGGTGTCAGATCAAAAGAGGCCTTCACCATCAAACCCGGCCCGAACAACCCCGTGGGAATCTATTGGATAGGGCTTTCAGCGGAGGGGTATGGCATCCACGGCACGTCCAACCCTTCGACGGTCAGCAAGTCTGAATCCAACGGTTGCGTTCGGCTGACCAATTGGGATGCCGGCTTGCTGGGCAAGAGCGTCAAGAAGGGAACAGCGGTCGTTTTCGTCGAGCAGCCGCCGGCGAGCGGAAAGAGCTAGATCGTCCGAGCGCGGTTCAAGCCGAACCACTTCCTGTCATCACCAACAGGATTATGAAGTGCTGCGTCAGACTCTGCAGGCTGGCGTGATCGGGCCCATGACGGTTGATGCTGGAGCGGGTGGAGCAAACGGACTACGTTGGGGAAAAAGCAGGGGTAGTGTAATGATCGGCCTGTTCTTCGAAGTTCAGACGAGGCCCGGGCGCCGGGACCAGTATCTCAATCTCGCCGCTTCACTGAAGCCCGAGCTTGAGGCCATGGGCGGCTGTCTTTTCATTGACCGCTTCAGGAGTTTGACACAGGAAAACCTGCTGCTGTCCTACCAGATATGGCAGGACGAGGGCGCCCTGACGGCCTGGCGGGCCCATGGCCACCATCACGAGGTCCAGACGGCCGGCCGCGAGAAAGTCTTTTCGGACTACCGCATTCGCGTCGCTCAGCTCGTTCACGAAGAGCGGCCGGGACAACCTGTCTGGCAGCCGAAGAAGCGGACGCCCTACAACGACCCTTCCCGCCGTCCGCCGACCTATGTGCTGGCGGCGGAATCGCGAAGCGCCGAACTTTCAGTCTCAACCGATTGGCGCCGCGACGCGTTCACGAGCGTCTATCGCGAAGGACAGTATGCCCACCTGATCGACGTGCCGGACGAAGCGGGCGGTGCCGCATTCGGTGCGCGGCTATTTGCCGATCCCACGACGGAATATTTCCGCGTCTTCGAGGTCATGCGCGACTACGGCATGTACGAGCGGGCCGAGGCGCCGCAGTATTATCCGCCGGTCAGGAGAGAGCAGGTGTAGTTCGTAGGGTGGGCAAAGCGAAGCGTGCCCACCATTCTCGAGGAATTCGACGAACGATGGTGGGCACGACGCCTACGGTCTACGAATTCACGCCGAAATCGCCTTTGCCGAATCCACCTGATTGCGCAGCAGGAACTTTTGAATTTTCCCCGTCGACGTCTTCGGAATAACGCCGAACACCACGGCCTTCGGGGTCTTGAAGCCGGACATGTGGCCGCGGCAGAACGCGATGATGTCGGCTTCGGTTGCTTTCGCGCCTTCTTTCAGCTCAACGAAGGCGCAGGGCACTTCGCCCCATTTCGGATCTGGCTTCGCCACGACAGCTGCGAACAGCACGGCCGGATGCTTGTAGAGGATGTCCTCGACTTCGACCGAGGAGATGTTCTCGCCGCCGGAAATGATGATGTCCTTGGAGCGGTCCTTGATGATGACGTAGCCGCTCTCATCGAGCACGCCGAGATCGCCGGTGTGAAACCAGCCGCCGGCAAACGCCTCCTGCGTCGCCTTCTCGTTCTTCAGATACCCCTTCATCACGATATTGCCGCGGAACATCACCTCGCCAATGGTCTCACCGTCGCGCGGCACTTCGCGCATGGTTTCGGGGTCGAGCACGGTGACGCCTTCCTGCAGCGGGTAGGGCACGCCCTGCCGGCGCTTGAGCTGGGCGCGTTGATCGGCCGGCAATTCATCCCAGCCCGGCTGCTCGGCGCAGACCGACGCCGGGCCATAGACCTCGGTCAGGCCGTAGACATGCGTCAGCTTGATGCCGATGCTCTCGGCGCCTTCGAGCACGGCAACGGGAGGCGCGGCGCCGGCGATCAATCCGGCCACGGGCCGCGCCTTGGCGCCCTTGGGGGCGCCGGGCGCATTGATCAGCGTGTTGTAGACGATTGGCGCGCCGCACATGTGGGTGACGCCGTGTTTGGGGATCAGTTCAAAGATCTTCGACGGGTCCACCTTGCGCAGGCAGACATTGACGCCGGCGGAGGCCGCGACCGTCCACGGAAAGCACCAGCCGTTGCAGTGAAACATCGGCAGCGTCCAGAGATAGACCGGATGCTGGCCGAGATTGCCCGCCAGGATGTTGCTGACGGCATTGAGATAAGCGCCGCGATGATGGGTCACGACGCCCTTCGGGTTACCCGTGGTGCCCGACGTATAGCTCAGCGCGATCGCGTCCCATTCATCGCCGGGCAGGAGGGCAACGAAACCGGGATCGCCCTGCGCTACCGCCGCCTCATACTCAAGTTCGCCGATCCGCGTGCCGCCGGCAAATGCCGCATCGTCGACGTCGATGACATAAGGTTTGAGTCCCTTCATCAGCGCCAGCGCTTCCGTGATCACGCCGGAAAATTCCGGATCGACCAGGATGATCTTGGCGCCGCCATGATCGAGCTGAAACGCAATCGAGGGCGCGTCGAGCCGGATGTTGAGCGCATTCAGCACCGCGCCCGCCATCGGCACCGCAAAATGCAGTTCGTTCATTGCGGGAATATTCGGCAGCATCGCCGCGACCGTATCGCCGTTGCCGATGCCGCGGCCGGCGAGATAGGAGGCAAAGCGACGGCAGCGCTCATAGGTCTGCGACCAGGTGAAGACGCGGCCTTCGTAGACGGTGCTGACGGCGTCGGGGTAAACAGCCGCGCTGCGTGCGAGGAAGCTCAGCGGCGTCAGCGGCACGTAATTCGCCGGCGTCTTGTCCAATCCGATGCTGTATTGACCTTGGTCTGGAGTTTGGGCTGCGCTCATCGGCTCTGTCCCATCGCTAAAATGTACCTACAAGAACCCGATCGAAATCCACGGGAAGATCGCCACAATAATAAGTCCGACCATCAGCGCCAGCAGATAACCCCAAATCGGCTTGATCCCTTCGGCCGGATCGACGCGTCCGATGGCGCAGGCGGCATAATAGCCCACTCCGAACGGCGGCGCGAATAGCCCGATACCCATCGCCAGGATAACGATCATGGCATAATGGACCTCGTGCACGCCCACCGCGCGGGCGATCGGAAACAACAGCGGCCCGAACAGCACGATGGCCGGAATGCCCTCGAGCACGCTGCCGAGGATCACGAAGGCCACGATCGACACCGCGATGAAGGTCGCCGAACCGCCGGGCAGGCCGGTCATGGCCGCCGCCAGCGTCCGCGAGAAGCCGGACTGGGTCAGGCCCCACGCCATCCCGGTGGCGCAGCCGATGATCAGCAGGATGGCGCCCGACAGGCACGCCGTCTCGACCAGCATCGGCATGATCCGCCGCCAGTCGAAATTGCGGTAGATCAACTGCCCGTAGATCAGGTAGCCGACCACGAAGGCGTAGACGATCCCGATCGTGGACACCTCGGTTGCGGTCGCGATGCCCTCGACCACGGCGTAGCGGATCACGAAGGGCAGCGCCACGGCGGGCAGGGCGATGATGAACGCACGGACGATCTCGCCGCTGGTGGCTCTCGCAACATGTGTCAAATCCTCGTCGCGGTAACGCCACCACACCAGCGCCGACAGCGTGATCGCCAACACCACGCCCGGCAGCAGACCGCCGGTGAACAGCGCCGCAATCGATACGCCGGTGACCGAGCCGATCGTGATCAGCACGAGGCTTGGCGGAATGGTTTCGGTCTGGGCACCGGTGGCCGAGAGCAGGGCGACCAGATCGCCCGGCTTGGCGCCGCGCGCCTTCATCTCCGGAAACAGCACAGGCGCCACGGCGGCCATGTCGGCGGCCTTGGAGCCGGAGATACCTGAGACCAGGTACATCGCGCCGACCAGCACGTAATGCAGCCCGCCCCGGACATGGCCCAGCAGGCTGGCCAGGAACGCCACCATGGCGCGCGCCATGCCGGTCATCTCGATCAGCAACCCCAGAAACACGAACAGCGGCACCGACAGCAGGATGAGATGGCTCATGCCCTCGTCCATGCGGCCGACCAGCACCATCAGGGGCGTATTGGTGGTCAGCGCCAGATAGCCGTACGTCGCCAGCCCGAATCCGAACGCAATGGGAACGCCCGCGAACACGCAGAAGCCGGCCACGCCAACGAAGAAGATGACCAGGTTGAGGTTGCCGAGCGGCTTCAGCGAGCCCTTCAGCAACCAGAAGGCCGCAATGACCAAGGCAACCGACAGGATGGCCGCGAAAACGGTACGGGCGTTGCCCGCACGTATCAGGCGCAGGAACGCAAACAGCGCCATCAGCGCGATGCCGACCGGCAGCGCCGCCGCCCGCCAGATATTGGTGACCTGCAGCGCCGGCGTGGTGATGTAGCTTTCCTCATAGGCGTACTCAAAGGCCGGCCAGGCGATCATTAGAAGGAACGCCAGCGCGGCACAGGTTGCGACCAGATCGAGATAGGCGCGCAGCGCAGGCTTGGCGCTCGCGACCACGGCCGTCATCCGCATGTGCTCGGCACGCCTGAACGCCACGGCGGCCCCCAGCATCGCCAGCCACAGGAACAGCATCGAGGCCAGTTCGTCCGACCAGATCAACGGCCGGTGCATGCCGTAACGCGCCACCACGCCGGCGAACAGGATCACGATCTCGGCGACCACCAAAAGCGCCGCCGGGATCTCAACCAGCATCCCAAGGAAGTTTTCTATGGACGCGAGCAGGGAGCGGCGGCGAGGGGGCTCAGCCACCTCGCCGGTCACGGTCTCGGTCAGTTCGGCATGAGCCATCGCAGCGCCCTGCACCACAGCATGAACCAAAGACAGGATAGGGGTGACCCCTATCCGGCTACGACAGCTTGCCGACGGACTTTTCCAGCAGCTCCCAGGCCTGTTCACCGTATTTGCCCTTCCATTCCGCATAGAAGCCGGCCGAGCGAAGTTTGTCGCGGAACGGCGTGACATTGGGCTGGTTGAACGCAAGGCCTTTGCCGGCCAATTCCTGCTGCAGTCCGGCATTGAGCTTGGCGACGTCTTCGCGTTCCTTGACGCCCGCGGCGTTGATGTTTTTGGCGACGATGGTCCGGACATCCTCCGGGAGTTTTTCCCACGCGCGGCGGTTGGCCAAGAACCAGAAGCCGTCCCACATGTGGTTGGTCAGCGAACAGAACTTTTGCACCTCGTAGAGCTTGGCGGTCGAGATGATCGCCAGCGGGTTTTCCTGGCCCTCGACGATCTTGGTCTGCAGCGCGGAATAGACCTCGCTGAAATTGATCGAGGCGGGCGCCGCATCGAACGCCCTAAACATCGAGGTCCAGAGCGGCGAAACCGGCACCCGGATCTTGAAGCCCTTGAGGTCCTCAGGCCCGTTGATCGGCTTGCTCGACGACGTGGTCTGGCGGAACCCGTTGTCCCAGATCTTGTCCATGACCACGAGGTTGGCCTTGGTGATCTCGCCGCGGACATAGGCGCCCAGCCCGCCATCCATGGCCTTCCAGACCGTGTCGTAATCCGGGAATGCGAAGCCGATGCCGCTGATGGACGCCGCCGGCACCAGCGTCGCCAGGATCAGGCCTGACAGCGTGAAAAACTCGACGCCGCCGGACCTGATCTGGCTCAGCATGTCTGTGTCGGAACCGAGCTGGTTGTTGGGGAAAATCTGCAGGTCGAACCGGCCATTGGTTTCGGCCTTGATCGCCGCCGCCATCTCCTTGGCGCGGGCGTTCAACGGATGGCCGTCCGGGAGATTGTTGGCGTATTTGTAGGTGAATTCGGCGGTCTGGGCGCGCGCCACGAACGGGGCGCCGATGCCACCCAAAACCGCTGACGCAGCGGATGCCTTGAGAAGCGTGCGTCGTGAAAAACTCATCTGGTTTCTCCCTTGAGGGTTGTTGTTCTTGAGACCCGATCCCATGCGGACCGGATGCTGCGAGCGATCTCGCCGGGGCGGCTTATTGCAGCGTCCGCCGGCCGCGGCAATATCGGTTTTCGGGACGCAGCCGCGAGCAGTCATGCGTTGGCTTTTGCCGGCTGTCTGAGGCTGCGCTCTAGATCGAAAAGCCGGGCCAATCTGATCTGGCTTAGAAGGAATTCGCGCTAAATATCTGATCTAATTGTAGATATAAATATTCCATAATATACCTTATGCGAATCTAGGATATTGCGCATCAGGCACGAGGCGGCACGGCTATGCCGCTCGAAGCCCATTCCTATCGTCCTTTGAACGTCGGCTTCCGCCGCTCCAGGAACGCCGCGACACCTTCCTTGTGATCTTCGCTCAGGCTCGCCAGCGCGAACTGGTCGACGTCCATGTGGCTGGTGAGATCGTCGAGCGCGTGGGTGAGCCGGTTGACGGTCAGCTTGGTCATGGCGACCGACAGCGGCGGCTGGGCGGCGACCTTGGCCGCGAGCGCCATGGCGGCGTCGAACGCCTGGCCGGGTTCGGCGACCTCCTCGACCAGCCGCCATTCATAGGCCTCGGCTGCGGTGATGCGGTGGTCGGCCAGGACCACGGCCTGCTTGGTCCGGGCCGGTCCCATCAGGTGCAGCATGCGCGGCACGCTCTGCCAGCTCATGTTCATGCCGAGCCCGATCTCGGGCACGCGCATGTGGGCGTCGCGGGCCATGACGCGGAAATCCAGCGCCACCGCCAGCGCGACGCCGCCGCCGACGCAGAAGCCTTCGATGGCGCCGATCGTGATCTGTTCCATGTCCTGCCAGGCCCGCGTCAGGCGCGGACCGAGCTTCAGATGGCGGCGCAGGGTGCCGAGGTCCATGGTTTTCCGCGCCCGACCCTCGGGGTCCTTGAGATCGAAGCCGGCCGTGAACGCCTTGGCGGCGCCTGTCAGCACCACGACCGAGGTCGCGCCGTCATCCTCAAAACTGCGGGCGGCATCGGTAAGCTGGCGCATCGCCTCCGGCGACATCGCGTTGATGCCATCGCCGCGGTCGAAACGTACGACCGCGATGCGGCCGTCAGGCCCAAGGCCTTTTTCAATGGTGACAAACCCGGTCAAGCGGCGTCTCCCTGCCGTTATTTTTGAGAACCTTAGCGCACAAATGCGCGGTCGGCCCGCGCGCTGTTTGCATGCCGGCCCCTCCTGCCCGGCGGTGCAACCGGCAGCGTCTGAGCTCACAAATGGCCGGTACGCTGATGGTCGGGTTTGCCTCCCGGCACCGGAAAGCGGATCGTGGTGCCAAGCGTGATCCAGTTGGCGTTTTCGCCCGATATATTGTGGCCAAAGATCAGGTCGACCGAGAATATGTCGTTCGGCCGGTAGCGAATGCCGGTCTGAAACCGCGGCCGGATCGCGCTGGGCTCGTCCGACTGGCCGGCCTGGCCGAACGCTTCGATGGTCCACTGCAACGTGTCCGAGAGTTTCCAGTCAAAGCCGGCGCCATAGACCAGGTAATGCCGGTCGGCCACGCGGTCCCACATCCAGCCGCCGTTGAGATTGATCCGCATCGTCTCGGACAGCCTGTACGTCACTGGCACGACCGCGAACGCGGTAAGGTTATCTCCGGTCAACGCATCGAATGATCCGCCTGCATAAAACGACAGGCCGAACCTTCCCACGCCGGTCGGAATGAAGTTCCACTTGGCCTTGGGCGTGAGGCTGGTGCTCCAGTCGCCGTCGCTGCGCGACCGGACGGTCTGCATGCTTAATTCCACCGGCCTGAAAATATTGACCGCGCAGGATGGATTGGCCACGGCTGTGAAATCCGTGTTGGTCGCCGCCTGCAGCCAGCTCTCGACCTTGCAGGATCCGGACTCGGCAATGTCGGCGGCGTCGACCGCATAGGCGCCGTTGGCGGCGCGCGCATCGCCAGCCGGAAGCCAAAGCCAAGCCG
The DNA here is from genome assembly GCF_018130065.1 of Bradyrhizobium sp. AUGA SZCCT0158. Classification (GTDB taxonomy): domain Bacteria; phylum Pseudomonadota; class Alphaproteobacteria; order Rhizobiales; family Xanthobacteraceae; genus Bradyrhizobium. Next base: position 51,692 of record NZ_JAFCME010000006.1, on the reverse strand, counting down.
AAATGGCCGCTGCCGCCAATGTTGCGATGCGCCCCGCCCCAATCCCCATGGCCAGATGCTAGCTGAGTCTTCGCCTCGACATAGCCCGGATTCTGCGACTATCTTGGCCGCATGACAGGCCATGACCACGATCACCACGACCATCATCACCACCACGATCACGACCATTCGGAATTGTCGGAGACCGAGCTGCGCGTGCGCGCGCTGGAATCGATCCTGACCGAAAAGGGCTATGTCGATCCGGCGTCGCTCGATCTTCTGATCGACCTGTATGAAAAGAAGATCGGTCCGCGCAACGGCATCCGCGTCGTCGCAAAAGCCTGGAGCGATCCGGCCTATCACGCGCGGCTGATGAAGGATGCGACGGCGGCGATCGCCGAGCTCGACTATAGCGGGCGACAAGGCGAGCACATGGTGGTGGTCGAGAACACACCCGAACAGCACAACATGGTCGTCTGCACGCTCTGCTCCTGCTATCCGCATCCGGTGCTCGGGCTGCCGCCGGTGTGGTACAAATCCGCGCCCTATCGTTCCCGCGCGGTCTCCGATCCGCGCGGCGTGTTGCAGGATTTTGGTGTCGCCCTGCCCGAAACGACAAAGATCCGCGTCTGGGATTCCACCGCTGAAATCCGCTACCTCGTGTTGCCGATGCGGCCCAAAGGCACCGAAGGCTGGAGCGCCGAGCAGCTCGCCGAACTCGTCACCCGCGACAGCATGATCGGCACCGGACTGCCGAAACAGCCCGGCGAGACCGCCTGATGGACGGCGCGCATGACATGGGCGGCGCCAAGGGCTTTGGCCCCGTCGTGCCCGAGCCGAACGAGCCGGTGTTTCATGGCGAATGGGAGCGCCGCGCGTTCGCGCTGACGGTCGCGATGTCGCGTCCCGGCGGCTGGAACATCGACATGTCGCGCTTTGCGCGCGAGAACCGTCCGCCCGAGGATTACCTCAGCAAGAGCTATTTCCAGATCTGGCTGGCCGGTCTGGAAACGTTGATGATCGAACGCGGACTGGTGACATCAGAGGAAATCGAGGCCGGCAAGGTGCTCTCGCCGCCCAAGCCCGACGTCAAGACCCTGCCCCCGCAGGACGTCGTGCCGACGATCCGGCGTGGCGCCTCGACCGAACGCCCGGCAACGTCGCCTGCGCTGTTCGCGGTCGGCGAAACGGTGCGGATGAAAGAGATCCATCCGCAGACGCATACGCGGCTGCCGCAATATGTCCGCGGGCATCTCGGCACGATCGAGCTCAATCACGGGTGCCATGTGTTTGCCGATCTCAATTCGCTCGGCGTCGGCGAGAACCCGCAATGGCTCTACACCGTGCGGTTCGACGGACCGGAATTGTGGGGCAAGGACACCGACCCGACGCTCAGCATTTCAGTCGACGCCTGGGAATCCTATCTGGAGCGCGCGTGATGAATTTGACCCCGCAACAGGCGATGCGGGCGGCCGTTGCCGTCCCCGGCGTGCCCCGCGACGAGGATGGCCCGGTGTTCCGGGAGCCCTGGGAGGCCCGCGCCTTCGCCATGGCGCTCGCACTGCACGAGGCCGGGGTGTTCACCTGGAAGGAATGGGCGGAGACGCTGGGCTCAGAGATCAAGCGCGCCCAGGCCGCCGGCGATCCCGATACGGGCGAGACCTATTACCAGCACTGGCTGGCGACGCTGGAGACGCTGGTCGCCGCCAAGGGCGTCACGACGTCGGATGTCCTGCACCGCTATCGCGACGCGTGGGATCACGCTGCCGACCGCACCCCGCATGGTGCGCCGATCGAGCTGACGCCGGGTGATTTCGGTTAGCCTCGCGTCTGCGCCCTTTGAGGCCCGTCATTTCCAACGCGTCGATCGCCCGCGATCGGCCGACGGTGCCTGAACCATCCAATCAATGGATCATTCGATCCAATAATTAATCTGTCGCGGCATCGGTCCCTGTTTACTTCGCCAATCCGGGCTGCATAGTCTAATCAGGAAAATAAGGCTGTCGGCCAACGATGCCGGCAACGACAAATAAAACATCGAGGGAGGACGATCATGAAGCGAAGAGATTTTCTCGGAGCTGGCGCCGCGACGTTTGCTTTGGCTGCCACGGGCGGCATCGGCAGTGCGGGACGCGCGTTTGCCCAGACCAAGATGGTCATCAGAGCATCGGACGTTCATCCGCTCGGCTACCCGACGGTCGAAGCCGTGGTGCGCATGGGCAAGAAGCTGGAAAAAGCCACCGACGGCCGCCTTACCATTCAGATGTTCCCGTCGATGCAGCTTGGCGGCGAAAAGGAGATGATCGAGCAGGCCCAGCTCGGCGCGCTGCAGATGGCGCGGATTTCCGTCGGCGCCGTCGGCCCGGTCGTGGACGACGTCAATGTCTTCAACATGCCGTTCGTGTTCCGCGATTCCAAGCACATGGAAGCGGTGATCGATGGTGAGATCGGCGACGAGCTGCTGGCGAAGATTTCGGCGAACGAGAAGACCAATCTGATCGCACTGTGCTGGATGAATGCGGGCTCGCGCAACATCTACAACAGCAAACGGCCGATCAAGACGATGGCGGATTTGAAGGGCCTCAAGGTCCGCATGATGGGCAACCCGCTGTTCGTCGATACGATGAACGCGCTTGGCGGCAACGGTGTCGCCCTGGGCTTCGACCAGGTCTTCAGTTCGATGCAGACCGGCGTGATCGACGGCGCGGAGAACAACCCGCCCTCCTTCATCGCCCAGAACCACAATCAGGTGGCAAAATACTTCACCATGACCGAGCACCTGATCATCCCCGAACTGCTCGTCTTCTCGAAGATCTCGTGGCAGAAGCTGACGCCTGCGGATCAGGCGCTGATCAAGAAGCTGTCGAAGGAATGCCAGGCCGAACAGCGGGTGCTGTGGCACGAGGCGGAGAAAGTCGCGATCGACAAAATGAAGGCCGCCGGCACCGAGATGATCATGGACGTCGACAAGAAGCCCTGGCGCGATGCGGTCAAGCCGGTGTGGGACAAGTACGGCGCCAAATACGCCGAGATGGTCAAGCGCATCGACGCCGTGAAGTAGGGCTTGGCGAATGACTACGCAGTCCGGCGTGGCCGGCGATCCCGGAGCCGGGCTGTTCCGCAGCGCCATGAATGCGGTCTACTGGACCGCCGCCGCGATTGCGTGCGTGGCGCTGGTCCTGGTCTCCGCGATCATTCCCTGGGCGGTTTACACCCGCTATGTCCTGAACAGCGCCTCGTCCTGGCCCGAGCCGCTGGCCGTCTTGCTGACGGTCGGCATCACCTTCATCGGCGCCGCGAATTGCTATCGCCAGCGCATCCACATGAACATGACCGTGGGCACCGATCTCCTGCCCCCTCGCCTGCGCGGGGCGGCCGCCGTGATCAGTGAGCTGCTGATGGGTGCCGTGGCGGTTTTCATGGTGGTGTGGGGCATGAAGCTCGCGCTGGCGACCTGGGGGAATTCAGTCGATGAGTTTCCCTGGCTTTCCGTCGGCATCACTTACCTGCCGATCCCGATCAGCGGCGCGATGATGCTGCTGTTCGTGATCGAACGGCTGACCATCGGGCCTCCGCCGTCAAGCGGCGGCGATCCCCACGTCCCTATCGAATAGCGTTTCTCTTCCAGCACGGACGTCCGATGGATATCGCGGTTCTCCTTCTCAGCATGTGTGTGTTCTTCGCCATCGGCATGCCGATCGCCTATGCTATGGCGCTGTCCGCACTGGTCGGCGCGCTGTGGATCGACCTCCCGGTCGCCGCGGTCATGCAGCAACTGGCCAGCGGCGTCGGCAAGGTATCGATGCTGACCATTCCGTTTTTTGTCCTCGCCGGGGCGATCATGGCCGAGGGTGGCATGGCACGGCGGTTGGTGGACTTTGCCGCCGTCATCGTCGGCTTCACGCGCATGCGCGGCGGGCTGTCGCAAGTCAACATTCTTGCCACCACGATCATGAGCGGCATCTCCGGATCTTCCGTCGCCGATACGTCCGCGATCGGCTCAGTCATGATCCCGCAGATGGCCAAGAAGGGTTACCCCCGCGTCTTCGCAACCAACGTCACCATCAGCGCCTCGCTGCAGGCCATCGTCGTTCCGCCGAGCCACAACGCCGTGATCTATTCGCTGGCGACCGGCGGGGTCGTCTCGATCACGAGCCTGTTCCTGGCGGGAATCCTGCCCGGCTTGCTGTTGGGCTTTTCGCTGATGCTGTTGTGCTTGTTCTACGCCTATCGCGACAAGCATCCGAAGGGCGAGCCGGTGCCGATCCGGCAGGCCGCCAAAATGCTGGTCGAAGCCCTCTGGGGCATCGTGACGCTGGTGATCGTGCTCGGCGGCATCCTCACGGGCGTCTTTACGCCGATCGAGGCCGGCGCCGTGGCCTGCGTCTGGGCGTTCTTCGTCACCATGTTCATCTACCGCGACTACAAATGGTCGGAACTGCCGCAGCTGGCCTACCGGACGCTGCAGACCGTGGCCATGGTGCTGACACTGGTCGCCACCGCATCCTGCTTCGGCTACATTGCCGCCGTGATGCAGATGCCCGCCAAGATGACGGAATTCTTCGTCGCGATTTCAGCCAACAAATACGTGCTGCTGATGTGGCTCAACATCATGCTGCTGGTGCTGGGCACCGCGCTCGATCTCGCGCCGCTGTTGCTGATCTGCACGCCGATCCTGCTGCCGGTGGTCAAGAGCTTCGGCATCGATCCCGTGCATTTCGGCATCGTCATGCTGCTCAATCTCGGCATCGGCCTGTTGACGCCTCCGGTGGGCACGACGTTGTTCGTCGGTTGCGCGATCGGCAAGGTGTCAGTGGACGACATCATGCGCGAGATCTGGCCGTTCTACTACGTGATGTTCGCGGTGCTGATGCTCGTGACCTACATCCCGGCGATCTCGCTGTGGTTGCCGCACTCGTTCGGATTTCACTAGCGCTTACGTGCCGGCATATTCGCGCCAGCCCTTGGCGCGCAACGCGCAGGCCGGGCATTTGCCGCAGCCATAGCCCCAATCGTGCTGGTCGCCCCGCTCGCCGAGATAACAGGTGTGGGAATGTTCGCGGATCAGGTCGACCAGCCCTGCCCCGCCGAGGTCATGTGCAAGCTTCCAGGTCGAGGCCTTGTCCAGCCACATCAGCGGCGTGTGCAGTTCGAATTGTCTGGCCATGCCGAGATTGAGCGCGGACTGCAGCGCCTTGATGGTCTCGTCACGGCAGTCCGGGTAGCCGGAATAATCCGTCTCGCACATGCCGCCGATGATGTGGCGGATGCCGCGCCGGTACGCCAGCGCCGCTGCGAAGGTCAGGAACACGAGATTGCGGCCGGGAACGAATGTATTGGGCAGTCCGTCCTCGCCCATCGCGATCGCGACATCGCGCGTCAGCGCGGTGTCGGAAATCTCCGCCAGCGTCGGAATCTCGAGCGTATGGCTCTCGCCGAGCCTCGAAGCCCAGTCCGGCCGCAATGATTTGATGCCCGATAGCAGACGATCCCGGCACCCAAGCTCAATTGCGTGACGCTGGCCGTAGCTGAATCCCAGCATTTCGACCCGCGCGAAGCGCTGCAGGGCCCAGGCCAGGCAGGTGGTGGAATCCTGTCCGCCGGAAAACAGCACCAGCGCGGTTTCGGATTGGGACGGATCGCTCATGGAGCCCCATTACCATCCCCGGGCGCGCAGGCCAATCGGTGGAAATCAACCCGGTTTCGGCGCGTTCCGCTGGGATCGGTCAGCCGCTTGCGGCATAAAGCCGTGTCTTTCCTCTCCTGGCGTCGGTACACCCATGACCCCTTCCCGCGATATTTCCCGGCTGCTCGAAATCATGGCGGCGCTGCGCACGCCGGTCACCGGTTGTCCGTGGGATCTCGAACAGAATTTTGCGACGATCGCGCCCTACACCATCGAGGAAGCCTATGAGGTCGTCGACGCCATCACCCGCGGCGATCTCGACGATCTCCGTGAGGAACTCGGCGATCTCCTGCTGCAGGTCGTCTATCACGCACGCATGGCCGAAGAACAGAACGCCTTTGCTTTCGGCGACGTCGTCGAGGCGGTCACAAGAAAGATGATAAGGCGGCACCCACACGTCTTCGCCGACAAGGACGGCAACATCCAGCCGGCCGGCGTCAAGAGCGCCTGGGAGCGCATCAAGGCCGAGGAAAAGGCCGAACGCGCCGTGCGCCGGCCGCCGGAGTCGGCTGGACCCAAATCGTTGCTGTCGAGCGTCAAGGCCGGTCAGCCCGCGCTGACGCGCGCGATGGAATTGCAGCGCAAGGCCTCGACCGTCGGCTTCGACTGGAACGATCCCCGAGCCGTGCTGCACAAGATCCGCGAGGAGGCTGACGAGATCGAGGCCGCGCTCGACAAGGGCGATGCGGAAGAGCTCGCAAGCGAGACCGGCGATCTCCTGTTCGCCCTGGTCAATCTGGCGCGGCATGTCGGCGCCGATCCCGAAGCAGCGCTGCGCGGCACCAACGCGAAATTCGAGCGCCGCTTTGCCTACATCGAACGCGCGTTGGCGGCGAACGGACGTTCATTAGAAGTGGCGACACTGGAAGAGATGGACGCGCTGTGGGATGAGGCGAAACGCAAGGAGCGGTCGGCCGCCCGCTGAACCCATACGGTGGGCATGCACGAAGTCGTGAACGGGCAGTCCTTCAGGTGGTGTCGGTTCGACACCGTCTTACTCGTCCTTGGGGTATCGATAATGACGATCCCGGAGGGGCAGCATGACTGCGAACAAATCAGAGGAAATCAAAATACGCCGTTTGATTGAAGAATGGGCTCTTGGGGTACGCTCCCGCGAAATAGAGGCCGTCCTCGCTCACCACACCGGCGATATGGTGATGTTCGACGTGCCGCCGCCTGTCGAATTGCGCGGCATTGACGCCTATCGAAATTCGTGGACTGCGTTCTTCAACTGGCTCGAAGAAGGAAGCGGCATGTTCGAGATCGCTCAGCTCGATGTAAAAGCTGGCGACACCGTCGCATTCGCCACGGCATTACTCCGGTGCGGAACAAGAGCCTCGCTGGAGAAGGACAGCACACCCCAGCTGCGCCTGACTGTCGGCTTGCGGAAAGTTGACGGTGCATGGAAAATCGCGCACGAACACCATTCGTTTCCCGCCGAGCCATAGTGCGCCAGGAACACGATGAGCTTCAAGCCACATGCGGCACGGCCGCAAAGCGGCTGACCACGATATCGCGCTTGGTTTCGTCGACCCGCACCGTCATGTCGAACCGCTCGCCGTGAAGCTCCTTGGTGAGCACCTCGGCGTTACGATGCAGCCAGCTGATGCCGGCGCCATCGGAGGCGTCGATCGAAAGATCGAGCGTCATCCGGAAGGCGGCGAGCCGATCCTCGATCGCGGTCAGCAGCGTCTCGATCCCCTCGCCGGTCTCGGCGGATACCAGGAAGCACGGCCGCTCTTCTGGCCGGCGCGCGGCCATGTTGCGCAGGTTGTCACGCTCCTCGGGATCGAAGCGATCGATCTTGTTCCAGACTTCGAGGATGCGCGCGCCTGCGTCCGGGTCGATCCCGAGCTGGCGCAGCACGGCATCGACGTCGCGCTCCTGTGCCTCCGCGTCCTCGTGCGAGATGTCGCGGACGTGCAGGATGATGTCCGCTTCCAGCACCTCTTCCAGCGTGGCGCGAAACGCGGCCACCAGTTGCGTCGGCAGGTTGGAAATGAATCCGACCGTGTCCGACAGCATCGCCTTGCCGCCATGCGGCAGGCTCAGCGCGCGCAATGTAGGATCCAGTGTAGCAAACAGCATATCGGCGGCCTGGACGTCGGCGCGGGTCAGGCGGTTGAACAGCGTCGACTTGCCGGCGTTGGTGTAGCCGACCAGCGCGACCACGCGATACGGCACCCGCTGGCGGCCGGCACGATGCAGCCGTCGCGTCGCCTGCACCTTCTTGATTTCGTTCTCAAGGCGCGTGATGCGGTCGCCGATCAGGCGTCGGTCGGCCTCGATCTGGGTCTCTCCTGGGCCGCCCATGAAGCCGAAGCCGCCGCGCTGGCGCTCCAGATGGGTCCATGATCGCACCAGCCGGCTGCGCTGATAATTCAGATGCGCAAGCTCGACCTGCAGCGAGCCTTCCTTGGTCTTGGCGCGACGGCCGAAGATTTCCAGGATCAGCCCGGTACGGTCGAGCACCTTGGTGTCCCAGGCCTTCTCGAGATTACGCTGCTGGATCGGCGACAACGCGCAGTCCATCACCACGAGTTCAATGTCATGGCCTTTGATGAGGCCGAGGATCTCCTCGACCTTGCCCTTTCCGAGATAGGTGGCAGGCCTGATCTGGCTGATCGGAGCGATCAGGGAATCGCCGACCGACAGGTCGATGGCGCGCGCCAGACCTGCGGCCTCCTCCAGCCGCGCCTCGGAATCGCGCACAGCCTCGTTCGCTTGCGCATCGACATCGCCGCGGCGCATACGCAAATAAGGACCGATGACGATCACCCGCCCGGTCTGTTTGCCCCCCGCCGACCGCGGACGGTCGGCGCCCCCTTCACGATTGAGGGGTTCCAATCAGGTCACTCTCAAGCCGGAGCATCCTCACCGCCTTCGAACAACTGGATCGGAGCGCCCGGCATGATGGTCGAGATCGCGTGCTTGTATACAAGCTGCGAGTGACCGTCGCGCCGAAGCAGCAGGCAGAAATTGTCGAACCAGGTGACAATCCCCTGCAGCTTTACTCCGTTGACCAGAAAGATCGTTAGTGGCGTTTTGGTTTTGCGAACGTGATTTAGGAAGGTGTCTTGTAGGTTTTGTGCGCGGTCTGCCGCCATTGTTTTTGTCCCGCCGTCTTGTGCTTCTTTTTGTTAACCGGTTGTTGCTCTCTGACGGAGCCTGCCCCGGCTGCCGGCTTCCCCTGAGATCCCCCTCCGGTCGGCTCGGCAGTTCGATTAGAGGGTACGCGCGGTTTTTAGGCAAGCCAGTTCGCGCGTCACCCACGCGGAACCTAGTGACCATTCTCCGTAGAGCTCCGGAAAGAGATGAATATTCTCAAGCAACTGCATGGATCGGTGGCGTAGAATCGCTTGCGGCCGCCGCCCGGCTAGCACGCGAATAAGCGATGCAAATAGCTTTCGCGCAACACGTGCTCAACCAACTCCGAGCGCCTTGAGCTTGCGATGCAGGGCCGACCGCTCCATGCCGACGAATTCCGCCGTGCGAGAGATATTGCCCGAGAACCGGCTGATCTGGGCAATCAGATAGTCGCGCTCGAACACTTCGCGCGCTTCGCGCAGTGGCAAGCCCATGATGTGTTCGCCATTGTTGCTGGTCGGCATGGCCGGCACCATCGAGCCGACGTCCTGCGGCAACATGTCGGCGGTGACGATCGCTTCCGGACCGCCGCCGGCCAGGATCATCACCCGCTCGACGTTATTGCGGAGTTGGCGGACGTTGCCGGGCCAGACATGCGACTGCAGCACCGCCATGGCATCCTGGCCGATCTGGCGTTTCGGCAGGCCGGTCGCGATCGAAATCTGATCCATGAAGTAGTCGATCAGTTCGGGAATATCTTCGCGGCGTTCCGACAGCGGGGGCACCCGGATCGGCACCACCGATAGCCGGTGATAAAGGTCCTCGCGGAAGCGCCCTTCGGCGATCTCCTCTTCCAGATTGCGCGCGGTCGAGGAGATGATGCGGACGTCGACATGGACCTTGGCGGTGCCGCCCGAACGCTGGAAGGTCTGATCGACCAGCACGCGCAGGATCTTGTTCTGGGTTTCGCGCGGCATGTCGGCGATTTCGTCGATGAACAGCGTGCCGCCATGGGCCTCTTCGAGTGCGCCGGCCTTGCGCGCCTGTTCGCCATTGGTCTGCTCGACCCCGAACATTTCGACTTCCATCCGCTCCGGCGTGATCGCCGCTGCGTTGATGACGACGAACGGCCCTTCGGCGCGGCTCGATGCGTGATGCAGCGTCCGCGCCGCCAGCTCCTTGCCTGAACCGGGAGGGCCGACGATCAGAATGCGGCTGTTGGCCTTGGCTGCCCGGTCGATGGTCTGGCGCAGCTGGTTCATGCAGGCCGAGCGCCCGGTCAGAACGCTAGCAGCCGGAGCCAGTTGCTTGAGTTCTTTTACCTCGCGCTTGAGGCGCGAGGTTTCCAGCGCCCGTGTCGCCACCAGGATCAGGCGGTCCGATTTGAAGGGCTTTTCGATGAAGTCATAGGCGCCGCGCTTGATCGCGGCGACGGCCGTTTCGATGTTGCCGTGGCCGGAGATCATCACCACGGGCACGTCGGCGTGATCCTTCTTGATTTGCTCGAGCAATTGCAGGCCGTCGAGCTTGGAGCCCTGCAGCCAGATGTCGAGAAACACCAGATGGGGGCGACGGTTGGCGATCTCGGCGAGCGCCGAATCGCTGTCGCGCGCGGTCCGCGTGCTGAAGCCCTCATCGTCCAGAATGCCCGCAACAAGGTCCCGGATATCTGCTTCGTCGTCGACAATCAGAATGTCACTGGCCATGGGTTACACCTGTCTTGTCAGTTGCCTGTTGCGGCTTTGATTTTTGGTTCATCATTAGTCGCGTTTGCCGCCTCATTGGTTTCGGAAGCCGGCGCTTTTGTTTCGTCGCCCTGCTCTTTTACGGCCGCAGCCGGTTCTTTCGCTTCAGCCTTCGGCGCCTGACCGGAGACGGCAAAGCGCAACCGCATCCATGCCCCGCGCTGCCCCGGCCGGAAGTCAGAGGCATCCTTGAGCTCGATGCGGCCGCCATGGTCTTCCAGCACCCGACCGACGATCGCGAGCCCAAGCCCGGTGCCCTTCTGCCGCGTCGTCACGTAAGGCTCTAGCAGGCGCGCGCGAGCCGTCTTAGGCAGGCCGATACCGTTGTCTATCACGTCGATCACGATATCGTCGTTCTCTTGCGCGGCGACGACATCGATACGCCCCTTGCCAAGCTCGTCCGGCGGAACCTGCTCGATCGCTTCGGTCGCGTTCTTGATGATGTTGGTCAAAGCCTGCGAAATCAGCCGGCGGTCGAACTGCGCCCGAATCGGGTCTTGCTTGATTTCGGTCTCGATATCGAGGTCGGGATGCCCGACTTTCATCAGGAATACCGCCTGCCGTACGGTATCGGCAACGTCCTCGCCTTCCATCACCGGCTTCGGCATCCGCGCAAAGCGGGAGAACTCGTCGACCATCCGCCTGATGTCGTCGACCTGGCGCACGATGGTGTCGGTGCATTGCTCGAAGATGCCCTTGTCCTCGATAATGACCTTGCCGAACTTGCGGCGGATACGTTCGGCCGAAAGCTGGATCGGCGTCAGCGGATTCTTGATTTCGTGGGCGATGCGGCGCGCCACGTCGCCCCAGGCCGAGGTGCGCTGCGCAGAAACCAAATCCGTGATGTCGTCGAGCGTGATGATGTAGCTGTCGCGCGATTGCCCGGTCTGTTCGGCGCTGACGCGGACCGACAGATTGCTCTCATGGCCGTCGCGGGTGATGGTGATCTGGCCCTGCACCAGCTTCTGCGTACCCTCGCGGGCGGTTTTCATCATGTCGTCGAGTTCGGGCAGCACGTCCGACAGCGGATGATCGAGCGTTTCCGATTCCACATGACCGATGAGTTTTTCCGCCGAACGGTTCAAGATGCCGACGCTGCCGGAGGCATCGACGCCGATGATGCCGGCGCTGGCCGAGGACAGCACCGCTTCGATGAAACGGCGGCGGCTGTCGATCAGGTCGCTGGCGCTGACCAGTTCATCGCGCTGGGTGCGCAGTTCCTGGGTCATCTTGTTGAAGGTCTCGCCCAATTGGGCCAGATCGCCTTCCGATTTATGGACGGGTACCTGGACGTGCAGATCGCCGGTGGAGACGATGTTGGCGGCGCTCATCAAATTACGGATCGGCGCCACCAGCCAGTTGGCAAAGTTCAACCCGATCAGCACTGACGCCATCAGAATCGTAAGCGCGATCACCGCGAACATCAGCGCGAAGGCGACCTGAATGCCGAGCCGGCGTGCTTCGATCTGGGCATATTCGGCGACGCTGGCCTGGGTCTGCCGCAACTGCCCAACCACCCGTGGATCGAGCAGGCGCGCGACGTAGAGGAAGGTATCGTCGAAGGCCCGCAGGCGGACCACCGCGGCGACGTAATTCTCTTCCGGGAAAACCGAAATCTCGGGTTTGTCCTCGCCGACATTGTCGAGCAATTCCTTTGGCGGCGTCGCAAAGGCTTGCCTGATGCCGGTTTGCGCGGACACCACGACGTTGCCTTCCTTGTCGAGCAGCATGGTGCCCGGCAAGTTGCGCTTGGAGGCACTCGCCGTCAGCAATTCCAGAAACGTACGCCGGTCCTGGACGAACAACGGCCACGCGTTGGCGATATCATTGGCCATGCCCAGGATGTCGCCATTGATGAGCTGCGCGTGCTCGTAGGTGTAGGCCCGCGCGATGATCAGCGAATTCTGGATTACCTCCCGCGTCGGGCCCGAGAATAGCCGGTCGAGGCCGCGATCGATGGTGACGTTGGCCACGATCGCCACCAGCACTGCCGGCAGCACGGCAATCACCGAGAACAGACCCACGATCTGGACGTGCAGCCTGGCCGCCGCCTTGCCGCGGCGCCGCGCCTGCACCACCAGCCAGACTTCGCGGATGATGATGGCAACCAGCAACAGGATGCATGCGGCATTGATCAGCAGGAAGGAGTAGACGACGTTGCGCGAAGGTTCGATCGGTGTCAGGCCGCTCAGCACCACAAAGGTCAGGAACGCCGACAGCAGCGCGATCCCGACCGCAAACGGCGCCACCCACTTCCGCAGGATTCCTCCTGTGGACTGGGCAAGCGACGGGTCAAATGTAGGCGCCGAGGTGTCTGCGGTGGTCATTCCGGCAATCGGTGATCTGAAAGGCTTTGTGTCCGCCTGCCGCGGACTGATGCATTCATATCACAATGTTGCCAAATTGCGACAATTCCGCGGCGCAGCCCGCCGCGAAAGCGTTCTGTACCAGCATTTCGACGAGGTCTAACCGGCTAGCCCCCGCTGCGGTAAACCTGAATATCCAGATCCCGGATCTTCTTCCGCAGCGTGTTGCGGTTGAGGCCGAGCAAATCGGCGGCGCGGATTTGGTTGCCCCGTGTCGCCGCGAGCGCCGCCGTGAGAAGCGGCACCTCGATCTCCTTGAGGATGCGATGGTAGAGGCCCGGCGGCGGCACGCCGTTCGGGAAGCCCGAGAAGTGCGACGACAGATAGGCCTCGACCGCACCGCCGAGATTCTCGACGCCGAGCGGCGCATTGCCCCCCGAGGCCACGGCCGGCGGCGCCAACTCGCCGTCGATCACCGAACCCGTGATGACGTCCTGCGGATAGAGCGCAGCGAGCCGGCGTGCGAGATTTTCGAGTTCGCGCACGTTGCCGGGCCAGCGGTGCTGCTTGAGCCGCTCCAGCGCCAGCGTGTCCAGCTTCTTGGGCGGCAGCCCGTCTTTCTCGGCGAGCGAGAAGAAATGCCGGATGAGGTCGGGCAGATCCTCGATGCGCTCGCGCAGCGGCGGCAGCCGCAGCGGCACCACGTTGAGACGAAAGAACAGGTCTTCCCGGAACAGGCCTTGCTGGATCAGGATGCGCAGATCCTTGTTGCTCGCCGCCACGATCCGCACGTCGGTCTTGATCGGGGTGCGCCCGCCCACCGTGGTGTATTCGCCCTGCTGCAGTACCCGCAGCAACCTGGTCTGCGCTTCCATCGGCATGTCACCGATTTCGTCGAGAAACAGCGTACCGCCCTCGGCCTGTTCGAACCGGCCGGAAGCCCGCGTATTGGCGCCGGTGAACGCGCCGCGTTCATGGCCGAACAGTTCAGACTCGATCAGATCGCGCGGGATCGCCGCCATGTTGACCGCCACGAAGGGGCCGTTGCGCCGCTTGCCGTAATCATGCAGCGCGCGGGCGACCAGCTCCTTGCCGGTGCCGGACTCGCCGGAGATCATCACGGTAAGGTCGGTCTGCATCAGACGCGCCAGCACGCGGTAGATTTCCTGCATCGCCGGCGAACGGCCGACCAGCGGGATCGAATCGAATTCGCCCTCGTCGGCGGCGCTCGACACCCGCTCCTTCGGCTCCGCCAGCGCCCGGCCGACGATCGTGATCAGCTCCTTCAGGTCGAAGGGCTTCGGCAGATATTCATAGGCGCCGCGCTCCGAGGCCCGGATCGCCGTCATGAAGGTGTTCTGTGCGCTCATGACGATGACGGGAAGGTTCGGCCGCATCTTCTTGATCCGCGGCAGCAGGTCGAACGCGTTCTCGTCGGGCATCACGACGTCGGTGATGACGAGGTCGCCCTCGCCCTGGCTCACCCATCGCCACAGCGTCGCCGCGTTTCCGGTCAGGCGCACCTCATATCCGGCGCGCGAGAGAGCCTGGTTTAAAACTGTGCGGATGGCGGTGTCGTCATCAGCGACAAGTATACTACCTGCGGGCATTGATATTCCTCATCTTGCGGCCTGTGAGGCAGGCGATGGCGTACCCGAAACGTCATCGCGATTGCTTTGGTCGAATTGTTTGGTGGCGCTGAACATCGGCAGCAGCACGCGAAACGTGGTCTTCCGCGGCTGGGATTCGCATTCGATGATACCGCCGTGATCGCCGACGATTTTCGCGACGAGCGCGAGACCGAGCCCGCTGCCGGTTTGCTTGGTGGTCACGAACGGATCGAACAGGTTCGGCAACAGGTCTTCCGGCACGCCGGAGCCGTTGTCCTTGACGCAGAATTCAAGCGGCAGCGATACCCGCGACTTCTTGCCCGGCACCGACAGGCGGACACCCGGGCGGAACGCGGTGGTAAGCTGGATTTCGGCATCGCTGCCGAGATCGGCGACCGCCTCGGCGGCGTTCTTCACCAGATTGAGGAAGACCTGAATGAGCTGGTCCTGATTGGCCAGCACCGGCGGCAGCGACGGATCGTATTCCTCGACAAAGCGGACGTTGCGGGCAAAGCCCGATTGCGCCAGTCGTTTGACGTGGTCGAGCACGGAATGAATGTTGACGGGACCGCGCGCCACCGGCCGGTCGTCGCCGAACACTTCCATGCGGTCGACCAGCGTGACGATGCGGTCGGCCTCGTCGCAGATCAGCCGCGTCAGCATGCGGTCCTCGGATGAGGCCGCCTGCTCGAGCAATTGCGCCGCGCCGCGAATGCCGGACAGCGGGTTCTTGATTTCATGCGCCAGCATCGCGGCCAGCGCGATCACCGAACGCGCCGCGCTCCGATGCGTCAATTGCCGGTCCATCTTGTCGGCGATGGTGCGCTCCTGCAGCATCACGACGATGTGGCCCGGTCGCTCCGTCAACGGTGCGACGTGAAGATCGACCTGGCGGTCGCCGCCGATCCTGGGCGTGCCGAGATCGACCTTGTACTCGTTGACTGGCGAGCCGCTCGATCGCACCTGATCGATCAGCGCCAGCAGCGGACTGCCGAATGGCACCAGCTCCTTCAGCGACTGCCGTTGCAGGAACTGGGTCGAAATCTCGAAGAACGATTCGGCGGCGATGTTGGCGTCGATGATGCGCCCGTCGGGCGCGATCAGCAGCACCGGATTCGGCAGCGCATTGAGGATCGCATCGCTTTCGGAGGGCAAGCGCCGGCGTTGTTCTGCGGCCGAATTCATGCTGCAGCACTCCATGCAAAATCGTCGTAGGCGTCCTGGAGCGATCGATGTACCCGGTGCGGATCCTCCGAAGTCAGTATCTTTTGCCGCCAGCTCTTGAGTTTCTCCGCCGGCGCGCGGCTGCATTCGGCAGCGATCTCGAGCGCCCAGCCGAGATGCTTGCGCGCGTGCTTGAGGCCGATGCGCAAGCCGTAAAGGCGGCAGACTTCGTCATAGAGCGCGCGGATGTGGGCGAGTTGTTCGGCCAACGAGGGGGCGGCTTCGGGCTTTCCGGTTTCCAGCTGGCGTCCGATCTGGCCGGGCAACCAGGGCTGCCCCTGCGCACCGCGCCCGATCATCACGGCATCGGCGTCAGACATTCCGAGCGCGCTGACCGCCTTTTCGAACGACGTGATGTCACCGTTGACGACGAGCGGCACCGAGATCGCATCCTTGACCGCGCGCACCGCGCTCCAGTCCGCCTCGCCCTTGTAGAATTGACAGCGCGTGCGGCCGTGCACCGTAATCATCTGCACGCCGGCGGCTTCCGCGCGGCGCGCGAGTTCGGGGGCGTTGAGCGAGCCGTGGTCCCAGCCGAGCCGCATCTTCAGCGTCACCGGAATCTTGACGGCCGCGATCGTCGCTTCGATCAGTTTGAGCGCATGGTCGAGATCGCGCATCAGCGCCGAGCCGGACTGGCCGCCGGTCACGTGCCGCGCCGGGCAACCCATGTTGATATCGATGATGTCGGCGCCACCAGCCTCGGCAATCCTCGCCCCTTCCGACATCCAGTGGGTTTGACAGCCTGCAAGCTGAACCACATGCGGGCCGATCCCGGTCGCCTCGCAACGCAACACCGACATCGGCCGGCCATGCACGAGATCGTCGCTGGCGGTCATCTCGGAGACGACGAGTCCCGCCCCAAGGGCGGCGGCAAGGCGTCGAAAGGGGACATCGGTAATGCCGGACATCGGCGCCAGAAGAACCCGGTTGGCGACCGAAATGTCGCCTATCTTCAACGTCTTAGGGCGTGGGTCGTCCAAGCCGGTCACGGTGTTCTCATTGGTAGGGCAGCAGCGGCATTGCTACTGTCGGCGCATATTGTGAGCACAAATCTTGTGCAGTCAAGCTTCATGCCTACACTTTAGACAGTTCTATCATTTGTGCAAGTGCACTGCAACAAAAACTGCTTTTCCCACAGCTATTGGGAAACGCTCTGTTTTTACGCATTCGGCATGGTAAGGGCTGTGCGCCGCAGGGGCCCGATCCCCTCTCCTCAACCCGATCCGTCCGTAACTAGAGTCAAATGCCGAAACCTGAGCGTACAGCAGCCATCCTCGTCGCAGCGGGGCGCGGACTTCGCGCCGGCGCGGGAGGGCCCAAACAATACCGTACGATCGGCGGGCAGACCGTGATCTTCCGAGCAATGGAAGCGTTCTGCCGCCACCCCGACGTCTTCGCCGTGCAGCCGGTTGTGAATCCCGATGATGCTGCGGTCTTCAACGAGGCCGTCGCGGGGTTGCGCCATCAACCACCAACCAATGGCGGCGCGACGCGCCAGGCGTCGGTGCACGCCGGCCTCGAGGCGCTGGCCAGCGAGAAGCCCGACATCGTTCTGATCCACGACGCAGCGCGCCCATTCGTGACACCAGCGGTGATTTCGCGCGCGATCGACGCCGCCGGCCGCACTGGCGCTGCGGTTCCTGCGATTGCCGTCACCGATACGATCAAACAGGTTGGTGAGGCCGGCAATGTCGAGGCCACGCCGGACCGCGCGCGGCTGCGCATCGCGCAGACGCCGCAGGCGTTTCGTTTCGACGTGATCCTCGAAGCGCATCGCCGCGCGGCGCGCGAGGGACGCAGCGATTTCACCGATGATGCCGCGCTCGCCGAATGGGCGGGATTGACGGTGGCGACCTTTGAAGGCGATCCTGCGAACATGAAGCTCACGACCCCTGAAGATTTCGTCCGCGAGGAAGCCCGCCTCGGCGCCATGCTCGGCGACATCAGGACCGGCACCGGCTACGACGTGCACGCCTTCGGCGACGGCGATCATCTGATGATCTGCGGCGTCCGCGTGCCGCACACGCGCGGCTTTCTCGCCCATTCGGACGGCGACGTCGGCCTGCACGCCATGGTCGATGCCATCCTCGGCGCGCTGGCGGACGGCGATATCGGTTCGCACTTCCCGCCCAGCGATCCGCAGTGGAAGGGCGCTGCTTCCGACAAGTTCCTCAAATACGCGGTCGATCGCGTCACCGCGCGTGGCGGGCGGATTGCCAATCTGGAGGTCACCTTGATCTGCGAGCGGCCCAAGATCGGACCGCTGCGCGATGTCATGCGCGCGCGCATCGCCGAGATCACCGGGCTCGACATCTCCCGCGTCGCCGTCAAGGCGACCACCAGCGAACGGCTTGGCTTTACCGGCCGCGAGGAAGGCATCGCCGCGACCGCGAGCGCCACCATCCGCCTTCCTTGGGACGATCAAGGCCGGAGCCAATAGCATGAGCGGCAGCGACGCCCGCGCCCTCTCCCGCTCGCTGCTCGATCTATGCCGGATGCGCAAGCTGACGATTGCAACCGCGGAATCCTGCACCGGCGGCCTGGTCGCGGGCGCGCTCACGGACATTCCCGGCTCCTCCGACGTCATCGACCGCGGCTTTGTCACATACTCCAATGATGCCAAGCGCGCGATGCTCGGCGTCAAGGTAACGACGCTGGCGACCTTCGGTGCGGTCAGCAAGGAAACCGCTACCGCGATGGCGGTCGGCGCGCTGGAGAAGGCCGGCGTCGATCTGGCCGTCTCCATCACCGGCATTGCCGGTCCCGGTGGTGCCACACCCGGCAAGCCGGTTGGGCTCGTGCATTTCGCGGTCGCCTCGCGCGACGGCCGCATCCTGCATCGCGAACATCGCTTTGGCGCCATCGGCCGCACCAGCGTGCGCCAGCGCTCGGTGGTCGAGGCGCTGCGCATGCTGATGGAGCTGGCGCGCGGACCGCAGGCATCCGTCAAACCGCGCCGCGAGGCCGTGAGCCGGCTCCGCCCGCGTGTCGCGCGATCGACCCGCGGCAGCGCCGTCAAGCGACGACGGCCGCCGAGATCCTAGCGATCCGCCACTTCACTTCGCCGCGGCCAAAGCCTTGGCGCGGGTTTCGCTGAGCGAGGCCGCCGGCGTCAGCGCCTCCGGGCTGATCGTGAGTTCGATGATCGCCGGCAAGCGCGAAGCGACCGCCTCGTCGAAGGCCTTTGCAAAATCCTCGGTACGGTCGACCCGGGCGCCGAAGCCGCCAAAGGCACGCGCGAGCGCGGCGAAATCAGGGTTCGCCAGATTGGTGCCGGACACCCGGCCGGGATAGTGCCGCTCCTGATGCATGCGGATGGTGCCGTACATGCCGTTGTTGCAGACGATCACGATGAGAGGCAGCCGGTTTTCGACCGCGGTCATGAACTCGTTCCCGGTCATCTGAAAGCAGCCGTCGCCGGCGAATGCGATCACCGGCCGGTTCGGGTGCAGATGCTTGGCCGCAACCGCCGCCGGCAAGCCGTATCCCATTGAGCCCGATGTCGGCGCCAGTTCGGTACGGAATTGACGATAGCGCCAGAAGCGATGAACCCAGACCGCGTAATTGCCGGCGCCGTTGCAGATGATCGCATCCTCCGGCAGCCGTTCGCTGAGATCGCGCACGATCCGCGACAGCTGAACATCGCCGGGCGAACGGGTCGGCTCATTAAAGGCGAGATAGTCCGCATGCGCCGCCTTGAGTTCGTCGCCGCGCGGCTGATGCTTCGGCTTCAGTCGGCTGATCGCGGCCGCGAACGCTGCGCTCCCCGAAATGATGCCCAGTTTCGGCGCATAGACGCGGCCGATCTCCTCGGGATCCGGATAGATGTGAACCAGCGGCTGCTTCGGCTGCGGAATGTCGAACAGGCTATACCCCGATGTCGTGATTTCCCCGAGCCGGGCGCCGAGCGCAATGATCAGATCGCTGTCCCGAATCCGTTCGGCGAATTTCGGGGAGATGCCGATGCCGACATGGCCGGCGTACGCAGCGTGCAGATTGTCGAAATAATCCTGGCACCGGAATGAAGCGCTGACAGGCACCTCATGCGCGGTCGCGAAGGTTTCGAGATCGCGGCGCGCTTTATCGCTCCATCCGCCGCCGCCGACGATCAGCAACGGCTTGCGGGCCGCGGCCAGCAACTCCTCGAACTGTTGCAGGCTTTCCGCGCCCGGGGCGACGGTTTGCGGCTTGTAAGGCTGCGCATCGGGAACGTCAGCCTCGTCGGTCAGCATGTCCTCGGGCAGCGCCAGCACCACCGGACCGGGCCGGCCGGAAGTCGCGGTATAAAACGCCCGCGAGATGAATTCCGGAATCCGCCGCGCGTCGTCGATCTGCGCGACCCATTTGGTCATCGGCCCGAACATCTGCCGGTAATCGATTTCCTGGAACGCCTCGCGTTCCATCATGTCCCGCCCGACCTGGCCGAGCAGCAGGATCATCGGCGTCGAATCCTGAAACGCGACATGAACGCCCGCGGAGGCGTTGGTGGCGCCGGGGCCGCGCGTCGCAAAGGCAATGCCGGGCTTTCCGGTGAGCTTGCCATAGGCGTCAGCCATCATGGCCGCGCCGCCCTCATGCCGGGAATTGACGAAGCGGACCCGCTGGTTCTGGTACATGCCGTCGAGCGCAGCCAGAAAACTTTCCCCGGGCACGCCGAACACGGTGTCGGCACCGTGCAGGGCCAGTTGATCGATCAGAATATGCCCGCCGGTGCGCGTGGGTGCCTTGATGTCCATCACTTGGTCCTTTTGTTCTGCAAGTCGTGTAGAATTCAACCGCCTTGATTTCGATCTTTCGGCCGCACGCGCGCCTCGACGCCGGTGACGGCCTCGTAAGCCTTGATCACGGCCGTGCAGGATTCGCCGTCATGACCGAGCAAGGCGGCCTGCCGGTAGGTCTGGTGCACGGCATCGGCCATGAAACCGGGCAATCCGGCGTCTTCCAGCCAGCGCGCGTAATAGCGCACGTCCTTGCGGGCGTTCGCCAGCGACATCAGCGGGGTAAAGTCGCCGTCGAGCGTCGCCTGGCCGTAGAGGTCGAGCATGCCGCTCTTGCCGCCGGCGGCCGAGATGATGGTGATCAGCTGCTTGAGATCGAGGCCGTCCTTCGCCGCCAGCGCAAACCCCTCGCACCACGCCGCGACGTTGGCAAAGGCGATGTAGTTGTGGATCAGCTTGAGGCGGATGGCGTGGCCGAGCGGGCCGATGTGGAAGATGTTCTCCGCATAGCGCTCGAAATAGGGCCTGAGTTCTGCGAGCAAGTCGCCGTCACCGCCATAGAGCACATTGACCTTGCCGGCGTCCGCGTGCTTCGGGGTCCGCGTCATCGGCGCCTCGGCATAACGCCCGCCGGCTGCACGCACCAGTCGATCGAGTTTATCGACCATTTGCGGGCTGCCGGTGGTGTGATCGACGACCACGAAATTCGGCGCCGGTCGGGCGAGCAGTCCGTCCGGTCCCGTCAGCAGCGCCTCGACGTCCTCGGCGGCATTGACGCAAATCATGATGATGCGGCATTCGCCGATGTCGCGAAGACCGCCCGCCGCCGTCGCGCCCTGGGATTTGGCAATGGCAACCGCCTCAGGGTTCAAATCGTACGCCGTGACGGCGACACCCTTGGCGAGGAGGTTCTTGACCAGCCCGCGCCCCATTCCGCCCAGGCCGATGAAGCCGACGCGTTCCAATGCCGTCATGTCACGCCCGCTTTCCATAAACCACATTCGCCCGCTTTTCGAACGCCGCTGCAAAGCGCTGGAACGCGGCGTCGAACATCGTGCCCATCAGCATCGCCAGCATCCGGCTCTTGAATTCGTAAGCTAAGAAGAAGCCGACATCGCAATCGGTTTCGGATTTGGGTTCGAAGGTCCAGCGGTTTTCCAGATTGCTGAACGGGCCCTTCAGATACTCCACCATGATCTTCAGATTGGGACGGTCCAGCGTCACCCGGCTGGTGAAGGATTCCCGCACCAGCTTGAACGACACCGTCATGTCGGCGACCACGATCTCGGTGCCGTCAGGCTGCGGCGTGCGCTGACGGATTTTCAGCGAATGGCACAACGGCACGAATTCCGGATAGCGCTCGACGTCGGCGACCAGATCGAACATCTGCTGGGCGGTGTGATGTGCCCGCCGCTTGCTTGAAAACCTAGGCATCGGCTATCTCAGCGGGATCGCGCCGCACGCGCCGCCTGCAGCCTGGCGAAATCATCGCCGGCATGATGCGAGGAGCGGGTCAGTGGGCTCGCCGACACCATCAGAAACCCCTTGGTGTAGGCAACCTTCTCGTAGCCTGCGAACTCGTCCGGGGTCACGTAGCGCATCACGGCGTGGTGCTTGCGGGTCGGCTGCAGATATTGCCCGATGGTGAGGAAGTCCACATCCGCCGAGCGCAGATCGTCCATCACCTGGAGCACCTCGTGGCGCTCCTCGCCGAGGCCCACCATGATGCCGGACTTGGTGAAGATGGTCGGATCGATTTCCTTGACCCGCTGCAACAGCCGGATCGAATGGAAGTAACGCGCGCCCGGCCGCACCGTGAGATAGCGCGACGGCACGGTTTCCAGATTGTGGTTGAACACGTCGGGTTTTGCAGCCGCGACGATCTCCAGCGCGCCTTCCTTGCGCAGGAAATCCGGCGTCAGGATCTCGATGGTCGTGGACGGGCAGCGGGCGCGGATCGCGCGGATGGTTTGGGCAAAATGCTCCGCGCCGCCATCGGCGAGATCGTCACGATCCACTGAGGTCACGACGATATGGGCGAGCCCGAGCTTGAAGGTGGCTTCCGCGACATGTTCCGGCTCGGCGGCATCGAGCGCGCCGGGCATTCCGGTCTTGACGTTGCAGAACGCGCAGGCCCGCGTGCAGGTGTCCCCCATGATCATGAAGGTGGCGTGCTTCTTGTCCCAGCACTCGCCGATATTCGGGCAGCCGGCCTCCTCGCACACCGTGACGAGGCCATTCTCTTTCACGATCTTGCGGGTATCGGCGTAGCCGCGGGTATTCGGCGCGCGCACCCTGATCCAGGCCGGCTTCGGCGGCGACAGCGCATCCGGCCGGTTCACCTTTTCGGGGTGGCGCGGGCGAACCTGGTTGGATGAGACGGTATCGACGAGAACGACCATTTGAAGCCTGAATATGTCCGAAAACTCTTGGAAACCTTAGCTAATCCGTGTCGCACTGCGCCGCAACCTCAGTTGCGGAAGGCCCGCAACCGGCTCGCCGAACCTAGCAGAGACATGCAAGATATTGCGACCTTTCCCTCCTGTTCCCGCTGATTCTCACCTCAAAATGGTTCAAATCTCCAATCCGGCCGAAGCAAAGGTCCCTCGCCTCGGCAAGGCGCTGAAACGCGCGTTTTTTGCCCGCAGCGTGCATGAGGTGGCGCCCGACCTGATCGGCGCCACGCTGCTCATCGACGGCGTCGGCGGCATCATTGTCGAGGTCGAGGCCTATCATCACACCGATCCGGCCGCGCATTCGTACCGGGGTCCGACGCCGCGGAACCTCGTGATGTTCGGCCCGCCCGGTTTTTCCTACGTCTATCGCTCCTACGGCATTCATTGGTGCGTCAATTTCGTCTGCGAAAAAGAAGGCTCGGCCAGCGCGGTGCTGATCCGCGCGCTGCAACCGACCCACGGCATTCCGGCGATGCGCCGCCGCCGCGGCCTGCATGACGAGCGCGCGCTGTGCTCGGGTCCCGGCAAACTGTGCGAGGCGCTGGGGATCACGATCAAGCACAGCGAACTCCCGCTCGATGCGCCGCCGATCGCGCTGCATGCGCGCCTTGGCGACGTGGAGATCCTCACCGGCATTCGCATCGGCATCACCAAGGCAGTGGATTTTCCGTGGCGGTATGGATTGAAGGGCTCGCGGTTTTTGAGCAAGGCGTTTTGATCGTTTCGTCATTGCGAGGAGCACTTGCGACGAAGCAATCCATTCTTTCTTTGCCGCACGATGGATTGCTTCGCTGCGCTCGCAATGACGTGGAAACAGTTTCGCATTCTCGCGACGCATTGCGCCCGAGGTTTGCAAGTGACTTCCTTGCCCTCGAGAATAGAGGGCGCAGGGAAGACCGGGTGCGCGCTGCACCCGCGGTCCCGTGTGCGAATTGTGCTAAGTAGGCTGCACACGAGCATACAGGGCAGCGGAGAACACCCAGCCTTCCCTGCGCAATGGCTTTACGGCTTATGACGCGCTCTCCCCGGTGAGACGGCCTCTATTGCCACCGTCGCCCCTCGGAAGCGTTAGCTCCCTTAAGGCTTAACGCCGTTACGGGCGTCAGGACCACTCGCTTTCGCCGTACGCTTCAGCCGCGACCGTCCATCGCAACTGTCACGTCCACCGCAACCCGCCCCTCGTCGTGACGACGGCCGATGCCCTCTGAGTGGGACGGGATAACGCAAACTCGTAGAGATGATTTGCCCGACGGCGAAAGCGAAATATTTTTTATTTCGGGGCTTGACACGATTTCCGTAAATCGGAAGTGATTTGCCCGTCGGGTCAATTTGTCGCGTCTTCTCGAACCACATCGTCATTGCGAGCCAAAGGGTCGCGCGCATGTGCGCCCGATGACAGGCTCCGCGAAACATTCCATGGCGTCGCTAACGCAAGGATGATTGCTTCCGCCTTCGCCCTTTGAAACTCGGCGGACAAGCCGCTCCTCGCAAATGACCGAACCTGCTCAGGAACCACCTTGGTCACATCCGGTTATTGTCCTGGTCGCATCGTCGTCTTCACTCGATGCGAAAGGATGCATCAGCGGCGCAACTGGCCAGGAGCACCAAAATGAAAAATCACGTTTACAAAATTCTCGAAATCGTCGGTTCTTCGCAAACCAGCATTGAGGATGCAATCAGTACGGCAATCGAACTGGCCAGCAAGACAGTCAGGAACATGGATTGGTTTGAAGTTGTCGAAACCCGCGGGCACATCAAGGACGGCAAGATTGCTCACTATCAGGTGGCCCTCAAGATCGGCTTTACGCTGGAGACGCAATAGGCCCTTGTAGGATGGGTGGAGAATGCGCGCCCGATGACAGGCTCCGCGATACCCATCAACCGCCGTCGTTGATGGACTATGATGGGTTTCGCTACGCTCTACCCATCCTACGAGCTGCCGCTACGTTTGCTACCGTGACACAGCAGTTGCACAATCAATCTTCTTCGCCGCCATTCGATCGGCTCCGAACCGCGCCGTCCATTGCGCCACAGACAGCAACAAGGTGTCAAATACCTCGTGAGCTTGATCAAACTCGCGTTGCGTCGGAGGCGGACAACCGGGCCGATTGCGAATGATCATGGTCATTGTCGACCAGCTTAACCTGCTGGCCCTGCACGCCACGATCAGTCCATACAACCGCTCGGGTTCGAGCAACGGCTCTATCGCCTCGATCTTCACCTCAGACAACAATGACAGTGCCGCCACCACGTGGATGTATTCGCTCCGAACCGCAAACCGGTTCACTGTTGAATCGTTGAGCTTGCCGGCGCGATTGAGCGCCAGGACCTCGCTCTGCGCCTGGGTGTAGTCAATCTTCTTACGCGGAGCAGCGCTGATCGGTTTGGCGTTCGTCGCTCGCGCCTGCGCAGCCGGTCGCGGTGCCGTCAAAAATCGCGCCCGCACGATGTCGGTCGCCCTTGTCAGCAGCTCGCGCAGCAAGTTCGCAGGAATGTCCAGGCGGAGGCCGAGTTTTTCGGCGAGGCTTTCGTCACGTTCCGCCCTTCCGACAAGTGTCGCGTAACCGCATTCGGAGAACCGTGCTCCCGCATTTCGGGCCAGTGCGTTGGAGACGCTGACGTCGCCAAGCCTCATCAGCGCATCGGTCAGCGTTTCGCTGAGAGTATTTCTGCCGGAGATTGCCAACAAATGCTGCTGACTGCGGGTCTGGACGATTTCAACAATGTCCGCTTCCGACAGACGATTGGAGTTTCGCAGAACGGGCGCGGCCACCAAGGGGTCATCGTGAAACGCGAGCTTGCGGATGGTCTCGCATGGCGCCAGATCTGTCGTGGACAGGGCTTCGCTCAGATGGACCAGCGTTGCTGGCTCGATCCGCCCGATCAGGGGCACCAAGACGCCATCGAACGCAGCTATCTGGGATTCACGGAGGCGATCGACATTGGACAAGAACAGGGCCGCCACCTGCTTCAGAATTCGGGCATCCCGCTGGGCCGACTCATCCTTGGCGGCACCGGTCAGTTCCGCGGTTGAATCCGGCGATGCTGCGGCAACCATGGCTAGTCTAGCTCCATGTGAAAAGTCCGGGCTGAAATTGCCTTGCAGAAAACGGCGCAAACCTCATTCTGCAGTTGTGGGTCATGCCTTTAGCGCCACGCTCTGAAACGCCTTCACGAGCGACCGTTCCAGCTTTCCATCCATGGCGCACAGGATATTGTAGGCATCCTGCCGGGACATTGGCGGTCTGTATGGCCGCGCCTCGATGAGCGCGGCGAAGATGTCGGATATCGTCAGCAATCGTACGAGGTCGGAAATCTCCGGCGCCGTCAGCGCATCGGGATAACCGGAGCCGTCCAGAAACTCGTGATGGTGCCTCACGCCATCCAGAGTCTCCGGGCTAATTCCCGGCAGAGCCTTCAATAGTTCGTAACCGATAATCGGATGGCGCTTCATGATCTCTTCTTCGTCCGGATCAAGACGTCCGGGCTTGTCGAGAATAGCCAGGGGAATGCGTGCCTTGCCGACATCGTGCAGCGTGGCGGCCAATCCGAGCCGCTTTACGTCTGCGTTGGAGAACTTGATGCTCAGAGCGAAGCCGACCGCCACGCCCGTTACCAGCAGGCAGTGCTGGAACGTGCCTTGGTGATAGCGGCGCACGTCGTCGAGCCAGACGCCAAGTCCGTTTTGCTCGATACCGTTGATGATCTCCGATGTGGCGTCCTCGGCACTCGAAAGCGTTATCGGTTTGCCCTCGCGTATCGCCGAGAACATGGATGCGAAGGCCGCCGCACCACTGGTGATCTCGGTGGATGCAACGGCGATGCCGGCCTGCGCCGCTTTCTGGGCGACGTCGATTTGCTCCAGTTTCGAAATGATTTCCTTTGGACGCGAAACCACGGCGGTCGCGCCAAGTGCATACGCCTGCGCCACCATGTGGTGCAGATGGCTCTGAACGACAAACAGCTTTTCCGAAGCGCTACGCAGGTCCTGCAGCACGCGCTTAATCTGTTCCACAGGAACTGGCTTGCGCAGATCGGCGTCAATCATCAATACGCCGCTTGAGCTGATCTTCGCGCTGGCGGCCCCCAGCAGTTGGGACTGAACATCATACTGCGGTTCCAGCATCGCGCGGATGGCTGGAATTTTCGCAGGCTCATCCGTCACGAAATGAACAAGCATGGTGCCACCTGTGAAAGCCGCCTCTGCGGTCTTTCCGGTTCAGCGAAGGTAACGGCGTACAATCATTCCGAGCAATGCAATCAATAACGCGCAATTGTACGCAAACCTCCCTAACGGGAGATTGCTACGAAGCCGGCTTCGCTCCGGACTTCTACGTAACCTTGTTGGGTGATGGAACGGCGGAACCGCCCTGCGGCCCTGATCAAGCCGGCGTGACGACGACGTAGGGAATGCTGATCAGGATAACGGCGAGTTCTGCCGCGTTGCACAGCATGCCGCCCCAGTGCAGCCGCCGCAACCGGCGTACCGCCTCGGCGTCGCCGGCGTCCCTGGCTCGGAGCTGCGCATCCCACCGCTGCAGAAACCAGCGACGCGTCCAGACCGCGAAAGCCGCGATCGATGCAATAGCAAGGGCGACAAACAGCCGGCCCGTCAAGCCAACGGCGACCGTCCCGATGGCGCCGGCAATGGCCACCATCAGGAAATAGGAACTGAACATGCCGCGCAACAGCTGGGTGACCGGCGGGATGTCGAGCGACACCAGCAGAAAGGCCGGCGCCGCCAAAAGGAAATAACCCATCGGAAACAGCAGAACGACGGTGGCGAACAAGGCGACGGGATCTGGCATGATCGACCACCCTTTCTTGCCCAGCGGGCGCGGGTTTTTCCGGCGAAAGCTTACCGCAATATCCGCCGGAAGATGCTGCCACACTATTGGGCTTTGGTCGGAGTAGCACGCAGCACGGATTGCGCCTTCTGCGAGCGACGTCGGACAGGTCGGCTCCAATCCGCCCGCCGGCTGTTGCCGCTTCGATTGTCACCCAGGGAACAGCGCCGCCGTCGCCGAGCCGTCATTGTCCTGATCAGACCGATGCAATGTTGCACCGGGACAGCAACAGGAGAAGCAACATGGAACGCGCGAACGAAAAGCCGATCGAACTGACCGCAAAAAAACTGGACGCGGTGACCGGCGGCAAGCTGGGCAACGGCACCCTGCCGTTCAATCCCTTTTCCCCGCCCCCGGTCCCGAAGAAGATCTATTGAGCCAGCGCCGGCGACCCCGACCACACCCGTCGGGCTTCGCATCCCGCGGAGCCCGGCCACTGCCTAAAAAATGACCTGCACAAACAACGTGCAATTCACCTCCGTACAACTACCCAAGCGGACCTCAAAATTAAACCACCTATTAGGCAAGACTCGCGACAACGGAGGGAACGTGCGCCCACCTAAATCCCGATTCGCTCTGCAGGAGATCGATCGAGGGGGCGAAGGCAGAGGAAATTCGAAATGTCCGTCGCGCTTGCAAGATCGACCGCCAAAACCGCGGCCTATTCAGCGACCGACACGGATGAATCCGACATCTCCGCGCTGATCTCGCGGCTCACTGCCGAGGTCAACCAGGTCGCCTGCGACAAGACCAGATCGATCCAGAAGATCACCAACCAGATGAAGATGCTGGCGCTGAACGCGTTGATCGAAAGCTCGCGCGCCGGCGCGCAAGGCGCCGGCTTTGCCGTGGTCGCGCAGGAAGTCCGCAATGTCGGACAGCAGGTCGAGACCATTGCGCGGGAGCTCGAGAGCCAGCTCACCAACCGCACCGGCGATCTGATGAACTCGATCGCGCGAATGAGCGACCGGTCGCGCGGCGAGCGCATGGTGGATCTGTCGCTCAACGCCATCGAGTTGATCGACCGCAACCTCTATGAGCGCACCTGCGATGTGCGCTGGTGGGCCACCGATTCAGCCGTCGTCGACTGCGCCGCCTCCCCCGATGCTTCGGCCGTAGCCCATGTCTCGGAGCGCCTCGCGGTGATTCTTGGCGCCTACACCGTGTATCTGGATCTGTGGCTCTGCGATCTCGACGGCAACGTGCTGGCCAACGGGCGGGCGGATCGCTACGGCGTCGTCGGCCAGAACGTGGCGTCGACCAAATGGTTTCGCGACGCGCGGGCTTTGCGAACGGGCGACGACTATGTCGCAGGCGACGTCGAATCCCAGCCCCTGCTCGGCCATGCCCAGGTCGCCACCTATTGCGCCAGCGTGCGCACCGGTGGCAGGGCGAACGCCGCCGCGACCGGCATTCTGGCGATCCATTTCGATTGGGAAGCGCGGGCCCGCGCCATTGTCCAGGGCGTGCGCGTCGGCGCCGCCGACAAGGCCCGCGTGCTGCTGGTCGATTCGCAATTCCGCGTCATCGCAGCCTCCGACGGCCAGGGCATCCTCAGCGAGCGCGTGCAGCTTTCACTGGATGGACGGCGCAGCGGTTTCTACCAGGACCGATCAGGCACGCTGGTCGCGTTTCACGCGACGCCGGGGTACGAGACGTATCGGGGGCTTGGCTGGTATGGGGTGATATTGAGCGCGGCGACGTAGCTCCGGTGCGCAGCCACCAGAACAAATTTTGCTCGAAATCCTTTCGCCGAGCGGGCGAAAGGATTATCTTTGAGCCATGACCAAGCTGCTTGAACGTGCCGTCGAAAGCATCCAAACCCTCCCCGCTGAGGTCCAGGACGAGCTCGCGCGCCTGCTTCTACAGGTGGCCGGCGAAGAGCAACCGATCATCCAGTTGACGCCCGAGGAACACGCCGACATTGCCGACGCAGATGCGGAGATCGCCCGGGGCGAGTTCGCTACGGACGAACAGATTCGCTCCCTGCTGGCGAAGCGCCCCGTGTGAAGCTGCGCGTTACAAGCCGCGCGGCGGCGCAGATCGAACAGGCGCTTGACTATATCGAGGCGGACTCGCCCCAATCCGCAAACCACATGCGAGGGCGAATTCAGGCTCTGTTCCTCTTGCTGGAGCAGCACCCTCACGCGGGGCAAGCGACCGACATTCCTGGTGTGAGGCGCCTCACCGTCAGCCCATATCCCTATCTGATTTTCTATCGCGTCACCGGCCACGAAGTTATCATCCAGAGGATGCGCCACACATCTCGTCGGCCGCTCACGGGATCGGGAACGAAGTGACGGCTAGCGTAGCCGGATGAGCGCAGCATTGTGAGCCCGCTCCACTCTTACGGGCTACTGGCTAACAGCCCATCCTGTCTGCAATGCGGCCAAAATCCTTCGCAACAATGTCCCAGTCGCCCGTGGCTTCGAAATCGTATTTCTGCAGGGGGCCGTATTCGGTCGGGCGCGCGACGAAGGCGGTTTTCAAACCGTACTTCTGCGCGGCTTTCAAATCCTGGTTATGCGCGGCGACCATCATCACCTGCTCCGGCGGCAGACACAGCAGTTTTGCCGCGCCGAGATAGGTTTCGGGATCGGGCTTGTAGTGCTCGAACAGTTCGGCCGACATGATCAGGTCCCACGGCAGGCCGGCGAATTTCGCCATGTTGGTCAAGAGCGCGACGTTGCCGTTGGACAGCGGCGAGATGATGTATTTTGTCTTCAGCCGCGTCAGGCCGGCGACGCTGTCCGGCCAGGGATGCAGGCGGTGCCAGCCCATGGTGAGGTAATGCAAATCGGCGTCGTCGAGGCCTGATATGCCGAGCTGCGCGACCAGCTTTTCCAGCGATTGCCGGTGCAGCGTGTCGAGGATCATGTAGCCGCGTTCGGGATGCTTTCTCACTTCATCCATCGAGGCCGAATAGACCGCGCGCCAGCCGTCAACGAGCGCGGTCCAGTCCGCCTCGATGCCGCGCTTCTCGGACCACTTTGTAAAATCCGCGATCAGGCTGCTGCGCCAGTCGACGACGGTGCCGAACACATCGAACACCAGGGCCTTGACGGCGGAAATATCGGACATGCTTGCTCCCTGTTTTTTTGTTGTTGTTGTCATTCCGGGGCGCATCGAACATGCGACCCGGAATCTCGAGGTTCCGGGTTCGCTTCGCGCCCCGGAACGACGACGACTAAATCACCTTTCGGTATTGGATGAATCCGAGATTGTCGGCAACCTTGTCGTAGAGCGCACGCGCCTGCGCGTTGCTGGATTGCGTCAGCCAATAGACCCGGCTTGCCCCCGCCGCCTCGGCCTTTTGATACACCGCCTCGATCAGCGCACGCCCGAGCCCATGGCGGCGCGCGTCATCCGCGACGTACAGATCTTCGAGGTAACAGTATCGCTTCGGCGCCCAGGTCGAGCGATGGAACAGGTAGTGCGCGAACCCGGCGAGCCGGCCATCGACATAGCCGCCGAGCGCAAACATCGTCTCGTCCGGATCGTGAAACCGCGACCAGGCAAGATCGCTGACGTCCTGCGTCAGCGCCGTCTTGTAGAAGGCGAGATAGCTGTCCCACAGCGGATTCCACGCCGCGCGTTCGTCTTCGCCGATCGGCCGGATGATGATTTCTCCAGCCATATGCATGTTCCTCAGTCGAGGTGGAACTTGTCCAGCTGCCGGTGCTCGGCCTTGATGTAGCGGACAGTACCAGTGACCGAACGCATCACGACGGTTTCGGTTTCGATGACGTCCTTGCGGAACTTGACGCCGGAGAGCAGGGAACCGGTGGTAACGCCGGTCGCCGCGAACAGGCAGTCGCCCCGCGCCATGTCCTCGATGCCGTAAATCATCTTGGGATCGGTGACGCCCATCTTGTGGGCGCGCTCGCGCTTTTCCTCGGAGTCGAGGATCAGGCGGCACTGCATCTGGCCGCCGATGCAGCGCAACGCCGCTGCTGCCAGCACGCCCTCGGGCGCACCGCCCGTGCCGATATACATGTCGACGCCGGTATTGTCAGGGTCGGCGCAATGGATTACGCCGGCGACGTCGCCGTCGGTGATCAACCGCACCGCGGCGCCCGTGCTGCGAACGCCGGCAATGATGTCGGCGTGGCGCGGACGATCGAGCACCAGCACGGTGATGGCCGCGGGATCGACGCCCTTTGCTTTGGCGAGCCGGCGCACATTGTCGGCGGGCGAAGCGTCAAGTTCGACCACGCCCTTGGCGTAACCGGGACCGACCGCGAGCTTTTGCATGTAGACGTCGGGCGCGTGCAGCAGCGTGCCGCCATCGGCCATCGCCATGGTCGCGATCGCGCCCGGCATGTTCTTGGCGCACAGCGTGGTGCCTTCGAGCGGATCCACGGCGATGTCGACCTGCGGGCCGGCGTTGAGGCCCACCTTCTCGCCGATAAACAGCATCGGCGCCTCGTCGCGCTCGCCCTCGCCGATCACGATGGTGCCTTCGATCGGCAGCTTGTTGAGTTCGCGCCGCATCGCGTCGACCGCAGCCTGGTCGGCCGCCTTTTCCTGGCCGTGGCCACGCAAACGCGCGGCCGAAACCGCAGCGCGTTCCGTTACCCGCACGATTTCAAGCGTAAGAATGCGCTCGAGCAACAGCTGCGGCGGAACGGAAATATGGGTCGACATACCAAGCACTCCTTTGAGTCTTCACAGCGCACCATTCGGTCCGCATATCAGTTTCTTGTGGCGCACAATCTGGGGATCGCGCGTGTGCGCGACCCGGGGGATTGCGCGCTAGTTCTTCTCGATCCGTATCACCTGCGGCCGGCCGCTGATCACCTTGTCGCGCTGCACCGCTTCCAGCGCACGATAGACCGCATCTTCCGAGGTTGCATAGGTAATCAGAATAACCGGAACCGGTGACGTTTTCTTGGTCGATCCGTTGGCGTCAACGCCGTCGGGATGACGCTGTACGATCGATTCCAGCGATATCTTCTGTTCCGCCAGACGGGTCGCGATGGTGGCAGCGGTTCCAGCGAGGTCGCGCGCCATCAGGCGGATATAATAGCCGCCCTCATGGCGTTCCATCGGCGCTTTTGTGGTCGCGCGCAGGCGCTCAACCGGGCGTCCGAACGGATTGGCGCGAATCCCGCGCGCGACATCGGCGATGTCGGCAACGACGGCGGACGCGGTAGCCGCACCTCCGGCGCCCGGGCCGACCAGTGTGATCGGCGGAATGCCCTCGCCGTCGATGGTGACGGCGTTGGTGACGCCCATGACTTGCGCAATCGAGGAGGATTTCGGCACCATGGTCGGATGCACGCGCTGTTCGATACCCTTCGCCGTCCGCACCGCGACCCCAAGCAATTTGACCCGATAGCCGAGTTCCTCAGCGGCGCGCAGATCTTCCGGCGCGATCGAGGAGATTCCTTCGACGTACACCGCGCTCTGTGCAACCTTCGTGCCGAACGCGAGGCTGGCCAGGATCGCAAGCTTTTGGGCGGTGTCGTGGCCATCGACGTCGAACGACGGATTGGCCTCGGCATAGCCGAGCCGCTGCGCGTCCTTCAGGCATTCGGCAAACGACAGGCCCTCCTGCTCCATCCGGGTCAGGATGTAATTGCAGGTGCCGTTGAGGATGCCATAGACGCGATTGACTGACGTGCCGGCCAGCCCCTCGCGCAGGGTCTTGATGACGGGGATCGCAGCCCCCACCGCCGCCTCGTAGTTCAGCGCGCCGCCATGCTTCTCGGCGGCTTTCGCCAGCCGCACGCCGTGCTTGGCGATCAGCGCCTTGTTGGCGGTCACCACCGACTTGCCTGATTTGAGCGCGGCTTCGATCGCCGACAGCGCCGGATCGCCGGAACCGCCCATCAGTTCGACGAAGCAATCGATGCCGGGGTGATTGGCCAGCGCCAGCGGGCTTTTGACCCATTCGATGCCGCGCAGATCGAGCTTGCGCTTCTTCACCTTGGAGCGCGCGGTGACGGCGACGACCTTCACGCCGCGTCCACTGCGCGCCGATAGGGTGCGCGCCTGTGCTTCGATGAGGCGGACGACTTCGGCGCCAACAGTGCCGAGCCCCGCGATGCCCACTTTCAGGGGTGCGACCATGACCAAAAAACCTGCCGAAGAGAGCTAACCAAGCACGATCTGGTTCCGAAAACCGGAAGTCCGCTTTTCGGGATCATGCCTACCGCCGGTTGGCGAGAGGAACCACGTTGTGCAACGTTTCAATGCCGCTTTCAAGGAAGCGCCGCACGCCGCGCGCGGCCTGGCGAATACGCTGCTCGTTTTCCACCATGGCGATGCGGACATAGCCCTCGCCGTGCTCGCCGAAGGCAACCCCGGGCGACACCACCACGCCCGATTTCTCCACCATCAGGGTGGCGAACTGCATGCTGCCGACGCCCTCAAAGGCTTTCGGCAGCGGCGCCCAGGCGAACATCGAGGCGGCCGGCGGCGGAATATCCCATCCCGCGCGGCCAAAACTTTCCACCAGCGCGTCGCGGCGCTTGCGGTAGGTGTCGCGCATTTCGCGAATGCAATCATCCGGGCCATTCAAGGCGGCGGTGGCCGCGACCTGGACCGGCGTGAACGCGCCGTAATCGAGATAGGATTTCACCCGCGCCAGCGCGGCGATGATCCGCTCATTGCCGACGGCAAAGCCCATGCGCCAGCCCGCCATCGAAAACGTCTTCGACATCGAGGTGAATTCGACGGTGACGTCGATCGCGCCGGGAACCTGCAGCACTGAGGGCGGCGGGTTCTTGTCGTCGAAATAGACTTCGGCATAGGCCAGATCCGACAGGATGAAGATCTCGTGCTTCTTCGCGAACGCCACCAGATCCTTGTAGAAATCGAGGTCGGCGACATAGGCGGTCGGATTGGAGGGATAGCAGACGATCAGCGCGATCGGCTTCGGGATCGAATGGATGATCGCGCGCTCCACCGCTTCGAAGAATTGCGGCGTCGGCTCCGACGGTACCGAGCGGATCACGCCGCCCGCCATCAGGAAGCCGAAGGCGTGAATGGGATAGCTCGGATTGGGGCACAGCACGACATCGCCGGGCGCGGTGATCGCCTGCGCCACATTGGCAAAGCCTTCCTTGGAGCCCAGGGTCGCGACGACCTGGCTTTCCGGGTTGAGCTTGACGCCGAACCGGCGCGCGTAATAGCCGGCCTGCGCCTTGCGGAGCCCGGTAATACCGCGCGAGGCCGAATAACGGTCGGTCCGCGGCTTGCCCAGCGTATCCTTCAGCTTCTCGATCACATGGGCCGGCGTCGGCAAATCCGGGTTGCCCATGCCGAGGTCGATGATGTCGGCACCCGCGTTCCGCGCGGCCGCCTTGGCCCGGTTGACCTGTTCGAACACGTAAGGCGGCAGACGGCGGATGCGGTAGAAATCTTCCATGGGACCCTTGCTCCGACGACCAGCGGGACAGAATCGGTAGAATCTGCGGTTTTCGAAGCCGAGTTCGGCTCCGTCCAAAACTCGCGCTCAATCAATGATTTAGAGCGAATTCAGGCGCAGTATCCTGAGTGCCGGACCGTGATGCGGTTGAATTAAGGCTCTTTTAGCACGGGCGTCCCGCAGCACCAGAGACTATAGCGTTTTCAAGCGAAAGCCTGCCGGGACTCATTTGGGGGCGGTAGCCGGATCGCGTCACGAAACGCTTAAAAAACAGACAGCTTATTTGGCGGCAGGGTTTGCTGCGGCCGCGGCCGCCTGGCGATCCCGCGCGGCACGCAGTTCGGCCTCGATCTTGGCCTGCTCCGCCGGCTTGATGACCGCCTCGTCGCGCTCCGGCGGCAGGTCGTGGACCGGCAGGTAGCCCCCGGCTTCCTTCGGACGCGCGGGCGCGTCGCCCGGCACGCCGACACCTGGCAAATCCGCGATCGAAGTCGAGCAGCCGCTGACCGCGAGCGCGGTTGCGAACAGCGCGGCCATCGACCACAGCCTTATCATCCGATCCACCGGCATCCGTCCGGAAGTCCCCAATATCTGTCCCGTCGCCTTACATCGTTTGCAAAGTGCGCGTTGGCAAGAGCTGTTGGTATGCGCCTTGCAGCGCGCCGGGTCGTCGAGTTGCGTCAAATTCTCCGCAACCCTTCAAACCATTGTCGCCCGAAACGATTAAAGCCAGAACAGGTAACTCAAGCGGTGCGGCTTCAATGTGTCCGAACGGAGAAATTTTATCGCAGTGCAACAGGATTAACCCAATACTACCGCCGCCGTCAGGCGCGGTGACGAACTCGAAATGAAGTTATAGTGTCCCTGACATGACCGACGTTAACACCGAAATCCACGCTGCGAAATCCTTCAACGCTGAAGCCTTCGCCATGAACATCGCCAGGGCCATGGAGAGCAGTGGCCAGGCGCTCGCGGCCTACCTGAAGCCGCGCGAAAACGGTGAGCTGAAGGACAAACCGCCGAATGAGATCGCCGAGGTGATCAAAACCTTCAGCACGGTCGCCGAATACTGGCTTTCGGACAAGGAGCGGGCGTCCGATCTGCAGGTCAAGATGGCCAAAGCCTATCTCGATCTCTGGGGCTCGACGGTGCGCCGCATGGCCGGCGAAGAGGCCCCGCCCGCGATCGAGCCGTCGCCGCGCGACAAGCGATTCAAGGATCCGGAGTGGAAGACCAACAAGTTCTTCGACTTCGTGATGCAGCTTTACCTGCTCACCACGCAATGGGCGCAGGAACTGGTGAAGAACGCCGAAGGCATCGATCCGCACACGCGCAAGAAGGCCGAATTCTACGTTCAGCAGATCAGCAATGCGATCTCGCCGTCGAATTTCGTCTTCACCAATCCGGAAGTGCTGCGCGAGACGCTGGCGTCGAACGGCGACAATCTGGTGCGCGGCATGAAGATGCTGGCCGAGGACATCGAAGCCGGCCGCGGCACGCTGCGCATCCGCCAGTCCGATCCCACCAACCTCGTGGTCGGCGTCAACATGGCGACGACGCCGGGCAAGGTGATCTTCCAGAACGAACTGATGCAGCTGATCCAGTACACGCCCACCACGGAGACCGTGCTGCGCACGCCGCTGCTGATCGTGCCGCCCTGGATCAACAAATTCTACATCCTCGATCTCAAGCCGGAAAAATCCTACATCAAATGGTGCGTCGATCAGGGCATCACCGTGTTCGTGATCTCCTGGGTCAATCCGGACAAGGAACTAGGCAAGAAGACGTTTGACGACTACATGAGGCAGGGACCGCTGACCGCGATGGACGTCATCGAAAAGGTCACGGGCGAGATGAAGGTTCATACCGCGGGCTATTGTGTCGGGGGCACCCTGCTCGCCTCGACGCTGGCGTGGCTCGCCGAAAAGCGCCGCGTGCGCGTCACCTCGGCGACGTTCTTTGCGGCCCAGGTCGACTTCACCCATGCCGGCGATCTACTTGTGTTCGTCGACGAAGGCCAGATCTCGGCGCTCGAGCGCGACATGCAGGAAGCCGGCGTGCTCGAAGGCAGCAAGATGGCGATGGCCTTCAACATGCTGCGCTCGAACGACCTGATCTG
This sequence comes from Bradyrhizobium sp. AUGA SZCCT0158, assembly GCF_018130065.1. GTDB lineage: Bacteria > Pseudomonadota > Alphaproteobacteria > Rhizobiales > Xanthobacteraceae > Bradyrhizobium. Next base: position 14,537 of record NZ_JAFCME010000006.1, on the reverse strand, counting down.
GTCCTACGTCGTCAGCAATTACCTGAAGGGACAACCGCCCTCCTCCTTCGACCTGCTGCACTGGAATTCGGACGCGACGCGAATGCCGGCAGCCAACCATTCCTTCTACTTGCGCAATTGCTACCTGGAGAACCGGCTGTCCACCGGCAGCATGGTGCTTGATAACACGCTGCTCGACCTCTCGAAGGTGAAGGTGCCGGTTTATAATCTGGCGACGCGCGAAGATCACATCGCGCCCGCGGATTCGGTGCTGTACGGCTCGCAGTTCTTCGGCGGGCCGGTCAAATACGTGCTGTCCGGATCCGGCCACATCGCCGGCGTGGTCAATCCGCCGGTGTCTGGAAAATATCAGTACTGGACCAACGACAACATCAAGGACGTCACGCTGGCCGAGTGGCTCAAAAACGCCACCGAGCACAAGGGATCGTGGTGGCCGGACTGGCGTCAATGGCTGGAGGGCCTCGACGCCGAGGTGGTGCCCGCGCGCGCGGTCGGCTCCGAGGCGATGCCGCCGATCGAGGATGCGCCCGGCAGCTACGTTCGGGTCCGCGCGTAGCGCAAGCCCGCGGGGTTGGCTATAAGCTGATATCCCGTATCGGGATTCGAAAATCGAATGAGGGGGAAACCATGACGCGTGAATTGTTCTGGCTTGCGCTGACGGTGATTTTGACCGGCCTGCTGTGGGTCCCCTACATCATCAACCGCTGTCAGATCCGCGGCCTTTCCGGCGCCATGGCCAATCCCTCGCGCAACGACAAGCCGCATTCGGAATGGGCCAACCGGCTGATGTTCGCGCATGACAACGCGGTCGAGAACCTCATCATCTTCGCCCCCCTGGTGCTGATCCTCAACCTGGCCGACTATTCCACCAAATGGACCGTGATGGCCTGCATGGTTTATTTCTGGTCCCGCGTCGCGCATCTGATCGTCTACACGCTGGGCCTGCCGGTGTTCCGGACCCTCGCCTTCACCGTCGGCTTCCTCGCGCAGGCCGTGCTGGCGCTGGCGATCTTCCAGGTGCTTTGATCGCGGGCCCCCCCGCATCCCGATCAGCCCGCGGCAATCGCAGGGGTCGCCGGGCGAAGCTTCCTGAGCCGAAGCAGGATCAGGAGAGCCCCGCACGAACATGCCATGGCAACGCCAAGCAGCGCGTTGCTGCCGAAATTCGTCAGCAGGCCGACGAGAAGCGGGGGCGAAGCTGCGGAAATGATATTCAACGGCAACGCCAGCCGCGAGGTCGCCTTGGCGAATTCGGCCTGGTCGTAGAACACCAGCGGTATGGTCGCACGGGCGACCGCGAACGCGCCGCTGCCCATGCCGTACAGCAGAATGAAGGCCGCGATCGCCCAATGCGATCCGCCGCCGATCATCAGAAACAACATCGCCACGGGAATGGCCGAGCCGGCAAACAGTGCCGTCGTGATCCCGTCCCACCGCCCGCCACCAAGGAAATCGAGTCCCCGCGCGCTGACCTGGATCACGCCAAGCATCGAGCCGAAGGTAACGGCCGTCGCAGGCGACAGGCCCTCCGCTTTCAGAAGCTCGATCAAGACGGCGCTGAATCCGAAGGAAACGAACGCATTGAACGCGAGAGCCACCAGGATCAGGTAGAAGGTGCTTTTCAACACGATCGGCGACGCGCTCGCCGGCAACGCCGTGGCGACAGCTTCACCGGCCCGTTCGGGTCGACGCGGTAATCCGAAATAATACAGCGGCAGGCACAAAAGCAGCAGCATGCCGCAATAGACCAGACAGGTTCCACGCCAGCCCACAACGTCTGACAGAAACGATGTGGTAGGCCAAAAAACACTGCTGGAAAGCCCGGTCACCAGCATCATGGCGCCGATGCCACGCTTCGCATCCCGCCCGGCGATCTCGTTGAGCAAGATGTAGGCGGCGGTGGCCAGCGTGGCGCTGCCGGCCGCGCCGAGGATCACCCACGCCGCGAAAAACTGTATCGGGCCCTGCGCGAACGACAGCAAAACGAAGCCCGGCGCACCGATGATGGCTCCCGCGATCATCACCCGGCGGGCACCAAATTGCGTGAACGGCCTTGCCAAGACAGGAGCGCACAGACCCATCAGGACATAGAAGATCGAGTTGCCGGCAAACACCGCCGAGATGTCCATGTGAAGATCGGCGGCGACCTGCCCGCCGACGACCGCAAGCAGTCCGATCGTGCCCCATCCGATGACCTGCGTAATCGCGAGAACGACCAGGACGCGGAACATTGACTTGCCGGACTCGGGGATCATCAGATCAGAGGCTTTTCCGGGCCACGACAAACAGCATCGGGGCCCACTGGTTGTCGAAGCCGATGACCTCGCCGGTCTCGATTTCAAGCGAATTCCAGTTGCCCGCGCTGGCGTAGGTTTCGCGCAGCCAATCAGGCGACGGGTAATTGTAGTAGCGGCCTAGCGTGTCGCGGCCTTCGGCGTCACCGGTCTTGAAGCTGGCAAAGAAAGCGCCGCCGGGTTTCAGCGCGCGCCAGATCAGCGACAGCACCTGCGCCAGGTCATCGCGCGGAACGTGCAGCAGGCAGGCATTGGCCCACACGCCGTCGTAGGTCCCGACTGCGTCGATGTCATGAAACAGCAGCGTCCCGACCGGGCGGCCAAGACGGCGCGACGCCACCTCAGCCATTTCCGGCGATCCGTCGGTCGGCGACACGTCGAAGCCCCGCGCCAGCATTTCCGCGGTGTCGCCGCCGGCGCCGCATCCGAGTTCGAGAATGGCAGTGCCAGGTGGAAGCAGCGTAAGGAACGCCTCCAGCCTTGCCCGACGCGAGGTGATCTCGCGCGCCGCGTAAGCCTCGGCATGGCCGCGGTAGAATTGAAGCGTCGCCTCGTCCACGAATCCCTCTCGCAATCGGCGAGGCCCAGCATCAGCCGCGTGTTGCAGTAAAAACAGTAGACCTGCCTTCGCCGGACGCAACTATGGATTCTGCGGTTCTGGGATGCGCTCGCAAGCCCCGACGGCCGAACGGGCGGCAGCGCCGGCATCGCGCTGATAGCGTGATGCCTGCGTGAGCGTAAGGCGCTTTGGGCCTAACTGTCGGCCAACCCCAGCATCAGCCGCATGTTCTGCACGGCGGCTCCGGAGGCGCCCTTGCCGAGATTGTCGAGACGCGCGACGAGAACGGCATGGGGATGCTGCTGGCTTGCAAACACGTAGAGCTCGAGCTTGTTGGTCTCGTTGAGCGCTTCGGGTTCCAGCCGTCCGGTTTTTGACGTCGCGTATTCGAGCGGCATCACGGAAACATATTTGCTGCCGGCGTAGCGCTTGGCCAGCGCGGCATGGAGTGCCGCGCCATCGGGCTTGGCCGGAAGCGCGTCGAGATGCAACGGCACCGACACCAGCATGCCCTGCCGGTAGTTGCCGACCGACGGAACGAATATCGGCCGCCGCGTGAGCCGTGAGTACAGCTGCGTCTCCGGCAGATGCTTGTGCTCGAAGCCGAGACCATAGAGTTCAAAGGACGGCGCGGTGCCGCCTTCGAAACTTTCGATCATCGACTTGCCGCCGCCGGAATAACCGCTGACCGCATTGATGGTGACGGGATAGTCCGACGGCAGCAGTCCCGCGTCCACGAGCGGGCGCAGCAGGGCGATCCCGCCTGTTGGATAGCAGCCCGGGTTCGAGACCTTCCGTGCCGCCTTGATCTTGTCGGCCTGGTCAGGCGCGAGTTCCGCAAAACCATAGGTCCAGTCGGGCGCGACGCGAAACGCCGTCGAGGCGTCGAGCACCTTGGGTCCCTTGGCGCCCATGCCGTCGATCAACGCCACGGTTTCCTTCGCCGCATCGTCCGGCAGGCAGAGGATCACGAGATCCACCTCCTCCATCAGCGCCCGCTTGGCTCCGGCGTCCTTGCGCTTGTCCTCGGCAATGCTCTTGAGCGCGACGTCGCCCTGCAGGCGCAGCCGCTCCTGAATGCCAAGGCCCGTCGTTCCGGACGCGCCATCGACAAAGATGGTGGGCTTCCTGGTGTCGCCGGTCGTGTGCGGCTTGATATCGGTCAGGGTCATGGCGCGTTCCTTTCAAGCGTCGTCGTTTCGTTCGCTGCTGCTGTGTCGGTAATGTCGGTCATGAAGGCTTGCGGGCGCGCCTCGCGCATCAGTCCTGCGATCCCGGCTGCATCAGCGTCACCCTGTGACGCCAGCGCATTGCTGATGGCTGAGTAGTCCGCGTCGGATTTGTGCTGGTTCAATTTGAAGCTGCCCTCGATTTCCTCAACCGTCATCACCAGACCCACGATCGCCTTCTTCATGGCGTCCAGCCGCCCGGCCGTCATCTTCGACGACAACCAGGGCTTCTTCGGCAACAGCCTGTTTTCGAACTTGGCGCTGAGCGTATCGATCTGCTCGGCCAGTTCGTCGTCGGACAGTGCCCGTACCGTGCCTGTCAGGTGCACGGCCTGGTAGAGCCAGGTCGGCACTTGATCGGGCGAGACGTACCAGTCGGGCGATACATAGGCATCCGCGCCGTTGACGGCCAGCAGCCAGGACGAGGTCCCGCCGGCGAGCTTTACCAGTGGATTATGACGGGCAACATGAAACAGCGCGCGCGGCGTCCCGTCATCGGCAAAGCCGAGATAGAACGGCAGCGGCGAGGCAATCGGCTTGGCGCCATCCCACGCGCAGACGAGGCCAAAGCCGCGCGCTTCCGCAAACGCCAGGCTGGCGGCACGGTCGGGCTTGAACGGAGGCGGCGTATACATTTCAAACTCCTGCTTGACGTAGGAGCCGCCAGATCAAACCGCGTGTCTTGAAGGGAAAGAGCCGCGGATCGTATCCGGCGGCAGAGGCGATGATCTTAAACGCAGACAACCGCCCGTACCGCGAGAATGCGGCGGCGGCGGGCGATGAGGCTGGTCGAAGCGTTGATCATGGCGGGGCCATAAGGCCGCCCGGTTTCAGGGTCAAGCCAAAACACAAAGGCCGCCCCAGGGCGGCCTTTGGTCAACGGTCAGCAGACGAGCTAGATTACCGGATTCCACGGCGCCGGCACCAGCCGGTATCCAGTTCCGTCCTTTTCGACAAAGCCATTGGCCGGGAACGGATAATGGAAGCCCTGGACCCGCATCTTGTCGGCAACCAGCATGTCGTAGACCTTGCGGCGGGTGGCTTCTGCCATGGCCGGGTCCTGATCGAACATCAGGTGCCAGCCCGGATTGGTGACGAACAGCGCCGGCAGGTTGGTGACGTCGGACTGGATGAAGACCTTGTCCGAACCGGACGACAGGACATACGAGGTGTGGCCCGGCGTGTGACCGTGGGTAGCCATCGCCTGCAGCCCGGGGGCGACGTCCTTGCCCATTTCGTAAGGCGTGACCTTCTTCTTCAGCCCGGCGTCGAACACGCGGCGCGCGTTGGCGAACACGCCCTTCATGCGCTCCGTGGTCTGCTTGCCCATCTCGCCGTCGTCCATGAAGTATTTCCACTCGGCGGCCGGCACCAGCACCTCGGCATTCGGGAATGCCAGCACGTTGTCCGCGGTCAAGAGGCCGTTGATGTGGTCGCCGTGGAAGTGCGAGATTACCACCATGTCGACGGCCTTGGGGTCGAGCCCGGCGGCGACCATGTTGCTGGCGAACTGTCCGACATTGCCCTTGCTCGAGGCGAAAGCGCCCGGGCCGTTGCCGGTGTCGATGACGACAAGCTTGCCGCCGGTATTGATCACGAGCGGCGCGAACTGGATGCTGATCTTGTCTTTCGGCATGAACGCCTTTTCGAGCGCGGCGTTGACTTCGTCCTTCTTGACGTTGAGCACGAATGTGTCGCCCAGCGCGAAGTTGTTGACGCCGTCGGAGATGACGTTCACCTGGGCGTCGCCGACCTTGTAACGATAGAAACTCGGCGCTTGCTTCTCGGCGACCGGCGCGGCCGCCTTGGCCGGCATGCTGGGCAACAGAGGCGAAGCAGCGAGAGCCGCAGCTCCAGCGAGTGCGTGACGTCGTGTCAAATCCATGTGATGTCCTCCCAGTGAGACGATGAATGCGGTTCGCGGGATTTCCCGCTTTGTTGACGTGTCCGTGTGATTCTCGGCCTGGTTGCCGCCGCTTCTATCAGCGTTTCAATGCTAACGCGATGAGGCGGTGCGACGGCAGGCAAGCCCGGTGTTCCCCATCATGAGAGCTAACCCCTGCCCCCGCCGGCTTATTCCGGCAGCGCGAGCGTCTGCGTTCACAACAACCGCCACACCCATTCGATAATGTGAGCGATCACGTCGCCAAACAGCAACAACGCTGCCGACCAGACCAGCGCGGAGACGAAATTGGCGATCTGGAATGGCCAATAGGGCATCTCGAAAATGCCGGCGGCGAGCGGCACCGACGCCCGCAACGGTCCGAAGAACCGCCCGATGAAAATCGAGGGCACGCCCCACTTTTTCACGAAAGCCTCGCCGCGCGGCAGGATTTCCGGATAGCGCGACAGCGGCCAGATCTGGGCCACCTGCTCCTTGTATTTGAAGCCGACCCAGTAGGAGACCCAGTCGCCGAGCCCCGCCCCAATGCCGCCGGCGATCCAGATCGGCCAGAAGTTGATGCCGCTGACGCCCATCAGGGCGCCGATCGCGACCAGAGCCCCCCAGGCCGGAACGACCAGTGAAACGAACGCCAGCGATTCGCCGAACGCCAGCAGCAGCACAATCGGTGCTGCCCAGGCCTGATGATCGCGCACGAAATCAGCCAGGGCGCGCGCAAAATCTTGCATCCCTTAAACGCCTTCCAGCCCCAAATCCGGCCATTGAATCAAACCCGCGGGCCCATGGCCTTGGAACAGGTACGCCAGCCCGTTGCGTGACTTCAAGTCACAAAGGCGGACACTGGGCGTGATTTCAACGCCCGCTCGCGCCCCCCCCGCCCGCCTTCCCTACCCAAAACGGGGAATTTCCCCACAAAATCGGTAAGGGCGCGGTTCGCGGCGATCATGCACCAGGTATCAATGGCCGGAACGACCAGAGCTTAGCTCTGCGGCGGCGGCGGCCGCCTAGGCGGTCGAGGCTTTGCCGGACGGGGTTGTGCCGGCGAGAGCGGCTGCAGGGTCACGATGACCGGGTTTGGCTTGTGATCCAGCGCCGCGCCGGTAACGGCATCCACCCCTATGCCGACCACGCCGCCAAGCAGAACGTTGCCGGCGAAGCCTGCGGCGCCGGTGGCGGGAACTTCCTTGGTGAGAGGAATGATTTGCGGTTCATACCCCTCTTTGTTCACTGTCACGATGATGTCGGCGCTGCGTTTGGCCTGAACCACGCACGGCGTCACGCAGGCGGTGGGAACATCCAGTCCCGATATCTCGGCGGTCGCGCCTGCCGGCGTGCTCGAGATGGAAATATTCTCTGTCGTTCCACGCGTTACCGACGCGCAGCCAACACAGGGCAGCGCGATTGCCGCCGCCAAAACCAGCCTAATCATTGATTATTTTCCCCAGGCCCGCCGCGACCATCACGCAACCTTGGGCTGAAAGCAAGCCGGCGCCTCACCTACGTTTAGACATTGTTAACCGTGGAAGTTCCAGTCATTGCTGCGCCCGACAGAAGCGCTCTGCCTTGGCCCCGGCCGTCACTTTTTAAGCCCATCCGTGGCATAGTCAGACAGACCGATTCGCGGCGCCAAGTTGCGCGCATCACATGAAGAACCATGCCCAAACCATTGAAAACATCTGCTAAAAGCAAAACCGCCAACGACTTGTTCGGAGCCGATGAACCGAAGGGCCGCGCCTCGCTGAAGGTCGCCGCCAAATCCGGCAGCGCCGAAGCCGGCTATACCGCAGCGGATATCGAGGTGCTGGAGGGGCTTGAGCCGGTCCGCCGCCGGCCCGGCATGTATATCGGCGGTACCGATGAAAAGGCGCTGCACCACCTGTTCGCCGAAGTCATCGACAACTCCATGGACGAGGCGCTCGCCGGGCATGCCTCGTTTATCGAGGTTACGCTGAGCGCGGACGGATTCCTGACTGTGACCGACAATGGCCGCGGCATTCCGGTCGATCCGCATCCGAAGTTTCCGAAGAAGTCCGCGCTCGAAGTCATCATGTGTACGCTGCATTCCGGCGGCAAGTTCGACTCCAAGGTCTACGAGACCTCGGGCGGCCTGCACGGCGTCGGCGTCTCCGTCGTCAACGCCCTCTCCTCGCTCCTCGAGGTCGAGGTCGCGCGCGAACAAAAGCTCTACAAGATGACCTTCGAGCGTGGTCATCCCAAGGGCAAGCTGCAGGAACTCGGCAAGATCAACAACCGCCGAGGCACCACCATCCGCTTCAAGCCCGACACCGAGATTTTCGGCGCCAAGGCCGCCTTCAGGCCGCAACGCTTGTTCAAGATGGCGCGCTCGAAGGCCTACCTGTTCGGCGGCGTGAAGATCCGCTGGCGCTGCGATCCGGAACTGCTGCGCGGCATCGAAGAGGTGCCGGCCGAGGACGAATTCCATTTCCCCGGAGGATTGAAGGATTATCTCGGCGCCGCGATCCATGCCGACACGCTGGTGCACCCGGATATCTTCTCCGGCAAATCGGGGCGCAACGGCGCCCACGGCGCCTGCGAATGGGCGGTGGCCTGGACGGCGGACGCCGACGGCTTCCTCTCCTCCTATTGCAACACCGTGCCGACGCCCGACGGCGGCACCCACGAATCCGGCATGCGAAGCGCGATGCTGCGCGGCCTGAAGGATCACGCCGAGCGCATCGGCCAGGGCAAGCGCGCCGCACCGATCACCTCGGAAGACGTCATGGTGGGCGCGGCCGTGATGCTCTCGGTGTTCGTGCGCGAACCGGAATTCCAGGGCCAGACCAAGGACCGCCTCGCCACCGCCGAGGCCCAGAAGATCGTCGAGCAGGCGATCAAGGACCCGTTCGACCATTGGCTGTCGGGCAATCCGCTGCAGGCCAACAAGCTGCTGGATTTCGTCGTCGAGCGTGCCGACGAGCGGCTGCGCCGCCGCGCCGAGAAGGAGACGTCGCGCAAGACCGCGGTGAAGAAGCTGCGCCTGCCCGGCAAGCTTTCCGACTGCACCAACACCGCGACCGAAGGCTCCGAGCTGTTTATCGTCGAGGGCGACTCGGCCGGCGGCAGCGCCAAGCAGGCGCGCGACCGCAAGACCCAGGCCGTGCTGCCCTTGCGCGGAAAAATCCTCAACGTCGCCTCCGCCGGCAAGGACAAGCTCACCGCCAACGCCCAGCTCTCCGACCTGATGCAAGCGATCGGCTGCGGCACGCTCGCGCATTACCGCGAGGAAGACCTGCGGTATTCCCGCATCATCATCATGACCGACGCCGACGTCGACGGCGCCCATATCGCCTCGCTGCTGATCACCTTCTTCTACCGGCAGACGCCGCGGCTGATCGACGAGGGCCACCTCTATCTCGCGGTGCCGCCGCTCTATCGGCTCACCCACGGCGCCAAGACGGTCTACGCCCGCGACGACGCCCACAAGGACGCGCTGCTCAAAAGCGAATTCAACGCCAATGCCAAGGTCGATGTCGGCCGCTTCAAAGGGCTTGGCGAGATGATGCCGGCGCAGCTCAAGGAAACCACGATGGACCCGGCCAAGCGCACCCTGCTGCGCGTGGTCCTGCTGGCCGACGACCGCGAAGGCACCGCCGATTCGGTCGAGCGGCTGATGGGCACCAAAGCCGAGGCCCGATTCGCCTTCATCACCGACAAGGCGGAGTTTGCCAGCGAGGATCTGCTGGACGTCTGACCTCCGGGGCGACCTCGGCGACGGCACGTCGTTTGTCCGATTGCGGGCCGTTTTCGGCCTATTTCACCCCGTGCGCGCCTGATCTTGCCTATTTTTCAGGCGCTTTCCCTCAAATCGTTTTCGGGCGGGTGTGTTGTCCCCGCAACAGCATTTTGGGTGGAACTGCGTATAGTCCTGACACTGGGTTTCGGGAATCGGTGCAAGCGCACCATTTGGGCGGTCGGTTACGACGCTTAAGATTGAGGGTTTGGACAATGAAGAAATTAGCGATCGCTCTGGCTGCGGTAGCGGCGATGACCGGATCGGCCTCGGCCGCTGACCTCGGGGCTCGTCCGTACACCAAGGCTCCGCCCCCCCTGGCTCCGATCTACAACTGGACCGGTTTCTACATCTTCGGCGGTGGCGGCGGCGGCCTGTGGTCTGCTGACAGCAATGCAGTGAGCACCGGCGTGGTCGGACCTCTGGGAGCTTTCGGACCAGCCGGTACCGCGCTCACCCGTGATGTGCGCCATGGCGGTTCCGGATGGTTCGGAACTGTCGGCGGCGGTTATGACGTGCAGTTCGCAGGCAAGTGGGTGGCCGGTATTTTCGGCGACGCTCAGTTTGGCGAACTGGAAGGTTCCTTGAGCGATCCTCTTTTCGGCACCGAAGGCACCCTGAAGCTCCGGACCAGCTACGCAGCTGGCGCGCGGTTGGGTTACTTGGTTGCACCGAACGTGCTATCCTACGTCAATGCTGGTTACTCGGGTTCTGAATGGTCGGGCACTACGCAATTTCCTGTGGCTGCTGGCGGCATCGCAGGGTCTTTCGCCGCCCAAACGACCACAGGTTCTTTTGATCGACATGGCTGGTTTATTGGCGGCGGTGTCGAAAACAACCTCGACATTTTCGGTATCTCTGCCCCCGGCTGGTTCATGAAAACCGAATATCGTAGCGCGTACTATGACCGGGCCACGATCCCCACGCGGTTCGCACCCACTAACGTGTTCGTTCCTGGATCAGCAGCGCTCACCGGCGGGGCAGTGACCCACGAGCCGTGGGTGCAGACCATCAGCACTTCGCTGGTCTACCGCTTCAACTGGGGTGCCCCAGCTACGCGGTACTGATCTCTCCCGATTGATCAACTCAAAAGCCCCGGCATCGTCCGGGGCTTTTTTGTGCCTGGTAGCGTCAATCCGTTGCTGCACCGATGCTACTGCTGCCCCCTGCAGTGGCCGTCTCTAGTCGCAGGTAGGCGCGGCGCACTTGCCCCCCCGATCACCAATCCCCTGATCATCTCCGCCCTTGCCGAAGCCGTCTGCATTGTATTCGATCGAAAGCTTCGGTCGGTCCGGCAATGGTTTCCCGGGGCGCCGGTCACGCCGTTCGAAAGCGGCAGCGGGAGTATTCATGGCCAGATTGCTCTTGATCGTTGGCTTTCTGGCGCTCGCCGTCGGCCTGCTCTGGATCGGCCAGGGCACCGGCGCGATCACCTGGCCGCAATCGAGCTTCATGATCAACCAGCTGCAATGGGCGGGCTATGGTGCCGTGCTCGGCGCCGTCGGCCTGATCCTGATCTGGCAAGGCAAGAGCTGATCGCGGCTCTGTCGACAACAACAATGGGACAACAACAATGAAAACAAAACTTTTCGATCTCAGCGGCAAGGTCGCCATCGTCACCGGCGGCAATGGCGGCATCGGGCTCGGCATGGCCCGCGGTCTGGCGGACGCCGGTGCAGCGATTGCGGTCGTCGGGCGCAATGAAGCCAAATCGGTTGCCGCAGCCGCCGAGCTCGCGCGCAGCGGCGCCAAGGCCATTTCGGTGGTCGCAGATGTCACCGACAAGGCGGCGGTCGATGCGATGGCCGCGCGCGTCGCCGGCGAACTCGGCCGGATCGACATCCTCGTCAACAATGCCGGCATCAGCATCCGCAAACCGCCGCACGTGCTCGATCTCGCCGAATGGAACAGCGTGATCCAGACCAACCTCACCAGCGCCTTCCTGGTCTCGCAGGCGGTCTACCCTGCGATGAAGCAAGCCGGCGGCGGCAAGGTCATCAATATCGGTTCGATGATGTCGATCTTCGGCGCCAGCTTTGCGTCGGCTTACGCGGCGAGCAAGGGTGGCATCGTGCAGTTCACCCGCGCCTGCGCCGTGGCCTGGGCCCCGGACAACATCCAGGTCAACGCGGTGCTGCCGGGCTGGATCGATACCGATCTCACCAGGGGCGCCCGCGCGCAGATCGACGGGCTGCACGACAAGGTGCTGGCGCGCACGCCGGCGGCACGCTGGGGCGTGATCGACGATTTCGCCGGCATTGCGGTGTTTCTGTCTTCGCCCGCGTCCGACTTCACCACCGGCACCGCGATCCCGATCGACGGTGGTTTCTCGGTCATGGGATAGCACCGACGTCACACTGAAACACTTCCGCAACGAAAAGCCCCGGGCATGCCGGGGCTTTTTAAAGCAGGTCGTGATCCTCAGTACTTGGCTTCTCAGTGCTTGGCGACGACCGGTCCGGTCGACCACGGATTGAACTTGAAGCTCACCCGCCCCATCACCGCATCGACCTTCGCCGAGACATTGCGGAGGTCCACCACGGTGCAGCCGACCACAGCCCGGTTACAATTGTGCCGCTCGCTGTCGAACTCGTAGTGCTTGTAGTCGATGCCGAGAACGAGGTTGTCCAGAACCGCGTATTCGCCGCCGACGCCGGCATACCAGCCGTCATGAGCGGCGCTGGCCGCCGCGATCGCAAGGTTGGCCGCGGGGAGGTAGACCCGGGTATCGATGTCAGCGCGAGCGTAGCCGCCCTGGCCGTACACCATAAAGCGATTCCAGGCATAGCCGAGCCGGCCGCCGAGGTAGCCGATATCATCGATGCGGCTTTGGCACGACGCCCCACCGCCGTAAATGCAGCCTTGGCCGAAAACGCCAGTGCCAGCGGTGTTGTTGAAGCCATTGTCCAAGCCATTCCAGCCGCCTTCGATACCGACAACAAGGCTGCCCCACTGCTTCTGGATTCCGGCAAAGCCGCCGTAGATCAACCGACTCTGGCTATCCGTCCTCCAGAGAGCGCCGGGAAAAGCATTGTAGAGAACGCCATCGGTGGTGGCCCATCCGCCGCCGACCGCGCCGCCGATATAGATACCGGACCAGTCATAGGTGATAACCGGGGGTGCAACGGGTGCCTTGGTGTACGGGCGAGCCGCGATGTCGGCGGCGAACGCGCTCGCCACGCTGGCGGCAAGGATCGAAGCTGCGAGTACCAGTTTCTTCACGTTGAATAATCCCCTCTATCAGAATTGGGGAGCGTACATCGACAACCGAAATCCTGACGTGTCCCTGCTGGCACCAGGCTTGTCGCCGTGGGCACTGCGAGGGCTACAACGTCGCGAACCAGACGGATTGTCACTTACTGTGGCGGGGCCGCTACAGACTCACCGCGTGATGTAGTGGCCGCAGCCAGCTTGTTCAGTATTCCGCAGATGCCGGCGACTGCACATGCTCGGGCCGGACGCCGAGCCCGATGAAGCGCGCCGTGATGCCCTGCAGCCACGGCACCGCCGTGATCAGCCGCATCACAAGTGGCGCTTTCAGCGGCTGATTGCCGCCCTTCAGCGCGGCGCTGACGATGTTGTCTTGCGCCACGACCTGCATCCGCTGCGTCATCCGCACCGGGAATTCGCGGCGCCGGCGCACCGCATCCAGCTCGTCCTCCGGCGGGCAGCCGTTCACGAGCTTGGCCGCGAGAAGATTGGCGGTCGCGACCGCGTCCTGAACCGCGAGGTTGACGCCGACACCACCCATCGGCGACATCGCATGCGCGGCATCGCCGATGCAAAGCAAGCCGGGCCGCGTCCAGCGCGTCAGACGGTTGATCGCAACCGTGAGCAGCTTGACGTCATTCCAGCTTTTGACGTCAGCAAGACCGGATTTGAGGATCGGCGCGACCCGCGCGACGTCGTCCAGAAGTGCCGGCAGGCCCCTCGCCTTGACGGCGTCGTACTGACCCTTGGCGATGATATAGGCGCATTGCCAGTAGTCGCCGCGATCGAACGTCACCATCATCCTGCCGGGCTCGACACGCGCAAACACGCTTTCGGTTTCATTTGCCGTTTTTCCCGCGCGGAACCACAGCACGTCCATCGGCGCGCCGATTTCCTCGGTCGCAAGGCCCGCGCGCTCGCGCACCAGTGAATGGCGGCCGTCGCAGGCGATGGTGAGATCGGCCTCGATATCGAGCATGCCCTCCGGCGTCTCCGCGCGCACGCCCGCGACGCGGCCGCCGTCCTCAATGAGATCGGTTGCTTCGGTGCTCATCATCACTTTGAGCGAGGCAAACCGCTTGCCGCTCTCGCGCAGGAAATTCAGAAAATCCCATTGCGGCATGAAGGCGATGAAGGGGTACTTCACCTTGAGCCGGCTGAGGTCGGCGAGCCGGACCGTTGCGCCGCCGAACAACCCCTCCATCTTCTGCAGCCGCTGATGCGGCAGCTTGAGAAATCCGTCGATCAATCCAAGTTCGTCCATCACCTGCAGGGTCGAGGGATGCACGGTGTCGCCGCGAAAATCGCGAAAGAAGTCGGCGTGCTTTTCCAGCACCACGACATCGATCCCGGCGCGGCCAAGCAGATATCCGAGCATCATGCCGGCGGGCCCGCCGCCAACGATGCAGCAGCGGACCTTCATCGTGCGCCCCGCGGGCTGCCGCGAAAAACTGCTTGCGTCCATGATCGACCTCCGAGCGGAATGTAGCTCAATCGGACGACGCCGGCTGGATTAGAGCCTTTTCCGTTCCGATGGAATCGGAACGGGGCTCTAGTGTCCCGAATCTGAAGTTCAGCGGACTCGAAATCG